>NZ_VZII01000021.1 GCF_009391885.1 Pseudomonas sp. MN1F | reverse complement strand
CATGGCCACGTTGCAACAAATGTAGGAGCGAGCTTGCTCGCGATGCGCCGCGCGGGCGGCGCTCGATCTCACAGGCGCTGAAGACCTCAAGGCATGCATCTCTCAGTTAAAACGGGTTCACTCTAGAACTCCACCTTTCCCCGCCCCGCCTTGACATCACTGCGCCTGGCTTTTCCTTCAAGCCGGCGTGTCTTCGAGCCCAGAGTCGGCTTGGTTGGCCGGCGTTTCTTCTCGACCTTGCCCGCAGTGATGATCAACTCGGCAAGACGCGCCAATGCGTCAGCGCGGTTCTGCTCCTGGGTGCGGTACTGTTGGGCCTTGATGATCAGCACGCCATCGCCGGTGATGCGGCTGTCACGCAGCGCCAGCAGCCGCTCCTTGTAAAACTCGGGCAGCGACGAGGCGCGAATGTCGAACCGCAGGTGCACAGCGCTGGACACCTTGTTGACATTCTGCCCGCCTGCGCCTTGCGCGCGGATGTAAGTCAGTTCGATCTCGGCATCTGGCAGATGCACGTTATTGGAGATGGACAGCATGGCATGGCCCTTGTGATTGGCCTTCATTATCTCAGCCTTCGCCGCTGGCCTACAGAACAAATCACGTTTGACCCACTCGCTCCAGTGCAAACACCATCGCAGCCACTGGCGAATCGGATTGAACAGCCAACGCACCTGCACGCCCTAACAGGAGGTAACCATCCTTTCAGGAGACAGGCCATGATCGACCCCAACCACCCTGACCCGTATGTCGACGAAGTGCCGCACAATCCGGGCGAGCCCGTGCCCAAGCCAGAACCGCAACCGCAACAGGAAGCTCCAGACTGGCCAGAGGAGCAGGTTCCGCCAGAAGAGCAATCGGACGGTTGAATGAAGGCATTGCAGTGACGACACAAGCCTTGCAGCAGACCGGCGCTGCCCAGGAGCGCCTGTACAGCACCGACATCCCCGCTCGCCTCGACCGCCTGCCGTGGACGCGCTTTCACACCCTGCTGGTACTGGCACTGGGCATCACCTGGCTGCTCGACGGCCTGGAAGTCACCCTGGCGGGCTCGGTGGCCGGCGCGCTCAAGGCCAGCCCTGCGCTGCACCTGAGCAACACCGACATCGGCCTGGCAGGCGCGACCTATATCGCCGGTGCGGTCCTGGGTGCGCTGTTCTTCGGCTGGCTGACGGACCGCCTCGGGCGGCGCAGGCTGTTCTTCATCACTTTGTTCCTGTACATCGGCGCCACGGCAGCGACCGCGTTCTCCTGGAACCTGTGGAGCTTCCTGCTGTTCCGCTTCCTCACCGGCGCCGGCATCGGCGGCGAGTACACGGCGATCAACTCGACTATCCAGGAATTCACCCCGGCACGCTATCGCGGCTGGGTCGACCTGACCATCAACGGTACCTTCTGGATCGGCGCAGCGCTCGGTGCGCTTGGTGCCGTGGTCCTGCTCGACCCGATAGTCGTCGGTGGCGATCTGGGCTGGCGCCTGTGCTTCGGCATCGGCGCGGTGCTGGGCTTGCTGATCATGCTGATGCGCCTGTGGATCCCCGAAAGCCCGCGCTGGCTGATGATCCACAACCAGCCGGCACACGCAGAGCGCATCGTCGCCGGCATCGAACGCCATTACCATGCGCGCGGCATCGCGATCCCACCACTGCAGGCCCCTCCCCTGCGCCTGCGCGCCCGCGACCATACGCCATTGCGCGAGGTGTTCCACAGCCTGTTCGTCGAGCATCGGCGCCGCGCACTGGTAGGCCTGACCTTGCTTACCGCCCAGGCATTCTTCTATAACGCGATCTTCTTTACCTATGCGCTGGTGCTGACCGACTTCTACGGGGTACCAGCGGCCAAGGTGGGCTGGTACATCCTGCCCTTCGCCCTGGGCAACTTCTGCGGCCCGCTGCTGCTGGGCAGGCTGTTCGACGTGGTCGGCCGACGCATCATGATCAGCTCGACCTACCTGGTCTCGGGCGTGCTGCTGGCCGTCAGCGGCTACCTGTTCCAACAGGAACTGATCGACGTTACCCAGCAGACCATCGCCTGGATGGTGATCTTTTTCTTCGCCTCGGCGGCGGCCAGTTCGGCCTACCTCACGGTGGCGGAGACCTTTCCGCTGGAAATCCGCGCCCTGGCCATTGCCGTGTTCTATGCCTTCGGTACCGGTCTGGGTGGCCTGATCGGGCCAACCTTGTTCGGTGCGCTGATCGAAAGCGGCGAGCGCAGCAACGTGCTGTGCGGTTACCTGATTGGCGCGGCGCTGATGATCATCGCCGGCCTGACCCAGGCAATCTGGGGCGTGGCGGCCGAGCGGCGTTCGCTGGAACACGTGGCCAGGCCGCTGTCGCAGATCAGCGAGCCGTGAGCACGCCGCCCGTCCATTCGATGGCACTCCACGCACCCAGCGCCTTCAACCGTGCATACACACCCTGCAGGAGTGACTGCCATGCCACGCGGCGACAAGGACAAATACACCGACAAGCAGAAGCGCAAGGCCGAGCACATCGAGGAGAGCTACGAGCATAAGGGCGTGCCGAAGGATGAAGCCGAGGCGCGCGCCTGGGCCACCGTCAACAAGCAGTCCGGGGGTGGCGAGAAGTCGAGCGGTTCGGGCAGCAAGACCTCATCTGCCGAGCAGAAAACCGCCCGCTCGGACGCGGCCAAGCGAGCAGCCAAGTCACGCGAAGGTCATGCCCGCACATCGAGCACCTCGCTGCAAAGCCAGACCAAAGACAGCCTGCTCAAGGAGGCGCGCAGCAAAGGCATCAAGGGACGCTCGAAGATGACCAAGGCAGAGCTGGTGCAAGCACTGCACAAGTGAACCCGACCATGCCACTGTTGCCGGGCAAACACCTCAGCAACAGTTGTCAGTGCTTTTACACAGGAATAATCAGCATCAGTCAGCTGCAACCCGCGGATTTGCTGGGTAACAGGGGCTGGCACAACAGCTGCAATGTGAAGTCGTCCGACTACACATCGAGTTGTCCATGCCTAGCGAAATCCTCTCTGCTGCCTACGATATCCGCCGCCCCGCAGCGCACATCATCCACGACGACGCCGAAGCGATCGCCGTCGCCCACCAGGTCGCGGCACTGCTGCGCGAAGGCGCAGCCGAACGTGATCGACAGCGCGAAGTGCCGGCAGACATTGTCGACGCCTTCTCCAACAGCGGGCTGTGGGGCATCACCGTGCCACGCGCCTATGGCGGTGCCGAGGTCTCGTTCGCCACGCTCGCCCAGGTCATCGCCATCGTCTCGGCCGCTGATCCGTCGTTGGGGCAAATTCCGCAGAATCATTACTGCCTGCTCGAAGACATCCGCCTGCAAGGCACCCCCGAACAGCAACGCCACTTCTTCGGCCTGGTGCTGCAGGGCCATCGCTTTGCCAATGCCCTGTCGGAAACCGGCGGCAAGACCGTCCAGGACATCAGCACCCGACTGGTGGCCGAAGGCGACGGCTTTCGCATCGATGGACGCAAAGGCTACTGCACCGGCTCGTTGTACGCCCACTGGATCGGGGTACTGGCGCTGGATGAGCAGGACCGTGCGCAGCTGGCATTCGTCGAACGTGGCACGCCAGGCCTGGTGATCGTCGACGACTGGAGCAGCATGGGCCAACGCACCACCTCCAGCGGCACCGTGCTGCTCGATGGCCTGCGGGTAGCGGCATTCAACCTGTTCCCCAGCTACCGCTCCTACGAGAGCCCGACCCTGGCAGGCCCCTTCGCCCAGCTGACCACCGCCGCCATCGATGCCGGCATCGGCCGTGCGGCACTGGACGACACCATTGCCTTCGTGCGCCAGCACGCCCGCCCGTGGATCGATGCCAAGGTCGAAAAGGCCAGCGAAGACCCACTGACCATCATCCAGGTCGGCTCACTGGAAATCCGCCAGGAAGCGGCCGAGGCGCTGCTGGAACGCGCGGGCCTGGCGCTGGATGCGGCCAGACCGGCACCGGATGAAGACAACGTGGCCTTGGCCTCGGTGGCCGTGGCCAAGGCCAAGGTGCTCACCACCGAGGTGGCCATCGAAGCCAGCAACCGCCTGTTCGAACTGGGCGGCACGCGCTCGTCGCTGACTCGGCACAACTTCGACCGCCACTGGCGCAACGCCCGGGTGCATACCCTGCACGACCCGGTGCGCTGGAAATATCACCTGGTCGGCAACTGGGCCTTGAACGGCATCAAGCCTGCCCGCCATGACTGGAACTGAGGCTGCCCGACCATGACCAAGCAGATCCGCCTCAATGCCTTTGCCATGAACACCGTCGGCCACCTTTCGCCCGGGCTCTGGCGCCACCCACGGGACCAGGCCACCCGCTACACCGATATCCATTATTGGGTAGCGCTTGCCAAGACCCTGGAGCGGGGCTGCATCGATGGCCTGTTCATCGCCGACGTGCTGGGCGTGTATGACGTGTTTGGCGGCAATGCCGACGCGGCCTTGCGCAACGCCGCCCAGGTACCGGTCAACGACCCCTTGCAGCTGGTGCCCGCCATGGCCGCGGCCACCCGCCACCTGGGTTTCGGCGTGACCGCGTCGGTGTCGTTCGAACACCCCTACCCGTTCGCCCGGCGCATGAGCACCCTCGATCACCTGACCCAGGGGCGCGCCGGCTGGAACATCGTCACCTCTTACCTCGCCAGCGGCGCGCGTAACCTGGGGCAGCCGCCCCTCAGCCACGATCAGCGTTATGCCCTGGCCGAGGAATACCTGCAGGTCTGCTACAAACTCTGGGAAACCAGCTGGGACGATGATGCGGTCCAGGCCAACCGGGAAACCGGGGTGTATGTCGACCCGCGCAAGGTCCATGGCATCGACCACCAGGGCAGCTGGTTCAAGGTGCCGGGTTTTCACTTGAGCGAACCCTCGCCGCAACGCTCGCCAGTGATCTACCAGGCCGGCGCATCGAGCCGCGGCCGTGCCTTCGCCGCCGCCAATGCCGAGTGCGTGTTCGTCGCCGCACCCAGCAAGGCGGTGCTGCGCAAGCAGGTGGCCGAACTGCGCGCGGCGGTGGCTGCCAGCGGCCGCGCAGCCGATGAGGTACAGATCCTCGAACAACTGACGGTCATCGTCGCGCCCACCGACCAGCAGGCCCTGGCCCTGCTCGAGGAGTATCGCCAGTACGCCAGCGCCAGCGGCGCCTTGGCACTGATGTCGGGCTGGACCGGTATCGACTTCGCCGAATACGCGCCCGACCAGGTGCTGCGCGACGTGCCCAGCGACGCCATCCAGTCCGCCGTGGAAGCCTTCACCCGTGCCGACCCGACACGCACCTGGACCACTGCCGAAATTGCCGAATACTGCGCCATCGGTGGTGACGGCCCGGTGCTGGTGGGCTCGGCACAGACCGTGGCCGATCAATTGCAGGAGTGGGTGGAGGAAACCGATGTCGACGGCTTCAACCTGGCCAGCGTGGTCGCGCCGGAAACCTTCGAAGCGGTGGTCGACCTGCTGGTGCCAGAACTGCAAGCCCGCGGGCTGTTCAAGCGTGCCTACCAACCCGGCACGTTGCGCCACAAGCTGTTCGGCCGCGGTGACCGCCTGGGCGGGTCGCACCCGGTTGCCGCCCTGCGCCGTGAGGCTCGCCGATGAACGAACTGCTGAGCAACCTTGACTGGGCGGAAATCGCCCAGGCCTGCCTCGATACCTTGAGCATGCTGGGCGCGGCCCTGGGCTTCACCGTGCTGTTCGGGCTGCCCCTGGGGGTGTTGCTGTACCTCACCGGGCAACGCCAACTGCTGGCCAACGGGCCGCTCTACCGTAGTCTTTCCGTGGTGGTCAACGTGCTGCGTTCGCTACCGTTCATCATCCTGCTGATCGTGCTGATCCCGGTGACCACGCTGCTGACCGGCACCTCGCTCGGGGTCAAGGGCACCATCCCGCCGCTGGTAGTCGGTTGCACGCCGTTCTTCGCGCGCCTGGTGGAAACCGCCCTGCGCGAAGTCGACCGCGGCCTGGTGGAAGCCAGCCAGGCCATGGGCGGCAGCATCGCCCAGATCATCCGCTACACCCTGCTGCCCGAAGCGCGCACCGGGCTGATTGCGGCCGTCACGGTCACCGCCATCGTGCTGGTCGACTATACCGCCATGGCCGGCGTGATCGGCGGCGGCGGCCTCGGCGACCTGGCGATCCGCTTCGGCTACCAGCGCTTCCAGACCGATGTGATGGTGGTCACCGTGCTGCTGCTGATCCTGCTGGTGCAGGTGCTGCAGATGAGCGGCGACCGCCTGGTAAGACATTTCACCCGACGCTGACTCCCCTCAAGGTATTGCCATCATGAGAAAGACCTTCACTGCCCTCGCCGCCTTCATCGCCTTCAGCGCCCAGGCCGCCGAACACCTGGTCGTGGGTGCCACACCGGTGCCCCACGCCGAGATCCTCGAATTCGTCAAACCGGCCCTGGCCAAGGAAGGCGTGGACCTCGACATCAAGGTGTTCAACGACTTCATCCAGCCCAACCTGCAACTGGCGCAAAAGCACCTGGATGCCAACTACTACCAATACCGGCCGTTCCTCAACGACTTCAACCAGACCCGGCATACCGACCTGGTCCCGGTGGTCGGCGTGCACATCGAGCCGTTCGGTGCCTATTCGGCCAAGTACAAGACCCTGGCCGAGCTGCCCGAGGGCGCCAGCGTAGCCATCCCCAACGACCCGGTGAATACCGGCCGCGCCCTGGTGCTGCTGGCCGAGGCTGGGTTGCTCAAACTCAAGGATCCGAGCAACCCGCAATCGACCCAGCGCGACATCATCGACAACCCGCGCCACCTGAAGATCCGCGAGCTGGAAGGCGCCATGCTGGCCCGCTCGGTCAAGCAGGTAGACCTGGCCTTCGTCTTCGCCAACTACGCACTGGAGGCCGGTATCGATACCAACAGCGCGCTGATCGTCGAAAAAGGTAAGGACCTGTACGTCGAATACCTGGTTGCCCGCCCCGACAACCTCCAGGACCCGGGCATCCAGAAACTGGCCAAGGCGCTCAATTCGCCAGAAGTACGCAATTTCATCCTGACCCGCTACAAGGGCCAGATCGCCCCGGGGTTCTGAGCCATGAGCCGCTTTCAGCAACAGCTCCAGCCAGCCCAGGCCCACTTGCGACTGCAGGGCATCCACAAGCGCTATGGCGGGGTCAGTGCGCTGGATGCCATCGACCTGGAGATACGCCGCGGCGAGGTGTTCGGCATCATTGGCCGCAGTGGCGCGGGCAAGTCCTCGCTGTTGCGCCTGCTCAACCGCCTGGAGGCCCCCAGCGCTGGCCAGGTGCTGATCGACGGCCAGGACATTGCCGGGCTGCAGGGCAAGCCCCTGCAGACCTTGCGGCGCAAGGTGGCGATGATCTTCCAGCACTTCAACCTGCTGGCCAACAGCACCGTCGGGGAGAATGTCGAACTACCGCTGCGCATGGCCGGCGTGCCGCGCGCGCAGCGCACCGCCCGGGTGCAGGAACTGTTGCAACTGGTCGGCCTGGCAGGTCGCGCCGGGGACTACCCGGCCCAGCTGTCAGGCGGCCAGAAGCAGCGCGTGGGCATTGCCCGGGCGCTGGTGTTGCAACCCCAGATCCTGCTGTGCGACGAGGCCACCTCGGCTCTCGACCCGCAAAGTACCGAGTCGGTGCTTGAACTGTTGCGCGACATCAACCAGCGGCTGGGCCTGACCATCGTCCTGATCACCCACGAAATGCAGGTGATACGCGACCTGTGTGACCGCGTGGCGGTGCTGGAACAAGGCCGTATCGTCGAGGCCGGTGAGGTGTGGCAAGTGTTCGGCAACCCCCAACACCCTGTCAGCCGCATCCTGCTGAGCGATGCTGCCCTGCCGCACAAGGCCACTGCCCCTGGCCGCCGCTACATCGACCTGCATTACACCGGCAACCAGCAATTGCAGCCCGACCTGCCGGCTATCAGCGCGGCACTGGGCGAAGGTGTGAGCCTGCATTCGGCCTCTATCGAGCCTATTCAAGGCCGCTGCCTCGGGCGCCTGCGCCTGGCGATCAGCAACGCGACGCCGGCCGAAGTGCTGATGCAGCGAGCCAGCCGGCTGGCCGACCGGGTCGAGTGGGTTTGAGAGAACCGGTCACACCGACCAGGCTGCCAAGATTACAGTGCGCCATCAGTCGCTTGCTGTTCGGTTATGCCAGTGGGTCATCTGCATGCCTGTGGCCGGGTCCTGCGCGGGGACGGGTACTGCAGCGATGCGCGCCAGCGCCTGTTGGTGCGATGCACGATCCGGACGCTGGATGTCGTACGCTTCCTGCCCGTGCGGATAGGCGCCGACCACCAGAAAGTCATCGCTGGCTTCGACGCAGCGATGACCGGTACCCGCCGGCAATACCAGCACATCGCCCGCTTTGACACTCAGCGTCTGCCCCGCTTCGCCGCCAAGGGTAACCTGCGCATGGCCACTGGCGACGCCCAAGGCCTCGTGGGCGTTGGGGTGATAATGGTGGTAGTCGAAAATGCCAGCACGCCACAGGGGCGTCCACTGGTGTGCCGAGAACAGCGCTTCGAACGCGCTGGCATTGTCATCTGCAGGGTCTAGCTGAAAGCGGTACAGCAGTACCGGAAAACGGTTGTTGGGCGTGGCCCCGTCATCTTCAAAAAGCAAGGTCTGCAAGTTGCCGCTGGTGGTATCGATATCACTCATCTGCGTTCATCCTCGTCCGGTAGTCGATGTGCCTGGGAAGCCGGCGAGCCTGACGAGGTTCCGGTCAGCCGACAGACGCGAACACCGTTGAAACTTTCCCAAACCCAGCCAAGTCCAGACCCCTATCAAGGACATTCCGGGAGAAGGCAATGACTGGCACGGTAGGCGACTTTCTGGTGGAGCGCTTGTATCAATGGGGCGTGCGGCGCATCTTTGGCTACCCCGGCGATGGCATCAATGGCGTGTTCGGCGCCCTGAGCCGGGCCAACGGCAAGATCGAGTTCATCCAGGCCCGCCATGAAGAAATGGCCGCGTTCATGGCCAGCGCCCACGCCAAGTTCACGGGCGAACTGGGTGTCTGCATCGCCACCTCCGGCCCCGGTGCCTCGCACCTGCTTACCGGCCTGTCCGATGCGCGCATGGACCACCAGCCGGTGCTGGCCATCGTCGGCCAGCAGGCGCGCGCCGCGCTTGGCGGGCACTACCAGCAAGAACTCGACCTGCTGTCGATGTTCAAGGATGTGGCCGGTGCCTTCGTCCAGCAGGCCTCTACGCCCGAGCAAGTGCGCCACCTGCTCGACCGCGCCGTGCGCACGGCTGTCGGCGAGCGCCGCGTCACCGCAATCATCCTGCCCAACGACCTGCAGGACCTGCCCTACAGCGAGCCGCCCAGAGCCCATGGCACGGTGCATTCCGGCATCGGCTACAGCAAGCCCAAGGTTGTCCCCTTCGGCGAGGACCTGCAGCGCGCCGCCGACGTGCTCAACGCTGGGCGCAAGGTGGCGATACTGGTTGGGGCCGGCGCGCTGCAGGCTACCGAGCAGGTCATTGCGCTCGCGGAAAAACTCGGCGCAGGCGTGGCCAAGGCGCTGCTGGGCAAGGCCGTGCTGCCTGATGACCTGCCCTGGGTCACCGGCTCCATCGGCCTGCTCGGCACCGAACCCAGCTACCAGCTGATGAACGAATGCGACACCTTGCTGATGATCGGCTCAGGCTTCCCCTATGCCGAATTCCTGCCCAAGGAAGGCCAGGCCCGCGGGGTGCAGATCGACCTGCAACCGGACATGCTCAGCCTGCGCTACCCGATGGAAGTGAACCTGGTGGGCGACGCTGCGCAAACCCTGCACGCGTTGCTGCCACTGCTGGAGCACAAGGCGGACCGGCGCTGGCGTGACAAGGTCGAAAGCTGGCGGGCGCACTGGGACAAGACCCTGGAAAAGCGCGCCTTGGTCAAGGCCGAGCCGATCAACCCGCAACGCGTGGTTTACGAACTGTCCCCACGCCTGCCCGACAATGCCATTATCAGCAGCGATTCTGGCTCCTGCGCCAACTGGTTCGCCCGCGACCTGCAAATCCGCCAGGGCATGCAGTGCTCGCTGTCCGGTGGCCTGGCCAGCATGGGCGCGGCGGTGCCCTATGCGATTGCCGCCAAGTTCGCCCACCCGCAACGGGCGGTGGTCGCCCTGGTCGGGGATGGCGCCATGCAGATGAGCAACCTGGCCGAGCTGATCACCGTGGCCAAGTACTGGCAGCAGTGGGACAACCCGCAGTGGATCTGCGCGGTGTTCAACAACGAAGACCTCAACCAGGTCACCTGGGAGCAGCGGGTAATGGAGGGTGACCCCAAGTTCGAAGCCTCGCAGTCGATCCCCGACGTGCCCTACCACCTGTTCGCCATCTCCATCGGGCTGCAGGGCATCTACGTGGAACGCGAGGAAGACATCGCCGACGCCTGGGAACGGGCCTTGGCCGCCGACCGGCCAGTGCTGATCGAGTTCAAGACCGACCCCAACGTGCCGCCGCTGCCGCCGCATATCAAACTGGAACAGGCGAAGAAGTTCGCCAGCACCCTGCTGCAGGGTGACCCGAACCAGGCCGGCGTGATCGTGCAGACGGCCAAACAAGTGCTCAGCTCGGTATTGCCGGGCAAGAAATGACCCACCGTGAGGACCTCCCATGCGTGCAATCACTCCCGAGGACGCCCAGGCGCACTCCATAAGCCTGACATTGAACGGGCAGGCCCGCTCGCTGCAGGTCCTGCCGTGGACGACGCTGCTGGACCTGCTGCGTGAACAGCTGGACTTGATCGGCACCAAGAAAGGCTGCGACCACGGCCAGTGCGGCGCGTGCACCGTGTTGCGTGACGGCCGGCGGGTGAATGCCTGCCTGACCCTGGCGGTCATGTGCGACGGCGCCGAACTGGTCACCATCGAAGGCGTGGCCAACGGCGATCAGCTGCACCCCATGCAGCGTGCGTTCATCAGCCATGACGCGTTCCAGTGCGGCTATTGCACCCCCGGGCAAATCTGCTCGGCCATCGGCCTTGCGCATGAAGGGCGGGCCGACAGCCGCGAAGCCATACGCGAGCAGATGAGCGGCAACCTGTGCCGTTGCGGCGCCTACGGCAACATCGTGGCGGCCGTGGAAGAAGCCCTGCCGCTCATGCAGGAGGCAGGCAAATGAACCCGTTCAGCTACCACAAACCCACCACTATCAACGAAGCCATCAACCTTGCAAATTTAACCTCCCGGTTCATTGCCGGCGGCACCAACCTGGTCGACCTGATGAAGGAAAACGTGGTACGGCCCAAGCGCCTGATCGACATCTCGGGCCTGCCGCTCCAGGCAATCGAAGCGACGGCAAACGGCGGTTTGCGCATCGGTGCACTGGTCAGCAATAGCGAGCTGGCCTGGCACCCGCTGATCGAACAGGGCTATCCGCTGCTGTCCCAGGCCATCCTGGCAGGCGCCTCAGCGCAATTGAGAAACATGGCGACCACCGGCGGCAACCTGCTGCAACGCACACGCTGCCAATACTTCTACGACACCGGCACGCCGTGCAACAAACGCGAGCCCGGCAGCGGCTGCCCGGCGCGCACAGGCCTGAACCGGATGCACGCCATCCTCGGTGCGAGCGCCGCCTGTGTCGCCACCCATCCCTCTGACATGTGCGTGGCACTGGCCGCCCTGGAGGCGGTGATACACGTGCAGGGCCCGCGCGATGAGCGCCAGATCGCCTTCGCAGACTTCCACCGCCTGCCGGGTGACGCACCCGAGCGCGACAATCACTTGAGCGACGATGAACTTGTCGTCGCCATCGAGTTGCCCCCGCCAGACTTCGCGGCGCATTGCAGCTACCTGAAGGTTCGCGACCGTGCATCGTATGCCTTCGCCCTGGTATCGGTCGCGGCTGGCCTGAAGATCAAGGGAGGCATCATTGAGGATGCCCGTCTGGCACTCGGCGGGGTAGCGCACAAGCCTTGGCGCGAAGCAACCGCTGAACAGGTACTCAAAGGCCACGCGCCTTCCGAGGCACTGTTCACCCAGGCCGCCCGCGTGTTGCTGCAAGGTGCCAGGCCGCTGAGCCATAACGGTTTCAAGGTCCCCCTCGCACAGCGGGCCATCGTGCGTGCGCTCAGTGAGGCCGCCTTTGGCAATACCTACGCAGGAGCCACCCCATGAATGGCATTACAACTGTTGTCGGCCAGCCCCTGGACCGCGTCGATGGCGTGGCAAAGGTCACCGGGCAGGCTCGCTATGCCGGTGAATACCCCGAAGCCGGGCTGCTGCATGGTAGCGTCGTGTGCAGCACCATCGCCCGCGGCCGGGTGCTTCACATCGACAGCAGCGAGGCGATGAAGGTAACCGGCGTCATTGCCGTGCTGGACCACGCCCACCGCCCTCGGGTATCCAGTTACGACGATGACTACAGCGATGCAGACTCGGCCGAAGGCGCGCCTTTTCGCCCTTTGTTCAATGACCGCGTGCTGTACAGCGGGCAGCCGCTGGCACTGGTGGTTGCCGAAAACCTCGAACTGGCCCGCTACGCAGGCTCCCTGATCAAGATCGAGTACAGCCAGGAGGCACACCAGACCGACTTGCTGGCCGCCCTCGAGCATAGCCACAAGGCCCCCGCCGAGACCCCAGCGCCCCGTGGCGACTTCGCCGGGCAGTTCGCCCATGCGCCGGTCAAGGTCGATGCGACCTACCAGACCGCCAACGAGCATCACAACCCCATGGAACCTCATGCCTCGACGGTCCTCTACAAACCCGGCGATCAGCTTGAGATACACGACAAGACCCAGGGCACCCAGAACTGCCAGGACTACCTGCACAAGGTGTTCGGGCTGCCCAAGGACCGCATCCGGGTACTGGCCGCGTATGTCGGCGGGGCGTTTGGCTCAGGGTTGCGTCCGCAGTACCAGTTGCCGCTTGCAGTCATGGCCGCATTGCAACTCAAACGTTCGGTCAGGGTCACCCTCACCCGCCAACAGATGTTCACCTTTGGTTACCGGCCCCGCACGCTGCAGCGTCTGCGCCTGGGGGCAAATGCCGACGGCCGTTTGCTGGCCGTTGCCCATGACGCGATCGGCCAGACGTCTCGCTTCGAAGACTTCACCGAGCACCTGGTGGAGTGGAGCGGCATGCTTTACCGCTGCGATAACGTGGCGCTGAGCTATCGCCTGACCCCGCTCGACGTGTACACCCCGCTGGACATGCGTGCCCCCGGTGCAGGCTCCGGTGTACTTGCCCTGGAATGTGCGATGGATGAACTCGCCTGTGCGCTCGAACTTGACCCGGTGCAATTGCGTCGGGTCAATTTCACCGCGCATAACGGCAACGAAGGCAAGCCCTACTCCAGCAAGGCGTTGCTGGCCTGCTACGACCAAGGCGCCAGGCGCTTCGGCTGGAGCGGCCGTAATGCCATACCCCGTAGCATGCGAAAAGGCCGGCAACTGATCGGTTGGGGCATGGCAGGTGGCGTGTGGGAAGCCATGCAGATGAAGGCCAGCGCCAAGGCACGGCTGGATGCGCAAGGCCACTTGACCGTCAGCAGCGCGACGACCGATATCGGTACTGGCACCTACACGGTCATGACCCAGATCGCCGCCGACGCAGTTGGCCTGCCGATAGCGGACGTGACCTTCGTGCTGGGCGACTCCTCGTTACCCACCGCGCCATTGCAGGGTGGCTCGTTCACGGTCTCCTCCGTCGGTGCGGCAGTCCTGCAGGCCTGCCAGATCCTGCGCAGCAAGGTGCTGGAATGCGCCCGCGCGGCCTACCCGGCACTGGCCAGCCTGCCCTTGGAGGCAATCACCTTCGCCGACGGTCACCTGCATTTCGGCAAACAGAGCATCGCGCTTTCGGACATTGCTGCCACATCGGAAAAAGGCTTCTTCGAAGTACAGATCGATGCAGAGCCGAGCGCGAAGCGTGAACCGTTTTCCACCGCCACGCACTCGGCCGTGTTCGTCGAAGTCCTGGTGGATGAAGCGCTGGGCACGATCAAGGTCAACCGCGTGGTCAGCGCCGTCGCAGCCGGGCGTGTGGTCAACCCGAAAACCGCTCGCAGCCAGATCCTCGGCGGTGTCGTGTGGGGCCTGGGCATGGCCTTGCAGGAACAGGCCCAGACTGACCACGCGCTAGGCCGGATACTCAACCACAACCTGGCCGAGTATCACATTCCGGTCAATGCCGACATCGCTGATGTCGAGGTGATATTTGTCGACGAACAGGACGACATCGTCAACGACCTTGGTTCCAAAGGCGTGGGAGAAATTGGCGTGGTCGGGGTAGCGGCGGCAGTCGCCAACGCGGTCTACCACGCCACTGGCAAGCGCATCAGGGCGTTTCCGATCACCCTGGACACGCTGCTGTGAGTCATTGTTTGCGCCCGCCTACCTCGATCCAGACCGGCGCGTGGTCACTGGCCTTGGCTTCGTTACGCACCCAGGCGTCGACGCCGGCCCGCTTCAGGTAAGGCGCAAGCTCCGGGTTGAGCAGCAGGTGGTCGATGCGCAACCCGGCATTACGCGCCCAGTGATTACGGAAGTAATCCCAGAAGGTGTACACGCGCTCGTCAGGGTGCAGATGGCGAATGGCATCGACCCAGCCCTGGTCCAGCAGTTGCTGGTAGCACGCTCTCGACTCGGGTTGCAGCAGCGCATCCTTCAGCCATGAGCGTGGGTTGTAGATGTCCAGGTCGGTGGGGACCACGTTGAAATCGCCCGCCAGCAGCGTCGGGTGGCCGCTTGCGTATAGCCCTTTGGCATGCTCGATCAGGCATTGGAACCACCGCAGCTTGTAGTCGAACTTCGGCCCAGGCTGCGGGTTGCCGTTGGGCAGGTACAGGCAGGCCACCAGCACGCCATGCACCGCAGCCTCCAGATAGCGGCTTTGGCCGTCATCGTCCATGCCGGGCAAGCCGCGCCGTACCTCCAACGGTTCGCTGCCACGCGCCAGGATCGCCACACCGTTCCACGACGGCTGCCCTTGGTAGAGGCAGCCGTAGCCGGCCGCCTCCAGTGCCTGGCGCGGGAACTGCGCGTCGGGTGCCTTGAGTTCCTGCAGGCAGGCGATGTCCGGCTGTTCCCGCTCAAGCCAGGCCAGCAGTGCCGGCAGGCGGCTGCGGATACCATTGATGTTGAACGTGGCGATCTTCAGCGCTTTCATGCGTCCGGGTCGCTCACGTGGGCCTGCACGGCATCCTCCAGCGCATGGACATGGGCGTCATCGGCCAGCGCCTTGAGTGCCAGCCAGTCGTCCCAGTCGATGGCACCATCGTCGCGCAGGGCCTCTGCGGTGCGAACCAGCTCATGGTGGTAGGCGTCCGGCGACGCGCGGCGGTAGCTGATGTCGTCGTACTGGGCGTACCAGGCTTCAAGCTCGGGGATACTGCGTTCGATGCTCATGGGTGACACTCCTCGCTGTGCCCTTTGCATGTATGAGCCCTCTCCCCTGGCAACGTTCAACCGACCGACAGGGGCAAAGTGAAGGGGAGCACCACATTACCCCGCCGTCGCCAGGTGCACCTGCAAAAAAGCCAGCAACGCGGCTGCCGCAGGGGACAGGCTGCGGCCCTTTCGCGTCAGCATGCCGATGTGCCGCTCCACCTTGGGTTCGACCAGCGGCACGAACGCCAGCTTGTCGTTCTCCAGGGGGAACGCCAGGTACGGCAAGGTGCTGATGCCCACTCCCTCCTCCAGCATCGCGATCAGCGAGATCATGTTGGAGACGAACAGCCGGCTGTGCTCCAGCAAGCATTCGGCCTCGGTCCCTGCCAGCAGCTGCGAGGTACCGTTGCGGACCATCGGCACCCCCTGCAACTGCGACCAGTGCAGGGCATCGCCGGCCTGCGCCAGTGGATGGTCGGCGCGGCACACCACGCCTACCTGATCATTGACGATCGGGGCAAAATCGAGCTGCTCATCCTCCAGCCACAGGCTGCTGATGGCAAAGTCCACCTGCCCCTGGGCCAACAACTGCTGAACGCGCTCGGCGGTGCCGTCCTGGATGCTGACCTGCACGTTCGGGTGCTCGGCAACGAAACGCGCCAACGGCCCAGGCAACATGCGGCTGGCCACCGACGGCACGGTGGCGATGCTGACCTGGCCGATCTCGTGGCGGGCCAGCAAGGTGGCCTCGCGGGCAATGCGGTCATGGTGCTCGATGAGCCCGCGAAACAACGGCAGGCAATGCGCGCCGAACGGGGTCAGCTCGACCCGGCCGCCGCCCTTCTCGATCAGCGCCTGGCCCAGCTTCTGCTCCAGCTCGCGCACCGCCAGCGATATCGCCGGCTGGGTGCGAAACGCCTGGCGGGCCGCGGCGTGGAAGCTCTTGTGTTCGGCGACCAGCAGAAAGTAGCGCAGCTGGGCGATTTTCAGCTCGGGCAACATGGTTAGCTTTCCTTATCAAAGCATTTTTTTTATTAATTTTTATTTGCCGCATATTGCTCGCAAGATGAACGCCAGGCAAACAGAGGCTTTCATCCATGTCACTCAACACCTACAAGAACTACATCGATGGCCAGTGGTGCGAAGGCCACGCCACCCTGGGCAACCGCAGCCCCTCGGACACCCGCGACCTGATCGGCGAATACCACCAGGCCAGCGCCGAACAAACCCTGCAGGCCATCCAGGCCGCCCGCGCCGCCCAGCCGCAGTGGGCCGCCAGTGGCCTGGAGGCCCGCCAGCAGGTGCTGATGGCCATCGGCGACGAGCTGATCGCCCGTAAGGAAGAGCTCGGTGAGCTGCTCTCGCGTGAAGAAGGCAAACCGCTGGCCGAAGGCATCGGCGAGGTCAACCGCAGCGGCCAGTTCTTCCATTACTACGCCGCCGAAGTGCTGCGCCAGATGGGCGAGACCGCCGCCTCGGTGCGCCCCGGCATCGATATCGAAGTGCATCGTGAACCCGTAGGCGTGGTCGGCATCATCACCCCGTGGAACTTCCCCATGGCCACCGCCGCCTGGAAGATCGCCCCCGCGTTGGCCTTCGGCAACGCCGTGGTGTTCAAGCCGGCCAACCTGGTGCCGGCCAGCGCCTGGGCGCTGACCGAGATCATCAGCCGCCAGGGCCTGCCCAACGGCACCTTCAACCTGCTCATGGGCAGCGGCGCCAGCGTCGGCGAAACCCTGGTGCAGTCGGCCGAGATCGACGCCCTGACCTTCACCGGCTCGCTGCAGACCGGCCGCCGCGTCGCGGTCGCCACGGCGGGCAACCTGGTGCGTTGCCAGCTGGAGATGGGCAGCAAGAATGCCCTGGTGGTAATGGACGACGCCGACCTTGACCTGGCGGTGGAGTGCGCCCTCAACGGCGCCTTTTTCGGCACCGGGCAGAAGTGCACGGCGTCTTCACGGCTGATCGTCTGCGAAGGCATTCACGACCGTTTCGTCGAGGCCCTGCGCCTGCGCATGCGCCAGCTGAAGGTCGGTCACGCCCTGGAGGCCGGCGTGCAGATCGGCCCGGTGGCCGACGCGCGCCAGCTGCAACAGAACCTGGCGTACCTGCAGCTGGCCCAGGCCGAGGGCGCCACCCTGATCGAAGGAGGCGAACGCCTGCAACTGGAGAACGACGGCTACTACATGCGCCCGGCGCTGTTCATCGACAGCCGCAACGACATGCGCATCAACCGCGAGGAGGTGTTCGGCCCCATCGCCTGCGTGATCCGCGTACGTGACTTCGACGAAGCACTGGCCACGCTCAACGACACCGAGTACGGCCTCACCGCCGGCATCATCACCCAGTCGCTGCGCCACGCCAGCGCCTTCAAGCGCGGTGCCCAGACCGGCTGCGTGATGGTCAACCTGCCCACCGCCGGCACCGACTACCACGTGCCGTTCGGTGGCCGCAAAGCCTCGAGCTTCGGCCCCCGCGAACAGGGCCAGTACGCCCGCGACTTCTACACCGTGGTCAAGACCACCTACCTGCGGCCCTGAAGGAATACCCACCATGCACGACCTCTTGATGATCGACGGCCTGCAGTACTCCAACTGGAGCCCGGAAATATTCCAGCAGATGCAGGCCGGTGGCCTGAGCGCGGTGCACGCCACCATCGCCTACCACGAGAACGCCCGCGAGACCCTGTCGCGCCTGGGTGAGTGGAACCGCCGCTTCGAAACCTGGCCCGAGCTGATCCGCCCGGTGCGCACGGCCAGCGACATTCGCCTGGCCCACGAGGAAGGCCGGGTGGGGATCTTCTTCGGCTTCCAGAACTGCTCGCCGATCGAGGACGACATCGCCCTGGTGGAGGTGTTCCGCCAGCTCGGGGTGTTCGTCATGCAGCTCACCTACAACAACCAGAGCCTGCTGGCCAGCGGTTGCTATGAGCGCGAGGATAACGGCATCAGCCGCTTCGGCCGCCAGGTGATCGCAGAAATGAACCGGGTCGGCATGCTCATCGACATGTCCCACAGCGCCGAACGCAGCACCCTGGAAGCCATCGAGCTGTCGAGCCGGCCAGTCATCATTTCCCACGCCAACCCGACGAGCTTCCACGCCGCCAAGCGCAACAAGTCCGATGCGGTGCTGCGCGGGATCGCCGAGTCCGGCGGGCTGCTGGGCTTCAGCACCTACCCGTTCCACCTCAAGGGTGCGTCGGACTGCAGCCTGGAAAGCTTCTGCGACATGGTGGCGCGCACCGCCGACCTGATGGGCGTCGAGCATATCGGCATCGGCACCGACCTGTGCCAGGCACAACCGCTGGCAGTGCTCGAATGGATGCGCAATGGCCGCTGGAGCAAGGACAAGGACTACGGCGAAGGCTCCAAGGACAATGCCCACTGGCCGGCACCGCTGCAGTGGTTCCGCGACAGCCGCGACTTCGGCAACATCGCTCAGGGCCTGCGTGCCCGCGGCTTTGCCGAGGCCGACGTGGCCAACATCATGGGGCTGAACTGGTTGCGCCTGCTGGAGACCGCCACCACGGCGCAGGCCTGAACCCCTTGCACGGACAGCATCAACAATAACAACAATCGCAGGTTCCGGAGGCTTCATGAAAAACCCAACCACCCTGCAGGCTGAAGGCCAGGCCATGGGCCTGCCGCTGACGCGGGACATCGACTGGCCGCTGTTCCTGATCAGCGGCGGCTTCCTCGGCGCCTTCCTGTTGGCGGCGCTGATCGACATCGACACCGTGTCGGCGCTGGTCAACACCCTGTTTGCCTGGTCGACCAAGGCCTTTGGCCTGTACTGGCAGGTGCTGATGCTGGCGACCTTCGCGGTCAGCCTGGCCATCGGCTTTTCGCGCTGCGGGCGCGTGCGCCTGGGCGGCGTGAGCCAGCGCCCGGACATCAGCACCTTCAACTGGATCGCCGTGATCATGTGCGCCCTGCTGGCAGGCGGCGGCGCCTTCTGGGCCGCGGCCGAACCGCTGATGCACTTTGCCAGCCCGCCGCCCTTGTTCGCCGGCCTGCAACCGCACAGCGAGGCGGCGGCCACTGCGGCACTGGCGCAATCCTTCGTGCACTGGGGCTTCCTGGCCTGGGCCGTGCTCGGCAGCCTGCTGGCCATCGTGCTGATGCACCTGCACTACGACAAGGGCCTGCCACTGGCACCGCGCACCCTGCTCTACCCGCTGTTTGGCGAACGAGCGCTGAAGGGCCCGATCGGCACCTTGGCCGACGCCACCTCGATCATCGCCGTGGTGGCCGGCACCATCGGCCCGATCGGCTTCCTTGGCCTGCAGATCAGCAGCGCCCTGCATGCAGTGTGGGGGCTGCCCAACGATATCGTCACCCAGTCGCTGACCATCGTGCTGGTCACGGCGATGTACACCGTGTCGTGCCTGGTGGGGCTCAAGGGCATCCGTTTCGTCAGCGAGATCAACGTCTGGCTGATGATCGGCCTGGCACTGTTCATGGTGGTGTTCGGCCCGACTCTGTTCATCCTCGGCGGCTTCCCGGCAGCCTTCGCCCTGCATGTGGAGCATTTCATCCCGATGACGATGTTCCGCGCCGACCCCAAGTGGCTGGACTGGTGGACGGTGTTCTACTGGGGCTGGTTCATTGGCTATGCCCCCATGGTGGCGCTGTACGTCGCGCGGATCTCGCGGGGCCGCACCATTCGCGAGATCATCATGACGCTGTCGATCATCGCGCCGCTGGTGACCATGTTCTGGTTCACCGTGGTCGGCGGCACCGGCATCGGCCTGGAGCTGCAGGCGCCGGGCATCGTCACCGCCCATGGCACCCAGCCCGAAGACCTGCTGCTGGGGGTGACACAGAACCTGCCGCTGGGTGGCCTGATCAGTGCGCTGTTCCTGTTCCTGAGCTTCATCTCGGTGGCCACCAATGGCGATGCCATGGCCTTTACCGTGGCGCTGGCGATGTCCAGCAACGATAAACCGAAGAAATGGCTGTGTGGTTTCTGGGCCATCGGCATGGGCCTGGCGGCGGTGGTGCTGATCACCATCGGCGCAGGCGGCGTGACGGCCCTGCAGTCCTTCATTGTCATCACCGCGGTGCCGGTGTCGCTGGTGATCCTGCCAGCGTTGTGGGATGCGGTACGCATTGCCCGGCACATGGCCCGCGAACAAGGCGTCTGAACATGATCCATCCAGGTATGACAACAATGTCCAACAGCCTACCTGCAACACCGGCATTGCGCCCTGCCAGCCAGGTCATGGACCTGGCCCGGCTGGGCAGCCACTTCCAGAGCCCGCTGAGCTTTGTGCGCAGCAGCATGCGGCGGATGATGAACCAGCACTGGCAGATCCGGCGCAGCCGCTTCGACCTCGATGCGCAAGGCTTCGGCACCGCCATCTACCGCATCGACACGCCGCACGGGCATTACCACTGCGTGATCTTCTCGGCCTACCTGCCGCCGGAAAAACGCAGCGACCGGGTGATCGCCGACCAGTGGGACGTTGCCTTCGTGCTGGTGGCCGGCGATGTCGACACGGCGCAACTGGCCGACCTGCAGCGCAACGTGCCGCTGCAGGAAGCTGGCCGCTTCGACGCCCGCGTGCTGGTGTTGTCCCGGGCCAACCGTAGCCTGCGCAACTTCGACCGTTTCCTGGCGGCGCTGGCCGAGGGGCAGCAGCCCGACCCGCGCCAGTTGGCCGAGGTCGGTTACCTCTATCGCACCACCGCGGTGTATGGCAACGGCAAGTTCGGCATCGCCGACTTCAGCTGCCTGCAAGGCAACCCGGACTTCAGCCAGCCCTTCAGCGCGCAGATGTTCACGGTCTACCTGCTGCGCCATTTCAGCATCGAGCAGATCGAACACATGGCCCGCGCCCTCGACCCGCAACGGGCCGTGCCGCTGGCCCCGGCACTGCAACGCTACCTGGGGGTCGGCAACGCGACCGGGCTGGGCATGGCGCCCTTCCTGATCAACCACCCGCAACTGGTGGAACGCTGGATCAGCCTGCGCGAAACCGCCCTGGCCCTGGCCTTGGCGCAACCCGCCGAACCCGCCCGCCTGGCGCGCCTGCAAGGCTTGCTCACGCGTGCCCGCCTGCACCTCAGCCAGACCCAGACCGAAGACCTGCGCCAGCACGCGCAGAACCAGCAAACCCTTGCCGAGCTCGCCGCCTTGGGCAACTGGCTAAGCGGCCAGCCCGCTGACCACGACCTCTGGCCGCGCCTGCGGGCCTGGAGCGAAGCACACGGCGGGCCGGGCTGCCAGGAGCTGCTGGTCAGCCTGCTGCTGGAGCTATACCCCGAGCACGTCACGCCACTGGCTGAGCAGATGGGGGTCAGCGAGGGCTGGCAGCTGGACGCACAGATGCCGCTCTGTCAGCTGCGCGCGCTAATCGAACAGCAGTATGGCTGGGCCCTGGCCTACGACTTCAACAACGTGGAGGCCGAGCACTTCTTCTGGTACCGCTCGGCCGAGAAAGAGGAACCGCGCCTGGGCATGCGCGCCGAGGAACCGGGGGCGGAAAAGGAAATGCAACTAGGCATCGCCCGCAATATCCAGCGCTGCCACCGCGCCGTGGTCGAGCACCTGCAGGCTCACCCCCACGCCCTGACCGCGCACCTGCTCATCGCCGCGCCTGCGCTCAAGGGCACGGTGCGTCGCCTGCAAGGCATGGCGCAGAGCACCTACGGGGAAATCCGCGCCAACCTGCTGGACCGCAACATGCTGCCGATCCACCTGTTGCGCTGCAAGCTGGCGTTCTTCGGCGCGGGCAAGTTCGACCCCAAGTCAAGCCGCTGGGTGCGCATCACCCTGTTCCAGGGCGCGCCACTGGTGAGCGACATCGGCCAGCCGTTCGAAGACGACTGGAACTTCGCGGTCATGCCGCAGGGAGAGCTGTGACCATGCGCGTATCGCTCAACGAAATCCAGGTAATGTGCCGCAAGGCCTTCGAAGGCATGGGCTTTGCCCCTGGCGACTACGAGGACGCGGCCGAACTGGTGGGCTGGCTGCACCTGCAAGGGCTGGACGGCATCGGCACGCTGGCTGCAGCGCTGAACTACCTGCAGGGCGAGGCCAACCAGCCTTTCACCCTGAACCAAGAAGACAACACCTTGCTGGTGATCGACTCCCAGGGCCAGAGCGTGCTGCGCTGCGCCGCGACGGCGGTGGAACTGGTGCTGGACAAGGCCCTGCGCCGCGGCCAGGCGTTGCTGCAGATCCATCACTGCCATAACCGCCTGCTGTTGCTGGGCTACCTGAGCAAGGCCGCCGAGCGTGGGGTGCACGTGCAGGCCCGCTGGGAAGATGCGCGCCAACGCCACCTGGCCGATTTTACTGCAGGCGAGCAACGCCCTGCCCTGCGCAGTGACGCCCAGCCCGAAGCCGTCCAGGCGTTCGAGCAAGGCATCACGGTGCTGTTCACCCGGCCTGGCCAGACCCTGCCCACGCCTGCGCGTGTCACGGCATCGAACACGGCAAACCAGGGCTTTACGGTCGACGCAGGCACCTGGCAGCGGCTCAAGCAATTGTCCGAGCAGATCCTCGTCGAAAGCAGCGAAGCCTCACGCCGCCATGGCGCAGGCGCAGGCAGCGATGCCGACTGACCTGCACCCACACCCAGGAACCCACTCAATGAAACAGGCGATCAAGACCGACCTCTATGCCTCCAAGGCCCCTCTGGAATGGGCGGTCGTCGGCAACGGCACACTCTACACCGCGCAGATCCCCATTGATGCCCACGGCCAGGTGGTCGCTGGCGGCATCGAGACGCAGACCCGCCAGACCCTGGATAACCTGCGCCATACCCTGGAGGCCGCCGGCAGCTCGCTGGATGCCGTGACCCAGGTGCTGATCTACGTCACCGACCGCAGTTACCTGGCCACGGTCAACCGCCTGTACGGCGACTACTTCCAGCCGCCCTACCCCAACCGTGCAGCGGTTGTGGTAGCCGGCCTGGCCCGTGAGGAAATGCTGGTGGAGCTGGTGGTGTACGCCTGCGTTTGAGCCCCAGCGGTTTTTTAGCCACTAATGGTTTGCCCGGGGTTTGTTAAAGCGTCTCGTCCGATTAGCCGAAAGTTTTTGCGTTGTGCCGCAACCTTCGCCAGTCACACGTGAACACAGAACGTTCTGTGTCTGACTTGAGGTAACCGATCATGGCTAACAATCAAGACAACGATAGAAACCAGGGCGGCAGCAACCAGGCCGGCGCAGGTGACGCTGGCCGCAAAGGTGGCCAAGGCGATATGCCGGGTTCGCAGAAAGGCGGCCAGCAGTCCGGGCAAAAACCTGACGACAAGATGGACAAGGATTGGGAAAAGTCCAGGGACACCGGACACCAGGGTGGACAGGCCGGCGGCACGCAGGCGCCGTCTGACACCGGACGCATGGGTGGGCAATCCACCCAGGGTGGCACCCAGAACAAAGACAAGGATCGTTGATACTGCTCGGCTTGCACCGGGGTGGCGAAGCTGCCCCGGTGCCTCAGGTTTCTGCGGCACACCACCCAGAACGCCCCCCGCAGGCGTCTTCATCACTCGGGCCTAGCAAGCCGTTGCGGCAGGCACACGCGTAATCCGCTTCAGCCCGCGTAGGAAAGTTCAGCGTCAGCCTGAGCTTGTCGAGCGTGTCATAGAGGTCGTAGCCCTGGCCCAATGCCTTGGGAAAGCCTGCACACCTCGGTAGGTATTCCTTTTCTAGCGGTAGCGCGGGCACCACAACAAAGCGCGTCTGCATGACCATCCCTCTTCTTGGCAGCTCTTTAGTATTAGTCGCATTATGTGAAAGCATCAAGGCAGCTCATGCTTGAATTTCGCCCCACTTTGGCGCCCCCTGCGCCCCAAAACCAAACACCCCGCCTCCCGCTGCACCCGCCCGGCACCCTGCCCGGATAGGCCGCAACCCTGACGGCAACGGCCGCCGCACGGGAATCTGACCACTTGGCCATGTTTTTGCTTTGCAAGCTGCTCACACCCACCACCCCGAGCAGTCCCATGTCCGAAACCCCTATGCACCTGCGCCTCGAGCTGCGTGCAGTTACCAAGCGTTACCCGGGCACGCTGGCCAACGACCGCGTCGACCTGCGCATCGCCGCTGGTGAAATCCATGCCCTGCTCGGCGAGAACGGCGCGGGCAAGAGCACCCTGATGAAGATCATCTACGGCGTCACCCGGCCGGACTCTGGCCAGTTGTTGTGGGAAGGTCGGCAGGTGCAAGTGGACGACCCGGCCCAGGCCCGCAGCCTGGGGGTCGGCATGGTGTTCCAGCACTTTTCGCTGTTCGAGACCCTGACCGTGGCGCAGAACATCGCCTTGGCACTGGGCCGCGAGGCAGGCTCGCCGAAGCAGCTGGCGCCGCGCATCCGCGAGGTGTCGCAGCGCTATGGCATGGCGCTGGAGCCGGAGCGCCTGGTGCACAGCCTGTCGATCGGCGAGCGCCAGCGGGTGGAGATCGTGCGCTGCCTGATGCAGGACATCAAACTGCTGATCCTCGATGAACCGACCTCGGTGCTGACGCCCCAGGAAGTCGAGCAGCTGTTCGTTACCCTGCGTACGCTGGCCAGCGAAGGCTGCAGCATCCTGTTCATCAGCCACAAGCTCAACGAAGTGCGTGCCCTTTGCCACAGCGCCACCGTGCTGCGTGCCGGCCGGGTTTCCGGCGCCTGCGTACCGGCCGACTGCAGCGACCTGCAACTGGCGCGGCTGATGGTCGGCGATGCCGAAGGGCTCGAAGCCAGCTACCCGAAGCGCGCCGGTGGCCTGCCACGGTTGCGGGTGGACGACCTCAGCTGGCGCAACCAGGACCCGTTCGGCAGCTCCTTCGAGCACCTGCGCCTGGAGGTGCGCAGCGGCGAAATCGTCGGCATCGCCGGGGTTGCCGGCAACGGCCAGGACGAGTTGCTGGCCTTGCTCAGTGGCGAAACGCGCCTGCCCACCCGCGAGCGCGAACGCATCAGCCTCGACAACCAGCCCATCGCCAACCTGCACCCGGATGCCCGCCGCGCCCTGGGCCTGGCATTCGTCCCGGCCGAGCGCCTGGGCCACGGCGCCGTGCCGGACATGAGCCTGGCCGACAACGCCCTGCTCACCGCCTTCCAGCAGGGCCTGGTCGAACGTGGCCTGATCCGCTCGGGCAAGGTGCAGGCGCTGGCCGAGCAGATCATCCAGCGCTTCGCGGTGAAGACGCCGGATGCGCAAGCCACGGCACGCAGCCTGTCTGGCGGCAACCTGCAGAAGTTCATCCTTGGCCGCGAAATCCTGCAGAACCCCAGGCTGCTGGTCGCCGCTCACCCGACCTGGGGCGTCGATGTCGGCGCCGCCGCAGCGATCCACCGCGCACTGATCGCCCTGCGCGATGCCGGCGCGGCGATCCTGGTGATTTCCGAAGACCTCGATGAGCTGTTGCAGATCAGCGACCGCATCGGCGCCCTGTGCAGTGGGCGCCTGTCGCCGCTCAAGGCCACCGCCGACACCCACAGCGTGGAGGTCGGCAGCTGGATGGCCGGCCAGTTCGATACCGCGCACGCCGCCACCTGACGAGAACCCGCCATGTTGCTATCCCTCGAACCCCGTACCCAGCAGTCGCGCGCCATGCTGGTGCTGTCACCGCTGCTCGCCGGCCTGCTGACCCTGGTCAGCGGGGCGGTCCTGTTCAGCGCCCTGGGGCATGACCCGCTGCTGACCCTGCACACCTTGCTGATCGAACCGGTCAGCGACCTCTACGGCCTCAGCGAGCTACTGCTCAAGGCCCTGCCGATTTTGCTCTGCGCCCTGGGCCTGGCGGTGGCTTATCAGGCGCGCATCTGGAACATCGGCGCCGAAGGCCAGCTGCTGATCGGCGCCCTGGCCGGCAGTGCCGTGGCGATCCACATCATCGACTGGGAAAGCCGCTGGGCCCTGCTCTGGGTGCTGCTGGCCGGCACCCTCGCTGGCGCACTGTGGGGCGCATTGGCGGCGTGGCTGCGCACGCACTTCAATGCCAACGAGATCCTCACCACCATCATGCTCAACTACATCGCCCTGAACCTGCTGCTGTATTGCGTGCACGGCCCGCTCAAGGACCCCGAAGGCTTCAGCTTCCCGCAGTCGGCGATGTTCGGCGATGCCAGCCGCCTGCCAGCGCTGTTCGAGGATGGCCGCCTGCATGTCGGCCTGTACTTCGTGCTGCTGGCGCTGGTGGCGGTGTGGGTGCTGCTGCAGAAGAGCTTCCTGGGCTTCCAGATCAAGGTGCTCGGCCTCGACCCGCGCGCCGCCGGCTTTGTCGGCTTTCGCGAAAAGCGCCTGGTGTGGCTGGCGTTGCTGATCAGCGGCGGCCTGGCGGGCCTGGCCGGGGTGAGTGAAGTCAGCGGGCCAATCGGCCAACTGGTGCCGCAGGTGTCGCCGGGCTACGGCTATGCGGCGATCACCGTGGCCTTTCTTGGCCGGCTCAACCCGCTCGGCATCCTGGTTGCCGGCCTGCTGATGGCCCTGCTCTACCTGGGCGGCGAGAACGCGCAAATGACCCTCAACCTGCCGCAGGCGCTGACCGGGCTGTTCCAGGGAATGATGCTGTTCTACCTGCTTGCTTGCGACGTGCTGATCCTCTACCGGCTGCGGCTGACGCTGAATTGGCGGCGGCGTACGCCGGTGGCCGAAACGGCCAGTGCCTGACCTCCCCTGACCTGAGGCTTCGACTATGGATCTCGATCTGCTTGGCAACATTCTCTACGCCATGGTGCGTTGCGGCACCCCGCTGCTGCTGGTGGCCCTGGGCGAACTGGTGTGCGAGAAGAGCGGCGTGCTCAACCTCGGCCAGGAAGGCATGATGCTGTTCGGCGCGGTGGTGGGCTTCATCGCCGCCTTCGCCACCGGCAGCCTGTGGCTTGGCGTGCTGATGGCGTGCCTGGCCGGCATGCTGCTGGCCTCGCTGTTCGCCGTGGTCGCCCTGGGCTGCCAGGCCAACCAGGTGGCGACCGGCCTGGCCCTGACCATCTTCGGCGTCGGCCTGTCGGCGTTCGTTGGCAGCGCCTGGGTCGGCAAGCCGCTGAGCGGCTTCGAACCGCTGGCGATTCCGCTGCTGGCCGACCTGCCGATCATCGGCCACATGCTGTTCAACCAGGACGTGCTGGTGTACCTGTCCTTCGCCCTGTTCGCCCTGGTCGCCTGGGTGCTGCTGAAAAGCCGTACCGGCCTGATCCTCCAGGCCGTCGGCGAAAACCCCGACGCGGCCAGCGCCATGGGCCTGCCGGTGCTGCGCGTGCGCACCCTGGCGGTGCTGTTCGGCGGCGCCCTGGCGGGCCTTGCCGGCGCCTACCTGTCATTGGCCTACACCCCGATGTGGGCAGAAAACATGACCGCCGGCCGCGGCTGGATCGCCCTGGCGCTGGTGGTGTTCGCCAGCTGGCGGGTGCAGCGGGTGCTGCTCGGCGCCTACCTGTTCGGCCTGGCCAGCATCCTGCACCTGGTAGCCCAGGGCATCGGCGTGAGCTTCCCGGCCAACCTGCTGGCGATGCTGCCCTATGTGGCGACGATCCTGGTGCTGGTGGTGCTCTCCCGCGATGCAATCAAGACCCGGCTGTATGCACCGGTTTCGCTCGGCCAGCCCTGGAAAGCGGGAAGCTGACGCCACACCGCAAACAAGAAAACAACACAAGACCCACAGGAGTGAACCCTCGATGCATCTGAAGAAAAGCACCAAGCTGCTGCGCACCCTGGCCGCCGCGATCGGCCTTGGTACCGCACTGTCCGCCTCCGCCGCCGACCCGCTGAAAGTGGGCTTCGTCTACATCGGCCCGATCGGCGACCACGGCTGGACCTACCAGCACGAACAGGGCCGCCAGGCGCTGATCAAGCAGTTCGGCGACAAGGTCGACACCCGTTTCGTCGAGAACGTGCCGGAAGGCGCCGACGCCGAGCGGGTCATCCGCAACATGGCCAAGGGCGGCTACGACCTGGTGTTTGCCACCTCGTTCGGCTACATGAACCCGACCGCCAAGGTCGCCAAGCAGTTCCCCAAGGTCACCTTCGAACACGCCACCGGCTACAAGCAGGACAAGAACCTCGGCACCTACCTGGCAACCTCCTATGAAGGCCGCTACGTCGGCGGTTACCTCGCCGCGAAGATGACCAAGAGCAAGAAGGTCGGCTACGTCGCCTCCTTCCCGATCCCGGAGGTGCTGCGTGACATCAACGCCATCCAGCTGGCGCTGGACAAGTACAACCCCGGCACCGAGATCAAGGTGGTGTGGGTCAACTCCTGGTTCGACCCGGGCAAGGAAGCCGATGCGGCCAACGCCCTGATCGACCAGGGTGTCGACGTGCTGTTCCAGCACACCGACAGCCCGGCGCCGATCCAGGCCGCCGAACGCCGTGGCATCTACGCGGTGGGCTACGCCTCGGACATGGCCCACTTCGGGCCCAAGGCGGTGCTGACCTCGATCGTCAACAACTGGGGCCCGCATTACATCAAGAGCACCCAGGCGGTCATCGACGGCAACTGGAAGCCGCAGGACTACTGGGGTGGCCTGGCCGACGGCACCGTCGAGCTGCCGATCAGCGACCTGGTGCCGGCCGACGTGAAAAGTGGCGCCGAGCAGATCATCGCCAGCATCAAGGATGGCTCGTTCCACCCGTTCACCGGGCCGATTCTTGACCAGAGCGGTGCAGTGAAGATTCCTGAGGGCGCCGTGGCCAGCAATGCCGAACTGGCGGGGATGAACTACTACGTCAAGGGCATCACTGCACAGCTGCCCAAGTAAGTGCCGGTTGGTTGAGCGCGATCCCTGTGGGATCGCGCCAGCCCTGAAAAGACAGTTCGTCCTACAGTGACCTCACGGAGCCCTGATGAATACCCTGCCCATCATCGACATCGCCCCGCTGTACCAGCACGACCCCGCCGCCCGCCAGGCGGTGGCCCGGCAGATCGACGCCGCCTGCCGGCAATGGGGCTTTTACTACATCAAGGGGCACCCGATCCCGGCTGCGCGCATTGCCGAACTGAAAGCCGCCGCCGAAGACTTCTTCGCCCGCCCGGCCGAGGAAAAGCTGCGCATCGACATCACCCGCAGCGCCCACCACCGCGGTTACGGCGCCATCGCCACCGAACAGCTCGACCCGAGCCGGCCGAGTGACCTGAAGGAAACCTTCGACATGGGTTTCCACATGAGCGCCGAGCACCCCGACGTGCTCGCGGCAAAACCACTGCGCGGCCCCAATCGCCACCCCGCCATCCCCGGCTGGGAAGCGCTGCTGCAACAGCACTACCAGGACATGCACGCCCTGTCCCTGACCCTGCTGCGGGCCATGGCCGAGGCGCTGGGCATCGAAGAGGACTTTTTCGACCAACGCTTTGCCGAGCCGATCAGCGTGCTGCGCATGATCCACTACCCGCCACGCCAGACCGCCAGCAGCGCCGACCAGCAAGGCGCCGGCGCACACACCGATTACGGCTGCGTGACCTTGCTGTACCAGGACGATGCCGGCGGCCTGCAGGTGCAGAACGTGAACGGCGAATGGATCGACGCCCCGCCCATCGAAGGCACCTATGTGGTCAACATCGGCGACATGATGGCGCGCTGGAGCAACGACCGTTACACGTCCACACCGCACCGGGTGATCAGCCCGCTGGGTGTGGACCGCTACTCGATGCCGTTCTTCGCCGAACCGCACCCGGACACCGAGATCAGCTGCCTGCCCAACTGCTCCAGCGCGGCCAACCCGGCCCGGTACCCGGCGGTGTCGTGCAGCGCCTACATGCTGTCACGCTTTGCCGAGACCTATGCCTATCGCCGCGAAGCGGTGGTTTGAACGGCAGGGCCGTTGCCGAGGGTTGCAGCGGCCTCACATCTCGACCTGGGTACCCAGTTCGATCACCCGGTTCAGTGGCAGCTGGAAGTACTTGAGGTTGCTGTTGGCGTTCTTCAGCAAGAAGGCGAACAGGTGCTCACGCCAGCGCGCCATGCCCTTCTGCTTGCCGGCGATCACCGTCTCGCGGCTGAGGAAGTAGGTGGTGCGCATCGGGCCGAACTCGAGGTCCGCATAGGGGCAACGGCTCAGGGCCAGTGGCACGTTGGGCTCTTCCATGAAGCCAAAGTGCAGGCTCACCCGGTAGAAGCCGTTGCCGAAGGCCTCGACTTCAAAGCGCTTGCCGGCATTGACCCGCGGCTCGTCCTCGAACACCACGGTCAGCAGCACCACCTGCTCATGCAGCACCTGGTTGTGCAGCAAGTTGTGCAGCAGCGCGTGGGGCACGGCTTCGGGCCGCGCAGACAGGAACACGGCCGTGCCATTCACCCGGTACGGCGGTTGCGCCTGCAGGCTGGCGATGAACAATTCAAGCGGCAATGCGCTTTCGTCCAGCCGCTCGACGATGATCGTACGCCCGCGCTTCCAGGTGGTCATCAGCACGAACAGCACCACCCCGGCAATCACCGGGAACGCGCCGCCCTGGAGGATTTTCGGCGCGTTGGCAGCAAAGTACAGGCTGTCCACCAGCAAGAACGCCAGCAGCATCGGCACTGCCAGCCAGCGCGGGGCCTTCCACAACAACAGCACCACCGCCGAAGCCAGCAATGTGGTGATCAACATGGTGCCGGTCACCGCCACGCCATAGGCCGCCGCCAGTGCCCCGGACGACTCGAAGCCGACCACCAGCAGCACCACGCCAACCATCAGCGCCCAGTTGACCATGCCGACGTAGATCTGCCCCTGCTCCTCGCTGGAGGTGTGCTGGATGAACATGCGCGGCACATAGCCCAGCTGGATGGCCTGGCGCGTCAGCGAGAACGCCCCGGAAATCACCGCCTGGGAGGCGATGATGGTCGCCAGCGTGGCCAGCCCGACCATCGGCAGCAGGGCCCAGTCCGGCGCCAGCAGGTAGAACGGGTTGCGCACGGCCTCTGGGTTGCCGAGGATCAATGCACCCTGGCCGAAGTAGTTCAGCACCAGCCCCGGCAGCACCAGCAGGAACCAGGCGCGGGCAATCGGCTTGCGGCCAAAATGCCCCATGTCGGCGTACAGCGCTTCGGCGCCGGTCAGTGCCAGCACCACGGCGCCGAGAATGGCCACGCCCATGCCGGGGTGGTAGATGAAGAACTTCACCGCCCAGGCCGGGTTTAGCGCCTGCAGCACCTCCGGGCGCTGCACGATGCCGTGCACGCCCAGCGCACCGATCACCACGAACCACAGCACCATGATCGGCCCGAACAGAATGCCGATGCGCGCGGTGCCGTGTTTCTGGATCAGGAACAGCGCTACCAGCAGCAGCACCGCCAGCGGTACGACCCAATGTTCGATGCCGTCGAAGGCCAACTGCAGCCCCTCCACGGCCGACAACACCGAAACTGCCGGGGTAATCATGCTGTCGCCGTAGAACAGCGCAGCGCCGAACAGGCCGAGCAGCACCAGTAGCCTGCTCAGCCGCTTGTAGGGTGCCGCCGCGCGGTGCGCCAGCGCGGTCAGGGCCATGATGCCGCCCTCGCCCTGGTTGTCGGCGCGCAGGATGAACAGCACGTACTTGAGCGATACCACCCATAGCAGCGACCAGAACACCAGTGACAGCACACCGAGCACCCCGGCGGTGTTGGCCTGCACGCCGTAGTGCCCGGCGAAGACTTCTTTGAGGGTGTACAGCGGGCTGGTGCCGATGTCGCCATAGACCACGCCGACTGCGGCGACGAGCATGCCGATGGCAGCGGGCTTGCTGGAATGGGGTGGGTTTGCTGCGACGGCGGGCTGGCTCACGAAAGGGCTTCTCTGGACTGGCGGGTAGAAGTGCATGCCATCCTTGAGCATCGCGCGGTCAGTATCTCTGTAGGCAATCAGGCCAGTCGTAAAAAGAGCGTAAAAAAACCAGGGGTTCGCCTTGGGAGGTTCAGCGCTCGGTCTCACAGGCGCTGCAAATCTCCCGCCAGGCAAATGTGCTGTATGGTTGTTGCAAACGAATAAATCCCGGAGACCCTCATGTTTCGTGCCTTTGAACGCTGGCTCGACCCCTTCCCGCCCGACGAGGTGCCGCCTCCCCCGGTCGGCCTGCTGCGCTTCCTGTGGGCCTGCACCCGCGGCGCCCGCGGCTACATCCTGGCGCTGGCGCTGTTCAGTGCCGGGGTGTCGATCTACGAGGCCTGGCTGTTTTCCTTCCTCGGCCAGGTGGTGGACCTGCTCTCCAACTGGCAGGCCGGCGGCGGCGTGAGTCCGGAAGAAAGCCGCGTGTTGTGGGGCGTCGGCCTGTTGCTGATCGCCAGCATCGCGCTGGTGGCCTTGCGTACGCTGATGCAACACCAGGTGCTGGCAATCAACCTGCCGCTGCGCCTGCGCTGGGACTTCCACCGGCTGATGCTGCGCCAGAGCCTGTCGTTCTTCTCCGACGAGTTTTCCGGCCGGGTCACCACCAAGGTGATGCAGACCGCGCTGGCAGTGCGTGAAGTGCTGTTCACGGTGATCGAGATCGTGCCGGGCATCGGCGTGTACTTCATTGCCATCATCGCCCTGGCTGGGGGTTTTGCCGCCAAGCTGATGCTGCCGTTCATTGCCTGGCTGCTGCTGTTCGGCCTGGCCATGCTGTATTTCGTGCCACGCCTGGGCAAGGTCGGCCAGGAACAGGCCAATGCACGCTCGTCGATGACCGGGCGGGTGTCCGACGCCTATACCAACATCACCACCGTGAAGCTGTTTTCCCACTCCAAGCGCGAGGCGCACTTCGCCCGGGCGGCAATGGAAGACTTCAAGCAGACCGGCTTTCGCCAGATGCGCCTGGTCAGCCAGTTCGAGATCGTCAACCAGACGCTGGTGGTCGGGCTGATTTTCGGCGCCGGCGGCTATGCCCTGTGGCTGTGGCACCAAGGCCAGGTCGGCACCGGCGCGGTGGCCGCGATCACCGCCATGGCCCTGCGCATCAACGGCATGTCGCACTGGATCATGTGGCAGATGACCTCGCTGTTCGAAAACATCGGCACCGTGCAGGACGGCATGGCCACCCTCACCCGCGGGCCCAAGGTGCAGGACGTGCCCAATGCCGGCGTGCTGGAAACCCGTGGCGGCGCGGTGACCTTCGACAACGTGCGCTTCAACTACAACGGCGAGCGCCAGGTGCTCGATGGCCTGAGCCTGAACATCCGCGCGGGCGAAAAGGTCGGCCTGGTGGGCCGCTCGGGCGCGGGCAAGTCGACGTTGATCAACCTGCTGCTGCGCTTCTATGACGTGGACAGCGGCGAGATCCGCATTGACGGGCAGAACATCGCCCACGTCACCCAGGACAGCCTGCGCAGCGCCATCGGCATGGTCACCCAGGACACCTCGCTGCTGCACCGCTCGATCCGCGACAACATCGCCTACGGCCGCCCGGACGCCACCGAGGCGCAGATCCAGCGCGCCGCCGCCAACGCCCAGGCCGATGGCTTCATCCGCCAGCTCAGCGACCGCGACGGCCACAGCGGTTACGACACCCTGGTCGGCGAGCGCGGTATCAAGCTTTCAGGCGGCCAACGGCAACGGATCGCCATCGCCCGGGTGATGCTCAAGAACGCCCCGATCCTGCTGCTGGACGAGGCTACCAGCGCGCTGGACTCGGAGGTCGAAGTCGCCATCCAGGAAAGCCTCGACGAGATGATGCAAGGCAAGACCGTGATCGCCATCGCCCACCGGCTGTCCACCATCGCCGCCATGGACCGGCTGATCGTCATGGATGAAGGGCGCATCATCGAGCAAGGTACGCACAGTGAATTGCTGGCGAAGAACGGTACCTATGCACGGCTGTGGCAGCACCAGAGCGGGGGTTTTTTGGGTGAGGATCAGGGGGTGGCGGAGGCGCTGGAATAGCCACGCGCTGTCAGGGCAACTTTCTTGCTCCGTATCGGAAGGCTGGTGCAATCCTTGTGGCGGCGCAGAGCCATCTGTGCCGGTTTTCAGATGATATCTGTGCATTGAGTTCCCATTTTACGGCTCGATAATCAGGACATCTTTGGCCACATGTCGAGACGAGACACTGATGAGCACGCATATCCGCAACAGACGACTGACGATCCCACAGCTGGTAGCCATGAAAGGCCGGCAAAAGATCGTTTCGCTGACGGCATACTCCAGCGCGATCGCCAAGGTCATCGACCCCTTGGTCGACTTCATCCTGGTCGGTGACTCCACCGCCATGGTCGGCTACGGCCGCCCCTCTACCCTGGGCATGCGCCTGGATGAAACCATCGCCCACACCCGGGCGGTGGTCGACAGCACACGGCTGGCCTGCGTGATTGCCGACATGCCCTTCGGCAGCTACCAGGAATCCCAAGAGCAGGCGTTTCGCAACTGCGCCCAGATGCTCGCCAGTACCGGCTGCGACGCCGTCAAGCTGGAGGCCAATCAGGCCTTGGCCAGTACCGTGGAATTTCTCGTCGCGCGCGGCATACCGGTCATGGCACACATTGGCCTTATGCCCCAGTTCGTCAATGTGATGGGTGGCTACAAGGCCCAGGGGCTGTGCCCCGAGAGCGGTGCGGCATTGCGCGCCGATGCCCGGGCCAACCTGCAGGCCGGCGCTTTCAGCCTGTTGCTGGAGGGGGTCGCGGAACCCGTAGCGAGGGCCATCACCGACGCCACCGACAAGCCCACCATCGGCATCGGTGCGTCACCGGCTTGCGATGGCCAAGTATTGGTCACCGAGGACCTGCTGGGGTTGGGTGGCGATCATGTGCCACGCTTCGTCAAGCAGTATGCCGATGTTGCCCAGGTGATCCGTGAGGCGTGTACCCGCTTCGGCGACGAAGTGCGCGACGGGACCTTCCCCGACATGCGTCACTGCTATGGCGTCTGAGCGGTGTCCTGAATGGCTTCGTCCTGGATCGCCTTGACCAGGCATTGCAGCGCCTGGGGAATGTCCTTGCTCCAGTCCAGCGTGTAGCTCAACCGCAAGTGACTGCGCCAAAGGCCACGCTGGCTGAAGATTTCCCCAGGCGCGATGACGATACGCTGTGCCAGCAACCGCTCAAAGACCCGGCGCATTTCCACCGGCCGGGTAGACTCCAGCCAAAAGCTTGCGCCACCCTGCGGCTCAATAATGCGCAAGCACCCCTGGCCGTGAGCTTCCAGCAGGGCCTTCATATGGTGCATGCGCTCGCGCAGCATGGCGCGCAGCACTTGCACATGCTGCTCGACCCGGCGCGAGGTGAATAGCTTGGCAATGGCCTTCTGCCGAATAGGCGATAGGCGGAAGGCACGCTCCAGGAACAAGTGTTGCAACCGCTCGATATGGCGCCGGCAAAGCAGGTAACCATAGGGTGCTTCCGAACCAATCACCTTGTCGAAAGTGGAGAACACCAACAGCCGATCAGGGTCCGCGAAATCTCGATAGCGCGGTGCTGCGGCCTGGAAACAGAACTCGCCATAGCCTTCGTTCTCGAACAGCCACACATCCTGCTCAGCCAACCAACGGCAGATCTGCTGCTTGTCGGCCGCCGGCATCAGCCCCCCCTGCGGCACACTGGTCGCCGACGACAACACCGCCAGGCGCACCGGTTCACTGCTCAGCACCTGCCGCAGTTGCGGCAGGTCGAAGCGACCATCCTCGCCCAGCGGTACTTCGATGATGGTCATGCGCGCAGCCAACAGTTGCCTGAGCACCGCCCAGCTACAGGGAGACTCGACCAACGCCACCTTGCCTTCCAGGTCCAGGGCGCGTAACGAAAGTTCGAGGATGCTGCGCAGGTCAGAACCGACGAACACATGTTCGGCCTGCCAGCATCGGTGCGCCGAACGGGTGTAGAGGTCTGCCAGCACGCTGCGCAACTCCATCTCGCCGAACGGTTGGTACAACGGCGCGTGTGACCGCGGGTACTGGCGCGCGAGTTCGCGCTCGATCATCAGCAGCGGCTTTTCCAGCGATAGCAGCATGGCCGGGGCATCGCTGCTCAGAGCCAGCATGCCGGGCTGACGGGCACTGGAGAACACGGTGTCGAGCAGGCTCGGCGAGCGCTCGGCAAGCAATGGCGCACTGCTGGCCCGGGTGAAATAGCCGAGCTTGGGTCGTGCATAAACCCGCCCTTCATCTTCGAGCAGCGAATAGGCGTACTTGGTGCTGGATACGGAAACATTCAAGCGCAGGGCCAGTTGGCGCAGCGATGGCAGACGCTGCTCGACATCCGATGGTGCCGCTTCGATCCAGTCGAGCAGATAGCGGTAAACCGCCTGGTAGGTGTAGCTGGACTTGTTGGTTTTCTTTGTATCCATACTCAAGCATCACTTGGCAAATGCTGCCACAGGTTACACGGAGATACCGCGCATCACCTGACAGGGGCGGTGCAGCCACCGCCACGCAAGCTTTTGCCTGGGCATGGATAGCCCAGAAAGTTGGATATGAATGCCTGCTCCGTCGCGCTGATGCGCAGCGACACGCCGAGACTAGAGCCCTGCACTTTCGACCGCAACGGATAAAAGAAGCAAGCGCAAATTTAGGAAAAGGACTACAGATGAGCGGATAATTCCCATTTTTGTGCCGGCCAAAGTGCTGCCCCCTTCCTCACCACTGCACGCCAGGTCGGTGGGCAGGCACTGCTTCTGGGCAAGCCGTTCAGTCAGGCTATCTGTCTTACCAGTTCATGTCGGTGCACCTCATGCCTGTGAGGCCATGGTTGCCTGCCTTGGTGCATGACTTGAGCCTTGTAAACCGTCTGACAACCATGGCCTCACAGGCATGACCACGTTGCAAAAAATGTAATCGATGGACTCGCTCCCGCCGAGGCATCACCGTGCCACGGTGGCGTTCAGCGAGACGTCTCGACCTTGAGCACTTCGGTATGCACGGCATCAACGGTCTGCCCCACCTGCAGGTGCGGGATGTATGCCTGCACCTCAGGGTTCTGCACGGTAATGACCTGCTCCTGCCCGTCAGGCTTGAGCACAGTCACCTGGTGGTTCGGCCCGTCGATGTGGGTGATTCGGGAAGTCACCTTGACGGTCCGGTACAACTCCCCGCCCGGCATGCTGGCCGGGTCGGCACGGTTGACCCAGGCATCGTTGCTGACACTCGGCGCACCTTCGACGCTGGTGTCCAGCACGTAGTCGATCGAGCGGGTGATGCGCATGTCGACCTTGTCACCGACTTTCAGGTTGCGCGCGGCCTTCGCCTGGTCGGTGAGTTGCAGAACGACCGGCCGCTTGTCCACCCCCTCCAGGGTGACCTGGTGCTTGGCCGGGTCGACGGCGAGCACATGGGTTTCGAAGCGCTCGCTCAGCGCATCACTGGCCAATGGCACCTGGGCGGCATGGGCGGTGATGCTGGTGGCGATGAGAAGCGCAAAGGCACAGCACGGAAAATGGTCGGGCAACAGTTTCATAGGCCAGCTTCTCCAAGCGAAGTTAATCAGGTGTCAGAATTGCCAGATGGGCCCGTAGGTGCCATAGCAAGCGTTCTCCAGCGCGTCGCTGCGCACGCCGTGGCGGGTGACCGCGCCCCACGCGTCGACCTCGAACACCAGCTGCGGCTCACGCACCTCGCCATTGCGCAGATGAACACTGTCATAGACTTTGATGCCCTTGCCCGCGCTGGCAACGCGGGTCTCGACCCAGGCGTTGGATTCGTTCTCCTTGTCCAGGCGTGCCAGCAGGGCGTTATGCAACGGCAGGTAGCGACCGTCCATGGACCGGCAATCGATATTGATGCTCTGCACCGTGCGCTGTGCCTGCGCATCGCTGAAATGCAACCGCGCCGCGAAATCCCGCTGCAGCCGTTGCACATAGGTCAGGCCATCGCCCCCCGCGGTCTTGGTCGGCGAAGTGGTTTCAGGCTTGCGCTGCAAGTCCCGCTGGCACAGCGCGGGTTGCTTGTAATAGCGGTGGGCGACGTGCTCGCCAGAGGGTTTGTGTTCGGCGCCAAGCACCAGCACCTTGCCTTCCTCGAACAGCATCGAGGTTTCGCGACCGTAGTCACCTGGCGGGTTCCAGACAGACGCCGGCAGGCCGGCTTCCAGCTGCACGCATTGGGGCCCCGTAGGCGTGGCGCGCAGTTCGTATAACGGTGGCTGAAGGAAGGCTTGCGGCGTTTCAGCGTAGGCTGAACCGGCCAGCGATGCGAAAACTGAAATGCAGGTTGCGGGAATAAGGGAAGTCCAGTTCACGGTGCTCTCATGCGCAATCAGGTCGTCGAGATCAGCATAGAAGGCCTTTACCGTTTCATTGCCTTTTCTTTAGCCGGCCGCGGCGGGTGCCCTGGCCTGAGCGTTCCATCAATCATGTTGATGAATACTATCGAGTGTCTCGCCTGTCGACACGCCGGCGTTATTTCCTACAATCCCTTTCCGTTTTCCCTCTTCCCCTCGTCTGCAACAGGCGACCTCACCTTGGAATCAGCAACATGCCAAGCGTCAGTCAGGCCTCTCACGGCCGCCCCCAACATGATCAACAAAGCGTCAAGCAACAGTGGCTGGCGATTCTCTCGGTCGCCGTGGGCGCCTTCGCCCTGGTCACCAGCGAGTTTCTGCCGGTGGGCGTGCTCAACGATGTGGCCAGCGACCTGGGCATCAGCGCCGGCCACGCCGGGCTGATGGTGACCCTGCCCGGCATCATGGCGGCCCTCGCCGCGCCGCTGCTGTCGGTGGGCATTGGCGCCATGGACCGGCGCTACCTGCTGATCGGCCTGACGCTGATCATGATCATCGCCAACGCGGTGGTGGCCTACGCCAGCGACTTCAGCCTGCTGCTGTTCGGTCGTGTACTGCTGGGCATCAGCATCGGTGGCTTCTGGGCCACCGCCATTGCCCTCAGCGGCCGCCTGGCGCCCAAGGGCGTGAGCGTGGCCAGGGCCACCTCGATCATCATGGCCGGTGTGACCCTGGCCACCGTGCTGGGCGTGCCGGTGGGCACCTGGCTGAGCGGCCTGATGGGCTGGCGCATGACCTTCCTGGCCACTGCACTGGTCGGCGTGCCGGTACTGCTGGCACAACTGTTCCTGCTGCCGCGGCTCAACCCGGACAAGGCCATCCGCGTCAGTGACCTGCCAGCGCTGTTCATCAACCCGCAAGCCCGGGTTGGCCTGATCGCCGTGCTGCTGATCGGCCTCGCGCACTTTGCCGCGTACACCTATGTCGCGCCGTTCTTCAAGCAAAGTTCCGGCTTCGATGGGTCGACCATCGGCTCCCTGCTGCTGCTCTATGGCGTGGCCGGGGTGATCGGTAACCTGTTCGCTGGCTACGCCGCCAACCAGAGCGTGCGCCACACGCTGATGCTGGTGGCGGTGATGATTGGCGTCAGTACGGCGCTGTTCCCCTACTTCGCCACCGGCCTGACCGGCGCAGCGATGCTGATTGCGCTCTGGGGCTTCGCCTTCGGCGCGTTCCCGGCCTGCGCCAGCATCTGGATGTTCGTCGTGGCGCCCAAAGATGTCGAGCGCGGCATGCCGCTGTTCGTGGCCATGTTCCAGGTGATCATCGCCCTGGGTTCGTTCTTCGGCGGGCGTATCGTCGACCAGCTGGGCAGCTCGGTGCTGTTGAGCCTGGCCACGGCACTGGTGGGCTGCGGGTTTGTCACGGTGCTGGTGCTGGGGCGCAGTGTCAGTAACAACCTGGCGGCGCAGGCTGGCTGAAGGGTAATGATCGTTCGCGATGGGCCCTGATCGTACCCTTGGGTCAGGACAGGGCCACACTCGCTGTGCCGTCTGCTTCAGGCCTTGGTCAATTCGCCTATCTTCTCCAGCCGTGCACGCACGATGTTGCGGCTGATGTTCAGCAGGCGCCCGGTTTGCAGCTGGTTGCCATGGCAGTATCTGTAAGCCTCGCGAAAGACCGTCTCCTCGATGTGTTCATACAGGTTGGCAACGTTCTGTTCGAACAAGGCCAACAAGGCACTCTCCAGGCTGGGTGGCGCAACACCCGACACACCGCTGACGGCGTGCGGGACCTGCCCCTGGGCGGGCCCAAGCGGACGCATGTCGACCAGGTGCAGGTCGCCTGGCGCCACCACCTGATGCCGGCACACCAGCAGCGCATGGTGAATGGCGTTCTCCAGTTCACGTATGTTGCCCGGCCAACTGTGCGCCAACAGCTTGCGTTCGGCATCCGGGCTCAGTGAGGCACGGTCATAGCCCAGGCGACGGCAGTGCTCCTCGATGAAGAATTCTGCCAGCGGCAGGATGTCGCCTGGACGCTCACGCAATGGCGGCAGGCGAATCGTGGCGACGTGCAGGCGGTAGAACAGGTCCTCGCGGAAATGCCCCGCCACCACCGCGTCGGCCAGGTTGACGTTGGTCGCCGCCACCAGGCGCACGTTGATCGGGATCGGCGTGCGCGAGCCAAGGCGCACCACTTCGCGCTCCTGCAGCACCCGCAGCAACTTCACCTGCATGTTCAGCGGCAGGTCGCCGATTTCGTCAAGGAACAACGTGCCGCCGTTGGCCGCCTCGAACCAGCCGGCCTTGTTCGAGGTGGCTCCCGTGAACGCACCTTTTTCATGGCCGAACAGCTCGCTCTCGACCAGGGTTTCGGCGAACGCACCGCAGTTGACCGCCACGAACGGCTCACGACCGCGGCGGCTCAGGTGATGGATATGGCGGGCGACCAGCTCCTTCCCGGTGCCGGTTTCGCCGATGATCAGGGTGTTGGCTTCGCTAGGTGCCAGGCGCTCGATGCGGCTGAGCAGTTCCTGGGAACGAGGGTCCTTGAATACAAGGACGGTGGCACGCACCGATTTGCTCAGCTCGCGGGCATTGGGATGGGTGATCAGCGACATGGGGGCTTTCCTGGCAGTTGAAGCGCGCCCCAATAGTGCATGAAACAAATTAGATCAAAAAATTATTAATTAATATTTATATATTCCATTATTGACTAATGCGATTTTCAGCAGCGCACTGCTGCTGGAGCAGCAACGCAGCAGCAACCGCGTGCCTGCCGATCAGCAGGCCAAGACCGCCCCGAGGCTTCGAAGGTTTTGCTGCACGCCCCGCCAGTCAAGGGCTGCAGCTGATCGAGCAAGAGCTGGCATGCATTTCGCTCCAGGCCTGATAACGTCCGATCCGCTCAACCACGCGGCCCGGGCCTGTCGAACCCCTGCCTGGAGCTGCACATGAACAAACCCTGGCGTCACGGCCTCGCCCTGCTCGGCGGCCTGTTTCTGAGCCTGGCCGCACTGGCGGCCGAGCCACCGGCTGCGGTGCGCATCGCCATCGTCGCCTTCACCCAAGGCGGCGCGCCGGTATTCGGCGGCATACCCGGCCGGGTGATCGAGGAAGGCTGGCTCGAACAACAGCTGGCAGCACGCGGCGTCAAGCTGCAGTGGACCGCCCTGCCCCATGCTGGCGCCGGGCCGCAGATCAATGAGGGGTTCAGCAACAACAGCCTGGACTTCGCGGTGCGCGGCGACCTGCCCTCGGTGATCGCCGGTGCCGGCCAGGTGCCAGGCAAGCTGGTAGTACCCGGCGGCAGTGGCAACAACATCTACCTGGTGGTACCCGCCGACTCCCCGGTGCGCGATATCCAGGCACTCAAGGGCAAGCGCCTGGCCCTGCACCGCGGCCGCCCCTGGGAGTTCGCCTTCAGCAACTTCCTCGCCAGCCAAGGGCTGAAACTGACCGACTTCAAGATCGCCAACCTCAACCCGCAGGTAGGCGCCGCGGCGGTGTCAGCCGGCAAGGTCGATGCGGCAGTGCTGCTCAACGAGGCCTACGCCCTGGAAGACAAGGGCGTGGCCCGCATCCTCTGGTCGACCAAGCAAGGCGCCGATGACTGGCGGCTGGTCTCCGACCTGTGGGGCACCGACGCCTTCATTGCGCAAAACCCGGAGCTGACCCAACTGGTGGCAACGGCCTGGGTGCGCGCAGCCTGGTGGATCTCCCAGGAGCAGAACCGCGATGGCTACTACGCACTGTCGTCGCGTGCCGGCGTCGCCGAAAGCGTGCTGCGCCGCGACGACCAGGGCGACCCGGTGGCCTGGAAAACCCGCTGGGCGCCCAAGAGCGATGCACAGCTCAAGGCCCACTACCACGCCCTCGCCCAATACGCGCTGGACAACCGCCTGATCCGCACCCCCTACGACATCAGCCAGGACCTGGCCACCGGCTTTACCCGCCAGGCACTGATCGACCTGCAACTGACCCACTACTGGCCGTCCCTGGACGCTCAGCTCAGCCAACAACCTTGAGAACCTCGCGCATGAAACTGCCTGCATCCATCGCTTTCAGCCTCACCGCACTGGCCTTTTCCATCGGCGCGATGGCGGCCGACACCTTTGCCCCCAAGCCCGACCCGCAGCAGGGTGACGGCCGGGTTTCGAGCTTCTACACCTGGAGCAAGGCCATCCCCGCCACCCCGGGCAAGCTGCTGCGCAGCGAGCCACTGGAGCAGGCACTGAGCCTGCCCAACGCCGCCAGCGCCCAACGCATCCTCTACACCTCGCTGGACGGCATCGACGGCAAGACCCCGATCGTGGTTTCCGGCGCGCTGTTCATTCCCAAAGGCAAGGCGCCCGCCGGCGGCTGGCCGGTCGCCAGCTGGGGCCATGGCACGGTGGGCGTGGCGGATATCTGCGCGCCGTCCTGGGCCGGCCGTTCGTACCGCGATGTGCAGTATCTCAACCGCTGGTTGGCCGAGGGCTATGCCATCGTCGCCACCGATTACCAGGGCCTGGGTGTACCGGGCGGTCACCCGCTGCTCAACAACCGCATGGCCGCCTACGGCATTCTCGATGCGGCCAAGGCTGTGGTCGCCAGCGTACCAGGGCTGGCCGACAAGGTGCTGATCATCGGCCAATCCCAAGGCGGTGCCGGTGCCTTCGCCGCAGGCGCCTATGCCGCCACTTATGCGCCCAACCTGGGGGTCAAGGGCAGCATCGGCACCGGTGTCATCTACACCGTGGGTTCAAAGAACGTCGGTGAGCAGGACCAGGACAAGGTCGACCCGGCCCTGGCCTATGGCTTCTACACCCTGCTCGCCGCGCAGCAGTACGACCCGAGCATCGACCCGCGCGATTTCTACACCGACAAGGCCCTGCCACTGTTCGAGCAGGCCCGCACCAGCTGCCTGTCGTCGCTGGTCAGCGACGTGGTCGGCAGCGGCCTGACGCCGGCCAATGCCAAGAAGGACTACCAGGGCGACAAGCTCAAGCCGTGGCTGGCCCAGGTGTCCTACCCGACCCTCAAGCTGGCGCAGCCGATCTTCATCGGCACCGGTGCCGAAGACAAGACACCCGCCGCCGCCACCCAGGTCGCGCTGATGCAGGACGCCTGCAAGGCAGGCTCCGTGGTACAGGGCCACCTGTACAAGGGCCTGGGCCACAGCGAAACGGTCAATGCCTCGCTGAAGGACTCGATTCCCTTTGCCCGCCAGGTCATCAGCGGCCAGCCGGTCACGCCCAACTGCAGCCCCAGCGTCCAGTAAGGAGGCCATCCCATGAGCATCGAGTTCTTCACCCGCCTGCCGCTGCATGGCGAAACCCAGTACCTGCCCGGCGACCCGCGCAACCGCGGCGACTGGCACGCCGGCGGCCCCAGCACCGGCGCGGTCTCTGCCTTCGCGGTAGGCGACCACTTCAGCTACATCGACTACCTCGGGCAGATCGCCCGGGCGGCGGAGATCAATGGTTTTGGCGGCGCACTGATGGTCAATGCGCCGACCGGCGAGGAGCCCTGGACCGTCTGCTCGCTGCTGGCCCGGGAAACCCGCACGTTGAAGTTCGTCACCGCCTTCCAGCCTTACCACTACACCCCCTGGGTGGCGGTGCAACAGGCCGCAACCTACCAGCGCGCCACCGGCAACCGCTTGGTGTGGAACATCATCAACGGCGGCTCGGATGCCATTCAGCGCCAGGTCGGCGACTTCGAGGGCCATGACCAGCGCTACGCCCGCGCCACCGAGTTCATGGACGTGGTGCGCGGCTATTGGCACAACGAGCAATTCCATTACCAGGGCACCTACTACAGCGCCGAAGGCGGCGGCTTGCGCGGCCCGCTGAAAAAGGCCGAGCTGCCGCTGATCTGCACCGCCGGCTCATCGGAGGCTGCCCGCGAATTTGCGGCCAAGCATGCGGACTTCTACCTGATGCGTGCCGAGCACCCGGACGAGATCGCCGCGCTGATCGCCGACATCCGTGCCCGCGCGCTGAAGTGGGGCCGCAGCGACATTCGCTTCGGCCTGTCCATTGATGTAATTACCCGCGACACCGAAGAGGCTGCGCTGGCCGAGGCCAAGCGCTTCTTCGACGAAGGCGTGGCCAAGGGCACGGTCAAGGCCCGCGCCGCCCACGCCGGGCTGCGTACTGCACGCAAGCTGAGCTACGAACATGGCTACAGCGAGAAGGACGAGCAGCAGGCGTTCGACGACTTTTTCATTCACCCCAATGTATGGACCGGATTCGGCTACATCGGCATCCCACCAGGCTGCGCGCTGGTGGGCAGCTACAGCAATGTGGTGGCGCGCATCCGCGAGTACCACGGCATCGGCATCGACCTGTTCTTCCTGGCCGGCTACCCGCACCTGGAAGAGGCCTACCGCCTTGGCGAGCACATCCTGCCGCACTTCCGTGGCGAGCGCGCAGCCCTTGCCCGGCCGGCCGCCACCGCCGTGCAACTGCACGCCAGCAATGGGGGCTGAGGCCATGACCAGGGACGGTTACCCACTGAGCCGGCGCAGCTTCCTCGGGCATGCCGGCGTACTGGCCGGCGGGTTGCTCACCGGTTGCGGTGCCGGCGACAACCCCGGCAGCGCCGTGGCCGACCAGCCACGCTACGGCGGGCGCCTGCGCCTGGGCATCATCGACGGCAACCAGAGCGGCAACCTCGACGCCCACAAGCCGGTTGGCAGCGGCATCGTGCGCGGCTTTGCGCTGTACAGCAAACTGTGGGAATGGGATGAGCAGATGCAGCCGCGCCTGGCCCTGGCCGAATTCGCCGAGCCCAACGCCGATGCCAGCGGCTGGACCTTGCGCCTCAAGCCTGGGCTGGAATTCCACCACGGCAAGACCATCGATGCCGACGACCTGATCTTCTCCATCCGCCGCCTCACCGACCCGCAGCTGGCCTCGCCCTATGCCGCCCTGCTGCACTGGGTCGACCGCGACAACCTGGTCAAGCTTGACCAACGCACTGTGCGCCTGGCCTTTCGCGAGGGCCGCAGCTACATGCCGCTGCCAGAAACCTGGGTCAACTTCGGCGGCATCGTGCCGGTCGATTATCACCCGGTCAGCAACCCGGTTGGCGCCGGCCCCTACAAGCTCGAACGTTTCACCCCGGGCCAGCGCTCGCTGTTCACCCGCTTCGCCAACTATTACAAACCCGGCAAGCCGTATGCCGACGAGCTCGAGATCATCGACTTCAAGGACCAGACCGGCCGCCTGGCGGCGCTGCGCGCCGGGCAGATCGACATGGCCAACGTGATGTCCACCGAACACCTGCAGGTGCTGCAGGCCGACCCGCGCTTGCGCCTGCTCAAGTCGGTGAGCGGCAACTGGCTGTCGTTCGACATGAACACCGCCAAGGCGCCGTTCGACGACCCGCGGGTGCGTGAGGCGTTCCGCCTGCTGGCCGACCGTGAGGAGCTGGTGCGGCGTGCGCTCAACGGCCAGGGCCGGGTGGCCAACGACTTGTATGCACCGTTCGACCCGACCTTCGATCATAGCCTCGGGCCTCGCCCGCACGACCCGCAACGGGCCTCGCAGTTGCTCAAGGAGGCAGGCCAGGAGGGCCTGCAGGTAGAACTGGTGACCACGCCGGGTCCCGGGCTTGCGTCAGCGCTGGTGCTGGCCGAACAGGCGCGGCGCATCGGCGTGACAATCAGCGTGCGCCAGGTCGACCTGGCCACCTTCCAGGGGCCGCAACGCAATGACTGGACCCTGAGCACCGGCGGCAGTATCGGCGCGCCATTCCTGGCCAGCGCCATCCACACCGACGCGCCTTTCGCCGTGGCCAACAAGACCCATTTCCACGACCCTGAATTTGCCGAAGCCTTCCTCGCCGCCATGGCCCAACCGGACCTGGAAAAACGCAAAGCGCTGGTGCACCGCGCACAGCGTATCCAGTACCAGCGCGGCGGCATGCTGATCTGGGGCTATGCCGACCTGCTCGACAGCGTCAGCAACCGGGTTGGCGGCGCACAGGCAGAGCAATCGCTGTTCAGTACCTGGCGATTCGAGAGCCTGTGGCTGAAAAGCTGAACGTCCGGCCGCCAGCGGCCACTCGCTGAATCCCCCAACCGCAGGCGCGGCTGCGCCCTCGCTTTTCCCTTTCCCGAACAGAACGAGGCCCAGCCACATGCTCCGCGTTGCCCTGCTGCACCCGACATTCAGGCCCAGCTCGCTGGCCCTGGCCATCCTGGCTTCCAGCGCGCCCTTCGTCCAGGCCGAGGACACCCAGCTGCAAACAGTGACCGTACAGGCCCGACAGGCCGACGACGATGCCCTGCCCACCCGGCCAGCGGCCTCGATCTACGGCGGCCTTGAAGCCAAGCTGCTCGACACCCCGCGCTCGGTCACCCAGATCAACGCCGAGCAACTGGCCCGCGACCCGATCCGCAGCTCGGACGACCTGGTCAAATATGCCCCCGGGATCACCCGCGGTGGGGGCCAGAACGCCGGCATCGCCCCGCAGATGCGCGGGCAGAACACCGAGGTATTCCAGGACGGCCAGCGCGCCTACGGCGTGCGCCACCCGGCCAACTTCAACGCCTACGAGGGCGCCGACATCGTTGCCGGGCCTTCCTCGGTGAGCTATGGCTCGGTCAGCGGCAGCGGCGGTTACGTCAATTACCTGAGCAAAAAGCCCGACTTCAACCAGTTCCGCACCAAGCTCAGCGGCGATATCGGCAGCTGGATCCCCGACGGCGAATCGCGTGATGCCACCCGTTTCAGCATCGACAACACCGGCCCCCTCAGCGACAGCCTGGCCTACCGGGTCAGCATCACTCGCCAGCGCCAGGAAGATTTCTACGACAACGTCGAAAACAACTTCGACGCCTTCTACGGCGCACTGGCCTGGCGCAACGACAACGTGCGGGTGGACTGGAACGCTGCCTATGACGACTATTTCGACTACAACATCACCCATGGCTGGAACCGCGCCAGCCAGGATCTGGTCGACCACGGCAAGTACTACGCTGGCCGCGCCACGCCGATCATCCAGAACGGCAAGACACTGTGGTCGCCGGTGCTGTCATCAGGTGCCGCCGACGCCCAGGTGCTCGGCTGGGTACAGCGCCAGCGCAATGCCCAGGGCCAGTACGCAGTCGTCAATGGCAGCTTCCAGGGCGCCTCGCCCAACACCCAGGCCAGCCCCGGCAGCCTGCGCGGCTGGGTCTACGACCCGTCGCTGGCGGGCAATGGCCTGACCTCGCTGTCGTCGCAGACCGGCCAGCGCGACGAAGACCAGAACCGCTCGCGGCGCTTCACCACGCAGCTGCGCGTCGAAGGCGAGCTGACCCCGGCCATCACCCTGGCCAACAGCACGTTCTACCAGCACTCCACCGACAGCACCGACGCGGTGGGGGCATTCCAGGTACAGGGCAAGGACGACATCTTCGACAACCGCTTCGAGTTCCGCGCCCGCGGCCAATGGCAGCTGGGCAGCCTGACCCTGATCGATGACAGCAACACCGGGCTGATCTACCGTCGCGAGTCGAATGAATCGATTGCCGCGAACAACAGCTTCGGCTCTACCATCAACGCCTACGACCTGACGCTCGACCCAACGCTGAAGAACCCCGGTGACCTGCTGGGCCTGGCCGCGCGCAACCCCGCTGGCGGCAACGCGGCCTGGATCGGCCAGCCTGGCGTGCCGCAGTTGTCCAGCTATTACGGCTGGCTCAACCTGCCGGCCATGTACCCGGCCGGCCATGGGCTGTACGCCGAGTCGGTGGCGCCCTATACCGCCGACAGCACCTGGACCACCCGGACCCTGTTCAGCCAGCACAACCTGCGCCTGGGTGATCGCCTGGGGTTGAACCTGGGTGCCAGCCGCAGCTGGATCGACGCGCACATCGAAAACCCCTTCGTCCTCGCCGGCGGCAACCCACGCAAGGACGCAAACAACTACCGATTGTTCTCGGTACAGGTCAGCCCCTATTTCAAGCCCTCGGAAAACAGCACGCTGTACTACACCTTCGATCGCTCGCTGGCGGTCAATACCGGCTTCTTCACCAACGGCCTGGGCTGGGGCAGTGGTGCCGGGGCCAACCTGCTGAACCCGCTGGCCTTCGAAAGCCTCAGCGTGCTGCATGAGCTGGGGCTGAAGGTCGAGGCCATGCCTGACCAGCTGTTCTTCACCCTGGCCGCCTACCGCCAGGCCCGCGACCAGGCGCCGGACAGCAACAACAACATCGCCCGGCTGATCGTCAAAGGCTGGGAAGCCACCCTGCGCTACCAGGACGAGCACCTGCGCGGCGGCCTCAACCTCAGCCGTATCAGTGCCTACAACGAGTTCACCAGCCAGGCGGGTTTCGCCTCGGCCGGCTTCATCCCTGACAACGGCACCGTGTTCGGCGACAACAACAGCCTGAACCAGCGTCCGTCCGGCAGGTTCGATGCGGTGCAGATCCCCGAATACAACGCCGGCGGCTACATCGACTACCGCTTCGCCTCGGGCTTTGGCGTGGAGTTGTCGGGCTGGTGGACCAGCAGCTGGTACCTGAACCTGAGCAAGACGGTGAAGGTGCCCGACGAGTACAACCTCGATCTCGCCGCGTACTACCGCCAGCCCCAGTGGGGCGTGACGCTGCGCATGCTCAACGTCACCGATGAGCTGAACTTCGTCAGCGGGTTGGCCGGCTCGACCAACACCTTCCTCCAACCCATGCCGGGCCGCACCCTGCTGGCGCAGGTGGATTACCAATTCTGACCCCCACACATAAGGCCACGTCCATGTCCATTGAATTCGTCGGTATGATCTTCCCCCGCCAATGGTCGGAGACCCGCGGCGTGCGCACGCCCGACTTCGACCTCCCGTTCATCCGCCATCATGCCCGCGCCCACGAGCACGCCGGCTTCGACCGGGTATTGATCGCCAGCGGCCCAGGCAGCGCCGACAGTTTGCAGATCGCCGCCTATGCCGCCGCGCACACCGAACGCCTGGGTTTCATGATCGCCCACCGCCCAGCCCTGACCGCGCCCACGGTGGCGGCGCGGGCCTTTGCCACCCTCGACCACACCACCGGTGGCGGGCGTATCCGCCTGCATGCCATCACCGGGATCACCGCCGAGCCCCAGGAAGGCGACAGCCTGCTGGACAAGACCGAGCGCTATCGGCGCACCGATGAATACCTGGAAATTGTCCGCCGCACCTGGACCGCCGAGGAGCCCTTCGACTTCCAAGGCCGCTATTTCAACATCAAGGGTGCGTTCTCACCGGTCAAGCCACTGCAGCAGCCGCATATCCCCATCTCTTTCGGTGGCTCGTCCGACATCGCCTACCAGATTGCCGTCAAGCACGCAGACTTTTATGCCCTGTGGGGTGAACCGCTGAGCGGCGTCGCCGAGCAGATCGCCAAGCTCAAGACGGCGGCCAGCGCCGCCGGCGTCGCGGCGCCACGGGTCAGCCTGTCGGTGCGGTTGATCCTGGGCGCCACCGAGGAACAGGCCTGGCAGCGCGCCGAACAGATCCTGGCGCAGATCAAGGCCAACCCACAGTTCGCCGCCGACAGCCCGTGGCAGAAGCGGATCAAGGGCACCGGCTCCGAGCGCCTGCTCGCCGCGGCGGCACGCGCCGACCGGCATGACCGTGCGCTGTGGATGCCAACCGCGACGGCGGTCGGCGCCTACGGGGATACCACGGCACTGGTGGGCACGCCAGAGACCGTGGCGCAGGCACTGCTGGATTACGTCGACCTGGGAGTGACCACCTTCCTCAACCGCGGTTATGACCCGCTGTATGACACGGTGGACTATGGGCGCTGGATCATTCCGGCGGTGCAGGAGGAGGTGCGGCGCCGCCAGGCCAGGTTTGCCGGGTAGTTGCAACGCTGCAGGCAAACAGGGCTGCCAATGCAGCCCTGTTTGCCTGCGCTCATTGCGCCATGCAGAGGATCAGCCTACGCCAGGCTCGGTGAATGCTCGATCAGCGTTCGGGTATAGGCGGCGACCGGCTGCCCAAGTACCTGGTCGGCCGAGCCCTGCTCCACCACCCGGCCCTGGCGCAACACCAGCACCCGATCGGCAATCGCCCGCACCACGCCCAGGTCATGGGTCACGAACAATAGCGTAAGCCCTTCATCCTGAAGCCTGCGCAGCAGTGCCAGGATCGACGCCTGCACCGACACGTCCAGCGCCGAGGTAATCTCATCGCAGACCAGCAGCTTCGGCTGGCAGATCAGTGCCCGGGCAATCGCTACCCGCTGCCGCTCGCCACCGGAAAGGCTGTTGGGGTAGAGCTGCGCAATGCTCGCCGGCAACGATACCCGCGCCAGCACCGCCTCGACCTGGCGCTGCGCCTGCACACCACGGGTACCGAAGAAATGCTTCAGCGGTGCGCTCAAGATTTGCGCGATGGTCTGGCGTGGGTTCAACGCCCGGTACGGGTTCTGGAACACGTACTGGATCTGGTGGCGCTGCCGCACATCACGTTGCCTGGCGGCAAATGCCAAGGGTTGGCCCGCGTAGCGAAGCTGCCCTTGGACGTTTTCACCCAGGCCCGCCACGGCCCTGGCCAGGCTGGTCTTGCCCGAGCCGGACTCACCGACCAGCGCCAGGCATTCACCCCGGCGCACGGCGAGCGAAACATCGAACAGCACCTGGCGGTCATAGGCCACATCCAGGCCTTGGATCTCCAGCAGCGGCGCTGCGTCATGCGTCGCGGCAACCGTAGCAACCGTTTCGTGCAAGGCCATGGCCTCGCGCAGCGGCGCCAGGCAGGCCACCTGATGGTCCGGCGCGTGGCCAAGCAGCGCGGGTTCGATCACCGCGCATTCGGCACGACGCTTGGCACACCGGGGCGCGAACGCACAGCCATGAGGACGCTGCCCAGGGGCCGGGGCATGCCCGGCAATCGCCTGCAACGGCTGGCGCCGGGCAATGTCGGGGATGGCCGCGAGCAAGGCGCGGGTGTAGGGGTGCGCCGGGGCCTTGAACAGCCTGTCGCGCCCGGCCACCTCGACCAGTCTGCCGGCGTACATGACCATCACCCGGTCGACCAGGTCACGCACCACCGCCAGGTCGTGGGTCACATACAACGCGGCCACACCCTGGCTGCGGCACAGGCGCTTGAGGGTATCGAGCACATGCGCCTGGGTGGTGACGTCGAGCGCCGTGGTCGGCTCGTCAAGCACGATCAGCCTGGGCCGCAGGACAAACGCCAGCGCCAGCATCACCCGCTGCTGCTGGCCGCCGGACAGCTGATGCGGGAAGCGCCGCAGAAATCCCTGGTCATCGGGCAAACCGACATCGACCAGGGTTTCGCCGATGCGCCGGTCAAGTACGCCCCGGGCCAGCGCCGGCTCATGCGCCAGCAGGGTTTCACGCAGCAACGTGCCAATGCGCAATGCCGGGTTCAATGCCGTGGCCGGGTCCTGGGCGACGTAGCCGACCATACCGCCCCGGGCCAGGCGCAGGGCTTCGCCGTGCAGTTCGAGCAGCGCCTGCCCGGCCACCGCGATATGCCCCGCGACAATCCGCGCACCCTGCCGGGCATGGCGCAGCAAGGCGGTGGCCAGGGTGGTCTTGCCCGAACCGGACTCGCCCACCAGGCCGACGATTTCCCCCGCCGCCAGGCTGAACGAGACGTTGGCCAGCACATCGACCTCGCCCGCCAGTTCCACGCGCAGGTCGCGAACCTGCAAGACTTCGCTGCCCCGCTTGAACGCTGCATTCATGGCTGTATCTCCCCAATCCGTGCACTGACCCGGCCGATGCCTTCGGCCAGAATGTTGGTGCCATAGGCGAACACGCCGATCAGCAGCGCTGGCGCCAGCACCGCCCATGGCTGCACCAGCAGCCCGGCCTGGTTTTCGTTGATCATCAGGCCCCAGTCCGCCGCTGGCGGCGCCACCCCATAGCCCAGAAAACTCAGCCCCGAGAGCATGCCCACGGCCCAGGTCAGCATGTTGCCGAAATGCACCAGCAGCGGCGTGAGGATATTCGGCAGGATCTCGTTGAACAGGATGCGCCAGCGCGGGTAACCCATCATCTGCGCGGCCTCGACGTACTCCTGCCCGGCCACCGCCACCGCGCTGCCACGCGCCAGGCGCACTACCCCGGGGGTAAATGCAATGGCCACGGTCAGCACGATCAACCACGGTGCACGGCCCAGCATCGAGACGATCAGCAGCACCAGGATCAGGTCCGGGAATGCCAGCGAAACATCCGCTGCCCAGCTGATCGCCTGGTCCAGCCGGCGCCGCGAAAAACCGGCCAGCAGGCCCAGGCTGCCGCCGACCAGCAAGGCCAGGGTCGCCGCTGCCAGCGACATCCAGAGCACCGACAGGCCGCCGCTGAGCAGCCGCGACAACAGGTCGTGGCCGAGGAAGTCATGCCCCAGCGGAGCGTCGGCAGTCGGTGGGCCGAACACCGGCCCGAGCATGGCGGTCGGTGCATGCGGAGCCAGCCACGGGCCAAGCAGTGCCAGCAAGGCCACCATCAAGGTGATCACAGCGCCGCGCCGCACCTGCGGGTCAGCCATCCAGCGCGAATCAGTCATGCTGCGCCTCCTGGGCAGGTGAGCTACGTGTTCGCCGCCACCAAGGGCGGATACCGCGCCGGTTGCGACGGATCATCCTGACCCGGTGCGCGGTACGCAGCCTGGGAGTAAGCAGAACCGTCAGCAGGTCGGCCAGCAGGTTGATCAGCACCACCGCCAGGGTGATGACCAGCACCACGCCCTGGATCATCGGCAAGTCGCGCATCTGGATCGCGGCGTTGAGCGCGGTGCCGATGCCGGGATAGCTGAAGATCACCTCGGCCAGCAGCGCGCCGCCGACCAGGGTGCGCAGGGTCAGCGCCACCCCCTGGATGGCCGGGGTAAGGGCGTTGGGCAACGTATGGCGCCAGACGATACGCCGCTCGGGGATGCCCCGCAGGCGTGCGGCAACCACGTAGTCGGACTCCAGCGCTTCGATCATCGAGGCGCGCACCATGCGTGTGAGGTAAGGCAACGCCGACAGGCTCAGGGCAATCACCGGCAGCACCAGGAACTGCAGCTGGCGCCACAGCGGTTGCTGCGGATCGAGGATCGAAACTGCAGGCAACCAACCCATGCCGGGCATGGAAAACAGCAGCACCAGGCCAATGGCCAGCAAAAAGCCGGGCGTGGCCTTGAGCAGGATCAGCGCCGACAGGCCCCAGCGGTCCAGCGGCCGGTCGCGGCGCAAGGCCAGGCTCACCCCCAGCAGCAGCGCCAGCGGCACCACCAGAGCCAGCACTCCGGCCAGCAAGGCCAGGGTATGGCCCAGCCGGCCGAACAGCAGCTGCGCCACTGGCAGCTGTGAGTCCAGCGAAGTGCCCAGGTCGCCGCTGAGCGCCGCGCCAAGCCAGCGCAGGTATTGCATCAGGATCGGTTGGTCGAGCCCCAGCTGGCGCTGCAAGGTGAGGATGCTTTGCAGCGGCGCATCGGGGCCGAGAATCACCCGCGCCGGGTCCGAGGGCAGTGCCTGGGTGGCGATGAACACCACCAGGCTGATCACCCAGGCGGTCAGCAGGCCGTAACCCAGCCGGCCAACGAACCAGGCCAGCCAGGCGGGTGTGCGGGGGGAACGGTGAGCGTGATCAGGCATGGTTCAACCAGAGTTCATCGAAGCGCCAGGAGGCGAAAGTGGTTTGTTCCGGGGCCAGCCCGCCGACCTTGGCAGAGGCGGCATCGAGCACGTCCGAGAAGCCCCAGATCAACAACCCGCCCCGTGCGTGCTGGATGACCTGGGCCTCGTGCACCAGGGCCTTGCGCCGCTCGAGATCGGGCTGGGCCAGGGCTTGCTGGTACAGCTCGGTGAAGCGCGGGTCGTGGAAGTTGCTGCGGTTGTAGATGGCCTGGGGCGCATCGTTGTGCAACGCGGTGGCGAGAAAACCACGCGCCGGCGTCGAACCCGGCGACAGTTGCCACTGTTCGCGCTGCGGCCCATTGAACACCGAGGCGTCGACCTGGTTGACCTTGACCTGCACCCCGGCCTTCTGTGCCTGCTGCGCGAACACCAATGCCGCATTGACGCCAGCCCCCGGCGTGGTGGTCAGCTCGACGCGCAAATCCTCTTGCCCCGCCTGGCGCAGCAGCGAGCGCGCCTGGTCGAGGTCGTAGGGGCGCTGGCCGATGGCGTGGTTGTAGGTCGGGTCGTGTGGCGAGTACAGGTCGTTGGCAATGCGGCCAAAACCATTCAGCCCGCGCGCCACCAACTCCTGGCGGTCGGCCAGCAGGCGGAACGCCTGACGCACGCGCAGGTCCTGGAACGGCGCCTTGGCCAGGTTCAGGTTGAAGCCGGTGAACGAGGTGGTGGGCGAGGCATACAGGCGCAGCCGCGGGTCGGCCTTGAGCAAGGCACTGTGCTCGGCCTGTACGCCGCTGGCCACGTCGATCTGCCCGGCGCGCAACGCCGCCGCGCGTGCGACCTGGTCCTTGAATTCGATGATTTCCAGCTCGTCGGCGTAGGGCTGGTTGGGCTTGTAGTAGTTTTCGAAACGGCTGTAGAGCGAGCGCTGGCCGGGGATGAAGCTTTTCAACCGGTACGGCCCGGCGCCGACCGGGTTGAGCTGCGGGTGATAATCGGTGGGCACGATGCCGCCAAAGCTGATCAGTGTTTCATCCAGTGGATAGAAGCTCCGCCCCTGCTTGAAGCGGACCTCGATGGTGCGCGTGTCCAGCTTGCGCAGCGCCTGGCGGTCGATCGCGCCAACCAGCCCGGCAAACGGCGAAGCCAATTGCGGGTCGGTCAGGCGCAGGATCGAGAACAGCATGTCATCGGCGCTGATGCTCTTGCCATGGTGGAACTCCAGGCCTGGCTTGATACGGATGGTCCAGGCACTGGCATCGGCATTCGGCTCGGCAAACTCGGCCAGCGCCAGGCGCGTGCTGACATCGGCGTTCCACTCCCAGAACTTGGCATACAGTGCCCAGCCGCGGATGATGCCGCCGCCCACCGGCTTGTGCGCATCGAGGTTGCCCGCCTGGTCGCCATCGATGATGCCCACCCGCAGGCGGCCGCCCCGCACCGGGGTGGTCGCCTGCGGTGGGTTGGCCGCCGTCGCCAGGGGTGCCCCGCCGTCACAGCCACTGAGCAGCCCGCCGCCAAGCAGCAGGCCGCCGCCAACCGTCAGGCTGTTGCCGAGAAACGCCCGGCGCGAAAACAGCTCGCTCATCACCCTCTCCTCAGGCAGGTTGCGCCACGCGCGGCGTGCTTGCCGCGCCCAGGCGTGGCACCTCGAAGCCGTGGTCCAGCTCCAGCAGCGGGAACAGCAGGTCGGCCACCCGTTGCGCCTCGTCGATCAGCGGGAAGCCCGACAGGATGAACGCTGAAGTGCCCTGCGCTTCGTACTCACGGATGCGTGCGGCGACCTGCTCGGCGCTACCGACCAGGTAAGTACCTGCGGCTGGACCGAGCAGGTTGAAACCGAACAGGCTGGGGCCGAGCCAGACATTGGGATAGATCTCCAGCTCGCGCGCCGTGGGCAGGCGCCCGGCGCGGATGCTGTCGAGGTTGCGCTGGATGCGCGGGTCGTCACTGACATAGCTGTCCAGGGTCTGGCCTGGCGGCAGTTGACGCTCGATGGCGGCCCGCGCCGTGGCCAACGAGGTGCGCTGCAACAACCGTTCGGCATGGGCCCAGGCTTCTTCCTCGGTCTCGCGGACAATGACCTGCAGGCGCGTGCCATAGGTCAGCTCGCGGCCGATCTTCGCCGCCTGCTCCGCCACGCGGCGGAACTTGTCACCGAGCTTCTGCGGAGTGTCGGCAAAGCTCAGGTAGACGTCGAGCAATTGCACCGAGTGGGCCACGCCTGGGGCCGACGTGCCCGCGCCCCACAGCGGGATGCCGGGCGTTTGCCGAGGCGGGTGCCAGCCGCCCAAGGGGTGCCGGGCCGCTGCCGGGGAACGCGGCGACAGCTTCACGTAGCGCCCGTCATAGCCGTCGGTTTCACCCGCATAGAAGGCCTGGAAGGCGCGCCAGTACTCCAGGCTGAAGTCGTAGCGCTCATCGTGCGGGTAATGCACGCCCAGCGTCGCCAGGCCGGCGTCGTTGCCATTGACCACATTGAACAACAGGCGGCCGTTGGAGAACTGGTCAAAGGTCAGCGCCCACTTGGCCAGCACCGCTGGCGATAGCTCACCTGGATGCTGGGCAACCAGGAAACGCAGGCGCGAGGTGGCATCGATCAAGGCCGCCGACACGGCCAGGCTTTCGTTTGGGCTGGAGCCGAGCAGCGAGCCGTAATAGCCCAGGCGGTCGGCCGCCACGGCCAGTTGCTTGAGGTGCTGGAAGTCGGTGTTCCAGCGCCCTTCCGGCTCCCAGGGATAGGGGCCGTCGGGGGTGGTGAGGTACCAGAGGATCTTTACCGCCATGTGGGGGGTCCTTGCGTTGGATGAGAGGTTGGCCAGCAGGCCTGCGGGGCGCGTTGCGCCCCGCAAACCGAATCAGCTGCGCCGGTCGCTGCCGGGCACCAGGCCCAGCTCGGTCGCCCGCTCGTACAGACCGCTCATCTTCCATTGCTGGGTGAGCACCCCCGGGCCGTAGGGCCGCGAGCCACCGAGGGCATCGGCAAGCAGCTGGATCTGCGCGCCCTCCTCCAGCAGCAGGATGAACTCGGCAGTGGCACGCAGGCCCTGCTTGCCCCACACGGTGGAGCCGCCATTGGCTTCGAGAATCGCCAGGTTGAACGGGTTTTCGGCGATCTTTTCCAGGATGAAGTCCACTTCTGCCTGCCGGCGATCGATGTACACCGGCAGTTCGCGGGCCAGCTGGTAGCGCTGCACCGGCACATAGTGGAACGGCAAGGTGCGGTGGGTCTGGGCCCAGGCGCCAAGGTACGGGCTGTGCACATGGGACACGGTGGTGACGTCGGCGTGGGTCTGGAACAGCTTGGTGTAACGCCCCAACCCGCCCTTGCCCTTGCCGACGATGACGTTGCCGGCAAAGTCGGTGACGGTGGCCTGCAGCGGCTTGCGCTGGTTCCATGGGCCACCGTAGTTCACCGACACCAGCAACTCCTCGCCCGGCAAGCGCTCGATGAAGCCCACGGTGCCGTTGGCGGTGATGGTGTTGGTTTCGCGGAATACGGTGAAAGCGGCCTCGGCCTCGGCGACCACCTGGTCGATGAAGGTTTGCAGTTCGGCGGTGACGGGGCGTTCGTTGATCAGTACGGTCATGTCGATTCTCCGGATACGGGGTCAGGCGCGGCGCTGGGCCAGCAGTTGTCGGGCAGCTTGCAGGGGGCGCGGATCGACCCATTCGGCGATATCGAAATCGCCTTCCAGGAAGCCGTGCAGGTACAGGAAGGTCTTTTGCTTGCCTAGGAAATCCAGGCGCTGTGCAGAAAGGTCCGGTGCCAAGGTGGTGTGGTACTCGCCGCGGTAGGCCTCGGCCACGCCCTGGCTGCCGGCGCGGGTCTCGTCTTCAAGGAAGCGATTGAGCGCCTCGCGGTTACCGGCGGCCCACTCGGCAGCACGCAGGGTCTGGGCGAGGAAGCGCACCACCAGCTCGTAATGGTTGTCGACCAGGCTCTGGTGCACGGTGATCGGCCGGGGCGTGCCGTTGTTGATGCGCTGGCTTGGGTCGGGCAGCAGGTCGAGATCGACCCCCACCACCAGGCCCAGGCGGCGTGCCGCATCGGCCGCCGCAGCGCCTTTGACGTAGACGGCATCCACCTCGCCGCGTGCCAGGTAATCGAGCCCCGACCACAGGCGCTGCAGGCCCAGCTGCGGGGTACTTGCGTCGGCCTGGTCGAGCAATGCCACCTCCACCAGTTGCACGTCGTCCAGGTGCAGCCCAGCCGAGGCCAGCGCGCCCTTGTAGCCCTGCAGGCTCATGGCCCGGGCGATGCTGCCAGGGCGGCTGTCGCCCCACGCTGGCAGGGCCAGGCGCTTACCGCGCAGGTCGGCGGCACTGCGGATGTTCGAGTCCGGGCGAACCAGGATGGTCTGCCATTCCTCGATCCAGGTCAGACCGATCAGGCGGCTCGGCGAACCTGCGGCACGGGCGGCCAGGGCCGGGACATTGCCGCCTTCGCGAAACAGCCCCGGGAGCTGATGATCGTAGTGATGATGGCCCAGCTGGCGGGCCTCCTGCAGGGTCGAGACGGGCAGGCCGTCGCGGGCGAACTCTTCGTCCAGCCAGCCGAGCTTGTAGGCGATGCCCGAGGCGGTGGGGACCGGGCAGCGGGTGAACCAGATGCGGTCGAGGGTGGCAATGTCGTCCGCAGGCGGGATGGGGGTAGCGAGGGTCATGGCGTGGCTCCTTGGGGCGTCGTCCTGGCCCTGTTGCAGTGTGCGTGCCAACCGCTGGAGGCCTTGATTCACGGGATAAGGCGGCGGCGGCCGGGCGCCGACTGCTGGGCTGGGAGCAGGATTGCGGGCCGGGTGCTGCCAGATCAGCACAGCACCTGCCGGCCGCTGTTGCCCGAGCAGCAGTGTCAAGGCCGAGGCCTTGTGCCATGAGGGATTGCGGGCGATGGCAAAGAACTTGCTCAAGGCTCACAGGCAAACGCCCTGGCCTTTCCAGACAACCTTCGAGACCCCTCATGAGCGCCATCGAACCCAACCCTTCCCACCGCCTGAACAGCGAAGCCGATGCCATCGCCGCCGCCCGCGAGGTCGCCGCGCAAATCGCCCTGATCGCCGCCGACCCCGGCAACAACGGCCAACTGCCTCGCCGCCAGGCCGAACTGCTGTCGAGCAGCGGCCTCACCGCCATCGGTGTGCCGGCCGCATTCGGCGGCCTCGGCGCCTCGGTGCAGACCATCGTCGAAACCGTGCGCCTGATCTCCATCGCCGACGGCGGCGTCGGCCAGTTGCTGCAGATCCACAATGTGATGCTGCGCGGCATCTTCAGCGGTTATGCCGATGACGTTCGCGACCGCCTGATCGCCGACGTGCTCGCCGGCAAGCGCCTGGGCAATGCCCTGGCCGAGGTCGGTGGCAAGAACAAATTCGCCCTCAAGACCCGCGTCGAGCGCCGCGCCGATGGCAAGCTGGTGCTCAATGGCAGCAAGTTCTACTCCACCGGCGCTTACCTGGCCGACTGGATCTCGCTGACCGCCGCCAGTGAAGACGGTGGCGTCGGCGTGTTGCTGCACCGTGACACACCTGGGCTGACGCTGGTCGACGACTGGGAAGCCTTCGGCCAGCAGAACTCGGTGAGCGGCACCGTCAAATTCGACGACATCGTCCTCGATGAACGCTACCTGTCGCGCCGCAGCGGCCCGATGAAACGCACCGGGCTGACCTTCCCGCAGATCCTTCACGCCGCCATTGACACCGGCATCGCCGCCGGCGCGTTGCAGGCCGGCATTGATTACCTGCGTGAACACGCCCGCGCCTGGGTGGAAAGCGGCGTCGACCGCGCCAGTGACGAGCCCCATGTGATTCGCCAGATCGGCGAGTACGCCGTGGCCCTGCGCGGCGCCGAATCGCTGCTGCGCGATGCCGCGCGCGTGTTCGACGCACATGAGCGTGACCCGGAGGACAAGGCGCTGCAGGACGAGCTGATTCTTTCCGTGGCCACCGCCCGCGCGCATTCCGACGCCGCCTCGCTGAAGATTTCCAGCGACCTGTTCTCGTTGCTCGGGGCCAGCGCCTCGTTGAGCAAATGGAACCTCGACCGCTTCTGGCGCAACGCCCGCGTGCACACCACCCATGACCCGATCCGCTGGCGCCTGCACAACGTCGGCAACTACTACCTCAACGGTGCCGACCCGGGCGAGTACACCGCCGTGCTCAACGCCAAGGAAGCCCAGGGCGCGACGCGCCGCTAACCCCCATGCAAGGGGCCGCCATGCGGCCCCGGTACCGAGTCTCTACATGAACCACCCCCTCCTGCGCGCCTTGGCCATCTACCGTGAAATGCCCTGGCGCTTCGCACTCGTCACCTTTTTGTACATCGCTGGCAACCTGGGCCTGGTCTGGCAACAGTGGCTGATCGGCCATGCGGTCAACGATGTCAGCAGCGGCCGCGCCGTGATGCGGATGGCGGACGGCAACCTCGATGCCACCCTGGCCTGGCACTGGCTGTGGCTGCTGCTGGCCATCGCCCTGGGCCGCGGCCTGCTGCAATACGCGGCGGCGGTGCTGTCACTGGTGCTCAGCCAGGCCCTGCTCACGCGCCTGCGGGCGCGCATCCTGACCCAGGTGCAGCGCCTGCATCTGGGCTACCACTGGCGCCACGGCATGGGTGAGCTGGTGACCCGCACCACCCGCGATGCCGACAAGGTACGCGACGCGCTCATCACCTTCTGGCGGCAGATCATCGAAACCCCGCTGGTGGTAATGGCCGCCGTCGGCCTGCTGTGCTGGTACGACGCGCTGCTGGGGCTGGTGCCGCTGTTGCTGACCGCTGTCGGCCTGTGGCTGTTCGTGGTCCAGACCGATCGCCTGGTCAGCCTCGACCGTGCGGTGGGTGCCGCCTATGACCAGGTCAGCCAGGACCTGGCCGAAGGCATCGGCGGGGTGCGGGTGATCAAGGCGTTCGGCCTGGAGCAGCAACGCATCGAGCGCTTCGCCAGCCAGGTTGGCGTGTTCACCGGGCATGCCCGCGCCGCCCTGGGCTACGCCAGCTCACGTATTCCGCTGCCGCAGGCGGTGGTCGCGCTCGGGCACGTGTGGATTCTGTTCTATGGCGCCCACCGGGTGGCAGCGGGCGCGCTGGGCATCGGTGAGCTGGTCACCTCGCTGCTGGTGGCCACCACCCTGGTGTTTCGGATCGAGGGCATAGGCCGGGTCATGCAGACCTTCGCCGACGCCCGCGCCAGCGCCGAGCGCATCTGGCAACTGCTCGACGAACGCCCGGCAATTGTCAGTGGCCCTGTCCCGCTGCCGGCCGGGCCGCTGGGGCTGAAGCTGCAACAGGTGCGAATCGGCGCGGTGGAAGGCGGTCGCGACATTCTGCAGGACTGTTCGCTGACCCTGCAGCCGGGTGAAGTCGTCGCCCTGGTCGGCGCCACCGGCACCGGCAAGAGCCTGCTCGCCAGCTTGCTGCCGCGCCTGGCCGATGTGCAGCACGGCGCTGTGCTGGTCGGCAGCGACGCTGCCGGTTGGCACGATGTGCGCGGCCTGGACCTCGCCGAACTGCGCCGCAGGGTGCAGGTGCTGGCGCAAGAGACCTTTCTGTTCTCCGACAGCCTGGCCAGCAACCTGCGCCTGGCGGCGCCGCAGGCCAGCACGGCGCAATTGCATGAGGGCCTGCGCCTGGCCGCCGCCGAGGACGTGCTCGAACGCCTGCCCCATGGCCTGGATACCCCATTGGGCGACCGTGGCGTGACCCTGTCCGGCGGCCAGCGCCAGCGCCTGTGCCTGGCCCGTGCGCTGCTGGCGGCGCCGGACATCCTCTGCCTGGACGACGCCACCAGTGCGCTGGACGCATTGAGCGAGCGCCGTGTGCTGGACAATATCCGGCGCCTGCGTGGCGACACTGGCCACGGCCCGACCCTGCTGCTGATCAGCAGCCGCCTGTCGACGCTGCTGTTGGCCGATCGCGTGCTGATGCTGGCGAACGGGCGCATCAGCGCCAGCGGCAGCCATGCCGAGCTGAGCGCCAACAACGCACACTACCGTGACCTGCTGGGGATCGACCATGACTGACACGCGCAACAAGACCCCCAGCGATATCGAGATCGAACAGCACCTGGCCCGCCAGGCGCTGGACCGCGGCATGTTCCACCGCCTGCTGCCGTTGTTGCGGCCGATTCGTCGGCAGATCCTGGCCGTCATCGGCATCGAGCTGCTGTTGGTGCTTACCGTGTTCCTGCGGCCCTGGTTCGTCCGCGAGTTGCTCGACAAGGGCCTGGTGGCCGATGGCGGGCACTGGCTGCTGGACGAGCGCCTGGTGCTGTGGCTGAGCCTGGGCCTGGCAGCCAGCTGGCTGGGGCGCTTCATGCTCGCCGGGGTGTCGCAGTGGATTGCCGGGGGCGCTGCCATTGGCGTGCTCAACGACTTGCGGGTCAAGGTGTTCGCCCACGTCCAGGCACTGTCGGTGAGCTACTTCGACCAGACCCGCGCCGGGCGCATCATCGCGCGCGCCGACCGTGATGTGGATGCACTCGAGCCATTGCTCGTGCAGGGCCCGCCGGAGCTGCTCGGAGCACTGCTGCGCTGTGGCCTGGCGGCGCTGATGCTGTGGCGAATCGAGCCCGCCTTCTTCTGCAGCCTGGCCGCCACGGTGCCGCTGCTGGCCATCGCCACCTGGCGTTTCAAGCGGGTTTCCCAGCGCAACTGGGCCAAGGTTGCCGAACAGCGCAGCCGCTTCACCGCGCACCTGGTGGAGAGCGTCAGTGGTGTGCGCCTGATCCAGCAGTGTGGCCAGGAGCATGCCAACCAGGTGCGCTACCAGGGCCTGCTGGAGGACTTCAACCAGGCACTGATCCGCGGCAGCCTGCGTGCCGGCTGGTTCGCGCCGTTCACCGCGCTGCTGAGCACGGCGGGCATGGCGGTGCTGTTACTGGTGGGGGGCTATGGCCTGGCCGAAGACAACGTCAGTGTCGGCCAGGTGGCAGAGAGCCTGTTCTATGTGCTCCTGTTCCTCGGGCCTTTGCAGGAGCTGTCGGACCTGTTCGAGCGCTACGCTACCGGCAGCGCCTCGGCGCAGCGGATCTTCCTGCTGCTCGACACCCGTGCGCAGGTGCTCGACCCGCCAACGCCGCGCCCGCTGGCCAGAGCCCAAGGCAAGGTAGACTTCGAACAGGTCGGTTTCTCGTATGCCGCGAACGGCTCACGGCCAGTGATCGACCGGCTGGACCTGCACATCCAGGCCGGCGAAGTGCTGGCCCTGGTGGGCCCCTCCGGGCATGGCAAAAGTACCTTGGTACAGCTGCTGACGCGCTTCTACGAGGTACAGCATGGCGCAGTGAAGCTGGACGGCATCGACCTGCGCGAACTGGCCCAGCACGACCTGCGGCGCAACGTCGGCGTGGTGCTGCAGGACAACGTGCTGTTCAGCGGCAGCATCCTCGACAACCTGCGCCTGGTCGCGCCGGATGCCGACGATGCCCGGCTGGTGGCGGCGGCGCGCGAGCTGGGGGCCGACGAAGTGCTCGAACGCCTGCCGCAGGGTTACCACAGCGAAGTCGGCCCGCTTGGCGCACACTTGAGCCACGGCCAGCGGCAACTGGTGTGCCTGGTGCGCGCCTACCTGGCCGACCCTGCGGTACTGGTGCTGGACGAAGCCACCTCGGCGGTGGACGTGCACACCGAGCGACGCATCCAGCAAGCCCTGCGCCGGCTGTGCCAGGGGCGCACGGCAATCATCATCGCCCATCGCCTGGCAACCATTCGCGACGCCGACCGGATTGCCGTGATCAGCCGCGGGCGCGTGGTCGAACAAGGCGCGCATGCCGAGCTGCTCGGCAGGAACGGGGCTTACGCGGCCTTGCATGAGGCTTACCTGCGCAGTGCAGGTGAGGTCCTGCCAGACGTCATGCCGGCCTGACGCATGATTTCGTCGGCCGCTACGCGGGCACGCCCGGGTAACGGCCGGGCATGCCCATGCTGCTCTTCCAGCATCCACTGCTGCCCGATTGCTGCCACAGCAGCACCTCGACCTTCTCTGGCAACGCAACCCCCCGCGCCACAGGCCCCGGCGCCGCATGGCACAGCGGTTGCAGCACCCTCGCCATCCCACACCCTCCCCCTTCAGGAGCCCCCATGACCACCGAATTCTTCTGGCGCCTGCCGCTGGGCACCGACGGCCCGCAGCTCTCCACTGACAGCCACAACCGTGGTAATCCGCAGCACCGCCCCGGCCACATCGCCCCCGGTCGCCTGCCCAACGGCGAACGCGACGGCTTCACCTACATCGACTACATCGCCCAAGTGGCCAAGGCCGCCGAGCTCGCAGGCTTCGAGGGCGCCCTGCTGCCTACCGGCCCGGAGCCTTGGATCGCCGCCGCGGCACTTGCCCGGGAAACCAGGCGCATCCGCTTCCTGATCGCCTTCCAGGCCACCTGGACCTTGCCTGCCTATGCCGCGCAACAGGCCGCCATCTTGCAAAACCTCAGCGGTGGCCGGCTGGACTGGAACATCATCACCGGCGGCAACCCGGCCAGCCAGCGCGCCAATGGCGACTTCCTCGAACACGACTTGCGCTACCAGCGCACCGGCGAGTTTCTCGACGTGATCCAGGGCCTGTGGCAGAACGACACGTTCTCTTACGAAGGCCAGGTCTATCGCCTGGAAAACGGCAGCCTGCCAGCGGGCCTGCAACATGAACGCAAACCGGGCGTGTATTTTTCCGGCTTCTCCGATGCCGCGCTTGGGGTGGCCGCGCGCCATGCCGATGTGTACCTGAACTGGGCCGAGCCGATCGACAAGCTCAAGCCGCACATCGAGCGTGTCCGCGAACTGGCTGACAAACAAGGGCGCACGGTGCGCTTCGGCCTGCGCGTCGACCTGTTCGCCCGCGAGACCGAGGAACAGGCCTGGCGCGAACTGCGCCAGCAGTTCGAGCGCCTGGAAGGCAAGGCCAGCGCATCGGCCAAGGGCTTCGTGACCGGCTCCGACTCGGTCGGCGCTGCCCGCCAGGCGGCTTATCACCAAGGCTTGCAGGGCTTCGACGAACTGATCCTGGCACGTAACCTTTGGGCCGGTTTCGCCAAAGCCAAGCCCGGCCCGACCGTGGGCCTGGTGGGCAGCCACCAGCACATCGCCGAACGCCTGGCCGAGTACCGCGATGCCGGCTTCAGCACGTTCATCCTGGCCGCCAACCCGCACCTGGAAGAAGCCCTGCGCATCGGCCAGGAAGTGCTGCCACTGGTTCAGCAAAGCCCAGCATCCGCCCCCCTCAAGGCCAGCGCCTGACACCCTTGGAGCAGCAACATGAGCGAACCTTTGGATACCCTCTGGTATACCCGCTGCCCGGTGCCCACCGGCCTGGGCATCGCCGTACAGCAAGGCTGGCTGCAGGATGACCTGGCTCGCCTGGGCACCCGCGTGCAGTCCCTGCGCGAAGCCGAGCAGCAGACAGTGCGCGAATCGCATTTCGACCATAGCCTGCGCAACTCGGTACGCCATGGCGGCAGCATCCCGGCCATCTGGGCCCGCGCCCAGGGCCGCGAAACCCGGGTGATCGGGCTGTCCTGGGCCGATGAGGCGCAGTTGATCCTCACGCGCCCCGACAGCGGCATACAGCACGTGAAGGACCTCAAGGGCCGGCGCTTCGGCTTGCCCGACTGGGCTGCGGCACAGATCGACTTCACCCGCGCCCAGGCCCTGCGCGGCCTGGAGAACGCGCTGAAGCTCGAAAGGCTGCAGGTTGGTGATGTCGAACTGGTCAATTACCGCTACGACGGCACCTTCAGCGACCGCCCGGTGCGCAACGTCGCTGGCACACCGGTTTCCAGCACCCAGAGCGAGGGCCGCAACCTGGAACTGGCCGGCCTGCTGCGGGGCGAGGTGGATGCGATCTTCCTCAAGGGCGCCAGCGCGGTGCAACTGGCCCATGCCTTCGCCCTGCACACGGTGATCGACACCGGCAGCCACCCCGACCCGCTGATCCGCAGCAACAACGGTACGCCGCGCACCCTGGCGGTGGACAGCCACCTGCTGCAGCAGCACCCACAGGTCGCCAGCACCCTGCTCGCCTCGGTACTGCGTGCCGAGCGTTGGGCCCAGCAACACCCGGACGACACCCGTCGCTACCTGGCGCGGGAAACCAACAGCAGCGAATACTGGGTCAGTGTCGCCTACGGCAGCGACGCCCACCTGCGCCTGAGCACCCGCCTGGACGAGCAGGCCATCTTGGCTTTGCAGGACTTCGTCGAGTTCCTCAAGCGCTGGCGCTTCATCCCGGCGCGTTTCGATGTGCGCGACTGGATCGACCCGCGCCCGCTGGCCCAGCTGCTGGCCCCCACCCCCCTGGACAGGAAGCCCGTCACACCATGAGCAAGCCTTTGCAAACCCTCTGGTACACCCACAGCCCCGTCCCCACCGGCCTGGGCATCGCCGTGCAGTCCGGGCGGCTGGCCGAGGCCTTTGCGCCTTTCGGCACCAATATCCAGTCGCTGCGTGAGTCCAGCGAACGCGAGGTACGCGAAGCCCACTACGACCACCACCTGCAGAACTCGGTGCGCCACGGCGGCAACATCCCGGCGATCTGGGCTTATGCCAGCGGCGTCGACACCCGAGTGCTGGGGCTGTCGTGGAGCGACGAGGTGCAGCTGATCCTGACCACCGAAGAGAGCGGCGTGCGCAGCATCCGCGACCTGAAGAACCGCCGCTTCGGCCTGCCCAAGTGGGCCAACGTGCAGATCGACTTCACCCGCGCCCAGGCCCTGCGTGGGCTGGAAAACGCCCTGAAGCTCGAAGGGCTGGCGGTGGCCGATGTCGAGTTGGTGGATTACCCCTACGGCGGCACCTACAGTGATGATGCCAAGCAGCATCTGTATGGCGCCGAAGTGAGCCTGGGCACCAGCCGCTTCAGCCGCCGCAACAACGAACTGATCGGCCTGTTGCGCGGCGACATCGACGCGATCTTCCTCAAGGGTGCCCACGCCGTGCACCTGGCCCACGAGTTCGGCCTGCGCGTGGTGGTCGACACCGGCAGCCACCCCGACCCGCTGATCCGCAGCAACAACGGCACGCCGCGCACCCTGACCGTGGACAGCCACCTGCTGACCGAGCACTTCGATGCCAGCCGTACGCTGGTCGACACCGTGCTACGGACCGAGCAGTGGGCCTGGGCCAACCCGGAGGACACCCGGCGGTTTCTGGCCCGGGAGCTGAACACCAGCGAATACTGGGTAGCCGCAGCGTACGGCGACGATGCCCACCGTCGCCTGCGTACCACGCTGGACAGCCGCTCGATCGAGGCCCTGCAGGACTTTACCGAGTTCCTGTTCAGGTGGGGCTTCATCCCGCGCCGCTTCGATGTGCGCGAATGGATCGACTTCAGTGTGCTGGAGAGTGTGATCGGCTCGACTTCGCGCTTGGCGGTGTAAGGGATTGGGGGCTTTGCGCCCCCAACCTTTTGCAACCGATGCTGCTGCCTGACCAGCACCTGCTGCCCCAGCAGCAGCCACCAAGCACCCCACTGCTGCCCCGCCTGCAGCAGCCGCCGAAAAATACCAATAAATCATTACAAATCAACAGCTTATAAACATGGCACAGTCCCTGCTCTAGCTCTCCCCAACAACGCTTTACATACGGGGAGAACCACCATGCACCAACGCCACCCACTGGCCCGCCAGATCAGCCTCGCGCTGTTGCTGGCAGGCACCGGCAGCCAGGCCATCGCCGCCAGCGAAGACAACAAGAACGAAACGGCCCTGGAAACCGTCACCGTCACTGCCCAGCACCGTGAGCAAACCCTCCAGGAAGTGCCGGTCGCGGTATCCGCCATCAAAGGCACCAGCCTCGCCGCCGACGGCGTACGCGCGATGGGCGACATCACCACCTTCGTGCCCAACGCCTCGGCCAAGAACCCCGATGGCGACGGCCGCCCGCGCTGGTACATCCGCGGCCTGGGCACCGGCGATACCGGTGCGGCGACGGTGTACCCGGTGGGCATCTACGCTGACGACGTCTACCTCAATGCCCCGATCGCCGGTGGCGGGCCGCTGTTCGACCTGGAGCGCATCGAAATCCTGCGCGGGCCGCAGGGCACGCTGTACGGCAAGAACACCACCGCCGGCGCGGTCAATGTGATCTCGAAGAAGCCGACGTTCGACACCGACGGTTACGGCACCGTTGGCTTCGGCAGCAAGAACGAGCGCATCCTCACCGGCGCCGTTGGTGGTGCGCTGGTCGATGAAAAGCTGGCCGGCCGGGTGGCGCTGTATTCCGAGGAGCGCGACGGTTTCCAGAACAACGACTTCGACGGCCACACCTACGGCGACGTCAACAAGAAGGCTATCCGCCTGCAGTTTCTGGCCCAGCTCAACCCCGACCTCGACGCCCTGTTGAAGCTGCACAGCCGCCAGTTCAAAGGCGACGGCAGCAACGGATCGTTGCCGGTGGGCCGTTATTACAACGTCGGTTACCAACGCCCCAATGGCCGTGACATCTCGGTCAACGTCGACGAAGACTACCGCCTGGACCACGACGGGGCATCGCTGACCTTCAACTGGTACCTGGGCGACTACACGCTGACTTCGATCAGCGCCTACGACTACATCCGCAACCGTTCCACCACGGATGCCGACTACACCCCCTACGAGGTCAATGGCGCGGCGATCACCGACAACAGCTACCGCCAGTGGTCGCAGGAGCTGCGCCTGGCCTCGCCCGAGGACCGCCCGCTGCACTGGCTGGCGGGCGCCCACTATTTCCACGAAGACCTCGACAGCTCGGCGCAGCGTATCGTCACCCCGGGCCCGACGCCCAACGGCACTGGCTCCAACCAGGTCGGCACCACCGCGTTCCGCGACCTGGGCTATGACCACCGCACCGACAGCTATGCGCTGTTCGGCAACCTGACCTACGACTTCACCGATGCCTTCAGCGTCACTGGCGGCCTGCGCTGGACCCAGGAGAAGAAGGACATCGACCTGGACCTCACCCAGTTGACCCGCGCCACCGCCAACGGCCCGCTGATCCCGCTGGCTGGCGTGGGCACCAACGGCAACCGCCAGGAAGACAAGACCTGGCAAGCCTGGACCTACGACCTGACGCCTGAGTACCGCATCAACGACAACCTGCGGGTGTTCTTCCGCTACGCCCACGGCTTCCGCTCCGGCGGCTTCAACACCGGCCTGTCGACCAGCCTGGCGCAACTGACCACGGTCGACCCGGAAGAACTGGATGCCTACGAGCTGGGCCTCAAGTCGGAGTGGTTCGACCGCCGCCTGACGGTCAACGCCAACCTCTTCTACTACGACTACTCCGACATCCAGGTGAACCTGCTGACGGTCAATAACGGTGTGCTGACCACCGCACTGACCAACGGCGCGAAGGGCAAGGTCAAGGGTGCCGAGCTGGAAATCGAAGGCCAACCGACCGAGCGCCTGCACCTGCAGGCGGCGGTGTCATTCCTCGATACCGAATACACCGACTTCAAGAACACCAACCCCAACACCGGCGCGGTGACCGGCGACTACAGCGGCAACAGCTTCGTGCGCTCGCCGCGCAACGTGGTGTCGCTGGGCGCCGACTACACCATCCCACTGGAGGTGGGCGGCAAGCTGGTAGCAGGTGGCGACGTGAGCTTCCGCGACAAGGAATACTTCCTCGCCGACCGCCAGAGCAGCGCCGACAAGACCCTCAGCCAACCGCACTACACCCTGGCCAACACCCGCCTGACCTGGTTCAGCCCGGATGAAAAGCTCAGCGTGACCGGTTTCGTCAACAACGTCACCGACCGCCGCTACCAGGTGCATGGCCGGCCCAACGGCAGTGCCGGGCAATACGTGATCACCTACGGCGACCCGCGCACGGTCGGCCTGAGCGTCACCAGCCGCTTCTGATGTGCCCGTGGGGCTGCCGCGCAGCCCCCGGCAACGATGCCTACTCAAGGAAACCCAGCATGCCCCACCACCACCCCTTGGCCGGCGCCATCGCCCTGGCCATCGGCAGCCTTGCCGTGCCCGCCTTCGCCGCCGAAGCCAACGACTACCTCGACACCGTGGTCGTGGTCGGCACCCATCGCAGCGACGTCACTGCCCTGCAAAGCGCCGCCCCCGTGGACGTGTTCAGTGGCGAAAAGCTGCAGGAAACCGGCGCCAGCGACCTGTCTGGCGCCCTCACCGCACTGTCGCCCTCGTTCAGCTTCCCGCAATCACCGCAAGGGGCCTTCGCCGGCTCCATTGCCCAGGGCGCTTCGCTGCGTGGCCTGGCCACCGACCAGGTACTGGTGCTGGTCAACGGCAAACGCCGGCACACCAGCGCCAACGTCACCCGCCAGGGCCTGGTCAACGCCCGCGGCGCCGCAGCGGTGGACCTCAGCCTGATCCCGCTTTCGGCCATCGAACGGGTAGAGATCCTGCGCGATGGCGCGGCCGCCCAGTACGGCTCGGACGCCATCGCCGGGGTGATCAACATCGTCCTCAAGGAACGCGATGACGGCGGTAATGCCGGTTACCGTTTCGGCGGTTACAAAAAGGGCGATGGCCTGCAACGCAAGCTCAGCGGATGGAAAGGCTTCGCCCTGCCCAACGACGGCTTCCTGACCTTGGCGTTCGACGCCGGCAGCCAGGACCCGGCCAGCGACACCCGCGACGACAACCGCGTGTTCTACCCCGGTTCCACCAGCATCAATACACCGCGCGAGCAAAACAACCGCTACCGCAACTGGCGCTGGGGCTCGGGCAATGTCTCCGACCAGTACAACTTCACCGCCAATGCCGAGATGGGCCTGAGCGAGGGCCTGAGCGCCTACGGCTTTGCCACCTATGCGCACAAGAATACCGACGCCGAGAACTTCTTCGACCCGCCCACGACCCTGCGCAACAATTACGGGAGCGTGGCCTTGGCGCGCTACCCCGACGGCCGCCTGCCAGTCACCCGCTACGGCCTGGAAGACTATGCCGTCACCGGCGGCCTGCGCCTGGACAACGAAACCCTGGGCCACTTCGACCTGGCGCTGAACTACGGCAACAACCGGGTCGACTCCACCGACCGCGACGCCATCAACCCCAGCTGGGGCAACGCCAGCCCATCGACCATCTACACCGGCCGCCGCGAGGCCGACCAGACCAACCTGACCCTCGACTGGACCCGCGACTTCGCAAACGATTGGCTGTTCAAACCGCTGACCGTTTCGGCAGGGCTTGCCTGGCGCCAGGAGAACTACGACCTGACAGCTGGCGATGCCGCGGGTTGGTCCAACGGGCCACTGTTCAACACCGTCGACCCGATCACTGGCCGGCGCATTCCAGGCTACTACTCGGGCATTACCCAGGTCGATGCGGTGTCACTCGACCGCCGCGTGATCGGCGCCTACTTCGACGTCGAAGCGCAGCTCACCGAGAAATTCCAGGCCGGCGTGGCGGTGCGCAGCGAACACTATTCCGACTTTGGCGACACCACCAACGGCAAGCTGTCGCTGCGCTACGATTTCACCCCGCAGATCGCCGCGCGGGCCAGTGCCAGCACTGGCTATCGGGCGCCTTCGCTGGTACAGAGCGGGCTGTCGTCGTTCAGCGTGCAGGTGGTGGAGCAGCCGCCAGGCAGTGGCAACTGGGTTGAAGTGCAGCAGCGCACCCTGCGCGCCGACAGCCCGGAGGCGGCGCTGCTGGGGGGCAAGGCGCTGAAGCCCGAGGAGTCGACGAACTTCTCCGTGGGCCTGGTCTGGCAGCCGCTGCCCAATGCCTCGCTGACCCTCGATGCCTACCGCATCGACATCGACAACCGCATCACCCTGTCCGACCAGTTGCCGTCTTCAGTGGTCAGGCCGATCTTCGCCGGTACCCCGTACGCCAATATCCAGAGTGCCGCTTTCTACACCAACATCGTCGACACGCGCACCGACGGTTTCGAACTGGCCGGCCACTACCAGCTTGACCTGGCCCGCTGGGGGCGCCTGGACTTCAACGGCGGCTATGCGCGCAACAACACGCGCATCACCGGGCTGGACGATGTCGGCAGCATCCCCGGCAACCAGATCATCGGGCGCAACACCCAGGGCCTGATCGAGGATGGCACGCCCAAGGACAAGCTGACCCTGAGCGCCAACTGGCTGTATGACGGCTGGAGCGTGACCGTGGCGCAGCGGCGCTATGGCCAATGGCAGAACCGCAACGCCGCCAACCCGGCGCTGGACCAGACCTTCGGTGCGCAGTGGGTGACCGACCTGGATGTCTCGTACCACTTCGACCTTGGGCTCACCCTGTCGGCAGGCGCGATCAACCTGTTCGACAGCCACCCGGACAAGCTTGAGGGCGCGCAGTTGTATGGCGTGCCGAAGTACTCCATTACCAGCCCCGAGGGCGCGCAGGGGGCGTTCTACTACACCAGCGTGAGCTACGACTTCTGACCTGAGGGCGCGCGCAGCTACCCGTTGGGCCGCTGCGCGCTGCTGCCTGCTGCCGTCAGCGCATTGCTGAAAGACTGCTGCACCAGCAGCACCCCCTTGTTGCGCCAGCAGCAGCATCGCTCGCGCTGTGCCTGTTTTCAGGCGCCGCGAGGCTTGGCACAGCTCTTGCGAAGTGACTGACATCGTCCGCTTCCTCCAAGGCCTGCCATGCGCTTGCTCTCCCCTCTTACCTGGCTGATATCGCCCCTGGCCCTGCTCGCCCTCTGGAGCTTGCTGGCCAACGCTGGCCTGTTCCCGGTTAACCTCCTGGTCCCCCCACACGAGGTGTGGCTAAGCTTCAGCGAACTGCTGGCCAGCGGCGAGCTGCAAGAGCACCTGGCCGGCAGCCTGTCACGGCTGGCCCTGGGTTTCGTCTTCGGTGCGCTGGGCGGCTTGGCATTCGGCACCGCACTGGCCTTGTCGAAGACCGTGGAAGCCTACTGCGCGCCGTTGTTCCACTGCCTGCGGCAGATACCCAGCATTGCCCTGATCCCGATGTTCGTCCTGCTGTTGGGCGTCGACGAAGCCTTCAAGGTGGCGATCGTCGCCAAGACGGCGTTCTTCCCGGTGGCACTGGCCACATGCGAAGGCATACGCGCCATTGCCCGTAGCCACTTCGAAGTTGCCGCCGTGTACCGCCTGAGCTGGCCTGCACGGGTGGGCCGCATTGCCCTGCCGGCGGCCCTGCCGGCCATTGTCACCGGCATCCGCGTTGCCCTGACGCGCGCCTGGGTGGTGCTGGTGGCGTGCGAGCTGCTGGCCGCCGACAGCGGACTGGGGCAAATGATCGAAATGGGCCGGCAGATGTTGCGCATCGACGTGGTGATGGTCGGCGTGGTGCTTACCGGGGTAATCGGATTCACCCTGGATCATGGCCTGCGCTGCGTCGAAAGGCGCTTTACCGCCTGGCAGAGCCGTTGAGGATTGCTGATGAACCTGAAGAATCTGCGGGGTGTGGTGTTGCCATTGTTGCTGCTCGGTGCCTGGGAATACGCCTCGCGTCAGGGCGCGGCAGGGGCCTATGCCTTCGTGCCGCTGGCCGAGGTCGGTTCGGCATTGAGCGAACTGTTGGGCAGCGGCGAACTGCTGGTCAACCTGTGGGCCAGCCTGCTGCGCACCTGTACGGGGCTGGCCATCGGTATCGTCACCGGCCTCGCCCTGGGCGCCCTGATGGCCCTTTCGGCGCCGGCCAACCGGCTGATCGCCCCACTGTTCCACGCCCTGCGCCAAGTGCCGATGCTGGGCTGGATCCCGCTCATCGCCCTGTGGCTGGGTAACGGCGAGGGCGCCAAGCTGCTGATCGTCAGCCTGGCGGCCACCTATCCGGTGGCGCTCAACAGCTGCGAAAGCTTGCGCCAGGTCGAAGGCCAGCACCGCGAAGCCGCGCGCGTGCTGATGCTCAGCCACGGGCAGCAATTGCGCCTGATACTGCTGCCGGCAGCCCTGCCCGGCATTGCCACCGGGGTTCTGCAGGCCCTGGCATTCGCCTGGGTAACCTCGGTGGGCAGCGAGTTGTTCCTGTCCTCCGGCGCCGGCCTGGGCAGCTTGATGATGAATGCCGAGGCGGCGGCACGCATGGAGATCATCGTGGTTTGCGTGCTGTGCATCGGCTTGTGCGGTTACCTGATGTCCTGGCTCTGCAGCCGCCTCGCCCGCCGCCTGCTGCGCTGGCGCCCGAACCACTGATGCCTGAACCCTCAAGAGCCCCGACCATGAACGCCGTCGCCCATCCGTTTCACCCCAGCGCCATCGCTGGCGCACTGTCCATCCAAGGCTTGAGCAAGCAGTACCCGCTCAAGGGCAAGCCGGTATCCGTACTGGAAAACATCGACCTGGATATTCGCCCCGGCGAATTCGTCAGCATTCTCGGCGCCAGTGGTTGCGGTAAATCGACACTGCTGCGGCTGGTCGTCGGCCTCGATCAAGACTATCAAGGGCAGATTCTGCTCGATGGCCGGCCCGTGCGCGGGCCGGGCCTGGAGCGCGGCATCGTGTTCCAGGACCATCGCCTGTTTCCCTGGATGACCCTGCAGCAGAACATTGCCCTGGCCCTGAAGAATCACGCCATGGCGGCCACGCTGAAAGACCGGCTGGTGGCCGAACACATCGAGCTGGTAGGCCTGAGCGGCTTCGAAAGCGCTTACCCGCACCAGCTCTCGGGCGGTATGGCGCAACGGGCAGCCATTGCCCGGGCATTGGTGAACAAGCCCAAGGTGCTGCTGCTCGACGAGCCACTGGGCGCGCTCGACGCGTTGACCCGGGTACGGTTGCAACAGGAATTGCAACGCATCTGGCTACAGGAGGGCTGCACCGTGATCATGGTGACCCACGACATCGAAGAAGCGCTTTACCTGGGCGACCGGGTGATCGTGATGGATGCGCACCCCGGGAGTATCCGCGAAGACCTGCGCGTCGACCTGCCGCACCCGCGCGAACGCGACAGCGCTTTGCTGCATGGTTACAAGCAACGGCTGCTGGCGGAGCTGATCGGTCGCTGAGCAGCCATTCAGAGACAACAAATGCCCGTCAATATGCTCAAGTAAGTGATGTATCTGCTGCGGTTCGATTCGACTCCACGGTATTCTAGCTCTAATGCCAGGAATGGCTAAGTGCCATGGCCTTCAGCCAATGATCGCCAGCGTCGAAATCCGGACTTCTCAGGTACTAACGTGAAGCGTGACATTCATCTCGTTGTCCTTTTGCTATCAGTCATTGGTTGCTCACTCGCTTCGTTGACGCTATGGAAGGTCATGGCTTCTCGCGAACGTGCGCTGGAAGACATCAACACCCATGGCCTGAACCTCACCCAGGCGCTTTCCACCTATTCCGAAGGCATCGTGCGGCAAAGTTCGATGATCCTGCTCGGCCTGGTGGAACGCCTGGAAAACGAAGGCAGCGGGCCGGCACAGATCGAACGGCTGAGCCAGCTGATCAGCCGGCAACAGCCGCTGATGCCACAGTTGAGCGGCATTACCATCTACGCCCGGGACGGGCGCTGGCTGATGTCCTCCAATCGCCCGATCCCGGCCGGTGCCAACAGCAGCGACCGGGCCTACTTCATCCATCACCGCGACGACCCTTCGCGTGAGTCGTTCATTGGCCTGCCCATCCGCAGCCGCTCCAACCAGGAATGGGTGATTACCATCAGTCGTCGCTTCAACGATGCCAAGGGCGAATTCGCCGGCGTGGTGGCGGTGACGCTGGGGGTCGAGAACTTCCTGCACCTGTTCGGTCAGATTGACGTCGGCCGGGATGGCGCCATCGGGCTGTCCTACACCGACGGCTCAATGCTGGTGCGCTACCCGTTTCGCGAGCAGGACATGGGGCGCAACTTTTCCCAGTCGCCGATCTACACCAAGTACCTGGTCGACAAGTCGGTCGGCACCGCCTCGTTCACCTCCAGCCTGGACGGCGTCGAGCGCCTGTATGCGTTTCGCAAGAGCGACCACCTGCCGTTGGTGACCACCGTCGCCCTGGGCAAGGGTGAAGCACTGGCCGCCTGGCAGCTCGAGGCGCAGCTGTCGTTGCTGGTGGTTTGCGCACTGCTGGGCCTGACCGGCACCATCGGCTGGCTGCTGATCCGCGCCATGCGCCGGCGCAGCCTGGCCGAGGGTGACCTGCGGGTGGCCCAGCAACAGCTGCTCGACAGCAACCAGCAGCTCGAACGCCTGGCGATGCACGATGCACTGACCGGGCTGGCCAACCGCCGCAGTTTCGACCAGGCCCTGGCCCGGGAGGCTGGAAGGGCCCGGCGCAACGGCGGCGCCCTGAGCTTGCTGATGATCGATATCGACCACTTCAAACGCTACAACGACACCTATGGCCACCCGGCCGGTGACGCCTGCCTGCACCTGGTGGCCAAGCGGCTATCGGCCTGCATCCGTCGCCCCCCCGATCTGCTGGCCCGTTATGGCGGCGAGGAGCTGGCCGCGATCCTGCCCGGCACCGACAGCGCCGGCGCGGCCATTGTCGCCCAGGCAATGCTCGATAGCCTGAGCAAGGAGCCCATCACCCACCCGCTCAGCCCTTTCTCCCGAGTGACCGTGAGCATCGGCATCGCCTGCACGACGGGTAGTGAACTGGAGAGCGAACAGGCCCTGCTCGCGCGCGCCGACCGGGCGCTGTACCGGGCCAAGGACGCAGGCCGTAACGGTGTGCAGATCGGCTGAAACCGGCAGCCTGGGTCGCCAGCGATTGAAAATCCGGGCTAAGGTTGTTTAGCGCCTTCAGGAGACTGCACATTGGCCATAAGCGCTGACATCACAGGTCATCATGCCGAGCAGTCGCAAGCTGCGGCGCAGAACGTGCTGCTGCTGGCCTGTGGCACAGGCAACCGTCTGGCATTCGAGGCACTGTACCGCACCACCTCGGCTAAATTGTTCGGTATCTGCCTGTACTACCTGAACAACCGCGCAGAGGCAGAAGAAGTCCTTCAGGAGATCTACACCAGTATTTGGCTCAAGGCCTCCAGCTTCGATCCGGCGCTATCCAGTGCTGGCACCTGGATGGCTTCGATTGCTCGACACAAGGCAATCGACAGACGCCGTTCCCGGCACATCCACGAACCCCTCGAAACCCTCACGCAGTGGCCCACGCTGGATTCGGTAGTGGACAGCGTCGAGCGAGATCACCAAGGCAGTGCCCTGGAGCGCTGCCTCGCGACACTTGAGGAAGACCAGCAGCGATACATTCGAGTGGCATTTTTCGAAGGCTATTCCTACGCTGAACTGGCTGAGCGTCACAGCGTCCCCCTAGGGACAGTGAAAAGCTGGATTCGCCGTGGGCTCCTCAGACTGCGTGTGTGCCTTGGCTTATGAACGAACACGAACTTCCCCCGGATGATGATCGCGATCTATTGATCGCCGAATACGTGCTGGGAGTGCTTGGCCGCGAAGCCTGCGAAGAGGTGGAGGCGCTGGCCGCGCGCGACCCCGCCGTGCAAGCCGCAGTGGCTGCGTGGCAGCGTCAGTTCGAGGGCTGGTTGAGTCAGGTACCTGAGGTCAGTCCGCCTGACCGCACCTGGCAGCGGATCGAGGCGCAACTGTTCTCGAATGAGCCGTCAATGAAGCAACCCCGTCGTAGCGGGTGGCAAACTGTCGGTTTTTGGCGCTGGACCACTGCGGCCCTGGCTGCCGGCCTGATCATCGCTGTCTTCACCCTTGGCATGCCCGAGCACAGGGTAGCGACAACCCTACTGGCCCGCCTTGAGCAAAGTGACGGTGATGTCCTGTTTACCGCAACGGTCCACCCTGGCGACCGCGCCGTGCTATTTGTGCCCACGCGTGCCTCGAACTGGAAGGACCTCAGCGCCCAAGCCTGGCTAATTGGCAAGGATGGCAAACCTCACTCGCTGGGCCTGCTCCCGGCGAATGCGGCCGCAGACCTGGCCATTCCACCGGAGCTGGCGGCATCACTCGGCGATGGTGCAGTGCTAGCCGTGTCGCTAGAGCCTGAAAACGGCTCACCTACGGGCTTGCCCACCGGGCCCGTCATTGCTCAAGGAAAAATATCGTCGCTGTGATGCATCCGTTTCCTGGGCTGCTCCGTATATTCCTCACCTTCATTCGAAGGGTCGAAGAATCGAGGAGACGCATCATGCCTAGCTTTGCTCAACGCCTCGCAAAAACCTGCCTGGTCGCCCTGTGCCTTGTGGCATCCAATGGTTTTTCCGCAAACCTGCCAATGGTGGGCGGCGCACCGATGTACCCGGACAAGACCATCGTTGAAAACGCGGCCAACTCCAAGGACCACACGACACTGGTGGCAGCTGTCAAAGCCGCCGGCCTGGTGGATACCCTCAACGGCAAAGGCCCGTTCACCGTCTTCGCGCCCACCAACGAAGCCTTTGCCAAGCTCCCGGCAGGTACGGTGGACACCTTGGTGAAACCTGAACATAAGGCCGACCTCACGAAGATCCTGACCTATCACGTCGTAGCCGGTACTCATACGGCGAAGCAACTCATGGACGAGGTCAAGATGCAGGGTGGCAAAACCACGCTGACCACCGTCCAGGGGGAGCCGCTCACCGTGATGATGCACGGCAGCAAACTCTGGTTGATGGACGCCAAGGGCGGCAAGGCTGCGGTTACCATCGTCGATGTAATGCAGTCCAACGGCGTGATCCACGTCATTGATACTGTGCTGATGCCCAAATAGATAGACCGACCAGCGACGGCCCGGGTTGGGCCGTCGCTGGTTTGCTCTGGTTTCATGCACGCAACAGGTGAACGGCCAGGCCTGCCAGTGCGCAGGCGAACAGCACCTGAATCACCCCTCGCTTGAAGCGGAACAGCGCAATCGCAGCGCTAACCGCGATCACTGCAGAAGGCCAGTCAAACGCCCCACTGAAACCCGTTGGCCAAAGCACGTGGTAGCCGAAGAACAGGGCGAGGTTGAGGATCACCCCCACCACAGCGGCGGTGATGCCTGTTAGCGGGGCGGTGAATTTCATCTCGTTGTGAGTCGACTCCACCACCGGGCCTCCGGCAAGGATGAAGATGAACGACGGCAGGAAGGTGAACCACGTGACGAGGCTTGCCGCGACTGCGCCGGCCAGGAACGGGTGCTCGGCACCGAACATCGGATGGACGTAGCCACCGATGAAGCCGACGAAGGCAACCACCATGATCAGCGGGCCTGGCGTGGTTTCCCCTAACGCAAGGCCATCAATCATCTGGGTGGGTGAGAGCCAGCCGTAGTGCCCGACAGCCCCCTGGTAGACATAGGGCAGCACCGCGTAGGCACCGCCAAAGGTCATCAGTGCGGCCTTGGTGAAGAACCAGCCCATCTGCGTCAGGGTGCCGCCCCAGCCGAACGACAGCGTCAGCAACCCCATGGGCAGTACCCACAGCCCTGCACCGATCAGCAGCAGGCGTAGCAGATGCCCCCAGCTGAAACGGGCATGCTCAGGGGGTGGGGTGTCGTCATCGATCAGCGCCGGGCCAAAGCTGTCCTTCACGGCCCCATGACCGCCGCCGACCACAAACTTGCCTGGCGCCAAGCGACCCCCCACATAGCCGATGAGGGCGGCCATCAGCACGATCAGTGGGAACGGCACATTAAGGGCGAAGATGGCCACGAACGAGGCTCCGGCCATGGCCCACAGCCAGCCATTCTTCAGGGCGCGTGAACCAATCCGGTGGGCGGCGTGGACGACAATGGCCGTGACCGCCGGCTTGATGCCATAGAAGATCCCGGCGACGACCGGTACCTCGCCAAAGGCGACATAGACCCAGGACAACGCGATCAGGATGAACAGCGAAGGCAGCACGAACAATGCGCCGGCAATCACCCCGCCCCAGCTGCGGTGCATGAGCCAGCCGATATACGTGGCGAGCTGCTGAGCCTCGGGGCCGGGCAACAACATGCAGTAGTTCAGCGCGTGCAGGAAACGCTTCTCGCTGATCCAGCGCCGGCGCTCGACCAGCTCCTGGTGCATGATCGAGATCTGCCCGGCGGGCCCGCCAAAGCTGATGAAGCCTAACTTGAGCCAGAACAGGAAGGCTTCATACAAGCCTATCGGCTGCCGAGTCGCTTGTGATGGCGGCTGCTCACTCACTACGGAGGTGGTATCAACCATTTTGGGCTTCCTCACTTGCAAAAGCCGTCAGCAGGCCATCGAAGATGCCCGCGGCGACCATGGTCAGTTGATCGTCATCGCCAATGCTCTCTCTCAAGCCGGCGAGGACACGCTCGATACCTGGAGCTTCGGAAGGTTGGTTACCCCCCACATCCAGGTAGTGAATGATGCCAGCCAGGCGTGCCAGGCCTGGCTGCTGCACGGCAAAGCTGTCGATGAGGGTCTCCAAGGAAACCCGCTGGCCAACGTGGCTGAACCGGGCCCCATCAAAATCGAAGCCCAGTGCATCGCTCGGGCAGTCGCTGGGGCTGTCCAACCAAATGAATTGGGCGTCGGCATCGATGAAGCGACGGATCAGCCAGGCACAGGCCAACCGATCCACCCAGGGACGTTTTCGGGTTGCCCACCGTCGCCCCTGGTAGTCGGTGCGCGCCAGTCGAGTAATAGCTTCATCGTGCGCACGCGGCTCATCGGTGGACAGTGCCCGGCTAATAGCGGTCTCAAGCTCTTGCAGTGCCGAGTCGGCTTGAGCCTTGATCAGGCCTGGGAAGAAATCGATCGCCGCCAACTGGCCGAAAGCCTTTCTGAGCTTGCGTGCCTGCCGTGCTATCTGAAGCGCATTGTCCGGCGTCAAATCAGCCCGGTTATGTGCAATTTCGTCCATCAGCCTGGCGTACTCATCGCTTCTGTCGAACAGCCCGCTGAAGCGCTCTTCACGTTCAGACAGCGATAACAGAAACGCGGTGCCGTTGATGGCCAGCACATCTCGCTCCACAGCTTCGAAGGTTTCTCGGCCCGCGCGTCTTTCCGGCAGCAGGTATACGCCATCCCGCAGGACAGCTGCACCCGAGGCTTTAAGCGTCCTCCAGGCACGCATTCGCTCGGTGGCGTTGGCCGTCGGCAACCCAAGGATCAATAGCGACCACAAGGTCATGTAGAATACTCAACGAAAAATGTACTTTCCTCTACATTAATCGAGGCTTGTCCAAAAGCAACGATTATTCTTCGAGTGTGCTGAAAAACAGGGGCTCGCGTCGACGAAGCTCCCTTGGCGTCTTGCGTGAATTCCCGCTTTGGTGTCATAACCAGAGCGCTGCACAGTGCCTCACCTCGCCAGCCTTCGCACGGCTGACCCACGCAAATGGGAGACGAAAATGAAGCTCTTTTACTCGCCAGGTGCCTGCTCACTCTCGCCGCATATCGTACTCAACGAGTTGGGCCTGACCTACACCGCCGAAAAAGTCGACCTCAAGCACCACACGACTGCCAGCGGCGCGGATTACTACAGCCCAGAGGCCAAGAGCAAGACCATCGATACCTTCGGCAAACGCCTGGGCTTCGTGGACAAGGCATTGCAGGGCAAGGACTTCCTGACCGGCCAGCACTTCAGCGTGGCCGATGCCTACCTGTTTACCATCGTGAACTGGGCGCCAATGCTGGGCATTGACCTATCACCCTGGCCGACCGTGGCGGCGTTCCAGAAACGCGTGGCCAGCCGCCCTGCCGTGCAGAAAACCCTGCAAGCCGAAGGCTTGATCTGACCCTCGCTGGGCTCAAGCCCCCTGCCCTTTGCGGCTTGAGCCCTATGCGGGGGAAATGTCGAGAATCCGTGCTGGGTAAAACGGGGCCGCATCGCGGCCCCTGGCGACAGATTTGTCACCTCTGCTGGTGAACCTGAATTGAGGCGCGCAGTCATATCCGGGCCCTTTGTTCGGCACTCCCGCCATCATCCCTGCAGAGCTGTCCGCCCCATGCGCCAAGCTGCCCGCTGCTCGTCGTTTGTCTCGCTGTGCCTCGTTCATTGCTTCCCGCTGATCATCAGCCCCGCCCATGCCAGCGGGGAACGCCAACTGGTGGCAGCCATCAACGACTACCGCGCCCAGCCACAGCGCTGCGAAGGGCGCCGGGTGTTGGTCTCGACACCGCTTACGTTGAAGTCGAACCTGGCGTTGCCGGTCGGCTACGGCGGCGCTTTGCGCGAAGGTTTGAAGGCCGCCGGCTATCAGGCAGCAAGGGTGCGCAGCATCCGTGTAATCGGTGCACAGGATGCCGAGGAGGCTTTTGACAGGTTGCGCAGCAGCTACTGCGCTGCCTTGCTCGATAACCAGTTTGCCGATATCGGCGTCAGTCGCGCCCGCAGCGAGTGGCAGGTGGTGCTGGCGCGTCCCGTGCTCGACGCTCAGCTGGGCGATCAGCGCTCTGCAAGCAAAGCGTTACTGGCCGAGGTCAACGCAGCACGAGCGAAACCGCGATTGTGTGGTCGCCAGCGTTTCGCCGCTGCGCGGCCGCTCACCTGGAACACCGCCCTGGGAACGGCGGCGCAGCGCCATAGCCGGGCGATGGCCAACGGCAATTACTTCGCGCACCGTGATCCCAACGGTGACTGGCCCGCAGACCGGGCGTGGGATGCCGGCTACCGGGGGCGTCAGGTAGGTGAGAATATTGCCGCCGGCCAAGGGTCCCCGAGCAAGGCGATGGCCGGCTGGCTGGCCAGCCCCGGGCATTGCGCCAACCTGATGAACCCGATGTTCACCCAGGTTGGCGCGGCCTATGTCGCGAATGCGCGCAGCGATCAGGGCGTGTATTGGACGATGCTGTTCGGCGCGCCTTGATAGGCGCGCCAGCCTTGGCGCCGATCAGTCGTCGTCGCGCCAGTCCCGGTGGTGTTTGCGCCAGCCATAGTGGTGGCCACGGTCGTGGTGGTGACGGCGCCAGCCACGGTCGTCGTCATCATCGTCATAGCCGCGACCACCGCCGCGGTGACCACTTTCATCGTCGTATTCGCGGCCCATGTGGTTACCCAGGGCACCGCCCACGCCGCCACCGGCAGCCGCACCAATCATGCTGCCCGTGGTGCCGCCCATCTGCCGACCTACCACGTTGCCGCCGGCGGCGCCCAGTGCGCCGCCAATGGCAGCTTCGCCACGGCTGTGCTTGTTGGCACCCACCGCACCGCCGGCCGCGCCACCCAAGCCTGCGCCGATTGCCGAGCCGGTGCTGCCACCGATCGACTGGCCGACCACCGAGCCCAATACCCCGCCCAATGCGCCGCCTATGCCTGCTTCGGTATTACCGCCTGCCGATGCAACGCCGCTCAGCAGGCCAAGTGACAACAACAGAATCGAGGAGTACTTCATTCATGAAAGCCTCAAGGGAATGCCGAGGCGATCCTGAGGCTCTGCACGGAGGCTTACAACGGAAATCCGACGAGTAACACGGGTTGTAAAAATTCTCTAAGTTGCTGTTTTTTCTGCGAAACTTTTCGGCTTTTTGACGGTCTTTGGCTACTTGGCACTGAACAGATCAAGGCCATCCATCGAGCCTTGGCTGGTCAAGCCTGAATGGCCTTCAGGCAAAATGCCGCAGTGCGCTGTCATCCCATTCATGGCCCGCGTGCGACCAGCCGTTGTCCATCGGCAATGGGAACCCGGTACGGCAATGCCCCTGCTTGGCTTCAAAGTCGAAGACCGCATGGGGGTAGTCGTTGATCAGCAGCAGCGCCTTGCGGTGGTCCTCGGACCAGGCAATCTTGACCATCGACGGTTTGTCCCGGTCCGTGACGCTCTCCACGTCGTAGATGTGCAGCGCATTCTGGATCGGGTTGCCGCCGCCTGAGCTGTCCAGGGCGTAGAAATATCCCGTTTCCTCATCGTCCTCGAACACCACGACGAAGGGCCCTTCCCCGGCCGGCGCCTCGACTACCAGGCCATCCCCTACGAGCAATTCGTTCTGCGCGGCAAGATAAGCAGGCATGTTGGCATTCCTATTCCTATGTCTGGGAGCTTGATCATGCCCAGCAACGGATGCGCCCTGCAAGCGAATCAGATCGGGCCATGCAATACCGGGCTGCACTGGCCGGAATCCGCGCCGCCAGCTGGCCGGCGCTCAATCGAGCACCGGTTTGAGCAGTGCCTGCGCCTCATACAGCGTCGCCAGGTAGCGCAGGCGCATCTCGTCAACGCTCAACCGCGCAGCATGGGTGGTGATCGTCAGGGTCGCCTTCAGCTGGCCGCTGCGGTCGAGCAGCGGCACGCCCAGCACGCGCATGCCGATTTCGTATTCCTGATCGACGATGCTGTAGCCCTGCGCCCTCACCTGCTGCAGCTGCGCCTCCAGCAATGCCCGGTCGGTCTGGGTGTAGGGCGTAAGCGCATGCAGCGGATTGCGTGCGAAGTATGCCTCGCGCTGCTCCGGCTCCAGCCACGCCAGCCAGACCCGGCCACTGGCCGTGCAATACATCGGCACCCGTGACCCGGGGCGGATCGACAACGAAGCAATGTGGCTGTAGCGGCTGCGCACCAGGTGAATGATCTCGTCCCCATCACGGCTGCCCACCGACACGTGTTCCTGGGTCTGCCGTGCCACCTGCTCGACGATCGGCCGCAACATGCGCGGCAACTGCGCCGAGTCGACATAGGCCTGGCCGATACGCAGGGCCTTGGGCGTCAACCAGTAATGGCGGTTGTCGGTCTCGGCAAAGCCTTCATGCACCAACGTCAGCAGAAAGCGCCGTGCGGCACTGGGGGTCAGGCCGGACAGCCTGGCCGCCTGGGGCACGCTCAGGCGTGGTTGCTCGGCACTGAACAGCTGCATCAGCGCCAGGCCTTTCTGCAGGCCGGCAATCAGGTCGCGGGGGTGGATCTCGGGTGGGGACATGAACTCGGCTCTTGGAAAGTGGCCTTTAATGCGATTAACGCATGCTGGCTGCGATTATCGCATCAATCGCTCGATAAGCGCATTGTTGAGGGCGCCACCTCGCGCCAAGCTTGCCTCCACAACAACAGTCACAACGGAGGTCAGCATGATCCGAGGTTCGACAGAACTGGTCGCCATCGTCGGTTCGCCAATCGCTCAGGTGAAGTCGCCGGAAAACTTCAACACCTGGTTCGCCAACAACGCCCGCGACCTGGCGATGCTGCCCATCGACCTGCAGGAAACGGCGCTGGGTGCTTTTGTCGACAACCTGCGCGGCTGGCGCAACCTGCGCGGCTGTGTGGTGACAGTGCCCTACAAACAGGCCTTGGCCACACGACTGGACGGGCTCAGCGACCGCGCCAAGGCACTGGGCTCGGTCAACGTGATCCGCCGCGAGCGCGACGGCCGCCTGCTGGGTGATAACGTCGATGGCGCGGGCTTCCTCGGCGCCGCCCGCCTGCAAGGCTTCGTGGCCAGCGGCAAGCGGGCGCTGGTGGTGGGCTGCGGCGGGGTCGGCAGTGCGATCGCCTATGCGCTGGGTGAAGCAGGCCTGGGCCAGATCACCCTCAGCGACCCCAGCACCGAACGCGTCGGTGCGCTGGGCGAAGTGCTGGGCAATGCCTTCCCGGAACTGGAAATCGCCACACAGTATCACTCGCTGGAGGACTTCGACCTGGTCGTCAACGCCTCCCCCGTCGGCATGGGCAACAGCGGCGACCTGCCGTTGCCGGCTGCACTGCTGGAGACCCTCAAAGCCGCCACGCTGGTGGCCGACGTGGTCACCTCGCCGGAAATCACCCCACTGCTGCACAAGGCGCGTGAACGCGGCTGCCCGATCCAGACCGGCGCGCAGATGGCCTTCGCCCAACTGGGCCACCTCGGCGCCTTCATGGGCGTCACGCCGCTGGAGATCTGAAGCCATGAGCGCTAGCGAACAAGCGGTGTTCGACCTGGTGGTGCTGGGCAGCGGTGCCGGGGGCTTCGCCACGGCGGCCACGGCGGCCCGCCGCGGGCTGAAGGTACTGGTGGTGGAGAAGGCCGAGCACTTTGGCGGCACCTCGGCGATTTCCGGCGGCGCGGCATGGATCTACGGCAGCGATCAGGCACAGGCTGCCGGTGCCAAGGATTCGCCCGAGGCCATGCGCACCTACCTGCAGACTATCATCGGCGCAGGCTACAACCCGGCGCTGGTGGATGCCTTCATCGCGCGTGGCCACCAGGCCCTGCGCTGGCTGGAGCACAACACCGAGCTGCGCTACGGCCTGCGCCCGCATTCGCCGGACTACTACCCCGACGAGCCCGGCGCCACCGAGTTCGGCCGGGCGCTGGAGATGGTCGAGTACGACGGTCGCCACCTCGGTGCACGCTTCAAGGACCTGAAGATGCCACCACCGGGCATGCTGCTGTTCGGCGGCATGATGGTCAACCGCGTGGACATCCAGCACTTTCTCAACCTGCGCCGCTCGCCCGCCTCGCTGTGGCATTGCCTGAAACTGATGGCACGTTATGCGCGGGACCGCCTGAAGCACCCGCGGGGTACTCGCCTGACCACCGGCAACGCGCTGATCGCCCGCCTGGCCAGCAGCGCCTTCGCCCATGGCACACACCTGTGGCTGCGCAGCGAAGCGCAAGAGCTGGTCGTCGAACACGGCGTGGTAACCGGTGTCATCGTGCAGCGCGAAGGCCGGCGAATACCGGTGCAGGCCCGCGGTGGCGTGGTCTGTGCCATGGGCGGTTTTGCTGCCGGGCAGCTGGCTGCCGGCTATCGTCCGGACGCCACAGCGCCACACCTGAGCATGTCGCCGCCGACCAACGACGGCGCCGCCCTGCGCCTTGGCGAGGCAGTAGCAGCCGCCCAGGGCGAGGGCCTGGCGGCCAATTTCTTCTGGGCACCGGTGTCCGAGCTGCGCCATGCCAATGGCGAGCGCGAACGCTTTCCGCACCTGGTCACCGACCGCGCCAAGCCGGGGGTGATCGCGGTCGACCCGGGCGGGCGGCGCTTCGTCAACGAGTCCAATTCCTACCACCACTTCGTGCAGACCATGTTCGCCAACGGCATCGGCCATTGCTGGCTGATCTGCGACGCCGAGGCGATGAACCGTTATGGCCTGGGCCTGGCGCGGCCCAAACCGGTGGACAACGCGGCGCTGATCGCCGCCGGCTACCTGCAGCGCGCCGCCAGCGTGCCTGCCCTGGCTGCGGCCATCGGCGTCGATCCGCAGGTTTTGCAGCAGACGCTTGAGCACTTCAATGCCGACGCGCGTAACGGCATCGAGCGTGAATTCGGCAAAGGCGGCAACAGCTACAACCGCTACATGGGCGACCCACAGCACCAGCCCAACCCGTGCCTGGCGCCACTGACCAAAGCGCCGTACTACGCCATCCGCCTCCATACCGGCGACCTCGGCTCGGCACGCGGCCTGGTGACCGACGCCAATGCCAACGTGCTGAACCGCAGCGGCGCGCCCATTGCCGGGCTGTATGCCGTGGGCAATGACATGAACTCAATGATGAACGGCACCTACCCAGGCCCCGGGATCACCCTCGGCCCCGCCCTCACCTTTGGCTGGATCGCTGCCAGCCATATCGCCGAGCGCCTGCAGGCGCCAGCCACCCTTCTGGAGAAACCCACATGTACTACGAACTGAGAACCTACACCCTCGACCCGCTGAAGATGGCCGACTGGCTGGCCCTGTATCAGAGCCATGCGCTGGAGGTGCAGAGCGAGCACCTGGGCAACCTGGTGGGTTTCTTCACCAGCGAGTTCGGCGAGGTCAACCAGGTGGTGCATATGTGGGCCTACGCCAGCCTCGACGAGCGCATGGCGCGCCGCGCCGCGATGGCCGCCGACCCGCGCTGGGCGGAGTTCTCGCGGCGTAACCGGGAGCTGGGCGCGGTGGTGCAACTGCACTCGCGGCTGCTGCGGCCCACGGGCTTTTCACCGCTGCAATAACTGACCACTTCATTAACCTGAGCGGGACCCCAGCATGCAACCCCTCGCGTGTGACGTACTTGTCATCGGTTCCGGTGCCTCTGGCCTGGCGGCCGCCGTTACCGCCGCGCATCACGGCCTGCAGGTGATCGTCGCGGAAAAGGCCAGCCAGCTTGGCGGCACCAGTGCCTGGTCGGGGGGCTGGCTGTGGATTCCACGCAACCCGCTGGCCGTCGCCGAAGGCATCGTCGAAAGCGACGATGCTCCGGAACGCTACCTGCGCGCCCAGACCCACGTCGCCGAACTGGACCCTCGCCAGCAAGCCTTCCTGCGCCATGGCCCGGAGATGGTGGCGTTCTTCCAGCAACACACGGCCGTGCAGTTCCAGTCCGGCAGCAAGATGCCCGACATGCGTGAAGGCGACGGCAGCGCGCGTGGCGGGCGCTCGCTGTGCGCGCTGCCGTTCGACGGTCGGTTGCTCGGGCCATGGCTGCACAAGCTGCGCCCGCCGCTGGACATCATCAGCCTGGCGGGCATGGGCATCGCCGGTGGCGCCGACCTGGCCGCCTTCTTCAATGCCCGTCGCTCACCTCAAGCAGCCCTGCACGTTGGCAAGCGCTTGCTGCGCCATGGCCGCGACCTGCTGCTGCATCGGCGCGGCCTGCAACTGGTCAACGGCAACGCCCTGGTCGCCCGCCTGTTGCGCAGTGCCCTGGACCTCGGGGTGACCGTGCTCACCGACAAAGCGGCCACCCGCTTGCTTGGCAATGGGCGCATCGACGGCGCCCAGTTCGCCAATGGCCAGGTGATTCACGCACGCCGTGGCGTGGTCCTGGCGTGTGGCGGCTTTGCCCACGATCGCCAGCGCATCGCCCAGCTGATGCCCCATGCGCCCGATGGCACTCAGCATCACTCGGCCGCGCCGCCGCAGAACAGTGGTGACGGCCTGCGCCTGGGTGAACAGGTCGGTGCCCGGCTCGGCCCCACGCTGGCACAGGCCGGCGCCTGGGCACCGGTCTCGCAGGTACCGCGCCGTGACGGCAGCGTTGGCCACTTTCCGCACCTGATCGACCGCGCCAAGCCCGGTTTCATCGCAGTGCGCCGTGACGGCCAGCGTTTCGTCAACGAAGCCGACTGCTACCACGACTTCATGAATGCACTGTTCGCCGCCACGCCAGCGGGCGAAGCGCACGAGGCCTGGCTGATCTGCGACCATGCCGCACAGCGGCGCTACGGTATCGGCTGGGCCAAGCCGTTCCCATTCCCGACCCGCTTCTATCGGCGCCGTGGCTATCTGTTCAGCGGCCAGTCCCTGGCAGAACTGGCGCAGCGCTGCGGGATCGATGCCGAACAGCTGCAACGCACCGTGGCCGAGTTCAATCGCCATGCGGCTCTCGGCGCAGACCCGACCTTCCAGCGCGGCGCCTCGGCCTACAACATAGCCCAGGGCGAGCCGCTGAGTGGGCCCAACCCGTCGTTGCGGCCCTTGCTGCACGGCCCCTTCCATGCGGTGAAACTGCTGCCCGGTAGCCTTGGCACCTTCGCCGGCCTGCACACCGATGCTGCCGCGCGCGTGCTCGATCACGCACAGCAGCCGATACCCGGCCTGTTCGCGGTCGGCAACGACATGCACAGCGTGATGGCCGGGCATTATCCTAGCGGTGGTATCACCCTGGGGCCGGGCATGACCTTCGGCTATCTGGCGGGCAAGGCGCTGGCCAGCGTGTGAGCGGGGCTCGCTATTGTTCGGTTATCGAACAATAGCCCCCTCCAGCGAATTGACGGTCGCCGATTCACTGCTCACCATGCACCGGCCTTGCGTGTACCCCCTGCCTGGGGCCAGGTCACGTTCGAGAAAAAGCCGTTCATTACAATTTCAAGAAACGACCAGGATATGAACCACTCCAAGCTCACTACCGCCAGCCCACGGCTGCCATCCGCCGGCATCGGCGACAAGATCCGTGGCGCCTTCGCCGTCGGCAAGACCCGCTGGGGCATGCTCGCCCTGGTGTTCTTCGCCACCACCCTGAACTACATCGACCGCGCCGCGCTCGGCATCATGCAGCCGGAACTGGCCAAGGCCATGAGCTGGACGGCGATGGACTACGCCAACATCAACTTCTGGTTCCAGGTCGGCTATGCCGTCGGCTTCGTGCTGCAGGGCCGGCTGATCGACAAGGTCGGCGTCAAGCGCGCCTTCTTCGCCGCCGTGCTGCTGTGGAGCCTGGCCACCGGCGCCCACGGCCTGGCCACCTCGGCGGCCGGTTTCATGGTCTGCCGCTTCATCCTCGGCCTGACCGAAGCGGCCAACTACCCGGCCTGCGTGAAGACCGTGCGCCTGTGGTTCCCGGCTGGCGAGCGCGCCATCGCCACTGGCCTGTTCAACGCCGGCACCAACGTCGGCGCCATGGTCACCCCGGCCCTGCTGCCGCTGATCCTCACCGTCTGGGGCTGGCAGGCCGCGTTCATCGCCATGGGCTGCCTGGGCCTGGTCTGGCTGGTGTTCTGGGGCTTGAAGTACTTCAACCCGGAAGCACACCCAAGTGTGCGCCAGAGCGAACTTGACTACATCCAGCAGGACGTCGAGCCGGAAGTGGCGCGCCTGCCTTTCAGCCGCATCCTCGGCATGCGCGGCACCTGGGCCTTTGCCGTGGCCTACGCAATCACCGCGCCGGTGTTCTGGTTCTACCTGTACTGGCTGCCGCCGTTCCTCAACCAGCAGTACAGCCTGGGCATCAGCGTGACCCAGATGGGTATCCCGCTGATGCTGATCTGGCTGACTGCGGACTTCGGCAGCATCGGCGGCGGCATCCTGTCCTCGTGGCTGATCGGCCGCGGCGTGCGCGCCACCACCGCGCGCCTGGTGTCGATGCTGATCTTCGCCTGCACCATGGTCAGCGTGACCTTCGCCGCCCATGCCAGCGGCCTGTGGGTGGCGGTGCTGGCCATCGCCCTGGCGGTCGGCGCGCACCAGGCCTGGACCGCGAACATCTGGAGCCTGGTGATGGACTACACCCCCAAGCACCTGATCAGCACGGTATTCGGCTTCGCCAGCATGTGCGCGGCGATTGGCGGAATGTTCATGACACAGATCGTCGGCAGCGTGCTGACGGCGACGAACAACAACTATGCCGTGCTGTTCACCATGATCCCGGCCATGTACTTCCTGGCGCTGATCTGGATGTACTTCATGGCGCCGCGCAAGATCGAAGCCTGACAAGCGCGGATTCCAGTTACCTCGATGGGGCCCTGACGGGCCCCTTTTTTCATGCCTGTCCGGGGTTTCCTGCACTCTCCACGGGTGGCCTCGCAGTAGCAAATGCTGCCTCGGGCTCCTGGCAGAAACCCAGGATCAGCGCCCCCATATCGTCATTGTGAGCGACGTGCAGAGCCCCAAGAGGCAGAGTATCCCGACACCATAGAAAACCGTGCGCCATGGCTGAACACCCCTCAAGTAAGCCAAGGTATGCAGGACCCTGGCGGCGGTGAACAGCATGCTCAACACTGCCGTGACGGTTGCCGGTGCATTCATGGCAATGGCCAAGCCACCGAGCGCGAAAAAAGCCGGGATGTTCTCCAGGTCGTTTGCCCAGGCCCTGCTCGCCCGAATCACTTGTGCAAGCTCTGCTTCACGGGCAACCCGATTGAAAACAGCGGCGTCCTCTATGTTGGTGAATGCCCTGTGTCGCAGCCTGAACCAACCTTGGTAACAGGAGACCGCAAACATCTTGAGGAACAGCACAACCACGCACAGCGCGTAGACGTTCAAGGCACCGTTCACCTGGGCTTTATCAGGTTGCGAAACAAGCTCGCGCCCGAAGGCCAGCAGCGATTGTTCAGCAATCAACATCGCCCAGCCGCTGTAAATCGAAAAGAGCACCAACGATGCCAGCGCAAAAAAACGAAGTGCCATGATCATGTCCCTGATAGGTTTTCCTGGCACAGTAGAGATAGGATTGTTGGCGCTCAATGACCTCTGAGGTCATTGAGCCCGAGCGCAAGGACGGGCTAGAGACGACGCATGAGTTACCAACTGTTCCATCAAAAATCCCCCGCACCGGCCACAACGGCGGGCCAGCATGTGCGCCACCTGCGCCGCCAGGCCGGGCTCAGCCAGCTTGACCTGGCACTGATGGCCGGGGTTTCACAGCGCCACCTCAGCTGTGTGGAAACCGGGCGTGCCAAAGCCAGCCCCGGCACCTTGCATGCCTTACTGTCGACCCTTGGGGCGCCACTGGATCACTGCAACGAAGTGTTTCTAGCCGCTGGATACGCGCCGCGCTACACCGCGACGCCACTCGATGCGCCCGCTATGGGTGTGGTGCACACCGCCCTCGAACATATCCTGCAGGCAAACAATCCGGCGCCTGCCATCGTTATTGACAGCAATTGGGATATCACTGCCGCCAACGTGAGCACGGGGCTGCTGTTGGCGCTGGCGGGTGTGGAGCAGAACCTGTCATCAGGCCTCAACCTGCTGGAAACGCTGCTATGCCCCGGCGGCCTGGGAGATCGCCTGGTCAATGCCCAAGAGATCCGTGCTGCCGCGTGGCAACGCGCGGCCAGGGAGTCAGTCAGCAGCCCTGCGCTCGCAGAGCGCCTGAGCAGCCTCCCGCCACCGGGCATGGCCTTGCACGCAGAGACTGGCAACCCCGTGCTGCTGACACGAGTGCGCACCGCCGATGGCGAATTGAGTTTTCTCTCTACCTTCACGACCTTCGGGCTACCCCTGGACATCACTGTAGAGTCACTGCGAATCGAGCATTTGATACCTGCCGATCTGTCGACCAGACAAAGGATGATGCAAGCTTTCGATGCTTGGAATGCGGACTACGGCCGATAGCCCCGTTCGATGAAGGCAATTTTCGCCCCGAACGTGTCTTCACGTTTCCAGAAAGAAGATGCGCACTGGGCACAAACGCTTCATCTGTCGTCAGAGATTTCCGATGCTGGATTTTGCCCATGAATGAACGCCACCACCTCATCCAGGACCGGCGCCAGCCATCGCATAGGGCGGGAGAACGCCGCAATCAATGTCCCGTGGCTTGGCCTTGCGAAATAGAGCTCGCGCACGGGCACACCCTGCTCCCGCAAGCGGCGGGCCATGCCTCCCGTGTTGCGCGCGGGATTGACCAGCGTATCGTCCTTTGCGGCTATTAACAGCGCAGGGGGCGACTTGGCGCTAACGTGGTTGATCGGTTGGGAGCCGGGTGGCGAATTCGGAAAGTAGAAAACCGGTTTCACCTCCGGGTTTGCGATGGGCAGAAAATCGTAGGCCCCGGCCAGACCGATCCAGCCGCGGAGCATCGAAGGCACCATGTCCACCTCCGCCAGCCATCGAGGGTCTAGCGCAAGCATCGCTGCGTTGTGCCCCGTGATTCGATACACGAGGTCACAAATGAAGTACCTCAGGGCATATTTATCAGTTTGCTCTGGAATCTTAAAGTTTCTCCATCAACTGCTCATCACCCAAATGCACACTTGATAGAGGAACTTCCCATGCCATTCATCAGCGTCCGCATCACTCGTGATGGTGTTACCCGAGAGCAAAAGGCTCAGGTAATAAAAGAAATTACTGAAACTATGGAGCGCGTGCTTCATAAAGACCCTAAGTTGACCCACATCGTGATCGAAGAAGTCGACACTGATAACTGGGGCTACTCCGGCATTACGACTACCGAGTACAGAAAGCAATTGTCGGAGTCAAAGCCATGAAGCACACGGTAAAAATCGACTTCGTTTCTGATGTCGTCTGCCCCTGGTGCGCACTGGGCTCGACTGCCTTGGTCCAAGCCATCGCCAACGTAGCCGACGAAATCGACGTCGAGTTGACGTTTAAACCGTTTGAGCTCAATCCCGATATGCCTGCCGAAGGTGAGGACGCCATCCAGCACATGATTCGCAAGTACGGAAGAACTGCGGAGCAGGTGGCGGCACGTAATCAGATGGTTGTTGAAAGAGGATGGGAGCTCGGCTTTGAGTTCAATCTCCAAAGGCGAACTCACTTTTTCAATACCCATGATGCACATCGCCTGCTGTTCTGGGCAGCGAATGAAGGGCTCCAAAGCGAGCTTCACCGAGCGCTGATTGAGGCTTACTTCGTGAACGGGCAAAACCCTAGCAGTCACCAGACGTTGGTGGCGTTGGCTCAGAAAGTCGGTTTGAACGCCCAGCAAGCGCAGGTAGTACTTGAAAGCGGGCAATTCACCGATGAAGTCCGAGCGCTCGAAAATTTTTACTTGGATCGCGGCATCAACTCTGTACCCGCAATGGTACTGAACAATCGGCAAGTCGTCGCAGGCTCACAGTCTGTTGAGTATTACGAGCAAGTGTTAAGACAGGCGGCACAAGCCGCTTCGTCTAACTGAAAATTTAATCCATCGTAGAGGAAATATCATGAGCAATTCTCAAAAAGTCATCATCGTAACTGGCGCATCTCAAGGCATTGGTGCAGGTGTAGTGGAAGGGTTCCGAGCCCTCGGCCACAAAGTGGTAGCGACCTCGCGCTCCATTCAACCATCGACCGATCCAGATATCCTGACTGTTGCCGGTGATATTGCGGATCCGGCCACAGCGGAACGAGTTGTGCGCGAAGCCGTGGCCCGCTTCGGGCGCATCGATACGCTCGTCAACAATGCCGGGATTTTTGTTGCCAAGCCGTTCACCAGCTACACCAAAGAAGACTATGCGCAGGTCGTTGCGACCAATATGAGCGGCTTCTTCTACATCTCCCAACTCGCCATCGCGGAAATGGAAAAGAATGGTAGCGGGCATGTGGTCAGCGTCACCACCAGCCTGGTTGACCACGCAATCGACGGCGTTCCTTCGGTAATGGCATCGCTCACCAAAGGTGGCATCAACGCTGCCACCAAATCGATCGCAATTGAGTATGCCAAACGAGGTATCCGCGCTAACGCCGTGTCGCCTGGCATCATCAAGACCCCTATGCATGGCGCCGAAACTCACGATGCCCTGGGCAAGCTGCACCCCGTCGGCCACATGGGCGAGATCAACGACATCGTTCAAGCGATTCTCTACTTGGACAGCGCTTCGTTCGTCACCGGCGAGATCCTGCACGTCGACGGCGGTCAGAGCGCAGGTCATTGATTGACAGAATGCTCATCACCAGCACATTCCGGTGATGAGCAGTTTCCTGTGAAGGCTGGTTTCTCAGAAATCGAATGCACTGCGATAGGCATAAACGCCTGGTCCGCCGCCTGTAAACAGGAACAGCAGGTTAGCCCCCTCGACGAAGCCTCCTGCAGCAATATCATGAAGCATGCCGGCAAAGGCTTTTGCAGAGTAAACCGGATCAAGCAGGATGCCTTCGGACTGAGCTAGGGAAGCAATTGCCTCAAGAGCCTCAGCCGTCGGAATTCCATAACCCTCTCCCCGGTGATTCCCATCTACATCGATCTGATTGGGCGCGATCTCTGAGGCCCCGACCAATGCCAGCGCGTCGTTAGCGAGCTTCAGGGTTTGCTGCACCGCCTGTTCTTGCTCTCCCAACACTGAATAGGATCGAATAATCGTCGGGGATCGTCCACGCGTGACGAAACCTGCGGCTAGACCCGCGTGAGTACCCGAGCTGCCGTTAGGCAGAAGTACCTTCTCGAAGCGGATGTCGTTATCCCGTTCATACTGCATTATCTCATCACCGCATCTGGCGTAACCCAGCGCGCCAAGAGGTGACGATCCCCCCATAGGGATCAGGTAGGGTTTCTTGCCCTCTTCGATCAGCAGCTGGATTCTTTTAGCTGCGAACTCGGCTGCCTTTTTTCCTTGCGGGAGTACATGGAGCTTGGCGCCATAGATCTTATCAAGCAAGAACGTTGCCGTTGTTTTCGTACTCTGCATCATGCCGCGGCACTACCCTGCCGAGGACCAGTTCGCAGTCCAAGCCGAGTCGCGCAGCTGCAGCGGCAGTAAGTCGTGCATGGTTAGATTGGAGTCCGCCAGTCGTTCGGGGTTGCCGCCTCGATGAGCGTCACTCTATCGAAAGCGTCCAGTACATCCTTTTGAGCATCCCTCATTGGCATGTGCTCCGGTTGGTATTTCACATTGACAGCGATCCAGCCCCCAACGCAGAGGGCTGGCCTCTTTGAAAGCAATGAGTGTGCTTGGGCTATGGATTAAATGCTGGTATCAACAACGAGGCGCCCGCGAATCCTTCCAGCCAATAGGTCATCTGCAACAGGGATGACTTCTGAAAGTGGTACTTCGCTTGTTAACTGCTCCAGAATCGACAGATCAAGCTCCGCGTTCAGCCGAGCCCATGCCTCGACTCGCTCGGCATATGGACGTGTGACGCTGTTGATCCCCAAGAGGCTCACCCCCCGCAGAATGAAGGGGGCTACCGTAGCCGGGAACTCCATGCCCTGTGCCAGGCCACACGCGGCAACCCAGCCGTCGGCTTTGGTCTGAGCACATACGTTCGCAAGGGTATGACTTCCTATCGAGTCAATCGCCGCTGTCCAGCGCTCTTTGCCCAATGGCTTACCTGGTGAAGATAACGTGTTTCGATCAATCACTTCCGTCGCGCCCAGCCGGACCAAGTGGTCTGCCTCATCTAACCGGCCGGTCGAGGCAATGACCTCATACCCACGCGCGGCCAGCAGCGCTACGGCAATGCTGCCGACCCCACCATTCGCCCCGGTTACCAAAACAGGCCCTGCATCAGGCCTTAGCCCGGCGCGTTCCAGGGCGATTAGACTAAGCATGGATGTATAACCTGCGGTGCCTATCGCCATGGCGTTACGCGGCGTCATCCCCTGCGGCAAAGAAATCAGCCAATCTGCGCTCACTCGGGCCTTCTGGGATAGTCCGCCCCAATGACTTTCCCCAACACCCCAGCCGTTGAGTAAAACAGCGTCGCCTTCGCGATAGCGGCTGTCTTCGCTGCCCTCCACTACCCCTACAAAATCGATCCCAGGAATCATGGGAAAGTGCCGGGCGATAGGACTACGGCTTGTGATGCAAAGGGCATCTTTGTAGTTCAGCGTACTGTGAGACACCGCAACGGTGACACTGCCGGCTGGCAATTGGTCATCTGATAGCTCTCTGTAATGTGCCTGCTTAGCGCCTTCCTGGTTCTCCACAACGACAGCATTGAACATAGCGACTCCTTTTAGACCGGTTGTCTAGTAATCGACGATAAAAACTCACCGGGCAATGCCGGCGAGAAATCCCCTGACGAAGATCGATAGTGGGTGACCACTTTCGCAGAGACGTGCGCGCGTGATTGCGCCCTCCCAGCCAATCCAGAAAAAAGCTGCCAGTTGTTGGCACTCCACAGACTGGGCTATCGATTGGTTGGCCTGCGCTTCCTGGAGGCATTGGCTGAGTAGTGCCTCCCAAACTCGAAAAATCTTCTCTATCTGATCGCGAAAATCATCGGGCAGCAAAGTCACTTCCTGGCCGAGATTGCCTACCAGGCAGCCGCGACGCCAGTTGTACTTTTCCATGCCGATGAGCGACTCCTGCAGCAGATCTTCGATGCGCTCCAACGGTTCTCGATGGGGGTTGAGCAGGATCCGGCGCAGGCGGCGCTCAAAGAAATTTCCGTATTCAGCGAGGACCTCACGCCCGAAGGCATCCTTGCTGTCGAAATAGTGATAGAAGGAGCCTTTCGGTACGGAGACCCGTTTGAGAACCTGTTCAATACCAGTAGTGTTGAATCCTTGCTCGGTCAGCAGCTCCACGCCACAGCGGATCAATGCACGCCGAGTATCGGGATCGCTACGCGAGATTTTTGGAGGGCGCCCGCGCCTGGGGGCTTTCATTGGAATGTCCATCTAGGGATAATTAGACCGAACAGTCTAAATGTCAAGCAGCGTTCTCCGGTCCGCGCAACCGTCTACTGCAGTCCGACAACAAGCCTTCTACCAGCCCCTGTACGGATAAATCCTATGAAGCGGCATTTTGACGATCTGCAGTTGGGAAGTATTGAGCTGTTTTGCCTGTCCGCAGAAGCGGGCAGCTTTACTGCCGCAGCTCAGCTCGCTGGCGTTACTCCGGCCGCAGTGAGCAGGTCGATCCTTCGCTTGGAACAAAGGCTGGGCTCACGGCTGTTCGCAAGGACAACGCGAAGCATTCGATTGACCGATGCGGGAAAGGATTTTTTCGAGCAGTGCAGCCAGGCGCTCACGCAACTGGTAGAGGCCCAGCAGGCAGTTATGGGCGCTCAAGCAACGCCTTCAGGCCGCCTTCGTATCAGCCTGCCCACGACTTATGGGCACCACCGCATCCTGCCTTTGCTGCCAAAATTTCGGGAGCTATATCCTGAGGTAACCGTTGATATCCACCTCGGTAATCGAAATATCGACTTTGTTGCAGAAGGGTACGACCTGGCGATTCGGGTACGAGCTCAGCCTGATTCCACGATGATTGCGAGGTTACTGGAGGATGCAAAGTTGGTTGTCGTAGCGTCTCCAGCCTACCTGCAGAAGGTCGAGGCACCGCAGACTTTGCAGGACCTGGACCAGCATGAATGCATTCAATTTGAGCTTCCGAGTAGCGGGCGGCGTATCTCTTGGCTGTTCCAAGAGGACGGTCGAGAGCGTGAGGTATTCACTGCTGGAGGCTATTCCTGTTCCGACGACGTGCTGGGCGGAGTGACACTTGCCAAGAACGGTGCCGGATTATTCCAAACCTACAAATTCATCGTGGAACAAGAGCTCGCTGATGGGCGACTCGTCGAAGTCTTGAAACCGTTTAGCGGGCGATCGAGGCCGTACACGTTGTTGTACCCTCACGGTCGTCATATCCCGCAGAGGGTGCGCGCTTTTGTGGATTTCCTGGTTCAGTATCGCGATGAGTGGGCTTCGCTCTAGCACGAAAGTTGGTCCCCCGTTCCGTGTTCGAGTAGGGGCGAACGAAACACGACGCAGGATCCCCACCCAGTTATGAGAGCTTGATGGGGAGCCAAGCGGATTGGATGTCTCGATTGTTGGGTGAGTGTTGCGCCCGCCCGGGAGTTGAATGCCAGCTTACGGCATGGCTGGAAGCCTAAGCAAACCAGCAAAAGATGCGCTGTCGAGTCGTCTTTTAATCGCTCATGGGCGTACCTCACCCATCGTCGAGCTCGATTCACGGGGTGCAAGCGCATTGATAACTGTGGCCGCTAAAGACAGCAGAATGCCAACAGTGGCAAGGCCGATCCAGCCGGCCTGGTGCACGCCATAATTCCCCAATGCGGCGCCGATCGCTCCCCCCAGAAAATACGACCCCATGAATACGGTATTTAGCCGACTTCTGGCCTCCGTCCTCAGGGTGAATACGCGTGCCTGGTTGGCAACCAGCCCGGCACGATTGCCTAGGTCGAGCAGCACCATGCCGAGGATCAGCCAGCCAAGATGTTGCCCGCCCGCTGCTATGCAGGCGAAGCCCAGGACGAGGGTCATCGCGCCGGCTAGAACCATGGTGTGCCTGCCCAGGCGATCGGTAAGCGTGCCAATACAAGGTGACGCGACGATGCCCAACAACGCGACCAGGCCAAACAGACCAATGGTAGCGGAGTCGAGTCCGTATGGAGGTTGTGCCAATAGCGCGGCAAGCGAAGCCCACAGCGCACTGAATGCAGCGAACATCAATAGGCCGCTCGCCGCGCAGTAACGCAGCACGCTTTCCTGTTTGACCAGGCTGCCTAACGAACCCAGGAGCCGCCCGTAGCTTATCGTCTGCAGACTCGCGGTGGCGGGCAGGCGCTTGGCAACGATGAACAGCAGTAGGACATCGCTGAGCGAGGCCAGCACGAAGACGACTCTCCACCCCGCATGTGCACCGGCGAAGCCCCCGAGCATGCGGGCCAGTAACAGGCCTGCCGAGAGGCCGCTGAGCAGGCTCCCTACGATTCGACCTCGCTCAGCCGGAGTGGCCAACCCCGACAGACAGGGAATGATGAGCTGCGCAGTGATCGCCGTCACCCCGACCAGAAGGCTGCTTATGCACAGCATCATGAAAGTCGGTGATACCGCGCAAAGAAGTAAGGCAACGGCATTTCCCGCGATGGCCAGCAGCGCGAGTTGGCGTGGTTGTCGGCAATCGCCGAGTGGCACGATGAACAGCAGGCCTAGCGCATAGCCAAGCTGCGTCAGCGTGGCGACCAGGCCGGCCTGTGTCGGCGCCATGCCAAACGACGCTGCCATCTGCGGCAGAAGCGGCTGGTGGTAGTAGATAGTCGAGACCGCCAGCGCGCAGCACATGGCCATGAGTGTGGCAAGGCGGCTGGAAACCCCCATTGGCGATGCGCTAGAGGCAGACATGCGTAGCCTCTTCACTGCTGTTGCAAAGTCAGTACGAGCCCGTGGGTGTCGACGATGCTGTGCGCAAACGTCGGCCCGTTCAGTTCGTGCGCCGCGTGCATCATTTCCTTGCTGAAGGCGGCTGTCGCATCGCGTACCAGCGTGACGTGATAACCCAACTCCATGGCGAAGCGTGCGGTCGATTCGATGCAGGTGTTCGCCAGCAGGCCGACGACGATCAAGTGTGTGATGCCTCGTTGCTTCAGCTGGAAATCGAGGTCGGTATTGGCGAACCCGCTTTGTCCCCAGTGTTCCTGGATGATGATGTCGCCCTCCTGTGGCACGAAGTCGGGATGCCATTCGCCGCCCCAGGAGCCCTTGGCAAAGGTGTGACGTTCCTGGATCAGGCGTTGGGTGGGATTGGGGTGATCCCAGCGGGTGTAGTCGCCGGGCTGCCAGCGCCGATGAGGCACGTAGTACACCTGAATTGCTTGTGCCCGAACGGCGGCAACGGTCCTGCGCAGGTTGTCGAGCAGTTGAACCTCGTCCGCGACGCTTCTGAGCATGGGATAAAGCTTGCCGCCATCGGACAGGAAGTCATTGTAGGGGTCGACCAGCAGCAGAGCGGTCCGCTCCGAGGCATACACAGGATGGGTCATGATGGTGCTCCAGGTGAGAGAGGCGTTCTGGGACGTTTGCTATACCGACAAATGCCGCGCTGCGACAGCGCAAGCCGCATAGGCCTCATACTAACTATGAAAATCATAGTGTCAACAAGGATGAGGCTTTGAGCGTTAATCCATGCGACATGGTTAATCACGCTGGGTTACTATGAAAACAATAGTTTCTGCGGAGAAAGCAGCGTGATGTCGAGGCTGGACGTGACAAGCGATACGGTGTGCCCGGTGGCACGCTCGATGGATTTAGTGGGCGACAAATGGACCATTTTGGTCCTGCGTGAGCTGTACATGGGCGCGACACGCTTCGAGGAAATGCAGATCCAGACCACCGCTACGCCCCAGATGCTGACTTCGCGGCTCAAAGCGCTGGAGGCGAATGGCCTGGTCGAACGCCGGCCCTACAGCGAGAAGCCGCTGCGCTACGAATATCATCTGACCAACAAGGGATGGGACTTCTATCCTGTTATCTACGCGCTGCGCGCCTGGGGCGAGAAGTGGTGCAAGAACCCGGATGAGGGGTTGGCCGTACATTTCGTGCACCGCGCCTGCGGCCATGATGTGGGTGTGGCCAGCGTTTGTCCTCACTGCGGCGACGCTGTGGAACGCAAGGACTTGGAAGCGCTGATCAGCGATCGTTTCCTTCACGAACGCGAGTCTCGTCGTGATGCCTTCAAGCGGAAGTAGCTGAGGCTAAGAGGCTTTCCTGTACTGACATGTTTGAATTGGAAGTGGACGCTATGAAGGGAAGCGATTAGCTGGGGTCTCGCTCAGTGCCTGAAAACTAAGCGTCCTGAGCCTGAATGGTACCGGCAGGCTCCCTTTCTTCTTTCAATAGGATGATCAAAGCTGCTGCCAGGCCGGCAAGCATGATGGAGACGTACCATAAGGTAACGTACTCACCCGCGTGATCGAATATCTACCCTCCGAAAAATGCGCCGGATGCACCGCCGATCGCGTGCCCGGCAGAGAGTAGACCAAGCGATAGCCCTAAATTCCGTAGACCCAACCGGCTACCCAGTAGGCTCGCCGTGACCGGAACCGTGGAGTAGTCAAAAATGCCAAACAAGACGGCGAATGCCAGCAACAGTTCATGGATCTTCTATCAGCGGATCGATCGCTTCGAATAGCCGATGCGCGGCCTGTTGGGCGTTTTCGGATAGCGGATTGTTGGTTGGTCGGAAGAAGATCACAGCAGTGGAGCGCTCTTCACGAATGGGCATGAAATCACTGCGTATCCATGCCTGAAGTTGCCGAGCACGTGCTTTAGCACGGGGCGCACGAGGATATAAAGGCCCGTCGGGGTAAACGTAATCCAAGTACTCGGTAAGGGACTTCAAAAAATGATTTCCACGAGAACTTTATCATGCGGGACCGAGACCATAGCTAGATGACATGAGTCCACTATTGCTACCCGTCACGAGAGGCAGCAATGGGTCCAGGCTGTGTGAAAACGCCTGCGATTGTCTAACCTTCTGATCGTCGAGATCGCGGCGGGGACGATCATGAAGCGAT
>NZ_VZII01000020.1 GCF_009391885.1 Pseudomonas sp. MN1F | reverse complement strand
AAGGTCGTCGGTTCAAATCCGGCTCCCGCAACCAGATTCGAGAAAAGGCCACTGCTAACCCAGTGGCCTTTTTCTTTTGCCTGGAAATCAGCGCCTGAAGCAATTGAGCAACATTTTGGCGTTAACGCTTGACTTGAGCATCCAAGTCTATAGAATGCGCCCCTCTGACGCGGGATGGAGCAGCCTGGTAGCTCGTCGGGCTCATAACCCGAAGGTCGTCGGTTCAAATCCGGCTCCCGCAACCATATTCGTCAGAACAAACCCCGCCTGTTTAAAAGCAGCGCGGGGTTTGTTGCATTTCGTCGCCTGATAAATCCTTGTACTACACCCAAACCCGCTCGGTTGAGGTGTCGTCATGAGCATGAACTATCTTTAACACTGCCGGACGACTGAAAGTAACGTTGCCCGGAGTAATATCTGGATACGTTTACCAAAGGGACTTTCACTTGGCCGCAGCTCTTCCCCTCCTCGTGCAACTCGCTCGAGGCATTTTATGACATCGCACACCCCCGAACCCCAGGTGCCTCTTGCCTCGGCACTGCCAACTGCTGCCCAGCGCCTGCCTTGGCTTGAGCGAATGAGCCGTTACCGTCAGCCGATTGGTCTGGCCGTGACCTTGCTGCTGTTTGCCATGGCGCTGATCGCCTGTCGGCACCTGTTGAGCGAACTGGACATCTACGCCCTGCACGACGCCATGCTTGATGTACCGGCAAAGTCGTTGGTCGGCGCCCTGCTGGCGACGGTGGCAGGGTTCGTGATCCTGCTGGGCTATGAGTGGTCGGCCAGCCGTTACGCAGCCGTCAAGCTGCCTGCGCGATCCTTGGTGATGGGCGGTTTCAGCGCCTTTGCCATTGGCAACGCAATCGGCCTGTCGATGCTCTCCGGTGGCTCAGTGCGCTACCGCTTGTATGCACGTCAGGGCCTGGGCGCCGCCGAAGTTGCACGCATGACCGTGTTTGCCAGCCTGTCCCTGGGGTGCGCACTGCCCCCCCTGGCGGCGCTGGCCACCTTGAGCAACCTGCCGGCAGCGGCAACCGCCCTGCGCCTGCCTTCGACATTGCTGGCCGGCATCGCCATCGCCGTACTGGCCCTCACCGCCGTCCTGGTGATCGGGCTCTATCGCCGCCGCCTGCCAGAGCAACCTCTGGCCGACAACCTGCTGGTCCAGCTGGGCCGTCGCACCCTGCGCCTGCCCGGTGGCCGCCTGGCGGCCCTGCAGTTGCTGATCACCGCACTGGATGTGGCCGCTGCGGCCACCGTGCTTTACCTGCTGCTTCCGCAAGCGCCACCCTTCGGTGCCTTCGTGCTGGTTTACCTGCTGGCCCTGGCTGCTGGTGTGCTCAGCCATGTACCCGGCGGCGTAGGGGTGTTCGAAGCGATCCTGCTGGCCGCCTTCGCTGACCAGCTAGGCGCCGCGCCTCTGGCTGCCGCCCTGCTCCTGTACCGGCTGATCTACGTGGTGCTGCCACTGCTGCTGGCCTGCGTGCTGCTGCTGGCCAACGAAGCACGCCGCCTGTTGTTCGCCCAGCAAGCGATCAAGGCCGCCTCGGGCCTCGGCGCACCGATCCTGGCGATTCTGGTGTTCCTGTCGGGCGTGGTGCTGCTGTTCTCCGGCGCCACCCCGGAAATCGACACACGCCTGGAGCACATGGGCTTCCTCGTGCCACACCGGCTGATCGACGCCTCGCACTTCGGCGCCAGCCTGATTGGCGTGCTTTGCCTGCTGCTGGCCCAGGGCCTGCGCCGACGCCTGTCGGCCGCCTGGCTGCTGACCACGGTATTGCTGCTGGTCGGCGCACTGCTGTCGATCCTCAAAGGCTTCGACTGGGAAGAAGCCAGCCTGCTCACCCTGACTGCCGCACTCCTGGCCGTTTTCCGCCGTTCGTTCTACCGGCCGAGCCGGCTGCTCGAACTGCCGTTCTCACCGGTGTACCTGGTGGCCAGCGCCTGCGTGGTCGGCGCTTCGGTGTGGCTGCTGCTGTTTGCCTACCAGGACGTGCCCTATACCCACAAGCTGTGGTGGCAGTTCACCCTCGACGCCGACGCCCCCCGCGGTCTGCGTGCTGCCTTGGGCAGCGCGGTGCTGCTGGTGATTGTCGCTCTGACCTGGCTGCTGCGCACCGCCCGTCCGGTCATTCACCTGCCTGACGAGGTTGAGCTGCAACGCGCCAACCGCATCCTGCTGGCCTCCGACCAGCCCGACGGTGGCCTGGCATTGACCGGCGACAAGGCCTTGCTGTTCCACCCCAGCGACAATGCCTTCCTCATGTATGCCCGTCGTGGCCGCAGCCTGGTGGCGCTTTACGACCCGATCGGCCCGGCCCAGGAGCGCGCCGAGATGATCTGGCAGTTCCGTGACCTGTGCGATTTGCACCACGCCCGCCCGGTGTTCTACCAGGTGCGCGCGGAGAACCTGCCGTTCTACATGGACATCGGCCTGACTGCCCTGAAGCTGGGCGAGGAAGCGCGGGTCGACTTGCGCCGCTTCGACCTCGAAGCCAAGGGCAAGGAAATGAAAGACCTGCGCTACACCTGGAACCGTGGCGGTCGGGATGGCTTGAGCCTGGAGATCCACGAACCTGGCCAGGCTCCGCTGGCCGAGCTCAAAGAAATCTCCGACGCCTGGCTCGGCGGCAAGAACGTGCGCGAGAAAGGCTTCTCGCTGGGGCGTTTCAGCCCCGAGTACCTGCAGCACTTCCGTATCGCCCTGATTCGTTTCCAGGGCCGGCCGGTGGCCTTCGCCAACCTGCTGGAAACCCACAGCAACGAATTGGCCAGCCTCGACCTGATGCGCGCTCACCCCGAAGCGCCGAAGCTGACCATGGAATTCATGATGATCGGCTTGATCCTGCATTACAAAAGCCATGACTACGGCCGCTTCAGCCTGGGCATGGTTCCGCTTTCCGGCCTGCAGCCACGCCGCGGCGCCCCCTTGACCCAGCGCCTGGGCTCGATGGTGTTCCGGCGTGGTGAACAGCTCTACAACTTCCAGGGCCTGCGGCGCTTCAAGGACAAGTTCCAGCCGGACTGGGAACCTCGTTACATGGCCGTACCAGCCGGGCTCGACCCGCTGGTAGCACTGGCCGATACTGCCGCCCTGATTGCCGGCGGCCTGACTGGATTGGTGAAACGCTGATGATCCGACGCTATTGGCTGTACGTACTGATTCCCCTGCTGCTGGCCGCCCTGGCCGGCGCTGCGGGCTTTTGGCTGTGGGCCCGCCCTGCCCCCGAGGCGCGGCTGGAGCAACTGACCCTGAATGACACCAGCATCGTCCGTGTCACCCCGGGCGTGCATGCCAAGGCCCGGGTCGCCATCGGCGTGCCCCAGGACCAGGCCTTGACCGACAAGCAGCTGCTGGACCTGAGCCAGGCTGGCGAAGCGCAGCTGGTCCAGGTGATCCTGCCGCCGAACGACTGCACCAAGCAGCAACAGGCCATGGACCAGGCACTGACCCAGCTTTCCGACAAACCGACCCTGGTCGCCGGCATCGGCCCAGGTGCAGCCCAGGCATGGCGTTGGCTGGCCACCCAGAGTGACGACAAGGCCCGGGCCATCTCGGTCGACTTCACCCTGGAGCAACCAGGCTGCAAGGTCGAGCTGCCGAAGTCGGCCGCCCACGGCCACTGGAACGTCGCCTGGAACGACAACCCGGACGATGCCAGTGCCGCCTTCGTGCGCGACCAGGCCAACGCCGAGACCAGCATCAGCGACTATGACATCCACCTGCCACAGGTGCTCAAGGCCCAGCTGACCCAGGCCCTGGTCGGCCGCGACGGCAACGCCCTGGCCATTCCGGTGGTGGAAGTCCCGGCCGGGCAAACCACCGACACCGTCACCCTGTTCCTGTCCGGTGACGGCGGCTGGCGCGACCTGGACCGCGACGTAGCCGGTGAGATGGCCAAGCTGGGCTACCCAGTGGTCGGTATCGACACCCTGCGCTACTACTGGCAGCACAAGACCCCGGAACAAAGTGCCGCCGACCTGTCGGAACTGATGCAGCACTACCGTCAGAAGTGGGGCACCAAACGTTTCGTGCTGACCGGTTACTCGTTTGGCGCCGACGTGCTGCCGGCCATCTACAACCGCCTGCCGGCCGAAGACCAGCAGCGTATCGACGCGGTGGTGCTGCTGGCGTTCGCCCGTAGCGGCAGCTTCGAGATCGAAGTCGAGGGCTGGTTGGGCAAGGAAGGCCAGGAAGCGCCTACCGGGCCGGAAATGGCCAGGCTGCCGGCGTCCAAAGTGGTCTGCGTGTACGGTGTGGAAGAGACCGACGAGAGCGGTTGCACCGACAAGACTGCAGTGGGTGAGCGTATGAAGCTGCCAGGCGGCCATCACTTCGACGAGAACTACCCGGCGCTGGCCAAGCGCCTGATCGACGAGATCGAGACCCGTCAGGGCAAGTCCAGCGTGGCTTCACAAAACTGACAATGACCGGGGCCGCTTTGCGGCCCCAGTTACTCAGATCTCGACCTGGGTACCCAGCTCGATCACCCGGTTCAACGGCAGGTTGAAGAAGCGCAAGTTACCGTTGGCATTCTTCAGCAGGAACGCGAACAGGTTCCCCCGCCAGCGCGACATCCCTTCCAGACGCGACGCAATCACCGTTTCCCGGCTGAGGAAGTAGGTGGTGCGCATCGGGCTGAAGTCCAGCTCATCCAGGTGGCACAGCCTCAACGCCGCCGGCACGTCCGGCTCGTCCATGAAGCCAAAGTGCAGCAATACCCGGAAGAAGCCATCACCATAGGCCTCAACCTCGAAACGCTCTTGTTCCGGCACCCGTGGGCGGTCTTCGCTGACCACCGTCAGCAGCACCACCTGGCTGTGCAGCACCTGGTTATGCAGCATGTTGTGCAGCAGCGCATGGGGCACCGCATCAGCCCGTGCCGTCAGGAACACCGCCGTGCCTTCGACCCGATGCGGTGGCTGTACGCGGATGCTGCTGATGAACACCGGCAGCGGCAGCCCGCCCTCGTCAATGCGCTCGACCAGGATCTGCTTGCCGCGTTTCCAGGTACTCATCAGCAGGTACAGCACCAGGCCTGCGAGTACCGGGAAGGCGCCGCCCTGAACGATCTTCGGTACGTTGGCGGCGAAGTACAAGCCATCGACCAGCAGGAAACAGACCACCAGCGGCACCGCCAGCATCGGCGGCCACTTCCACAGCAGCAGCATCACCGCTGCCACCAGGATGGTGGTCATCAGCATGGTCCCCGTCACTGCCACGCCGTAGGCCGCTGCCAGCGCGCCGGACGACTCGAAGCCGATCACCAGCAGCACCACGCCGACCATCAACGTCCAGTTAACCGCGCCGATGTAGATCTGCCCCTGCTCGTCGCTGGACGTGTGCTGGATCTGCATGCGCGGGATATAGCCGAGCTGGATGGCCTGACGGGTCAGCGAGAAGGCCCCCGAGATCACCGCCTGCGAGGCAATCACTGTGGCCATCGTCGCCAGCCCGACCATCGGCAGCAAGGCCCAGCCCGGCGCCAGCAGGTAAAACGGGTTGCGCGCCGCGTCCGGGTTTTGCAGCAGCAGCGCGCCCTGGCCAAAATAGTTGATTACCAGCGCCGGCAGCACCAGGGCAAACCAGGCACGGGCTATCGGTTTGCGGCCAAAGTGGCCCATGTCGGCGTACAGGGCCTCGGCGCCGGTCAGTGCCAGCACCACCGCACCGAGTATGGCCACCCCCATGCCGGGGTGAACGACGAAGAAATTGACCGCCCAGGCCGGGTTGAATGCTTTGAGCACTTCCGGGCTCTGGCTGATGCCATGCACGCCCAGGACGGCCAGCGCCAGAAACCAGGTGACCATGATCGGGCCGAACAACTTGCCGATCTTCTCGGTGCCATGCTTCTGCACCACGAACAGCGCCACCAGCACCACCAGCGAGATGGGCACCACCCAGTGGTCGATACCCTCGAACGCCAGGCCCATACCCTCCACCGCCGACAGCACCGACACGGCCGGGGTGATCATGCTGTCGCCGTAGAACAGCGAGGCGCCGATCAGCCCACAGATGAGCATCAACGAACGCAACCGCGGGTACGCAGCCGTGGCCCTCAGGGCCAGGGCGGTGAGCGCCATGGTACCGCCCTCGCCCTGGTTGTCGGCGCGCAGGATGAACATCACGTATTTGAACGACACCACCCACAGCAGTGACCAGAGGATCAGCGAAAGAATCCCCAGTACGCCATCATGGTTGACCGGCACCCCGTAACCGCCGGTAAAGACTTCTTTCAGGGTATACAAAGGGCTGGTACCGATATCGCCATACACCACCCCGACCGCTGCCACGAGCAGCCCCAACGACCGTGTCGCACCCTGCTTACCCGCGTGCCCGCCTTCGGCGTGACTGCTTGCCTGAACCATCGAACACTCCCGCAGTTGGCCTTGAAGGCCGGTAGAATTCACGCCTGCGTCAGGGGCATGCATTAACCCCGACGCAATGGCGCGAAGCATAGCGCAGCGTTCGTCGCTTTTCTGCTGGTCACGCTCACGGTTCAGGCAAACATAGCTCGTATGCGTTAGAGATCCAGGGACTGCACCGCAATGCCCAGCGCTGCCGCAATCTTCTCCCGAGTGGCCTTGCGCGGCCGCTCGGCAGCTTCCTGCTGAGCATAGGCCGACTGAGAGATACCCAGGCGCTGGGCGACTTCAGCCTGGGTCAGGTCCAGGTGCCTGCGCCAGGCAGCTATGGCGGTCATGCCTTCCTTAACCATGTAGCCAACGACTTCGTTGGGCACCAGGTCGTGCTGGGAGCGGTTGGCAATGTAGTCGGCATACGGCAACACCACGAAGGCGGGGCGACCATCTGCGCCGTGGATGATCTGTACGTTAGTAGGTGTGCTCATCGCGTTTCCTGACCTCCTCGATGTTGACGATTCTCACGCTGCCATCCCAGTCAAAAAGGATGCGGTAATTGCCGACCCTCAGACGGTAGCCGAAAGGGTGATTGGCCAGTGCTTTGACACTCTGAACGTCTGGCATATGGGCCAGTGCCTGGGCGGCATCGTAGATCTTCGGCTGATCGAGCTTGTTGATTTTCCTGAGTTGCTTCACAGCTTTGCGTGACCAGTTGATCGTATTCATTTCCACGCCGCTATTATAAGAAAACTATAAGCCTTGAATAAGTTCAAGAGAAGGTTTTTCAGGCGAGGAAAAGAGTGACGAGTGGTCACACCGCATACAAGGGGAACCATTGCCGGGCCGTGTTTCCAGGTTTTGCCATGCACAGGCAGCTGCCGCTATCGGCATAGCGCAGCGTTCGTCGCTTTTCTGCTGGTCAAGCGACCGTGCGCTCGCTAGAATTGCGCACTTTTTGATCAGAGGCGCCAAAAGCGTCCGTCAAGATCGCCCCCGGCTGCGGCAGGGCGAACTGCATTCAATACCGAGGTTAGTCATGTCCACCACTCCCGCCACCCCCAAGGTTGGTTTCGTCAGCCTGGGTTGCCCCAAGGCCCTGGTCGATTCCGAGCGCATCCTGACCCAGCTGCGCATGGAAGGCTATGAAGTCGTGCCCACCTACGAGGATGCCGACGTAGTGGTGGTGAACACCTGCGGCTTCATCGACAGCGCCAAGGCCGAGTCGCTTGAAGTGATCGGTGAAGCGATCAAGGAAAACGGCAAGGTCATCGTCACCGGCTGCATGGGTGTCGACGAAGGCAACATCCGTGACGTGCACCCGAGCGTGCTGTCGGTAACCGGCCCGCAGCAGTACGAGCAGGTGGTCAACGCCGTGCACGAAGTGGTGCCGCCACGCCAGGATCATAACCCGCTGATCGACCTGGTGCCGCCGCAGGGTGTCAAGCTGACCCCGCGCCACTACGCCTACCTGAAGATTTCCGAAGGCTGCAACCACAGCTGCAGCTTCTGCATCATCCCGTCGATGCGCGGCAAGCTGGTCAGCCGCCCGGTCGGTGAAGTGCTGAGCGAGGCCGAGCGCCTGGTCAAGGCCGGCGTCAAGGAAATCCTGGTGATTTCCCAGGACACCAGCGCCTACGGTGTCGACGTCAAGTACAAGACCGACTTCTGGAACGGTCGCCCGGTCAAGACCCGCATGCTCGAACTGTGCGAAGCGCTGAGCAGCCTGGGTGCCTGGGTGCGCCTGCACTACGTCTACCCGTACCCGAACGTCGACGACGTGATCCCGTTGATGGCCGCCGGCAAGATCCTGCCTTACCTGGACATCCCGTTCCAGCACGCCAGCCCGAAAGTACTCAAGTCGATGAAGCGCCCAGCCTTCGAAGACCGTACCCTGGCACGGATCAAGAACTGGCGCGAGCAATGCCCTGAGCTGGTGATCCGCTCGACCTTCATCGTCGGCTTCCCCGGCGAGACCGAGGAAGACTTCCAGTACCTGCTGGACTGGCTCACCGAAGCCCAGCTCGACCGCGTCGGCTGCTTCCAGTACTCGCCAGTCGAAGGTGCCCCGGCCAATGACCTGGGCCTGGAAGAAGTACCGGATGACGTCAAGCAGGACCGCTGGGACCGCTTCATGGCGCACCAGCAGGCCATCAGCGCCGCTCGCCTGCAACTGCGCATCGGCAAGGAAATCGAAGTGCTGATCGACGAAGTCGAGGAGCAGGGTTCGGTTGGCCGCAGCTTCTTCGATGCTCCGGAAATCGACGGCAGTGTGTTCATCGACGGTAACCATGGCTTCAAGCCGGGCGACAAAGTGCGGTGCCGCGTGGTGGATGCCGACGAATACGACATGTGGGCCGAGCCCGTTTAAAGCAGCCTGCACATGAAAAAGCCCCTGCCCGGATATTCCCAACGAGGAAATACCCGGGCAGGGGCTTTTTTTGTCAGAAGGTGTGAAACACCATCAACCCACCTTCTGCATCAGGGCTGGCATCGGAGAAGCCCTTGACCGCATACAGTTGAATTTTCCATTCCCGGTTGAGCTTGTGGGTTAGAAACAGGGTCAGCTCCTGGATCTCTGACCCGGTAGAGACGACTTTTTGCCGCCAGTCGTATGAGGCGCCCGCCGAGGTGCCTTTGGCCACAGGAAAGGCAAAACCCAGGCTGGTAAAGATCGGGTCACGGAAATCGCTGTCGGGCGGGTCGCCATACTTCTTCCAACCCAGGGTTGCGAAACCGGTCACCGGGCCGAATGCCTGGGCGATATCGACCTGGCCGGTATAGTCATACTCGCCCGTGCCCAGGCACTGCTTTTCATCGGCAGTGGGAAATTTGACCTTGCCGATGAGGTCCAGCATCAGGCCACCGTCACTGCCATCGAGCAGTGCGTACGCGGCGCTGGCAACCGTGTCGCCCAGCCCGCTCTCCACCGCATGGCATCCACCGGGCAAAGGGTCGCCATTCGGGCCTACTTCAGGGTTGGTGATGCGCAGCCAGGGCACAGTGACTTTGTAAGTCATGGGGCCGGTTTCATACTTGCCAACCACGGGAACGTACCAGATCTCCGAGGTGGTACCCGTGCCATAGTCGCCACTCGAATAGTCCATGCCGATGGAGCCGCTGAAGGTATCGGCGAGGACAGACGCACTGGTACAGGACAACAAACAGGCGAAAAGAGGGAGCGTGGGTCTCATCTGCACCTCAGTATTGCGTCGGGAAGTGTGATCGGACTAACCCAGCCTAGTTGCCTAATGCCCGGACCGCTCCGGATGCTCCACTTTTTCGACCTTCTCTACAGTTTCAGGCCTTTCGACCTTTTCAACCTTTTCGACTCTTTCTACCGCTTCAGGCTTTTCGACGCGTTCGACCTTTTCTACCTTTTCCACTTTCTCGACTTTTTCAGGCTTCTCGACCTTCTCGACTTTTTCCACCTTTTCGACTTTTTCAGGCCTTTCGACCTTCTCGACTTTCTCCACCTTCTCGACTTTCTCGGGCTTTTCGACTTTTTCTACTTTCTCGACCTTTTCCACCTTCTCAACTTTCTCGACTTTTTCTACCTCGACCTTTTCCACCCGATCAGAGCTACCACTATTGCTGGTCTCGCGCTGCTCCACGGTATCGACATGTCCCGACTTACCAGACCTGTCCTCACTTGCCACGCTGTCATGGTCACTGGAACCGCCAGCCGAACTCCGTCCACTGTGATCATCACTGCTTTCGCTGCGGGTGCTGGCGGTACCGCGCTCACCCTGGCCGCTGTTGCTCGAGCTGCCCGAGCTACTTGTACCGTGCTCGCTGTTACGCCCGGAATGCCCTCTGTCCGAACGCTCTGCGCGATCGTCATTGAACTCGACGCGGGATGCCCGTAGCTCGTGCGTAGCACTGAATACCCCGCTTACCCGCACCCGTTGGTCGAGTGCGATGGCTGCAGGCTGCTTGCCGACGACCACGGTATCCTGCCCCAGCGTCACGTTGATGCCGCCGACCACCAACTGGCGCGCCTGCGTCCGCTGCACCAGCCCTTCGATCACCACTGTCTGCACCCGCCCAGCAAACGGCAGGCTCGGGTCAGGGCGGGTTTGCGCCACTTCCAGCTGGCTGCCGGTCCATTGCCCGCGCACCAGCATTTCCCGCGCCGGTGCCACACGAGTGCCCAGCTTCAGCCCTTGCAGGCTGCCAGGGCGATCAACAGCACCAATGGCACTCGCCTCCCTGAGGCCCGGCGCCCGCTCGATACGGCTAGCCACGACTTCACCTGCAGCATCACGCATGCCGCTGACCCTGACCGGTTCGCCCGGCCGCAGCCCTTCAGCCACACGCGCCCCGGCGGCAAGGCGTACGGGCTGCCCCATGACCCGCAGTGGCCCCGAAGCATTCGGCAGTGCCGTCAGCGGCCCCTCGTAAACGTTGAGGATCGCGATACGTCCGGCTTGCAGGCCGCGCTGTGTACCATAGGCTTCCACCGCGACAACCTGGCCGATCGCCAGATGTGCGCTGCTGGAGGCTGCACCGTTTTCACTTACAGGGACATCCTTGCCGTAGTGCACTTCCTGGCCGTTGACGCAGATCGAAGCGAACCCGGTGATGGTGCCGACGATCCCGGTGCCACCAGTCCCGCCCGGCCGTTGGATCGGGGCGCCGCTACCGCCCACGCCACCATGGCCGCGATCGATGAAAGTACCGTCTACACCCTCCGCCACCGCGCCAGTACCACCAGTGCCACCGGGGCGCTGCTGGATTGGCGCTCCCGTGCCGCCAACGCCGCCTGTTCTGGCGCCGGTACCCCCGACGCCCCCAGGGAACTGCATGCCCGCTGCCCCGGCCATGCCCACTTCATCACGGCTGACACAAACCGGCGCTGCGAACACCTCGACAGGCGCCACCAGGTTCAGCCCGAAACCCAGGGCGAGTGCGACGAGACTGAGGCAGCGCGCGAGGGGGCTCATGAGTCGGCTGTCTTCGACGAATCGGGGTCGGTGGCTTCAGTGTAGAAATAAAGCCCGACGGTGATGCGCTGGCGTTGCTCGTGGCTTGGCACGTCGGTGTTTTCCAGCTCAGCGGCCAGCCGGCTGAAGGCCAGCAGGGTTTGCATGCCATCCTTGGTCACCGCTTCGCGCAGCGTGTCGACGCTGGCCGTGGTCAGGGCATCGTAGTGCACGCTGCGCTCGAAAAACGGCAGGCCGTCACCGCTGAGGTTGTGCACCGCTGCGCAGGCGTGATCATGCAGGTTATGGCCAAAATACGCGGCTTTCTCTTCGAAACCCTTCTGCGGTATGAATGCCTGGGCCTCGAGGTGGACGCAATCCTGATCATCGAGGCGGACGATGCCCAGCCGCAGCCACTCATCCAGCACCACCCGCCCGCGGATGTCCGTGCTGACATTCGCCACCAGAGCATCGAACGAGCAATCGCCGCCAACACTGGCTAGCCGTGGCAGCGCCAACGCCTGGCCGGCCCCGGAGCAGAATGGCGGGCGACTGGTCCATACATTCACCAGTTGCGCACCTAAAGTGATGTTTTCCGGCAGCGCCGCAGTCGATGCCTCACTTTCACTTCGCAGCCGCCGCACATCCTTGCGATGCACACCCGTGAGCAGGCTGATGCGGCTGTCCGTCGGCACCTTGCCGTCCAGGCGAAACTCGCGATGGGCCACATCGACGAACACTTCCTTGAGAACGTCGGTGAACATCGTGTAGGTCACCCCTTTGCGCAGCATCAGGCGCACCAGAGGGCGCATGACCCTGCGCAATGCACTCAACATGGACGGGGCGATAGAGGGCGATTGCATGGAGCGCATTCCTTGACAGTTGAACCCAGTATACGACGCGGGAAAACATCCCACACGAACTGTAACCACTTCCCACCGAGAATGAGAAAAAGCTGTCAGCGCTCACTGCAAACGCGTGATAGGGCTGGATTGCCCGAGGCCCGCTCATACAAAACCCGTCCCCTGGGTCTTGTATGGGCTGTTCACTGCCGATCAGCTCCTGCTGCTGTCATCCCCGACTTCGCCGGCGGCATGAGCACCGCGGTCATCACCCTGTTCGCGACCCACATGGTTGCCATTATCGTCACCAGGTTCACCACCAACGTGATTGCCATGATCGTCGCCAGGTTCACCGCCAACATGATTGCCATGATCATCACCGGGCTCACCGCCAACATGATTGCCATGATCGTCACCGGGTTCGCCGCCAACGTGATTACCATGATCGTCACCGGGCTCACCGCCAACGTGATTGCCATGGTCATCACCCCTTTCAGCATGGCTGCTGCTGCGTCCGGAGCTTGAGTTGCCGTCGTGACCCTGACCTGCTTCACCATGGCCGCTGCCACTGTTGCCGGCGTGACCGCCACCGTTGCCACTACCACCGTGACCGCCACCGCTGCCGCTGCCACCGCCGTGACCACCTCCACCGCCGCCGCCGCCGTGCCCACCACCACCGCCGCTTCCGCCACCGCCTCCGCCGCCGTGACCACCGCCACCGCCGCCACCTCCACTCCCGCCGCCGCCACCGTGACCACCTCCGCCGCCACCACCGCCATGACCACCACCGCCACCGCCACCATCCTTGGCGTAGGCGCTGGAGCCATGAGAAATCGAGTCAGGAACCAATACGATGGCCGTCGACAGCACGCCTGCAACGGCAACCGCCAGTAGAGCCCTTTTGAACAGCATGTGGATTTGCATTTTCCGTCTCCAGGTCTTCGCCATGAGAACGCCAAATCAAGCCGGGAATCTGTTGTCAGTTTTACTTTTTTTTACGTGGGAATTTTTCCCACGCTTAATTAATAGACCTCTACGAACCGGGCTTCAAGCGGCGCACACAAAAGCCGACCAGTGGTGGGCCTGCTATGTTTTCCCTATCGTCTTGGAGGAACACCGGCATGCATTCGGTTCTGACCTTGCAAACCCCGCGCTACAGCGACTACGGCGAGCTGATGCAGCTTTGGGAAGACTCGGTGCGCGCAACCCATGACTTCCTGCCCGATGCCTACATCCTGTTGTTGCGCGAGCAAGTGCTGCGCCGCTACCTCGACGCCGTGATGCTGGTCTGCTGCAGGGATCGTCAACGCATCTGCGGCTTTGCCGGTGTCGCCAACGGCTACGTGCACATGCTGTTCGTCGCACCGGAGTACCGTGGCAAGGGGGTTGGCAAGCGCCTGCTGCATTATGCGATCGACGAATTGAATGCCGAACGCCTGGACGTCAACGAACAGAACCCGCAAGCCCTGGGCTTCTACTTGCACGAAGGCTTCGAAGTGGTCGGCCGCTCAGAAACGGATGGCTTGGGGCAGCCCTATCCCCTGCTGCACATGAGGCTGATTCCTACAGCGTCCTAGGGCGGCGTCCGAATATGCCGTGGTCTGCGTCCAAAATGGCGCATCTGAAACAGATTCCCATCATCAACCGCGTACAGGCAGGTACAATGTAGGTCTTTCCCTGCCTTGCGAATTGCCCCATGTCCGAACCCGTCCGCCTGTCCAAACGCCTCATCGAGCAGCTTGGTTGCTCCCGCCGCGATGCCGAGCAGTACATCGAAGGAGGCTGGGTCACGGTCGATGGCGTGGTGGTCGAGCAGCCCCAGTTCAAGGTCGACAGCCAGCGCGTCGAACTGCTGCCGGGGGCACGCGCCGAGGCATTGGAGCCGGTCACCCTGCTGATGCATCAAGCGGCCGGCGTCGACAGTGAAACCGCCCGTGCCAGCATCAACATGGGCAACCTCAGCGAGGCCCACCGCGAAGGCGTACGGCCGTTGCACGGGCATTTTTCCCGGCTGTCCTGCCTGGCACCGCTGGAACGTGGCGCCAGCGGCCTGCAAGTGTTCACCCAGGACTGGCGGGTCACCCGCAAGATCGACGCCGACCTGCGCCGCATGGAGCAGGAATACATCATCGAAGTGCGCGGCGAAACCACACCCCAGGCCCTTGAGCGCCTGGCGCGCGGTGCCACGCGCAATGACCGGGAATTGCCCAAGGCCAAGGCCAGCTGGCAGAACGAGACCCACCTGCGCCTGGTCGTGAAAAACCCGCAACCCGGGCAGATCAGCGAGCTATGCGCCTACCTGCGCCTGGAGGTGCTGGGCATGCGCCGCATTCGCCTGGGGGGTGTATCGATGGGCAAGCTGCCCATTGGGCAATGGCGTTACCTGGCAGCCACCGAACGTTTCTAAGCAATGCGCCACGCCCCAGCGTGGCTACTGAACAGGATTTTGCAGCAATGAACCACAACGATGTCCTGCGCAGCCTGCGCTACCTGCTCAAGGTGAACGACGCCAAGATGGCCGAAATCATCGCGCTGTCCGGCCTCGAAGTTAATCCAATCGTGCTCGCCACCTACTTGAAGAAGGAAGACGAAGCCGGCTTCGTGCGTTGCCCCGAGCGGGTCATGGCGCACTTCCTTGACGGCCTGGTGATCCACCGCCGGGGCAAGGACGACAGCCGCCCACCGCAGCCCGTCGAACTGCCGGTGACCAACAACACCATCCTGAAAAAGCTGCGGGTAGCCTTCGAACTCAAGGAGGAAGACCTGCACGCCATTCTCAAGGCCGTCAATTTCCCGGTGTCCAAACCTGAGCTCAGCGCGCTGTTCCGCAAGGTCGGGCATGACAACTATCGCCCGTGCGGCGACCAGCTGCTGCGCAACTTCCTCAAGGGCCTGACCTTGCGCGTGCGCGGCTGAGTGGCCATGCAGCATACGGTTGCACCGGTCGGCATCGTCCACTCCTGTTTCAAGGAGAAGTTCGCCATCCCGCGCCAGCCGCAACTGGCGCCAGCCGCCCGTGGGGTGCTCGAGCTGCTACCGCCGTTCGATCAGGGCGATGCGGTGGCTGGGCTGGAGCAGGTCAGCCATGTCTGGTTACTGTTCTTGTTTCACCAGGCACTGGAAGACAAGCCGCGCCTGAAAGTGCGCCCGCCACGCCTGGGCGGCAACAAGAGCATGGGCGTATTCGCCACCCGCGCCACCCACCGCCCCAACGGCATCGGCCAGTCGGTGGTGCGCCTGGAGGGCGTGGAGCCAGGGCGCCTGCTGCTGTCCGGGATCGACCTGCTGGACGGCACGCCGGTACTGGACATCAAACCGTATGTCCCCTACGCCGACAGCGTTGCCGGGGCAAGCAACCTGATGGCCAGTGATGCGCCGGCCGCGATTGCCGTTGGCTGGAACGACAGTGCCCTGCCCCAGGCCCAGGCGCATGGGTTGCGCCTTGGCGAGCCATTGGTGGAACTGATCGAGCAATGCCTGGCACAGGACCCGCGCCCGGCCTATCAGGTACCCCCGCCCGAGCGGGTGTACGGGGTGAAGTTCTGGGACGTGCAGGTGCGCTGGCATTACCCGCAACCGGATCAGATCCAGGTGCTGGAAGTCGTGCGGGAAGGCTGAAAAATCCCCGCCTTGCAGGCATAAAAAAACGCAGACCCGGGTCTGCGTTTTTTTGTTGCTGCGTTCGTCTTATTTCTCGACGAAGGCGCGCTCGATCAGGTAGTCACCTGGCTCACGCATGCGTGGGGAGACTTTCAGGCCGAAGCTGTCGAGCACTTCGCTGGTCTCGTCGAGCATGCTCGGGCTGCCGCAGATCATCGCGCGGTCATCCTCTGGGTTGATCGGTGGCAGGCCGATGTCGCTGAACAGCTTGCCGCTGCGCATCAGGTCGGTCAGACGACCCTGGTTTTCGAACGGCTCGCGGGTCACGGTCGGGTAGTAGATCAGCTTGTCACGGACCGACTCACCGAAGAACTCGTTCTGCGGCAGGTGCTCGGTGATGAATTCTTTGTAGGCCACTTCGTTGACGTAACGCACACCGTGAACCAGGATCACTTTTTCAAAGCGCTCGTAGGTTTCCGGGTCCTGGATGACGCTCATGAACGGCGCCAGGCCAGTGCCGGTGCTCAGCAGGTACAGGTGCTTGCCCGGTTTCAGGTCATCGAGGACCAGGGTACCGGTTGGCTTCTTGCTGATGATGATCTCGTCGCCTTCCTTCAGGTGCTGCAGCTGCGAGGTCAGCGGGCCGTCGGGGACCTTGATGCTGAAGAACTCCAGGTGCTCTTCCCAGTTCGGCGAAGCGATGGAATAGGCGCGCATGAGCGGACGGCCGTTGTCCTGTTGCAGGCCGATCATCACGAACTGACCGTTCTCGAAGCGCAGGCCCGGGTCGCGGGTGCACTTGAAGCTGAACAGGGTGTCGTTCCAGTGGTGCACACTGAGGACACGTTCGTGGTTCATGTTGCTCATCGATGGGGCTCCTGAAGAAAAACGCAGCGCGTAAGACGCGCAGTTGCGCGATAGTTTAGGGGCAGCCACAATATCTGTTAACTGAATTATCAAGATATGTGTTATCGGTTATATAGATATGCGATTTACACTTCGTCAGCTTCAGGTATTCGTCGCCGTGGCCCAGCACCAGAGTGTGTCGCGGGCGGCCAGCGTGCTCGCACTTTCGCAGTCGGCGGCGAGCACTTCCATCACCGAACTTGAGCGGCAATCGAGCTGCCAGCTGTTCGACCGTGCCGGCAAGCGCCTGGCGCTCAATGCCCTGGGCCATCAGTTGCTGCCCCAGGCCGTCGCCCTGCTCGACCAGGCCAAGGAAATCGAAGACTTGCTCAATGGCAAGTCCGGCTTCGGCTCGCTGGCGGTCGGCGCCACACTGACCATTGGCAACTACCTGGCCACCCTGCTGATCGGCAGCTTCATGCAGATACACCCGGAGAGCCAGGTGAAACTGCATGTGCAGAACACTGCACATATCGTGCACCAGGTCGCGCAATACGAAATTGATCTGGGTCTGATCGAAGGCGACTGCAACCACCCGGACCTGGAGGTGCAGCCGTGGGTCGAGGACGAGCTGGTGGTGTTCTGCGCACCGCAACATCCACTGGCTAAGGCCGGTCGCGCCGATGTCGAAGCCCTGTCGCAGGAGGCCTGGATCCTGCGCGAGCAGGGTTCCGGCACACGCCTGACGTTCGACCAGGCCATGCGCCATCAGCGCACCAGCCTGAACATCCGCCTGGAGCTGGAACACACCGAGGCGATCAAGCGTGCCGTGGAATCGGGCCTGGGTATCGGCTGCATTTCCCGCCTGGCCCTGCGCGATGCCTTCCGCCGCGGCAGCCTGGTACCGGTGGAGACGCCAGAGCTGGACCTGATGCGCCAGTTCTACTTCATCTGGCACAAGCAGAAATACCAGACCTCGGCGATGCGTGAATTCCTGGAGTTGTGCCGCAGCTTCACTGCGGGCTTTACCCGCAGTGACGAGATCGTCTTGCCGCCGATCGCTTAGAGCAGAATCACACCCCACACCAGCGCGACCATGGTCAGTGCCACCAGTTGTGCGGCGCTGCCCATGTCCTTGGCGTTCTTCGACAACGGGTGGCGCTCCAGCGAGATGCGGTCGATGGCTGCTTCCACTGCCGAGTTGAACAGCTCGACGATCAGGCCGAGCAGGCACACGGCAATCATGATTGCCCGCTCGGCACGACTGACCGGTAGCCAGAAGGCGATCGGGATCAGCAGCACGTTGAGCAGTACCAACTGGCGGAAGGCGGCCTCGCCCTTGAAGGCGGCGCGCAGGCCGTCCAGCGAGTAGCCGGCGGCGTTGAAGATGCGTTTCAGGCCGGTCTGGCCTTTGAATGGCGATGTCATGTGAGTCACTTCACAACAGAAAGGCCAGCAGACTAGTGTGGCACGGGTCAAAAAAGCGTGAATCCAGGCGCCTTCAGCTGCTGGCAACCGATTCAAGTTGTTGCAGCAACAGCGCAGCCTGAGTGCGGGTGCGCACGCCCAGCTTGCGGAAGATAGCGGTTACATGGGCCTTGATGGTCGCTTCCGACACACTCAGCTCATAGGCGATCTGCTTGTTCAGCAAGCCTTCGCAGACCATGGTCAGTACGCGGAACTGCTGTGGGGTGAGGCTGGCCAAGCCCTCGCTGGCGGCCTTGGCTTCGGCCGAGACATCGACCTTTTCGAAGGCTTGCGGTGGCCACCAGACCTCGCCATCGAGCACCTTTCTCACGGCATCCTGAATGACTTCAAGGCCGCTGGACTTCGGAATGAAGCCACTGGCACCGAACTCGCGGGACTTGACCACCACGGCGGCCTCTTCCTGCGCCGAGACCATCACCACCGGAATCTGCGGGTACTGGCCGCGCAGCAGGACCAGCCCGGAGAAGCCATAGGCTCCGGGCATGTTCAGGTCCAGCAGGACCAGGTCCCAGTCGGCCTTTTCGCTCAGGCGGGTTTCCAGTTCGGCGATGCTCGCCACTTCAACCAGGCGCACATCGGCGCCCAGGCCGAGGGTAACGGCCTGGCGCAGCGCGCTACGAAACAGCGGGTGGTCATCGGCTATCAGGATTTCGTATGTGGCCATCGATCTATGGATCCTGTTCTGTGCCAGGCGCATGCGAGGTAGTGAAGCGCCTGGCGGGGAATCGGCGCCAAGGATGCCGAGCACGGCCGGAGGTGGTCAAGCCAACTACCCTGCCGTCTCGCCCACCCTGGCTGCCAGCCCCGTCATTATGAACCAAAGTGAGACGTATGCCCCTTGGACTATAGGAAGGTATGCAAACGCTGGTGGGTGTCGTCCTGATCATCCAGTGGCAGGCGACGCTTGCCGCTAAGGTAATGCAGGCTGAACACGTCCAGGTAGGCATCCAGCGCCTGGGATGCCTGGCTGTCACCCGCCAGGTCCAGGCACATGGCCGCCACTTCGGCGGTACAGAAATGGTCGTCGCGCCTGGACCGACGCAGGCGATAGCGCGACATCTGCTCGGCTTGCAGGCTCAGCACCGGGAAGCGATCAAGATACGGGCTCTTGCGGAACATCTTGCGGGCTTCGGTCCAGGTGGCATCGAGCAGAATGAACAACGGGCGCTTGCCCGGTTCGCGCGCAACCTCGCTGACCACCCGCTCCTGGGCGACGAATTCGCCGGGAAAAACAATGTAGGGCTGCCACTGCGGGTCGTCGAGCAACGCCAGCAGGCCTTCGTCCACCGAGGTACGCAGCCAGCCGAAGGCGCTTGTGTCTTCGATCAGGTCGGCGATCAGCCAGCCCGTGTTGGTCGGTTTCAATGGCTCGGTGTCATGCATGATCAGGCACACGCCGGAGTCGGCCTGCACCGTGGGCTTCCACGCACACAGGCAGTGGGTGGCGATCACCCGGCAATCGGGGCAACGCTCGGCGCGTGAACCACGGGCAATGAAAGGTTTGTTGCTGCGTGCCAGGCGCTCGGCACGCAGGCGTGCTACCGCGTGGCTCATGCTGGCAAGCCTGTGGACGGGTTGTGACTGGACACTGCAGGGACTCGGAAGATGCAAAACGCCAGTCTACCAGAGCAGGCGCCATTTGGCCGTGCAGCGGAGCCAGCCGGTCCCTTATAATCGGCGCCATTGGCCACCGTGAATTTGCCTGCGATACAGCGGGTTTCATGGAACGCCCGCCGCCGGCGCATGTCAAAGCGCCAGTCATCGAACCAGGAGAGATTCATGCTGCGTCTTATCGTCCCGACCCTGAGCCTGTTGCTCACCCTGCCACTGGCAGCCCAGGCTGCCTCCAAGCAAGAGTTCGAGCTCAACAAGCTGCTGCAGAAGGTCGCCACGGAAAGCAGTGTCGGCACCCCACGCGCCATCAACGAAGACATTCTCGATCAGGGCTATACCGTTGAAGGCAAGGCGCTGGTCAACCACCTCAGCGTGCGTGCCGAGCATGCCGCACGCATGCAGCAGAACCCAGAGCAAGTCCGCAGCCAGCTAGGTGACAGCGTGTGCCGCAACAGTGGCTTCCGTAACCTGATGTCCAAAGGTGCGGTGATGGTCTATCGCTTCAGCGTGTACAAGACCAACCAACCGGTCATGGACCAGGCCTTCGATGCTGCCAGCTGCACCGCTGGCAACAAGAAGAAGTGACTAGATAACCCGCTCTCCCTCGGCGCGCTGCGGTTCTTCGTCGGCGCGCATCTCTGCCAGCAGCGCCTGCACATAGCGCGACTGGCACTCGAGTGCTGCCAGCCTGCGACGGCACTCCGCTTCCAGACTCACATGGTGATCCTGGGCTGCATTTTCCAGCTGCTGATAGAGCTGCCGGTCTACCTCGATGATCAAGCGATGCATACTGCCACCTCCTGCATCGACACGTTTCGCTTCTACAGTTAACCAAACCCTCGCCGAGGCTGGCCACACGCCGACGAGTGGCCATCGTGTTCGCACCGGCACGATCAGGTGCAACGGTCTAGATTGATAGCGAAGGCCCGAAAAACGACAAGCTGGACAGACACCCCTGTATCACTGCCTTGAAGGCCTACTGCAATGCTCGGGATGCACACTCGAGTCACGGCAGCCAGCGACACACGTAGTGTCGCGGCCGAGCCACACCATCGGCCCGGTCAGAGGTTTTGCTGCAGAAGGAGACGTTGAATGCCTTACCAATCGAATGAACACCTGTTCAATCACTTCAGTGACCACGGCATCGACCTGAGCAACATCGACCAGCAGTTGCAGCTGGTCGCGCCAGGCAGCCCCAACCTGCCGCTGTACCGCGACATGATGCTCACCGTCTTGCGCATGGCCCATGACGACAGCGACCGCTGGAGCGCCAAGATCACCCTGCAGGCCTTGCGCGAACTGGACCACTCGTTCCGCATGCTCCAGCGCTACCGGGGGCGACGCAAAGTCACCGTGTTCGGCTCGGCACGCACCCCCGTGGAACACCCGATGTACGCCCTGGCCCGTGAACTGGGGGCAACCCTCGCCCGCTCCGAGCTGATGGTCATTACCGGAGCTGGCGGCGGCATCATGGCGGCGGCCCACGAAGGCGCCGGCAGTGACCATAGCCTGGGCTTCAACATCACCCTGCCTTTCGAGCAGCACGCCAATGCCACGGTGGATGGCACCGACAAGCTGCTGCCCTTCCACTTCTTCTTCATTCGCAAGCTGTTCTTCGTCAAGGAAGCCGATGCACTGGTGCTTTGCCCCGGTGGCTTCGGCACCCTGGATGAAGCACTTGAAGTGCTGACACTGATCCAGACCGGCAAGAGCCCACTGGTGCCAGTGGTACTGCTGGACTCACCAGGCGGCACCTTCTGGCGCGATTGCCTGGCGTTCATCAGCCGCCAGCTCGAAGAAAACCGCTACATCCTGCCCAGCGACCTGAAGCTGCTGCGTTTGGTGCACAGCGCCGACGAGGCCGTGGAGGAAATCAACCAGTTCTACAGCAACTACCACTCCAGCCGCTGGCTTAAAAACCAGTTCGTGATCCGCATGCACCATCGGCTCAGCGAGGCTGCACTGCATGACATACAGGAGGGGTTTGCCGACTTGCGCCTGAGTGGCCGGTACCACCAGCAAGCGGACAGCGGTGCCGAACACGAGGTGGGCAACTTCAGCCATCTGACGCGGCTGACGTTTGCCTTCAATGGCCGTGATCAGGGACGACTGCGGGAACTGGTCGACTTCATCAACTTGCCGGAAAACTGGGCCAAACCAGAACCGATGCATACCACCCAGCGGGCTCGGGAGGCGTTGAAGGTCAGCTGAAGGGCCATTTTCGTGATAAAGCAAATGGCCTCATCGCTGGTGTGCCGGCGATGAGGCCATTTGACTAGTAATCATCCAGATCCCGGCCACTGAGCAGCCTGCCGATCATGTCCATGGGGAAACCGCGGTAGGCAAGGAACCGGGTCTGCTGGGCGCGACTTCGTGGCTCCTGGGGGCGTTGCCCAGCGAATTTGCGCTGCCAGGTATCCCGCAACAGCGCCGCCCAATCCACTTCGCTTTCACGCAGGGCCTGCTCGATATCACTTCGGTTCAGCCCGCGCTGGCCAAGTTCCTCGCGAATACGCGCAGGACCATAGCCGGCACTGGAACGGTATCGGATGAAACTTTCGAGATAACGGGCTTCGCTAAGCAGCCCTTCTTCGGCGAGCCGATCGAGCGCGGGCTCGATCAGTTCATCCGGGGCACCGCGCTGACGCAACTTGCGCGTCAGCTCGACACGACCATGCTCGCGGCGCGCGAGCAGGTCCATGGCTGTCCGCCTGACGGCGACGGGGGTGTCGAGTACGGCGGACATACCAGCTGCTATCAATAACCGGCGTCGGCGTCTGCCATGTCGTCGGCATCGGCTTCAGCGGCTGCAGCCTTGCCAGCTTCGGCAACAGCGCCAGCCTTGAGCAGCTTCTCGCGAATCTGCTTCTCGATCTCGGCACCAATAGCCGGGTTCTCTGCCAGGTACTTGGCCGCGTTGGCCTTGCCCTGACCGATCTTGTTGCCCTGATAGGCGTACCAGGCACCGGACTTCTCCACCAAGCCTTGGGACACACCCAAGTCGATGATTTCGCCGTTGCGGTAGATGCCCTTGCCGTAAAGGATCTGGAACTCGGCCTGACGGAACGGTGGCGATACCTTGTTCTTGACGATCTTGACGCGGGTTTCGCTGCCGACCACTTCGTCGCCTTCCTTGACCGCGCCGGTGCGGCGGATGTCCAGGCGCACCGAGGCGTAGAACTTCAGGGCGTTACCACCGGTGGTGGTTTCCGGGCTACCGAACATTACGCCGATCTTCATGCGGATCTGGTTGATGAAGATGACCAGGCAGTTGGCGTTCTTGATGTTACCGGTGATCTTGCGCAGCGCCTGGGACATCAGACGGGCCTGCAGGCCGACGTGCATGTCGCCCATTTCGCCTTCGATCTCGGCCTTCGGCACCAGTGCAGCCACGGAGTCGACGATGATCACGTCAACAGCGTTGGAGCGCACCAGCATGTCGGTGATTTCCAGGGCCTGTTCGCCGGTGTCCGGCTGCGAGACCAGCAGGTCGTCGACGTTGACGCCCAGCTTGCCGGCGTATTCAGGGTCGAGGGCGTGTTCGGCGTCGACGAAGGCGCAGGTTGCGCCGTTCTTCTGGGCTTCGGCGATGACCGACAGGGTCAGCGTGGTTTTACCCGAGGATTCCGGGCCGTAGATTTCAACGATACGGCCTTTTGGCAGACCGCCGATGCCGAGTGCGATGTCCAGGCCCAGGGAGCCGGTGGAAATGGCCGGGATGCCTTGGCGCTCGTGGTCGCCCATGCGCATGACCGCGCCTTTGCCGAATTGGCGTTCGATTTGACCCAGGGCCGCAGCCAAGGCGCGCTTCTTGTTGTCGTCCATTGAAATCCTCACGTGTTCGACTTGGCCCTGACGGCCGGAATACCTGTATAAGTAGCCAGTATTATTCCACAGGCAAGCGCGCGAGCAAACCCCTGTCGTCGATTTACTCGGCACCAAGCTGTAACAAGCCGTCTAACGCGGCGATCACCGTCTGTCGGCGCACCGCTTCGCGGTCACCGTCGAAGTGCCGGCGCTCACTGCAGACGTGGCTGCCATCGGCCCAGGCGAGCCACACGGTCCCCACCGGTTTGGCCGGCGAACCGCCGTCCGGCCCGGCCACGCCACTGACGGCCACGGCAAAGCGTGCAGCGCTGGCGGCCTGGGCCCCACGGGCCATGGCCTCGACCACCTCCTGGCTGACCGCGCCAACCTCGGCGAAGAGCGCCTCGGGGACGTTCAGCTGGCGGGTTTTCTGGGCATTGGAATAGGTCACGTAACCGGCTTCGAACCAGGCCGAGCTGCCGGGCACACGGGTGATGGCCTCGGCGATGCCACCGCCGGTGCAGGATTCGGCGGTGGTTACCTGGGCGTTGAAGCGGCGCAGGTGTTCGCCGAGGCGGGTGGAGAGGACGGTGATCAGGTCCATGGGTGGGTTCCTTGAGCGGGTGGGGACACCGTAGCATCTGCTGAGAGGGAGTGGGATGGGCAGAATTCTACGGCGCCATGTTTTAGTCTGGCGTGCACCCTGGATGCATGCCCCGCACCTCCCGTACATAATCCTGACAAGCCCGCAACGCAATCAACCCCCGGTCCCCTTCATCGGTAATGGCGATAATTCGTCGAGCATGCGCTGGCTCAAGCCCGGCGCGTACGGTTGCATGATCCACGCTGCCGGCGCTGGCGGCGGCAGGCACTGCGTTACAGACGGTTTCGCGCTCGACCAGGACCGACAGGCGCAGATCGGCAGTAGCAAGACGATCACGCAGGCGAGCCTGAGACTGTTGCGCATCGGAAAGCTCCTTGTAATGACGGGTTTCACTTTGTTCCAGACGTTGCTCAAGTGCCCGGCGCTGCCCGCGTTCGGCGAGCAGCCGGGCAGCCTCGGCAGCGGCCTGTGCTTGCGCCAGCTGCGCCAGTAGCCGCCCGTAGCGCCAGCCCTGCACTTGCCAGGCCAGCGCTGCGGACAACATCAACAGCAATACACCAAGGCCAAGCTGCATTCGGCTCAACACAACACCTCGCGCGCACGTGCCCAAAGCTTGAGACGATCCTCCAGCCCATTGAGCCCACCATTGATATGACGCGTGATGCGGTTGAACTCACCGCGGTCAGCCAAGGCATTAAGCCCACGCGAATGCCAGAACCACGCCGCCGACTCGCAGGCCCAGCGCGGTTGTTCGAGCAATTGCGGTTGCGCCAGCAGGCGCTCGTCGCCAAACAGTGCGCGGCTGCAGGCCTGGTAGTTGTTGCGCCCGGTCACCTGGATCAGGCCGCGCCCGCAGTACAGCTGGCCATCGCCATCGGCCTGCGGCGTATTGCCCAGGCGCAAGGCCAGGTTGCCGGTGTCGTAGCGTGCCAGGTAGCGGTCACTGCCCAGCTCCTTCACGTAACGGAACTGGCCGGACTCATGGCCGACCTGGGCGATGAACGCCGCCACCCGCTTGGGGTTGTCGATTTCCCAGCGCGGCAGGGTGACGTTCAGTGCCGAAAGAAAAACGCCCGCAACGGGGCGGGCGTTCGGCAAAATCTGTAGCAATTGCATTTCAGTGAGCATGTCTGCACTCCTTCCCTGTATCGTCCTTCAAGCCTTGATCGCGGCCTGTCGACGGGGCGCTGCCCCCTTGGCCTGTACCTTGCCCGCCTTGCCGCCATTGCCCTGCACCGTGGTGCGCCAGCCCGAGGCGGTGAACACCTGTTCCACCGAATCGATCTGGTATTGCCCGTCGAGGCCATCGACAAAGCCCTGCAGGTGGATGCTGCGCTCGGCGAACAGATCGGTACGCCCCGGCAGGTCCAGGCGCACCTGGGCAGTATCGCGGTTGAAACTGGCCAGACGCGCCTTGGCCGCCTGCTCGGCGGCAGCGCGGTTGGGGTAGAGGTGACGGTCGGTATGCACCGGCCGCTGGCCGTCAACAGCCTCAGCGTTGACCCACTCGACGGTCTTCGACTCACCACCGGCAACGTCTTGATAACGGGTGCGCACGGCTTTGCGCGCCGCTTTGTCATCCAGCCGGAAATGCCACTGGCTGACCTCGTTGCGGGCGATGCCGACCATGCCCAGGGGTTTGCCGCTGGCGCTCTGCCCGGCCTGGCGCGGCAGCACCAGCAATTGCCCATCGGCGAGCTTGGCGGTGCAGTCGTACTGGCGGGCCAGGCGCGTGATGAAATTGAAATCCGATTCGTTGTACTGATCGACCCGCGGCACCTGCACAAGCACCGGGCAGACCATCTGCCAGCCATTACGCGCGCCGATTTCGGCGACGATGCGCTGCAGCGGCACAGCCTCCCAGCTGCCACTGCGAATGGTCCTGCCACTGCCGCGCAGGTCACTGGCCTTGCCGCGAATTACCAAGGTATCGGGCGGGCCGGACAGTTCGACCTCATCGACGGTATAACGCCCCAGCCGGGTCAGCGGCTGGCCGGCGTATCCCAGATGCACCTCGATCAGCGCACCGCGCGCCGGCAACGCCACAACGCCGTCACGGGCGTCAATGCGCAGCTCGAAATCATCCGACTCCATGCCTGGTTTGTCGGTGGTGCGCAGCAGCAACAGGCGGTCATTGATCAGCGCAGTAATGTCCTTGCCATCGGCCTGGATGCGAAATACGGGTTGCATGGCATCAGTCCCACAACTGCACGGCGTTGGCCGAGTCCAGCGCCAGCGTCGGCAAGCGGAGCGTCACACCGCTGCGAAACGGCTGGGCCTCGTCGGCCAGCCCCTGGTTGGCTTGCAACACTGCCTCGACGCTGCCGTCGAGGTGCCCGTAATAGTGGTGACAGAGGGTATCGAGCACATCGCCCTCAGACGTTTTGCAGGTCTTGTCCATAGCTGACGAACTCCAGTGAGAAACCTTGTTTGCGGGGAATGCCGCCGGCCAGCAAGGCGCCCTGCTCTTCCTCGATGCTGGTCAGGCACCAGGTGCCGAGCACTTCACCGTAACCTGTGGTCAGCGACAGCGGCAGCAGCTGGCGACCGATGCCGCGCAGCGCCTGCAACTGGCCCAATCCGCCCTTGAAGCCAGGGAAGATCGCACCACGAATGCTGATGCTTTCTTCGCCCAGGCTCACCGCCTGTTGGGCGTTTTCGCGGCTCAAGCGCTCTTGCCCGGCCCAGCGAAACCGCGTTTGCCGGCGCAGCTGGTCGAAGGCGGCGGTATCGAGGTTGAAGTAGTACGGCGCAGCGTTGGCCTTGAGCGGCTGCAGTACCAGCAGGTGCGGGAACGGCTTGATCGCTTCTGCCGCCGGGGTAACCTGCGGCGCAAAGCCAAAGGTCGAGAGCACACCGTTGGCGACCGAGCGCACATCGCCGATCACCCGCCGAATGGCCGCTCCAGCTTTGCCCAGGTGTTCGGCGAAGGCGTCGACGCGGTCACGCACCTTGCGCACTACATCGAGGGTCTGGTCATACTTGGCAATCACCTTGTCGACGCGCTGCTTGGCCGAATCAATGGCGCGCATCGTGCGTTGCAGGCGCCTGCCGATTTCCGGGCCGATCCATGGCAGGGCTTCGAGTTCGCTGGCCGCCTCCTTGGCATGGCCAACCGCCTGGTTCATCGGGTCGAGCATGGCGTCGGCACGCCGACGCCCCTCCTCGCCCGCCTTGACCAGTGCATGCAGGCCGCCTTGCAACTGTTCCAGGTAGGTCATGGGTCCTCCTCATGGCTGTGGTTGATCGGCCATCTGCACCGAACGCGCCTGGCGCATCAAGTCGTCAAGCACGCGGCGGGCGATGGCTTCCAGTTGTTGCAGGGTGGTCGGGTCGTCGAAGCTGTTGTTGAAGGTCACCGGCATGTTGGCGGTGAAGGTGAATTGCTGGTTGATGGTGGGCGGCGCCGCAGCCTGCGGTTGTTGTGCCGAGGACGCAGGTGGCGCGGCAGCACCTGCGCTCCGCGCAGGACGGGTTGCCCGGACGGACGAGCTGTCAGCGTCCGAGCTTGCTGCAGGCATATCGCCACCAATGACAGATACCGCGCTTTTACCAAGCCAGCCACCGGCGAGTTCACCCGCAGTACCGCCCAGCACACCACCACCAAAGCGCCCCAGCAACCCGCCCACTGCGGCACCAACCACGGTCCCTATACCCGGGAGCACCATCGAGCCAATCACGCTACCAAGGGCAGCCCCCCCCATCCCGCCCACCGAAGAGCCTGCCAAGCTGCCGCCGAGCCCACCGACAGCCTGGCCATAACCCTCCAGCTTCTGTGCGGACGTGCCATCACCCTGGTAGGTGTCGACCACCTGCAACGAAGTGTCCAGCACCGCAGCCACCGGGACACGGTCGTATAGCTTTCCAACCGTTGGTGGCAGCTTGCCTGCTCCGTTCAAAGACAAGGCAGACACAATCAAGGATTCGGACTGGCCCTCGGCCGGTGGAGAAACTTCAACGTCTTCTGACGGGGGCTCCTTGTCCTCAGTGAACCAATTGAACAACTTACCGCCGGCCCTTTCTCCCGCAGCCTCGCCAATCACACCACCCGTTTTTGCCCAACGCTCTTGCCTGGCCTCGTCCTGCTTTTTCTCTTCTTCCTTTTGCGCCGCCTGCTTCTTCTGCGCTTCATGCCGCGAGGTGGCTTGAGCTTTGCGCTGGTTCTTTGACTGGTTCCATTTTTTACTTGTGTTCCCTGGTTTTTTGCCGGCGCCGATAGCTTTGCCCATCGCCTTGCTTTTGCCTTTGAAAAGCATCGCGCCCATCGAGCCCAGCATGCGGCCACCGACGTCGCCGATCGCAGCGCCGCTAGCACGCGCCAAATCTTCACCGTCTTCGGCAGCGATCACGGCCTGGGCGAACTTGCCCAATGTCTCGGCACGGTTCTCCCGCCACTCCTTCAAGCCACGCTCGCGTATCGCTCGTTTTCTTTCCGGCGACTGTTGGTGGTAGGCACGAACAGACTTGACCCCAAGCCCCAGAGTGCCGAGGCCTGCAGCGGCAGCCGCAATGCCTTTGGCAGAAACATACGAGGAGTCATCGGCATCCGCCTTTGGCGCCTGCGAAGGTGCTTGCACCTTGCGCGATGCGGCTACTCCTTGCCCTTGCACGACTGCATGCAATTGCTGGAAAACATTGACCGTCATCTGGCCAGGCAGTGGCTTGAGCCGCGCCAGCCCCTTGATGACCTGATCCAGCATCAAGTAGTGCTGACGCAAACGCTCGACAGCCTCTGCCTCATCCCCCAACCGGGCGATCTGGTCTTCGTGTTGCTGCTCCTGGTCCAACGCCAGCTGGCGTTCGACCTGGCGTACCTTGCCGAGCTCCAACCCCAGGCGGATCACCTCGCCGATAAGCCGGCCCAGCCGGGTGCCGTCGGCCTGCCTGCGCAGGCGTTCGACATCCCGGCGCAACTGCTCGATGGCAAGGCCCAAGGGGTTGATGACGGTGACGCCGAGCCCGAGGGTGAACACCTGTGTGTTCGCCATAGGTTCCTCCTTGTCACGGTGCGAGCCACCAGACCAAGTCGCCGTACGACATGGTCATGATTTCGCTCGCGGAAAAGTTCAGCTCCTTGGCCAGCCGCTTGGCTGCGGCCTTCTGCCGGGCCGGGTCAAAGTTCGTCGTCCTGCACCAGGCGAAAATAGCCGCTTTGCAGGCGGCCATAATCCTTCAGGGCAAGGCCTTCGAGGTCCTTGATACCAACCTCGGCCAGCGACGCGAACAGGTTCAGCTCACGCTGCTCGTCATCAGCGGCACCACCGGCCTGGGCATTGCGGATATCGCGCACAGTCGGTGCCCGCAGCGTCAGGCTGTCGACCTGCACGCCGTTGGCTTCGCAGGGGCGCGACAAGCGCACGGTGACGCGGTCGGCACTGAGGGTCAGCCATTGCGGCTGCTTTTTCGCTTGAGCCATGGTCGCCTCCTTACAGGCCGAGCGCAGCGCGCTGGGCGGCCAGCTGGTCGACGCCATCGATCACGCGCTTCATGCCCAGCGCGTCGATCTCGTAGATCAGGCGGCCATCGACTTCGAGCTTGTAGTAGGTCAGGCCGACACTGTGCTTGATCTCGGCCTTGTCGCCGGACTTCCAGTCGCCCATGTCGATTTCCTTCAGGGTGCCACGCAGGGTGACCACCACCGGGTTGATCTTGCCCTTCAGGCCCTTGAAGGCGCCGCGGAAAGTACCGTTGAAGCCGCTGCCATCGGCCAGGCCGAAGAATTTCAGTGCTTCACGGCGCACGCCAGTGGTGGTGAACGCGGCCTCCTGTTTCTCCATGCCCAGGTCCATCTCGACCGGCATGTCCATGCCGCCGGGGCGGTGTTCTTCCATCTTCAGGGTGAGTTTGGGCAGGGTCAGGCTGGGTACATCGCCCTGGAAGCTGACGCCATCGACGAACAGGTTCAGGTTGGCCAGGGTTTCGGGAATCATTGCCATGTGGATGCGCTCCTTAAGCGGCGGAATCGAGGACTTCGGTCAGCCACTGGTTAGTGACTTCAACGCGGAAATTGGGGTTTTCGGCAGGCGGCACGTCGGTGAAGCGGATGTTCCAGTACACCTTGCCCTGCTCGAGCTGGCTGGCCGTGTTCAGCTCCGGGTCGGCGAAGACCTCGAAGTTGATGATTGCGCCCTGGTTCTTCAGGTCGCGCATGAAGGCTTGCAGGCCTTCGGTGACGTCTTTGACGTAGGTGGCGGTGATGGCGCGGTCGACGGCCCACTTGTGGCCGTAGAGGATCGCGTCCATGACGATGTCCATGGTCCGCACACGGGTGACGAAGGCCCATTTCGGGTCACTGGACAGGGTGCGGTTACCCCACAGGCGGAAGCCGTCGTCGCGGATGATGGTGGCAATGTTGGCGTTGTTCAGCAGGTTGGCGCGGCAGCTGTCGTCGCCATCGAGGAACTCCACCGGGCGGACGGTGCCGGTGATGCCGACGAACTCCTTGTTCGACGGCGAGGCCCAGAAGCCGTATTCGCTGTCGGTCCAGGCAAACAGGCCGGCGACCCAGGCCGAGCCTGGCGCGTCGACGGTGGCTTCCTCGCCGTTGTCGAAGTACTGCACGCCTGGGTCAACCAGGAAGGCGCGCTTGGCACCGAAGTTCTTGGCGTAGTCCAGGGCTGCCTCGTCGGTGGTGTTGGGGCCGTCGATGATGGCGATGCCGCGGAGCTTGTCGGCCAGGGCAACCAGCGCGGTACCCACTGCTTGGATGGCGCTGTGACGTGGTGCAGCCAGCAGCCGCGGTTGGGCATTGAAACGGCTCTTGCCGTCGAGCAGCGCCTGCAGGCCGGTGCGTTTGCCATCGGCCTGAACGCTGCCGATGATCGCGGCGGTTTGCTCGGCGGCATCTTCGAGCTTGGCTACACCGCAGGCGACGATGACCGCCTTGGCGCGGGTGTAGATGGCGCGGCAGGCCTTGGTGATGGCGGCGTTTTCGCCAAAGGCGGCGACGGCTTCACGTTCGCTGGTGATCAGCACCAGGTCGTTGGCCTTGGCCGTGACACCAGCACCTTCGGTGAAGGTGTCGACCAGGCCGATGATCGAGGAAGAAGGTAGTGCGATGCTGCGGGCGCCGGTGTCTACGTTGGTCACGGTGACGCCGTGGAAGAATCCACTCATGTAGGTTTACTCCAGGTTCAGGTATGAAAAGGCCCTGCGGGTGCAGGGCCTGGAAGGGTATTGAAAGAAAACAAGACGCCACGTCTGTACGGGGCGTTTTCAAATATACAAATCGATCCAGTCAGGCGGCTTCGGTCGAGCATGCCGATCAGGAAAGCGCTCGTCTTTAGGCCAGTCACGTAACTGCTGGAGATAGTTCAGAAGTTCGAGAAACTGCACATCGCCTAAGGTGGTCGGCCGCCCCAGATCCTGCTCGTCTCGATGACGATCTCGCAGCCATTGGTTAAGTGTCAGTTCCCCGTCTCGCCAACTGCGCTCAACTGTCGCTTTGTCATCAGTTGACTCGACCTGCTCCGTGAATAGTGCATTCGCGAAACGCCAACCCGGTTTTACCTGCGTAGGGCACGAACGCCATTTGAAGTCAGGGTGATATCGGCCTTCGGGGTCAATTTCGGTTACTTCTAGCACAACCTCGTTTTGTACTAATGCCCACATGTTTGCACCTCAATACGTAATGAATACACAGCCCGCAGCACCTGCCTGAGAGCGAGTTACAGTTCTGCCTCCACCGCCCATGCCAGGCTGGCTGAGAATTGAGATATCGTAGGCAGCAAATATGCTTTCACCGCCGCCTCCTTGGCCGCCCCAATTCGAGCTTCCTCCCGAACTTCGTACAGGAGGAAAACCCGAGCCCAGCGAGGCATTGAAGTCACCACCTACCCCTTGCCCACCCGGTGCGCCAACGTTCATTCCTCCGGCTGTTCCACCAGTGGCGGAACAGAACGCGCCAAACGACGAGGATCCACCGCCGACTCCGCTTTCATTTTCGCCCACAACAGCAGTGCCTCCGGCACCGACGGTAATTGCGATAACGCTACCCGGCGTCACAGCGCACAAGCGCTTGCTAATGCCGCCGCCACCGCCTCCACCTGGACCGATGACGGGGGAGTCCCTGCCTCCAAATGCACCGCTGGCGCCGCCACCTCGTACCTCTACTTCAACTTTGTGTACGCCGTCAGGAACTGTCCACTGATAGACGCCAGCGGTTCCGAAACGCACTTGGCTACGAAATGGCAGGTTGATACTGGTGTTGATGATCTGCCATTCAGTCCAGCCGTTTGCGTTCTGCATGACGCGGATGGCATGAATGGGCGTCGCACCAGTGGACAACCCTCCAGTAATTCGTTGCACCAAGTAGTTTGATGCGCCAAAACCTTCAACCACCACACTGTAGCGAGCCGCCGTCGACCATCCTCTGGGAAGATTGGTCAAATCGATCATGGGCGTCAGATAATTACCGGGAACGACATACTGATTGAGGTTTGCCTCAGTACTCAAATAGCCCTTACCAAGCCCGAAAGAGCCGACCACTGCCATTGCGCCATCGCTTATATCTGTTGGCGAAAGTTGCTTGGGTGTATTTCCGCTCGACCATAACTGCGCCCAGCTGCTCCAATGAGTGGTATTACCGATCCGGCTTCGGATGAACGTCAACGGCTCACCACTTGTTAGCGTGTCCCAGAGTTGGGTCGCTGCAACAGTGCTCGCTCGGTGAATGTGCATGATCTGGCCTGAGACAAGCACTTGCCCTGTAACTGGATGCTTCGGCTTGGTACCGGCAGTACCCTCACCAACGACATAAAAACCGCTGGCGGCAACGTCATCAATGTTTGTAACAGCCGCAGAGGGTGCGCCAATACCGAAAAGAGCCATTGCCGAGCGGACAAACGCCGTGGTGGCAATGGACGTATCATTATCGGTGGCTGCAGCCGTTGGGGCTTTAGGGTCACCAGTGAACGACGGACTGGCCAATGCAGCTTTCGTTGCCAGCTCATTCGTCATGGTGGTCGCAAAATTCGGGTCATTCCCTAACGCGGTAGCCAACTCATTCAAGGTATCGAGTGTGCCTGGAGCAGACGCAATCAGGTTGGCTACAGCGGTCATTACAAATGCCGTATTCGCCAGCTGCGTGTTACTCGTTCCGGGATTGGCTGTTGGTGCAGTAGGAAGCCCGGTCAGTGCAGGACTTGCTAGCGGTGCTTTCAAAGAAAGCGATTGGTCGATCTGGGTCTTGGTGTAAACATCGGTCAAGCCATATCCGGCGACAGTATTAGGATTACTTGCTGCGACCACTCGTCCATAAGTATCGACAGTCACACTGCGGTAGGTTCCAGCAGCTACTGCGGTGCGCCCAAAAGCCATGGCGAAGCTCAGCGCGGTAACGCCCAAGGTGATGGGCCCGTCGGTGGTGAGTTGCCAGGCACTATCGCCATTGGCAGTACCCTTTTCTACCAACACCAACAACCCCGGTGTTACTTTGGCATCGGTATCGGCATCGCCACTGCGATTCCATGCCCCCACAGCAACCTGATAGATCCCATTGTCCTTTGCTGCAGTCTGGTTCTTTACCAAGACTCGCACGCCGGCCGTCAGCAAAACACCATCGACCGTCTGCAAACCAGTCAATGAGAGACTTGCCGTAGTAGCAACCAGCACAGAATGCTTGAAGTCCTGCCTGGCCAACTCTTCGGTAACCCACTCCCGAGTAGCCAGCACCACCGCCGGATCAATCTTCAGCTGCACATTACTGGCACTGCTCACCACCAGGTTCATCCGCACCACCTGGGTACGCCCCGAGCCCTGGCTCAACAACGGTTTATAGGTCGGCGCACAGTTGGCCACGGCGACCATGTCGCCATCGGCATCATAAAGCGCAATCTCGCGGATCCACTTGCCGCCGACATCCGCCGGAATGACCTGCTCGGCAATGATGATCGCGCTGTTCTTGTCATCCACCTTCAGCTGGTTCAACGGCGCGCGGCGCCATTCGTTGATCAGGCTGGTCTGGCTGGCGTTGGGGGTGGGGTCGCTGCCGTTGGCGTCGCCGACACCCATCTGGGTGATTTTCCAGGCAATGCCCAAGGCATCGGCATTGGCCTGTTTCGCCGCGCCCACATTGGTGAGGATGGCGTAGAACTGAGAAGTCTGGTCAACCATGTGCAATGTCCAAGGTATCGATTGTATGTTCACGGCCGCCCCGGCCTACAACGCCCATGACCTCGATGTCACGTGGCGTCAGCGGGTAGATGTCCAGTTCGTCGCCGTCCTGGATCGCGCAGCCGACATGAATGGCGCCTCGGCTTTCGAGGCTTATCACCAGCCCGGTCAGGTGGCGGCTGACTGGCCGGGCGTCATCGATCAGCGATGACAGTTCCTGGTAGGTGCTTTCGCTGATACCCGCATCGGAAACGCCGATCTTCAGGGCGAAGGTGCCCGCCTGTGCGGGCGGTGTGGCTTGCCACCACTCCTCCACCTCGATCAGGTAGCCGAATGGCTCCACCACACGCCTGAGCGCACCGAGGGTGCCTTTATGGGCGTGGACGAAGAACGCCGAGCGGATCACCGAACGCTTGATCTCGTCGCTCCAGCTGTCTTCCCAGCGGTCCACCGACCACGCCCAGGCCAGGTGATAAAGCAGGTGCGCGGGGCAGCTGTCCGGGCTGTAGAGCCGGCGCAGGCTGACTTTCAGGTCCTCATCGGCCGCCACTTCGATGGCCCGCTCCAGTGCGCTGCGGTTGAGCGGCAACAAGCTCTGCATGTCAGCCACCCCGCTTGAGGGTGTAGCCCGTGCACCAGGCTGCCTGAGCCTTGGTCGGGCGGATGTCGGCCCAGCCGCTCAACTCGACCCGGCTGACACCGTCGATATGCAGCTGCGCATCGATGCCCGAGCGGGCCACTTCCACGCCCAGGCGACGCCGGGGGTTGATCCAGGACTCGAGACGGCGCTGGCACTCGGTGAGAATCGCCTCGTACTCAGGACCGCTGTCGGCCAGGTACAACACAGCATCGATGCGATAAGGCAGAATTTCGGCGCTGCGCACATTGACCCGATCAGCGACCGGACGAACATCGTCATCATTAAGGTACGTGGCTACCTGCGCCAGCAGCTCGGCACTGGCCTGGCCATTGCCTTCCAGGCCCAGCACGGTGACATCCACCACGGCCGGCGACGGGCTTTCAGCGGTGGCGTCAGCCACCTGCCCTGAAGCGTTGCGGGCATGCAGGATGTAACTGTTGCGTGGGCCGGCAGTGGTCAGACCTTCGTAGACCAGTTGTACCCGCTCACGCAGGGCATCGTCCGCCTCCAGCAAGGCCTCGACGGGCGGGACGCTGGCCAGGTCCTCGGCCTGGATCACCAAGCGCTGCAGGCTGACATTGGCCGCCAACTGGTCCAGGTCACTGCCCTGGGCGTAGGCCAGCAGCAACGCCTTGGCGGCATCGTTGATGCGGGCCCGGTTGAGCAGCTTGCGGTAGGCGCCGACTTCCAGCAGCTTGGTGACCGGGTCGCTCTCCAGATTGGCGGTCCAGGCGTCGCCCAGGTAAGCGCGGAAGGTGTCCAGATCGGCCTGATAGAGGGCTTCGTAGTCGAGGTCCTCCAGCAGCGGAGGTGCTGGCAGTTGTGACAGGTCGACCTGGCTCATACGCTCACCTCCACCATGGCTTCGTCGCCCAGATAGCGGCCACTCAAGGCCAGGCTGACCTGGCCGTGGAGCACGGCGACGACCTTGACCCGCTCCAGTTGCAACCGTGGCTCCCAACGGCCCAGTGCGCGCGCCACTTCGGCCTGCACGGCACTCTTCCAGCCTTCGTTGACCGGCAAGTCGACGAAGCGTCGCAACTGGCTGCCGTATTCCGGGCGCATGCGGCGGCTGCCCAGCGGGGTGCTGAGGATGTCTTCGATGGACTGGCGCAAATGATCGATGCCGGAAAGCGGCTGGCCGCTGCGGCGGTCCATGCCGATCATGGTGCACCGCCCTGTTCATGGGTATGCATGGCATTCTCCTGATATGAAAAAGCCCGCATGCGCGGGCTTGATTCAATGTTTGTGGTTGGCCGTGTTGCCGGCGGTGTCGATGATCCGCCCACCGCCGTTGATGTCGCCGCTGACCTGCAGCGGGCCGTCGACCGTGACCTTGCCAGTGAGGTTGATCGCCACCGCCTGCAGGCTGATCGCAGCCTCGCTGACCTGCACGGTGCTGGCGCCGACCTTGATGGTCGCGCTGCCACCAGGCAGCTGGATGTCGTAGTGGCTGGCCTGCCAGTCATAGCTGAGCGATCCGCCATCGGCAAAACGCCAGACCTCGGCATGCTCGCGGGCGTCCGGCGCACTGCCGGCATTGCCATACAGGCCGGGCAGGAACGTGCCTTGGGCCGGCTCGCCGCTGGGGCTGAACAGCACGCCCTGCTCGCCCAGGCTGGGGGCTCGCCAGTGCCGCGCCTGGCCGGCTGCCTGGGCGTGCCAGCGCAGCCAGGCGCTGGTCCAGCCGCTGCCATCGGACACCCGCACCCGGGCGGCGACAAGGTCCACCGCCACCACCCGGCAGGGGATGACCAGGCACGCCAGCATGCGGTCATGCATGGCGCTGACGTAGCTCATGACAGGTCCTCGGGGGCGATGTACTGCGCCTCGTTACCCAAACCGATATCGGGCGCAAAACCCAACACCAGGCTACCGGGTGGCTGGTCCGGCCAGTTCCAGCGCGCCTCGCCAAGCAGCACCGGCTGGTCCCAGCGCACGGTCCAGGCGCTGCCCTCGAACTGCGCCTGCACGTTGCGGCTGGCCTCGACGAAGTCCAGTGCCCAATGCTGCTGGCGCAGCAGGTCCATCAGTTGTGCGGCGAGCAGGCTGCCCTGCAGCCGCGCTTCGGGGTTGGCGCTGTCGGCGGTGATGTCCGCCTCGAAGGTGGCGATCAACACCGAGCGACCATCGCGCGGTGCGGCATCCGCCGTCATTTGCACGATGCCGTGGCGCAGCGCCGGTCGTTCAGGGGCATTTCCTACAGCGGTATAAGCATCGACCGATGCCAGTTCCGGCATCGCCTCACGAATGGTTGCGGTCACGGCCGCATGCAAAGTGGCCAGTTCGCTCATGCATATTCTCCTTATCGCTCGTCGGCCTGCGTGCTGTCGCGCAAGCCCAGGCGCCGGATCGCCCAGCGTTCGTACAGGCGCATGGCGACATCGGCGCCACCAACCGCAGTCATGCAGCCAAATGCACTGGCCGCCCAGATCGACAGGCCACCGGCATACAGCAGCATCACCGTCGACACGCCGCAGACCATGCAGGCCCCGGAGCGCAGCGCCAGCCGTCGCAGCAGCGACCAGCCCGTGGCACCGGCCTTGTCAGCCCGCCACATCTCGCCGCTCAGGCCGCCCAGCAATGCCAGGACGATTACCAGCCAGAGCGGCATTTCCAGCAACGCTTGTTGCTCGTTCGTCACGGTCCTGTCTCCTGTGTAATGCCTGTTGGCGAGGGCCAACAGACGGGTTATGGATGCTCATCTTCAAAAGCCTCGGCATTCCAAAAAGCCCGGCTCGCCAGGCTCTTCAGTAATGCGTTGTTGAACCGCCGGCCACGACTGGTGACGCCGCGCGGTTGCGCTACAAATTGGTGACTCCGACCGCGGCCGCCTGCCCGCCGGATAACTGTTCGTGGTGCTTTACGCTGCACACCCGGGCCAGTTGCCAACCCTCTGGACAGTTGAGGCCTGTCCATCGCTGCCTGTGTAACAACCGGTTTCCGTCCGGCTTGAGACACAGGCTATGCATTCATGCATATGCAGTCAATGCATTTCTTCAAATTTCTATGCATCTACTTTTGCTGATATGCATGCAGGCCATGCACTGCCTGCCTTGTAGGGATTTTCTGCAGGCGAAAAAAAACCCGCCGAAGCGGGTTTCTTTGGGAGGGGGTGGTCAGCGAGCGTACATGCCCCACCAGAACACATGGCCGAGCAGGCTGATCTGCTCGTCCTGCATCTGCTGGAAGCTGTAGTCCTCGTCGGGGTGTTCATCGCGGTTGAAACTGCGCAGGCGGATGCCGGTAGGCAGGCGATAGACCTGCTTCACCCGCAGTTGGCCGTTATGGTTGATGGCGTAGAGGTCACCATCGATGATGTCGCCAATCGTGCATTTGCCGGTGTTCACACCCACCGTCGCACCATCACGCAGCACCGGCAGCATGCTGTTGCCACGCACGGTCACACACTTGGCCTGGTCGAACTGCACGCCATTGTGGCGCAGGCTGCGCTTGCCGAAACGCAGCCGCGCACGCTCGCTCTCTTCGATGACGAATCTTCCTGATCCTGCTGCCAATTCGACCTCGCGTAGGAAAGGTACCGACACCTCGTCATCCTCGATGGGGGTTTCATCGTCCCACAGGCTGATGTCGCTGAGGTCCGCATGGCCATGGGCCGGCAGCGCGGCTTCGCGCGACTCGCCGAGCTCGGCGCGCCCGCGCAACTGCTCGGTGCTCACACCGAAGTAGTCGGCGATCTTCGACACGTGCTTATCGGAAGGGTCGACGATCTTGCCGCCGAGAATCCGCGACAGGGTGGATTGAGGGACGCCCGTGCGCCGGTACAGCTCCGTCGGGGACAGGCCGTGGCGGTCAAGCAGTTCTCTGAGTACGGTGGCTACGTTGCGTTTTTGCATAGCGTGCATAATGCAGGCATGCGCCGGCAAATGCAATGCACCTGGCTGCGCGCGCATGCCCCATGGCCCGCGCCTGCATCTGGTTGAAAAAGCCTGTACCATTGCCGGTTTCACAATCGCCAACCAGATCACCCGCTGTAAGGCCCTGAATGTCTGATCTTTCCGCACACACACCAATTGTGCTGGAGTATGAACAGGAAAAGGCGCCGAAGCCCCTAAAAATCGGGGCTTCGGCGCCTTTTTGCTATCTGGGGCAAGGTCATGCGCGGGCATAGATTGGCATGGAATGGCGTACGGTTTGCCCCATTTTTGCCCCAATGGGTAACCAATTTTGCCAACGTAGCCGAATGACTTATACTGTCTGTATGTACAGTATAAAATGATATCCCCATGACTTCTCACGTTCTTGATCGGCAACCGCTTCGCCTCAACCTGGACGAGGATCAGATCGAAGCAATCGGGTGGGTTATGGATCACTTGCCAATAAGCTTCAAGGGCGCTCATTGCCGCCCTGCCCGCGAGCTGCTGGGCTGGAGCATCGAAGACCTCAGCTCTGCATCCGGGGTATCTGCTCAGGCCATCCAGCAGCTTGAATGCGGCGCCCCCCTCAAAGAAGTGAGTATGCAAGCGCTGGCATTTGCGCTTGAGGCTGAGGGCTTAGTGTTTTTCCCAGGCCATTCACCACTCAGAGGCATGAACTGCCGGGGGGCAACGAAAGACCCACGCAAACGCAGGGACTATCACCTACTCGAGTAACCAGCTATGACCCAGCGCTACCTATTACCAAGCGGAGAACTGATACCCGGCCTGGTTCTACCAGCGGAGATCCAGCGACGCCTTCGCTTGCTGCTCGCATCGATCGAAGCTGCCAACAGCCCCGTAAATTGCTTGATTGCCCAAGCCAACGCGCATGGCGCCTGTCTCGGCTTGGACATGGGGCATGTTCTGCTGCGCGGTGACATCGAGCGTGTGGAGATTTTGGTCGACAACATCGCCAGTCAGCGTTTGGCCGAGCTGGCTGGCGACGCGCTGCTGTGACCCCATTCATAAACTAGGTTTCTGAAGCTACACAACCTAGGTTTCTGAAGCCACACAACCTAGGTTTCTGAAGCCACACAACCTAGGTTTCTGAAGCCACACAACCTAGGTTTCTGCAGTTACACAAATTAGGTTTCTGTAGTTACATAAATTAGGTTTCTGCAGTTACATAAATTAGGTTTCTGTAGTTACATAAATTAGGTTTCTGTAGTTACATAAATTAGGTTTCTGTAGTTACATAAATTAGGTTTCTGCAGTTACGTAAATTAGGTTTCTGTAGTACAAGTGGGGCTGCCGCCGTGGTACAAATCGAGGGACTTCTGTGGTACGCCCCATGCCGCCGCTGTAGTACAGCCCGCCTATAATGTGCGTATCCAACGCCCCGCCGTTTGGGCTGTGATTAAAGAGACGGTCCTTTAATCACAAGCGCACAAACGGGCAAACGAAATAACCATTGACAAAAACCAAACTTCCCCGGCTAAATCATCCCTCCTGATGTATTAACGCACTCGCCACCAAGTCGAGCGGACACACTCACGCTGGAGAAAGGTATGCACACTATCAATTTGATCATCACTCTCTGCATTGAAGTTGTGCGCTTACTCCAATACATGCAATTAGAAAAGCTGCTGCAGCTCTGAGGGTTGCCAGTTCATGATCACGAGTTCTCCAGTCACCTCCGCCTTGCACTGCCGCTGGTTCGTGTTGGTGTAGCGGATATCCAGGTACTCGAAGTGGAAGCCGTCGAAGGCGCGCCGGATGTCCGGGTGATCGTTAATGCTGACCATCACCTTGCCTTTGCAGCGGCGCATGAAATCGGCCATGCGCTCGTACTCCTCGAAGGGGAAGTCCACGCCGTAGCCAGCGGTCTGCCAATACGGCGGGTCCATGTAGAAGAACGTGTGCGCTCGATCGTAACGCTCGGCGCAGGCGAGCCAGGACAGGTTTTCGACGTAGGTGCCAGCGAGTCGCTGCCATGCAGCTGAAAGGTTTTCCTCGATGCGCAGCAGGTTGATGGCCGGCCCTGTGGTGGCGGTGCCGAATGTCTGCCCGGTGACTTTGCCCCCGAATGCGTGCTGCTGCAAGTAGAAGAACCTCGCGGCACGCTGGATATCGGTCAGGGTCTCCGGGCGCGTCATCTTCTGCCACTCGAAGATCTGGCGGGAGCTGAGCGCCCACTTGAACTGGCGGACGAACTCCTCCAGGTGGTTCTGCACAACGCGATAAAGGGTGACCAGGTCACCGTTGAGATCGTTCAGCACCTCCACCGGAGCCGGCTGGGGGCGCATGAAGTACAACGCGGCACCGCCGGCGAAGACTTCGACATAGCATTCATGAGGGGGAAAGAGAGGGATCAAGCGGTCGGCCAGGCGGCGTTTGCCACCCATCCAGGGGATGATTGGAGAGGTCATAGGTATGCAAGTCTTTACTGTAT
>NZ_VZII01000019.1 GCF_009391885.1 Pseudomonas sp. MN1F | reverse complement strand
CAGGAGAGACTGGCCCGAAACAGATGTAGGAGCGAGCTTGCTCGCGATGCGCCGCGCGGGCGGCGCTCGATCTCACAGGCGCCAAAACACTCAAGGCGAACCCCCAGGGAACCTCACGCCAGCTCCTGACTCGAATCATCACCTTAGGCAATCCTGCCCCACCCCACTGGCCTCTTGAGCGCCCGTCGGGCCTCGGGTAATGTCGAGTAAACGCACAGGACAGAGCACGCCCATGACCTCCAAGCTGGAACAACTCAAGCAGTTCACCACCGTGGTTGCCGACACCGGGGACCTGGATGCCATCACCCGTCTCAAACCGGTCGATGCCACCACCAACCCGTCCCTGCTGCTCAAGGCCGCCGCCATCCCGGGCTATGCCGAACTGCTCAAGCAGGTGAAGGCCGATGCCAAGGGCAATGTCGACCTGGCCTGCGACCAGTTCGCCGTGGCCGTGGGCGCGGGCATTCTCAAGGTCATTCCGGGGCGCATCTCCACCGAGGTGGATGCGCGCCTGTCGTTCGATGAGCCAGCACTGCTGAACAAGGCACGCCAGCTGATCGGCCTATACGAAGCGGCAGGGGTGTCGAAAGACCGCGTGCTGATCAAGCTGGCCTCCACCTGGGAAGGCATCCGTGCCGCCGAGAAGCTGGAAAAGGAAGGCATCCAGACCAACCTCACCCTGCTGTTCTCCTTCGCCCAGGCCCAGGCCTGCGCCGATGCTGGCGTGTTCCTGATTTCGCCGTTCGTGGGCCGTATCTACGACTGGTACAAGAAGAGCACCGGCCAGGAATACGTCGGCGCCGAAGACCCAGGCGTACAGTCGGTCACGCGCATCTACAACTACTACAAGGCCAATGGCTACGACACCGTGGTCATGGGCGCCAGCTTCCGCAATCTCGGCCAGATCGAACAACTGGCCGGCTGCGATCGCCTGACCATCAGCCCGGACCTGCTGGACAAGCTGGGCAGCGACCAGGGCGAGCTGCCGCGGATGCTCAAGCCGGGCAATGCCGGTGAAGCCAAACAGGTGCTGAACGAAAGCCAGTTCCGCTGGGCGATGAACGAAGATGCCATGGGCACCGAGAAGCTGGCAGAAGGTATTCGCCAGTTTGCCCGGGATCAGGAAAAACTCGAGAAGTTGATGGCTGAAAAAGCCTGATACATCTAAGGTTTGCCAGGCGGGCGGGAAATGTTCAGCATTTTCCGCCCGTTTCGTTTCAGCGGGCTGTGAACGCGTCCTGAACCTAAAGGCAAAATGACCTCATCCCCATTGCCCCTCGTGCTCGCCGGCCCGGTACTGCGCCGCCTGGAGCCGCAAAGGCTGGCCATCTGGCTGGTTGGCAGCCAACCCCTGCAACCCGAATTCATCCTCGACGGCACCAGCAAGGTCGATTGCCAGGTCGTTGCCGTCGGCCAGCATGCCTTTATTCACCTGCTGGACATCCACTTCGCCGAGCCCCTGCCGCGAAACGTCGCCATCGCGTACGACCTGCTGATCGACGGCCGGGGCATTGCCGACTGGGCCCCGCACTTGCTCTACCCCGGCAGCCCACGCCCCACCCTTGTGCTGCGCGACCGCCTCGACCAGCTGCTGCACGGTTCCTGTCGCAAACCGCATCACTCCGCCGCCGACGGCCTGCTCTGCGCCGACCGTTTGCTGCAGGCCTGCCCACGACCGGAAGACCGCCCCGCCGTGCTGTTGATGACCGGCGACCAGGTTTATGCCGACGACGTCGCCGGCCCGATGCTACGTGCCATTCATTCGCTGATCGAGCGCCTGGGGCTGTTCGACGAAGCGCTGGAAGGCGCGGTGGTCGCCGACAGCCAGGCGCTCTATCGGCATCCGGCCTGCTATTACCACCGCGCCGACCTGCTGCCCGCCCAGGCACGCAACGAAACCCTGCGTGAACGCTTCTTCGGCGGCAAGCGCAAGCCGATATTTTCCTCCAGCAACGCCGACAACCACCTGGTGACCTTTGCCGAAGTCATGGCCATGTACCTGCTGGTATGGGCGCCCGCGCCCTGGCGCCTGGCGGACCTGGGCATGCCGGCTGGCCTGAGCCTGCAGCACCAGGCGCGCTACCGCGAGGAACTGCCGCTGATCGAGGCCTTCGCCGCCAGCCTGGGCGACGTGGCACGGGTGATGGCCCACCTGCCCTGCCTGATGATCTTCGACGACCACGACATCACCGACGACTGGAATCTCTCGGCACAGTGGGAAGAAACCGCCTACGGTCACCCCTTCTCAAGGCGGATCATCGGCAATGCGCTGCTGGGCTATCTGCTGTGCCAGGCGTGGGGCAATGACCCGGATGGCTGCAACGGGCTGATCGGGCAGTGCCAGACACTGCCCCGCCAGCAGGATGAGCTGATCGGTGAGCTGCTGCGCTTCCAGGGCTGGCAGTACAGCCTGCCCAGCGAGCCGCCGCTGCTGGTGCTCGACACCCGCACCCGCCGCTGGCGCAGCGAGAGCGACCTGGGCAAACCGTCCGGCCTGCTCGACTGGGAAGCGCTGTGCGAGCTGCAACAGGCGTTGCTGGACCACCCTTCGGCGATCATCGTGTCACCGGCACCGATCTTCGGCGTCAAGCTGATCGAAACCGTACAGCGGATATTCAGCTGGCTGGGCTACCCGTTGTTGGTGGATGCCGAGAACTGGATGGCCCATCGAGGCGCGGCGCAGGTGATCCTGAACATCTTCCGCCATTCGCGCACGCCAGGGCACTACGTGATCCTCTCGGGCGATGTGCACTATTCGTTCGTCTACGAGGTGCTGATCCGCCATCGCCAGCGCAGCCCGCATCTCTGGCAGGTGACCAGCAGCGGGATCAAGAACGAGTTCCCACGGCGCTTGCTGGACGTGCTGGACAGGCTCAACCGCTGGCTTTACTCGCCACGCTCACCGCTGAACTGGTTTACCAAGCGCCGGCAGATGGAGGTCGTGCCACGCACGCCCAGCCGCAGCAAGGCCGGGGAGCGGTTATGGAATGGCGCGGGGTTGGGGCAGGTGTTCTTCGATGAGCAGGGGCGGCCGGCGCGAGTGTTCCAGCTGAGTGCGAATGGCAGTGAGGCGACCGAGTTTGCGCAGCGAGAGTGACCAGGCCTGGAGACCTTGCTGGCCTCCTTCGCGGCTGAAGCCGCTCCTGCAGGGACCTCACCCGTCTTGAAGGCTGGTGTAGCCGCAGCAGATCAGGTCCGCTCCAGTGCATTCACCAGGTCATGGAAGGCTTCGCGGTTGGAGTCATTGAGCCCCATGAGAATCTTGTGCGCCTCCAGCACCTTGGAACGCACCACGTCCTCGTTCTGATCCTGCGACGGCAGGTCAGTCAGGCACTCGGGGCGTGGCACCGGGCGGTCGACGATGTTGAACACCTGGTCGAAGCCCATCGATTGCAGCAGGCGCGAAATGTCCGGGTTGGTGGTGACCACGGTCGGCAACAGGCCCACCTTCTGCCGCGACAGGATCGACAGCTTGGCCAGCAGGCCCAGGGTGGTGCTGTCGATGCTTTCGGTTTCGGTCAGGTCGATGACGATGGTCGAGAAGTTCAGCGCGGTGAAAATCTTCTCGATCGTCGCATCCAGCGCCGAACACAGGGTCAGGCGCACTTCACCGACGAATTTCAGTACAAAGGTACCGCTCTGCTCGGCGAACTGGATTCTACCGGTACTCATTGAAGGTTCCTGCTCAACACCAATAGGGCGATATCATCCGGCATCTCCCCAAGCGTAGCCAATCCAAATCGTTGGCGCAGCCCATCCAGGCTACCACCCGCCGCCTTGACGATATCCGGCAAGGCAGCTTCTTTATCTTTGAGCGTATGCCCAGGCAAAAGGTCCAAAATGCCATCGGACATCAGGCTCAGGCTGAACTGCGGCGGCAGCTCGATCACCAGGTCCTGGTAGCTCGCTTCGTCGAACAACCCTACCGGCAGGCCTCGGCCTTCCAGGTAACGGGCCTCGCCCGGGGTATACAGCACCGGCAGCGGCAGGTGGCCGCCCACGGCGTAGGTCAGCAGGCCGGTTTCTTCGTCGATCACGCCACCGACCATGGTCACGTGCTTGCCCAGCTTGCAGTTGATCAGGCCGCGGTTGATGTGGCTGAGCACTTCCGAGGGCTTGAACTCGCGCAGCTTGCTGCTGCGCTTGAATTCGAACAACAGCCGGGTGGTCATGAACTTCAGCAATACCGTGACGAATGCCGACGACGCACCGTGCCCGGAGACATCGGCCAGATAGAAAGCAATGCGCCGCTCATCCACGCGGAAGTAGTCGGCAAAGTCGCCCGACAGGTACAGCGACGGAATGATCTGGTGCTCGAAGGTGAACTCGCCGAGCGTACTGGGGCTTTCCGGCAGCATGTTCATCTGCACCTGGCGACCAGCGGTCTGGTCCTCCTGCAACAGGTGCAGGCTGGCTTCCAGCTCACGGTTGGCCGCTTCCAGCTTGTCGCGGTAGCGCTGGTTTTCCAGCACCAGGCGCGAACGGTCAAGCGCCCGGCGCACCGAGTGTTCGAGCACGGCCAGGTCTTCCAGCGGCTTGATCAGGTAGTCGGCAGCGCCCAGGCGCAAGGCCTCGACCGCGTCGCTCATCACGCCGGCACCCGAGACCACGATCACCGGCAACTGCGGCGCGCGCTCGCTGATCTGGCGGATCAGTTCGAGGCCGCCCATCTGCGGCATGCGCAGATCGCAGATCACGAGGTCGGGCTGGTGTTCTTCGAAGAGCTGGAGCCCCTGCTGGCCATTACCGGCCTGGAGGACGCTGAAGCCACTGTCTTCCAGATAGGCGGCGAGGCTCGCACGGACCACGTCGTCATCATCGATGATCAGCAGCGTTGCACTGATTTTCTGCATGTGGGCGAACGGCGCCGATTTGGGTTGGTGCAGGGGCGTCTGCAAGGCTGACATCCAACTGCTGGAATACTCTGTGGTAACGCTCTACTTGAGTTGTAGGCCAAGAACACGGCCCAGGCAACCAATCGAGATACCTCGTAAGGCGCAGACGGTACTCCCATCCGCCAGGCGTTTCAAGCATACGTCGGTCGAGTTCGCTGGTCTTTACAGGGTAAATCACCGAGAGTTATAAAAACGCCAACCAGTACAACCGATTGGGAAGGATGCAGCATGCCTCATACACCCTCCGGCCACAGCGAGAAACGCGATTTCATCCGCATGCGCATCGACACCGGGGTCAGCCTGTTGCATGCGGGGCAGGTCATCGCGGCGGTGTGCCTGGACCTTTCCAGCAGCGGCATGCAGGTGCAGGCGCCGCAGCAATTCAAGGTCGGTGACCACCTGGAGGTGCGCATCGACTCCGATCACCCGGCACTCAAGGGCCTGCATGCCAGTACCGAGGTGGTGTGGATCGCCGATCAGCCCGGCGGGCAGCAGAAGTTCGGCCTGCGCATCCTGGCCATGCATTGAGCTGAACTAAAAACGGCGACCCGATGGTCGCCGTTTTCATGCCTGCAAGGATCAGAAGTCGTCTTCGACTTCGCCATCCTTGACCTTGAACTCGCGGTTCTGCAGGTAGGCATTACGGATGAAGATGTACTTGTCACCCTGGATCAGCTTCTCGGCCGACAGCAGGCTGGCCCGGGTGTCGACCACGTTGAGGGCGAAGATCGAGTTACGCACCGGCACGTCGTTGATGTAGCGGTAGGGTTCGGTGTAGGTGTCCGGGTACTTGGCCAGGCCGTCACGCACGGTGCTCGGGCCGAGCAGCGGGATCACCACGTACGGACCGCTGGGCACGCCCCAGTGACCGAGGGTCTGGCCGAAGTCTTCGTCGTTGCGCTGCAGGCCCATCTTGCTGCCGACATCGAAGAAGCCACCGATGCCGAACACGGTATTGACGATCAGCCGCGCAGTGTCGACGCCCGCCGCATGGGGCTTGAATTGCAAAACGTCGTTGGCCAGGTTGGTGACATCACCGACGTTGTTGAACATGTTGTGGATGCCATCCTGCAAGAACTGCGGGGTGACCCACTGGTAGCCCTTGGCCAATGGCTTGAGGCCATAGGTATCGATCGTATCGTTGAAACGGAAGATCGGGCGGTTGACCGCTTCCCAGGGATCTTCCTCGGTGGCGGCATGGGTGGCTGCCACGGGCGCCAGCAACAAGCTGGCGCAGACACAGGCCTGGGTGACTCGTTCGATCACACCGGCACCGATCCTACGCATAGATATTTCTCCATCGAATTTCTCGGCCGCAAGCGCCTCGCGAGCGCTGCTGTACGGCGGCAGTATAGAGCCTTGTAGGCTGATAAACAGCTTTACACATTTTTGCTCAATGAAATGTGAACAACTGTTGCCCGTCACAGCACGGTAACAATCGTCGAATAGCCTGCGGACTATTTCAGGGACGTTACCATGCTCGCTGCACCCGCCATTACCGCTGTGCTGTTCGGCCTGCGCGGTTGCCTGGTCCAGGCCACCGACGGCAGCCCCCTGCCCGCCCCTGGCGCCCTCGAAACGCTGGCCAGCCTGCGCCACGCGCAGGTGCCGTGCATCTGGCTGGACGACCTGGGTAGCCTGCAGAGCAGGCGCCTGGCCAGCGTGCTACCGGACTGGCTACCGGGCCACGCGGTCAACGGCGTACGCTGGCCGGCACCAAACGCTTGCTGGCAGGCCTTGATGAGCCTGGACAGCGAACGCCTGGAGGGCTGCGTGCTGGTCAGCGGTGAGCCAAAGCTTTTGCAATCTGGCCTCAACGCCGGCTTGTGGACGGTGGGCCTGGCAGCCTGCAGCCCCTCGTGCGACCTCTCCTCCCGGCAGTGGCAGGCCATGACCCAGCAAGAGCAGGATCTGGCCCGCGGCAAGGCCACCCTGGCCTTGTTCAGCCTGGGCGTGCATTCGGTGATCGACCACCTCGACGAACTGGACGCCTGCCTTGCCGACATTGCCCTGCGCTGCAGCAAGGGTGAAAAACCCTGACACAGCCCCATTGATACGGATCATGCAAAGCGCCAGCGAGTGGATTACGCTAGGAGACAGGCGAGAACCTTTGCCGCTTCGCTGAGGTCCATGCCTTGCCAAGCCATTGATGGAGAACAACCGATGCCTGCCCGCGAATTGCAAGAGCGCCTGAACAGCCTGCGCGAGCAACTGGACCGCAACGTACCGCTTTCGGATGAAGAACTGGCCGCCCTGCACGAAGAGGCCAGGCAGATCGAAGCGCAGTTGAAGCTCGAGGAAGCCACGCCGGACAACAATGTGGTCGACGGGGTGAACCTGGCGATCGAACGCTTCGAGGCCGAACACCCGGATTTGACCGCCACCCTGCGCAGCATTGCCAACTCGCTGCACAGCATGGGGATCTGAAATGACTGGGGCCGCTTTGCGGCCCCAACTACACAGAACTTACTGGCGAACCAGTCGCAGGTTCGCCGGGCTGATCGCCCCGGTGCTGCGGTACGGGTTGATATCCAGCCCTCCGCGGCGCACATACCGCGCATACACGGTCAGGTGCTCAGGCTGCAGCAGGTTCTTCAAGTCCAGGTAGATCCGCTCCACGCACTGCTCATGGAAGTCGGCATGCTGGCGGAAGCTGATCAGGTAGGTCAGCAGGCTGGCATGGTCCAGCGCCCTGCCCTTGTACTCCACCACCACGCTGCCCCAGTCCGGCTGGCCGGTCACCGGGCAATTGGATTTGAGCAGGTGGCTGTGCACGGTCTCTTCGACAATGCGTTCCGGGTTGCAGCTCAGCAACTCCGGTTGCGGCTGTTCGTAGTTGTCGATCACCACATCCAGCGCATCGATGCACTGCCCAGGCAACGCCACCACACCCTGGGCCTCCACTTCAGCCAGGGTACGCACCTGTACGCCTACCGGCTTGCCAGCGGCCGCCGACAAGTCTTTCACCAGGCACGCCTGCAGCTCGCCAATCGAGGCGAACACAGTCTGGTTCAACGAGTTGAGGTAGAGCTTGAACGACTTCGATTCGATGATGTTCGGCGAATCGGCCGGAATTGCGAACTCACCGATGGCCACCACCGGCTTGCCGGAGGGCAGCAACCACGACAACTCGAAGCAGTTCCAGTAGTCCACGCCCTGCCACGGCAGGGTCTGGGCCGTCACGCCCAGTTCTGCCCATTTGGCCGTACGCGGGATCGGGAACAGCAACGAAGGCGTGTAGGTAGCGATGTATTCGCTGGACTTGCCCAGCGGAGAATGTTCGGCAGCGGGGTGCATGGAAACTGACCTGGAGGTTCGAAATTGCCCCTAGTCTACCGGTTTTGCACCCCGCCTTGGAGTGCCAGTCATTCGATGGTCAACTCCCCGACCATACCGGCCTGATAATGCCCCGGCACGTTGCAGGCGAATTCGATCGGTGCCGACTTGCGGAAGGTCCAGGTCAGCTCGGCGCGCTGGCCGGGCTGCACCAGTACGGTGTTGCCACCGCCGTGGCCATGGGCACCGTGGTCCATCTGGCCAGGGGTCATCGGGGCATGGCCCATCTGCGAATGGTCCATGCCCTCATGCTGCATGGCCGCGTTGTACATCTTGCCCTGCATGGCGATCATTTGCTTCTGGTGTTCGGCGTGCATGGCCTTGTCACCGAGGTTGAACTCATGGGGCAGCTTGCCTTCGTTGATCAGCACGAAGCGCACGGTCTCGCCGGCTTTAACATGCAGGCTCTTGGGCTCGAAGGCGATGTCCTTGAGCACCACTTCGACGGTGCGGGTGGCCTTGGCTGCCGGGGCCGGCTCGCCGAATGCGAAGGTTTTCGCCTCGCCGGCCAGGGTGGGCAGGCTGACCAGGGCCAAAGCGGCAGCGATGAACAGGTGTTTCATGATGACTCCGAAGATCACAGCGGGATGAGACCACTCTAGAAAGGCACGGCTGGCGGTTAGCTGACGGGAAGATTACAACTTTGTCAGCTTGGGCGAGCAGGCACATCGTCACGTATCATTTCAGCCATCACCCGACCCTGTGGGAGCCCCATGAAACTGCTGATCGTCGAAGACCAGGCCCGCACCGGCCAGTACCTGAGCCAAGGCCTGAGCGAAGCCGGCTTTGCCACCGAACTGGCCACCGACGGCGAGACCGGCCAGTACCTGGCCCTGACCGGCGACCACGACCTGCTGATCCTCGACGTGATGCTGCCCGGGCGTGATGGCTGGCAGATTCTGCAGGCCGTGCGCACTGCCGGGCTGGACACCCCGGTGCTGTTCCTCACCGCCCGCGACGCCGTCGAAGACCGCGTGCACGGCCTGGAGCTGGGCGCCGACGATTACCTGGTCAAACCCTTCGCCTTCTCCGAGCTGCTGGCCCGGGTACGCAGCCTGCTGCGCCGCGGCGCCAGCCCCAGCCAGGACACCATCCTGAGCCTGGCCGACCTGCGCCTGGACCTGATCCGCCGCCGCGCCGAACGAGCCGGCACGCGCATCGACCTGACCGCCAAGGAGTTCGCCCTGCTCGAGCTGCTGCTGCGCCGCCAGGGCGAGGTGCTGCCCAAATCGCTGATCGCCTCGCAAGTGTGGGACATGAACTTCGACAGTGACACCAACGTGATCGAAGTGGCGGTGCGCCGCCTGCGCCTGAAGATCGACGACCCGCATCCGAACAAGCTGATCCATACCGTGCGCGGCATGGGCTACGTGCTCGAAGAGCGCCACGACTGATGCGCAGGCTTTCCCTCGGCACGCGCCTGGCACTGCTGTTTGCCGGCTGTACTGCCGCCGTATCGCTGGGCGCGGGGCTGTTGTTCAGCCATGCCAGCGAGCAGCATTTCGTCGAACTGGACCAGCAACTGCTGGAGTCGCGCCTTTCTCTGTTTCGCAGCCAGCTCGCCGGCCTGAAGGGCCCTGACGAACTGCAAGGCCGCTTGCCAGCCCTGCGCAACGAGCTCAACCATCAGGCTGACCTGGCGCTGCGCATCACTGGCCGCGACGGCGCGATCTGGTTCACCAGCCGCGACGGCCTGCCTGGCACGCCACCAACGCCGGGGCTTACGACCCTGCACGCAGATGGCGTCGATTATCGAAGCCTGGCCGTGCCGCCGGACGCTCAGACGGCTGCGCAACTGACGCTGTTTCTCGATATCACCCATCACCAGCACTTTCTGCAGGGCATGCAACGCCTGATCTGGCTCACCGTCGGGCTGTCGGCGCTGGCCACTGCGCTGCTCGGTGCCTGGGCCGCACGCAGCGGCCTGCGCCCCTTGCGCCAGATGGGCCAGGTGGCCGCCAGCGTGTCGGCGCGCTCGCTGACCACACGCCTGCCGGTGGCGCAGATGCCCGAGGAGCTGGCGGAGCTGGCCACTACCGTCAACGCCATGCTGCAACGCCTGGACGACGCCTTTCAGCGCCTGTCGGCGTTCTCTGCCGACATCGCCCACGAGTTGCGCACACCGTTGTCCAACCTGCTGACCCACACCCAGGTCACCCTCACCCGCCCGCGCAGCCTGGAGGAATACCGCGAGGCACTGCATGGCAACCTCGAGGAGCTGCAGTGGATGGCGCAGATGATCAACGACATGCTGTTCCTCGCCAAGGCCGACCACGGCCTGCTGGTGCCGGGGCAGACCGCGCTGGCCTTGCACGATGACGTGGATGCGCTGCTGGAGTATTACGCGCCGCTGGCCGAGGACAACCAGGTGCAGTTACTGCGCGAGGGCGAGGCGCTATTGCAGGGGGACCGGCCTATGCTGCGTCGGGCCCTGTCGAACCTGCTGGACAATGCCTTGCGCTTTACCCCGGCAGGCGGGCAGATACGGGTGACGTTGGAGCCGGGGTTGCGGATTTGCGTGGCCAATACCGGGGCGGCAATCGAAGCGGCAGCGTTGCCGCGTCTGTTTGATCGCTTCTACCGGGTGGACCCGGCGCGACGGGAAGGCAGCAGCGAGCATGCGGGGCTGGGGTTGGCGATTACCCGGTCGATCGTGCAGGCCCATGGCGGGAGTATTCGGGCGGAATGTCAGGACGGCTGGACGCGGTTTGTGATCGAGCTGCCTGAAAGTCGGTGAACCGGGGCTGCTTGGCAGCCCCGGAATCTCAGGCGAACATCAAACTGCCAGGCCAATCGCCGGTTGCACCTGCGACGCCCGGTAAGCGGGATAGATTGTCGCCAGGAAGCTCATCACCAGCCCGGCAGCGCAGATCATCAGCACATCCCCCCCCTGCAGCTCGGACGGCAAGCTGCTGACGAAATAAACATCGGACGTGAAGATGTGCTGCCCGCTCACCCGTTCCAGCCAGCCAACGATCTGGCTGACATTGAGCGCTGCAATCACCCCGAACACCCCGCCGATCAGGGTGCCGACAATACCGATCAGGCTGCCCTGAACCATGAACGTCCCCATGATCTGCGCCGGCGTGGCACCCAGCGTCCGCAAGATGGCGATGTCCGGCCCCTTGTCGTTCACCACCATCACCAGGGTGGCGATGATGTTGAACGCCGCCACGGCGATGATCATCAGCAGCAACAGGCCGATCATGGTCTTTTCCATCTTCATCGCGCTGAACAGGCTGCCCTGGGTATGCGACCAGTCATCGGCACGGTAGCCATCACCCAAACCGGCAGCGATCGCCTTGGACACCTGCGGCGCGGCATACAGGTCGTGCAGCTTCAGGCGCACGCCCTGTACCTGCCCTGGCGCCCAGCGCTGCATTTCACCGGCATCGGCCACGTGCATGTAAGCCTGCGAGCCGTCCAGCTCGGCACCTACCTTGAAGATGCCGACCACGGTCAGGCGCTGCATGCGCGGGGTGATACCACCGGGTTCCTTGCTGATTTCCGGCACGATCAGGGTCAGCTTGTCGCCGGTGTTGAGGCGGAAGCGCCGCGCGGTCAGTTCACCGATGACCACGCCGTACTCACCCGGCTGCAGGTCCTGCAGGCGGCCCTGGACGATATGCTGGCCGACGATGGAAACCTTGCCTTCCTCGGCCGGGTCGATGCCGCTGACCTGGATCGGCTGCATCGCCCCCTTGTACGAGAGCATGCCTTCCATCTCGGTGATCGGCGCCGCCGCCATCACGGCCGGGTTCTGCAACGCAGCGTCGGCCGCCTTGTGCCAGTCGTCCAGCGGCTGCACGCCCAGGATCGAGGCATGCGGCACCAGGCCGAGAATGCGCGAACTCATTTCGCGCTGGAAGCCGTTCATCACCGACAGCACCACGATCATCGCCAGCACGCCCAGCGACAGGCCGATCATCGAGGTCATCGAGATGAACGAGATGAAGTGGTTGCGGCGCTTGGCCCGGGTGTAGCGCGCGCCGATGAAGATGGGCAAGGGTCTGAACATGTAGGAAACACCCAATTAAAACGGGAAAACGGGGCAGCGCTGCCACCCCGTGCACTCGGTCAGATCGCCACCAGGTGGCCGTCGTCGAGCTTCAATACGCGGTCCATCTGGCGCGCCAGGTTGAGGTCGTGGGTCACTACCAGGAAGGCAGTACGCGACGCACTGGACAGCTCCTGCATCAATTCCTGAATGCCCTGGGCGGTGTGGTGGTCGAGGTTGCCGGTCGGCTCGTCGAGCATCACCAGCCCCGGGCGGTTGACCAGGGCACGGGCGATCGCCACACGCTGGCGCTCGCCACCGGACAGCTCGGCCGGCTTGTGGTGCAGGCGATGGCCCAGGCCGACCCGCTTGAGCAGCGCCTCGGCGCGCTCACGGGCCTCCGGGATGGCGGTGCGGCCGATCAGCAGCGGCATGCACACGTTTTCCATGGCGGTGAACTCTGGCAACAGGTGGTGGAACTGGTAGACGAAGCCCAGTTCGCGGTTGCGCAGCAGGCCGCGGGCGCGCTCGCCGAGCGCCGACAGCTCTTCGCCGGCCAGCCATACGCTGCCCTGGGTCGGCCGGTCGAGGCCGCCGAGCAGGTTGAGCAAGGTACTCTTGCCGGAGCCGGAGCTGCCGACGATGGCCACGCGCTCACCCGCGTGCAGCTCCAGGTTGAGCCCGGACAGCACCTGCACCGACTCCGGGCCCTCGTCGTAGGACTTGCCCAGGTTGCGGCAACTCAGAACGGCTTTATCACTCATGCGCGACTCACTCATAACGTAGCGCCTCTGCAGGCTGGGTGCGGGCCGCACGCCAGGCCGGGTACAGGGTGGCGAAGAAACTCAGGACCAGCGCCGCACCGCAGACCATGTACACGTCCTGGGCCTGGATCTGCGACGGCAGGTAATCGATGAAATACACGTCGGCGTTGAGGAACTTGTGCCCGATCAGCTTCTCGATGCCGGCGATCGCCGCGCTCACGTTCAGCGCGGCGACGATCCCGACCACGGCGCCGATCAGCGTGCCGATCACCCCGATCACCGTGCCCTGGACCATGAAGATCAGCATGATCTGCCCGGGCGTGGCGCCCAGGGTACGCAAGATGGCGATATCGCCGCGCTTGTCGTTGACCACCATCACCAGGGTGGAAATGATGTTGAACGCCGCCACCGCGACGATCAGCAGCAACAGCAGGCCGATCATGGCCTTTTCCATGCGGATCGCCTGGTACAGGTTGCCGTGGGTGCGGGTCCAGTCGCGGCTGTAGTACTCCTGGTCGCCCAACTGCTGGGCGATGCTCCAGGCCACCCGCGGCGCCTGGAACAGGTCGTCGAACTTCAGGCGCAGGCCCTGCACCTGATCCGGCTTCCAGCGGTGCAGGCGGGACAGGTCGGTGATGTTGGTCAGGCCCAGGTAACCGTCGATCTCGCCAGCGCCAACGTGGAAGGTGCCGACCACGGTAAAGCGCTTCATGCGCGGGAACATGCCGGCCGGGGTCACGCTGACCTCGGGGGCGACGAAGGTCAGCTTGTCGCCAATGGCGACGCCCAGCTTGGCTGCGGCCTTGTCGCCGATCATGATGCCCCACTCGCCCGGCGCCAGCTGGTCGAGGCTGCCTTGCTGGATGAAGTTGTCGATGATCGACACCTCGCGCTCGCGCGCCGGGTCGATGCCGTTGAGCAACACCTTCTGCACCTTGCCGTCATGGGTCAGCAGGCCCTGCATCTGCGTGTACGGGGTAACCGCCAGCACCTGCGGATTCTGCTTTACTTGTTGGGCAAGGGCAGACCAGTCGTTGATCGGCTGGCCGCTCTCCAGCGTGGCGTGGGGGATCATCCCCAACACGCGGGTACGCATCTCGTGGTCGAAACCGTTCATGACCGAGAGCACCACGATCATCACCACCACGCCCAGGGCGAGGCCGATCATCGAGGTCAGGGAAATGAACGAGACGAAGTGGTTACGGCGCTTGGCACGGGTGTAACGCGTACCGATGAATGCGAAAAGAGGTCTGAACATGTCGGGGCTTGTTCGGATGAAAGGGAACGTCCTTGTGGCGAGGCGCCTACGGCGGCTTTACACTCGGACCACCGCCGCAACCATGGGTTCGCCATGACGACATTAGACGAAGAAGATCGCCGCGAATACTACCGCATCGAAGATCGGATCGCACTGGAAATCAGCCCCCTCAGCGCGGCCGAAGCCCTTGAAGCAGAACTGTTGCAGGATGATTCGCCGTTATTCAACCTGCTCAGCGAGCTGCACCTGTCCGACTTCGAGTCGCAGCACCTGCTGCGCCAGCTGAGCGACAAGGACCGCACCCTGGCGGCCTTCCTGCGCGCACAGAACAAGCGCCTCGACCTGCTCAGCGCAGTGGTCGCGCAAACCCTGCTCGGTGAAATCGGCCAGCCGCAACCGGTGATCATCTCCGAAGGTGGCATCGAGTTCGCGCAACCTCAGCAAATCGCCCCCGGCACCCGGGTGAAGGTGAAGATGGTGCTGATGCCACGCGCCCACGGCCTGCTGCTGCGCGGCAGGGTTACCCATTGCGACCTGCGCCCGGACGGCAATTTTGAGGTCGGCACGGAATTCACCGACATGACCGATGCCCAACGGCAACTGCTGGCCCGCCATATCCTGCAACGCCAACAGCAGCAACGGCGCCAACAACTAGAACAAGATGGCCCCGCCTCCTGAGCCCTATCCCCCTGATTTGAAGGAACGAACGTGACCCTGATCTACGGCCACCGCGGCGCCAAGGGCGAAGCCCCCGAAAATACCCTGAAGAGCTTTCAGCAGTGCCTGTCCCACGGCGTGACCCGCTGCGAACTGGACCTGCACCTGTCAGCCGACAACGAACTGATGGTAATCCACGACCCTACCCTCAAGCGCACCACCGGCCGGCGCGGCAAGGTGGTCGAGCACCCGGCCGCCGAACTGATCAAGATCGATGCGCGCAAGGGTGGCCCGGGCCACGTGCAACCCTGCCCTATCCCGAAACTCGAAGAACTGTTTGAAAAATGCCCGTTCGAGCATTGGCAACTGGAGGTCAAGAGCGCCTCGCGCACCCGTGCCGCCACCACCGTGCTGGCGATTCGCGAACTGGCGCAGCAATACGGCCTGCTGGACAAGGTGACCATCACCTCCAGTTCACGCGAAGTGCTGGGCGCTGCTCTGGAGCTGGTACCGGACGTGAAACGCGGGCTGGTAGCCGAATACGCCTGGCTCGACCCGCTGAAAGTCGCGCAGAACTACCAATGCGAGCTGCTGGCGTTGAACTGGACACTGTGCACGCCTGAGCGCCTGCTCAAAGCCCAGGGCCAGGGTCTGCATGTGTCGGTGTGGACGGTCAACGAACCGGCACTGATGCGCCGGCTCGCTGATTTTGGCGTGGACAGCCTGATTACAGACTTTCCCGGTTTGGCCAAGACCACCCTCGGGTAGGGCTGAAATCGGTCTCCCCGACCGGCTCAGGCCACCGGCCGGAGCCGCTTAAAAAAGCCGGTTCAGGCCGTCGTAGGCAGCTACCCGATAGGCTTCGGCCATGGTCGGGTAGTTGAACGTGGTGTTGACGAAGTACTTCAGATTGTTCTGCTCGCCCGGCTGGTTCATGATCGCCTGGCCGATGTGAACGATTTCCGAAGCCTGGTAGCCGAAGCAGTGCACGCCGAGGATTTCCAGGGTTTCGCGGTGGAACAGAATCTTCAGCATGCCTTGCGGCTCGCCAGCGATCTGCGCGCGCGCCATGCCCTTGAAGAACGCCTTGCCCACTTCGTACGGCACCTTGGCCTGGGTCAGCTCCTGCTCGTTCTTGCCGATCGAGCTGATCTCCGGGATGGTGTAGATGCCGGTCGGCACGTCGTTGACGAAGCGCCAGCTGCCGTTGTCGACGATGCTGCCAGAGGCCGAACGGCCCTGGTCGTGGGCAGCACTGGCCAGGCTCGGCCAGCCAATCACGTCACCGGCGCCATAGATGTTCGGCACGCTGGTGCGGTAGGCCTCGTCGACCTCGATCTGGCCACGGCTGTTGACCTTGATGCCGATGTTTTCCAGGCCCAGCTTGTCGGTGTTGCCGGTACGGCCGTTGCACCACAGCAAGGCGTCGGCCTTGATCTTCTTGCCCGACTTCAGGTGCAGGATCACCCCGTTTTCCAGGCCTTCAACCCGCTCGTAGTCCTCGTTGTGGCGTACGGTGATGTTGTTGTTGCTGAAGTGGTAGCTCAGCGCCTGGGAAATTTCCGAGTCCAGGAAGCTCAGCAGCTGGCCGCGGTTGTCGACCAATTCGACCAGCACGCCCAGGCCGCTGAAGATCGAGGCGTATTCGCAACCGATCACGCCGGCGCCGTAGACAATCAGCTTGCGCGGGGTGTGGCTGAGGCTGAGGATGGTGTCGCTGTCGTAGACGCGCGGGTGGTGGAAATCGATGTCGGCCGGGCGGTACGGGCGTGAGCCGGTGGCGATGATGATGTGCTTGGCGTTGAGCTTCTCGACCACGCCATTCGGGCAGACCACTTCGACGGTCTGCTCGTCGGCGAAGCTGCCAGTGCCAAAGAACAGATCGACGCGGTTGCGGGCGTAGTAGCCGGTACGCGAAGCGACCTGCTTGGCAATGACCTTCTCGGCGCTCTTGAGCACGTCCGGGAAGGAGAACCAGCGCGGTTCACCGATGGCCCGGAACATCGGGTTGGTATTGAACTGCATGATCTGCCGCACCGAGTGACGCAGCGCCTTGGACGGGATGGTGCCCAGGTGGGTGCAGTTACCGCCGACCTGACGGCGGCTGTCGACCATTGCCACCTTGCGCCCCGCTTTGGCGGCGTTCATTGCCGCGCCTTCACCGGCCGGGCCGGAACCCAGCACCACTACGTCGTAGTTGTAGACAGCCATGCGTACTCCTTCAGAACTGGCCCGGGGTTACGGTTACCCGCGGGACTCGATCATGCCGCCGGGGCGCCATGAGAAAATTCGGGTGCAGTCTAATCAAGCGTGAACGCCGCGCACATTAACCCTTGGTCGCGTCGTAGGCCAATTTTGCCTGCACTACATGTCATTCACCGATCCCTGGCGGCGATCATCCCTGGCAACGCTTTCAATCGCCTTTCACCGCCTGCTCGAATGCAGGGGTCGCTCGGGAGACGAAGCCACCTTCGGCCCGAGTCACCAAAACCGCAGCCAGATCATGGGCCACGGCGAAATCCCAGCCGCGCTCTGGCCCGAGGATCAACAGCAGGGTCGAATAGCCATCGGCCTGCAGCGCCGAGGCATCGAGCACGGTGACTGCGGCCAGGTCATGGTCGACCGGGCGCCCCAGGCGGGCATCGAAGGTGTGTGAATAGCGCCGGCCATTCTCCTCGAAATAATGGCGATAGTCACCCGAGGTCGACACCCCCAGGCCGTTGACCGGGATGATCTGGCGGGCAATCTGGCGGTCCTCGCGCGGCAGCTCCAGGGCAATGCGCCAGGCGCTGCCGTCGGGCTTGCGGCCCACGGCCTTGAGCTCGCCGGTGGCTTCGGCGACGAAACTGGCCACGCCCATGGCGCGCAGGCGCTCGGCGATCAGGTCGACGGCGTGGCCAGCGGCGATGCTGTTGAAATCCAGTTGCACCGGGGCATCCTTGCACAGTGCCTGGCGGTCGATGCGCAAGTGGCGGTAGCCGACGCGCTGGCGGGCCTGGGCCAGGGCCTGCAGGTCGGGCACCTGCTCGTGACGGGCTTGCGGGCCGAAGCCCCAAAGGTCGAGCAGTGGCTCGACGGTGAGGTCGAAAGCGCCGTCGCTCAAGTCGGCGAGGTGCTGGCCGAAGGCGACCAGCTCGAGCATGTCGGGCGGCAATGCCATGCAATGGTTGGCGGGCAGCTGGTTGAACTGGCTGACGGTGGAATCGCCGCGGTAGGTCGAGTAATGCTGATCAATGTCGTTGAGGAGGGTCTCGACCGCCGCCTGGACCTGGGCCGGTGCCGGGCCACCGGGCTCGCGGACGTACTGGATGCTGTAGCTGCTGCCCATGGTCGGGCCACCCAGGCGTTCCAGGGTGGGGCCTTGGTTGCAGGCGGTGAGGAGCATCAGGATGAACAGGAGGGTTATGCGCAAAGGTCGGGCTCTCGGTTGCCTGTGCGGGCCTTATCCGCGATGATGCCAGCACAGACAACACAAAATCTGGATAAAAAAACGGGAACCCGAAGGTTCCCGTTTTTTCATGCGCTTACAAGCGAATCAGCGTGGAAACGCTGGCGGGTTCACACCCGACATCTCTTCCATCACGCGAACGACCTGGCAGCTGTAACCGAATTCGTTGTCGTACCAGACGTACAGGACAACGCGGTTGTCGTTGGCGATGGTCGCCTCGGCATCCACCACACCGGCGTGGCGCGAACCTACGAAGTCGGTCGAAACCACTTCCTGCGAGCTGACGTAGTCGATCTGCTTGTGCAGTTCCGAGTGCATGGCGGTCTGGCGCAGGTACTCGTTGATCTCGTCGCGGGTGGTCGGATTCTCAAGGTTCAGGTTGAGAATGGCCATCGATACGTTCGGCGTCGGAACGCGAATGGCGTTGCCGGTCAGCTTGCCTTTCAGCACTGGCAGTGCCTTGGCGGCAGCGGTGGCAGCGCCGGTTTCGGTGATGACCATGTTCAGCGGCGCGGCACGACCACGGCGGCTGCCCTTGTGGAAGTTGTCGATCAGGTTCTGGTCGTTGGTGAACGAGTGAACGGTTTCGACGTGGCCGTTGACGATGCCGTACTTGTCGTTGATGGCCTTGAGCACCGGCACGATGGCGTTGGTGGTGCACGAAGCTGCCGAGATGATCTTGTCATCGGCAGTGATGTCGCCATGGTTGATGCCGTGCACGATGTTCTTCAGCGCGCCCTTGCCAGGTGCGGTGAGGATCACGCGGGCAGCGCCCGGGCAGGCCAGGTGCTGGCCCAGGCCGTCGGCATCACGCCATACACCGGTGTTGTCGACGATCAGCGCATTGTTGATGCCGTACTGGGTGTAGTCGACTTCGCTCGGGCTCTTGGCGTAGATGATCTGGATCAGGTTGCCGTTGGCAGTGAGGGTGTTGTTGGCTTCGTCGATGGTGATGGTGCCATCGAACGGGCCATGCACCGAGTCACGGCGCAGCAGGCTGGCACGCTTGACCAGGTCGTTCTCGGCGCCTTTGCGCACGACGATGGCACGCAGGCGCAGGCCGTCGCCGCCACCGGTCTTTTCGATCAGGATGCGCGCCAGCAGGCGGCCGATGCGGCCAAAGCCGTACAGGACGACGTCGGTACCCTTGCGGGCCGAAACGTTCTGCTGGCCAACCACGTCGGCCAGCTCTTCACGGACGAACTGCTCGGCAGTGCGGCCATTGCCTTCCTGCTTGAACTTGTTGGCCAGCTTGCCCAGGTCGACCGAAGCGGCGCCCAGTTTCAGCTCGCTCATGGCCTTGAGCAGGGGGAATGTCTCGTGTACGGACAGTTCGGTCTCGTCGGTCTGACGGTGACGCGCAAAGCGGTGGGCTTTGAGGATCGAGATAACCGAACGGTTGATCAGGCTGCGGCCATAAATCGAGCTCACCACATTGTTGTTGCGGTAGAGCTGACCGATAAGCGGGATCATCGCTTCAGCCAGAGCTTCACGATCGATCCACTCACCAAGACACTGGTCGGGCTTCTGAGTCACGGGAACCTTCCACATGTAGGGACAGAAAAAAGGGGCTACATTATGACGCCCCTGCGCGTAACCGGCAATGAGCGCCTGTCGCCGATGGCAAAGCCCGCTGTTCATGGCCTGTGAAGCCTGACAGCAGGCACCGTCACCGGTACAATCGATCTCTTTGCCGCAACGCTTGGAGTGCAATCTCCCGTGTCAGTTCTGCGCCTTCCGCACATGTCGGCCACGGCCGGCAAACAAACCTGGGGCAACCTGCCCGGTGCCGCCCTCAGCCTGGCCATCGCCGAGGCCGCCAGCAGCGCGGGCCGCTTCACCCTGCTGCTGACCGCCGACAGCCAGGCGGCCGATCGTCTGGAACAGGAACTTCGCTTCTTTGCCCCGGACCTGCCGGTGCTGCCGTTTCCCGATTGGGAAACCCTGCCCTACGACCTGTTCTCGCCGCACCAGGACATCATTTCCCAGCGCATCGCCAGCCTCTACCGGCTGCCGGAGCTGAGCCATGGCATTCTGGTCGTGCCGATCACCACCGCCCTGCACCGCCTGGCCCCCACGCGCTTCCTGCTGGGCAGCAGCCTGGTGCTGGACGTGGGCCAGACCATCGACGTCGAGCAGATGCGCACGCGCCTGGAAGCCACTGGCTACCGCTGCGTCGACACGGTCTACGAGCATGGTGAGTTCGCCGTGCGTGGCGCGCTGATCGACCTGTTCCCGATGGGCAGCAAGCTGCCTTATCGCATCGACCTGTTCGATGACGAGATCGAGACCCTGCGCACCTTCGACCCGGAGACCCAACGCTCGATCGACAAGGTCGACTCGATCCGCCTGCTGCCGGCGCGCGAGTTCCCCATGCAGAAGGAAGAGGTGACCCGCTTCAAGGCGCGCTTCCGTGAGCGCTTCGATGTCGACTTCCGCCGCAGCGCGATCTTCCAGGACCTGGCCAGCGGCATCATCCCCGCTGGCATCGAGTACTACCTGCCACTGTTCTTCGAAGAAACCTCGACGCTGTTCGACTACCTGCCCGCCGACACCCAGGTGTTCTCGCTGCCAGGCGTCGAGCAGGCTGCCGAACACTTCTGGAACGACGTGCGCGGGCGCTATGAAGAGCGCCGCGGCGACCTGAGCCGCCCGCTGCTGCCGCCGGCCGAACTGTTCCTGCCGGTAGAAGACTGCTTCGCCCAGCTCAAGCAGTGGCCGCGGGTGGTGGTCAGCGCCGACGACCTGGAAGCCGGTGCCGGCCGCGAACGCTTCCCCGCGCGCGCCCTGCCCAACCTGGCCATCGAAGCCAAGGCCAACCAGCCACTGGCGGCGCTGGCCGAGTTCCTCGACCAGTTCAGCGGCCGTGTGCTGTTCACCGCCGAATCGGCGGGCCGCCGCGAGGTGCTGCTGGAGCTGCTCGAACGCCTCAAGCTGCGCCCGCAGACAGTCGACAGCTGGGCCGATTTCATTACCGGCCGCGAGCGCCTGGCGATCACCATTGCCCCGCTGGACGACGGCTTGCTGCTGGAAGACCCGGCCGTCGCCCTGGTCGCCGAGAGCCCGCTGTTCGGCCAGCGCGTGATGCAGCGCCGGCGCCGTGAAAAACGCGGCGAGGCAGCCAACGACGCGGTCATCAAGAACCTCACCGAGCTGCGTGAAGGTGCGCCGGTAGTGCATATCGACCATGGCGTGGGCCGTTACCTGGGCCTGGCCACCCTGGAAATCGACGGCCAGGCCGCCGAATTCCTCACCCTGGAATACGCCGAGGGCGCCAAGCTCTACGTGCCGGTGGCCAACCTGCACCTGATTGCCCGCTACACCGGCAGCGATGACGCCCTGGCGCCGCTGCACCGGCTGGGCTCCGAAGCCTGGCAGAAAGCCAAGCGCAAGGCTGCCGAACAGGTCCGCGACGTGGCGGCCGAGCTGCTCGACATCTATGCCCGCCGCGCCGCGCGCAAGGGCTATGCGTTTGCCGACCCGGCCGCCGATTACGCCACCTTCAGCGCAGGCTTCCCGTTCGAGGAAACCCCTGACCAGCAAGCGGCGATCGAGGCGGTGCGGGTCGACATGCTCGCCCCTAAGCCGATGGACCGCCTGGTGTGCGGCGACGTCGGCTTCGGCAAGACCGAAGTGGCCATGCGCGCAGCCTTCATCGCCGTGCACAGTGGCCGCCAGGTGGCGGTGCTGGTGCCGACCACCCTGCTCGCCCAACAGCACTACAACAGCTTCCGCGACCGCTTTGCCGAATGGCCGGTGAAGGTCGAGGTGATGAGCCGCTTCAAGTCGGCCAAGGAAGTGGCCGCCGCCGCCGCCGACCTCGCCGAAGGCAAGATCGACATCCTCATCGGCACCCACAAGCTGCTGCAGGATGACGTGCGCTTCAAGGACCTGGGCCTGGCCATCATCGACGAGGAACACCGTTTCGGCGTGCGCCAGAAGGAGCAGCTCAAGGCCCTGCGCAGCGAAGTGGACATCCTCACCCTGACCGCCACGCCGATCCCGCGCACGCTGAACATGGCGGTGGCGGGCATGCGTGACCTGTCGATCATCGCCACCCCGCCGGCGCGGCGCCTGTCGGTGCGCACCTTCGTCATGGAGCAGAACAAGAGCACGGTCAAGGAAGCGTTGCTGCGTGAACTGCTGCGCGGCGGCCAGGTGTACTACCTGCACAACGATGTGAAAACCATCGAGAAGTGCGCCGCCGAACTGGCCGAACTGGTCCCGGAAGCGCGTATCGGCATCGGCCACGGGCAGATGCGCGAGCGCGAACTGGAACAGGTGATGAGCGACTTCTACCACAAGCGCTTCAACGTGCTGATTGCCTCGACCATCATCGAGACCGGCATCGACGTGCCCAGTGCCAACACCATCGTCATCGAGCGCGCCGACAAGTTCGGCCTGGCCCAGCTGCACCAGCTGCGTGGCCGGGTTGGCCGTAGCCACCACCAGGCCTACGCCTACCTGCTGACGCCGCAGCGGCAGAAGATCAGCGCCGACGCCGAAAAACGCCTGGAAGCCATCGCCAACACCCAGGACCTCGGTGCCGGCTTCGTGCTGGCCACCAACGACCTGGAAATCCGCGGCGCCGGCGAGCTGCTTGGCGAAGGCCAGAGCGGGCAGATCCAGGCCGTGGGTTTCACCCTGTACATGGAAATGCTCGAACGTGCGGTCAAGGCCATCCGCAAGGGTACCCAGCCAAACCTCGAGCAGCCGCTGGGTGGCGGCCCGGAGATCAACCTGCGCCTGCCGGCGCTGATCCCCGAGGACTACCTGCCCGACGTGCATGCCCGTCTGATCCTCTACAAGCGCATCGCCTCGGCGGCCGACGAAGAAGGCCTCAAGGACCTGCAAGTGGAGATGATCGACCGTTTCGGCCTGCTGCCCGAGCCGACCAAGAACCTCATGCGCCTGACCCAGCTCAAGCTGCAGGCGGAAGCCCTCGGCATCAAGAAAGTCGACGCCGGCCCCAACGGCGGCAAGCTCGAATTCGAGGCCGAGACCCCGGTCGACCCGCTGACCCTGATCAAGCTGATCCAGGGCCAGCCCAAACGCTACAAGTTCGAAGGCGCCACGCAGTTCCGTTTCCTGGTACCGATGGAACGCCCCGAAGAACGCTTCAATACCCTGGAGGCGCTGTTCGAGCGCCTGACCCCACAGCCTGCCTAAGGAAGATCCATGCGTGCCATCCGTTGCCTGACCCTGCTGCTCGCGCTGTTCGCGCCAGCCGCCTTTGCCGAAGGGATGTATGAGGTGGAAATGATTCTGGTGCGGCAGAACAGCGTGCCCGCCTTCACCAGCCCGTTCGCCCCGGAAGACTGGAGCGCGGGCGCCCCGCGCCTGGACAAAGGCGCCGAACGCCCGCTGGCGCTGCAGGACGAAGCCACCCGGCTGCAGGCCACCGCCGACTACACCGTGCTGCTGCACAAGGCCTGGCAACAGCCAGTCAGCAGCGACACCAGCCGCATCGCCCTGGGCGCCGGTACCGAGCAGTTCGGCCACTTCCCCATCGAGGGCAACCTGGGCATCACCGCTGGCCGCTTCATCGGCGTAGAAGCCAACTTCTGGGTCAACCAGCTCGACAGCAACGGTAACGTGCTGCAAAGCGAGCAGTTCAAGCAGAGCAACAGCAACATGAAAGGCGGCCAGCTGACCTTCCTCGATGGCGGCCACCTGGCCCTGCTGCTGAAGGTCACGCCACCGGGCACGCCGAAGATGCCAGTGATGGACCCGGAGATGATGGAGCAGTGATGCAATGAGCCGTGACGCTCTCCAGCTGCTGCGCGAGTACCCGAACTGGACCCAGTCGTTCACCGAACCGGTCCTGCAGCGCGGCGAGCGTTACGCCCGGGAAAACCGGGTAGAGATCGTACACTGCAGCGGCCCGCTCATCGAAGCCACCTGCCGTGGCAGCGAGGGCAGCCCCTATCGGCAGAAGATCACCCTCACCGCCCTGGCTGGCCGCTGCCACGTACGCGGTCAGTGCAGCTGCCCGGTGGGTCAGAACTGCAAGCATTGCGCCGCCGCCTTGTTCGTCTTGAGCGAACCACAGGCAGCGGCGAAAAATGCTGGCGACGCACTGCCGGCCAACCTGCAGCGCTGGCTCAAAGGCCTTGAGCAACCCACCCCGCAATCCGCCGAAGCAGAAGACAAACGCGGGCGCATGGTTTGCTACCAGCTCAGGTTGACTGAAGAGCCCGGCTGCGCGCTGCGGGTACGCAAAGGCATGCGCGAAGAGCAGGGCCTGCGCTTCAGCCGCGTGCAGTCACTGTACGAATTCCTCTACGAACCCCCGCGCTTCGTCAAGGAAGAAGACCTGCGCATCCTGCGCCTGCTTTCGGCACTGAATCAGACCTTTAGCCAGGACCGCGGCTACCAGCTCAAAGGCCGCGAAGGCGGTGAACTGTTCCAGCGCGCGCTGGACACCGGGCGCATGCTCTGTGACGAGAACAAGCCGCTGCTGCGCGAGGGCCCCGCGCTTGCGGCCGAGTTCCGCTGGGTGCGACTGGATAACGGTCACTATCGCGGCATCTGGTATCACGGCGAAACACCGCTGAACTGCGTGATTGCGCTAATGCCACTTTACTATTTCGATCTTTCGGGCAGTGAAGTAGGCAAGATCGAGCACAGCCTCGATCCACACACTGCCCTGCAACTGACCATCGCTCCTGATGTCCCGGAACACCTCGTCGTGCCTCTCAGCCACAAGCTCAACGCCTTGAACCACCAACTCCCTACGCCGACAACGCTGGACGAACAACTCATCGACGACCTGCAGCCCAAGCCGCACCTGACCCTCGGCAGCCTCGAGTTCAGCGCCTACATGCCCAAGACCGGGCGCATGCAACGGCAGATGCAGCACCGTGCCGCGCTGGCGTTCGACTACGATGGCCTGCGCGCCAGCGGCAACGACGACAAGCCGCTGGCCCGCCTGGTCGACGCCACCAGCCAGCGCATCCGCCGCCAACCCCAGGCCGAGCAGGCACTGCGCAAGGTGCTGCGTGACTTCGGTTTCAAGCCCGCCACCCGGCAGAGCAAGGCCCTGCCCGACAGCGCGGGCGAGATGCTCCAGTTGCCCGACGACGAGGCCTGGCTGCGCTTTGCCCGTGACGGCTTGCCACGTTTGCGCGAGGCCGGCTGGGACATCGACATCCACCGCGACTTCGCCTTCAACCTGCAGGACGTGGACGACTGGTACGCCAGCATCGACGAAGCGCCTGGGCATGAATGGTTCGACCTGGAGTTGGGCATCGTGGTCGAGGGCCAGCGCCATAGTCTGCTGCCGATCGTGCTGCAACTGCTGCGCAGCAACCCCGAACTGTTGCGCCCCAGCGAGCTGGCGCGACGCAGCGACGACGAGCACCTGTTGATCGACCTCAATCGCGGCCGCCTGGACAGCCCGGCGCTGCGCGTCGCCCTGCCCTACGGCCGCATCAAGGCAGTGATGGGCACCCTCGGCGAGCTGTACCTGCACGAGGACGCGGTCGGCCCGACCCTGCGCATGGACCGCGCCGACGCTGCGCGCCTGAACGACATTGAACACCTGCCGCTGCACTGGGAAGGCGGTGCCCATGTGCGCGACCTCGGCCGGCGCCTGCGCGATGCCCGCGACCTGCAGGTCGAAGTGCCGAGCGCGCTCAACGCCACCCTGCGCCCTTACCAGCAGCAAGGCCTGAACTGGCTGCAGGCGCTGCGCGAAATGGGCACCGGCGGCATCCTTGGCGATGACATGGGCCTGGGCAAGACCCTGCAGGCCCTGGCCCACCTGCTGCTGGAAAAACAGTCCGGTCGCCTGACCGCCCCGGCGCTGGCGGTGATGCCCACCAGCCTGGTGCCCAACTGGCTCGACGAAGCCCAACGTTTTGCCCCCGACCTGCGCGTGCTGGCCCTGCACGGCCCAGGCCGCAGCAAGCACTTCGCCAAGCTGCACGAATACGACCTGGTGCTCAGCACCTATGCCCTGGTGCCACGCGACCTGGAACACCTGCGCGCGCAAGCCTGGCATGTGCTGGTGCTGGACGAGGCGCAGAACATCAAGAGCAGCACCAGCAAGGCCGCCCTCGCCGTCTGCGAGCTGCAGGCCAACCAGCGCCTGTGCCTGACCGGCACGCCAATGGAAAACAACCTGGGCGAGCTGTGGTCGATCTTCCACTTCCTCATGCCTGGCTGGCTGGGTGACGTGAAACGCTTCAACCAGGATTACCGCACCCCGATCGAGCGCCACGGCGACGCCGAGCGCCTGGCCCACCTGGCCAGCCGGGTACGCCCTTTCCTGCTGCGCCGCACCAAGGAACAGGTTGCCACCGAGCTGCCGGCGAAGACTGAGATGGTGCACTGGGTCGAACTCAGCGACGCCCAGCGTGACACCTATGAAGCGGTGCGGGTGGCCATGGACAAGAAGGTCCGCGATGAAATCGCCCGCAATGGCGCGGCACGCAGCCAGATCGTGATCCTCGACGCCTTGCTCAAGCTGCGCCAGGTGTGCTGCGACCTGCGCCTGGTCAAAGGGGTCGAGACCAAAGGCAACCAGGCCGACAAGGGCAAGCTCGGCGCGCTGCTGGAGATGCTCGAAGAGCTGCTCAGCGAGGGGCGCCGGGTGCTGCTGTTCTCGCAATTTACCTCGATGCTGGCGCTGATCGAGCAGGAGCTGGAAAAGCGCAAGATCCGCTACAGCCTGCTCACCGGCGATACCCGCGACCGGCGCACGCCGGTGCAGCAGTTCCAGCAGGGTGACAGCGAGGTGTTTCTGATCAGCCTCAAGGCCGGTGGCGTGGGGCTGAACCTCACCGCTGCGGACACCGTGATCCACTTCGACCCGTGGTGGAACCCGGCCAGCGAGAACCAGGCGACCGACCGTGCCTACCGGATTGGCCAGGACAAACCGGTGTTCGTGTTCAAGCTGATAACCCGGGGCACGGTGGAAGAGAAGATCCAGGCGCTGCAGCAGGAGAAAGCTGCGCTGGCGGCGAGCCTGCTTGATGGGGGGCAGGCTGGGCAGTGGCGGTTAGGCGATGAAGAGATCGAGGCGCTGTTTGCGCCCTTGCCTGGCAAACGAAGCCGTTAATCAGGACTGGCCTCTTCGCGGGTAAACCCGCGAATGGGCCAGTAAGGTCAATCGACCAGCTGTGCGTCCTTCAACGCCCCCAAGGCCTCCAGCCAACGCGGCTGCTGGCGGTAATCGGTACGCGCAAACCCACACCCGCGCATCTGCGCAATGCGTGGCGAAGGCTTGACCTTCAAACGCTGCGCCGCCGTCAATGCCAGCTCCGCCGCCGCCCGGTCGTTGCACACCAGGCCCATGTCGCAACCGGCGCTCAACGCCGCCTCGATGCGATTGGCCGCATCACCCACCACATGTGCGCCGGCCATGGACAGGTCATCACTGAAGATCACCCCGTCGAAGCCCAGCTCACCACGCAGGATGTCCTGCAGCCAGCGCCGCGAGAACCCGGCTGGCTGGTTGTCCACCTGCGGGTAGATGACATGCGCCGGCATCACCGCCGCCAGTTGCCCGCAGAGGCGGGAGAACGGCACCAGGTCCGCCTGGCGCAGTTGCTCAAGGCTGCGCTCGTCGGTAGGAATCGCCACGTGCGAATCTGCCTCGGCCCAGCCATGCCCCGGGAAGTGCTTGCCGCAGGCCGCCATGCCCGCCGCATTCATGCCGCGAATGAACGCGCCGGCCAGCTGCGTGGCACGCTCGGGGTTGCCTTCGAAGGCGCGGCTGCCGACCACTGCGCTGCGCTGGTGATCGAGGTCGAGTACCGGGGCGAAGCTCAGGTCCAGGCCGACCGCCAATACTTCGGTCGCCATCAACCAGCCGCATTGCTCGGCCAGGTACTCAGCGTTGGCATTATCAGCGATGGCGCGCATCGCCGGCAGGCGCACGAAGCCCTGGCGCAGGCGCTGGACCCGCCCGCCTTCCTGGTCGACCGCGAGGATCAGGTCGGGACGGATGGCGCGGATCGATGCGCACAGTTCACGCACCTGGCGCGGGCTGTCGATGTTGCGGGCAAAGATGATCAGGCCGGCCACTTCCGGCTGGCGCAGGAGCTGGCGATCTTCGGCAGTCAGCCATTTACCGGCGATATCCACCATCAGGGAGCCTTGCAGGCTGGCGGTCATAGGCAATCCTTCATTGCAGATTCAGTGAAGCCCACTGGGGGCAGGCGGCCTCGTCGATGCGCACCGGGCAATGTGCCGGGACGCGCTCGAACAGGCCAAGCAGATCGGTGTTGCGCAAACGTATGCAGCCATGGGACAGCGGCACGCCCAAGGGTTCCGTGTCTGGCGTGCCGTGCAGATAGATGTAGCGGCGAAAGGTGTCAACGCTACCCAAGCGGTTGATACCCGGCTCGCAGCCGCTGAGCCAGAGGATGCGGGTCAGGATCCAGTCACGCCCAGGATGCTGCGCGTGCAGTGCCGGCGACCAGACCTCGCCAGTCCAGCGCCGGCCTTGCAGCACAGCATTGACTGGCAAGCCTGCGCCGATCCGCGCACGCACCTGGTGCAGCCCGCGCGGCGTGCAACCCGAGCCGTTGCGCTCGCCTGCACCATTGCGCGCAGTGGATACCGCCAGGCGCACGCGCAGTTGGCCCAGGGCAAAGCCGTAGAGGCGCTGGTCGGCGAGGGAAATGTGCAGGAAATCGAGGTCAGGCATGGGCGCTAGCTTAGCCGAAGCGCCCTGCCCCGCCCAGCCTTCAGGCCTTGGCGGTGGCGCTGCCGGTCTTGCTGCGCGGGCGCAGCTGGGCGCTGGCCATGGCGTTGTCGGTGACACCGCTGTCGGCACGCATGCCGGCGGCCAGGAACGGCACCATCAGGCGCATGACCTGCTCGATCGACGTGTTGATACCGAAATCGGTCTCGGCAATGGCGCGCAACGCCTTGATCCCGGACATGCTGAACGCCGCAGCACCGAGCATGAAGTGCACCCGCCAGAACAATTCCAGGGGTGGGATGCGCGGTGCGGCTTCGTTGACCAGCAGCATGTAGCGGCGGAACACCTTGCCGTACATGTCCTCGAGGTAGCGCCGCAGGTGGCCCTGGCTCTGACTGAAGGCCAGGCCCAGCAGGCGCATGAAGATCGACAGGTCGTTGTTGCTGCGCGGCTGCACGACCAGCGCCTGTTCCACCAGCATTTCCAGCAGTTCTTCAAGGCTGGGTTTCTGCTCAGGCTTGGCCTGACGCCGCTCCAGCTCGCGTTCGAGGCTGGCGCAGAACGGCCCGAGGAAGCGCGAGAAGACCGCCTGGATCAGAGCCTTTTTCGAGCCGAAATGGTAGTTGACCGCCGCGAGGTTGACCCCGGCCTTGCTGGTAATCAGCCGCAATGAGGTTTCCGCGAAGCCTCGTTCCGCGAACAGCTGCTCGGCAGCATCGAGGATGCGTTCAACGGTTTCAGATTGGGCCATCACTACTCCGCCAGACAGAGACAAACAGGTGTTTGAAACATACGTTTCAGGCCCGCTCATGTCAAGGCTCGGTGACCGGGCGGTCGCCATTTAAAAGGGGCTAGCTACAAGCTGCAAGCCACAAGTGGAGTTCAGTAGCCGCTTTTTCTTGCAGCTTGAAGCTTGCAGCTCACGCAGTACTGTATATAATTCCAGTCACTGTATAAAAAGACAGAGCGCCTGCCATGTTGAAACTGACGCCACGCCAAGCCGAGATCCTGGCCTTCATCAAACGCTGCCTCGAAGACAACGGCTTCCCACCGACGCGTGCGGAAATCGCTCAGGAGCTGGGCTTCAAGTCGCCGAACGCCGCCGAGGAGCACCTCAAGGCCCTCGCCCGCAAAGGCGCGATCGAAATGACCCCGGGCGCTTCCCGAGGCATCCGTATCCCGGGCTTTGAAGCCAAGGCCGAAGAAAACGGTTTGCCGATCATTGGCCGAGTCGCCGCGGGTGCCCCTATCCTCGCCGAGCAGCACATCGAGCAATCCTGCAATATCAACCCGACCTTCTTCCACCCCCCTGCCGACTATTTGTTGCGCGTGCATGGCATGAGCATGAAGGACGTCGGCATCTTCGACGGCGATCTGCTGGCAGTGCACACCTGCCGTGAAGCCCGTAATGGCCAGATCGTCGTCGCCCGCATCGGCGACGAAGTGACCGTCAAGCGCTTCAAGCGCGAAGGCAGCAAGGTCTGGCTGATCGCCGAAAACCCCGAGTTTGCCCCTATCGAAGTCGACCTGAAAGAACAGGAACTGGTGATTGAGGGTTTGAGTGTCGGCGTCATTCGCCGCTGATCCAGGAGGCGTCATGCAGCAGTCCATCCCAGCACATCAGCAGGTCCAGCTTCCGCTGTTCGAAGCGTTCCTCGCCCAGCCGGTACTGCCAGGCCTGAAGGCCAGCGAGCAGGCACGCAAGAGCAGCCATCCGGAGCTGTTCAGCGAACTGTCCCTGCGTGGCGCCCCCGAACACTGCCAGAGCCTGTTGGCGCCGGTATTGCGTGAGCTGAGCGAAGAGGAAGAAGCGCGCTGGCTGACGCTGATCGCCCCGCCCGCCAGCCTGACCCAGGCCTGGCTGCGCGATGCCGGGCTCAACCGCGAACGGATCCTGCTGCTGCAGCCCAGCGGCAATCAGAGCGCACTGCAACTGGCGTGCGAAGCACTGCGCCTGGGGCGTAGCCACACCGTGGTCAGCTGGCTTGGCAGCGTTAACGCTACCGCTCGCCAACAACTGCTACGCGCAGCCAGTGCCGGAAACGCACAAAGCCTGAACATCCGCCTCGGCTGATGTTCAGGCTTTGCCTGTGAAGCAGAGCAAGCGGACGCTTTAGTGCAGCACGCGCGGCCCTTCGTCGCGCTCCAGCTCACCATCCATCAGGCGACCTGCCATCTGCACACCAACGCTCAACATGGCCTTGGCGACCTCGACATGCTGGCCCTGCAGGAACGCCTTGGCGTCTTCCGAGAAATCCAAGGTTACCAGGGAGCCTTCATCCTCGGCGCGACGCAGCTCGATACGGCCATCAGGCAACTCGACAATTTCAAGAAACGACGTAGACATATAGGGCAGTTCTCCACGAAAGGCCGTTAGTGTACCAGCCGTTGCGGCTATCAGCACTCACTCAACGCGTCGCGGAAACGTCTCACCAAGCCTTTAAGATTGTTGCGCCAACTTTCTAGCTCTTCCCTCGACAACGCAGGATGCTCGGGCTCATCGAGATTGACGGCCTGAATCAACGGCTGGGTGACGTCGGTCTTTGCTGCTTTTTTCGCGACCGGTGGTCGGAACAAATCGGCATAAGCACTGAGTAGTTGTGCCAACCAGGTTTCGCGCTGGCGAACCAGTTCGAGCATTTCGGCCACTTCAGGGATAGCGATGGTGTTCAGCGCATCGTCAGCGAGCGCCTGCTCGACCGACGCCACTACGGGCAGGCGGTAGAAACCACCGATTTCATGACACAGCCCCAGCAGCGCGCCGTACAGGTGAAACAGCGCCGACTCACGCTCGGCCTGGACCAGGCCCTGGGCGTTCATGGCCTGGCTCTGTTCGGCCTTGGCCATGGATTCGAGGGCCAGGCCGGCGAAGAACAGTTTCTGGTTGGTGCGGGTGTAGAGTTCCTGGGCCATTTCGAATGACCTCCCGTTAGGCTGCAGGCGAATAACTGCATCATAAATGATTGGGGCCGCGAAGCGGCCCCAATTACAGCACTGAAGGATCAGCGCTTGTCTTCAACCTTCCACGCACCACCGTCGTAGAACGCCTTCCAGCCAGTCGGCTTGCCATCGACCTCGGACTGCACGTACTGCTCCTTGGTCTTGCGGCTGTAACGAATCACCGCCGGGCGCCCTTCCGGGTCTTTCTGCGGCGCATCGCACAGGAAGTGATACTTCGGATCGATCTCATGCTTGTGCGGCACGATCTCCAGCACCAGCGGTGCGCGGGTCTCGCGGTTTTTCGGGAACTGGCTGGCAGCCAGGAACAGCCCCGATGCGCCGTCACGCAACACGTAGGTGTCGTCGACCTTCTCGCACTTGAGCTCCGGCATCTCCACCTTGTCCATCTTCGGCGGCGCCGCCTCACCGCTCTTGAGCAGTTTGCGGGTGTTCTTGCACGCCGGGTTGGTGCAACCGAAGAACTTGCCGAAACGGCCCGTCTTGAGCTGCATTTCGCTACCGCACTTGTCGCACTCCAGGCTCGGCCCTTCGTAGCCCTTGATGCGGTAGTTGCCCTCTTCGATCTCGTAGCCGGCGCAATCCGGGTTGTTACCGCAGATGTGCAGCTTGTGCTTTTCGTCCAGCAGGTAGGCATCCATCGCCGTGGCACAGATCGGGCAGCGGTGCTTGCCCAACAGTACGCGCGATTCCGACTCACCCTCGTCGTCCGCGGCAATCTCGTCACCCGGCACCAGGTTCACGGTGGCCTTGCAGCGCTCTTTAGGCGGCAGGCTGTAACCCGAGCAACCGAGGAATACACCCGTGGAAGCGGTGCGGATCATCATCGGCCGGCCACATTCCTTGCACGGAATGTTGGTCATGGTCGGCTGGTTGGCACGCATGCCGCTTTCGGCTGACTCCGCGGTGAGCAATTTCTTGCTGAAGTCGCCGTAGAACTCGTCGAGCACGTTCTTCCAGTCACGTTCGCCCTGGGCCACGTCATCGAGGTTCTCTTCCATGCCGGCGGTGAAGCCGTAGTCCATCAGGTTGGAGAAGCTTTCCGACAGGCGCTCGGTGACGATATCGCCCATCTTCTCGGAGTAGAAGCGGCGGTTGTGCAGGGTGACGTAACCGCGGTCCTGGATGGTGGAAATGATCGCCGCGTAGGTCGACGGGCGGCCGATACCGCGCTTTTCCATTTCCTTGACCAGGCTGGCTTCGGTGAAGCGCGCCGGCGGCTTGGTGAAATGCTGGCTCGGGTCGAGCTGGATCAGCTTGAGCGTTTCGCCCTGGGCCATTTCTGGCAGCACATCGTCTTCGCCCGGCTTGCTCTGCTGTGGCAGCACGCGGGTGTAACCGTCGAACTTGAGGATGCGGCCCTTGGCACGCAGCTCGAAGTCGCCAGCGGCCACGGTGACACTGGTGGACAGGTATTGCGCCGGTGGCATCTGGCAGGCCAGGAACTGGCGCCAGATCAGCTCGTACAGGCGCTCTGCGTCCCGCTCCATGCCACTGAGCTTGGTCGGATGGGTATTGACGTCGGAAGGGCGAATCGCCTCGTGCGCCTCCTGGGCGCCTTCCTTGCTGCCATACACCAGCGGAGCTTCCGGCAGGTACTGCTTGCCGAACTCGCGCTCGATGTAGCTGCGCGCCATGTCCAGGGCGTCGGCCGACAGGTTGGTCGAGTCGGTACGCATGTAGGTGATGTAACCCGCTTCGTACAGACGCTGGGCCATCATCATGGTCTTCTTCACCCCGAAGCCCAGGCGGTTGCTCGCGGCCTGCTGCAGGGTGGAGGTGATGAACGGCGCCGACGGCTTGCTGCTGGTCGGGCGGTCTTCGCGCTTGATCACGCTGTAGCTGGAAGCCTTGAGCTTCTCCAGCGCAGCCATGGCCGTGGCCTCGTTCAGCGGCTTGAAGGCTTCGCCCTTCTCGCGCGCTACTTCGAAGCGCACCTTGGCGTTCTTGGCGGTGCCGAGGTCGGCATGTACTTCCCAGTATTCTTCCGGGACGAAGGCACGGATCTCGCGCTCACGCTCGACCACCAGCTTCACCGCCACCGACTGCACACGGCCGGCAGACAGGCCACGGGCGATCTTGGCCCACAACAGCGGCGAGACCATGTAGCCCACCACGCGGTCGAGGAAGCGCCGCGCCTGCTGGGCGTTGACCCGGTCGATGTCCAGCTCGCCAGGCTGCGAGAACGCTTCCTGGATCGCCTTCTTGGTAATTTCGTTGAACACCACGCGCTTGTAGCGGGTGTCATCACCACCGATGGCTTCGCGCAGGTGCCAGGCAATGGCTTCCCCTTCGCGGTCCAAGTCGGTTGCGAGATAGATGGTGTCGGCATCCTTGGCCAGGCGGCGCAGCTCTTCGATCACCTTCTCCTTGCCGGGAAGGATCTCGTACTTGGCTTTCCAGCCGTGCTCGGGGTCGACCCCCATGCGCGCCACCAGCTGGCGACGGGCCTTCTCTTTCGGCGACAGCGCCGGAGCCTCACCCGCAGCAGCCTTGCCACGCTTGGCGGCCGGCTCTTTGCTTGCGCTGGCCGAACCGCTGGTGGGGAGGTCTCGGATATGGCCGATACTCGACTTCACCACGTACTGGTTGCCCAGGTACTTGTTGATGGTCTTGGCCTTGGCCGGGGATTCCACAATGACCAGCGATTTGCCCATGGATCGGAGTATTCCTGAATCTGAAGATGAAAAACGCGTCAGGTGCCGGACGCGGCACCGCTATATATAGTGGCAAAAGAGTGAGGTCAAGCGCGGTCGATCACGCTTGCGACTTGCCAGACAGCTCGGGCAGCCCTTCTTCGGCCTTGACCAAAGCAAAGCGCGGCACCTGCTCGCCGTCAACCTCGACGGACTCCTGGAACATCGCAAGGGGCCTCACCCAAAAACTGTAATCACCATACAGGCATTGGTAGAAGACCATCCACTCTTCGTTCTCGGAGTGCCGTGCAACACTGAAGACACGGTACTCAGGCCCTTTGTAATGCCGGTATACGCCTGGTTGTATCTGCATGTCGCCGTTCCTCTTGAAACAAATTCTGTAAAAAACAAAAACCGGGGCACAAGGCCCCGGCTGCTGTCCCGCTACGCGATCAGACGCGTTCGAAGACAGTGGTGATACCTTGACCGAGGCCGACGCACATGGTCGCCACCCCCAGGGTACCGCCGTTCTGCTTCATGACGTTGAGCAGGGTGCCGGAAATCCGTGCACCGGAGCAACCGAACGGGTGGCCCAAAGCGATGGCGCCGCCGTGCAGGTTAACCTTCTCATCCATCTTGTCGAGCACTTTCAAGTCTTTGAGCACTGGCAGGGCCTGTGCGGCGAAGGCTTCGTTGAGCTCGATGAAGTCGATATCGGCCATGGTCAGGCCGGCGCGCTTGAGGGCTTTCTGGGTCGATGGCACCGGGCCGTAGCCCATGATTGCCGGGTCGACGCCGGCCACCGCCATCGAGCGGATGACCGCCAGCGGCTGGATACCCAGGTCCATGGCACGCTGGCCAGACATGACGATCATGCACGAAGCACCGTCGGTGATCTGCGACGAAGTACCTGCAGTCACGGTGCCGCCTTTCGGGTTGAACGCCGGTTTCAGCGACGCCAGGCCCTCGAGGGTGGTTTCCGGGCGAATGGTCTCGTCGAAGTCGAAGACCTTCAGGAAACCGTTCTCGTCATAACCCTGCATCGGGATGATTTCATCCTTGAACTTGCCTTCGACCGTCGCCTTGTGGGCGAGCTGGTGCGAGCGCAGGCCGAACAGGTCCTGCTGCTCACGGCTGATGCCATGCATCTTGCCCAGCATCTCGGCGGTCAGGCCCATCATCCCGGACGCCTTGGCTGCGTGCAGCGACAGGTGCGGGTTAGGGTCGACGCCATGCATCATGCTGACGTGGCCCATGTGCTCGACGCCGCCGACCACGAACACATCGCCGTTGCCGGTCATGATCGCCTGGGCAGCGGTGTGCAGCGCGCTCATCGACGAGCCGCACAGGCGGCTGACGGTCTGGGCGGCCGAGGTGTGCGGGATCTGGGTCATCAGCGACGCCATGCGGGCAATGTTCCAGCCCTGCTCCAGGGTCTGGTTGACGCAGCCCCAGATCACGTCTTCGACTTCTTTCGGGTCGACCTTGCCGTTGCGTTCCAGCAGCTTGCTGATCAGGTGCGCGGACATGTCTTCGGCGCGGGTGTTGCGGTGCATGCCACCCTTGGAGCGGCCCATGGGGGTGCGACCGAAGTCGACAATCACCACGTCTCTTGGATTCAGGCTCATATCAAATCTCTCGCTCTAGCTCGTTGACCACTCAGTTGAAGAAGCGCTGGCCGTTCTTGGCCATTTCACGCAGCTTCGCGGTCGGGTGGTACAGCGGCCCAAGGTCGGCGTACTGGTCGGCCAGGGCAACGAATTCGGCCACACCGATCGAGTCGATGTAGCGCAACGCACCACCCCGGAATGGAGGGAAACCAATGCCGTAGACCAGGCCCATGTCGGCTTCGGCGGCGGTTTCGACGATGCCGTCTTCCAGGCAACGCACGGTCTCCAGGCACAGCGGCACCATCATCCAGTTGATGATGTCTTCGTCGGTCACTTCACGCTGTTCGAAGACGATCGGCTTGAGCACATCCAGCACGGTGGCATCGAAAACTTTCTTCGGCTTGCCGCGCTTGTCGGTCTCGTAGGCATAGAAGCCCTTGCCGTTCTTCTGGCCCAGGCGGTTGGCCTCGTACAGGGCGTCGACGGCCGAGCGGCGCTCGTCCTTCATGCGGTCCGGGAAGCCTTCGGCCATCACGTCACGACCATGGTGGCCGGTGTCGATGCCGACCACGTCCATCAGGTAGGCCGGGCCCATCGGCCAGCCGAACTTTTCCATGACCTTGTCGATGCGCACGAAATCGACGCCAGCGCTGACCAGCTTGGCGAAACCACCGAAGTACGGGAACAGCACACGGTTGACCAGGAAGCCCGGGCAGTCGTTGACCACGATCGGGTTCTTGCCCATCTTCTTGGCGTAGGCCACGGTGGTAGCGACGGCTACCTCACTGGACTTCTCGCCACGGATCACTTCCACCAGCGGCATCATGTGCACCGGGTTGAAGAAGTGCATGCCAACGAAGTTTTCCGGGCGCTTGAGCGCCTTGGCCAGCAGGTTGATGGAAATGGTCGAGGTGTTGGAGGCGAGGATCGCATCCGTTTTGACCTGGCCTTCCACTTCGGCCAGCACGGCCTGCTTGACCTTCGGGTTCTCGACCACGGCTTCGACGACGATGTCGACGTTGGCGAAGTCGCCGTACGACAGGGTCGGGCGAATGGCGTTGAGCGCCTCGGCCATTTTCGCCGGAGTCAGGCGACCTTTCTCGACGCGGTTGCCGAGCAGCTTGGAGGCCTCGTTCAGGCCCAGCTGGATGGCTTCCTCGCGGATGTCCTTCATCAGGATCGGGGTGCCTTTGACCGCCGACTGGTAGGCGATACCGCCACCCATGATGCCAGCGCCGAGTACGGCGGCCTGCTTCACGTCGTGGGCGATTTCGTCATGCGCCTTGGCCTTGCGCTTGAGCTCCTGGTCATTCAGGAACAGGCCGATCAGGCTTTCGGCAACCGAGGTCTTGGCCAGCTTGGCGAAGCCGGCAGCCTCGACTTCCAGGGCCTTGTCGCGGCCGAAGTTGGCGGCCTTCTGGATGGTCTTGATGGCTTCGACCGGCGCCGGGTAGTTCGGGCCGGCCTGGCCTGCGACGAAGCCCTTGGCGGTCTCGAAGGCCATCATCTGCTCGATGGCGTTGAGCTTGAGCTTTTCCAGCTTGGGCTGGCGCTTGGCCTTGTAGTCCAGCTCGCCGCTGATGGCGCGCTTGATCAGGTCCAGCGCGCCGGCCAGCAGCAGCTCAGGGGCGACCACGGCATCGACGGCACCGACTTTCAAGGCGTCTTCGGCACGGTTTTCCTTGCCGGCGGCGATCCACTCGATGGCGTTGTCCGAGCCGATCAGGCGCGGCAGGCGCACGGTGCCGCCGAAGCCTGGGTAGATGCCCAGCTTGACTTCCGGCAGGCCGATCTTGGCGTTGGTGGACATGACCCGGTAGTCGGCTGCCAGGCACATTTCCAGGCCGCCGCCCAGGGCGATGCCATTGATGGCCGCCACGGTCGGTACTTCGAGGTCTTCGAAGGCGTTGAAGATGCGGTTGGCTTCCAGGTTGCCGGCAACCAGTTCGGCCTCGGGCAGCTTGAAGTTGTCGACGAACTCGGTGATGTCGGCGCCGACGATGAACACGTCCTTGCCACTGCTGACGATCACGCCTTTCACCGAGGCGTCGGCCTTGATGGCGTCGACGGCCTGGCGCAGCTCGTCCAGGGTCAGGCGATTGAACTTGTTGACGGACTCACCCTTGAGGTCGAACTTCAGTTCGACGATGCCGCTTTCAAGAGCCTTAACCGTGATGGCTTTACCTTCGTAAATCATCAACTGATCTCCACGATATGGAAGCTGAACTGTACACGCCGATCGCTGGTGGAAGAGTAGGCCTTGCCGCCCTTGCCCCAGGCACACCCGTCAGCGCGCTAGTCGGGATTCTGTATGAGCGGTATGACATACAAACGCTCAATTCATACGCCCGTTTGATTTGGGTATGCACACATTCTCCGAAAAGATCGGCGTTGTCAAATGCTCCCGAACGGGGTGAAAACGCGACTTTGCGGTCATTTTGTATCGCCAGAGTGCAAAACATGATGACAGTGATTAGCGATCATTCATGTCAGCGATTGACCACAAGAGAACGGCCGGGTGCTGCATTTTTTCATGCAACCGGCCAGGGAATGGCTACACTGCGACTGGATTGAAGAATTTCCCGGCCTGCCTGGCCTTTTCTGCACTGCAGAAACGACAAAGCGGCAACCTGGTAGCTACCGGGTTGCCGCTTTGTCGTTGCAGGGCATCAAGCGAGGGTGTCGAAGGCGTGGGCAATATCCTGCAATACAGATTCATCACCGCGCTCGCTCCAGTACAGGGCGATCATGCGCGTGTCGGCCTCGACCTTGTAGACCGTCTCCGGCAGGCGCGCGAACACCTCGTTCAGGCGCGGCTCCTCGCACACTTCCTTCCACTTGTTCCACCAGACGCCAGGGCTGACCTGCCAGTAGCACCAGCTGTCTTCATGCCCGCGGCGGCGCCCGCGGTGGTACTGCGGGCACGGGCTCGGCGGCGGCTGCTCGAACCAGTGCGGCCACTGCTGCGGCGCCAGCTGCATGGCCAGGCCCATACGTCGCGCCTCCAGGCGCAGGCTCATCTGCTGCCCCTGCTTGCGCGACAGGCGCAGCCAGGAAAGCGGGCTGAGAATCAGCGCAAGGATTGACACCACGAGCCATACCGTCATATCTGTAGATTCCATAAAGCGTTGCAAATGAGCGGGTTACTCAGTATTCACGGATGACCTGCCGGAAAGCGACCATACTTCTACTATCGCGATTGTCAGGAGTACAGCTCATGTCCTACGAACATCTTCTGGTCGCCGTCGACCTAACCGAAGAATGCGACCCGGTGATCAAGCGTGCCATGGCGCTGGCGGCACCGTCGAATGCCAAGGTCTCGCTGGTGCATATCGTCGAACCGATGGCCATGGCCTTTGGCGGCGACGTGCCGATGGACCTGTCGCAACTGCAACAGCAGCAGTTCGACCAGGCCAAGGAGCGCATGGAACGGTTGTTCAACAAGTACCCCGATATCAACCGTGGCGATTCGCACCTGACCTACGGCCAGCCGCGCCAGGAAATTCACCAGCTGGCCAAGGAACAGCATTGCGACCTGATCGTGGTCGGCAGCCATGGCCGACATGGCCTGGCATTGCTGCTGGGGTCCACTGCCAATGACGTGCTGCACGGGGCGCCGTGTGATGTGCTGGCGGTGCGCC
>NZ_VZII01000018.1 GCF_009391885.1 Pseudomonas sp. MN1F | reverse complement strand
CACCGGCGGCCAGGTCACGGACGTCGTAGCCACGGTAGGTCAGGCCGGCACCGGCCTGGCCCACGGTCGACAGTGCGGTCTGGCCGGCCACCTGGCCGCGCAGGCCAGCGCCACTGAGTACTTTTGCTTCGGCCATGGTGTTTCTCCTTTCTTGAACTTGTTATAGGAAGCGATCAGGCTGATTCGGGAGCGCTGGGCTCAACCTTTCTTCTGCGCGAACAGCGCGTCGAGGCTCTGCTCGAAGGCGTGGTAACCAATGGCATCGTAGAGCTCCATGCGGGTCTGCATGGTGTCGATCACGTTCTTCTGCGTGCCGTCGCGGCGCAGTGCGGTATAGACGTTCTCCGCCGCCTTGTTCATGGCGCGGAACGCCGACAGCGGGTACAGCACCAGCGATACATCGACCGAGGCCAGCTCTTCGGTGGTGTACAGCGGCGTGGCGCCGAATTCGGTGATGTTGGCCAGGATCGGCGCTTTCACCCGATCAGCGAAGGTCTTGTACATCGACAGTTCGGTGATGGCTTCCGGGAAGATCATGTCGGCGCCAGCCTCGACGCAGGCGGCAGCACGGTCCAGGGCAGCGTTCAGGCCTTCCACCGCCAGGGCGTCGGTGCGCGCCATGATCACGAAGCTGTCATCGGTGCGGGCATCCACCGCCGCCTTGATACGGTCGACCATCTCCTGCTGGGTGACGATTTCCTTGTTCGGGCGGTGGCCGCAGCGCTTGGCACCGACCTGGTCCTCGATGTGGATGGCCGCAGCACCGAACTTGCACATCGAGCGCACGGTGCGGGCAACGTTGAAGGCCGAGGAGCCGAAACCGGTGTCGACATCCACCAGCAAGGGCACGTCGCAGACATCGGTGATGCGGCGCACATCGGTCAGCACGTCGTCCAGGCCACTGATGCCCAGGTCAGGCAGGCCCAGGGAGCCGGCAGCAACGCCGCCACCGGACAGGTAGATGGCCTTGAAACCGGCACGCTTGGCCAGCAGTGCATGGTTGGCGTTGATCGCGCCGACCACTTGCAGGGGGTGTTCGGCGGCAACGGCGTCGCGGAAACGCTGACCGGGGGTGCTCTTCACAGTCATTTCTCACCTCGTGGGCTGTTGTTGTTGGCGTCCAGATAGTGACGCTCGATGTTGCGCTTGGATGCGCCGATGTGGCGGCGCATCAGGAGTTCGGCCAGTTCGCCGTCACGGCCTTCGATGGCATCGAGAATGCGGTGGTGTTCGGCAAAGGCCTGGCGCGGCCGGTTGGGCGTGGCGGAAAACTGGATGCGGTACATGCGCACCAGTTGATACAGCTCGCCGCAGAGCATCTTGACCAGCGTCTGGTTACCGCTGCCCTGGATGATCCGGTAATGGAAGTCGTAGTCGCCTTCCTGCTGGTAATAGCCCAGCCCAGCCTGGAACGCGGCATCGCGCTCATGGGTATCAAGCACCCGCCGCAGCTCGTCGATGTCGGCCTGGCTCATGCGCTCGGCCGCCAGGCGGCAGGCCATGCCTTCCAGCGATTCGCGGATTTCGTACAGTTCGATCAGCTCGGCGTGGTTGAGCGACACCACCCGTGCGCCGACATGCGGCACGCGCACCAGCAGGCGCTGACCCTCCAGCCGATGGATGGCCTCGCGCAGCGGGCCACGGCTGATGCCATAGGTACGCGCCAGCTCCGGCTCGGAGATCTTGCTGCCCGGGGCAATGTCACCCTTGACGATCGCCGCCTGGATGCGCCGGAAGACATTCTCGGACAAGGTTTCCGTTTCGTCTGTCTCGGCAGGGCTTGGGGTGGTGAGGTCCAGCATATTGTCGACACCTTGCTTTTCGCTTGAGCAGAAACTAGCGAATCAGAGGCGCACAGTCAAAGACAAAATCAATATTGTCGACAATCGTCTAAGAACGAACTTACCCAGTGATGGCGTTGTCAGATCGCGGCACGCTGGCGTCAAGACGTCGGCGTGATAGAATGCCGCGCCTCCAATGGAGTACCGATAGTGTATTTGTCATCAATTCATGTTGTTGACAGATGAACGAGGAAGCTTGCGCAGTCGTTGCCAGTCACCTTTGCCCCGAACCCTGCACAGCTCAGCACCGCGCCAGGATTATGAGACTTACACCCGTATTATTGCTGTTATGCCTCACCTTGCTGCCGGCCGTTGGCCAGGCGGCGGGCAAGACCGTGTACGGTCTGAACGAATACGCCCGGCTCGGCGACCTCGACCTGGAAGTGGCCGCCAAGCTCGACACCGGGGCCAAGACCGCGTCGCTCAGTGCCCGCGACATCAAGCGTTTCAAGCGCAACGGCGAAAGTTGGGTGCGCTTCTACCTGGCCATCGACGCCGCCCATTCGCACCCCATCGAACGCCCCCTGGCGCGCGTGAGCAAGATCAAGCGCCGCGCCGGCGACTATGATGCGGAATCCGGCAAGGCCTACACCGCCCGCCCGGTCATCGAACTTGAAATCTGCATGGGCCAGGCCCGACGCACCATCGAAGTCAACCTCACCGACCGCAGCGCCTTCCAGTTCCCGCTGCTGATCGGCTCCGAGGCGCTCAAGCACTTCGACGCGCTGGTCGACCCAAGCCTTAAATACGCGGCCGGCAAACCTGCCTGTGCCACCGACGCTACCAAAGCAGAGTAACCCCGATGCGCTCTCTTACCCTCCATCTGAAAGTCCTGATCACCGTGCTGGTGTTGCTCGGCGTGGCGGTCACGGCCTATCAGATCTTCGTGCTCGGCATCCCGGTGACCGAAGACGAGACCGACGACCTGTGGAACATCGACGCCAAGGTCGAGTTCGTCGCCAGCTCCAAGGACCCGGTCAAGATCCAGATGTTCGTGCCGCCGCTGAACCGCGACTATGTCAGCCTCAACGAGAGCTTCATCTCCAACAACTACGGGGTGAGCGTCAACCGCGCCGACGGCAACCGCAAGGTGACCTGGTCGGCACGCCGTGTCAGCGGCAACCAGACCCTCTACTACCGCCTGGTGCTGACCAAGCGCTACAGCAACGAAAAATCCGCCATCAAGGGCCCGACCTTCCGTGACAGCCTGGCCATCGACGGCCCGGAGAAAATCGCCGCCGAAGCCCTGATGGCACCGATCCGCCAGCACTCGGCCGACGTCGAAACCTTTGTCAGCGAGACCATCAAGCGGGTCAACAACCTCAACGACGACAACGTCAAGCTGCTGCTGGCCGGTGACACCTCGCCGATGAAGAAGGCCCAGGTCATCGACCTGCTGCTGTCGATCGCCCATGTGCCGATGGAAAAGGTCCACACCATCCGGCTGGTTGCCGATACGCCGCAAACCCCGGAACTGTGGCTGCGCAGCTTCAACGGCAACGACTGGCTGTACTTCAACCCGGACACCGGCGAGCAGGGCCTGCCGGCCGACCGCCTGCTGTGGTGGACCGGTGACGACAACCTGATCACCGTCGATGGCGGCAAGAAAGCCAACGTCACCTTCAGCATGAACAACAGCGAGATGAACGCCATCCGCCTGGCCAAGCTGACCGACGAGAACACCGACGCCGACTTCCTCGAATACTCGCTGTACGGCTTGCCACTGCAGACCCAGCAGACCTTCATGATCATGGTGATGATCCCGATCGGCGTGCTGGTGATCCTGATCCTGCGCAACCTGATCGGCATCCAGACCCTGGGCACCTTCACCCCGGTGCTGATCGCCCTGGCCTTCCGCGAGACTCAGCTGGGCTTTGGCATCGTGCTGTTCACGGTGATCACCGCGCTGGGCCTGTCGCTACGTTCGTACCTGGAACACCTGAAGCTGCAGATGCTGCCGCGCCTGTCGGTGGTGCTGACCTTCGTCGTGGTGTTGATTGCCGCCATCAGCCTGTTCAGCCACAAGCTGGGCCTGGAGCGCGGCCTGTCGGTGGCGCTGTTCCCGATGGTGATCCTGACCATGACCATCGAACGCCTGTCGATCACCTGGGAAGAGCGCGGCGGTGGCCATGCCATGAAAGTGGCGATCGGCACCCTGTTCGCCGCCTCCCTGGCGCACCTGCTGATGATGGTGCCGGAGCTGGTGTACTTCGTCTTCACCTTCCCGGCCGTGCTGTTGATCCTGGTGGGCTTCATGCTCGCGATGGGCCGCTACCGCGGCTACCGCCTGACCGAGCTCGTGCGTTTCAAGGCATTCCTGAAGAAGGCTGACGCCTGATGTTTGGCCTGATCAAGACCTGGAAAGCCCTGGAGGCCCGGGGCATCATGGGGATCAACCGGCGCAACGCGGACTACGTGCTGAAGTACAACAAGCGCCACTTGTACCCGATCGTCGACGACAAGATCATCACCAAGGAGCGTGCGCTCGCAGCCGGCATCCATGTGCCGGAGATGTACGGCATCATCGAGACCGAAAAGCAGATCGAAAAGCTTCACGAGATCATCGGCGGGCGCAACGACTTCGTCATCAAGCCGGCGCAGGGCGCTGGCGGTGACGGCATCCTGGTGATCGCCGACCGTTTCGAGGACCGCTACCGCACGGTGTCGGGCAAGATCATCAGCCACGAGGAAATCGAGCATCAGGTGTCGAGCATCCTCACTGGCCTGTACTCGCTCGGCGGCCACCGTGATCGTGCACTGATCGAGTACCGGGTGACCCCGGACCAGATCTTCAAGAGCATCAGCTACGAGGGCGTGCCGGACATCCGCATCATCGTGCTGATGGGCTACCCGGTGATGGCCATGCTGCGCCTGCCGACCCGCCAGTCCGGCGGCAAGGCCAACCTGCACCAGGGCGCCATCGGCGTGGGTGTGGACCTGGCCACCGGTGTGACCCTGCGCGGCACCTGGCTGAACAACATCATCAGCAAGCACCCGGACACCACCAACGCGGTGGACGGCGTACAGCTGCCGAACTGGGACGGCTTCATGAAGCTGGCCGCCGGCTGCTACGAGCTGTGCGGGCTGGGCTACATCGGCGTGGACATGGTGCTGGACCAGGACAAGGGGCCACTGATTCTCGAACTCAACGCCCGCCCCGGCCTGAACATCCAGATCGCCAACGACACCGGGCTGACCCAGCGTACCCATGCCATCGAGGCGCACATCGAAGCGCTGGCCAAAGAAGGGATCACCGAAGACGCCGAACAGCGTGTGCGGGTGACCCAGAACCTGTTCGGGCACGTGCATCCGCGCTAAGCCCCAAGGGCCCGCTTTGCGGGCCCAACAGGATGTTTAATGTCGCCCCAAAGCTAGGCGCTTTTCCTACACAGGTCTACAATCGCCCTCCTCGCTTTTACATCGCCGTCCACACTGATGCCGACCTGTACGCTCCAACCCCTGCCCTACCAGCCCGACCCCGCTGCCTATTTCGCCCGCCTGCGCCAGGCCCCCGGCGCGATCCTGCTCGACAGTGCCCGCCCCGGTGCCGAACGCGGCCGCTTCGACCTGCTCAGTGCCTGGCCCGTGCAACACCTGCAGGCCCAGCCCGACGAGGATGGCCGCGCCTTCCTCGAACGCCTGCGTGCCAGCCTGGCGCAACTGGGTGAAGCACAGCTACCCAGCGGCATCGAGCTGCCCTTCGCTGGCGGCCTGATCGGCTACCTGAGCTACGACTTCGGTCGCCGCCTGGAACAGCTGCCCAGCCTGTCGAGCGATGACCTGGGGCTGCCCGATGCGCAGCTGGGCCTGTACGCCTGGGCAATGGTGAGCGACCACCAGCTTGGCACCAGCCAACTGGTGTTCCACCCGCGCCTGGCGCTTGAAGAGCAGGCTCGCCTGACGGCGCTGTTCGAGACTGTCGACACTTCGGCGTGCGGCGATTTCCAGCTGCTCGCGCCAATGCAAGGCGACCTGCAGCCGGAACAGTACAAGGCCGCTTTCGACCAGGTGCAGCGCTACATCCAGGCCGGCGACTGCTACCAGATCAACCTCACCCAACGCTTCCGCGCGCCCTGCCTGGGTGACCCGTGGCACGCCTACCAGGCCCTGCGCAAAGCCTGCCCGACACCGTTCTCCGGCTACCAGCAACTGGCCGACGGCAGCGCACTGCTGAGCTTCTCCCCGGAGCGCTTCATCCGCGTCAGCCAAGGCCAGGTGGAAACCCGCCCGATCAAGGGCACCCGCCCGCGCTCGGCCGACCCCGCCGAGGATGCTCGCAATGCCGAAGAGCTGCGCCACAGCGCCAAGGACCGCTCGGAAAACCTGATGATCGTCGACCTGCTGCGCAACGACCTGGGGCGCACCTGCGAAATCGGCTCGGTGAAGGTGCCGGAGCTGTTCAGCCTGGAGAGCTACCCCAACGTCCACCATCTGGTCAGCAGCGTCACCGGCCAGCTGGCCCGCGACAAGGACGCCCTGGACCTGATCGGCGACAGCTTCCCTGGCGGCTCGATCACCGGCGCGCCGAAGATCCGCGCCATGCAGATCATCGACGAGCTGGAGCCCACCCGCCGCGCGCTGTACTGCGGCTCGCTGCTGTACGTGGATGTGCGGGGCGAGATGGACAGCTCCATTGCCATCCGCAGCCTGCTGGTCAAGGATGGCCAGGTCAGTTGCTGGGGCGGCGGCGCGGTCGTGGCCGACTCTAACTGGCAGGCCGAATACGAGGAGTCGATTGCCAAGGTGCGGGTGCTGATGGAAACGCTGCAGCGTCTTTGAGGCTGATCACCAGGCGTCTGCCCCGCCATTTTTTGTTACCATCTCACCATTACGAGCGCACAGCGCCACAGCCAAGATGGAAACCGCCTGATGAGCCAACCCTTCGACGTCGCCGCCCTGGCCGCGACCTATGCCAACAAGTCCCCGCAGGACATCCTGAAGCTTGCCTTCGAGCATTTTGGCGATGACCTGTGGATTTCCTTCAGCGGCGCTGAGGATGTGGTGCTGGTCGACATGGCCTGGAAGCTGAACAAGCAGGTCAAGGTGTTCAGCCTCGACACCGGCCGCCTGCACCCGGAGACCTACCGTTTCATCGACCAGGTGCGCGAGCATTACAACCTGCCGATCGAAATCCTCAGCCCGGATCGCGCCAAGCTCGACCCGTTCGTCAAGGAAAAAGGCCTGTTCAGCTTCTACAAGGATGGCCACGGCGAATGCTGCGGCATCCGCAAGATCGAACCGCTGCGGCGCAAGCTCGCCACCGTCAGCGCCTGGGCCACCGGCCAACGCCGCGACCAGAGCCCGGGCACCCGCAGCCAGGTGGCAGCGCTGGAAGTCGACGGCGCGTTCTCCACGCCCGATCGCACCCTGTACAAGTTCAACCCGCTGGCGCAGATGAGCAGCGAAGAAGTGTGGGGTTACATCCGCATGCTCGAACTGCCGTACAACAGCCTGCATGAGCGCGGCTTCATCAGCATCGGTTGCGAGCCTTGCACGCGCCCGGTGCTGCCGAACCAGCACGAGCGCGAAGGCCGCTGGTGGTGGGAAGAGTCGACCCAGAAGGAATGCGGGCTGCATGCCGGCAACCTGATCAGCAAGGCCTGATTCGCAGGCAAAGAAAAACCGGCCCGAGGGCCGGTTTTTTCATTTCTGCCGTACTCAGTGCACCGGCAGCTCGACGCCTTCGAACAGCTCTTCGAGTTCCTGCTTGTTGTGGCACTGGATGGCCTTGGCCATCACTTCACGGGTCAGGTGCGGCGCGAACTTCTCGATGAAGTCGCACATGAAGCCGCGCAGGAAGGTGCCACGACGGAAGCCGATCTTGGTGATGCTGGCTTCGAACAGCTCGCTGGCATCCAGGGCCACCAGGTCGCTGTCGAGCTTGGTGTCGACCGCCATCTTGGCCACGATGCCCACGCCCAGCCCCAGGCGCACATAAGTCTTGATCACGTCGGCGTCAGCGGCGGTGAACACCACTTTCGGCGTCAGGCCTCGGTGGTTGAAGGCTTCGTCCAGCTTCGAACGGCCGGTGAAACCGAACACGTAGGTGACGATCGGGTATTCGGCAACCGCTTCCAGGGTCAGCTTTGGCAGCTTGGTCAGCGGGTGGCCTTGCGGTACGACCACGCAACGGTTCCACTTGTAGCACGGCATCATGATCAGGTCGCCGAACAGCTCCAGTGCCTCGGTGGCAATGGCGAAATCCACAGTGCCGTCGGCCGCCATTTCCGCGATCTGCATCGGTGAGCCCTGATGCATGTGCAGGGCCACTTCCGGGTACTGCTTGATGAAGCTGCTGATCACCGGTGGCAGCGCATAACGTGCCTGGGTGTGGGTGGTGGCGATGGACAGCGTGCCCTTCTTCTCGTTGGAGAATTCCTGGGCGATCTGCTTGATGCTCTCGACCTTGCGCAGGATCTCGCCAGCGGTGTTGATGATGCGTTCGCCAGCCGGGGTCACGCGGGTCAGGTGCTTGCCGCTGCGGGCAAAGACTTCAACACCCAGTTCGTCCTCGAGCAGGCGGATCTGCTTGCTGATCCCCGGCTGCGAGGTGTAAAGGCTCTGCGCCGTCGCGGAGACGTTGAGGTCATGGTGCGCTACTTCCCAGATGTAGCGCAGTTGTTGAAGCTTCATAGGTTTCCCTCGAATCGGCGGTAAGTCAGCGGCAGCAGGCAGCGACGAGATATAACTATATTAGTGGTTCTCGAAATAAAACTAGAACTATTTTGTTACACGCGCCTCCGAACCGGACTACCGCCAGCTTCACAATTTCCTACGCCCAAGGTGCTGCGAGAGCGGCACCATGTACACCGGCACCGGCGACAGTTGCAGCAAGCGCACTGCCGTCCGGCCAATCGGCACATCCACCCCGGCACCGGCAGTGTGGCTGCCGAAGATCAGCAGGTCGACGCTCAGCCGCTGCGCCTGATCAAGGATGACCTGTGCCGGGTCACCTTGACGCACCCGCACCGCCCTGATCAGCGCCAGGTCAGCGTCCTCGCCCAATTCGTCACGAAAGTTTTCCAGCACCCGCTGCTCGATATTGGCCATCACCGTGTTGACGCCTTCGCTGTGCAATTCATCCAGCGTCTGCTCATCGAGGTAACTCTGCAGCAGGGACTCGGCAAACTGCCCCATCGGCTCCACCGCGTGAATCACGTAGAGCTCTGCGCTGAAGGCGCGAGCCAGGGTCAAGGCGTGCTGCATGACAAAAGGTGCGTAGACACCGAGGTCGGTGGCGTACAGCATGGAGCGGATCATTCGACCTCCTCGACTGCCGTTGCGGCAGAGCAAGCTTCAGCTTAGCAGCGCGCCGAACCCGCGCTTTGCCGTCCGGCGTACTGCTGATGCGGCCTGCAGCGGATTCAGCCAGCCCGGTTGCTGCGGTCGATGAAGGCCAGGGCCTGATACAACATGCGCATCCGCGGCAGGCTGCAGCCAGCCGCCTGCGCGCGGGCAATCGGCTCGGCATAGATCGCCTGCAGTTCCAGCGGGCGCTGCTGGGCATGGTCGTGGTACATGCTCGGCCAGTAATCAGGCATCTGCTCGGTCATACGGAACAGCTGCTCGGCATAGCCTGCCGGCAGCTCGTGCCCGCACGCGGCAGCGCCCTGCACCACTTCAGCCATCAGCGCCTGGATCAATTCGCGGCTGTCGGCATCGGCCATCAGCGGCGTGGTACTGGCCCCCAGCAACACCGACAGGCCGTTGTAGGGCACGTTCCACACCAGCTTCTGCCAGCGCGCCTGACCGAGATTGGCCATGGCCTGGGAGTCGATGCCCGCCGCACGGAACAACCCGGCGCCGGCTTCAACGATCGCCGCACCGCCATCTTCGGCCGGCCCGCTGTGATAGCCGAGGTTGACCGCACCCAACGCCTGGTGGCGAATCACCCCTGGGGCCTGGCGATTGACGCAGATGAAACACAGGCCTCCGAGTAAATGCAGGTTACCCGGCAAGGCCGCCCTCAACTGCTCCTCCACACCAAGGCCATTCTGCAACAGCACTACCTTGGCATCGGCTGCGGCAGCCTGGACGATCAGCGGCGCAAGCTCGGCATTGCTGGTCGCCTTGGCGCCCACCAGCAGCCAGTCGCAGGGTGGCATGTCGGCAGCGCTGGCGTAGGCATTGACCGGCATCTGCAACGCGCCATGCACGGCATGCTCAAGCTTCAGACCCTGCTCGCGCACCACGTCATATTCGCTGCGCAGCAGAAAATGCACATCGAAACCGGCGCGCGCCAGCATCAGCCCATAAAAGCCACCGATAGCGCCGCTGCCGATGATGCCGATACGCGGGTTGCGAGAAGCCATGTCATTCTCCTGGACAAGTTGGTCCGCTTTTTTACACCCATCAGGGCCACATTGGGCAGACACAAGTGTGTCAGCACGTAGCGAATACCATTGTCGCGCCCCCTGTAACGCGCTAAGGTTCGGCTCCCCGCTGCGAACATTATTGCTGCTGGGCCGCACGGGGATTGCTGGCGGCCGGCACCCGTGACCTGACGAGTAACACGATGGCTGATTTACCGATCGACGACCTTAACGTTGCCTCCAACGAGACCTTGATCACCCCCGATCAGCTCAAGAAGGAAATCCCCCTCAGCGCCAAGGCCCTGCAGACCGTGACTGCCGGCCGCGAAGTGGTGCGCAATATCCTCGACGGCAAGGACCATCGCCTGTTCGTGGTGGTCGGCCCCTGCTCCATCCATGACATCAAGGCCGCTCACGAATACGCCGAGCGCCTCAAGGTACTGGCCGAGGAAGTGTCCGACACGCTGTACCTGGTCATGCGGGTGTACTTTGAAAAGCCACGCACCACCGTTGGCTGGAAAGGCCTGATCAACGACCCCTACCTGGATGACTCGTTCAAGATCCAGGACGGCCTGCACATCGGCCGCCAGCTGCTGCTGGACCTGGCCGAAATGGGCCTGCCGACCGCTACCGAAGCACTCGACCCGATCTCTCCGCAGTACCTGCAGGACCTGATCAGCTGGTCGGCCATCGGCGCCCGCACCACCGAATCGCAGACCCACCGCGAGATGGCCTCGGGCCTGTCCTCGGCGGTCGGTTTCAAGAACGGCACCGATGGCGGCCTGACCGTGGCCATCAACGCCCTGCAGTCGGTGTCCAAGCCGCACCGCTTCCTGGGTATCAACCAGGAAGGCGGCGTATCGATCGTCACCACCAAGGGCAACCCGTATGGCCACGTGGTGCTGCGTGGCGGCAACGGCAAGCCAAACTATGATTCGGTCAGTGTCGCCCTGTGCGAACAGGACCTGGCCAAGGCCAAAATCAAGGCCAACATCATGGTCGACTGCAGCCACGCCAACTCCAACAAGGACCCGGCCCTGCAGCCGCTGGTCATGGAGAACGTCGCCAACCAGATCCTCGAAGGCAACCAGTCGATCATCGGCCTGATGGTCGAAAGCCACCTGAACTGGGGCTGCCAGTCGATTCCGAAAAACCTCGACGAACTGCAGTACGGCGTGTCGATCACCGATGCCTGCATCGACTGGTCGGCTACCGAGAAAACCCTGCGCAGCATGCACGCCAAGCTCAAGGATGTACTGCCACAGCGCAAGCGCGGCTAAGCTTCAGCGCGATGAAAAACGCCGGGCATTGCCCGGCGTTTTCGTATCTGGCATTTGGCCCGTTCAGGCCTTGCTCGAATGGCGCTGCTGACGCTCCATGTAGCGCTCCACGTACGAGCAGGAAGGGATCACCGTGTAACCCATCTGGTCGGCGTACTCGAGGGCCTTCTCGGTCAGCGCTGCTGCGATCCCACGGCCACGCAGGGCGTTGGGTACGAAAGTGCGATAGATGTCCAGCGTCTGCTTGCCCAGGTCCATGTACGTCAGGTAGGCACGATGACCGTCCACATTGGTTTCGAACTGATGACCGGCCTGGTCATGGTGGATGGTCAGCGCTTCACTCATCACTACTCCTCGCAGGCCTTTCTGGCAGACCCTTACCTTAACCGATGTGGTTTATCCGGCGGAGGAACCTCTACGCCACCTCTTGCCCCCTTGGACCATCAGCCGACAACAATCGTTCGACCTGGCCGGGCACTCCCAAATAGTAGGCGCCGCACGCGGGATTGCTCAAGGTGGCCAGCGTTAAAAAGTAGCAGGAAGCCACGCCGGGAGCTTGCACACCCTGCAACAGCAATCACGCCCTGCAACAGCAACCGGATGTTGTTGTGCTTAAGACGCTGACAGACAGTTAAAGTCACCGTTAGTTCAGCAAAAAAGTTCCCATACCACAGTCGCTTGCCCCCGCTACACGGTTTTTTCACAAAACCCCGGCAAATCTTGTCGCCGTGACCTGAAGCAACATTTTTTTTACAGTTCTTGCGCTCTGTCAGTTTACTTACTACAAGTAATGGGTACTATGTACGCCGGCCAGTTTCTCTTTTCCGAGAGATGGCTATTTAATAGAAAGTCCTTGAAGGGGAACACGATGAACAACGTTCTGAAATTCTCTGCTCTGGCTCTGGCCGCAGTTCTGGCTACCGGTTGCAGCAGCGTATCCAAAGAAACCGAAGCTCGTCTGACTGCGACTGAAGACGCAGCAGCTCGCGCTCAAGCACGTGCTGACGAAGCCTACCGTAAGGCTGACGACGCACTGGCAGCCGCTCAGAAGGCTCAGCAGACCGCTGACGAAGCCAACGAGCGCGCTCTGCGTATGCTGGACAAAGCCAGCCGCAAGTAATAGTCCTCACGGATTGTTATGGAGCCGACCCACTTGTGGGTCGGCTTTTTTATTGCCTGGACGAAAGCCCTCCCCCGGAAACCAAGAGGCCCGCATCAGGCTGTTAACCTGAGCGGGCCCCGGGTGTAGCAAAAGGGCTTACTGCAGTTCGGGCGGGATGCTCGAAACCATGGGTGCGGCACCCTGGTTATTGACTGGCACGGCAATTTCCACCGGCATACCGTCTTCCGCCGCAACCACGTCACGCACCATATCCCAGTTCATGCGCAGGTTGTTGGCCAGGTCTTCACGCTTGAGCAAGGCATTGATGACCGCCGTGTGCTTGTCGACAACGGACGGGTTGCCGTGATCGTCCAGCGGCGTATGCGCCTCGAGATAAACCTTGCCGCCACTGATGCCGAACTTGTAAGGCTCGTTGATGATGCGCACCGGCGTCCCCACCGGGACCATCTTCGACAGTTCCAGCACGTTGTTGTTGAGCATGCGGAAGCAACCATGGCTGGTGCGCATGCCGATACCGAACTTCTTGTTCGAACCGTGGATCAGGTAGCCCGGCACGCCCAGGGTGAACTTGAATGGCCCGAGCGGGTTGTCGGGGCCGGCAGGCACAACGGTCGGCAGGATGTCACCGTCTGCGGCGTGCTCGGCACGGATCGAGGCGGGAGGCGTCCAGGTCGGGTTCGGCGTCTTCGCGGTGATCTTGGTCATCGCGACAGGCGAACCCCAGCCCTCACGGCCAATGCCCAGTGGGAAGGTATGCACCACGTTCTGCCCTTTCGGGTAGTAGTACAGGCGGTACTCGGCCAGGTTAATGACGATGCCTTCACGTGGCCCCGGTGGCAGAATGTAGCGGGTCGGGAGAACGATTTCGGTGCCGGCGCCCGGCAGCCACGGGTCGACACCCGGGTTGGCGGCGATCATTTCCAGGTAGCCGAGGTCGTTGGCAGTGCCGATGTCGGCAAAGGTGTCTTCGTACTTGGCCTTGATCGTCTGGACCTGGCCAACGACGTCTTCACCGGGTGGTGGCAGTGGCAGTTCCAGCGCAGCAGCGGGGCCCGCTACCAGCAGGGTGGCCAGGGACAGGCAACGGGTGACGGCGGGAAAGCGCGGCAACATCCGGTAAATCCTTCGAAAGGTAGTCAAGAAGCACGATTGTACACCCGCCTCGCTGCAAGCGGGAGGCATTGGCGCCTTACAAGCGTTTCAGTTGATGAAAGGTGCGCGCAATTGCGCACCTCAAATGCACCTCAGAGCTCGGGCCAGACCGGCCGCATGCCGCGGCGCTGGGCATCGAGAATCGCCCGGCACAGGTCGCACAGGCGCCCGTCACGGTAGATGCTGCGAGGCACTCCGGACCAGCGCGGTTGCGCAGGCAGCAGGCCACCGCACAAGGTACGGTCGACCGGCACGCCGAGTTCGAGCTGACGGGCCACGAGGTGGACGCGGATTTCCTGGCAAGCGAACAGGTCGAGCTGCTCATCGGGCTCGATCAGTTGATAGGCAAACAAGGACCAGGCAGGGCGCGGCATCGGGGGCTCTCGAAACGGGGGGCGCAACATTAGCCGAAAGCCGGCCCCGTTTAAAGCGTCATAGCAAGGGTTTTATTGCCGGCCAGGCATTTTCCAACAACCGCTGCTGGGCGCCCTGTGCCGGATGGATGCCATCGGCCTGCATCATCCCCGGCACACCGCCAACACCTTCAAGGAAGAACGGCACCAGCGCCACCTGTTTTTCCGATGCCAACTGTTCATAGACGTTGGCGAAGGCCGTGGTATAGCGCACGCCATAATTGGGTGGCAGGCGCATGCCCAGCAGCAGCACCTTGGCCCCCGCCTGGCGGGCACTTTCGATCATCGAAGCAAGATTTTGTTGCAATTGCTGCGGCGGCTGCCCGCGCAGGCCATCGTTGCCCCCCAACTCCAGCACCACCAGGCGCGGCTTGTGCGCTGCAAGCAGCGCCGGCAGCCGCGCCTGGCCACCTGCACTGGTATCGCCACTGATCGACGCGTTGACCACCTGATCGTCGAAACCTTCGTCCTTGAGCCGGGTCTGCAACAAAGAGACCCACCCCTGGCGGGTATCCAGGCCAAAACCGGCGCTGATACTATCGCCAACAACCAGCAATGTTCCCGCCGCCGCGCTCTGGGCCAGGCAATACAGGGCCAGACCGGCACTCAACCACCACACTCGCATCGGATTCTCCATGGGCCCCAGCATTCTCGTTGCGCAGAACCTTAGCAAAGTGGTCTCCAGCGCGGAAGGTGACCTGACCATCCTCCACGCCCTCTCCCTCGAACTCGCCCAGGGCGACAGCCTGGCCATCGTCGGCGCCTCGGGCTCGGGCAAGTCGACCTTGCTTGGGCTGCTTGCCGGCCTCGACCGCCCCAGTGCCGGCCAGGTCATCCTCGCCGGGCACGACCTCGGCCCGCTGGACGAGGACCAGCGCGCCAGGGTACGCGCCGAGCATGTCGGTTTCGTCTTCCAGTCGTTCCAGTTGCTCGACAGCCTCAATGCCCTGGAGAACGTGATGCTACCCCTGGAGCTGGACGGGCGACGCGACGCCCGCGAACACGCCCATACCCTGCTGGAACGGGTCGGTCTGGGCAAGCGCCTGACCCACACCCCACGCCAGCTTTCCGGTGGCGAGCAGCAACGGGTCGCCATCGCTCGCGCCTTCGCCGCACAACCGGCAGTGCTGTTTGCCGACGAACCCACCGGCAACCTCGACAGCCATACCGGCGAGCGCATCAGCGACCTGCTGTTCGAGCTGAACAAGGAGCGCGGCACCACCTTGGTGCTGGTCACTCATGACGAACGCCTGGCCCGGCGCTGCCGGCGCCAGATTCGCCTGGAAGCAGGCCGCCTGGTGGCGCCGGTGGAGGCCTGATGAAGCACATGCCGCTGTCCCGCCTGTGCGGCCTGGCCCTGCGCCAGCTGCTGCGCGACATCCGCGCCAGCGAAGTGCGCGTGCTGTTCTTTGCCCTGCTGGTGGCGGTCGCGGCCAGTACCGCCATCGGCTATTTCGGCGCCCGCCTGAATGGCGCAATGCAGCTGCGCGCCAGCGAGTTCCTCGGCGCCGACCTGGTACTGCAAGGCAGCGCGCCGGCCCGGGAAGCACAGCTCAGCGCCGGCCAGGCACTGGGCCTGAGGCATGCCCAAGTCGTTGAATTCACCAGCGTGGTGGGTGGCGATGCCGGCATCCAGCTTTCGAGCATCAAGGCGGTCGATGGTGCCTACCCATTGCGCGGCCAGGTGCGTAGTGCCGCCGCCCCTTATACCGAGGAAACGCCTGGGGGCGGACCAGCCTCTGGAGAGGCCTGGGTCGAACCTCGCCTGCTCGCGGCCCTGGGGCTGAAGGTCGGCGACAGCATCGACGTGGGCATGAAGACCTTGCGCATGAGCCGCGTGCTGACCTACGAACCAGACCGTGCCAACAACTTCTACAGCCTGACGCCCCGGGTGATGATGAACCTGGCCGACCTGCAGGCCACCGGGGTCATCCAGCCCGGCAGCCGGGTTTCCTACCGCGACCTGTGGCGCGGCGATGCCGAAGCCCTCGCGCACTATCGCCAGGCCGTGGAAAACAACCTTGCCGCCAGCCAGCGCCTGCTCGACACCCGCGATGGCAACCGGCAGATCGGCGGCGCCCTGGGCAAAGCCGAGCGCTACCTGAACATGGCCAGCCTGGTGGCCGTGCTGCTGGCGGGCGTGGCCGTGGCCCTGTCGGCCAGCCGCTACGCTACGCGCCGCCTGGATGCCAGCGCCTTGCTGCGCTGCCTGGGGCTGTCGCGGCACCAGGCACTGGGGCTGTATTGCCTGCAACTGGCAATGCTTGGCCTGGCCGCTGCCCTGGCCGGCGCCCTGCTCGGCTGGCTGGCGCAACTGGGCCTGTTCCGCCTGCTGCATGGCCTGCTGCCCACCGAAGTGCCGGCCGGAGGCATGCTGCCGGCACTGGCCGGCATCGCCACGGGCCTGGTGGCCCTGGCCGGCTTTGCCTTGCCGCCGCTGGCCGCACTGGGCCAGGTGCCACCGTTGCGCGTACTGCGTCGCGATCTGCTGCCCGTACCACCGAGCAGTTGGCTGGTGTATGGCGCCGCCCTGCTCGCCTTGGGCCTGATCATGTGGCGCCTGAGCCTTGACCTGCTACTGACCTTCGCCCTGCTGGGCGGCGGCCTGATCGCCGCGCTGCTGCTGGGCGGGCTGCTGTTGCTCGGTTTGCAGAGCTTGCGCAAGGCACTCGCCGGCGCGCCACTGGCCTGGCGCCTGGGCCTTGGCCAGTTGCTGCGCCACCCCATGGCCGCTGCCGGGCAAGCCTTGGCCTTTGGCCTGATCCTGCTGGCCATGGCCCTGGTTGCGCTGTTGCGGGCTGAGTTGCTCGACAACTGGCAGGCACAACTGCCCAAGGACGCCCCCAACCACTTTGCCCTGAATATCCTGCCCGCCGACCGCGAACCGTTCGCCCAGCGCCTGCGCGAGGTGAATGCCAGCTCGGCACCGCTGTACCCGGTGACACCGGGCCGGCTGATTGAGATCAACGACCAACCGGTGCAGCAGATCGTCAGCAAGGATTCCGCCGGCGAGCGGGCAGTACAACGCGACCTCAGCCTGACCTGGGCTGCCGACCTGCCGGAGGGCAATGTGCTGAGCGCTGGTAGCTGGTGGCAGGCGTTGCCTGCCGGCGATGAAATCCCCGGTGTGTCGGTCGAGGCCGAACTGGCTGCCAGCCTCAAGCTGCACGTGGGCGACCTGCTGAGCTTCGACATCGGTGGCGAGCAACGCCAGGCGCGCGTCAGCAGCCTGCGCAGCGTGCATTGGGACAGCTTTCAGCCGAATTTCTACATGATCTTCCAGCCAGGCACCCTGCAGGGGCTGCCAACCACCTACCTGACCAGCTTCTACCTGGCCCCAGGCCACGATCTGGACGTGATTGCACTGTCGCGGGCGTTCCCGGCGGTGACCATCCTGCAGGTCGATGCCTTGCTCGAACAGCTGCGCAGCATCCTCGCCCAGGTCACCCTGGCGGTCGAGTATGTGTTGCTGTTCGTGCTGGCGGCGGGGCTTGCCGTGTTGTTCGCCGGGTTGCAGGCGACGCTGGACGAGCGCATTCGCCAAGGCGCCTTGCTGCGCGCACTGGGAGCCGCAAGACCATTGCTGGTCAAGGCTCGGCGCATCGAGTTCGGTTTGCTGGGGGCGGTCAGTGGGGCCTTGGCGGCGCTGGGGTGCGAGTTGATTACCCTGGTGCTGTATCGCTATGCATTCGACCTGCAGTGGAGCCCGCATCCATGGCTGCTGGTATTGCCTGTGGTCGGGGCGCTGCTGGTGGGCGGGGCCGGAGTATTGGGCACACGACGAGCACTGAATGCCAGCCCTTTGGCGGTTCTGCGGGAAAGTTGATATCGCCAGTGCTGGCCTCTTCGCGGCGCTTCGACGCCTCGATAAACCTGCGAGAGGCCAGCATCATTCAATGCCCGTAATGGATGCTGTTCACATACCAGGTCGCTTGACCGGTGGGTGTATTCACCAGCACTTCATCGCCCTCCTCCTTCTTGAGCAGGGCCCGGGCCATCGGCGAGTCGATCGAGATATAGTCATTGCGGCCATAGATCTCGTCATAGCCGACAATGCGAAACTTCATGGTCTCGCCGTCATCGTTTTCGATCTCGACCCAGGCACCGAAGAACACCTTGCCTTCCTGCTCCGGGGAGTAGGCGACCACCTTCACGTCCTCAAGACGCTTGCGCAGATAGCGGACCCGGCGGTCGATTTCGCGCAGCAGCTTCTTGTTGTACTGGTAGTCGGCGTTCTCGCTGCGATCGCCCAGCGAAGCGGCCCAGGTCACTTTCTGAGTGATTTCCGGGCGATACACCCGCCACAGATGATCCAGCTCCTTCTTCAGGGCCTCGTGACCTTCCGTGGTGATGATGTTGGTGCTCAACGGCGCGCTCCTCAGCGTCGGGTAATCAGGCCCTGGCGCGCAATGCGGGTAAGCTGACCAATGACTTCGGCCGCGTCCTCGCGGGCTGGCGCCTGGATCACCGCCAGGTCGAAGCGGTCGTTGCCGAACTGCTCCAGGCGGCAGGCGCCTTCGGCGAACTGGATGAGAAAGGCGCGGGCCTGGCCCTTGCGGCGCGACAAGCCTTCAAGATGGCGCAAGAGCGTGGGCTGATGCTGGCCACCGAGCAGGATGCGCGGTGTGCGGGAAGCCTGGCTGGCAGGCAATGGGCTCAAACAGACACTGGTACGTGGACAACTCATGGAGTTTCTCTCCGCCTCGCGAATCCCGCTGGGCAGCGGTGGGAGGCGTCACCGAACCAGCGCTTTAGCGGTATTTCGGATGACCCGGAGAAGGGCCAGTCCCGCGCCCCGCAAGTAGCTGTTTAAATCGGCGCAAGCGGTATGCTAGAGCGACAAGCCGCAAGCTGCAAGCCCCAAGCTGAAATGCGTTCGGCTTGGGGCTTGCAGCGTGCGGCTTGCGACCTGTCAGCGGGCGATCAGGCGGTCGACAGAGAAGCGGCCCGCACCTTCGATCAGTACCGCCACGGTGCCGGCCAGCAGCGCCAGGGCGAACTCATAGCCGTTGTTGGACATGAACAGGCCATTGTTGATGTGCACCGAGAAGATCGCCACCACCAGGGTCACCGTCAGTGCCAGCGCCGCCGGGCGGGCCAGCAGGCCGATCACCAGGGCCAGGCCACCGAAGAACTCGGCGCTACCGGACAACAGGGCCATCAGGTAACCCGGCGCCAGGCCAATGCTTTCCATCCATTGCCCGGTGCCTTCCAGGCCATAGCCACCAAACAGGCCGAACAGTTTCTGCGCACCGTGCGCCATGAAGATCACACCGACCAGGATGCGGATCACGCTCAGGCCCAGGCCAGCACGGGTAGAGAGCAGTTTGCTGATTGCGTTGTTCATTTCGAGGCGTCCTTGAAAACGGGATGTTGTGTTGGGATGGGCGCCATCATAATCAATTCAGCCGATATGAAAATCGCAAAAAACCCAACATAACAATCGACAAAATCGATTTGTCAGCGACTGACCACCCGTTCCAGTGCCGTGCGCTCGCGGTTGAACGCCAGGAAGTACTTGTTGACGCTGTTGACGAAGTTGACCGGCCCCATGCCGACCTGCTCCATGGCGATGCGCTCGGTCTGGAAGAACCACTGGTTACCGTTGAGGCCGCGCTTGCGGGCCTCGGCGCGCATGGCCTGGACCCGCTCCGGGCCAAGGTTGTAGGCCGCCAGCACAAACGCCATGCGCTCGCGCTCGTTGATCTGCGGGCTGGCGAAGAACTTGCGGCGGATCAGCGCCAGATAACGCGCACTGGCCTGGACATTGCCATCGACCGAGCCGGTGTCGCTGACCCCCACCCGTTGCGCAGCCGACGGGGTGATCTGCATCAGGCCGTGCGCCCCGCCGCTGCCGCGCGCCGCAGGGTTGAGGGTGGATTCCTTGAAAGCCAGGGCGGCCAGGTTCAGCCAGTCGATCTGCTGCGCCTCGCCATGCTTCTGCAACACCGCACGCAATGAGTCGAGGCGCTGGCGATCCTTGCGCGCCAGCGGGTTGTGCACGCGGTACTGGCGCCGGTAGATGCGTTCGAAGGCGGCATCCTGGTTTTCCGGTGCCCGATACCCTTGGAGAAAACGATCCACCGTGGCCAGCAACATCGTCGCGTCGCGCCGCACATACCAGCGCATGGCCTGCGCCTGCCCCAGTTGCACCCGGCTATCCAGGCGCAGGTTCGGCATGACCCTGGCCCAGCGCTGGGCGATCGGGCGCTCCACCATGGTCAAGGGATAGATACCGGCCTGGACCATCTCCAGCACATCTTCCACCGCCAGGGTCGAATCAACCCATTCGATTTTGATCGGCGCCCGTTTGCGCAGCGCCAGCTGCTGGTTGAGCTGCTGGATCACCGCCCCTGCCGCGCTGGCGCTGGTCAATGCCACCGTGCGCCCGGACAGCTGCTCGGCGCGGGTATAGCTGCGCTCACCCTTGCGCCCGACCAGCAGCAGCGGCACCTGGTCCACTACCGGCGCACTGCTGTTGACCCCGCCTGTCACGGCCGGGTCGAGCAGCTCGCCCGGCGCGGCCAGGTCGCCTTCGCCGCGCTGCAGGGCACCCAGCAGCTGCTCCTTGGCCCGCGGAATGAGCTTCAGGCGGATCTGCTGGCCATCAGCGGCCCGGGCATTGAGGTAATGCTCAAGCCCGCGCAGGCGGTAATACTCGATACCCACCGGCTCACCCTTGATCTCTCCGGAGCTGTTGCGGCTCTGGTTGACCAGCACCCGCAGCACCTTGCTGCTACGGATCTGCTGCAAGTCTCGGGCGGTGGTCACCGGCACGTTCTGCTGTGGCCCCGGCAGCCGTGCATACGCCGGGCCGACCGTGGTCAGCCCAAGCATCAGCAACAGGGTCAACAGGTATCGCAGCATGCGAAATCGTGTCCGTGGTCGGTGGGCGGCAGCCATGTGGTACGCGCGGTCGTGAGAAATGACGGTAAAAGACCACGGCAAGCGCCTGAAGTTCTTGGTTTTTTCCGAATATCACGCTTTTTGCTATGCTGGCCGCCCCGCGGCACGAGGTAGCACCATGCAACTGATCGATATCGGCGTCAACCTGACCAACAGCAGTTTCCACGACCAGCAGGCCGCCATCGTCGAGCGCGCCATCGAGGCCGGCGTGGTACAGATGGTCCTGACCGGCACCAGCCTGGAGGTCAGCGAGCAGGCACTGGAACTGTGCCAGCAGCTCGATGGCGACGGCCAGCACCTGTTTGCCACGGCCGGCGTACACCCACACGACGCCAAGTCATGGGATGGCACCAGCGAGCGGCAACTGCGCCAGCTGTTGGCTGAATCCCGAGTGCGTGCCGTGGGTGAATGCGGGCTGGACTTCAACCGTGACTTCTCCCCTCGCCCACTGCAGGAAAAAGCCCTGGAAGCCCAGCTGGCCCTGGCAGCCGAACTGCGCCTGCCGGTGTTTCTGCACGAGCGCGATGCCAGCGAGCGCCTGCTGGCGATCCTCAAGGATTACCGCGACCACCTGCCAGCTGCCGTGGTGCATTGTTTTACCGGTGAGCGCGAAGCCTTGTTCGCCTACCTGGACATGGACCTGCACATCGGCATCACCGGCTGGATCTGTGACGAGCGCCGCGGCACCCACCTGCATCCGCTGGTGGGCAATATTGCCGAAGGGCGGCTGATGCTGGAGAGCGACGCGCCCTACCTGCTGCCACGCAGCCTGCGGCCGAAGCCGAAAAACGGCCGCAATGAGCCGGCATTCCTGACCGAGGTGCTGCGCGAAGTGGCGCTGCATCGCAACGAGCGTATCGAGCACTGCGCGCAACACACCAGCGCCACGGCCAAAGCCTTCTTTCAGCTTCCTTGACCCAGGTCATGAGCGTTACTCGAGTGTGCGGGCACAATGATGGCACCTTGCCAATAATGTTTCCGCTCAACTCAGAGAAGACCTACCCATGGGTGCCTGGCTTAGCAATGTTTCCCTGAAGTACAAATTCTGGGCCGTCAACGCGGTGGCCTTTGTCACGACCTTGCTGCTGGTGCTGTATGCGGTGCACCTGGAGCAACGCGCCCGCGCCGATGCCGCGCAGGCCCAGGCGCAAGCCCAGGCCGAACTGCTGGCCGCCTGGCCCACCGGGCAGGCGCTGCCGCGCCAGGCCAACCTGATTACCTGGCAACCCGGCCAGACACCCACTTACGCGGGTGAGCGCCTCGAAGCCCTGGCCAACGCACAAGGCTGGGTAGCCTTGCCGGCTGCCTGGATCCTGGGCGACAACCCGCTGCGCGGCGCCCAGGTGCTGCGCCATGGCGAGCAGCAACTGGCCGTACTGGCAACAGCGCCAAGCCTGCGTCAGGTGTTCTTCGACCGCTTCAGCAACTACGCCGTCTGCGTGCTGATCCTGATGCTGGCGATGCTCGGCGCCTCGCAGCTGCTGATCCGCTTCCTGCTCAGCCAGCTCAACACCCTCAAGGACGTGATGCTGCACGTGGAAAAGACCGGCGACCTGTCGGCCCGCGTCCCGCTGGCCTGCGGCGACGAAGTCGGGCAGATGGCCGGTGCCTTCAATGCCATGCAGGCCACCTACCACCGGGTGGTCAGCACCGTCGCCGACACTGCGGCGCAGCTGGACTCCGGTGCCGCGCGCCTGGCCGCGAGCATGAACGAAGTGCGCCATGGCATGCTCGGCCAACAGAGCGAGACCGACCAGGCGGCCACGGCGATCAACGAAATGTCGGCCACTGTGCACCATATTGCCCAGCATGCTGGCGCCACCCGTGACTTGTCGCAGACCGCCGACACCCTCGCCGGCAGCGGCAAGGAAGTGGTCAGCCGGGTGCAGGATTCGATCTCCGGGCTTTCCAGTGGCGTTCAGCAAACCGCCGAAATGATTCGTCAGCTCGCCGACGACAGCCAGAAGATCAACAGCGTGGTCGGGGTCATCCACAGCATTGCCGAGCAGACCAACCTGCTGGCGCTCAACGCCGCCATCGAAGCCGCCCGCGCTGGCGACTTGGGCCGTGGTTTCGCCGTGGTCGCCGACGAGGTACGCAACCTGGCCAAGCGCGTGCAGACCTCCACCGACGAAATCACCCGTATGGTCGCCGACCTGCAGGCCGGCACCCGTGACGCCGTGGAGTTCATGCAGGAGAGCTCATACAAGGCCGACGACTGCGTCCGCCAGGCCCAGGAGGCCGGCGCGGCACTGGCCGAGATTACCGGTGCGGTCGCGCAAATGCGCGAGAGCAACACGCAGATCGCCGTCGCCGCCGAACAGCAAAGCCAGGTGGCCGAAGAAATGAACCGTGCGGTGGTGAGCATCCGCGATGTCACCGAAGAAACCGTGCAGCAGACCGTCGGCTCGGCCACCACCAGCAGCCAGCTGGCGACGCTGGCCGGTGAGCTGAACAAGGCCATCGGCCAGCTCAAGCTATAGTCGCCATAGCCAGCCTCGATTGGCCCCGTAACCGGGGCCGCACTAAGCTTTGGGCATGCTTGCAATAAACAGCGCGACCCACATCGCGAGGAGCCGCCCATGAGCAAACGACTGACCAACCTGCACGCCTGGCAATGGCGTAGCTACCACCACAATCACCGGCACCCGACCAACCTGGTGTTGCACCTGATTGCCGTGCCGCTGTTCATCCTCGGTGCCCTGCTGGTGCTGTCAGGCCTGTTCGCCCTGGACCTGGGCCAGATCGCCGTCGGCGTCATTGCCCTGATCGCCGGCCTGGGCCTGCAGCGCCACGGGCATCGCCTGGAAGCCGAACAGCCCGAACCGTTCGCCAACCGCAAGGACGCCGTGCAGCGGCTGCTGACCGAGCAGTTCGTCACCTTCCCGCGCTTCGTCCTCAGCGGTGCCTGGTGGAAAGCCTGGCGCGAGCGGCACAAGCACCGGCGGTGATGCTCAGGCAAACACCGTGACCGTCTGCCGGCTCAGGGCCAGCAGCTGCCCTTCGGCACTCCACAATGCTGCCGCCGCGTGGCCATAGCCATCGCGCGCGTGCTCGGTCTCGACACGGTAATGGCACCAGTCCAGCGTTGACAGTTTCGCCGTCGGCTGGATGAATTCGATGGTCCAGGTCAGCGTACTGCCCGCGGCAGGCTGCTTGAGGAACGGCATCAGGCTCGGCGGCCAGGCATCCACCAGCGCCAGCAGGTGCGCCTCGTTGACCTGCTCTTCGGCAACATCGCGCAGGCGCACCCAGCCGCCCATGTGGCGCGACTGGTTGCCACTGAACGGCAGGCCCCCGACCGACCAGCGCAAGGCGACATGGCGCATGAACTCCGGGGTGACGCCCTTGATGTAAGGCAACTCCGGGGCCGCCTGCTCAAGCGGCTTCATCTCCACGGCGGGTGCAGCCGCAACATCGACCACCGATGGCCGGCCCGCACCAAAATTACCCTGCACCAGCGTCACCACCTGGCCATCCTGAATGGCCCGGCCCAGCAACGTGCTGACCGCCTTGCCCTCACGCAGCACCTCGACCTCGAAACGAATGGGAACATCCGCTGCCGCCGGGCTGACGAAGCTGATGGCCAGCGAGCGCACCGGGCGATCATCGCAGAGCTTCAGACGCATGCTTTCATGAACCATGGCCGCCATCAGGCCGCCAAACACGGCGCGCCCCTGGGCCCAGCTGGGTGGAATGCTGACCGCGTCGGGGTTTGCCCGCACGGCATCGAGCAGTTGGTTGAAATTCATCGGCCGGCTCCTGCCTACAGCGAAAGATTTGCCAATACTAGCCAGCAAACTCCGGCCGATCAGCCCGCATATCGGTCATTTGCCGGGCTAACGCCGCTTGAGCGCGGCCTGCAGCGCATCAAGGGTGACATCGGAGGTGCGCTCTGCCTCGTGCAGTTCCTGCTCCCAGGAGACCTTGCAAGGCGCCAGGTCAGGGTGATCCTTGGCCTGCAGCAACCACTGCAGGCGGTCATGCCAATCACCCAGATCGCCCTGGGCCCTCTTCAACAGGCGCTGCAGTTTCTTGCCGGCATGATCGAGCTGCGGATAGGCCTCGTCGCCGTAGCGCACCCGCTTGATCAGCAGACGCAGGCGATGGCGGTCATGGGCGGGGTCCCGCAGGGCCTTGCGCAGTTTGTGCCACTGTTTGAACAGGCGCTTGTCGACCCGCTTGTCCAGCGATTTGGCCAGCCCTTCGCGATCGGCTGCCCGCAAGAACAGCGGGAACGCATCGACGATCGCCAGCACCCGGGTCAGCTGCGCGCTGGTGGCAACGCTGGCGAATGTCCTGTCGCGCCCTGCCAGGCGTCGCTGCCCGGCTTCGGCATGGCCGCGCCCGATGAGCTCGGCGGCCAGCACCTCACGATCACGCAGGGGCGTTGTCAATGTGCCCAACGAACTGGCGGCCTCCTCCAGTTGCTCCACCCCCGGCAGCCCGCGCAACGGCCGCAACAGGCTGCGCAGGCGCCGCAAGCTGGTACGCAGGTCGTGCAGGGCCTCGCTGTCGGTGTCCGCGGCCAGGCGTTCGCGACAGGCCAGCAGGCGCACCTGCAAGGTCAGCAACTGGGCAACGACATGATCGAGCATGGCGGACATTTAACGCTCCTTGGTCAGCGCCCGGCGCGCGACTCACGAATATAGAAGCGGGCCTTTTCGGCTTTGTTGGTGCAGCTCTCGTAACCTTCGAATTGCTGCTGGGTCTTGGCGCCGGTCAACAGTGACAGCGCCTTGGAATAGCTCACGGCACCTGCAAAGCCTTCTGCCTTGGCCAGGTCGAGCTCTTTCCAGGCCGCATCCAGTTGCGTTGCGCAGCTCTCCCGATAGGCCGTCTTGCCCGCGCAACCGGCGAGAGCAAGGGCAATCAGGGGAAGGCAGATCCAGACTTTCATCAGTGTTACCTCAACAGTTTGAATAATGGCTCTTCGACGCTCGGCCGGATGAAAAGTGCCGCGTCCGGGAGGCTTTGCCTAGAGTGTTTATTGAAGCACAGGCAACGCTCGGTGCATTGTAGGACCATAGTGACACAAGCCGGGGAAAGCTCATGAGCAAACGCGTGGCATTGGTGTTGGGATCGGGAGGCGCTCGTGGGTATGCCCATATCGGCGTGATCGAGGAAATCGAACGGCGCGGCTACGACATCGCCTGCATTGCTGGCTGCTCCATGGGCGCAGTGATTGGCGGTATCTATGCGGCAGGCAAACTGGAGGAATACCGCAACTGGATCGAAAGCCTGGACTACCTGGATGTACTGCGCCTGGTCGACGTCAGCTTCCGCCTTGGCGCCATCCGCGGTGACAAGGTGTTCGGCCAGATCCGCAAGATCGTCGGCGACATGAACATCGAGGAGCTGCGCATCCCTTATACGGCGGTCGCGGCCGACCTTACCAACCAGCAGGAAATCTGGTTCCAGGAAGGCTGCCTGCATCAGGCCATGCGTGCCTCGGCGGCGATACCGAGCCTGTTCACGCCAGTGATGCAGGGCAACCGCATGTTGGTCGACGGCGGCATCCTCAACCCCCTGCCGATCGTACCGGTGGTGTCCAGCCACTGTGACCTGATCATCGCGGTCAACCTCAACGCAACCAACCAGAAGCAGTACCAGTTGCCGGTGATCGAGCGGCCCGCTGCTTTCAAGATGCGTTTTGACGCCCTGCTCAGCTCGCTGGGCTCGCGCCTGCCGTTTCGGCGCAAGCCTGCCGAAGAGCTGATTCGCATCGAGCAGGAGATCGTCGCCGAAGGGCTGGCACCGCCCAACCCGTGGCTGGCCGACGCGGCCGACCCCGAGGCCCAGCAACCCGCAGCGGCGCCCGAGCGTGAAGGCGCACCGAAGTCGGCGACCGGTTCATTCATCATCGACAACGTCGGGCCGGCCTCGCTGCTCGACCTGATCAACCAGAGCTTCGAGGTGATGCAGACGTCGCTGGCGCAGTACAAGATTGCCGGGTATCCACCGGACGTGCTGATCAACGTGCCCAAGCGGGTGTGCCGGTTCTTCGAGTTCTACAAGGCACCGGAACTGATTGCGCTGGGGCGGGAGATTGCGCGGGATACGCTGGACAACTATGAGGGGGTCAAGCGCTAGCTACAGGCGGTAGAAATGAAACAGGCCGCATCGCGCGGCCTGTTTCGTCATGCATCCATCACTCAGTAGCGGGTGATGTCGGCAGTGCCTTCCAGCTGCTTGCGGTAGGCGGCAAAGTCCTGCTGGCCAGCACGGGATGCGAGGTAGCGGCGAATCTGCTGCTTCTCGTCGTCGCTGGCAGCGGCACCTTCGTTGACGCCTTTGAGCTGCAACACGACCAGGCTGCCGTCGGCCAGGACCACACTGCCGTACACCGGCTTGTCCTTGGCTTGCGGCTTGGCCAGGCGGAACAGCGCCTGCAGCTCGGCCGGGTCGATACCGTCCTGGCCACGGGTCACGGCTTCGTGAGCCTTCCACTGCTGACCGTCGTGAGCGCCAGCGGCAGCGATGGAACCGTCACGCAGGCCGGCGATCAGCTTGTCCGCCTTGGTCTTGAGTTCGGCAGTTGCCTTCTCTTTGGCCAGGTGTTCGCTGATGTTCTTGGCCACGGCTTCCAGTGGCAGTTGCTCCGGTTTGCGGTGCTCCTTGACGCGCAGCACCACGGTGGTTTCCGGGTCGAGCTCGATGGCGGTGCTGTTGGCACCTTCATCCATCACTTCTTCGGAGAACGCAGCCTGGATCACACCACGGTTGGCGGTAATGCCCTCGCCGCCTTCGCGGCCGAACGGCGCGGAAGTCTGCACCTTGAGTTTCAGGTCCTGGGCCGGCTGGGCCAGGTCGGAAGCCTCGTAGGCAGCATCCTGCAGCTGCTTGCTGGCGTCGACGTAACGCTGCTCGACCAGCGGGGTCTTCAGGTCGCGGGTCAGCTTGTCCTTGAGGCTGGCGAAGCTCGGTACTTCCGGCGCCTGCTTGCCCAACAGCTTGATCAGGTGGTAGCCGAACTCGGTACGCACCGGGGCCGATACCTGGCCGTCGTTGAGCTTGTACAGGGCGTCTTCGAAGGCCGGGTCATACACGCCTGGGCCTGCAAAACCGAGGTCACCGCCATTGCTGGCAGAACCTGGGTCCTGGGAGAACTCCTTGGCCAGCTTGGCGAAGTCTTCACCCTTGGCCAGGCGTTGCTCGACCTCTTCGGCCTTGGCCTTGGCCTGGGCGTCGGTGACCTTGTCGTTGACCTCGATGAGGATGTGCGCGGCATGGCGCTGCTCGGCGAGGTTGGCGACTTCCTTCTCGTACTGGGCCTTGAGCTCTTCGTCGGTGACCTTGACCTGGTCGAAGAACGCCGACTTCTTCAGCTCGATGTAGTCGATGACCACCTGGTCGGGGGTCATGAACTCCTTGGCGTGCTGCTCGTAATGCGCCTTGACCTCGTCATCGCTGACCTTGACTGCGGCCGGGTCGGCCTTGAAGGTCAGGGAAGCGAAATCGCGGGTCTGGTTTTCCAAACGGGCAAAGGCGTCAACCTGCTGGTCGGTGACGAAGCTGCTGCCAGCGATACCGGTACGCAGCTGGCCGATCAGCATCTCTTCCGCGAGCATGTCGCGGAACTGCATGCGGCCATAGCCCAGCTGGCGGATAACCTGATCGAAACGATCGGCACTGAACTTGCCATCGACCTGAAATTCCGGCGTCTGCAAAATCACCTGGTCCAGCGCGGCTTCAGAGAAGGCGAACTTGGCGTCTTTGGCACCCTGCAGCAGCAGTTTGCGATCGATCAGACCTTTGAGCGCGGCGTCGCGCAGGCGCTTGTCATCCAGCACCGCTGGGTCGAAATCCTTGCCCAACTGTTGCATCAGCTGACGGCGCTGCATGTCGGCAGCCTGGCTCAGCTCATTCAGGCTGATGGTGTCGCCGTTCACCTTAGCCGCGTCCTGGCTGTGAGTGGCGGCCTTGAAGATGGCTTCGAAGCCGGTCAACGCCATCAACACGACGATGAGGCCGATGATGGTCTTGGCAATCCAACCTTGTGAATTGTCCCTGATATTTTGCAGCATGCGTCCCCCAGAAACGGCTGTACCACTGCGTCGACAACCGCGGAGCGTGGGTAGAATCCTGATAAAAGAAAGGCGCATCCGAGGATGCGCCTTTTCTTAGCAAACGTGTCAGGCGGGAACGTTTGCGGCCCGCCATCAGCGTGCTCGGACCTGGCCAAGGCCTGGTCCGGCTGAAAGACGACTTAGTTGACGGCGTCTTTCAGGCCTTTGCCAGCCTTGAAACCTGGAACCTTGGCAGCTTCGATCTTGATCGCCTTGCCGGTTTGCGGGTTACGGCCGGTGCGCTCGGCGCGCTCCTTGACCGAGAAGGTACCGAAGCCAACCAGTACCACATCGTCACCTTGCTTCAGGGCGCCGGTGACGGATTCGATGACTGCGTCCAGCGCGCGGCCAGCTACAGCTTTCGGGATGTCAGCGGATGCGGCGATAGCGTCAATCAGTTCCGACTTGTTCACTCTAAGTCCCCTTATTTCTCTATTGAGTTTGTTTCTAAGTATGTAATGAAAAGCTGATGAAACCTGTGCCGGGTGGCCGTTTGACAATAGCGTGCCGCTTTATAGCAAGGCCCCGAAAAAACTGTCAAGGAAAGCCCCCCAGCCAAAAACTACTAATGCGTGCTAATTCTTTCCTTAGCATCGCCGTCGCGCTTGTCATCTTTCGCGACAATCTCCGGAGCCACATCTGGCAAGGGCTCCGGGGCGTATTGCAGCGCAATTTGCAGGACTTCGTCAATCCATTTGACCGGTTTGATCTGCAGATCCTGTTTGATATTTTCAGGAATTTCTTTCAGATCGCGAACATTCTCCTCGGGAATGATCACCGTCTTGATCCCGCCACGGTGTGCAGCCAGCAGTTTTTCCTTCAACCCGCCGATAGCCAATACCTGGCCACGCAGGGTGATTTCGCCGGTCATGGCCACATCGGCGCGTACTGGAATCTGCGTCAGCGCGGACACCAGCGCGGTGCACATGCCGATACCCGCGCTCGGGCCGTCCTTCGGCGTGGCGCCCTCAGGCATGTGGATATGCACGTCGTGCTTCTCGTGGAAATCGGCGGCAATCCCCAGGCTGCGGGCACGGCTGCGGACCACGGTCTGCGCGGCTGTGATCGACTCGACCATGACATCACCCAGCGAGCCGGTCTTGATCAGCTGACCCTTGCCAGGGATGACCACCGACTCGATGGTCAGCAATTCGCCGCCCACCTGGGTCCAGGCAAGGCCGGTGACCTGGCCGATCTGGTCCTGCTGCTCGGCCAGGCCGTAGCGGAACTTGCGCACGCCGAGCAGGTGCTCGAGCTGCTCGCTGGTGACCTTGACCTTGACCTGCTTCTGCCCGGTATGTTCCTTGACCACCTTGCGGCAGACCTTGGCGATCTGGCGCTCCAGGCCACGCACACCGGCTTCACGGGTGTAGTAACGGATGATGTCGCGAATCGCCGAGACGTCGATGTCCAGCTCTTCGGTCTTCAAACCGTTGGCCTTGACCTGCTTGGGCGTCAGGTACTTGACCGCGATGTTGATCTTCTCGTCCTCGGTGTAACCCGGCAGGCGGATGACTTCCATACGGTCGAGCAGCGCCGGCGGAATGTTCATCGAGTTCGAGGTGCACAGGAACATCACGTCCGAGAGGTCGTAATCGACTTCCAGGTAGTGGTCGTTGAAATTGTGGTTCTGCTCCGGGTCGAGCACTTCCAGCAGCGCCGAGGCCGGGTCGCCACGCATGTCGCTGCCCATTTTGTCGATCTCGTCGAGCAGGAACAGCGGGTTGCGCACACCCACCTTGGTCATCTTCTGGATCAGCCGGCCAGGCATGGAGCCGATGTAGGTACGACGGTGCCCACGAATCTCGGCCTCGTCACGCACGCCACCCAGGGCCATGCGCACGAACTTGCGGTTGGTCGCAGCAGCGATCGACTCGGCCAGCGAGGTCTTGCCCACGCCAGGCGGGCCGACCAGGCACAGCACCGGGCCGCGGATCTTCTTCACCCGCTTCTGCACGGCGAGGTACTCGAGAATCCGCTCCTTGACCTCTTCCAGGCCATAGTGGTCGGCATCGAGGATCTCCTCGGCCTTGGCCAGGTCCAGGCGCACCTTGCTTTGGGCCTTCCACGGCACCTGCACGAGCCAGTCGAGGTACGAGCGCACCACGGTGGCTTCGGCGGACATCGGCGACATCTGCTTGAGCTTGTTCAGCTCGGCCTGGGCCTTGGCCAGGGCGTCTTTTGGCAGGCCAGCGGCTTCGATGCGCTTTTTCAGCTCTTCGACTTCGTTGTGGCCTTCATCACCATCGCCGAGCTCCTTCTGAATGGCCTTCATCTGCTCATTCAGGTAGTACTCGCGCTGGCTGCGCTCCATCTGCTTCTTGACCCGGCCACGGATACGCTTCTCGACCTGCAGCAGGTCGATTTCGGCATCCAGCAGGGCCAGCACGTGCTCGACTCGGGTCGTCAGGTCGACGATCTCGAGGATTTCCTGCTTCTGCTCGATCTTCAGCGCCATGTGCGCGGCCATGGTATCGACCAGGCGACCAGGCTCTTCGATGCTGTTCAGCGACGACAGCACTTCGGCGGGGACTTTCTTGCCCAGCTGCACGTACTGCTCGAATTGCGACAGCAGCGTGCGCACGAAGACTTCCGACTCGCGCTCGGCGGCGTCGGTTTCATCGATCAGGGAAACTTCGGCACGGATGTGCCCTTCTACTTCGGTGAAGCGCTCGACCGCACCGCGCTGCTCGCCCTCGACCAGCACCTTGACCGTGCCATCGGGCAGTTTCAGCAGTTGCAATACGGTAGCGACGGTACCGACCCGATACAGGGCATCTTCGCCTGGATCGTCATCGGCAGGGTTCTTCTGGGCCAGCAGCAGGATCTGCTTCTCGCCCGTCATCGCGGCCTCAAGGGCTTCGATAGACTTCTCACGCCCCACGAACAGTGGGATAACCATGTGCGGATAGACGACGACATCGCGCAATGGCAAAAGAGGCAAGTCGAGGGTGGTCTTCATGATTTCGCCTCTACAGCGGCCTTATGGCCGGAAACCGGTGGAAATGATGCTTGGACCTAATGTGGGGGCACGCCTGGGAAATTACAAGCGCTGGCATAGGAAAAGCAGAAAGGGGCCCGTAGGCCCCTTTCTTGCTTGCTGCCATTACCCGGCATTTACCTGAAATCAGGCGTCGGGCGCGGCCTTGGCTTGCGGCTCGCTGTTCTCGTAGATCATCAGCGGCTGCGAGGTGCCTTCGATGACGCTCTCGTCGATCACCACCTTGCTGACATCCTTCTGCGAAGGAATCTCGTACATGGTGTCGAGCAGCACGCCTTCGAGGATCGAACGCAGGCCACGGGCGCCAGTCTTGCGCTCCAGGGCCTTGCGTGCGACAGCCTTGAGGGCGTCGGTGCGGAACTCGAGGTCCACGCTTTCCATCTCGAACAGCTTGGCGTACTGCTTGGTCAGGGCATTCTTCGGCTCGGTGAGGATCTGCATCAGCGCAGCCTCATCCAGCTCATCGAGGGTCGCCAGTACCGGCAGGCGGCCGACGAACTCAGGGATCAGGCCAAACTTGACCAGATCGTCCGGCTCGACTTCGCGCAGCGATTCGCCGACCTTCTTGCCCTCTTCCTTGCTGCGTACTTCGGCGCCAAAACCGATGCCACCCTTGGTGGAGCGGTTCTGGATGACCTTTTCCAGGCCGGAGAAGGCGCCACCGCAGATGAACAGGATGTTGCGGGTATCAACCTGCAGGAATTCCTGTTGCGGGTGCTTGCGGCCGCCCTGCGGCGGAACAGAAGCTACGGTGCCTTCAATCAGCTTCAGCAGCGCCTGCTGCACGCCTTCACCCGAAACGTCGCGGGTGATGGACGGGTTGTCCGACTTGCGCGAGATCTTGTCGATCTCGTCGATGTAGACAATGCCCATCTGGGCCTTTTCCACGTCGTAGTCGCACTTCTGCAGCAGTTTCTGAATGATGTTCTCGACGTCCTCACCCACATAACCGGCTTCGGTCAGGGTGGTGGCGTCAGCAATGGTGAACGGTACGTTCAACAGCCGTGCAAGGGTTTCGGCGAGCAGGGTCTTGCCCGAGCCGGTAGGCCCGATAAGCAGGATGTTGCTCTTGCCGAGTTCGACTTCGTCGCCCTTCTTGTCACGCTGGTTCAGGCGCTTGTAGTGGTTGTACACCGCTACGGCCAGGACCTTCTTAGCGCGTTCCTGACCGATGACGTACTGGTCCAGGATGCCGCTGATTTCTTTCGGCGAAGGCAATTTGTGCGCGCTGCTCTCGGCCTGGGCTTCCTGCACCTCCTCACGGATGATGTCGTTGCACAGGTCGACGCACTCGTCGCAGATAAATACCGAGGGCCCGGCAATCAGTTTGCGCACTTCGTGCTGGCTTTTGCCGCAGAAGGAGCAATAAAGCAATTTGCCGCTGTCCTCGCCGTTACGGGTGTCAGTCATTCGATCGATCCAATCCGGTAGGCTTGCAACACAAGATGAAGGCAATTGCGGGCTTTTTCAAGTCCGCAGGTAGGCGCTTTGCGCACCTACCTGCTCTGGCTCCTGGGTTCAGGAGGCCAGTTGCCGCTTGTCGTACACCGAGTCGATCAGGCCGTACTCGGCCGCGCGCGAGGCGCTCATGAAATTGTCACGCTCGGTGTCACGCTTGATGGTCTCGAGTTCCTGGCCGGTGTGGTAGGCCAGCAGCTCGTTCAGGCGCGCCTTGATATTGAGGATTTCCTGGGCGTGGATCTCGATATCGGTGGCCTGACCCTGGAAACCGCCCAGTGGCTGGTGGATCATCACGCGCGAGTTCGGCAGGCAGTGACGCTTGCCCTTGGCACCCGCAGCCAACAGGAACGCACCCATGCTGCAGGCCTGGCCGATGCAGATGGTCGAGACGTCCGGCTTGATGAATTGCATGGTGTCGTAGATCGACATGCCTGCAGTCACCGAACCGCCCGGGGAGTTGATGTACAGATGGATATCCTTGTCCGGGTTTTCCGCCTCAAGGAACAGCAGCTGCGCCACTACCAGGTTGGCCATGTAATCCTCTACCGGGCCAACCAGGAAGATCACTCGCTCCTTCAACAGGCGCGAGTAGATGTCGTAGGCACGTTCGCCACGGGCGGACTGCTCGATAACCATCGGGACCAGGCCGCCTGCGGCCTGGATGTCAGAGCTCTGCTGAATATAAGAATTGCGGGACATGTCCTGCGCTCACTCCCAAATAGTCATGGCTTGATAACGCACAAGCCAGCTCGAAGGCTGGCTTGTGGGGGTTTCCTACGAGAGAAGCCTGTTACTCAGCGGCGGCAGGAGCCTGTGCTGGCTTAACGGCATCTTCGTACGAGACCGACTTGTCGGTCACAGTCGCTTTCTGCAGAACAGTATCTACAACTTGTTCTTCCAGCACAACCGAACGGACTTCGTTCAGTTGCTGGTCGTTCTTGTAGTACCAGGAAATGACCTGCTCAGGCTCTTGGTAAGCCGAGGCCATTTCTTCGATCATTTCGCGAACCTTGCCTTCGTCTGGCTTCAGCTCGAACTGCTTGACCACTTCGGCGACGATCAGGCCCAGCACCACACGACGCTTGGCTTGCTCTTCGAACAGCTCGGCCGGCAGTTGCTCAGGCTTGATGTTGCCACCGAACTGCTGAACAGCCTGGACGCGCAGACGGTTGACTTCGTTTTCCAGCAGGGCCTTCGGCACTTCGATCGGGTTGGCAGCCAGCAGACCGTCCATGACCTGGTTCTTGACCTTGGTCTTGATCGCCTGACGCAGCTCACGCTCCATGTTCTTGCGAACTTCGGTACGGAAGCCTTCCAGGGTCGACTCTTTGATGCCGAACTGGGCGAAGAACTCTTCGTTCAGCTCTGGCAGCACAGGGGCCGAGACGCTGTTGACGGTGATGGTGAACTCGGCGGCTTTGCCAGCCAGGTCCAGGTTCTGGTAGTCCTCTGGGAAGGTCACGTTGACAACGCGCTCTTCACCGGCCTTGGCGCCAACCAGGCCATCTTCGAAGCCAGGGATCATGCGGCCGGAGCCCAGTACCAGCTGGGTGCCCTTGGCGGAACCGCCAGCGAACACTTCACCGTCGACCTTGCCAACGAAATCGATGTTGACCTGGTCGTCGTTCTGCGCAGCACGCTCGACGGCCTCGAAGCGGGTGTTCTGCTTGCGCAGGACTTCCAGCATGTTGTCCAGGTCGGCGTCAGCCACTTCGGCGCTCAGGCGCTCGACGTTGATCGACTCGAAGCCGGCAACGGTGAACTCTGGGAACACTTCGAAGATGGCAACGAATTCCAGGTCCTTGCCCTTCTCGAAGGACTTCGGCTCAACGGCCGGAGCGCCAGCCGGGTTCAGCTTCTGCTCGACGATGGCTTCGTAGAAGGAAGCCTGGACCAGGTCACCGAAAGCCTCTTGACGGGCATCGGCTTCGAAACGCTGACGGATCACGCTCATCGGCACCTTGCCTGGGCGGAAGCCCGCGACCTTGGCGCGCTTGGCAGTCTGTTGCAGACGCTTGTTGACTTCGTTCTCGACGCGCTCGGCCGGAACGGCGATGGTCATGCGGCGCTCGAGAGCGGAAGTGTTTTCAACAGAAACTTGCATGGATATTCCTCGTTGCACAGACGTTAGCCGGCGATAGCCCGACTCCAGAATCAAGGGCGAACATTCTAGTGAGTCACGCACCAGAAGTCACCCCACCCGGGACGACGGGAAACCACGCCGGTCGATTAACTTGCATGGCCCGCACCGTGAAGTGCCGAGCCTCTTTATATAGAGGGCCGCATACCCCCCAAAGGGCGGCACACAACCGAAATACCTTGTCAAACAACTACCAGCTTGAAAGCGACCCGCTTATTCAGGATCGATCTCGTTGAACTGGCAGTACTCCTCCCACTCCATTCCCAGCGCCTCGGCCACTTCGCGATGGGTCTCAAGGCGCATGGCCTGCAGCTGCTCAGGGCTTTCGGCAATCAGCTGCAACGCCAGCTCCCAGGGCTGAAGCCCTTGCTCATCGGCGGCATCCTCGAATGCCCACTCGATCTGCTGGGCCTGCTCATGGGCATCCAGCTCGCGTATTTCCTCGAGCAGTTGCGGATTGGCTTCGGCGAAGCGCTGCAACGCCAGGGCCTGGCGGGCTTCTTTTGCAATCATCAGGGTGTTCCTCTGCCGGCCAAATGGGCCGGTGTTTCAACCGGCTGAAATCTAACAGCTTTTATTGGGGTGCCACCAGAGGATTGCAAGGGCGAAAAACGATCTCACTTAATTGCAGAACATTCCTACCACTACCGGGGAATGAGCCTCTGGCCCGCGGATTCTGGCTCTTCTTGATTGGAGTACCTTTTTTGGTACACTTTCATGAGCGAAAAACCACCAACCCTGGATGCCTGCTTCTACCGTTACTGTTCACTGTGTCCGGAAGCACGATGGTACTGCTGCACGGCTTTATCAAGAAAAGCCAGAAAACACCCGCCTTCGAACTGGAAACCGCCCGACAGCGCAAAGCAGCCCTGGAGAAATACACATGACCAACCCGCGCATCGGCTCCGGATTCGACGAGTTCCTCACCGAACAGGAACTGACAGAGGAAGTCAGCGCCGCAGCACTCAAGCGCGTGATTGCCTGGCAGATCACCGAAGCCATGAAGAACCAGAAGGTCTCCAAGAAGGTCCTGGCCGAGCGCATGCACACCAGCCGCACAGCCGTCGACCGGGCACTGGACCAGAACGACCCTGGCATGACCCTGGCCACGCTGGCCAGCGCTGCTCGCGCCCTAGGGCAACGCGTGGAAGTACGCCTCATACCCGATCAAGCTCAAGCCCACCCCTGACCAGGCAGCTGGGCAGCGCATGACTGCCCACCCCACGCTGACGCCACGCAGAAACAACAAAGGCGCCCGATCTCACGATCAAGGCGCCTTCGAAAAATATGGGGTGGACGATGGGAATCGAACCCACGACAACTGGAATCACAATCCAGCGCTCTACCAACTGAGCTACGCCCACCATATTGC
>NZ_VZII01000017.1 GCF_009391885.1 Pseudomonas sp. MN1F | reverse complement strand
GGGATGCCGTCAACACCTTCGTCTACACCATTCGCGATGCCGACGGTGACGAAAGCACCACCACGATCACCATCAACGTGCATGACCCACGCATCGAAGTGTGCATGGACGGCGGCGTCACGGTGTTCGAAAAAGCGCTGGACTTGAGCAAGGACGGCAGCGACCTCGCCGCAGGTACCGTTACCGGCAGCAACCCGACATCGCCCCTTGAAACAGCATCGGGCAGCTTGGTCGGCTTGGCCAGTGGTGGCATAGGCGCCTTGTCCTACAGCCTGGTGGGTAATGCGGTCGGCCAGTACGGCCAGATACAGCTCAATGCCGACGGTAGCTACACCTATACCCTGACGTCCCCGGCCAACTCACCAACGCATGCCAACGACGGCGCCAACACCGTGACGGAGTCCTTTACCTATCAGGTTCAGGACGCGTATGGCCATTCAGCCACCAGCACCATCGTCATTTCGATTGTCGACGACGTGCCCCAAGCCCATTGCGACTTTGTCAGCGTGTACAAGGGCGACGAGGTGCGCGGCAATGTGATGTACAACGACGTGGTCGGTGCCGACGTGCGCAGCGATGGCAACCATGTGGTCGGCGTACGTGCCGGTAACGACACCAGCAGCTCGGCCATTGGCCAGTTGAACAGCCAGGTGCTTGGCCAGTACGGCTACCTGACCATCGACGAGAAGGGTAATGCGGTTTACCACTCGAACCCGGACGTGGTCTCGCCGCGGGATGCGGTCGACACCTTTGTCTACACCATCCGCGATGCTGACGGTGACGAAAGCACCACGACCCTGACCATCAACGTGCACGACGCCACGCTCGTGGCCTGCGGGGACCGTGATGTCACGGTGTACGAGAAAGCCCTCGACCTGCACAAGGATGGCAACGACCTGGCTGCGGGTACCACCACCGGCAGTGATCCGACCTCCACCGGTGAAACGGCGACCGGCTCGCTGGCAGGTTCGGTTTCCGGTGGCGTGGGGGCGCTGACCTACAGCCTGGTGGGCAACGCTGTCGGCCAGTATGGGCAGATCAGCATCAACCCTGACGGCAGCTACACCTACACCCTGACCTCGCCCGCCAATACCCCGGGTGCCGATTCGGCGGTCGAAAACTTCACCTACAAGGCCACCGACTCGCTGGGCCACAGCATCACCAGCAACATCGCCATCACCATCGTCGACGATGTACCCAATGCGGTCTGCGCCGAGCGTATCATCACGCCGGGCCAGCTGGATTCCAACATCCTGCTGGTGATCGATGTGTCTGGCAGCATGGATTCTGCTTCCGGCATACCAGGCCTGACCCGCCTGGACGCAGCCAAGCAGGCCATCGCTGCGCTGCTCGACAAGTACGACGGCATGGGCGACATCAAGGTGCAGATCGTCACCTTCAGCGACGGTGCGCAGATCCAGTCGGCGGAGTGGGTCAGCATCGACGTCGCCAAGTCGATCGTCAGCGGCTTGCATGCTGGCGGTTCGACCTACTACGACAGCGCGGCCACCGCAGCCCAGGCGGCCTTCGACCAGCATGGCAAGCTGGCCGGTGCGCAGAATGTCAGCTACTTCTTCTCCGATGGCGAGCCCAGCTCCGGGCATGCCATGACCGCATCCCGCGAAACCAGCTGGGAGACGTTCCTCGACAGCAATGGCATCAAGTCCTACGCCATTGGCCTGGGCAAGGATTCCAACGCGGGCAACCTGAACCCGTTGGCCTATGACGGCAGCAGCCATACCGACACCAACTCGGTGGTCGTCAGCGACTTCAACCAACTTTATGGCGTGCTGTCGGGCACCGTGCAGGGTTCGCCGATTACCGGCAGCCTCCTCAGCGATGGCACCTTCGGTGCCGATGGCGGGTTCATCAAGGCACTGCTGGTGGACGGCACTACCTACACCTACGACCCGAAAGCCAACGCGGGGCAGGGCGGATACCTGGCCAGCGGTGGCGCCGACAACGCCAGCTTCGACACCACGGGCAACACGCTCACCATCAAGACCAGCCTGGGCGGCAGCCTGCTGGTGAACATGGACAGCGGCGAGTTCACCTACACGCCACCCAAAGGCAATGACAGCAGCCCGCCCGAGCGTATCGGCTTCATGGTCAGCGACAATGACGGCGATACCAGCATTGCCGACCTGCTGATCATGATCAATGGCAACCATGCCCCGGTGGCGGGGGCCGACCATGTCATCACCAACATCACCGGCGCCAGCATCACTTTGCCGTCCGAAGTGCTGCTGGCCAATGACAGTGATGCCGACAACGACCGTTTGAGCGCGGCGCCGATCACCGTCAACACCAACTTTGCCGACAAGGGGGCAGGTTTCACCCTCGGCAATAGCGTGCCGAACATCACCTTCGATGGCCATGGCAATACGCTCGACAACCAGTTCAAGGCCCTGGACCGCAGCGCCTTCACCACTGCCGCCGGCAGCATGACGGCGGCGCTGGTAGTGCTCGGCTACCTCGGCAACATCAACAGCAGCAATGCCAATGGCGAGGACGTGATCACCGTCAGCCTGCGCAAGGGCGAGACCCTGCAGCTGGACCATGACCGCCCCGACGGCAACGTGAGCCTGGAGTGGAAGGATGCCAACGGCAGCTACCAGCCCATTGCCGCTGGCGGCAGCTTCACCGCCAGCCATGACGGGGTGTACAGCATCCATGTGGTCAATCAGGTCAACCCGCAGGGCAACAGCTCGGCCGCCGAAAACTACAAGCTGAGCCTGGTGGTCGACTACAGCAACGCGGTGAATGAAGTGCATCAGGCCAGTTACACGGTCAGCGATGGCCACGGCGGCAGTGCTGCTGGCGCGGTGGATATCACTTACCACGCCGGCACTGCTCTGAATGGCACGGCAGGCGATGATGTATTGATGGCGAGCAACGCCGACACCATTCTCAACGGCGGTGACGGCCATGACGTGCTGGTGGGCGGTACGGGCAATGACACCCTGCACGGCGGCATTGGCAATGACCTGCTGATCGGCGGCCTTGGCAACGACCTGCTCGATGGCGGGGCAGGCAACGATACCGCCAGCTATGCCTCAGCCAGCGGAGGGGTGACGGTCGATCTCAGCCTCACCGGGCCACAGAATACCGGCGCCGCTGGCACCGACACCTTGACCGGCATCGAGAACCTGATCGGCTCCGACTACAACGACAGCTTGATCGGTGATGCTGGTGACAACCTGCTCAACGGCGGCCTGGGTAACGATGTACTCAAGGGCGGTGATGGCAACGACATCATCATCGGCGGGCCGGGCAACGACACCATGACCGGAGGTAACGGCAACGACACCTTCGTCTGGCAGAAGGGCGACACCGGGCATGACACGGTGACCGACTTCACCCCGGGCAGTGACCACCTGGACCTGTCGCAGCTGCTGCAGGGAGAGAATGCCACGGCGGCTTCGCTGGATGACTACCTGCACTTCAAGGTCAGTGGCAGCGGCACCAATGTGGTCTCGACCATCGAAGTCAGCAGCGTGGCGGGGGCGGCGCCGACCCAGACCATCGACCTGGCGGGGATCGACCTGGCTCAGCATTACGGGGTGACGGCAGGGGCGGGTGGGGTGGTTTCAGCGGGGCAGGACACTGCGACCATCATCAACGGGATGATCAATGACCATTCGTTGAAGGTGGATACGGTCTGATCTGCCTGTACCGGCCTCTTCGCGGCTGAAGCCGGAACAGGCGATAGCAAAGCTCAGCCGGATCGGCGCAAGGTCTTCTGCTTGAGGATGTACAGGCTCACCAGCACCGCACTGCTGAGCATGAAGGTCCTGGCCCAGAACAGCGGCACCAGGTAGCAGGACAGGCTGATGCTCGCCCACATCAGGCCGATGGCGTAGACCTTGCCCTTGAGCGGAATGCCCTCGCCACTGAGGTAGTCACGGATCCACGGCCCAAGCTTGGGGTGGTTGACCAGCCAATCGTGAAAGCGCGGCGAGCTGCGGGCGAAGCAGGCCGCCGCCAGCAGCAGGAACGGGGTGGTGGGCAACACCGGCAGGAAGATCCCCAGCACCCCCAGCGCAACACTGAGCCAGCCGACGGCCAGCAGCAGGTAGCGCACGGCCGACTCAGTGGTGGCGTGGCTTGAGCAGCGCCGGCTTTTCGTCTGGAGCGTGCAGCAGCAGGAACAGTGCGCTCAGCGCTTCCGGGATCTGCACGATCATGTCGTCCTGCAGGTTGGCATTGCTGGCGATGTCGGCGAATTCTGGTTGTTCGTCGAACAGGCCGGAACCGACCATGATCGGCAGCAGCATCTCGCTGACTTCTTCCTCGGCGTTCTCGAACCAGGCCTCTTCACGCAGGAACACGCCCTCCATGAAGCCGATGCACCAGCCGCGCAGGTCGGAATCGTCCGGCTCGTCGGTCAGGTCCAGCTCGCATGGCAGGTCGAATTCCTCGTCGCTGGCCAGCTGACGGGCGATGTGGCCTTTGAGGGCCACCAGCGTCGCTTCGATCTCGGTGCGCTGGGCATCGCTGGCGTAGTGGGGCTCTTCGGCGAACAGCGCGTCGATCCATTCACGCTCGGGGACGTCCTCGGAGCAGATCGACAGCGCGGTCAGGTAGCCGTGTGCGGCGACGTAGTCCAGCGCTTCTTCGTGCAGCTCGTCGGCGTCGAGGAAGGCTTGCAGGCGGGTCAGTTGCTCGGCGAAGGACATTACAGGGCTACCTTGGGGAATAAACGATAGTGAATTCTAGCACCTTGCGGCGGCAGCGGGGCAAAGGGAACGTCTGTCACCGGGCATCCTGTGCAGGCCGCCACTACGGTATACTCCGCCGTTTTTCATCCAGGGGCGGGTTTTCCCGGCCAGCTGGCAAAAGCCGCTTACGCTTTTGGCGTGTGCGGAGCGGGTTTTTCGTCCAGCCTGTGTCCAGGATGGTACGGCGATTTGTGGAGTTGCACATGCTCGAACAGGCTCAGCGCGTTCTCAAGGATATCTTCGGTTACGACAGTTTCCGTGGGCGCCAGGCAGCGATCATCGAATGCGTGGCCAATGGCGGCGATGCCCTGGTGCTGATGCCTACCGGTGGTGGCAAGTCCCTGTGCTTCCAGGTACCTGGCTTGTTGCGCCCGGGCCTGACGGTGGTGGTGTCGCCATTGATCGCGCTGATGGACGACCAGGTCGCCACCCTCGACGAACTCGGCGTCGCCGCGGCAGCGTTGAACTCCACCCTGAGCGCGGAGCAGCAGCGTGACCTGGCCGGGCGCTTGCGCCGGGGCGAGGTGAAGATGCTCTACCTGGCGCCAGAGCGCCTGGTGCAGCCGCGCATGCTGGACTTCCTGCGCGACCTCGACATCTCGCTGTTCGCCATCGACGAAGCCCACTGCGTATCGCAATGGGGCCATGACTTCCGTCCGGAATACCTGCAGCTGGGGCAGCTGGCCGAGCTGTTCCCGCATGTGCCGCGCATCGCCCTGACCGCCACCGCCGACATGCGTACCCGCGAGGAGATTGTCCAGCGCCTGCACCTGCAGGGCGCCGAGCGTTTCCTGTCGAGTTTCGACCGGCCGAACATCTTCTACCGCATCGTGCCCAAGGAGGCGCCACGCAAGCAGTTGATGGCCTTCCTCGGCGAGCGCCGTGGCAACGCCGGCATCGTCTATTGCCTATCGCGCAAGAAGGTCGATGAAACCGCAGCGTTCCTTTGCGAGCAAGGCTTCCCGGCGTTGCCGTACCACGCCGGCCTTGCCGCCGAGACGCGCGCCGCCAACCAGCACCGCTTCCTCAACGAAGAGGGGCTGATCATGGTCGCCACCATTGCCTTCGGCATGGGCATCGACAAGCCCAACGTGCGCTTCGTTGCCCACCTCGACCTGCCCAAGTCGCTCGAGGCCTATTACCAGGAAACCGGCCGTGCCGGCCGTGACGGCCTGCCATCGGATGCCTGGATGGCTTACGGCCTGCAGGACATGGTGATGCTCAAGCAGATGCTGCAGAACTCCGAAGGCGACGAGCGCCACAAGCGCATCGAACAGCACAAGCTCGACGCCATGCTGGCCCTGTGCGAAGAAACCCGCTGCCGCCGTCAGTCGCTGCTGGCCTATTTCGACGAAACCCTCGAACAACCCTGTGGCCACTGCGATAACTGTGTCGACCAGATCCAGACCTGGGACGCCACCGAGCCGGCCCGCCAGGCGTTGTCGGCGGTGTTCCGCACCGGCCAGCGCTACGGCGTTGGCCACCTGGTAGACGTGCTGCTGGGCAAGGACACCGAGAAGGTGCGCAACTTCGGCCACGAGAAGCTTTCGGTATTCGGCGTCGGCAAGGGCCTGGCCGAGGCCGAGTGGCGTTCGCTGTTCCGCCAGCTGGTGGCGCGCGGCCTGGTCGACATCGACCTGGAAGGCTACGGTGGCTTGCGCCTGTCCGACAGCTGCCGGCCGCTGCTGCGTGGCGAGGTTAACCTGCAACTGCGCCGTGACCTCAAGCCACAGACCGTGGCCAAGACCGCCTCCGGCGGCGGCAGCCCGGCCAGCCAGCTGGTACGCACTGAGGAGCGCGAACTGTGGGAAGCGCTGCGCACCCTGCGGCGCAAGCTGGCCGAAGAGCACAGCGTGCCGCCGTATGTCATCTTCCCCGATTCCACCCTGCTGGAAATGCTCCGCAGTCAGCCGGCCAGCCTCAGCGATATGGCCCAGGTCAGCGGTGTGGGTGCGCGCAAGCTGGAGCGCTATGGCCAGGCCTTCCTCGAAGTGCTCAACGGCGCCGGTGGCACCGAGGAGGCGCCGAAGGTGGTCCTCGACCTGCGCCACGAACTGGTCAGCCTGGCCCGCGCCGGCATGACCCCGGCGCAGATCGCCGGGCAGCTCAACTGCAGCGAGAAGAACGTCTACAGCCTGCTGGCCGAGGCCCTTGGCCGCCAGGAGCTGAGCCTGGAGCAGGCCCTGGACCTGCCCGAAGACCTGATGATGGAAGTGCAGGACGCCTTCCTCGACGGCGAGGGCGAGTTGCCGCCGGTATCGGCGATTGCCCCGTTGTTCGGCGCACGGGTGCCGGAAGGCGTGCTGTATTGCATACGTGCGGCGCTGGCGGCGGAGTTCGAGCTCTGATAGCCGGCATTTCGGTCAACTGCTGATGTTTGTCATCCTTTTTGACGATTATCGGACGTTTCCGGGGCGGGCAGCCTTGCCTGATGCCCCGGAGCATGGTTAGCTGACTAATAATTAGTTCTAGTCTATGAGTTGCTTATGCCCCTGACCGACAACCAACACCGCTTCGGCATGCAGCTGGCGCAGATGTCCCGCGGCTGGCGTGCCGAACTGGACCGCCGCCTGGCCGGGCTCAACCTGTCCCAGGCGCGCTGGCTGGTGTTGTTGCACCTGGCCCGTTTCGAAGAAGCGCCTACCCAGCGTGAGCTGGCGCAGAGCGTGGGCGTCGAGGGCCCGACCCTGGCGCGGCTGCTCGACAGCCTGGAAAGCCAGGGGCTGGTGCGTCGCCAGGCGGTGCTGGAAGACCGGCGGGCGAAGAAGATCCTGCTGTGCCCACCGGCCAAGCCGCTGATCGAGCAGATCGAGACCATTGCCAATGCCCTGCGCCTGGAACTGTTCACGGGCGTGGATGAGGCCGACCTGGAAGTGTGCATGCGGGTGCATGCCAAGATCCTCGCCAACCTCGAAAAGACCTGAAACCTCTGGGGCCGCACAGCGGCCCTGGCCATCTAGAAGGTATGCCCCAGGTTCAGGTACACCGCCTGCTCATTCGCAGTGTTGGCCCCATAACTCAGGTTCAACGGCCCCAATGGCGTCTCCAGCCCCAGGAAGATGCTCGCTGCATTGATGTAGCCACTGTCGAACGCGTTGTCGTTGTTCCACACTCGGCCACGTTCCAGCGACCCGCCGATATACAGCGGGAAGTCCAGCGGCAGATAGGCCCGTGGCGTCAGGCGCCGGTAGTACACCATCCGCAGCAGGCTGACGTTCTGCCCTGACACCGAGTCCTGGCGGAAGCCCGACAGCTCCCTTGCGCCCCCCAGCACGAAGCTCGAGGTCACCACCTCGGTAGGGTCCAGGGTGCGTCCATAGCGCCCACCCAGCACGAAGGTGTTTGCCCCGACGCTGAATGCCTTGTCCAGGTTCAGCAGCCATTGCCGGTAGTCCTCGTCCGAATCCAGCGACTTGTCATACTTGCGCAAGGTCAGGCCGACGTCCTCGCCACGGTGCGGGAAGTACACGTTGTCGAGGGTGTCGAACGAATACTTCAGCTCGTAGAAGCCTTCGTTGAAGCTGACGCTGGGCAGGTCCTGATCGCCAATGCGCACTTCGGCCTCGCCCCAGGCCTTGCCCACGCCCAGGCGCACTTCGCCGGAAGTGCCAATCTGGCGGCCGACGTTGAGGCCGAAGCCGTAGCGCTCAAGTCGGTACTCGGCGATCGGGTCGTTGTCCAGGGTCGCTTCGATGTTCTGCGAGCCAAGGTCCAGGTAAGGCGCGACGAAGTAGCGCGACCCCACGTCGAGCGGCTGATAGAACTCGCTATAAAGCTCCTGCTGGTCGCCGATCTGGGCGCGCGTCAGCCATTCGGCGCCCAGCCGGTTGATGCCGTTCATGCGGTAGCTGGCGCCCAGGTTGAAAGCACTGTCGCCGCGCAGGTCGTCCGACAGGTTCAGGCCCAGGCGCAGGTAGTCGGTGCCACCGCGCTTGCCCCGGGCATTGATCACCAGGGTGTTGTCATTGCCTTTGTGCACCACGCGGTACTGCACCCGGTCGAAGTAGTCCAGGCCATACAAGGTGCCCATGTCGGTCTGCAAGCGGTCGAGGGCCAGTGGCTCGCCGATTGGCTGGCGGATGTAATAGCGGATCACGTCGTCGCTGACCTTGGAGTCGTTCTCGATCCTGATCGCGCTGATCACTGGCGTGCGCTGGCCCGGTGAGCGGGCCACGGCCAGGCTGGCGTCGCTCTCGGGTTGGCGCAGCGCGGCCAGGCGCGTGTCGAGCAGGCGAGTGGCGCGGTAGCCGGCATCGATCATGTCGTGGGCACGGCCGAAATCGGTGACGCCAAAGGCTGCCAGCTGCGGCTGAATCAGGATGTCGTCGCGATGCAGGCTGGCCAGTTGCTCTTCGGAATTGCGCCGGGTCATCAGGGTAATCGACTGGTTGAGTACGTCGACTACCGTGGCCAGTTGCTTGCGGTCGCGCAGCGGCGTGCCGATGTCGACGACAATGGCCAGGTCGACGCCCATTTCCCGGGCCACGTCGACGGGGATGTTGTCGGTCATCCCGCCATCCACCAGCAGGCGGCCATCCAGCTCGACCGGTGCGAACACGGCCGGGATCGACATGCTCGCGCGAATCACCTGCGGCAGGTGGCCACGGCGGAACACCACCTTCTCGCCGCTGGCGATGTCGGTGGCCACGGCGCGGAAGGGAATTGGCAGCTTGTCGAAGTCGCGGATGTCGGCGGTGTGGGCCAGCTTGCTTTCCAGCAGCAGCGCCAGGTTCTGGCCCTGGATTACCCCCAGCGGCAGGCCGAGGCTGCCGTCGTCGCGAAAGCTCAGCTTCTGCTTGACCAGAAAGTCGCGGTCATCCTGCTTGCGCCGGAACGGCACGTCCTCGCGTGGCGGTGCATCGGACAGCGCCTGCTGCCAGTCCAGCGTGGTGGCGAGTTTCTCCAGCTCCTCGACGCTGTAGCCGGAGGCATACAGCCCGCCCACCACGGCGCCCATGCTGGTGCCGGCAATGGCGTCGATGCGCACGCCCTGTTCCTCCAGGGCCTTGAGCACGCCGATATGGGCCAGGCCACGGGCGGCACCGCCAGACAGCACCAGGCCGACCTTGGGGCGGGCAGGTTCGGTGGCAAATACGGCGAGGGTAGTGAGCGTCAGCAAAAGGCAGAACAGCAGGCGGCGCATCGTGAGTCTCAAACCGAAGGCTAAAGACCGCTAGTATAAGCGGCCCCTCACCTGGAGATGCCTCAGCATGGCCGACAACAAGCCGCAAATCGTCATCACATATTGCACGCAGTGCCAATGGCTGCTGCGTGCCGCCTGGCTGGCCCAGGAACTGCTCAGCACCTTCAGCGACGACCTTGGCCGGGTGGCGCTGGAGCCGGGCACCGGCGGCATCTTCCGCATCACCTGCGATGGCGTGCAGATCTGGGAACGCAAGGCCGACGGTGGCTTCCCCGAAGCCAAGGTGCTCAAGCAGCGCGTGCGCGACCAGATCGACCCGCAACGCGATCTTGGCCACAACGATCGCTGATCAGGCGCCCTCCGCCGCGACCTTGTGCCGGGGCGGCTGTTCGGCGGCCATGCGGCTCGACAGCACGATGGCGAAGATGATCAGCACGCCGCCCAGCAGCATGCGCAGGGTGGGCGTTTCGGCAAACACTGCCCAGGCCACGGCGATGCCGTAGACCGGCTCCATGGCAAAGACCACGGCGGCGGTGCGTGCCTTGATCACCCCCAGGCTGGCCACGAACAGGCTGTGGGCGACGCCGGTGCAGAAGATCCCGAGCAGGGCGATCCACAGCCAGTCCATGCCGGCGACCTGGCTCAGCCCCGGGCCGGCGAAGGGCAGCAGGCACAGGCCGACCACCAGGTTTTGCCACAGTGCTGCCTGTACGGCCGGCAAGCGCCCCGAGCCGGCCCGGTTGGTCAGCGACAGCAGCGAGAACAGCAAGCCGGAGAGCAAGGCCCAGAGCAGGCCGCCAGTGGCCTGGCTGGCCAGGTCGAATGCCGGCGTAACCAGTATCAGGCCGATGCTGACCAGCACCACCAACACGCCTTCGTTGCGGCGGATGCGCTCGCGGAACAGCAGGCCTTCGAGGATCACGGTGAAGGCCGGGAAGCTGGCGAAGCCCAGGGTGGCGATGGCCACGCCGGCGACCTTCACGGCGATGAAGAAACTGACCCAATGGCCGGCCAACAGCACGCCGCCGAGCAGCAGGCGACGAATGTCCTGGCCGCTCAGGCGTCGCCAGCCGGGGCCGGTGAGGCTGGCGAACAGCGCCAGGGCCAGCACGGCGAAGGCGGCGCGGCCGAAGACGATGATCGCCGGGCTGGCGCTGGCGGCCAGTTTGCCGAAGACGCCGGTCAGGCCGAAGAACAGCGCGCCGATGTGCAGGGCGCCGAGGGCAGTGCGGTGGTTCATGCTGAGTCCTTGCTCAAATCTTTACTGGCACAGGCAAAGTGTAAAGCCACAGGCCAACAGGTTCTGTCGCCATCCTGCCGTCAGTTGTCGCCAGACTCTCGCCGCATGGCCAGCGGCGAGCAACCGAACGCCCGCAGCATCGCCGCGGAAAATGCACTCTGCGAGCTGTATCCCACCTGCGCAGCAATCTCCCCCATCGGCAGCAAGGTCTGGGTGACCAGTCGCCTGGCCTTGAGCAGACGTCGCTGGCGAATGTAGTCCATCGGCGTCATGCCACACTCGGCGCTAAACCGAGCATGCAGCCGGGTGCTGGACACACCGGCGATGCGCGCGAGGTCGGCCACCTGCAAGGGGTACGCTGCGTGCTGTTCGATATGCGCATCGAAGGCGGCATAGGGCAGGCGATGGCTGGGCGTGACGACGGCCGAGGCGCTGGGGTTGAGGCTGGCCAGCAATAGCACCGCGCCTTGCCGGGCAATCAGCGGGTCGTCCATGGGGCTCGCCGCCAGCCAGTCCACCAGTTGCTGCTGGCGCTCATCCAGCCCCCGAGCGCCCGGTTGGTCGAGCAGGCGCCGGCTGGCATCGGCATGCGCCCCCAGTTGCTCGTGCAGCCATTGCTCGTCCGGTACATCCAGCACCAGGCACTCGCTGCCGACGTCACTGCCGCAGGTGTGATGGGCACCCGCGGGCACCACCACCACCCCCTGGCGGGCGACCTTGGCGCCGTGGCCCTGCACCTCGAAGTCCAGGCGGCCGTGCAGGCCAAACACCAATTGCGGGTGTTCGTGGCTGTGGGCGATCAGTTCGTGGCGGTAGTGGCGCAAGGAAAGTATCGGGCCGGCCATGGGGCTTCCTCGTGGGGCTGCCCGCCATTGTGCCGCATTCCTGGCAGACCATCACTCGTCACATCCCTGCCACCAACCTGTCACTTGTGCCTGCCAGTCTCCAGCAAACAGCGCCGGAGCCTGCCCATGACCCATGTCGAACTCTCTCGCCCGTCACGCAAGCAGCGCGTGCGCACCGTGTGGATATCCGACGTGCACCTGGGCACACGTGACTGCCAGGCCGAACACCTGTCGCAGTTCCTCAAGGGTTATCAGGCCGACCGCATCTACCTGGTCGGCGACATCATCGATGGCTGGAAGCTGCGCGGCGGCATCTACTGGCCGCAAGCCCACACCAACGTGATCCGTCGCTTGCTGACCATGAGCAAACGCGGCACCGAGGTGATCTACGTCACCGGCAACCATGACGAATTCCTGCGCCGTTACTCGAAGCTGATGCTGGGCAACATCCAGCTGGTGGACGAGGCCGAGCACCTGACCGCCGATGGCCGTCGCTTGCTGGTGATCCATGGCGACCAGTTCGACGTGATCACCCGCTATCACCGCTGGCTGGCCTTTCTTGGCGACCGCGCCTACGAGTCCACCCTGGTGCTCAACCGCTGGCTCAACCATTGGCGTGCGCGCTACGGGTACGGCTACTGGTCGCTGTCGGCCTACCTCAAGCACAAGGTCAAGGGCGCGGTGAACTTCATCAGCGACTTCGAGGATGCGATTGCCCACGAATGCACCCGTCGCGGCTTTCACGGGGTGGTGTGCGGGCATATCCACCATGCCGAGATCCGCCAGGTAGGCGAGGTGGAGTACCTCAACTGCGGCGATTGGGTGGAATCGTGCACGGCGCTGATCGAACATTGGGATGGCAGCATCGAGCTGTATCGGCTGGCCGATGCCCAGGCACGCCTGGCCGAGGAGGCTGCTGCGTTGCGCGAGCCGGCATGAGCTGGCTGCGCCCACTGGCTAGAGGCTGATCCTGCCGAGCAGTATGTCGCGGAACATGGCGAAGTCACCGATCAGGCTGTACCAGGGGTGGCTGAACGTCGCTGGCCGGTTCTTCTCGAAAAAGAAATGCCCCACCCAGGCGAAGCCGTATCCGCAGAACGGCACTGCCAGCAGCAGCATCCACTTGCCACTGCCAATGGTGTAGGCCAGCAAGGCGATCACCAGGCTGGTGCCGACAAAATGCAGGCGCCGGCAAGTGGGGTTGCTGTGCTCGCCCAGGTAATACGGATAGAACTCGGCAAAACTGCGAAACTGCGCTGTGCTGCTCATGGGCAGTGCTCCGGGATTATCACTTTTGGACAGGATACACGGCGTGGAGCCTGAATCGAGTCTAGAGTCATTGGCGGGGCCGGCCAGTGACAATAGGCGCCAAATGAGTATCCTTGGGGTTCACCGCATGAAGCGGTCAGTATAAGAAGCCTGCCATGAGTGAAAGAACCACGTCAGCCAGCTGGGCATCAGGGATTGTGAAGGCGCTGGAGCTGGAGGGGCTCGACTGCCCGGCCATGTTCAAGCAGCTGGGGTTGGATTTCGCCGCACTCGACGATCCGGATGCACGCTTTCCGCAGGACGCCATGACCCGCCTCTGGCAGCTCGCGGTCGAACTCTCGGGCAACGAGGCCATTGGCTTGAACATGGCGCGGGTGGTTCGCCCGGCTTCATTCCATGTGGTGGGCTACGCGCTGATGTCCAGCCGCACCCTGGCCGAAGGTTTCGAGCGGCTGGTGCGTTACCAGCGCATCATTGCCGAAAGCTCCGACCTGAGCTTCATCCTCGGCCCTGAAGGCTATTCGCTGATTCTGACCGTGCATGGCGATCACTTGCCCCCTACCCGGCACAGCGCCGAAGCGTCGCTGGCCTGCGCGCTGGCCTTGTGCAAATGGCTCAGTGGCCGGCCGGTGCAGCCGCGTCGGGTGCTGATACAAGGGCCGCAGCCGAAGGATATCGAGCCGTACAAGGTGGCTTTCCATTCCCCGCTGATCTTCGATGCGCCGCACGATGCGCTGGTGTTCGAGCGGGCCGACATGGAAGCGCCGTTGCCCACTGCCAACGAAGCCATGGCCATTCTGCATGACCGCTTTGCCGGCGAATACCTGGCGCGCTTTTCGGAAAGCCGCGTGACTCACCGGGTGCGCCAGGTGCTGTGCCGCATCTTGCCGCAAGGCGAGCCCAAGCGCGAAACCCTGGCCCAGGCCCTGCACCTGTCCCAGCGCACCTTGCAGCGCCGTTTGCAGGAAGAGGGCACCAGCTTCCAGGCGTTGCTCGACGACACCCGCCGTGAACTGGCCGAGCAGTACCTGGCCCAGCCAGGCATGACCCTGCTGGAAACCGCCTACCTGCTGGGCTTTGCCGACCCGAGCAATTTCTACCGGGCGTTCCGCCGCTGGTTCGATGTGACCCCCAGCGAATACCGCGCCCAGCTGGGGGGGGAGCCTGCCGACGTCAGTGACGCCAGAACGCCGGCATACACAACACCAGCACCGTGATGATCTCCAGGCGGCCGAGCAGCATGCCGGTCGACAGCACCCATTTGGCGGCATCCGGCAACGTCGAGTAGTTGCCCGAAGGGCCGACCACTTCGCCCAGGCCCGGGCCGACGCCCGACACCGTGCCGGCCGCGCCGGTCAGTGCGGTCATCCAGTCCACGCCCAGCAGCGACAGCAGCAGCGCCATCACGCAGATGGTGATGGCGAAGAAGAACGAGAAGGTCAGGATCGAACGGACGATCTCTTCGTCCAGGCGATGGCCGTTGTACTTCTGCTTGATCACCGCGCGCGGGTGGATCAGCTGGTTGAGGCTGGCCTTGAGCAGGATGTAGGCCACCTGGAACCGGAAGATCTTGATACCGCCGGCCGTGGAGCCGGAGCAGCCGCCGACGAAGCCCAGGTAGAAGAACAGCATCAGCGAGAAGTTGCCCCACAGGCTGTAGTCGCCCAGGGCAAAACCGGTGGTGGTGACCACCGAAGTCACGTTCAGCGCTACGTGGCGCAGGGCGTCGAGCCAGTGCAGGTTGGTGGTGTACCAGTACCAGGTGCCGAGCACCATCCAGGTTACCACCAGCATGCCCAGCAAACCCTGCACCTGCTGGTCGCGGATCAGCGCCTTGCGGTTGCCGCGCAAGGTCGCCACGTACAGCGTGAAAGGCAGGCTGCCGAGGATCATCACCACCACCGCGACCCAGTGCACGGCGGGGATGTCCCACTTGGCCAGCGACTGGTCAGAGGTGGAAAAACCGCCGGTGGAGATTGCCGACATGGCATGGTTGATGGCATCGAACGGGCTCATGCCGGCCCACCAGAAGGCCAGTGCGCCAAAGATCGAGAAACCGACGTACACGCCGACGATCGACTTGGCGACCATGTGCGAGCGCGGCATGACCTTTTCCGAACGGTCCGACGACTCGGTCTGGAACAGGCGCATGCCACCGATGCGCAGCAGCGGCAGGATCGCCACCGCCATGGCGATGAAGCCGATACCGCCGAGCCAGTGCAGCATCGAGCGCCACATCAGGATGCCCGGTGACATGGTGTCGAGCCCGCTGAGCACCGTGGCGCCGGTGGCAGTGATGCCGGACATGCTCTCGAAGAAGGCGTCGGTGTAGCTGATGTGCTGGGTCAGCAGGAAGGGCAGGGCGGCGAAGATGCACACCACCACCCAGCTGCTGACGGTCAGCAGGTACATGTCGCGCGGCCGCAGGTGGACGTGCTCGGGGCGGCCCTGCAGGACCATGGCCAGGCCGGCGATGAAAGTGATCAGGCTGGACCAGAGGAACGACGGCATGTCGCCGGTGCGTTCGAAGATCACCAGGGTCGCCATGGGCACGACCATGCTGACCGCCAGGGTGATCAGGAAGATGCCGATGATGAAACCAATGATCCTTAAGGTCGGCAACGCCATGTGATCTGCTCTGACTCGAAACGGAAGGGCGCCATTCTACCTATGGGTCTGGTGATGTAAACGCTAGAATGGCCGCACATTTACCTGCCAGGAGGGTAGCCGATGGAGGCTCTCGACGCATTGCTCAACCGTGTTTCCGTGCCACGCCTGACTGACCCGGCACCTAACGAGGCCCAGCGTGAGGCACTGTTTCAGGCCGCCTTGCGCGCGCCGGACCACGGCCAGTTGCGGCCGTGGCGCTTCCTGACCATCGAGGGTCAGGGCCGCGACAAGCTCGGTGAACTGTTCGCCGAAGCGCTGCAGCACAAGGGCGACGCCAGCCAGGCTGCGCTGGACAAGGCACGGGCGATGCCGCTGCGTGCGCCGTTGCTGATCGTGGTGATCGCCAAGCTGCAGGACCACTTCAAGGTACCGAAGTCCGAGCAGCGCCTGGCGGCGGGGTGCGCGGCCCATGGCATCCTGATTGCGGCGCATGCCCAGGGGATGGGTGCGGTGTGGCGTACTGGCGACATGGCCTTTGATGCGCATGTGCACAAAGGGTTGGGGCTGGCCGAGAACGAGGAGCTGATCGGCTACCTGTATGTCGGCACGCCGCTGGCCGAACCGCGCACGGCGCCGATTCTGGAGACTGCTGCGTACGTCAGTACCTGGGGCGAATAACGCAGAGGGGGCTGCAAAGCAGCCCCGGCTTACTGTCAGTTGGCAGCAATGTTCTCAGGCAACTCCAACCTGGCCACAAACCCACCTTGCGGGTGATTCTCCAGCACCAGGCTGCCGCCATGCCGCTCCGCCGCCTTGCGCGCAATTGCCAGCCCCAGCCCATGCCCCGCTGCTTCCTGCCCCGGCGCCCGGAAGAACGGCTCACCCAACTGCGCCAAATGCTCCGGCGCCGCCCCCGGCCCATGGTCTCGCACGCTCAACACGATCTTCTGCTGCTCGCGCTGCGCGCTGATCTCGATCGGCTGCCCCTGCGGGTTGAAGCGCAGGGCATTGCGCACCAGGTTGTCCACGGCACGCTCGATCAGCGTCGGCCAGCCTTGCAGCGCCAGCCCCGGCTGCGCCTCCAGCTTCACTTCCTGCTCCGGTGCACTGAGCTGAGCGTCCTTGCGCACGCTGCCGAGCAGGGCGTTGAGGTCGACAGGTTCGGCATGGGCCTGTTCGGCATCGACCCGGGCCAGCGTCAGGATTTCGCTGATCAGGTCTTCCAGGCGGTCGCATTCACGGGTCAGGCGTGGCCACAGGGCCTGGCGCTGTTCGGTTTCGGCGCGCTCGGCCAGGGCCAGGGCAATGCGCAGGCGGGCCAGCGGTGAACGCAGCTCGTGGGACACGTCGCGCAGCAACTGGCGCTGGCTGCCGATCAGGCTCTGCAGGCGTGCGCCCATCTTGTTGAAGTCCTTGGCCAGTACGCCGAACTCGTCACGCCGAGCGGCCAGGCGGGCCAGGCTGTTCTGTTGGTAGCTGGCCTGGCCAAGGTCGTGCACGGCGCCGCGCAGGCGGCTCAGCGGGCGGGTGATCGACAGGGTCACCAGCAGGCTGAACAAGGTCAGCACCACCAAGGCGATGCCCAGCGCACTCAACGGCCACAGCAGGCTCTCGCGGTGCCAGGCGTCCAGCTCCGGGTGTGGGATGCGGTAGATCAGCAGGTAGGTGTTGCCGCTGTCGGGGCTGGTGTATTCCTCGGTCAGGCGCCGCCACGGCAGGCGGCGCTCGTCATTGTGCTGACGCGCTTCGAACGCCGCAGCGCGGCGCGGGAAGGTGCCGGGCACCACGGCATCGCCGCTGTCGTCGAGCACCTGCACATCGATCTTGTAGCGCTCCTTGCGTCGCTCCAAAAAGGCCTGGGCAGACTCCAGGCCTTCCTGCTCATAATGCTTGGCCCACTCGCTGGCCATGGTCTTGAGGCCCGGGTGACGGCTGAGGATCCAGGCGTCCTGGTTGAGCATGTGGCCGAGCAGGATCGACAGGCCCGCGACCAGGGTGATAGCCAGCCAGAAACTGGCCAGGATGCGCCAGAACAGAGAACGCAAGAGCACCTCCTGAAAACGGGAAAAGCCCGGCCCGCGTGAGGGCGGGCCGGGCATTGGGAGGACAGCTTACTGGGCCTTGCCAGCTTTTTCAGCTTTCCAGGCCTGGAACTCTTTCCATTCAGCCTTGCGTGCTTCGCGTTCCTTTTGCAGTTCGTCGAACTTCTTCTGCTGGTCAGGCTTGAGCAGCGCGCGGACCTGGCTGTCGGTCTTGTCGTGGCTGGCCTTGAGCTCGTCTTTCATGGCCTTCTGGTCGGCTGCCGGCAACTTGTTCAGATAACGCTCGGTGATTTCGCGGCGGTTCTGCATCTGCTCGCCCATCAGCTTGCCGATCTGCTGGCGCTGGTCGCGGCTCAGGTCCAGTTGGGCGAAAGGCGCATCACCGCGATGATGCGGGCCGTCGTGACGCTGGCCGCCTTCAGGCATGGCCATGGCCACGGTCGGCAGGGCGGCGGCGAACATCAGGGCGATAAGGGTCTTGCGCATGGTGTCTCTCCTGTCATGGGCCGGTGGTTACCGGATGAGCTCAGTCTAGGGAGATCAAGGTCAAGCGCAGTCAGCGGACGGTAAAGGCAGGGTAAAGATGGGGCGCAGGCGGCCCCATGCAGGTTTACAGGCAATAGTAGTAACCGCGGCTACGCAGCGCGACGATCCGCGGCCGCCCATCGGGGTGTGGGCCGACTTTCTTGCGCAGGTTGCTGACGTGCATGTCCAGGCTGCGGTCATACAGGGTCAGCTTGCGCCCCAGGGCGATCTGCGCCAGTTCCTGCTTGTCCAGCGGCTCGCCCGGTTGGCGCAGCAGCGCTTCGAGGATGCGGCTTTCGGACAGGGTCAGGCTCATGTCGCGGCCATCGATACTGACCACGCCGCGCACCGGGCTGAACGCCAGGTCACCGATTTCCAGCTGGGTGGTGGTGGCGGTGGGGTGGCTGCGGCGCAGCACGGCGCGCAGGCGGGCGGTGAGCTCACGGGGGTCGCAGGGCTTGGCCAGGTAATCGTCGGCACCCAGCTCCAGGCCGAGAATGCGGTCCAGTGGCTCGCCACGGGCCGACAGCATCAGCACCGGCAGCTCGGCGTGTTCGCTGCGCAGCTGCTTGAGCAGCTCCAGGCCGCTGCCGTCGGGCAGCATCACATCCAGCACCACGGCCGCCGGGGCATGCTCGGCCAACGCCTGGCGCGCGCTCTGGCCATCATGGCAGGCGCGTACCGCAAACCCTTCCTGGGTCAGCCAGCTGCCGAGCAGCTCGCAGAGTTCCTGGTCATCATCAATCAGTAACAGCTCGCTCATGACTCACTCAATTCAACCATTGACGGCGTCTTCTGTGTCCGCCAGTGGCAAAGATACCGCAGACTGAGGGCGAGCGTGCAATTCGAGCGGGGGAGACCGCGTCGCCGGCTTGATCGGCGACGCGGTGGCAGCTCAAGGCAGGACTTGCTTGAACGGCTTGACGATGACCTTGTCGTACACGCCTGCGGCAATGTACGGGTCGGCATCGGCCCAGGCCTGGGCGGCGGCCAGGGAGTCGAACTCGGCGACGATCAGGCTGCCGCTGAAGCCGGCTTCACCTGGGTCGTTGCTGTCGATGGCCGGGTGCGGGCCGGCCAGTACCACGCGGCCTTCGGCCTTGAGCTGCTGCAGGCGCTCGATGTGCGCCGGGCGTGCAGCCAGGCGCTTTTCCAGGGAGTTCGCGACGTCGCTGGCGATGATGGCGTAGAGCATGTCAATCCTTGGGTTTTGAGGTGGAAGGGTCGTCGTGCAGGTGACGCGACAGGTACACACCCTGCGCCACCAGGAAGATCACGGTCATGCCCAGGCTGCCGAACACCTTGAAGTCGACCCAGAAGCTCTGGAAGGTGAAGGCAACGAACAGGTTGGCGGCGCCGCAGAATACGAAGAAGACGATCCAGGCTACGTTCAGGCGCGACCAGATGGCATCGGGCAGGGTCAGCGCGTGGCCCATGACGCGCTTGATCAGCACCCGGTCGCCGATGAAGTGGCTACCGGCGAAGCCCAGGGCGAACAGCCAGTTGACCACCGGCGCCTTCCACTTGAGGAAGGTTTCGCTGTGGAAGGTCAGGGTCAGGCCGCCGAACACCAGGCAGGCGACCAGGGTCAGCCACTGGCCCTTCTCCAGCTTGCGCTGGCGCAGGAACAGCGCGCCGTACACCACCAGCGAGCTGATGATCAGCATCGCCGTGGCGCTGTAGATGCCGCCGAATTCGAAGCTGTGGCCAGCGACCTCCATCGGGCGCGGGTCGAGCTTGTAGACGATGAAGAACAGCAGCAGCGGGATGAAATCGATGAATTGTTTCACAATGGCAGCCAGAATCGGGATGTGACGGCATAATAACAAACATCGATTCCAGCGAAAGCGCTCCTCCATGAATGTTGATCTGCACTGTCACAGCACGGCCTCCGACGGCGCCCTGTCGCCCACGGACCTGGTCGCCCGGGCCCATGAGCACGGGGTGCAAACGCTGGCACTGACCGACCACGACACCCTCGAAGGGCTGCCCGAGGCGCGCCAGGCCTGCCACGCGCGTGGCATGCGCTGGGTCAGCGGGGTAGAGCTGTCGTGCACCTGGGGTGGCGCGACCATTCACGTGCTGGGCTACAATTTCCCGCTCGATGCGCCGCCCTTGCTCCAGGCCATCGAGGCCCTGCACCGTGGCCGCTGGTTGCGCGCCGAGGAAATCGACAAACGGTTGGCGGCCAAGGGCATGCCGGGCGCCCTCGACGGCGCGCGGGCCGTGCAGCAAGAACTGGGTGACAGCGGCAACGCCCCGGCGCGGCCGCATTTTGCCGAGTTCATGGTGCGCGCCGGCCATGTCAAGGACCGCGCCGAGGCCTTCCGCAAGTGGCTGGGGGCCGGCAAGCTGGGCGACGTCAAGCAGCACTGGCCGACACTCGACGAAACTGTCGCCACCCTGCGCCAGTCCAACGCTTGGGTGAGCCTTGCGCACCCCATGCATTACGATCTGACCCGCAGCAAGCGCAGGCGGCTGATTGCCGACTATATTCAGGCAGGCGGGCAGGCACTTGAGGTGGTCAACGGGATGATGCCGGCCGAGCAGGTGGGCACGATGTCCATCCTTACCCGTGAGTTCGGCCTGCTGGCAAGTGCTGGCAGCGATTTCCACGGCCCCGGCACCTGGGGCGAGATCGGTGCCTACCGGCCATTGCCCGAGGACTTGCCACCTCTGTGGCGTCGATTCAGCCATGAACAGCCTATGGCGCTATGAACAGGACGACTTCGTGAGCCAATTTTTCCAGATTCATCCGGAGAACCCACAACCGCGTCTGATCCGCCAGGCGGTGGAGATCATCCGCAAGGGCGGCGTGGTGGTCTACCCGACCGACTCGGCCTATGCCCTGGGTTGCCAGATCGGCGACAAGACGGCGATCGAGCGCGTGCGCCGCCTGCGCGGCCTGGACAAGACCCACAATTTCACCCTGATGTGCTGCGACATGTCGCAGCTGGGGCTGTACGCCAAGGTCGATACCGGCATATTCCGCCTGCTCAAGGCCCATGTGCCCGGGCCGTACACCTTCATTCTCAACGGTACCCGCGAAGTGCCGCGCCTGCTGCTGCATGAAAAGCGCCGCACCATCGGCCTGCGCGTACCCGACCACGCCATCACCCTGGCGCTGCTGGCCGAGCTGGGCGAGCCGCTGATGAGCGTGAGCCTGATCCTGCCGGGCGACACCGAGCCGATGACCGACCCCTACGAGATCCGCGAGCGCCTGGAGCACCATGTCGACCTGGTGATCGATGGCGGCTTCGGCGACCTCAAGGCCTCGACCATCATCGACCTGTCCGGCGACGAACCTGAGCTGATCCGCGAAGGCTGCGGCGACCCCACGCCGTTCATGGTCAACGCGTGAGTCAGGTGGAAGTACCCGAGGCGCCGGCCGAGCAGGCCGCTTCGCCCCAGCAGTTGCAGCTGGCGCTGGTCTACGGTGAAGCACTGACCGAAATGCCGGTGGACCTGTACATCCCGCCGGACGCCCTGGAAGTCATCCTCGAAGCCTTCGAAGGCCCGCTGGACCTGCTGCTGTACCTGATCCGCAAGCAGAACATCGACATCCTCGACATCCCCGTGGCAGAGATTACTCGCCAGTACATGGGCTATGTCGAGCTGATGAAGAGCGTGCGCCTGGAGCTGGCCGCCGAGTACCTGGTGATGGCCGCGATGCTCGCCGAGATCAAGTCGCGCATGCTGCTGCCGCGCTCGGCCGAGGTCGAGGAAGAAGAGGGCGACCCGCGCGCCGAGCTGATCCGCCGCTTGCAGGAATACGAGCGCTTCAAGGCCGCCGCCGAAGGCCTCGACGAGCTGCCGCGGGTGGGCCGCGAGATCGTCGTGCCGCGCCTTGAGGCGCCCCAGGCCAAGGTGCGCAAGCTGCTGCCGCAGGTCAGCCTGGAAGAGTTGCTGGTGTCCATGGCCGAGGTCATGCGCCGCAACGACCTGTTCGAAAGCCACCAGATCACCCGCGAGACGCTGTCTACCCGCGAGCGCATGAGCGACGTGCTGGAGCGCCTCAAGGGCGGCGCCTTCGTGCCGTTCGTCGCGCTGTTCACGCCCGAGGAGGGCAAGCTCGGCGTGGTGGTGACCTTCATGGCGATCCTCGAGCTGGTGAAGGAAGCGCTGGTCGAACTGGTGCAGAATGAGCCCTTTGCGCCGATCCATGTGCGGCTGCGCCCCGAGTCTGTCGAAGATCCTGATGAACCTTAATGAACCCCGCGACCTGGCGTCGCTGATCGAAGCCTTCCTGCTCGCCTCGGGCAAGCCGCAGTCCCTCGAACGCCTCTACGAGCTGTTCGAGGAGGCCGAGCGCCCCGAGGCGAAGGTGTTCAAGAAGGCCCTGGAAGTGCTCGCCAAGTCCTGTGCCGGGCGGGCTTTCGAGCTCAAGGAAGTGGCCACCGGTTACCGCCTGCAAATTCGTGAAGACTTCGCGCCTTGGGTGGGAAGGCTGTGGGAGGAGCGCCCGCAGCGTTATTCCCGCGCCTTGCTGGAAACCATGGCGCTGATCGCCTACCGCCAGCCCATTACCCGTGGCGAGATCGAGGATGTGCGGGGCGTGGCGGTCAACAGCAACATCATCAAGACGCTGATGGAGCGCGAGTGGATTCGCGTGGTCGGCCACCGCGAGGTGCCCGGGCGCCCGGCGATGTTCGCTACCACCAAGGCGTTTCTCGATCATTTCAACCTCAAGAGCCTGGACGAGTTGCCAGCGCTGGCCGAACTGCGCGAGATGGAGCCGCAGCCGCTGCTCGATCCGGATGATGCCCCGGTACCGGCGCACATTCAGGCCTTGGCCGATGCCAGCCTGGGCGAGGAAGAAGCAGCAGGCGAGCCGAAGGAAGAGACCAGCTTCCGCAGCCTGCTGGTGGAGCTGGACCAGATGGAAGAAGGGTTGAAGACCGACTTCGACGACCTTCGCGATGAAGAGCCCGAGGCCTCGGTGGAGGACGAGGGCAAGTCGGCCCCCTGACGCGTACCACCATTGAGCAGAAATCCTGCTCGGGGCCGACAAAACCCTCTACCCTGCAGTGCGTTCCCCCAGCGAACCGCGTATGATGCGCGGCCCTTTGGCGCGTTCGTCGCCAAGACCCTGATTTCATTCCTACACCGGGAGGTGCCCAGATGAGTGAGCAAGACCTGCAAAATACCGAAATCACCCCGCCAGCCGGCGAAAAGCTGCAAAAAGTGCTGGCGCGCATTGGCGTCGGTTCGCGCCGTGACGTCGAAGCCTGGATCAGCCAGGGCCGCATCAAGGTCAACGGCGTCGAGGCCACCCTCGGCCTGCGCGTCGACCTGCACGACGCCATCACCGTCGACGGCAAGCTGATCAAGCGCGAAGAGGCCGCCGAGGCCACGCGCCGGGTGATCATGTACAACAAGCCCGATGGCGAGATCTGCACCCGTGACGACCCGGAAGGGCGCCCGACCGTGTTCGACCGCCTGCCGCGGCCGAAGGAAGGCCGCTGGATCAACATCGGCCGCCTGGACATCAACACCACCGGCCTGCTGCTGTTCACCACCGACGGCGAACTGGCCAACCGCCTGATGCACCCGTCCTACGAAATGGACCGCGAGTACGCCGTGCGTGTGCGTGGTGAAGTCGACGACGAGATGATCGATCGCCTGAAGGCGGGCGTGATGCTCGAAGACGGCCCGGCCAAGTTCACCGACATCCAGAAGGCGCCGGGTGGCGAAGGCTTCAACCACTGGTACCACTGCGTGGTGATGGAAGGCCGTAACCGCGAAGTACGCCGCCTGTGGGAATCCCAGGGCATGGTGGTCAGCCGCCTGAAGCGTGTGCGCTTCGGCCCGGTGTTCCTCAACTCCGACCTGCCGATGGGCCGCTGGCGTGAAATGACCCAGGGCGAAATCGACATCCTCGCCGCTGAGGTGGGCCTGCAGCCGGTTGCGCTGCCAACCCTGAACCTCAAGGCCAAGGACAAGATGGAGCGCCTGCAGCGCAAATCGAGCCGGCCTATGGGGCGCAACGAGCGCGTACGTAGCCTGCGCCCAGCCCATGAGGGCGGTGCTGCGGCCGCTGAGCGCCCGGCACGCCAGCCGCGCGATACCTCGGGTGAGCGCCCGGCACGTCAGCCGCGCGATACTTCGGGTGAGCGCCCTGCACGCCAGTCCCGTGACGAAGCTCCGCGCAAAGGCAGCCGTGGCAGCGCCGTGGCCGAACGCCCGAGCGAAATGCGCAAGCGCCCAGGCAAGCCTGACGGTGACAAGCCGGCTGGCCGCGTTCGCGGCAAGCCGCGTGGCTGATGTGTCAGAGCGGTAATCAAAAGCCAGCCTTCGGGCTGGTTTTTTTATGCCTGTGAGAATTTGGGGTTGCGCAGCTGCCCCAAGATATTGAAGAAAAAGAAATTTTCGGACGACTGGCAAGTTTCCAAACCACCCCGTAAAGAAATTTATACAGAGCGGCCCGAATTCAGCCCGCAATTCGGAATTTTCCTGTTCGTGTAAACAGAACTTGCCGCGCTACCCCCCGCAAACCCCCAGCCTCCACACCGCCCCATCTTGCTCAAACCCCCGTACCACGGTGATATAGCGCTCATTGCCGTGTGCAAAAGCCCGTCCAAAGAGCCGGGCCAACAGAACAACAAATGGAGGCGCCATGTACGCCGATCACTTCGCCTTTTCAGGCACCTACCACAGGATCGCTGCGTTTTTTCCCAAGGAAACGATGCAACGCGTTGACGCCTGCGCGTTTGCAGGGGTATACAGTGCGCCGCGTTTTACCTGTGACCCTCTTGCGTACCGCGCACTCTTGCCCACACCTGGCTGATCCGCCCCGGCGGCATCCGTTGGCAGGAAACCCAAGGTAACCACCTTGCCCATTCCGCTGCGCCACGAGCGCGGTGGGTCCGATTCCGTCACAGATAAAAACAATGCAGGTGACTTCGTTCATGAGTGGACAAAACATGCATTCAGGCGAGCTCAAGCGGGGCCTGAAGAACCGCCACATCCAGTTGATCGCCCTCGGCGGCGCGATTGGTACCGGCCTGTTCCTCGGCTCGGCAGGCGTGATGAAATCCGCCGGCCCGTCGATGATCCTCGGTTACGCCATCTGCGGCTTCATCGCCTTCATGATCATGCGCCAGCTCGGCGAGATGATCGTCGAAGAGCCGGTGGCCGGCTCGTTCAGCCACTTCGCACACACCTACTGGGGCGGCTTCGCCGGTTTCCTGTCGGGCTGGAACTGCTGGGTGCTGTACATCCTGGTGGGCATGTCGGAACTGTCAGCGGTGGGCAAGTACGTGCACTACTGGTGGCCGGAGATCCCGACCTGGGTCACGGCGGCAGCGTTCTTCGTGCTGATCAACGCCATCAACCTGATGAACGTGAAGTTCTTCGGTGAGGCCGAGTTCTGGTTCGCCATCATCAAGGTCGTGGCCATCGTCAGCATGATCGGCCTGGGCGCCTACCTGCTGACCAGCGGCAACGGCGGCCCTGACGCCTCGGTGAGCAACCTGTGGAGCCACGGTGGCTTCTTCCCGCATGGGGTTAGCGGCCTGGTGATGGCCCTGGCGTTCATCATGTTCTCGTTCGGTGGCCTGGAAATGCTCGGCTTCACCGCCGCCGAGGCCGACAAGCCGAAGACCGTGATCCCTAAAGCGATCAACCAGGTCATCTACCGCATCCTGATCTTCTATGTCGGTGCCCTGATCGTGCTGCTGTCGCTGACCCCATGGGATAACCTGGTCGCCAGCATCGATGCGTCCGGCGGCAGCTATGGCAGCAGCCCGTTCGTCCAGGTGTTCTCGCTGCTGGGCAGTGACGTGGCGGCCAACCTGCTGAACTTCGTGGTCCTGACCGCAGCACTGTCGGTGTACAACAGCGGCACCTACTGCAACGCCCGCATGCTGCTGGGCATGGCCGAGCAGGGTGATGCCCCGGCCGCGCTGGCCAAGGTCGACAAGCGCGGCGTGCCGGTGCGTTCGATCCTGGTGTCGGCGGCGGTGACCCTGATTGCCGTGCTGCTCAACTACCTGATGCCGCAGAATGCACTGGAGCTGCTGATGTCGCTGGTGGTCGCGACCCTGGTGATCAACTGGGCGATGATCAGCTACTCGCACCTGAAGTTCCGCCAGCACCTTGACCGTGTCGGCCAGAAGCCGCTGTTCAAGGCGCTGTGGTACCCGTACGGCAACTACGTGGTGCTGGCCTTCGTGGTGCTGATCCTGGGCATCATGCTGATGATTCCGGGTATCCAGGTGTCGGTGTACGCGATCCCGGTGTGGTTGGTGGCGATGCTGCTGGCGTACCTGGCCAAAGGCCGTCGTCGGCCGCAGGCCAATGGCGCTGCCGGTACCGTGGCCAAGTAACTCTTTGGCTGCTTGAAAAAACCCGATGTCAGGTGGCTGGCATCGGGTTTTTTGTTGCTTGTCACGGCCTCAGATCTGCTCCAGCAACCAACTGCGAAATGCCCTCAGTGAAGGCAAGGCCTCATTGCGCGGTGGATAGATCAGGTAATAACTGCGCTGGCTGGCAAACGGCGCCCCGGGGCTGAACAGTTCGCCCTTGGCCAACTCTTCCTCCACCAGAATCCTCGGTACCAGGCCGATGCCGATCCCGGCCCGTACCGCCTGAATCAGGTGCGAGGTCAGTTCGAAGCTCGGCCCCAGGCGCATCGCCCGGTGTGGCAGGCCGTGGTGGGAAAACCACTCACCCCAGGCGTGCGGGTTGTTGGCCACGTTCAGCAATACCTCTTCACTGATCCGTGCCGGGCTCCAGCCCTGGGCATCGCTGCCCGCTTCCGGCGGCAAGATCACCACCAGTTCCTCGGCATGCAGCCGATGGCAGATCAGCCCCGGCAGGTCGTGGCTGGCCACGCCGATGGCGGCGTCGATCTCGCTGGTGTCGAAGTTGATCGCTTCGATGCGTGAATGAATATGCACCAGCATGCCCGGGTGGGCGCTGTAGAACGCATGCAGGCGCGGCAGCAGCCACTTCGAGCCGAAGGTGGGCAGGGTGGCCAGGCGCAGGGTGCCGACACCGGACTGGTAGGCCAACGCCTGCAAGGTGGCACTGCGAATACGCCCCAGTGCTTCGCTCAGCTCGCGTTGGTACAGCCGGCCGACGTCGGTCAGCTGCACCTGGCGGCCCTCGCGACGGAACAGGGTCAGGCCCAGTTGCTGCTCCAGTGCCTGCACCTGGCGGCTGACCGCGCTCTGGGTCAGCGACAGTTCGGCGGCGGCACGGGTGTAGCTTTCATGCCGGGCGGCGGCCTCGAAAGCCAGCAGCAGTGACATGGATGGCGTCAGGTGGCGGTAATTCATTCATAAAAGTCATTGATAGCGGCAGGATTATCCGTTTGCCCCTGAAGCGAAACTACAGGAACATTGGCGTATACGTCATCCCAGCATGAAACAATGCATGCCGGAACGACAGGATTCCCGTGAATTAGCCTATATCAAGAGGCCATCCTTCGATGATCGCCCAGCTGTCGACCCTCGCGCCGAGCGCCAACTACCCCGAATTCCTCGAAGCCCTGCGCAACAGTGGCTTCCGTGGCCAGATCAGCGCCGACTACGGCACCCGTACGGTGCTGGCCACCGACAACTCGATCTACCAGCGCCTGCCGCAGGCGGCGGTGTTCCCGCTGGACGCCGACGACGTGGCGCGCGTGGCCACGCTGATGGGCGAGCCACGCTTCAAGGAGGTCAAGCTGACCCCGCGTGGCGGCGGCACGGGCACCAATGGCCAGTCGCTGACCGACGGCATCGTCGTCGACCTGTCGCGGCACATGAACCAGATCCTCGAAATCAATGTCGAGGAGCGTTGGGTGCGGGTCCAGGCCGGTACCGTCAAGGACCAGCTCAACGCCGCGCTCAAGCCCCACGGCCTGTTCTTCGCCCCTGAGTTGTCCACCTCCAACCGCGCCACCGTCGGCGGCATGATCAACACCGACGCCAGCGGCCAGGGCAGCTGCACCTACGGCAAGACCCGCGACCACGTGCTGGAGTTGCACAGTGTGCTGCTCGGCGGCGAGCGCCTGCACAGCCTGCCGATCGACGACGCCGCGCTGGAACAGGCCTGCGCCGCGCCTGGCCGAGTCGGCGAGGTGTACCGCATGGCCCGGGAGATCCAGGAAACCCAGGCCGAACTGATCGAGACTACCTTCCCCAAGCTCAACCGCTGCCTGACCGGCTATGACCTGGCGCACCTGCGCGACGAGCAGGGCCGCTTCAACCTCAACAGTGTGCTGTGCGGTGCCGAGGGCTCGCTGGGCTATGTGGTCGAAGCCAAGCTCAATGTGCTGCCGATTCCGAAATACGCCGTGTTGGTCAACGTGCGCTACACCAGCTTCATGGACGCCCTGCGCGATGCCAACGCACTGATGGCGCTCAAGCCGCTGTCGATCGAGACGGTCGACTCCAAGGTACTGATGCTGGCGATGAAGGACATCGTCTGGCACAGCGTTGCCGAATACTTCCCGGCCGACCCCGAGCGCCCGACCCTGGGTATCAACCTGGTGGAGTTCTGCGGCGACGAGCCGGCCGAGGTCAACGCCCGGGTCCAGGCGTTCATCGACCACCTGCAGAGCGACACCAGCGTCGAGCGCCTGGGCCACACCCTGGCCGAGGGCGCCGAGGCGGTGACCCGCGTCTACACCATGCGCAAGCGCTCGGTGGGCCTGCTTGGCAACGTCGAGGGCGAAGTGCGCCCGCAACCGTTCGTTGAAGACACCGCCGTGCCGCCCGAGCAGCTGGCCGACTACATCGCCGAATTCCGCGCACTGCTCGATGGCTATGGCCTGGCCTATGGCATGTTTGGCCACGTCGACGCTGGCGTGCTGCACGTGCGCCCGGCACTGGACATGAAAGACCCGGCCCAGGCGGCGCTGGTCAAGCCGATTTCCGATGCGGTGGCGGCGCTGACCAAGCGCTATGGTGGCCTGTTGTGGGGCGAGCACGGCAAAGGCCTGCGTTCGGAATACGTGCCGGAGTACTTCGGTGAGCTGTACCCGGCACTGCAGCGCCTCAAGGGGGCCTTCGACCCGTACAACCAGCTGAACCCAGGCAAGATCTGCACGCCGCCAGGCAGCGCCGAAGGCCTGACCCCGGTGGATGGCGTGACCCTGCGCGGTGACCTCGACCGCACCATCGACGAGCGCGTCTGGCAGGACTTCCCCAGCGCCGTGCACTGCAACGGCAATGGCGCCTGCTACAACTACGACCCCAACGACGCCATGTGCCCATCGTGGAAGGCCACCCGCGAGCGCCAGCATTCGCCCAAGGGCCGTGCCTCGCTGATGCGCGAATGGCTGCGCCTGCAGGGCGAGGCCAACATCGACGTGCTGGCGGCGGCGCGCAACAAAGTCTCGTGGCTCAAGGGCCTGCCGGCGCGGCTGCGCAACAACCGCGCACGCAACCAGGGCCAGGAAGACTTCTCCCATGAGGTGTACGACGCCATGGCCGGCTGCCTGGCGTGCAAGTCGTGCGCCGGGCAGTGTCCGATCAAGGTCAATGTGCCGGACTTCCGCTCGCGCTTCCTCGAGCTGTACCACGGCCGTTACCAGCGCCCGCTGCGTGACTACCTGATCGGCTCGCTGGAATTCACCATCCCGTACCTGGCCCATGCACCGGGCCTGTACAACGCGGTGATGGGCTCGAAGTGGGTCGGCAAACTGCTGGCGGACAAGGTCGGCATGGTCGACAGCCCACTGATCAGCCGCTTCAACTTCCAGTCGACCCTGACCCGCTGCCGCGTCGGCGTGGCCAGTGTGCCGGCCCTTCGCGAGCTGACCCCGGCCCAGCGCGAGCGCAGCATCGTGCTGGTCCAGGATGCCTTCACCCGCTACTTCGAAACGCAGCTGCTGGCCGCGTTCATCGAGCTGGCCCATCGCCTCGGCCACCGGGTGTTCCTGGCGCCCTACAGCGCCAACGGCAAGCCGCTGCACGTGCAAGGCTTCCTCGGTGCCTTCGCCAAGGCGGCGATCCGCAATGCCACCCAGCTCAAGGCCCTGGCTGACTGCGGCGTGCCGCTGGTGGGCCTGGACCCGGCGATGACCCTGGTCTACCGCCAGGAGTACCAGAAGGTGCCAGGCCTGGAAGATTGCCCGCAGGTGCTGCTGCCGCAGGAGTGGCTGATGGATGTGCTGCCGGAACAGGCGCCTGCCGCGCCGGGCAACTTCCGCCTGATGGCACACTGCACCGAGAAAACCAACGTGCCGGCCAGTACCAAACAGTGGGAACAGGTGTTTGCCCGCCTGGGGCTGAAGCTGGTGACCGAGGCGACGGGCTGCTGTGGCATGTCCGGTACCTACGGCCACGAGGCGCGCAACCAAGAGACTTCACGGACCATCTTCGAGCAGTCGTGGGCGACCAAGCTGGACAAGCAAGGTGAGGCGCTGGCGACCGGCTACTCGTGCCGCAGCCAGGTCAAGCGCATGACCGAGCGGCAGATGCGCCACCCGCTTGAGGTGGTGTTGCAGTACGCCAAGCGTTGACTTCGAGGGGCCTGGGGGCTGCTTTGCAGCCCTTTCGCGGATAAATCCCTCCCACACATTTCAGCTTTCCAGACGCCGGCGGGCCTGTTTGTAAAGATACAGGCTCAACACCAGCCCACAGCAAGCCGCCGCAGCCGCAAACAGAAACATCGAAGCAAAGCCGAACCCCGACGCCACCGCTCCCACCAGCGGCCCGGTAATCCCCAGCGACAAGTCGATGAACAGCGAATACGCCCCCACCGCCGCCCCGCGGTTGGCCGCCGACACTTGGTTCACCGCTTCCACGCCCAGCGCCGGGAACACCAGCGAGAAGCCGAAACCACTCAGCGCCGCCCCCGCCAACGCCATCTCGGCATTCGGCGCCAGCCACAGCATCAGCAGCCCAAGGGTTTCCACCGACAGGCAAACGATTGCCACCCGGAACCCGCCAATCCGGTTGATCAAGTTGCCGAACAACAACCGCGCACAAATGAAACTGGCGCCGAACAGGCTCAGGGTCAGTGCCGCATTGGCCCAGCCGCGGCTGGCGTAATACAGGGTGATGAAGGTGGCGATGGTGCCGAAGCCGATCGAGCCGAGGGCCAGCCCCGAGCCATGCGCAAACACTTTGCCCAGCACCTGCATGAACGGCAGGCGCTTGCCACTGACCACAGGCGCTGCGCGTTTCGGCCAGGCCAGCAGCAGGCCCAGCGTGCACAACAGGAGGATGCTCACCCCCATGCTCCACAGCCCCAGGCTCTTGACCATCAGTACGCCCAATGGCGCGCCGATGGCCAGCGCGCCATAGCTGGCGATGCCGTTCCAGGAAATGACCTTGGCCGTGTGCTCGGCACCGACCCGGCCGATGCCCCAGCCGATCGAGCCGGAACCCACCAGGCTTTCCGCGCTGCCCAGCACCAGGCGGCCGACCAGCAGGCAGCCCAGGCTGACCCAGGGCAGGTCGGTGAGGAAGGCGCAGGCCAGCATGAACACGCCGCTCAGGCCGCAGCCGGCCAGGCCATACATGACCGCCTTCTTGCTGCCGTGGTTGTCGATGATACGGCTGGCGGTAGGGCGGCTGAGCAGGGTGGCAAGGTACTGCACGCTGATCACAAGGCCCGCGATCACGGCGCTGAAGCCGAGGTCGTTGTGCACGTAGCCGGGCAACACGGCGAGGGGGATGCCGATGTTCAGGTAGCCGATGAAGGTGAAGAGGACGATGGAAACGACTTGCAGGGTGACCGCAAGAGGGCGCGGTGAGTCAGGCATGAGGGTCTTCGTGGCAGAGGTTCGTGACGGTGTGAAAACGTGATGACGGGGGTAGCCCGCAGGTCAGCCGTTTTCACACAGTCGCAGGGATGCGCGGTTTATTCCTGGTCAGCGCTGGATTGGTCGTCACCATCCTGATCGACGGCAGGCGTCGGTTCGGCGTGGACGGTAACGGATGGCTCTTCTGGGTTCAGGCTTGGGAAGGGAAGATTCGGGATTTCATGCATCTCGTCGTTCCTCGCAAGTGTGAGTGAAAAGTCTGCGCCAGGCGCGTTCGAAGCTTCGTAAAGCTGGGGCAGGATACACAAGTCTGGATGACAGTTTGTAACTTTTCCCGGTCGCTTGTCGGTTTTACGGGCGGATACCGGACAATTTGCGGGCAAAAAAACAGGGCCTTGCGGCCCTGTTCGTGGTGCTTACTTACGGCCTTCAGCCGTCTCGGCGACCTTGTCGGTGCGTGCGCACATGATGAAGTCATTGCGGTGCAAGCCCTTGATCGAGTGGCTCCACCAGGTCACGGTGACCTTGCCCCATTCGGTCATCAGGCCAGGGTGGTGGCCTTCGGCTTCGGCGATTTCGCCCACGGCATTGGTGAAGGCCAGGGCCTGCTTGAAGTTCTTGAACAGGAACATGCGCTCCAGTTCCATGTGGCCGTCGCGGACTTCGATGTTCCAGTCCGGGATCTCGCGGATCAGTACCGCCAGTTCCTCGTCGGTGACCTTGGGTGCGTCAGCGCGGCAGGCTTCACAGTGGGCTTGGTTCAAGGCATTCATGGGTGTGTTTTCCGCTTCGAGTTGTTATCGGCAAGGCGCTCAGGCAGCGACCTTGGGTGGAAATTTCGGTGCGTGCAGCCCCAGCTGCATGGCTTGCTGGACCATGCCCATGATGTCTTCATGGGCCAGGTCGAACAGGCGCTTCATGTTCGGCAGCACGAAGTACAGCGGCTGCAGGATGTCGATACGGTACGGCGTGCGCATGCACTCGATCGGGTCGAAGGCCTGGTGCTCAGGTTCGCCAGAAAGACTGTAGACGGTCTCTTTCGGCGAAGAGAGGATGCCGCCGCCATAGATCTTGCGACCCTGCGCGGTCTCCATCAGGCCGAACTCGATGGTCATCCAGTACAGGCGCGCCAGGTACACGCGTTGTTCCTTGGTCGCGGCCAGGCCGAGCTTGCCGTAGGTGTGGGTGAATTCGGCGAAGAACGGGTTGGTCAACAGCGGGCAGTGGCCGAAGATCTCGTGGAAGATGTCCGGTTCCTGCAGGTAGTCCAGTTCTTCCGGGGTGCGGATGAAGGTGGCGACCGGGAAGCGTTTGCTCGCCAGCAGCTCGAAGAAGGTCTGGAAGGGGATCAGCGCCGGTACCCGGGCGACCTGCCAGCCGGTGGTGGCGCCCAGCACCTTGTTGACCTCGCCCAGTTGCGGAATGCGCTCATGGGGCAGCTTGAGCTGGTCGATGCCGTCCAGGTACTCCTGGCACGCGCGGCCTTCGATGACTTTCAGCTGGCGGGTGATCAGGGTGTTCCATACCGCATGCTCTTGCTGCGGGTAATCGATAAAACCATGCGCATCGGGCTCGCGTGCCACGTATTGCGTCTGTTTCATGTGGCTCTCCTGGTGAGGGCTTTTCTTGTTATGTCCACGACATGACTTAGGAATATCCCTTCACCGGATGATTTGCACGAGGGCAGGCCCTGCTGGCGGGTGCCCTTTGATCTGCCGCGCGTAACGATAATTTTACAAAATGCCCGGCATGCCGGAAAATCCGGGTCATCAAGCTGCCTTTTAGGTGGTTTTTGTCAGCTTATCTTTACGACTTTTCCGCGTGAGGTTGAAAAACCTCGCCGCTTCGAGAGCATCCATGCGTATCAAAGTGCACTGCCAGAACCGCATCGGCATCCTTCGCGACATCCTCAACCTGCTGGTGGAATACGGCATCAACGTATTGCGCGGCGAGGTGGGGGGTGACCATGGCAACGCCATCTACCTGCACTGCCCGAACCTGATCAATCTGCAGTTCCAGGCATTGCGGCCCAAGTTCGAGTCGATTGCCGGTGTGTTCGGGGTCAAGCGCGTCGGCCTGATGCCCAGCGAGCGCCGGCACATGGAGCTCAATGCGTTGCTTGGCGCGCTGGACTTCCCGGTGCTGTCGATCGACATGGGCGGCAGCATCGTCGCCGCCAACCGCAGTGCGGCGCAGTTGCTCGGGGTGCGCGTCGACGAAGTGCCGGGCATGCCGCTGGCGCGCTATGTCGAAGACTTCGACCTGCCTGAGCTGGTGCGCGCCAACAAGTCGCGCATCAATGGCCTGCGCATCAAGGTCAAGGGGGATGTGTTCCTGGCCGATATCGCGCCGCTGCAGTCCGAGCACGACGAAAGCGAGGCGTTGGCCGGTGCCGTGCTGACCCTGCACCGCGCCGACCGCATCGGTGAGCGCATCTATAACGTGCGTAAACAGGAGTTGCGCGGTTTTGACAGTATTTTCCAGAGCTCGCGGGTAATGGCGGCAGTGGTGCGCGAGGCGCGGCGCATGGCCCCGCTGGATGCGCCGTTGCTGATCGAAGGTGAGACCGGCACCGGCAAGGAGTTGCTGGCCCGCGCCTGCCACCTGGCCAGCCCGCGTGGCCAGGCGCCTTTGATGGCGCTCAACTGCGCCGGCCTGCCTGAGTCGATGGCCGAAACCGAGTTGTTCGGTTATGGCCCCGGGGCTTTCGAGGGGGCGCGTGCCGAGGGCAAGCTGGGGCTGCTGGAGTTGACTGCTGGCGGTACCTTGTTCCTCGATGGCGTGGGGGAGATGAGCCCGCGACTGCAGGTCAAGCTGCTGCGCTTCTTGCAGGATGGTTGCTTCCGCCGTGTCGGCAGCGACGAAGAGGTGTACCTGGATGTGCGGGTGATCTGTGCCACCCAGGTAGACCTGTCCGAACTGTGCGCCCGTGGCGAGTTCCGCCAGGACCTGTATCACCGGCTCAACGTGCTGTCGCTGCACATTCCGCCGCTGCGCGAGTGCATGGACGGATTGGAAGGTCTGGTACAGCACTTCCTCGACCAGGCCAGCCGACAGATCGGCTGCGCCATGCCGCGCCTGGCGCCGGCGGCCATGGACAAGCTCAGCCAGTATCACTGGCCGGGTAATGTGCGGCAGTTGGAGAACGTGTTGTTCCAGGCCGTTTCGTTATGCGAGGGCGGGGTGGTGAAAGGGGAGCATATTCGCTTGCCGGACTATGGCGTGCGGCAACCGTTGGGCGAGTTTTCGCTGGACGGGGATCTTGCGCAGATTGTCGGACGATTTGAAAAGGCGGTACTGGAAAGTCTGATGGGCGAGTTTCCAAGTAGCCGGGCATTGGGTAAACGCCTGGGGGTTTCCCATACGACGATTGCCAATAAGTTGCGGGATTATTCGCTGGGCAAGTCGGTAGATTAAATAGCGGTTATTTAATAGTCCGTTAACGTGCATGACGGCGCGGAAGTTGTGGGTGGGCAACAACGCGAACGGGGCCCGACAGGGCCCCGATTCAAGGTGTCAGCCGTTGGAGCAGCCGTTCCCCATCACGCGGTATTCGAGAATGTGCTTCTGGCCCTTGGAGTCCTCGTAGGTCATGCGGGCGGGCACGACTTCACACACGTTGGGCACTTCGCTCATGGAGATGACGCGAGCAATGTCCAGGTGCTGCGAGTAACTGTACTGTTCAACCGGAATCTGCTCGACATTGTTTGCTTCGCCGGCCATCGCCGCGCCGCAAAGACCGCCAAGTACCAATACCAGTAAAGCTTTCATTTTCATTTTACCTGTCTAAGGTCGTGAGGGGGCACGCGGCGCTTGTGGCGCCGCGAGTACAGCCAAAGTTCAACTATAAAGATTAGAGGGGGATTAACCGATTGCCTTCGTGGGGGCTGTTTCCAGTAGTTAATCGCCTTGCCGTTGCTGGCGAGGTGAATCTTATGCCTGGGCAACTAAGGGAAACAGATGGCGTTTTGATAAAGTTTTTTTGCCTTTTTCCAGATTCTGTAACAATCCCCCGGCAGGCGCGATCGCATTTTCCCCTGGCCGGGCCGGCGGCTGCGGGCTAGAGCCTTCCGCGCCGCTCACATGAAGATTTTCCGGTCGCGCTACTACCATCGTCGTATGGTTTTTCCCGCTCTGGTACAGTTACAAACGATTCCATACAACAACAACTATTACACCGAGGTAACACAGATGAGTGCGGCTCCACTGTATCCCGTTCGTCCCGAGGTTGCGGCCACTACCCTGACCGACGAGGCCACCTACAAGGCCATGTACCAGCAATCGGTGATCAACCCGGATGGCTTCTGGCGCGAGCAGGCCCAGCGTCTGGACTGGATCAAGCCGTTCACCAAGGTCAAGCAGACCTCGTTCGACGACCACCATGTCGATATCAAGTGGTTTGCCGACGGCACTCTCAACGTTTCCTCCAACTGCCTGGACCGCCACCTCGAAGAGCGCGGCGACCAGCTGGCAATCATCTGGGAAGGCGACGACCCTTCCGAACACCGCAACATCACCTACCGCGAGCTGCACGAGCAGGTCTGCAAGTTCGCCAACGCCCTGCGTGGCCAGGACGTGCACCGTGGTGATGTGGTGACTATCTACATGCCGATGATCCCCGAGGCCGTGGTGGCCATGCTGGCCTGCGCCCGCATCGGTGCCATTCACTCGGTGGTATTCGGTGGCTTCTCCCCGGAAGCCCTGGCTGGCCGGATCATCGACTGCAAGTCGAAAATCGTCATCACCGCTGACGAAGGCCTGCGTGGCGGCCGTCGCACCCCGCTCAAGGGCAACGTCGACCTGGCGCTGACCAACCCGGAAACCAACAGCGTGCAGAAGATCATCGTGTGCAAGCGCACCGGTGGCGACATCGCCTGGCACCAGCACCGCGACATCTGGTACGAAGACCTGATGAAAGTGGCCTCCAGCCACTGCGCGCCGAAGGAAATGGGCGCCGAGGAGCCGCTGTTCATCCTTTATACCTCTGGCTCCACCGGCAAGCCGAAGGGCGTGCTGCACACCACCGGTGGTTACCTGGTGTATGCCGCGCTGACCCATGAGCGCGTGTTCGACTATCGCCCGGGCGAAGTCTACTGGTGCACCGCCGACGTCGGCTGGGTCACCGGTCACAGCTACATCGTCTACGGCCCGCTGGCCAATGGCGCAACCACGCTGCTGTTCGAAGGCGTGCCGAACTACCCGGACATCACCCGCGTGTCGAAGATCGTCGACAAGCACAAGGTCAATATCCTCTACACCGCACCGACCGCCATCCGCGCCATGATGGCCGAAGGGCAGGCAGCCGTTGCCGGCGCCGACGGTTCCAGCCTGCGCCTGCTGGGCTCGGTGGGCGAGCCGATCAACCCCGAGGCCTGGAACTGGTACTACAAGACCGTGGGCAAGGAGCGTTGCCCGATCGTCGACACCTGGTGGCAGACCGAGACCGGTGGCGTGCTGATCAGCCCGCTGCCGGGTGCCACGGCGCTCAAGCCGGGTTCGGCGACCCGTCCGTTCTTCGGGGTGGTGCCGGCGCTGGTGGATAACCTGGGCAACCTGATCGAAGGGGCTGCCGAAGGCAACCTGGTGATCCTCGATTCCTGGCCGGGCCAGTCGCGCTCGCTGTACGGCGACCACGACCGCTTCGTCGACACCTACTTCAAGACCTTCCGCGGCATGTACTTCACCGGCGACGGCGCACGGCGTGACGAGGATGGCTACTACTGGATCACTGGCCGCGTGGACGACGTGCTCAACGTGTCCGGCCACCGCATGGGTACCGCCGAGATCGAAAGCGCCATGGTCGCCCACGCCAAGGTGGCGGAGGCAGCAGTGGTCGGTGTGCCGCACGACATCAAGGGGCAGGGCATCTATGTCTATGTCACCCTCAATGCCGGTATCGAGCCGAGCGAGCAGCTGCGCCTGGAGCTGAAGAACTGGGTGCGCAAGGAAATCGGCCCGATCGCTTCGCCGGATGTGATCCAGTGGGCGCCGGGCCTGCCGAAAACCCGTTCTGGCAAGATCATGCGACGTATCCTGCGCAAGATCGCCACGGCCGAGTACGATGCCCTGGGTGACATCTCGACCCTGGCTGACCCAGGTGTGGTGCAACACCTGATCGATACCCACAAGGCGATGAGCCTGGCTTCGGCCTGACAAGCCCGCGTTACCGATGGTGCAAAACCCCGCCAGGGCATCCGGCGGGGTTTTTGCTTTACTGTTACCCGACAATCATCGGTAACTCTTCTGTCACCGATTTCGCACAGGAACGGGGCGCACGGAAACAGTTCCGTGCCATTTCGGTGCGTTCGCGCGGCCATTTTCAGCAAGGTGAAACGCTACACTTGCCGTATTGCAAGGGTTTGCCAATAATAGGCCCGCTAATTGCTTGGCTAACAGGTTATTTCTCTCGAGCTCTTGCATGATTTGCAAAAGCTGTCAACATCGCCCGCCGCGATTTCAAGCGCTTCTATAAGTAGTTGTCGCTTTGAAGAAATATCGACTACCGGGCTGTCGTTAAAATGCCACTCACTCGCTCGTGGTCTGCGACCTTGGTCGAAACCTGCGCGGCTCGCGTTGTACCCATTCGCATATCGGGCAGTTGTTACCCCTGCCTCGTATTGCCCCGTACCGATGGAGTTACCTGATGAAGAAGCTCGCACTGCTTGGCGCCCTGGCGCTTTCCGTGTTTTCCCTGGTATCGCAGGCCGATGAAAAACCGTTGAAGATCGGCATCGAAGCCGCTTACCCACCGTTCGCCTCCAAAGCGCCGGACGGCAGCATCGTCGGTTTCGACTACGACATCGGCAACGCCCTGTGTGAAGAGATGAAGGTCAAGTGCACCTGGGTCGAGCAAGAGTTCGACGGCCTGATCCCGGCGCTTAAAGTGCGCAAGATCGACGCCATTCTGTCGTCCATGTCGATCACCGATGATCGCAAGAAGTCGGTCGACTTCACCAAGCGCTACTACCTGACCCCAGCGCGCCTGGTGATGAAGGAAGGCACCACCGTCAGTGACAGCCTCGACGAGCTCAAGGGCAAGAAGATCGGTGTGCAGCGTGGTTCGATCCACGACCGCTTCGCCAAGGAAGTGCTGGCTCCGAAAGGTGCAACCGTTGTGCCTTACGGCACCCAGAACGAAATCTACCTGGACGTTGCCGCCGGCCGCCTGGACGGCACCGTGGCCGACGCCACCCTGCTCGAAGACGGCTTCCTGAAAACCGACGCCGGCAAGGGCTTCGCCTTCGTCGGCCCATCGTTCACCGACGTGAAGTACTTCGGTGACGGCGTCGGCATCGCCGTGCGCAAAGGCGACGACGCCAACCGCGAGCGCATCAACAAGGCCATCGACGCCATCCGCGCCAACGGCAAGTACAAAGAAATCGAGAAGAAGTACTTCAACTTCGACATCTACGGTCCAGACTCGAACTAAGACGTCGGGTTTCACCTGTGCAATGGTGCAAACAGCAGAGGCTCTGAGGTTTGCACCATTTTTCATTCCCAAGCCCTGAGGAATCCCAATCATGTTGAAAGGCTATGGGGCAGTCATCCTCGACGGGGCGTGGCTGACGCTACAGCTCGCCTTGTCGTCGATGGCCCTGGCCATCGTCCTCGGCCTGATCGGCGTGGCGCTGCGTTTGTCGCCGGTGCGCTGGCTGGCCTGGCTGGGGGATCTGTATTCCACGGTGATTCGTGGTATCCCCGACCTGGTCCTGATCCTGCTGATCTTCTACGGCGGCCAGGACCTCATCAACCGGGTGGCGCCGCTGCTCGGCTATGACGACTACATCGACCTGAATCCGCTGGTGGCCGGTATCGGCACGCTGGGCTTCATTTTCGGTGCGTACCTGTCGGAAACCTTCCGTGGTGCGTTCCTCGGTATCCCCAAGGGCCAGGCCGAAGCCGGCGTGGCCTATGGCATGAGCGCGCGCCAGGTGTTCTTCCGCATCCAGGTGCCGCAGATGATCCGCCTGGCCATTCCCGGTTTCACCAACAACTGGCTGGTGCTGACCAAGGCCACGGCGCTGATTTCGGTGGTCGGCCTGCAGGACATGATGTTCAAGGCCAAGCAGGCGGCTGACGCCACCCGCGAGCCTTTCACCTTCTTCCTTGCCGTGGCCGCGCTGTACCTGGTGATCACCAGTCTTTCGCTGCTGGCGCTGAAGTATCTGGAGCGCCGCTATTCGGTAGGCGTCAAGGTGGCTGAACTATGATTTTCGACTACAACGTCGTCTGGGAAGCCATGCCGCTGTACCTCGGCGGCCTGCTGACCACCCTCAAGCTGCTGGCGCTGTCGCTGCTGTTCGGCCTGTTGGCGGCCGTTCCGCTGGGCCTGATGCGGGTGTCCAAGCAGCCGCTGGTGAACATGGGCGCGTGGCTGTATACCTACGTCATCCGCGGCACGCCGATGCTGGTGCAGCTGTTCCTGATCTACTACGGCCTGGCTCAGTTCGAGGCGGTGCGCGAGAGTATCTTCTGGCCGTGGCTGTCCAGTGCGACCTTCTGCGCCTGCCTGGCGTTTGCCATCAACACCAGCGCCTACACCGCGGAAATCATCGCCGGCAGCCTCAAGGCCACGCCCCATGGCGAGATCGAGGCGGCCAAGGCCATGGGCATGTCACGCATGAAGATGTACCGCCGCATCCTGCTGCCGTCGGCCTTGCGCCGGGCACTGCCGCAGTACAGCAACGAAGTGATCATGATGCTGCAGACCACCAGCCTGGCGTCGATCGTTACCTTGATCGACATCACTGGTGCCGCGCGCACGGTCAATGCCCAGTACTACCTGCCTTTCGAGGCCTACATCACGGCGGGCGTGTTCTACCTGTGCCTGACCTTCATCCTGGTGCGCCTGTTCAAGATGGCCGAACGCCGCTGGCTCGGCTACCTGGCGCCGCGCAAGCACTGAACGCTCTGTGAGAACCGACAGCATGTACAAACTCGAAGTCAAAGACCTGCACAAGCGCTACGGCAGCCATGAAGTACTCAAGGGCGTGTCCCTGGCGGCGAAAGCAGGCGATGTGATCAGCATCATCGGCTCCAGTGGTTCGGGCAAGTCGACCTTCCTGCGCTGCATCAACCTGCTTGAGCAGCCGCATGCAGGCAAGATCCTGCTCAACAACGAAGAGCTCAAGCTGGTACCGGGCAAGGATGGCGCGCTCAAGGCCTCCGACCCGCGCCAGTTGCAGCGCATGCGCTCGCGCCTGTCGATGGTGTTCCAGCACTTCAACCTGTGGTCGCACATGACCGCGCTGGAGAACATCATCGAAGCACCGGTGCACGTGCTGGGGATGAACAAGAAGGAGGCCCTGGAGAAGGCCGAGCACTACCTGGCCAAGGTGGGTGTGGCCCACCGCAAGGACGCCTTCCCTGGGCACATGTCCGGCGGTGAACAGCAGCGCGTGGCGATTGCCCGGGCCCTGGCCATGGAGCCAGAGGTCATGTTGTTCGACGAACCGACCTCGGCGCTCGACCCCGAGCTGGTGGGTGATGTGCTCAAGGTCATGCAGGCCCTGGCCCAGGAAGGCCGGACCATGGTCGTGGTGACCCACGAAATGGGCTTTGCCCGTGAAGTGTCGAACCAGCTGGTGTTCCTGCACAAAGGCCTGGTCGAAGAAACCGGTTGCCCGCGTGAAGTGCTGGCCAACCCGCAATCGGAGCGGCTCAAGCAGTTCCTCTCCGGCAGCCTGAAGTAAAAGGCTGCACCTTTGCACCAGAATAGGGCATGCTGCGCAGCGAGCGCAGCCTGACCCGGCGCCACAGACTCGAACGAACCCAGGTTTCGGACCGCACCCTATGACCACCCAGCGAATCGGTTTTCTCATCTGGCCAAGCACCAAGCCTTTGACCCTGGCGCTGGCGGAGGAAGTGTTGCTGGTGGCCCAGCGGGTGCACCCGGAAGTGGTCTACGAGACCGTCTTCCTCCAGGCGGAGCCTGCCGTGGAAGGCGCCTGGCGTTTGCCGGGCGAGCCATGGAACGGGCGCCTGGAAGGCTGCCAAAAATTGTTCCTGCTGGCCGACGATCTGCCCCAGGCAGTGGGTTCGGCGCTGTCGGCGGCGCTCAAGCAGCTGGCGCGCAGTGGTTGCCTGATCGGTGGCCTGTCCGCCGGGGTGTATCCGCTGGCCATGCTTGGCTTGCTCGACGGTTATCGCGCTGCGGTGCATTGGCGCTGGCAGGACGACTTTGCCGAGCGCTTCCCCAAGGTGATCGCCACCAGCCACTTGTTCGACTGGGACCGTGATCGCCTGACTGCCTGCGGTGGCATGGCCGTGACCGACCTGCTGCTGGCGGTACTGGCCCGCGATCACGGGGCGGAGCTGGCTGGGGCAGTGTCCGAGGAACTGGTGGTCGAGCGCATTCGCGAAGGGGGCGAGCGCCAGCGCATTCCGTTGCAGAACCGCCTTGGGTCGAGCCATCCGAAGCTCACTCAGGCCGTGCTGTTGATGGAAGCCAACATCGAAGAGCCGCTGACCACTGACGAAATCGCCCAGCATGTGTGCGTGTCTCGCCGGCAGCTGGAGCGGATCTTCAAGCAGTACCTGAACCGCGTGCCGAGCCAGTATTACCTGGAGCTGCGGCTGAACAAGGCGCGGCAGATGCTGATGCAGACCAGCAAGTCGATCATCCAGATCGGGTTGTCCTGTGGTTTTTCCTCAGGGCCGCATTTTTCCAGTGCCTATCGCAATTTCTTCGGCGCGACGCCGCGGGAAGACCGCAACCAGCGGCGCAGCAGCAGCCCGTTCGAACTGAGCTCGGCGCCTGCCGAAAAGGGCTGATATTTCCTTCTCCTGTGCCGGCCCTTTGTTAATGTGCACACCCGTTCACCCAGCCCCCTCTCTCCCGTACACTGCGCGATTGCGACAGTGTTTGTCGCATTGCCGAAAGCCTGGGTAAAACTGGGTTTTGCGCTGTAACAAGTTGTCGCTTGGCCGCAAGGACAGGCGCGGATCAGTCCTTACAATCCCCCCATCGCTCGCCACTTCCAGGCCAGCGTTCCTCTTCAGGAGACTCAGATGTCCGTTGAGCAAGCCCCGGTGCAACGTGCCGATTTCGACCAGGTCATGGTCCCCAATTATTCTCCGGCGGCCTTCATTCCTGTGCGAGGCGAGGGTTCCCGCGTCTGGGACCAGTCGGGCCGCGAGCTCATCGACTTTGCCGGCGGCATCGCGGTGAATGCCCTGGGCCATTGCCACCCGGCACTGGTCAAGGCCCTGACCGAACAGGCCAACACCCTCTGGCACGTATCCAACGTCTTCACCAACGAGCCGGCCCTGCGCCTGGCGCACAAACTGGTCGACGCCACCTTTGCCGACCGTGCGTTCTTCTGCAACTCCGGCGCCGAGTCGAACGAGGCCGCTTTCAAGCTGGCCCGTCGGGTCGCCCACGACCGCTTCGGCCCTGAGAAGCACGAAATCATCGCCACCGTGAACAGCTTCCACGGTCGCACCCTGTTCACCGTCAGCGTCGGTGGCCAGCCGAAGTACTCCGACGGCTTCGGCCCGAAGATCACCGGCATCAGCCACGTGCCCTACAACGACCTGGAAGCGCTGAAGGCACAGATTTCCGACAAGACCTGCGCCGTGGTGATCGAACCGATCCAGGGCGAGAGCGGTGTGGTGCCGGCCGACAAGGCCTACCTGGAAGGCGCGCGCAAGCTGTGCGACGAGCACAACGCCCTGCTGATCTTCGACGAAGTGCAGACCGGCGTCGGCCGCACCGGCTCGCTGTACGCCTACCAGCACTACGGCGTCACCCCGGACATCCTGACCAGCGCCAAGAGCCTGGGCGGTGGCTTCCCGATCGGTGCCATGCTGACCACCACCGACATCGCCAAGCACCTGGCCGTCGGCACCCACGGCACCACCTATGGCGGCAACCCGCTGGGCTGCGCCGTCGCCTGCGCCGTGCTGGACGTGGTCAATACCCCGGAAACCCTGGCTGGTATCAAGGCCAAACACGAGCGTTTCAAGTCCCGCCTGGAAAAGATCGGCCAGCAGTACGGCCTGTTCAGCCAGGTGCGTGGCGTCGGCCTGCTGATCGGCTGCGTGCTGACCGAAGCCTGGCAGGGCAAGGCCAAGGACGTGCTCAACGCCGCTGAAAAACAAGGCGTGATGGTGCTGCAGGCCGGCCCGGATGTGGTCCGCTTCGCGCCAAGCCTGGTGGTCGAAGATGCCGACATTGACGAAGGCCTGGACCGCTTCGAACGCGCTGTGGCGCAACTGACCAAGGGCTGATCGGCCTGCGGTCCTTTCGCCGACCCGGTCCGGGTCGGTGAAACTTGAATTCCAGTGCGGGTGCCGCTGTGCCCGCCGTTTTTCCGTGCCGTCCTGAATGGCCCGTTTTTCCAAAGGAGTGACACCATGCTGGTGATGCGCCCCGCGCAAATGGCGGATCTGAACGAAGTGCAGCGCATGGCTGCCGACAGCCCCGTTGGTGTCACTTCGCTGCCGGACGATGCCGCCCGCCTGGGCGACAAGATTGCCGCCTCTGAAACCTCCTTCGCTGCTGAGGTCAGTTTCAACGGTGAAGAGAGCTACTTCTTCGTGCTCGAAGACAGCGAGACTGGCCAGCTGGCCGGCTGCTCGGCCATCGTTGCCTCGGCTGGCTATTCCGAGCCGTTCTACAGCTTCCGCAACGAGACCTTCGTGCACGCCTCGCGGGAGCTGAAGATCCACAACAAGATCCATGTCCTGTCGCTGTGCCACGACCTCACCGGCAACAGCCTGCTGACCAGCTTCTATGTGTTGCCGGAGCTGGTGAACAGTGGCTGGGCCGAGCTCAACTCCCGTGGCCGCCTGCTGTTCATGGCCTCGCACCCGGAGCGCTTCGCCGATTCGGTGGTCACCGAAATCGTCGGCTACAGCGACGAGCAGGGCGAATCGCCGTTCTGGGATGCCATCGGTCGCAACTTCTTCGACCTCAACTACGCCCATGCCGAGCGCCTGTGCGGCCTGAAGAGCCGCACCTTCCTCGCCGAGCTGATGCCGCATTATCCGATCTACGTGCCGCTGCTGCCGGATGAAGCCCAGGAAGCCATGGGCCAGGTGCACCCGCGGGCGCAGATCACCTTCGACATCCTCATGCGCGAAGGCTTCGAGACCGAGCACTACATCGACATCTTTGACGGCGGGCCGACCTTGCATGCGCGAACCTCGGGCATCCGTTCGATCGCCCAGAGCCGTGTGGTGCCGGTCAAGGTCGACGACACCCCGGTCAAGGGCGGGCGCCCGTACCTGGTGTGCAACGGCCAGTTGCAGGATTACCGCGCAGTGCTGCTGGAGCTGGACTGGGTGCCGGGCAAGCCGGTCAGCCTGAGCAGCCAGGCGGCCGAGGCCCTGGGGGTAGGCGAGGGCGCCAGCGTGCGCTTGGTCGCAGCCTGAGCTTCGCACAAGCCGGAACGTTGAGTTTCGCGGCAGGCACTGGCCGCCGCACAAGGAGATAGCATGATCGTTCGTCCTGTACGCAGCAGCGATTTACCCGCGCTGATCGAATTGGCCCGCAGCACCGGCACCACTGGGTTGACCACCCTGCCGGCCAACGAGGAGCGCCTCGGCCACCGTGTCGGCTGGGCCGAGAAGAGCTTCCGTGGCGAAGCCGAGCGTGGCGACACCGACTACCTGTTCGTGCTGGAGAACGACGAAGGCCTGGTGGTCGGCATCAGCGCCATCGCCGGTGCCGTGGGCCTGCGTGAGCCTTGGTACAACTACCGGGTCGGCCTGACAGTCAGTGCCTCCCAGGAGCTGAAGATCTACCGCGAAATCCCCACGCTGTTCCTGGCCAACGACCTGACCGGCAACTCCGAGCTGTGCTCGCTGTTCCTGCGCAGTGATTACCGCTCCGCGCTCAACGGCCGCCTGCTGTCGCGTGCGCGCATGCTGTTCATTGCCGAGTTCCCTGAGCTGTTCGGCAACAAGATCATCGCCGAAATGCGCGGCAAGTCCGACGAGCAAGGCCGTTCGCCGTTCTGGGAAAGCCTGGGCCGGCACTTCTTCAAGATGGAGTTTAGCCAGGCCGACTACCTCACCGGCGTGGGCAACAAGTCGTTCATTGCCGAGCTGATGCCCAAGTTCCCGCTGTACACCTGCTTCCTGTCCGAAGCCGCGCGCAATGTCATCGGCCGTGTGCACACCGACACCGAGCCTGCGTTGGCGATGCTCAAGCAGGAAGGCTTCAGCTACCAGGGCTATGTCGACATCTTCGACGCCGGCCCGGCCATCGAATGCGAGACCTCGAAGATCCGCGCCGTGCGCGACAGCGAGACCCTCGTGCTGGCCGTGGGTACGCCGGGCGATGACGCGACCCCTTACATCATCCACAACCGCAAGCGTGACGACTGCCGCATTACTGCCGCGCCGGCGCGCCTGGCCGCAGGCACCCTGGTGGTCGACCCGCAGACCGCCAAGCGCTTGCGCATGGGCGCCGGCGACAACGTGCGCGCCGTGCCGCTGTCGGCAAGCCGGGAGGCCCAGTAAATGACCACACATTACATCGCAGGCAACTGGCTGGCTGGCCAGGGCGAAGCCCTGCAGTCGCTCAACCCGGTGACTCAGGCAGTGGTCTGGCAAGGGCAGGGCGCCGATGCGGGCCAGGTTGACGCAGCCGTCAAGGCGGCCCGCCAGGCATTCCCGGCCTGGGCGCAACTGAGCCTGGAAGCGCGTATCGACGTGCTGGAGAAATTCGCCGAGCAGCTGAAGCAGCATGCCGAGGCGCTGGCCCACTGCATCGGTGAGGAAACCGGCAAGCCGCTGTGGGAATCGGCCACGGAAGTGACCAGCATGGTCAACAAGGTGGCGATCTCGGTGCAGAGCTACCGTGAGCGTACCGGCGAAAAGAGCGGCCCGCTGGCCGATGCCACGGCGGTGCTGCGGCACAAGCCCCATGGCGTGGTGGCGGTGTTCGGCCCTTACAACTTCCCCGGTCATTTGCCCAATGGCCATATCGTGCCAGCGCTGCTGGCGGGCAACTGCGTGGTGTTCAAACCCAGCGAGCTGACCCCCAAGGTCGCCGAACTGACGGTCAACTGCTGGATCGCCGCCGGCCTGCCGGCCGGTGTGCTCAACCTGGTTCAAGGCGCCCGGGAAACCGGCGTGGCGCTGGCTGCCAACCCGGGTATCGACGGCCTGTTCTTCACGGGCTCCAGCCGCACCGGCAACCTCTTGCACCAGCAGTTCGCCGGCCGCCCGGACAAGATCCTCGCCCTGGAAATGGGCGGTAACAACCCGCTGCTGGTGGATGAGGTCAAGGACCTTGATGCCGCGGTGTACACCATAATCCAGTCGGCATTCATCTCTGCTGGCCAGCGCTGCACCTGTGCGCGCCGCCTGCTGGTGCCACAGGGCGCCTGGGGCGATGCGCTGATCGCGCGGCTGGTCGAGGTGTGCCGGAGCATTACCGTCGGTGCCTTCGACCAGCAGCCCGCGCCGTTCATGGGCTCGGTGATTTCGCTGCAGGCAGCGCAGGCACTGATCGCGGCCCAGGCCGAACTGTTGGCCAAGGGCGCCGTGAAGCTGCTGGCCATGACCCAGCCGCAGGCCGGCGCCGCGCTGCTGACGCCCGGCATTCTCGATGTCACGGCCGTGGCCGAGCGCCCGGACGAAGAGTTTTTCGGCCCGCTGCTGCAGGTCATCCGCTACGCCGACTTCGATGCCGCCATCGACGAGGCCAACAACACTCAATACGGCCTGGCCGCCGGCTTGCTGTCCGATTCCCGTGCGCGCTACCAGTACTTCTGGTTGCGTAGCCGTGCCGGGATCGTCAACTGGAACAAGCAGCTGACCGGCGCCGCCAGCAGTGCGCCGTTTGGTGGCGTGGGCGCCAGTGGCAACCACCGCGCCAGTGCCTACTACGCAGCCGATTACTGCGCTTACCCCGTGGCTTCGCTGGAGACCGCCAGCCTTGCCCTGCCGGCGACCCTGACGCCGGGCGTCACTCTATAACAACAGGTCACGGAGCCTAGCCGATGAAATCCTATGAAGTGAATTTTGATGGCCTGGTGGGGCCTACCCACAACTACGGCGGCCTGTCCTACGGTAACGTGGCTTCGCAGAGCAACAGCCAGCAAGGCTCCAACCCGCGCGAAGCGGCGCGCCAGGGCCTGGCCAAGATGAAAGCGCTGGCCGACATGGGCTTCAAGCAGGGCGTGCTGGCGCCGCAGGAGCGTCCGGACGTGGCTGCCTTGCGCCGCCTGGGTTTCAGCGGCAGCGATGCCGAGGTGATTCAGCGTGCGGCCAAGGAGGCCATGCCACTGCTGGTCGCCAGCTGCTCGGCCTCGAGCATGTGGGTGGCCAACGCCGCCACCGTCAGCCCGAGTGCCGACACCGCCGATGGTCGCGTGCACTTCACTGCCGCCAACCTCAACTGCAAGTACCACCGCAGCATCGAGCACCCGACCACCAGTCGCGTGCTGGCGGCGATGTTCAACAACGAGAAACACTTTGCCCACCATGAAGCCCTGCCTGCCGTGGCACAGTTCGGCGACGAGGGTGCGGCGAACCACACGCGCTTCTGCCGCGAATACGGCGAAGCCGGGGTAGAGTTCTTCGTCTATGGCCGCAGTGCCTTCGACAGCCGCTACCCCGCACCGCAGAAGTACCCGGCGCGGCAGACCCTGGAGGCCTCCCAGGCGGTGGCCAGGCTGCACGGCCTGAGCGCTGACGGTGTGGTCTACGCTCAACAGAACCCGGCGGTGATCGACCAAGGGGTGTTCCACAACGATGTGATTTCGGTCGGTAACGGTGAAGTGCTGTTCTACCACGAGGACGCTTTCCTCGAGACCGACGCGGTGCTTGGCCAACTGCAGGCTAAACTGGCCAGCAAGGGAGGCAACTTCCAGGCTATCCGTGTGCCGCGTGCGGCGGTGGCGGTAGAAGATGCGGTGCGCTCCTACCTGTTCAACAGCCAGCTGCTCAGCCGTGACGATGGCTCGATGCTGCTGGTGGTGCCGGAAGAGTGCCGCAACAACGAGCGGGTCTGGGCCTACCTCGGCCAGTTGACTGCCCAGGGCGGCGCGGTGAAGGAGGTCAAGGTGTTCGACCTCAAGCAGAGCATGCAGAACGGCGGTGGCCCGGCTTGCCTGCGTTTGCGCGTGGCATTGAAGGAATCGGAACTGGCGGCGGTCAATCCAGGCGTTATCATGACCGCCCCGCTGTACGACACCCTGGTGCAGTGGGTCGACAAGCATTACCGAGATCGCCTTGGCGAAGCCGACCTTGCCGACCCGCAGCTGCTGCTGGAGTGCCGTACCGCTCTGGATGAATTGACCCAGATCCTGAAGTTGGGTTCGGTGTACCCGTTCCAACGCCAACCTTGAAGAGAGAATTTGCAATGACCGACGCCCTGCGCCTGATCCTCGAAGATGTAGACGGCACCCAGCTGGAAACCTCCTGCACCCGTTTTGCCATTGTCTGGCAAGGCAAGGAGGTGTGGGTTCAGCAGGACGGCCGTGGCCAGCTGCTGATCGGCGTGGATGTCGAGGAGGGTGATGCTGAATACGCCAACCTGCTGCTGCGCCCGATGGCCACCAACCTGGTCAGCCTGCAGCTGGAAATGGAACCGGCGGAAGTCGGCGAAGATGACGATCACGTCCATGGCCCCGACTGCGGCCACCACCACTAAGGAAGCGCCTATGCTCGCCCTTGGCAAATTGCTCGAGCTGACCCTGACCGATCACGAGCCGGCCGAGAAGACTCAAGTGACACCCAAGGGCGTGCGGTTGCGCTGGCTGGGGGAGGGCGCACTGGAAGTGCGCCCGCCCGAAAGCGAGGATTGTGGGCTGGACCTGCTGCTCTCGGCCGGTATCCACGGCAACGAGACGGCGCCGATCGAGCTGCTCGAAAGGCTCCTGCACGGCGTGGCCAACGGCAAGATCAAGCCGCGTGCGCGGATTCTGTTCCTGTTCGGCAACCCGGTCGCCATCCGCAAGGGTGAGCGTTTCGTCGAACAGGACATCAACCGGCTGTTCAACGGTCGTCACGAGCTCTCCAGTGGCTTCGAGGCATTGCGTGCGGCCGAGCTGGAACAGTTCGCCCGGGTGTTCTTCAGCAAGCCTGAGCGCACCCGCCTGCATTACGACCTGCATACTGCCATCCGTGGCTCGAAGATCGAGCAGTTCGCCCTGTACCCTTACAAGGAGGGCCGCAAGCATTCCCGCCGCGAGCTGGCTCGCCTGGCGGCAGCTGGCATGGAGGCGGTGCTGTTGCAGAGCAAGTCATCGATCACCTTCAGTGCCTTCACCTACGAGCAGCTGGATGCCGAGGCGTTCACCCTGGAGTTGGGCAAGGCGCGGCCATTCGGGCAGAACGAGCAGGTCAACCTCGACAAGCTCGAAGGGCGATTGATTCAGATCATCGAGGGTACCGAGCCCGAGATCGACGTTTCGCTGCACGGCCTGAAGCTGTTCAGCGTCGCCCGCGAAATCATCAAGCACAGCGACACCTTCCAACTGCACCTGCCGGCGGACATCGAGAACTTCTCCGAGCTGAGCAAGGGTTACCTGCTGGCCGAAGACCTGGCCGAGATGCGCTGGGTGGTCGAAGAGGAGGGGGCCCGCATCATCTTCCCCAACCCCAGGGTCAAGAATGGCCTGCGCGCCGGCATCCTGATCGTGCCTGATTCGGGGCAGCGGCTGGGCTGAAACCGTGGCCGCCGCTGAAAAGGCGGCTGCTTTTCGGATCCGATCGCGGATGAAAACCTTTTAATTCACCGCCTGTTCCATTTTCCCTTCCCTTGGGCGGTAATTGGCTTGCCAGTGGCGAAAGGCTGCATTTAGCATCCGCTCATGTCATTTTCGTTTGCAAGCGCCTTAAAAGCCGTCCAATCGACGCTTTCTATCGCATAAACACACTGCACCTTGCTTGCAGGACCGATATAATGCGGCCCTTTGCCGTCGTTTCGTCGACGTGTTTGCCCCCAAGGGCCGCCGTTTCCGTGGAAGAACCTATGAAAAGCGCAGAAATCCGTGAAGCCTTCCTTCGCTTCTTCGAAGAGCAGGGCCATACCCGAGTCGCCTCCAGTTCGCTGATCCCGAACAACGACCCGACCCTGCTGTTCACCAACGCTGGCATGAACCAGTTCAAGGACTGCTTCCTCGGTGCCGAGAAGCGTGCCTACACCCGCGCTGTCAGCAGCCAGAAGTGCGTGCGTGCCGGTGGCAAGCACAACGACCTGGAAAACGTCGGCTACACCGCGCGTCACCACACCTTCTTCGAAATGCTGGGCAACTTCAGCTTCGGTGACTACTTCAAGCGCGACGCGATCACCTTCGCCTGGACCTTCCTGACCTCCGACAAGTGGCTGAACCTGCCCAAGGAAAAGCTCTGGGTCACCGTCTACGCCTCTGACGACGAAGCCTACGACATCTGGACCAAGGAAGTCGGCGTGCCGGCCGAGCGCATGGTGCGCATCGGTGACAACAAAGGCGCCCCGTACGCTTCCGACAACTTCTGGACCATGGGTGACACCGGCCCGTGCGGCCCTTGCACCGAGATCTTCTACGACCACGGCGCCGACATCTGGGGCGGCCCACCCGGCTCGCCAGAAGAAGACGGCGACCGCTACATCGAGATCTGGAACAACGTCTTCATGCAGTTCAACCGCACCGCCGACGGCGTGCTGCACCCGCTGCCAGCGCCGTCGGTGGACACCGGCATGGGCCTGGAGCGCATCAGTGCGGTCATGCAGCACGTGCACTCGAACTACGAGATCGACCTGTTCCAGAACCTGCTGTCTGCCGCGGCCAAGGCCATCGGTTGCAGCAACGATGGCCAGGCTTCGCTGAAAGTGGTTGCCGACCACATCCGTTCCTGCGGCTTCCTGATTGCCGACGGCGTGCTGCCGTCCAACGAAGGCCGTGGCTACGTGCTGCGCCGCATCATTCGCCGCGCTTGCCGTCACGGCAACAAGCTGGGCGCCAAGGGCAGCTTCTTCTACCAGATCGTCGCCGCCCTGGCCGCCGAGATGGGCGAGGCCTTCCCGGAGCTGCAGAGCCAGCAGGCGCACATCGAGCGCGTGCTCAAGGCTGAAGAAGAACAGTTTGCCAAGACCCTGGAGCAGGGCCTGCGCATCCTCGAGCAGGACCTGGCCCAGCTCAAGGGCGAGGTGGTCCCGGGTGACGTGGTGTTCAAGCTGTACGACACCTACGGGTTCCCGATGGACCTGACTGCCGACATCGCCCGCGAGCGCGAGCTGACCATCGACGAAGCCGGCTTCGAGCGTGAAATGGAGGCCCAGCGCGAGCGTGCCCGTTCCGCCAGCAGCTTCGGCATGGACTACAACAGCCTGGTCAAGGTCGACAGCGCCACCGAGTTCCTCGGTTATGACGCCACCGAAGGCCAGGGCAAGATCATCGCCCTGTACAAGGACGGCCAGGCCGTCGACCAGCTGGGCGAAGGCGAGCAGGGCGTCGTGGTCCTCGACCGCACCCCGTTCTACGCCGAATCCGGTGGCCAGGTCGGTGACAGCGGCTTCCTGCAGGCTGGCGCTGCGCGCTTCGACGTGCGCGACACCACCAAGACCGGCGGCGCCTTCCTGCACCACGGCGTGGTCGCCAGCGGTGCGCTGGTCATTGGCTCGCCCGTCGAGGCCAAGGTCGATGCCGACGTGCAGCACGCCACCTCGCTGAACCACTCGGCCACCCACCTGCTGCACGAAGCGCTGCGTCAGGTACTGGGCGAGCACGTACAGCAGAAGGGCTCGCTGGTCGACAGCCAGCGCCTGCGTTTCGACTTCAGCCACTTCGAAGCGGTATCGCCTGCGCAAATCAAGGCCCTGGAAGACATCGTCAACCGCGAAGTGCGCAAGAACACCCCGGTTGAAACCGAGCTGACCGATATCGAAACCGCCAAGGCCAAGGGGGCCATGGCCCTGTTCGGCGAGAAGTACGGTGATACCGTGCGCGTGCTGAGCATGGGCGGCGACTTCTCCGTCGAGCTGTGCGGCGGTATCCACGCCAAGCGCACCGGCGATATCAGCCTGTTCAAGATCATCAGCGAAGGCGGCGTGGCCTCGGGCGTGCGCCGCATCGAAGCGGTTACCGGTGCCGCTGCACTGGCCTACCTGAACGCTGCCGAAGAGCAGGTCAAGGAAGCCGCGCAGCTGGTCAAGGGCAACCGTGACAACCTGATCGACAAGCTGTCGGCTGTGCTCGAGCGCAACCGTCAGCTGGAAAAGCAGCTCGAACAGCTGCAGGCCAAGGCCGCCAGCGCCGCCGGGGACGATCTCTCCAATGCGGCCGTTGAGGTCAAGGGTGCCAAGGTGCTTGCCGCCCGCCTGGATGGGCAGGATGGCAAGGCACTGCTGGCGCTGGTCGATCAGCTGAAGAACAAGCTCGGCCACGCAGTGATCCTGCTGGGCAGCGAGCATGAGGGCAAGGTCGTGCTGGTGGCCGGCGTGACCAAGGACCTCTCCAGCCAACTCAAGGCTGGTGACCTGATGAAACAAGCCGCTGCGGCAGTGGGTGGCAAGGGCGGTGGCCGTCCGGACATGGCCCAGGGTGGTGGCGTCGACGTCGCTGCACTGGACCAGGCCCTGGCGCTGGCCGTACCGTTCGCAGAGCAGGGACTTTGAGATGAGGGGGCGGGTGGTCTAGTCACTCGCCCCTTCATGTTGGATGGTTTTTTTGAGGCCCGGTACGGGCTGAGGCACCATTGAAATGGCGTTGATCGTACAGAAATTTGGCGGCACCTCTGTCGGTTCCATCGAGCGGATCGAGCAGGTAGCCGAAAAGGTCAAGAAACACCGTGAGGCGGGCGACGACCTGGTGGTTGTGCTGTCGGCCATGAGCGGTGAAACCAATCGCCTGATCGATCTGGCCAAGCAGATCACCGATCAGCCGGTTCCGCGTGAACTGGATGTGATCGTGTCGACCGGCGAGCAGGTCACCATTGCCCTGCTGACCATGGCCTTGATCAAGCGTGGTGTGCCAGCGGTGTCCTACACCGGCAACCAGGTGCGCATCCTCACCGACAGCGCGCACAACAAGGCGCGCATCCTGCAGATCGACGACCAGAAGATCCGTGCCGACCTCAAGGAAGGCCGCGTGGTCGTGGTGGCCGGTTTCCAGGGCGTCGACGAGCACGGCAGCATCACCACCCTTGGCCGTGGTGGCTCCGACACCACCGGCGTAGCCCTGGCGGCTGCGCTCAAGGCTGACGAGTGCCAGATCTACACAGACGTCGATGGCGTCTACACCACCGACCCGCGCGTCGTGCCGCAAGCGCAGCGCCTGGAGAAGATCACCTTTGAAGAGATGCTGGAAATGGCCAGCCTCGGTTCCAAGGTGCTGCAGATCCGTTCGGTGGAGTTTGCCGGCAAGTACAACGTTCCGCTGCGCGTGCTGCACAGCTTCAAGGAGGGTCCAGGTACCCTCATTACCATTGATGAAGAGGAATCCATGGAACAGCCGATCATTTCCGGTATCGCCTTCAACCGTGATGAGGCCAAGCTGACCATTCGTGGCGTGCCGGACACCCCGGGCGTTGCCTTCAAGATCCTCGGCCCGATCAGCGCTTCGAACATCGAAGTGGACATGATCGTGCAGAACGTCTCGCACGATAACACCACCGACTTCACCTTCACCGTGCACCGCAACGAGTACGAGAAGGCCTACAGCGTGCTGGAAAACACCGCACGTGAAATCGGTGCCCGTGAAGTGATCGGCGATACCAAGATCGCCAAGGTCTCGATCGTCGGCGTCGGCATGCGCTCCCACGCGGGCGTTGCCAGCCGCATGTTCGAAGCCCTGGCCAAGGAGAGCATCAACATCCAGATGATCTCCACCTCCGAAATCAAGGTCTCGGTGGTCATTGAAGAGAAGTACCTGGAGCTGGCCGTGCGCGCGCTGCACACCGCGTTCGAGCTCGACGCTCCGGCCCGACAGGGCGAGTAACGCGTTGCCCGGAGGGCGCGGCTTAGCCGCGCCCTTCGCGTTTCTGGTCGCCACGCAGGCCCTGTCCTGCCAGTGGGGCGATCATCCAGGCCCTGTGTCGTCGTCCACGCTCAGGCCTGACATCCCAAGACTGTAATCCCTGAATGTTTTGCGTAAGGAGAAAGCTATGTTGATTCTGACTCGTCGGTGCGCCGAGAGCCTGATCATTGGAGACGGCGAGATCACCGTGACGGTGCTCGGCGTCAAAGGCAACCAGGTGCGCATTGGTGTCAGCGCCCCTAAAGAAGTGGCCGTTCACCGCGAAGAAATCTACCTGCGGATCAAGAAAGAGAAGGACGAGGAGCCAAGCCTTTAATTTTTTTGAAGTTTTTTTCAAAAAAAGGGTTGCAAACGAGGAAGAGCTTGTTTAATATTCGCCTCGTGTTGCGGTGAGGTGGCCGAGTGGCCGAAGGCGCTCCCCTGCTAAGGGAGTATACCTCATAAGGGTATCGGGGGTTCGAATCCCCCCTTCACCGCCATTATTTGCGTAGGGCGCTGTAAACGGTAGGAACGCTAAGTCGTTGAAGTTAAACGAAAAAGTTCTTGCAAAAATGTTTCAGCGAACTAATATGCGCGGCAAGACACGGACTCATAGCTCAGCTGGATAGAGTACTCGGCTACGAACCGAGCGGTCGCAGGTTCGAATCCTGCTGAGTCCGCCACTTT
>NZ_VZII01000001.1 GCF_009391885.1 Pseudomonas sp. MN1F | reverse complement strand
GCGACCTGACCATCGACGGCCTGATGGAAGACAAACCCCAGCTGCTCTGGGCCTCGCACTACCTCAGCGCCCTGGCCAAGGCCCTGCTCGACGATGCCGAACTGGGCATGATGAAAGATTGAAACAGTTCACCACCGGCACCGCCGCTTTCATTCATGTGGAAGCCGCGCTTGCCGGCGATGGGCCGCAAAGCGGCCCCAACAATCCAAGCCCCTGCTCTAAATCTCCAGGAGAATTCACCAATGCTCCAAATCAACACCCCGAGCAGTTCAAGCGACAACAGCTCCAGACCATCCCAGCGATTGCTCACAGCCATCTCCGAGATACCCATCACCCAAGCCAAAGAAGAAGCCTCGAAACTGTTGGACTGCGCCCGCTACCTCAACCACACCGGCGTCATGCTAGGTGACCACCGCAGGGTCGCTGCCTCCCACTACCTAAACATGATGGTTCGCGCCCTGTTTGATGAACTCGAACACAGCCGCCCCCACTCCCGAAGCCAAGCTGACCGGTAGTAACGCCAACCCAGTTCGGCCACAATCGGTCACTCAGTTCAAGCTGGGATGCACCGGATGCTCACCACCCTCGCCATCGGCAATTACCGCTCGATCAATCACCTTGTGTTGCCACTAGGCCAACTCAACCTGGTGACGGGTGCCAACGGCAGCGGCAAATCCAATCTCTACAAGGCCCTGCGCCTGATCGCCGAAACCGCCCTGGGCGGCGTGATTGAAGCGCTTGCCCGTGAAGGGGGACTGGATTCGACCTGGTGGGCCGGGCCTGAGATGAGTGCGCGCATGAAGCGCGGTGAAGTGCCCATCCAAGGCCAGCATCCGAGCGACGTCAAACGCCTGCGCTTGGGTTTTGCCACCGAAGATTTCGGCTTTGCCATATCCCTCGGCCTGCCGATTCCCCTACCCTATCCCACTGCATTCATGCTCGATCCCGAGATCAAATCTGAAGCCATCTGGGGTGCTGGAGCCTACCGCCCCTCCTCCTTGTTGGTAGAGCGCAAGAACGCCATGGTCCGCGCCCGGGAGTGCAACAGCTGGACGGTGCTCGATCAGCATGCCGATAGTTGTGAGAGCTTCTTCAACATCGTCGGACGCCCCCGCCAAGCGCCAGAGATCGGCGAGCTGCGCGCGTTCATCAACAGCTGGCGGTTCTACGATCACTTCCGCATCGACCGCGATGCGCCCTGCCGTCAGCCCCAGCTAGGCACCCGCTCGCCAGTGCTGCACCACGATGGCCGCAACCTCGCTTCGGCGCTGCAGACCATCATCGAGATTGGAGAGGTGGAAGACCTCGTGGCAGCGCTGGAGGATGCATTTCCCGGTAGCCGCCTGGAAATCGACGCGCCACCGGGCGGCCTGTTCAGCGTGCGGTTGTACCAGCACGGGCTGCTGCGTCCGCTGGGCGGCGCCGAGTTGTCGGATGGCACACTGCGCTACCTGTTGCTAATGGCCGCGCTGCTGACGCCGCGGCCGCCATCGCTGATGGTGCTCAACGAACCGGAAACCAGCCTGCATGCCGAACTGCTCCCGGCCCTGGCGCGGCTGATTATTCGCGCTTCGCAGCGTAGCCAGGTGTGGGTGGTGTCGCACAGCAGGCCGTTGATTGAGGCGTTGACGGCGTGTGAGGGGTGCAATGTGCTGGAGCTGGAGAAGCAGCAAGGGCAGACGCAGTTGCGCGGGGTTGGGTTGCTGGATGAGCCGCTGTGGCGGTGGGTGGACTGATCAGCGAAACGGTGGCGGGTTGGGCTCGGTGTCCCAATCCTGCCCCAGCGCGACGGCTATTACCTGAAGCACGGAAATGCGCTCAAGGCTCGAAGACCCAACGCCCGCGCACCATTCCTTTTAATTCATCAATGCTGAGAGTCATATCCCGCTTGCGGTGAACGACTGCGTGACAGTTGGCGCACAACGTTACGAGATCCGTCTCAGGATCCACAGCTTTCTCGCCACCGAACTCCGAAATCGGTACGACATGATGAACGTGAATGAAGCCCTTCGCGTGTTCACCGTAAGCCTGTTCGAAATCAAATCCACATCCTTTGCAGTCAAGACCGTGGATAGCGATGGCCTTGATCCTTAGATCTTTTCGGCGCTCGTAGCGAGTTCCAAAGTAGCTAGATTTGCTACCTTCATTGGCCGATTCGAAGGTATACGGGTCGCCTTCCACATTCGGCACATCTGCTTCTGCTTGTGAAGGCTGGAGCTTCGCATGGCTTAAAATGGCATCGAAATCGGCTTGGGATATAGGCCGAACCCCGTCACGCCAATAGTTTTTTACTCGGTTGGCAGGGATGGTCTCTAGGTAAACACCATGAATTTTCGAAGGGACAGCACCTTCAAACTGCGCGAAGTTTTCGATCAGCGCGTAAAGGTCGCCCTTGTCACTACCGGTGTCTGCGTAGACCTTACCAATGCGCGCCCTACCAAAATAATGCGGACCAGGGCTTAGGCGGGCGGAGGCCAACGCTTTGTCCTTCATGCGCCCTTTGTAGTAGATCACTTCGGTACCCTGAGCAAGCCAGGCTCTATAGCGTTTGGGGAAGTGATATACGGAACCTGTTTCATCTTCCCACTGCGATGTGTCGTTTTCAACGATGACGACGGGCATTTGGCGCTCCTCTTGGCTGATGGCAAAAGCCTACCAAAAAAGAGGATTTTTCCTACACCCCATGTAAAAGGCGGATCACACGCTGTCGCTCATCGCCAGAACAAGGAAAAATGAATCTACCTTTCCCCATCAATGATGTTAAAAGGACACCTTTTGGGGAGAGGTGTCGAACGATGATAGGTGAAGTAGGGTTTTGTGACTGGCGCCCTTGGTCCGAACGGACACAGCTCGAAGGGAGGAATCTACCGGGCGTGTATTTCATCGCGCGCAGCAAAAAAAAGCCTGATAACTACCGGGTAAACAACGATTTCATCATCTACATTGGCGAAACGACAGGTCAGACCCTGGCCGACCGCTTGCGCCAATTCAACACGTCAGCTTTCAGTGAACGGCCTGGCCACTCCGGAGCAAATACTTTCAGGTTGACTCTTCTCGACACCACGCCGCTGGAGCATCTTTGGGTTTCGGCTTGCCCTGTCGACATGGGACAACCTTACACCACTGCCTACATAAAGCACTTAGAGCGAAAGCTGCTCTGGGAGTATGTGTGCACATGGGGCAAATATCCAGATTGCAATCGCGCCTGACTTAGGTTGCCCGGGAAGCGGAATGCTTCCCGGAGTGACTCATTCGTTAATCAGACCATACCCGTGAGTTTCGCCAGTACAGCCACCAAGTAGCCGCCAATAATTGACAGGCCCAGAATTCCCCACGGACGAGTCCACCACTCTCCCCCTGGGTTTGGCGGCATTGTTTGCTGGTAGATGTTCACTTGGGCGACCGAGTCGGCGTTGATTGACACGCCTCCTGACCCTCTCATCACCGACTGCTGCCACCGGAGGTCTTCGGTATGTTTGAGGATCTGCCTGATGCGCTCCCGAAGGCGCCGCCCGGCGAGCATCAGCTGCTTGCCCACGATGATTACGCCCAAAAATCCCAAGAACAGAAGATTGTCGTATGTAAGCAGGTCGGCTTGATTGAGAGTCGGCACGCTATGCCAAACGAAACCTAGATACGGAGCTGTCAACTGATAGAGTGCGGCCACGGCGCTCTGTATCATCGCCCCGAGTTGCACAAGAGGCGTATCGTTCATGGCTTGCGCTGAACGGTAAAGGGCCATGAGCAAACTGATGAAGTAGTACGTTCCCCCGCTGACAATCATCAACCCACCGCCCCCCGTCTGGAGTCGAGACCGTATCAATGCCTGATGTATGTTCATTCACGTTTCCTTGTGTGGTTCGCCTTCCAACGAGTGAGCGAACCGGTCTTAATGGCGTTTATTATTCACCGCCGTGGAGCAGTTGGCGGCCTGGTCTGCTACTGCGCAAGAGATAGATGGTACAACCTTTGTCAAACGGTCACGAGACTGAGTCAGCTTTCCAGACTCAGGAGTCAAATATTGTTACGTCGGAAGGAAAAGAGATCAGATTTAGCCCCTTCCTGTAGGACCTTCCCCAAAGATACTGTCGACGCATGTTTTCCATTGCGGTTGTTATTTCTGAGTCTTAGGCTCTGTACGAAATCCCGAGAAACCCAATCGCCGCCCCTTGAACGCCGAGATTTTGTAGAGTCCCCCGCCATCGACGGAAAGGAATTCTGTGATGGCAAAGCGTTACGAACTCTCGGACGAGGCCTGGGGTGTAGATCTCCGATCTCTTTATGGAAACCCATGGTCGAGGGCGGCCGCGCCTGGGTGATTGCCTGATGCTTGATGGCGTGCTCTGGGTGCTCTGCTCGGTTGCTGCGGGGCGAGATATGCCGGAGCGTTTTGGCTGGTGGTCAACGGTGTATCAACGGTTTCGGGGCTGGCGAAATCAGGGGGTGTTCGATCAGATGCTCAAACGCCTGCACCTGAGATTGAATGAGCAAGGCTTGATCGACCTGCAAACCGGGATGATCGACTCCACCGCAGTATGCGCAACCCGAGCCTCTTATGTCGCCGGAAAAAAAGGGGGCCTGATTAGCCTGCCCATCACGCTTTAGGCGTAAGCATCCGGCTAACTCACCTTCCGAACTCCAGCTTTAAGGGCGATGGTGTCCGCGTATTTTTAAGCGGACGCGATACCCTTATCGCCAGGATCTCCATGCGCCAACGAAGCTCTTATCCGAAGCCTTTCAAAGCCCAGGTTGTTCAGGAATGCCTGCAACCTGGCGCAACCGTGTCCAGTGTCGCAATCAGCCACGGCATCAACGCCAACGTCATCCGCAAATGGCTGCCGCTCTATCGAGACCACTCCGCGACAACTTCGCTACCGGCCTTTGTGCCACTGAAGGCTGCCCCTAAACGGCCAGCTGAAGCGTCAGTGATCATTGAGGTAGCCATGGCCGAGTGGGCGTGATCCCTGCCTAGCTGCAACTGGCCGATTTCTTCCAGTTACGACAGGTAGAAATCGGCTAAAAGCGGACATATGGAGAGTGCCACTCGGGCTTTTCCCCCATTAGCGCCTAATTCTAGCGCCTGGTCCTTTTCCCGCACCAGGATGAGGCGTGTTGTCCAATAGAAATCCTTTGAAAGCGCCCGGGACTTCCCGGACCGGCTCAGCCTCAGGGCAATTGAGACCCTCCTTCGGGACATATCTCGAAGCGTCTAGTAGCAGTCCATCGAAGCATTGCGCACGCAAAGCCACTGCGACAGATGCAGCGAGAGCCGGAGGTACAGCGTTTCCTATTTGCCCCTGAGCAAGCCTGTACGCAACGGGCCATTGATAATTAGCTGGAAAAGTCTGGAGTGCAGCCAGCTCCGCCACAGAAAGCCTCCGGCTATCCCAATGAAACGGCCCGGTTGCAGGGCCAGGGCTGGCAGCCACAGTCCAAGCAGGTTTGTTCTTTGCCAGCTTCAAGAGGAAAGACCAGTAACGACGGCGCCAACCGAAGATTGGGTGACCGCCTCCCCTGTCCGTGTGCCAAAGATAGTTATGGCCTTCGGGAATCGACGGCAAGAGGCCTGCCCACTTGCCACTTGGTTGCAAATACTCCAGCTCTTCCTGACCAACGCTCAGATGGCCAATAGCATCCCAGCTAGTCCGCCATCTTGGGCGCTCATCACCGGCCAACCCCACCTCGAAGTGAGATGCGCTCGGCGGTACGAATCGCTCCCCAGACCGGGCTGCCACGATAAAAAGTCTCTCGCGAGCTTGCGGCACACCAAAATCTAAAGCGTTAAGCACGCACATCACCGGGCGATACTTCGTCCCGTGAGCACGGTTTATCGCAGCAAATCTACGACTAACGTAAGATACCCCTGAACTCCTTCCTGCAGCCAACCCACTTACGTTCTCGATTAGCACCGCATCTGGCAAGAAGTGCGCTACAGCATCTAACATTGCCGTGAGCGTCTTTGCGCGAGGGTCCTTCAGCCGCGAAACCTTACCTGCGTGCCACAGAGCAGCCTTAGAAAATGGCTGGCACGGCGGCCCACCAAAAAGTAAGCCAACGTCACCTCTCTTCAAACCAGATTGTTCTTCAATCTGATCAACAGAGAGGTCATGAACATCACCCGGCTCAGCAAGCTTGTGATCAGGCCAATTCGCAGCAAGAGTCAGTCGCGCGGAAGGGTCCGCCTCAATACTCAGTGCTGGATCGAATCCAGCCTCTCGCACTCCGAGGTCAAGACCGCCCGCACCGGTGAAGAACGAGAGCGCTGGAATGGACGGCACTGTCAATTTTGCGGACACCCCGTTATACATTGATCTCATCTCGCGCCTCTGGGGAGTAAATGACTGCATGCGCGCCCCCTATCTCCACCTCTCCTACTACGCGTTTGCACAACTCTCTAATAGCTTTCCAAAGCATCGCTGACTCATAGTTTTCTAGATCTGCCGGCACGTTATCCAGAAGAGATTTCGCGCATACCACAATGAGTCGCTCCTGCGTTCGAGAGAACGCAACGTTGGCGCGATTCAAATCCAAAATGAAAGCAGCATTCTTCGTGATGGCAGCCGTATCACTTGCGGTGGCCGACACGATTACGACCGGACATTCACCACCTTGCATCTTCTCTACGGTATCAATGCGAAGAATTTCATCGCGCATACCGAGTTGCTGTGTCAGAAGGCTGCGCTGGGCGCGGTGCGGCGTCATCACCACCACGCTACGTGGAGGATGTTCATTCTTGCTCTGAAGAATACCTTCGATTATCTCAACTTCAAGCGGGTTTGCCTTTACCGAGCTTTGATCGTCATGCACGACAAGATGCAGACGCTCAGAGTCTGTCCAGATTGCGCTCCATGGAGACCCAGTAACGACTTCGTGCGCGAGTTCTGCCTCTCGCCCCCTACCTTCCAATCGAATGTCGTCACGCTGGTAGACAGGATTGATGAGATGGCGGACAACCTCTGGAAGTCGGAAAGTGAACGTAAGTGAAGATAATACAACCTGATCGTCTGCAACTCGGCGGCGGACCTTGATACCGCGTACGGCCTCATAAGCACTGACATACGGCTGATACACAGTAACTGGATATCTGTCCTCTTCCTCCCAATTGTGCGCAACGATGGGTGCAAGCTGCCTATGATCTCCCGCGAGCATTATTTGGCCATCTTCAGCGAGAAGGGTCGTCAGCGCGAGGAAGTGAGCGAGCACCATCATGCTGGCCTCGTCGACGATAAGCAGATTGCTCTGGAATCCTGCGGCTCGTCGTCCGAACGCAGCCGAGGCGTCCAGACTTGTCGCCAACTTCAATAGTGCAGTGGTCGTTCCACCGATGATGGCAATGCCATTCGCCAGAGCATCTCTCAGTGTTCGCACTGCTGCATTGCTGCGGAGTTCAGTGATGCCTACCAAGTCTGCTCTTGGGTCAACCCGGAATAGGTGAACCGGCAATGTCGCCAGACCTGCTGCCTCAAATGCGCGTTGCAAAGGATCGATGGTTGCCGAAATGCGGAGCATAAGTTCGTCAACGGCTGTATGCGTCTGCGCACCAATCATGACGATGCCGCCAGCGCCAAGGCTGGTCCAGCAGCGCGATAAAACGCTAGCAGCAGTCGTTTGAGTTTTGCCAGTACCTGGAGGACCCTGCAAGAGTTGAATTCGTGCAGATATCCCCTCAACAATTGCCCGCTGCTGGTCACGCATCAATTGGTGGCCTTGCAAAGTGCGGAAGGTGTCCAGCGCAGCAAGTAGGCGTTGAGTTGATAACTCTGCTAAAGATTCCTGTGCCGGTACGCGGGGATTTGCGGTATCCAGCCACTGGTACGTGTGATGAACAGGAATCGTTGCAAGTCTGGCATCGGCCTTTGGCGCCACGAAATCACTAATGCTCTCGTCCAGCGTAGCGAACGCAAAATCAACCCTATTGGCCGATTGGCTAGCAGCGATGTACCGGCCAGCTTGCGAATATAGTGGGGAAAGTCGAACAATGCCGTTCACCCAATCAATATCTTCGACTACGCAGGTCGAACCACCAAAAAGCAACTGCCTCATTGTCTGGCCGACTTCCGGGGCTCCAGAATGAGGGCTCAGTCGCGCGAACTCTGACCCGCTATAAATGTTCCGCAGCGTGGCCAGATCAGTTCCATAAGTTGCAATGTCAATCTCGGCTGTTAACTCTCTTCCTCCAGCAGCCTCCTGCAAGTTTCGCAGGGGGAGAGTGATTCCTTTAGCCACTCGATTTGAGGCAGGAACCATGTGCGTTGACAACCATTCGGCAACCTTCACATGGTGATCCAACCGCAAGAAGTCCAACGCAGCTTCTGCCGGCGTTGCGATACCTAGGTTGAATTGCCTCAGTGCAACGACATCGAGCCGAGGCTTAGAAATTTCGTCATTGCGAGGAAGGAACCATTCCACCCACCGCATGGCATGCAGGCGTGCTTGCAGAAGCCCCTGTAGATAATTGGGTTGAGCGGCTTCATAGTAGCGCTCAAGCTGGCCGCGTTGCTGAGCATCTTCTGCAGTTTCCGGCCGGGGAAGGGTGCGCCAGTATGCCCTCCAGTATGGAGCGCTGAGAGAATCAAAGAAGCGGCTCCTGATTTCGAAATGATACGCAACCTTCTCCCGATCGCGATCACGCGCCCACTCATTGTCGGGTCGAAGCTCAAGCTGAGTTTTGAAGTCAAAGAGGTCTTGGCGGAAGACCCAGTCCAGCTTCACAGGGGCACGATTGATTGTCCGAGTCCAATGAAACCTCTCGCCGTACCATCTCAATGAAGTCAGGACCGACAGGCCACGACCGGTCCAACCCAATGCGAGCTGTTTGTCTGCCTCTTCGCCAACACAAGAGAAGATCAACTGATCAAGAGGTTCTCTGCACCCCATCAGCTCCTGAAGACTCCGCAGGAGTCGCGTGTCTGACCGGAGGCACGCCTCAATCAGCTGCGACATCTCGGCCCGAGACCACACGTAGAAATGGATGGACGCTTGCCTTTCCGGCGCAATGTCCGTTATCGCGTTGATCATTTCATCAAAGAAGCCTTGTAGTAGCTCTGCTTCTTGTCCTGTAGCTACGTCATGGTTGCTAGACCAAGGGGCAGCGCGTGTCCGAATGACATCTCGGAACTCAGCAAGGTCTCTTTGCTGGTAGATGGGCCTTCCATCTTCTCCAACAGCATCCGTCTTGAGCCGTTCGACTATCGTTGCTTCAGGAGCCCATCGCCCATTCTCGTTGCGGAACGGTGTATGAAGCTGCCACCGGCTGGTTGTGATGTGAGCAGCTAAAGAACCAATCCGGTTCTCAACGTAGTCATAGTGAACGCCAAGATAGATACGAACTACCGGACGTCCTTGCGCCTCGAATGGCGGCAGCTGGCTTTGAACACGCCACGGAAGTCGGGCAACAGGGTAGTCTTCTGGATCATGCTCTCCATTCGGCAGAGTTGTCCTGCGAGTTCGCGCGAGTGCCTTGAGCATGGACAGATTGCCTGAGAACCCTGGGGCAGTTCGACATCCACGCGCTGCTGGCGAGTCAAGATCCAGCTCCGCTAGCTGGTCGATATTCTGGATACCATTGTTCTGGAGGACCCGAGCTGCAGATGAGTCGATTGCGACCAGCTGCATAGCGCGCGAACGGCCAGCTTCGGGTAGGCAGACTACGTTGAACTTGCAGTGATCGCACTTGGACTCAATCGAATATGGCAGATCCTGTAAATCTTTAGAAAGAACGGCATCCATCTGTCCTCCTTCTTCGAGGAGACGGATGACATCGGAGGTTTCGACCTCCAAATCAAGCGCGGGCAACCCGCGGACTGGCTGAACCTCTTCAGTGCCTTCGTCAATTCTTGCGACAACGGCTTCGATCGAGTTTGCGCCGACATCAGCCCCGGCGATCTCAAGCCCATGTTCCTCTACAAGCTTTCGGACCAGCAATCTATAGACGGCCGCCTGAATTCGCTGGTACGTTCTGTCTTTTCGCGACGCCTTACATTCAACCAGGCGAATCCGCGGTGCCAGATTATCCCATTCAACGACCACGAAATCGATCCGACCGAGTACCGCGAAGGTGCCCACGAGCCCTTGTACATCTAGCTCGCGCCCAAACACCAGCGCCCCCGGCTCCAGCGCTCGTAGCATCTCTGTAAACGCCACCCAAGTCGTTTTGGTGTCTTCTCCAGCGTCTCGCCGGGCGCGAAACCGAGTCAGGTCAACAAAACCCTCACCGACCAGGCCATCATCAACTTCGTCCTCACGATCGGCGCCCGCAGTACGCAAGACCGGATCGAGTGGGTTAAATAGACGGTTATAGAAGGGCAGATCGCGCCGCAACTGCTGCTCATCCTTTCCGAGTTTCAGGCGACGAGCACAGGAATGGTGTCGAATATACTCCCCGATATCCGTGACCTTTAGGGATAAGTGGTCGGCATCTGGCATGTTGTTATCCTTATAAAAATTTCCTTGGGCAGATTTGGGTAATGCCCCTTCTGGACACAAGCTTTCTGGAGCGGCTCGATAGCTAACGTAGGCATTTTAAGCTGCTGTTGGCCTGCCTAGAAATGATGAACAGGTGGTTTAGAAATATTGCGTGAAGAGCACCGTCAAACTTCAGCGGACCCAGCATCGAGCAGCGACGGTGGTGATTGTAAAACGGATGTAGTCGATCAGGTCGGCTTCACCTCTTAGTGGTTAGCATAGCGCGTCAGGCACACCCGTTCGGTCGTCAATCACCGTGAATCGCCCCAGCTTTCCTAGGCACTAATCCCCCGACTCACGAGAGTGTCCTACAGAGTTAAAAACCTGGTCGGCCACAGACTGCATGCCGGGGATAAACACTGAGTAAACCGATGATGAGCGAAAACGTATTAAGCTCGCTCACCAAGCTACAAGCCTCAGTTTCTACTGCACAAACAAAAAAGCCACCCGAAGGTGGCTCATTTGTTTAAATAATGGTCGGGACGGAGTGATTCGAACACTCGACCCCTTGCACCCCATGCAAGTGCGCTACCGGGCTGCGCTACGCCCCGACTGGGCTTGAAGCATGTTCTCAATCTTGCCGAGAACGTTGAAGAATGTACCCTAACCTCCTGATAAATGAAACCTTTTTCTCAAAAAAATTTCCACTCATCAGAAAAATCCCAGGTCACTTCTTCAACACCACCAACACATCCTCCAACTCGACAATCATCTGCCGAATCAGCTGCTTGTACTGGCTCGATTCATCCTTCACCTCATCACTGGAGAGCCGCAACCGCGCCCCGCCAATGGTAAACCCTTGGTCATACAGCAGCGCGCGGATCTGGCGAATCATCAGCACATCCTGCCGCTGATAATACCGCCGGTTCCCCCGCCGCTTCACAGGGTTGAGCTGAGGAAACTCCTGCTCCCAATACCGCAGCACGTGTGGCTTTACGGCACACAACTCGCTCACCTCACCGATGGTGAAGTAGCGTTTGCCCGGTATGGGGGGCAGTTCGTCGTTATGGCTTGGTTCCAGCATAGGCCTCAACCCGGGCCTTCAACTTCTGCCCTGGACGAAAGGTGACGACGCGCCGTGCAGTGATCGGGATCTCTTCCCCAGTCTTGGGGTTGCGGCCCGGCCGCTGGCGTTTGTCGCGAAGGTCGAAGTTGCCGAAACCGGACAACTTGACCTGCTCGTTCTCTTCAAGTGCGTGCCGAATTTCTTCAAAAAACAGCTCGACCAGCTCCTTGGCCTCACGCTTGTTAAGCCCCAGCTCCTCGTACAGCCTTTCGGCCATCTCAGCTTTCGTCAGAGCACCCATGCCGTTATTTCCTTAACGTGGTGTTCAACCTTTGTTCGAGCGAGGTGAGGATGTTTTGCAGGGTAGTGTTCACCTCATCGTCGTTAAGAGTGCGCGATGGATGCTGCCAGGTCAAGCCGACGGCAAGGCTTTTTCTATCTGGATCAATGCCTTTACCTTGGTAGACATCAAACAGCCTGAGGTCTGTGAGCCATTCGCCTGCATTGTCACGAATTACTTCAAGCACGTCTTGAGAAGCGACATCACGTCCTGCGATCAAGGCCAGGTCACGACGGGTTTCCGGGAACTTGGAGAGTTCGCTGAATTTCGGCAGGCGGCCTTCGACCACATCACCCAACACCAGCTCGAAGACGAACACCGGGCGGTCCAGGTCCAGGGCTTTGGCAAGCTCTGGGTGGATGGCGCCGAGGTAGCCGACGTCCTTGCCGTCGCGCTGGATCAAAGCGGTCTGGCCAGGGTGCAGGGCTGGGTGCTTGCCGGCGGCGAAGGTGAAGTCGCTCAGGGCGCCGCTGTAGCCCAGCAGAGCCTCCACGTCGGCCTTGACGTCGAAGAAGTCGATGGTATCGCGGCCGTTCGCCCAGCCTTCTGGCAGGCGGCTGCCGGTGACGACGCCGGCGATCATTGGCTGCTGCTGGAGGTTACCGAGCTGGCCGACGAAGCGCAGGCCGCTTTCGAACAGGCGCACGCGGTCTTGCTGACGGTTGAGGTTGTGCTGCAGGGCCTTGACCAGGCCCGGCCACAACGAGGCGCGCATGGCGGCCATGTCGTTGGAGATCGGGTTGGCCAGCAGCAGCGGCTCGACGCCTGGGCTGAACAGCTCGAACAGCTTCGGGTCGATGAAGCTGTAGGTGATGGCTTCCTGGTAGCCGCGGGCGACCAGCAGGCGGCGCAGGTTTGGCAGCTCGCCGCGGGTTTCCGGGCGGGCTTGCGGCGCGAGGCGGGCTTGCGGGTAGCGCACTGGCAGGTTGTTGTAACCGTACAGGCGGGCCAGCTCTTCGATCAGGTCGACTTCCAGGCTGATGTCGAAGCGGTGGCTTGGGACGTTTACCGTCCACTGCCCTGCCCCGTTTGCCGTGGTAGCCAGGCCGAGGTTGTTGAGCAGCTGCTCGACCTGGGCCGGGTCCATCTCCATGCCGAGCATCTGGGTGATGCGCTCGGCGCGCAGGGTGACCGGGGCGACGTTGGGCAGGTGCTGCTCGCTGACGGCTTCGACGATCGGGCCGGCTTCGCCGCCGACGATGTCGAGGATCAGCTGGGTGGCGCGCTCCATGGCTTCGCGGGCCAGCTGCGAGTCGACGCCGCGCTCGTAGCGGTGCGAGGCATCGGTGTGCAGGCCGTAGGAACGGGCTTTACCGGCCACGGAGATCGGCTCGAAGAAGGCGCTTTCGAGGAACAGGTCGCGGGTTTTTTCGGTGTTCACACCGCTGTGCTCGCCACCCATGACGCCGGCGATGGCCAGGGCGCGGGTGTGGTCGGCGATCACCAGGGTGTCGGCACGCAGGGCCACTTCCTGGCCGTCGAGCAGGACCAGCTTCTCGCCCTCTTCAGCCATGCGCACGCGGATGCCGCCGTTGATTTCGGCGAGGTCGAAGGCGTGCATCGGCTGGCCGAGTTCGAGCATCACGTAGTTGGTGATGTCGACGGCGGCGTCGATGCTGCGCACGTCGCTGCGGCGCAGGCGCTCGACCATCCACAGTGGGGTCGGCTTGCTCAGGTCGACATTGCGGATGACGCGGCCCAGGTAACGTGGGCAGGCCGCCGGGGCGCTGACTTCGACCGGGCGCACTTCGTCGTGGGCCGGGGCAACGGCGGGTACGACTGGGCGGGTGACCGGGGTGTCGTACAGGGCGCTGACGTCGCGGGCCAGGCCTGCGATGGACAGGCAGTCACCGCGGTTCGGGGTCAGGCCGATCTCGATGCTGGCGTCGTCCAGGCTCAGGTACTGGCGGATGTCGTCGCCCACCGGGGCGTCGGCAGCCAGTTCCAGCAGGCCGTCGTTTTCTTCGCTGATCTGCAGCTCGGCGGCCGAGCAGAGCATGCCGAACGACTCGACGCCGCGCAGCTTGGCCTTCTTGATCTTGAAGTCGCCTGGCAGCTCGGCGCCGATCATGGCGAACGGGATCTTGATGCCTGGGCGGGCGTTAGGCGCGCCACACACGACCTGGAAGGTTTCCTGGCCGTTGCTCACCTGGCACACGCGCAGCTTGTCGGCGTCCGGGTGTTGTTCGGTGGCGAGGATCTCGCCCACGACGATGCCGCTGAACTGGCCGGCAGCGGGGGTGACGCTGTCGACTTCAAGGCCGGCCATGGACAGGCGGGCGACCAGTTCGTCACGGGAGACTTGCGGGTTTACCCAACCGCGCAGCCACTGTTCACTGAATTTCATGCTGTTCTCCTGGAAAAGTGCGTCGATTGGGCCTAGCGGAATTGCGCCAGGAACCGCAGGTCGTTATCGAAGAACAGACGCAAATCGTTGACGCCATAGCGCAGCATGGCCAGGCGCTCGGCGCCCATGCCGAAGGCAAAGCCCTGGAATTCTTCAGGGTCGATGCCAGACATGCGCAGCACGTTCGGGTGCACCATGCCGCAGCCCATGACTTCCAGCCAGCCGGTCTGCTTGCACACGCGGCAGCCCTTGCCGGAACACATCACGCACTGGATGTCGACTTCGGCGGACGGCTCGGTGAAGGGGAAGAACGACGGGCGGAAGCGCACGGCCAGTTCTTTTTCGAAGAACACGCGCAGGAATTCTTCGATGGTGCCCTTGAGGTCGGCGAAGTTGATGCCGCGGTCGATCAGCAGGCCTTCGACCTGGTGGAACATCGGCGAGTGGGTGATATCCGAGTCGCAGCGGTATACGCGGCCCGGGCAGACAATGCGGATTGGCGGCTGGGTGGACTCCATGGTCCGCACCTGCACCGGCGAGGTGTGGGTGCGCAGCAGCATGTTGGCATTAAAGTAGAAGGTATCGTGCATCGCCCGGGCCGGGTGGTGGCCGGGGATGTTGAGCGCTTCGAAGTTATGGTAGTCGTCTTCGACCTCCGGGCCTTCGGCAATGCCGTAGCCGATGTGGGTGAAGAACTGCTCGATGCGCTCGAGGGTACGGGTGATCGGGTGCAGCCCGCCGGTGGTCTGGCCACGGCCTGGCAGGGTCACGTCGATGCATTCGGCGGCCAGGCGAGCACTGAGCTCGGCCTCTTCAAAGGCTGCCTTGCGTGCGTTGAGCACGACGGTGACGCGCTCTTTGGCGTCGTTGATCAGCGCGCCGACTTTCGGGCGCTCATCGGCTGGCAGGTTGCCCAGGGTCTTCATCACCTGGGTCAGTTCGCCCTTCTTGCCGAGGTACTGAACCCGGATCTGTTCCAGGGTATTGATGTCTTCAGCGCGCTCGACGGCCTCTAGGGCTTGGGAGACCAGCGCATCCAGGTTTTCCATGTACAGACTCCAGATACGAAAATAGGGGAAGAGCTTTGAAGGCTCTTCCCCTATCGATGACGTTCAATGCCCGGCGCCGCAAGCGCCGCCGGGTGATTGTCGCGGGTACTTAAGCCAGAACGGCTTTAGCTTTCTCGACAATCGCAGCAAACGCCGCTTTTTCGTTCACTGCCAGATCGGCCAGAACCTTACGGTCGATTTCGATCGAAGCCTTTTTCAGGCCAGCAATCAGACGGCTGTAGGACAGACCGTTGGTGCGGGCACCGGCGTTGATACGAGCGATCCACAGTGCGCGGAACTGACGCTTCTTCTGGCGACGGTCGCGGTAGGCGTATTGGCCTGCCTTGATGACCGCTTGCTTGGCTACGCGGAATACGCGCGAGCGTGCACCGTAGTAACCTTTAGCCAGTTTCAGAATTTTCTTGTGACGCTTACGAGCGATGACGCCACGCTTAACACGAGCCATGAGTAACTTCCTCTATCTAAACCAGAATTAACGTACGCGCAGCATGCGCTCGACTTTTGCCACGTCAGACGGGTGCAGCAAGCTGGCACCGCGCAGTTGACGCTTACGCTTGGTCGACATTTTGGTCAGGATGTGGCTCTTGAAAGCGTGCTTGTGCTTGAAGCCCGAAGCTGTCTTCAGGAAGCGCTTCGCAGCACCGCTCTTGGTTTTCATTTTTGGCATGTTGAACTCCGCATTCGATAAAAATTACACAATAATCATCAGGCCTGCCGTGCCCGGGAGATTACTTCTTCTTTTTGGGGGCGATGACCATCATAAGCTGGCGTCCTTCCATCTTCGGATGCTGCTCAACGGTGCCGTATTCGGCGAGGTCAGCTTCGACCCGCTTCAACAGCTCCATGCCCAGCTCCTGGTGGGCCATCTCACGGCCACGGAATCTCAGAGAGATCTTGGCCTTGTCCCCATCGGTAAGGAAACGTACCAGGTTGCGTAGTTTTACCTGGTAATCCCCATCCTCCGTCCCTGGACGAAACTTGATTTCTTTAATCTGAATCTGCTTCTGGTTTTTCTTGGCTTCGTTAGCCTGCTTCTTCTTCTCGAAGAGGTGCTTGCCGTAGTCCATGACCTTGCAGACAGGCGGTACCGCGTCTGCAGAAATTTCTACCAGATCCAGCTTCGCTTCATCAGCGATACGAAGCGCTTCATCAATCGAGACGATGCCAACCTGCTCGCCATCAGCGCCAATTAACCGAACCTCGCGGGCCGAGATATTCTCGTTGATCGGGGCCTTCGGTACAGCACGCTTATCGTTTCTCATTTCACGCTTAATAGTCATTACTCCGATTCTTGGCGACCACGCCGGGAAACCGCTTGTGTCAGGAGCTCAGCGAACTGGGCGACGGGCATGGAGCCCAGGTCTGCGCCTTCGCGAGTACGCACTGCAACGGTTCGTGTTTCGACTTCGCGATCCCCTATAACCAAAAGGTACGGGACCTTGAGCAAAGTATGCTCGCGGATTTTAAAGCCGATCTTCTCATTTCTCAAGTCCGACTTGGCACGGAAACCGCTACCGTTCAGAGCATTTTCCACCTCGAGGGCGAAATCGGCCTGTTTGTCGGTGATGTTCATGATCACCGCCTGGGTCGGGGCCAGCCACGCCGGGAACACGCCAGCGTAGTGTTCGATCAGCATGCCGATGAAGCGTTCGAACGAACCGAGGATCGCACGGTGCAGCATGACGGGGCGAACCCGGCTGTTATCTTCGGCGATATAGCTGGCATCCAGACGCTCTGGCAGGTTCGGGTCGTACTGCAGGGTACCACACTGCCAGTTACGGCCGAGGCAGTCGCGCAGGGTGAACTCGATCTTCGGGCCGTAGAACGCGCCCTCGCCCGGCTGGTATTCCCACTCCAGGCCCGACTCGTTCAGGGCGTCGGCCAGTGCGCCTTCGGCACGGTCCCACAGCTCTTCAGAGCCAACACGCTTGGCCGGACGGGTGGACAGCTTCATGGCGATGTCGGTGAAGCCGAAGTCCTTGTACACGTCCAGGGTCAGCTTGATGAAGTCGGCGGCTTCTTTCTTCACCTGTTCTTCGGTGCAGAAGATGTGCGCGTCGTCCTGCACGAAGCCACGCACGCGCATGATGCCGTGCAGGGCGCCGGATGGCTCGTTACGGTGGCAGGCACCGAACTCGGCCAGGCGCAGCGGCAGGTCGCGGTAGCTCTTCAGGCCTTGGTTGAACACCTGCACGTGGCACGGGCAGTTCATCGGCTTGACCGCGTAGTCACGGCTTTCCGACGAGGTGGTGAACATGTTTTCGGCGTAGTTCGACCAGTGGCCGGAACGCTCCCAGAGGATGCGGTCGACAACCTGCGGGGTCTTGATTTCCAGGTAGCCGTTGACGCGCTGAACCTGGCGCATGTACTGCTCGAGCACCTGGTACACGGTCCAGCCGTTGGCGTGCCAGAACACCATGCCCGGGGCTTCTTCCTGCAGGTGGAAGAGGTCGAGCTGCTTGCCGATCTTGCGGTGGTCGCGTTTTTCGGCTTCTTCGATGCGCTGGATGTAGGCGGCCAGCTGCTTCTTGTCAGCCCAGGCGGTACCGTACACGCGTTGCAGCTGCTCGTTCTTGGCATCGCCGCGCCAGTAGGCGCCGGACAGCTTGGTCAGCTTGAATGCCTTGAGGAAGCGAGTGTTCGGCACGTGCGGGCCACGGCACATGTCGACGTATTCTTCGTGGTAGTACAGGCCCATGGCCTGCTCGTCCGGCATGTCTTCGACCAGGCGCAGCTTGTAGTCTTCGCCACGGGCCTTGAACACGTCGATGACTTCGGCGCGCGGGGTGACCTTCTTGACCACGTCGTAGTCTTTTTCGATCAGCTCCATCATGCGCTTTTCGATGGCGGCCATGTCTTCAGGGGTGAAGGGGCGCTCGTAGGCGATGTCGTAATAGAAGCCTTCGTCGATCACCGGGCCGATCACCATCTTGGCGGTCGGGTACAGCTGCTTCACTGCGTGGCCGACCAGGTGGGCACACGAGTGGCGGATGATCTCCAGTCCCTCTGCATCTTTAGGGGTGATGATCTGCAGGGTGGCGTCGTTGTGGATCAGGTCGCAGGCATCGACCAGCTTGCCGTCGACCTTGCCGGCCACGGTGGCCTTGGCCAGGCCTGCACCGATGGAAGCGGCGACGTCGGCGACGGATACGGCGTGATCAAACGAACGTTGACTGCCATCGGGAAGAGTAATAACGGGCATGGCGCCTCCTCTCCTAGTGGTGACCCCTACCAAAGGTCACGTGGGTTGGGATGAGCCAGTACAAGATCCGACCTGCCTTCCCATTAGGGAAGCCTGCCTCACAGTGGCAGAAGCCTTTCGGCTTGCCAGGGACGAACCAGAGTGACTGGAAAGAAAAAACATCGCGGCAAGGGCCTTGCTGCGAGCCAGGCATGCTAGCACGCGGGTTGCGTGGCCCGTAGAAATATTTGGAAATTACGCCGCTTCGGTGAACTATCGCGGAAAAATCCCTATCAGACCTTGGGAAGCAACCTACTCTTTATTGAGACCTTAACCCAAGGAGTAACTGGTTATGCGAGTACCGTCTCTTCTGGCCCTGGCGGCCGCTGGCGCCCTGCTGCTGCCGATGGCTGCCAACGCTGGCAACTTCCCTGCCGGGAAGGAGGCCCACTACATGACCCAGTGCCAACAGGTGGCCAGCGGCCAGGGCGTTGACGCTGCGACCGCGAAAAAGCACTGCGACTGTGGTGCCCAGGCCATCAAAAAGAATTTCACCGACGCGGAAATTGCCGACCTGGACAGCACTGACGGCGTAGACGCCAAGCTGATGCAGAAGGCGCAAACCGTGGTGAAACAGACCTGCGCGCCGAAGAGCTGAAACCTTAAAGCCTGAGCAGGCCAGCCATTATTTGCCCTGGATCAATATCCTGCGAAGGTAAAAGGCGCTAGATGCGCAGAATTAGACTATGATGTCCCCCGTGCTCGTAGCCTCGGCCACATTGCACTACTGAAAAATTAAAATGTCTGGAGATTCACCCCATGTCCAATCGCCAAAACGGCACCGTCAAATGGTTCAATGATGAGAAAGGCTACGGCTTCATCACCCCAGCAGGCGGCGGCGACGACCTGTTCGTACACTTCAAAGCCATCGAATCCGACGGCTTCAAGAGCCTGAAAGAAGGCCAGGCTGTTACCTTCGTTGCCGAAAAAGGCCAGAAGGGTATGCAGGCTGCGCAGGTTCGTCCGGAGTAATTCGGGCAGCTGTAAAAAAACCCGCCACTTGTGGCGGGTTTTTTTATGGGCCTTTGCCGCGCCCCCGTGGGAGCGCAGGCTTCACGCGCTGGTCAACCGCAGTTGACGCGGGTCACCACACCCTGCTCGTCCACATTCAGGTTGAGGCGCTCGGAGCGGTATTCCAGGGTCACCACGTCGTGCGGCTTGAGAATGCGCGCCATCTGTGAACCACTGGCCTTGCGCGCCTGCTCTAGCAGGTCGGCATTGCCCGGCTTGCCGATGGCGAAGTCGGCACCGCTGGCTTCGCAGCGGCCGTCGTTGCCGGCCGACGCCTCAGGCGCCTTGCTACCCCCTGAGTTACCGCCAGTGCTGCAACCAGCCAGGACAGCAGCCACCGCCAGGGTCGCCAGGAAAGCAAGGGTACGGAACATGAATCCTCCTAAATAGATCTGGGAACTGCCTGATCCGACAGCTCCGCCAAGAGTTTGTTGCAAAACCGGGAAAGTCTGCCTGATCTGGCCTGCATGGGCCAAAGGCAATCGTGACCGAATTTTACCGCCCAACCGACGAGCCGCTTGGTTTGCGCCGCAAAGTCATGATTTACTTTAGGAAGTGGAGGCACAGTGCCTTCTTCGAACGCCAGGGTCCGGTGTTCGCCCCTTCGCCCAAGGCCCCCCAGCGAGAGCCTCTCATGAGCAGCCACAGCATCGACGCCGATATCAAGGTCAAATGGGCCGAAGGCCAGAGCGCCTATAGCCCCAGCACGCCCGAAGAGTTGCTGTTGATCGCCATCGACCTGCTGGTGCGCGACCGCGGCGGCGAGGCGGCGCGCAGCTTCATCGACCAGGTGTTCGAGCGCTACGCGCCGCACACGGCTATGGCAATCGAGCCAGGCGCGCGCTGAGCAGGTCGAAAAAGCCCTGGGCGTCACCCTCGTTCACCCACAGCACATTGGCCGGCTGCTTGAGCACGCCGTACCAGTCGGCGAGGGTCTGGCCGAAGCTCGGGCCTTCGCGGCTGTCAACGCTCATGTGGATGCGCCGGCCGCTGAACAGTTCGGGCTTGAGCAGGTAGGCGATGACACTGGCGTCATGCACCGGGCCACCGGGCATGCCGTACAGGTCCATGTCGTGCTTGATGTACGCCTCGAGGATGTCGACCACCTTGTTGCTGGCCTGGTTGTTCACGGCGGCCAACTGCTTCAGGCGGGCGTCGCTGGTGAGCAGCTTGTGGGTGACGTCCAGCGGCAGGTAGGTCAGTTGCACACCGCTGGCCAGCACCACCTCGGCGGCATGGGGGTCGGCGTAGAGGTTGAATTCCGCCGCCGGGGTGATGTTGCCGCCATTGAAATGGGCGCCGCCCATGACCACCACTTCCTTGATGCCTTTGGCGATCTCTGGCTGCTGGATCAGCGCCAGGGCCAGGTTGGTCTGCGGGCCGAGCATGGCGATGGTGATGCTGTGGGGTTTGGCGTGGCTCAAGGTGTCGACCAGGTACTGCACGGCATTGCCTTCGGCCAAGGGCTTTTTCGGCTCGTGCACCGGCACGCCGGTGAGGCCTTCTTCGCCATGGACGTCGGCGGCGTAGATGGGCGGGCGCACCAAGGGCCGCCCTGCCCCCGCGTACACCGGGATGTCTTCGCGGTTGGCCCATTCACAGGCCAGGCGGGCGTTGCGCGAGGTTTTTTCCAGGCGCACGTTGCCGGCCACGGTGGTGATGGCGCGGATGTTGAGTTCTTCGGGGGAGGCCATGGCCAGGAACAGCGCGACCACGTCATCGGCACCGGGGTCGGTGTCGATGATCAGCTCACGCGGGGCGGCCTGGAGGGTGGTGGTGGTGGCTGCGGCCATGAGGGTCAGTCCTTGTAGCAGGGGCTTGAGCATGGGGGCACTCCTGTTGCCTCAGTGGTGTTTTCCGGGGCCGCTTTGCGGCCCAATCGCAGGCGCAGCCCTTGCCTTCAAAAGGTGACGCCGGATATCAGGGCAATGTTGCTGTACGGCTGGCACTCACCGGTGCGCACGATTGCCCGGGCGCTGCGCGACAGCACCTTGAAGTCCTCATGGCTCTGCCACTCACGCTTGCCCAGCTTGCCTTTCAAGCGCTCGATCTCGACCAGCGCCGGCGGCACTACCTTCTGCATCTCTTCGGCCAGCACATGCCGCTCCACCTGCAGCTCGCTCAACACCGCGCGCAGCACGCTGGCAAAATCCGGTATCCCCGCCGTCAGCGCCAGGTCGATCAGCTCGACACCGGGCGGCACCGGCAAGCCGGCATCGCCGATCACCAGGATGTCGCCATGCCCCATCCCGGCGATGGTCCGCGACAGGGCGACGTTGAGCAGCGTGGTCTTTTTCATGGGGTCAGCTCCGCCAGGTAAGGAATCGACGGCTGGGCTCCGGCACGGGTGACCGACAAGGCTGCGGCACGCTGGCCGAACGCGATGGCCTCGCCCTCCCCCTTGCCCTGCACCAGCGCAGCGGCAAAGCCGCCGATGAAGGTGTCGCCCGCCGCCGTGGTATCCAGCGGCTGCACCTGGGGCGCCGGGAAATGCTGGCTGCCGTCACGGCTGACGAACAGCGACCCTTGCGCGCCCAAGGTGATGATCACCTTGCCAGCGCCCAGCTGCAGCAGGTGCTCGCCTGCGCGGCGGGCACTGTCCAGATCATTGACCGGCTCGCCGGTCAACGCTTCGGCCTCGCTTTCATTGGGGGTGAGGTAGTCGATATGGGCGAACCAGTCCGCCGGCAACGGGCCGGTGGCCGGCGCCGGGTTGAGGATCACTTGCTTGCCCAGCTCGCGCCCTCTGGCCAGGGTCCAGGCCACGGTCTCGGCGGGCACCTCGAGCTGGCAGATGATCACTTCGGCTGCCTGCAGCAAGGCATCAAAGCGCTGCACCGACGCGGGCGTGAGCAGCCCGTTGCCGCCCGGGATGATGACGATGCAGTTCTGGCTGGCAGCGTCCACGGTAATCAGCGCCACACCACTGGACACGCCCGGGCACACGCTGACCGCCTGGCAATCGATGCCTTCCACTTCCAGCGCCTGGCGCAACTGCTGCCCATAGGCATCATCGCCGACATTGCCCACCATCGCCACACTGCCCCCCAGGCGGGCCACCGCCACTGCCTGGTTGGCGCCCTTGCCGCCGGGCACGGTGAAAAAGCTCTCCCCGGCCAGTGTTTCGCCGGCCCGCGGTAGCCGCTGGGCGCGGGCCACCAGGTCCATGTTGAGGCTGCCGACCACCACTACCTTGGCATGCATGGCTATTCCTTAGCGGTAATCATTGAACAGGTCCGGGCGCGGCCCGGTGGATTCGCGCAGCACGATGCGCGGGGCCACGATGCGCTGCTCAGCCGCCTCGCCACGCGGCGTGGCGATGCGCGACAGCAGCAAGGCGGCAGCATTCTCGCCCAGCTCGCGAATCGACTGGCCGACCGTGGTCAGCGGCGGGTACACATAGCGGCTCAGTTCGATGTCGTCGAAACCGATCACCGACAGCTCGCCCGGCACGTTTATGTTGCGCTCGGCAGCGGCGCGCAACACGCCGAAACCGATCATGTCGTTGCCGGCGAAGATCGCCGTCGGCCGCTCGCCATCAAGCAGCTGCGCGGCGGCAACATGGCCACCGGGGCTGGTGAAGTCGCAATGCAGCACACGGCCCGCCAGCACCTCGGCCTCGGCTTCAGCCATCGCCCGGCGGAAGCCGCTCAGGCGCAGCTGGGTAACGCCGGTTTCGGCCGGGCCGCCGATGTAGGCGATGTCGCGATGGCCCAGCTCCAGCAGATGGCGGGTCGCCAGGTAGGCACCCTGCTCGTGGTCGATACGCACCAGGTCGGCATCGACGCCTTCCAGTTCACGGTCGACGATGACCATCGGCGTGCGCACACAGGCCAGGCTCTGCAGCAGGTCGGCATCCTCGCCCACCGACGCCACCACCAGGCCGTCGATGCGCTTTTCCAGCAGCACGCGCAGGTAGCTGCGCTGCTTCTTTGGGTTGTCATCGGAGTTGCACAGGATCACGCAATAACCATTGCGCTCGCAGGCGTCCTCGATGCCGCGGGCCAGCTCGGCGAAGTACGGGTTGACGCTGTTGGGCACCAGCAGGCCGATAGTGGCCGTGCTGCGCGCCTTGAGCGAGCGCGCCACAGCGCTGGGCACATAGTCGAGCTCCACGATGGCCGCTTCGACCTTGAGCCGTACCTGCTCGCTGACCGGGCGGGTCTTGTTCAGGACATGGGACACCGTGGTGTAGGAAATGCCCGCAAGGGCAGCGACGTCTTTGATGGTTGCCATGTTTTCAGTTCCGCCGGCCTGCACGCCGGCTGCGATAAGTGTCGAGCACCACAGCGATGACGATCACCGCCCCGGTGATGATGCGTTTGGTGGGTTCCGACGCGCCGATCTGCGCAAGGCCGGCAGCCAGTACGGAAATGATCAGCACGCCGAAGAAGGTACTGATGACCGAGCCGCGCCCGCCCATCAGGCTGGTACCGCCGATCACCACAGCGGCAATCACCTGCAGCTCCAGGCCGGACCCGGCATTGGGGTCGGCGGCTTCCAGGCGCGAGATCTGGAACAAGGCGGCCAGGCCGGCGAGCAGCCCCATCAGGGCGAACACCAGCACCTTGTACGGGCGCGGGTCGATACCGGCCAGGCGCACGGCCTCTTCGTTGGTGCCGATGCCGATCAGGTAACGGCCGAACACCGTGCGGGTCAGCACCAGCTGGGCCAGCACGATCACCAGCAAGGCAATGATGAAGGCCGGCGAGATGCCGAAGGCGAGCGGATTGGAGAACCAGGCGTAGGCATCGCCGATATAGGCGGTGCGCGAGTCGGTGAACTGGTAGGCCAGGCCGCGGGCCATCTCCAGCACGCCGAGCGAGACGATGAACGACGGGATGCGCCAGGCCACGGTCACGCCGCCGGTAATGCTGCCGGCCAGGGCGGCGACCGCCATGCCAAGCAAGGCCGCGGGCAGCACGCCCCAGCCCCAGCCGAGGATCGCCACGCTGACCGTTGAGGCCGCCAGGGCCAGTACCGAGCCAACCGACAGGTCGATGCCGCCGATGATCAGCACGAAGGTCATGCCCACGGCCAGCACCATCAGGTCGGGGATCTGGTTGGCCAGGGTGCTGAAGGTGGCGTACGACCAGAAGTGGCTGCTCAGGAACGAGAACAGCACGATCATCGCCAGCAAGGCGCCAGCCAGGCCCAGGTAGGTGCCCAGGCCTAAGTAGGTACCGCTGCGGCGCACGGGGGCGCTGCTCGGGGTGTCGAGGGGTGTGGTCTTCATGCATCCATCCTGGGCGCTGCGTCATGCAGCAGGGCATCACGTTTCTGGTAGCCGGCGAAGGCAGCGGCCAGGAGCTGGTCCTGGCTCCAGTGCTCGCGGTCGAAGGTATCGATCAGGCGGCCGGCGGAAAGCACGGCGATGCGGTCGCAGATCAGCATCAGTTCACGCAGGTCGCTGGACACCACCACCAGGGCCTTGCCCTGGCGCGCCAGCTCGGCCAGCAGGCCATAGATGTCGAACTTGGCGCCGACGTCGATGCCGCGGGTGGGCTCGTCGAACAGCAGCACCTGGCAGTCGCGCTCCAGCCAGCGGCCGATCACCACTTTCTGCTGGTTGCCGCCAGACAGCTCGCCGACTGCCTGCGCCGGGCCGGCACTGCGGATGCGCATGGCGCTGATCTGGCGCTCGGCCAGGGCCTGTTCCGCCTCGCGGTCGAGCACCCCGGCGCGGGACACGGCGGGCAGGTTGCCCAGGGCGATGTTGGCGCTGATCGATTGGCTCAGCAGCAGGCCTTCGCCTTTGCGGTCCTCGGTAATCAGGGCAATACCGGCCTTTACCGCAGCCTTGGGCGAGTCGATGGTAACCGCCTTGAGCGGCTGGCCGATCTCGATGCTGCCGCTGTCGGCGCGGTCGGCGCCGTAGATCAGCCGCAGCAGCTCGGTGCGCCCGGCACCGATCAACCCGGAAATACCAAAGATCTCCCCTGCCCTGACCTGCAATGACACTTCGCGCACCTTGTCGCCGCGGCACAGCTTGTCGACCTTGAGCAACGGCGCGCCGATCGTGCGGCGGCCCAGGTCGATATGCTCGCCCAGTTCGCGGCCGACCATCAGGCTGACCAGCTCAGCACTGCTGTAGCGCTGGATCGGCTCGTCGCACACCAACTGGCCGTCGCGCAGCACAACGATGCGCTGGGCCACGCGCTGCAACTCTTCAAGGCGGTGGGAGATGTAGACGATGGCCACGCCGCGCTTGCGCAGGCGCTCGATCTGGGTGAACAGCAGCTCCACTTCGCGGGCGGTGAGCATTGCCGTGGGTTCGTCGAAGATCAGCACATGGCAGTCGCCGATCAGGTTGCGGGCGATCTCGACCATCTGCTGATGGCCGATGCCCAGCTCGCCGACCGGGGTGTCCGGGTCGATGGCGTCCAGGCCGACCTGGGCCATGGCCGCCGTGGCCAACTGGCGCAGGCGCCTGTGGCTGATCCAGCCGAAGCGGCTGGGCAGGTTGTCGAGGAACAGGTTTTCCGCCACGGTCAGGGTCGGCAGCAGGTTGAGCTCCTGCATGACCATGCGCACACCGAGGCGTTCGGCCTCGCTGCGGCTGGCCGGCGCGTAGGCCTGGCCGCGGTAGGTCATGTGCCCGGTGGTGGGGGTTTCCAGGCCGCAAATGAGCTTGGACAGTGTGCTCTTGCCCGCCCCGTTCTCGCCGGTCAGCGCCAGCACTTCGCCGGCGCGCAGGGCCAGGTTGACCTCGGCCAGCACCGGCTGGGCGTAGCTCTTGCCCAGGCCGCTGGCGGCAAGCACCACTTCATTGGCCGATGCTGGCATGGCCATCTCTCCTGCTGGGGTCAGGGCTTGGTGACCAGCTTGACCGGGGTCTGGATGACATTTTCGGCGTCGACGTTGGGCTTCTCGCCCTTGACCATTTTCAATGCCGCCTCGATGCCGAACACCGCCTGTTGGCTGGCGGCCTGGTCGAGGGTGGCGAGCACGCGGCCATCCTTGAGCATCGGCTTGATGGCGTTGATGTTGTCGTAGCCCACCACTTGCACCTGGCCAGCCTTGCCGGCAGCGCGCACGGCCGAGACGGCACCTACGGCCATGTTGTCGTTACCGGCCAGCAGCGCCTTGAGGTCGGGGTATTCGTTGAGCATGGACGCGGCGACGGCGTTGCCTTTGTCGATTTCCCAGTTGCCAGACTGCACCGAGACGATCTTCATGCCGGCGGCATCCATGGCGTCTTTGAAGCCGGCGGTACGCTGCTGGGCATTGGTGGTGGTCGACACGCCTTCGATGATGCCAACCTGGTCACCGGCCTTGAGCTTCTGCTTGGCCAGGTAGTCGCCGACCAGGCGGGCGCCCTGGCGGTTGTCGGGGCCGACGAAGGGCACGCTGATGCCTTTGCTCTTGAGCAGTTCAGGGTCCAGGCGGTTGTCGATGTTGATGACGATGACACCCTGGTCCATGGCCTTCTTCACCGCCGAGACCAGCGCCTTGGAGTCGGCCGGCGCAATCACCAGGGCCTTGGCGCCGGCGTTGACCATCTGCTCGACGATGCGGATCTGTTCACCGGTATCGGTTTCGTTCTTGATGCCGTTGGCAACCAGTTCGAAATCGTCAGGGTGGGCCTTCTGGTAGTCCTTGGCGCCGTCTTCCATGGTGCGGAAGAATTCGTTGGCCAGCGACTTCATGACCAGCGCGACCTTGGGTTTTTCCTCTGCATGGGCAGCAGACAGCGGCATGGCGAGGGACAGCGAGGACATGACGGCGAGCGCCAGCAGACGACCGGGGAACGGCAGTTTCATGGAAGATGACTCCGAATCTTGTGTTTTTTATCGGATCGCAAACGTTTGCGTTGGGTAACTATGGAAACAAGACCTGGTTTTGTCAAATCCGTTTCGCTGGCGGGGGCAGGACGCAGCAGGTGCTGATTATCCAGATTTTTCCGAAAAACCGAACACCTTTTCCTATGCTTGTTCGGAAATCCGAATGGAATACTGGCCGGACAACGCAGCGCGCCTGGCTCAAGCTTTCTGGTACGAAACCTGCGTTGAGCTTTGCGCGACACAGCAACCAGCTCATTAGGAAGAGAGAGAACAATAATTATGAATGCTGCACTGAAGTCCTTCGCCCCCAGCGCCCTGGCGCTGCTGCTGATCCTCCCCGCCACCGTCTCGGCAAAGGAAGCCGAAACCCAGCAGAAACTGGCCAATGTGGTGATCCTCGCCACTGGCGGCACCATTGCTGGCGCGGGTGCCAGCGCTGCCAACAGCGCTACCTACCAGGCCGCCAAAGTCGGTGTCGACAAGCTGATTGCCGGCGTGCCGGAACTGGCCGACCTGGCCAATGTGCGCGGCGAGCAGGTGATGCAGATTGCCTCCGAAAGCATCACGAACGACGACTTGCTGAAACTGGCCAAACGCGTCGCCGAGCTTGCTGACAGCAAAGACGTCGATGGCATCGTCATCACCCACGGCACCGACACCCTGGAAGAGACCGCCTACTTCCTCAACCTGGTCGAGAAGACCGACAAGCCGATTGTGGTGGTCGGCTCCATGCGCCCAGGCACGGCGATGTCTGCCGACGGCATGCTCAACCTGTACAACGCCGTGGCAGTGGCCAGCGACAAGCAGTCGCACGGCAAGGGCGTGCTGGTGACCATGAACGACGAGATCCAGTCTGGCCGCGACGTGAGCAAGTCGGTGAACATCAAGACCGAAGCGTTCAAGAGCGCCTGGGGCCCGATGGGCATGGTGGTGGAAGGCAAATCGTACTGGTTCCGCCTGCCGGCCAAGCGCCACACCAGCCAGTCGGAGTTCGACATCAAGCAGATCAGCAGCCTGCCGCAGGTGGACATTGCCTACAGCTACGGCAATGTGAGCGATACCGCGTACAAGGCGCTGGCGCAGAGCGGCGCAAAAGCGATCATCCATGCCGGTACCGGCAATGGCTCGGTGTCGTCGCGGGTAGTGCCGGCGCTGCAAGAGCTGCACAAGAACGGCGTACAGATCATTCGCTCGTCCCACGTCAACCAGGGCGGGTTCGTGCTGCGTAATGCCGAGCAGCCGGATGACAAGTATGACTGGGTGGTGGCGCACGACCTGAACCCGCAGAAGGCGCGGATCCTGGCGATGGTGGCAATGACCAAGACCCAGGACAGCAAGGAGCTGCAGCGGATCTTCTGGGAGTACTGATTCTGGTATGACTTGGGCTGGTGCGCTGCTTGCGCCGGCCCTTTCGCGGCTAAAGCCGCTCCTACAGGGGTATGCAGTACCTGTAGGAGCGGCTTTAGCCGCGAAGAATCCAGCACCGACCCAGTTGCGAAATAATTTGCCTTGAAATACTGTACGCACATACAGCACAACAAGGAATCGCCTCCGTGGCCAACACCGCCGAAGCAACCGCAAGCAGCTACCAGCAACTGGGCCTGCGCATCCAGAAGATCATCAACAACCCCCTCGCCCAGCGCAGCCGCGCCGCGCTGATCTTCCGCCTGGAACACGAGTCGCCCGATGACTGGGAAACCCTGCTCGAGGAAATCGCCGAGAACGACAACGTCACCCTCGCCCACCGCGACGACGGCGGCGTGCAGATCTTCTGGACCGTACCGAAGGAAGACTGACGCTCAGGCCAGCGCCTGCAGGTAGGCACTGGCCTCGCGGTAACGGGCCAGCCGCGCCAAATCGGCCGGGCCAGGGGCGGGAATACGCGAAAGGTCGCTATTGTCGGCCAGGTCGGCCAGCTTGACGGTGCGCGCCAGCGGGTCACTGCCCAGGCGCACGACGAAGTCCTGATAGCTCTCGCCCTTGTTCCGGCTCAGGGCCAGCAAGGCGGCGAGAATTTTCAGGGGGAAGCCCTCACGGGCCAAGTCGGAAAGGGTAAGCGACGTGTCTTCGATCACGTCATGCAGCACCGCGACGATGCGCTGCTCTGGCGTACTGACCCGCATCATCACCCGCAACGGGTGGAGGATATAAGCCGCCCCACCCTTGTCGTATTGCCCTTCATGTGCCCTGGCGGCCACGGCAATGGCCCGCTCCAGCGTAGACATGAGGCCCTCCCCGTTTGGCTAGTCTCAGGCCAAGCATAGCCGGGGAAGACTACAGATTACAGTTAACGCTGCGCACCATGCTGGATGACAATCGAATCGGTACCCAGCTTGGCCATCACCTCAGCCTTGCGTGCATCGGCCTCGGCCTTGCTCGGGAACGGCCCCATCAGCACCACCGGCTTGCCGTCACGGTATTCGACCGAGGACGGGATGCCCTTCTCGATCAGGCGTGCGGTCATGTCGGTCAGCGCACCCATATTGGCGCCCTGGATCACTTCGACATCCCAACCCTCGGGGGCCGGCTGATCGGCCAGCGCCTCGGCACGGCGCTGCAGGTCGGCACCGCCGCAGTATTCGCGGATACGCAGGTTGTTGCCGCCGTCATCGACGATGATTTCGTATTGGCCATCGGCGCCCTTGATTGCCACGTAGCTGCGGTAGGCCTCGTACTGGCCGGCATCGTCCTTGCCGCGCACCTGGCCGCAAATGGTGCCCTTGGTGTCGATCCGCACGTTGCCGAACTTGGCGGTCTTGGGGTTGTGCAGGTGCTCGGCAACCTGCTTGTGCACACCTTCGACCTCGTTCTCACAGCCCGCCAGGGCCAGCACTGCCAATACCACTGCCAGTTTGCGCACGCGTGTACCTCCAGATTCGAAGGGGCGGATTCTAGCACGAGGCACGGTACAGACCGATGGTCAGATTGGCGCAGCAGCGGCACCTGGCCCGAGCAAGCCAACCATCAATGCTTGAAGGCATGCCTTATTCTGGAAAGTAAATTCGGCCTTCGCACAGGCTGAGTAACGGTCGTCACCGGCCTTCGCTGATGGCCTCGTGCAGGTGCAGTCAAGTGCGTCGCTGGTGGGAGTTGCGCCTCGACTTCGGATCGACGCACCGTGTGCAGATCGCCTTCTCTCCCTTTGTAGATGTCCATGACTGCATCGTACTTATATCTGGCTTGCGCCTTGGCCTGCTGCTGTTTCGCTTTCACCTTGCTATCAACAAAGTCATAGATTATTTGATTGGCCTCTGCGTACAACTGGCTCACCCACTGAAAGCCCGTCTGCTCGACATCCCGCAACTGCCCATTGGCCTGGAACATTTCCAGAAGCAATACCGGCCTGTTTTGATTGAACGAAGAGGCGAGCTCTTCAAGACCTTGCGGCCAATGCGATTTCAGAAAAGCCAATACTGCCAGCCCCCTTTCTGCCCGATCATTGATTCTCCAGAATTCATTGACCTTGGCCATGTACGCTTGAGGATCACTGAACATTGTCATTCGCCAATCCAGTGACGCAGTGCTTCCATGCGAGGTTATTCGCGGCCTGTTGTTTTCAATGCGTGCTGCATAATCTGGCGGCGTTCGGTAATGCCCGGTCTCCGTAGTAATTCCATTCCCATCATAAACGCCTACAAAATCCGGAAAACCCTGCTCACCCGGCGGCCGAATGGACATATGCCTGTTCACCGTCGACACATAGGTGTTGTCACCCCAGATGGCGATAGCCCATGGCGGAGCTGAATCAAGCTGCTCACCCCACGCGACGAACCCCAAGGCATCGTGGTTCACATCGGTCATGACATCAGCCAGAAATGCCGATAGCACAGGATAAACCGGGTCCAACCCCTGTTGATCCTTGAACGTGACGGGGTTGTTGCGAACCATGCGATACAGGTTCAGCCCATCGACAACACCCGCAGGGTCAGCACTCAACCAGCGCCCCAGCCAAGGCTGGTAGTACCGCAACCCGTAATAGTACAACCCGGTGGCATCACACTCCTTCCCGGAGTAGCGCAAGGTCTTGTAATCCGCCTCCACCTCGCTACGTGCCGTCCACACCGCAGTACCGCCATAGGGGTAATACTCTTCCTGGCTGATGACCTCGCCCTGCTCATCCAGCTCCAGCTGACTGCTGCCCAGCAGATCGTCGAAGCTGTAGCGCAGCGAGTCACCGGTCAACCCATCGGGCCAATGCAGCAAGCGCACCTGCCCTCGCCCGGCACTGCCCACCGCAACCACTTCAAGCGCCTTCTGCGCGGCGCCGTCGAAAGCCTGGTCGCGCAGCTCGAGCCCAGGCAAGTACAAGACCCGGCGCTGCTGGATACCGTCACCGCTTTGCCGGGAAGTGATTTTCAACAGGCGCCTGCCAGCCCCGTCGTAGCGGTAATGCTCATTATCATCGCCCGTGCTGCGGGCGACCTGCACCACGCGCTCCAGTTCGCCACGCGGATTCCACTGCAGAGGCTGCCCCGCCTGTAACCACAGCGCGTGACCAGACTTGTCGAACATCCCCTCGATATCACCCGGCTCAAGACCCTCCTGCCAACGCATCGCACGATTGCCATGGGGCGAGACCACCAGCTGCGTGGTGTAGCTGTTGCCGCTGCCCGGCGCATTGTGACGGATGTGGGTCAAGTTGCCGCCGCTGTCGTACTGGTAGTCGCGCCGATAACGGGTAAACGCCTCGGGGCCACCCGCCAACGGCACTACTGCCGGCGGAACACCCACCCCCTGCTGACCGTGCGCCGCCAATTCCCGGCCGCACGCCTGCACCAACTGGTAAAGGCTGTCATGGATGAACGTGTTTTCTGCCGACACCTTTTGATTACGCCAGAACCGAGTAGTCTGCGCAGCGTTGCCCACGCTGGCCACGTTGCCCACGGGGTCATAGACGTAGCGCAGGCATTGCAGCAATCGAGCCCCAGCCGGATGGTCCTCCGGGCGTTCCGTCCTGATGGCTGACACACGCTGCGTCTGCGCTTCATATAGGTATTGGGTCAGTACGCCATTGCCATGCAGTTCCCGCTGCTTCTGCCCCACGGCTGTCCAGGTCAAGGCCTCAAGCACACGGCGCTCTTGCTCCTCGCCTTGCACACGCACCGAACAGCTGCTCAAGCGGCCAGCCACATCGTAGGCATGGCGCTGCCGATGCCCCCGCGCATCGGTTTGCGTCAGTGCCGCGCCGGTGGCGTCGGCGCTACACCCACTGACGTGGATGATGGGCTCCAGCTTTGCCTGCCAGCCTTGCTCATGCTCGCCAAGCCATTCAGGCCGCTCGGCGTCCCTCAGCATTTGCCGGGCAACGAGCAGTGGCGTCCCCGTCAAAGCGATGCTGCACACCTGCTGCAGGCCACCCGTGTCGTAGTGGCGCACACATTCGCCCAGCAGATTGCTCGCCCGCTCGACAGCACCGTCAAGCGCCCAGATCCAGCGCTCGCACACGGCACGCTCGGCCCCCTCTGCCTGCTCATCAATTGAGTGTAATCGCCCTGCCAAGGCAACCGACTGGTAATTCCAGCGACGGGTGACCCCCACGCCGCTGCGACGCATCAGTGACCGCCCTGCGCAATCGTCCAAGGCAAGCAGCGTGCCGGCATCGACACTCTGGGCACCTATCACCGCTCCGCTCAGAGCAGGCTGCAACAGCAGATTGGGTGGCGCATCCGGGGCCTCACGGCGGGATTGGGCCAGCCGCGGGTCCATGCATTGCACGTTGTGGCCACGTGCATCGAAATGAAGGTGGGTTACACGACAATCCGTTGAATCAGTGTTATCCGGATGACGGTGAAAACGAACACTACGGACGATCAGGCCCCGGTTATCGGAGACGCTGACTTCAGGCGTGAACTTGTGAAGCGACGCGTTGGCACCCTGCATGGAGAGGCTCCCCTCATCGGGATCGGCGGAAAACGCCAAGCAGCCTCACACAATGCCGCTACCTACTCCGTGGCGATGTTCTCGAACCATTCACTGCGAGATTAGCCATGCCTGAGAGAGTTGCCACGTCAAAGGGCGAAAATGAAAAAGGGCGACCCTTTCGGGACGCCCTTTTCAGATTTGGTAGGCACAATTGGACTCGAACCAACGACCCCCACCATGTCAAGGTGGTGCTCTAACCAACTGAGCTATGTGCCTGTC
>NZ_VZII01000016.1 GCF_009391885.1 Pseudomonas sp. MN1F | reverse complement strand
TGCCAGGTGACAACATTCAGATGACTGTTACCCTGATCAAGACCATCGCAATGGAAGACGGTCTGCGCTTCGCTATCCGTGAAGGCGGTCGTACCGTCGGCGCCGGCGTCGTAGCCAAAATCATCGAGTAATCACTCGACCGATTGAAAAAAACCCCCGCTCAGCGGGGGTTTTTTTTATTGGGTTGACACTAAATTGGGGCGTCTATAGAATCACGCCTCCTTTTAGCGGGCGTAGTGCGTCCGTTGGGAACAGCCTGGAGTCTGAAATCCAATGCAAAATCAGCAAATCCGAATCAGGTTGAAGGCTTTCGACCATCGCCTGATCGACCAATCCACCCAGGAAATCGTGGAAACCGCGAAACGTACTGGTGCACAAGTGCGTGGTCCAATTCCACTGCCTACCCGCAAAGAGCGTTTCACCGTTCTGGTCTCCCCGCACGTCAACAAAGACGCGCGTGACCAGTACGAGATTCGCACTCATAAGCGCGTTCTGGACATCGTCCAGCCAACGGATAAAACCGTTGATGCGCTGATGAAGCTTGATCTGGCGGCAGGTGTGGAAGTACAGATCAGCCTCGGCTAAGACTTCGGTCTAGTCGTGTAACGCTCTGAAATGGGCGGCCATAGCGGGTGAAAGCCCCGTACACTCATGAGGTTTACAACATGACTATTGGTGTAATCGGTCGCAAGTGCGGTATGACCCGCATTTTCACCGAAGAAGGTGTCTCCATTCCGGTCACGGTCATTGAGATCGAGCCGAATCGTGTCACCCAGTTCAAAACTGAAGAAACCGATGGCTACCGTGCAGTGCAAGTCACTGTCGGCGAGCGTCGTGCTTCGCGTGTGACTGCCGCTCAGGCAGGCCACTTCGCCAAGGCCAACGTTGCCGCTGGTCGCGGTGTCTGGGAGTTCCGTCTTGAAGAAGGCGAGTTCCAGGCTGGCGACTCGATCAAAGCTGAACTCTTCACTGCAGGCCAGCTGGTTGACGTTACTGGTCAGTCCAAAGGTAAAGGCTTTGCCGGTACCATCAAGCGCTGGAACTTCCGTGGCCAGGACAACACCCACGGTAACTCCGTGTCGCACCGTGTCCCAGGTTCCATCGGCCAGTGCCAGACTCCTGGTCGTGTGTTCAAGGGCAAGAAAATGTCCGGTCACATGGGCGCCGAGCGCGTGACTGTTCAGTCCCTGGAAGTAGTTCGCGTAGACGCTGAGCGCAACCTGCTGCTCGTCAAGGGTGCCGTTCCTGGCGCTACTGGCGGCGACGTGGTTGTACGTCCAGCTGTCAAGGCTCGCGGTTAAGGGGATACTGACATGCAACTTAATGTAAATGACGCTCAGGCGATCGAAGTTTCCGAACTGGCTTTCGGTGGCGAATTCAACGAGACGCTGGTACACCAAGCAGTCGTGGCCTACATGGCCGGCGGCCGTCAGGGCACCAAGCAGCAGAAGACCCGTTCCGACGTGGCTGGTGGCGGTAAGCGCCCATGGCGTCAGAAGGGTACTGGCCGTGCTCGTGCTGGTACCACTCGTGGTCCGATCTGGCGTGGCGGTGGTGTAACCTTCGCAGCTCGTCCTCAAGATCACTCGCAGAAGCTCAACAAGAAGATGTACCGCGCAGCCCTGCGCTCCATCCTCGCTGAGCTGGTGCGTAGCGACCGTCTGGTCGTGGTTCAGGACTTCGCTGTTGAAGCGCCGAAAACCAAAGATCTGCTGAACAAGCTGAACGGCATGGGTCTGAACGACGTACTGATCGTTTCCGACGCTGTTGATCAGAACCTGTACCTGGCTGCTCGCAACCTGCCGCACGTCGACGTACGTGACGTTCAAGGTTCCGACCCGGTCAGTCTGATCGCATACGAGAAGGTGTTGATCACCGTCTCGGCCGTGAAGAAATTCGAGGAGCTGCTGGGATGAACCAGGAACGCGTATTCAAAGTCCTCCTTGGCCCGCACGTTTCCGAGAAGGCTACCGTTCTGGCTGAGAAAAAAGGCCAGTTCGTATTCAAGGTTGCTACCGATGCAACCAAGCTGGAAATCAAGAAAGCTGTCGAAGGCCTGTTCAACGTAAAAGTTGAAAACGTGTCGACTGTTAACGTTCTGGGTAAAACCAAGCGTACCGCACGTGGTCTGGGCAAGCGTAATGACTGGAAGAAGGCGATCGTCTCCCTTCAGCCAGGCCAAGATCTCGATTTCAGCAGCAGTGCTGAGTAAGGAAGGGGTGCATCATGGCAATCGTTAAATGCAAACCGACTTCCCCTGGCCGCCGTTTCGTGGTCAAGGTGGTCAACAAGGAGCTGCACAAAGGCGCTCCTCACGCACCGCTGATCGAGAAAAAATCGAAGTCTGGTGGTCGTAACAACAATGGCCGCATTACCACTCGTCACGTTGGTGGTGGTCACAAGCAGCATTACCGTCTGGTCGACTTCCGTCGCAACGACAAAGATGGCATCCCAGCCACTGTCGAGCGTATCGAATACGATCCAAACCGTACTGCTCACATCGCCCTGCTGTGCTACGCAGACGGTGAGCGTCGCTACATCATCGCCCCTAAAGGCGTAAGTGCTGGCGACCAGCTGATCGCAGGTGCCCTGGCCCCAATCAAGGCCGGTAACTCCCTGCAACTGCGCAACATTCCAGTGGGTAGCACCATTCACGGCATCGAACTGAAGCCGGGTAAAGGTGCTCAGATCGCACGTTCCGCTGGTGCTTCGGCTCAGCTGATCGCTCGCGAAGGTGTCTACGTGACCCTGCGTCTGCGCTCTGGTGAAATGCGTAAAGTCCTGGCTGAGTGCCGTGCGACCCTGGGCGAAGTCTCGAACTCCGAGCACAGCCTGCGTTCGCTGGGTAAAGCTGGTGCCAAACGCTGGCGCGGCGTTCGCCCAACCGTTCGTGGTGTTGCCATGAACCCGGTTGACCACCCACATGGTGGTGGTGAAGGTCGTACCTCCGGTGGTCGTCATCCGGTATCGCCATGGGGCTTCCCAACCAAGGGTGCGAAGACCCGCGGTAATAAGCGTACCGACAACATGATCGTCCGTCGTCGCAAGTAACTAGAGGGATACGACAGTGCCACGTTCTCTGAAAAAAGGTCCTTTTATCGATCTTCACCTGTTGAAGAAGGTCGAAGTGGCGGTGGAGAAGAACGATCGCAAGCCAGTTAAAACCTGGTCGCGTCGTTCGATGATCCTGCCACAAATGGTCGGTCTGACCATCGCGGTTCACAACGGTCGCCAGCATGTCCCAGTTCTCGTGAACGAAGACATGGTCGGCCACAAACTGGGCGAGTTCGCCGGTACCCGCACCTATCGCGGGCACGTGGCTGACAAGAAAGCCAAGCGTTAAGGGGTAAGGAAATGGAAGTAGCCGCTAAGTTGTCGGGCGCTCGCATCTCCGCCCAGAAAGCCCGCTTGGTCGCCGACCAGATCCGCGGGAAGAAGGTGGGCGAAGCGCTCAACCTGTTGGCCTTCAGCAGCAAAAAAGCCGCTGAAATCATGAAGAAAGTCCTCGAGTCGGCCGTAGCCAACGCCGAACACAACGAAGGCGCAGACGTTGATGACCTGAAGGTCTCCACCGTCTTCGTCAACGAAGGGCGTTCGCTGAAGCGCATCATGCCACGTGCCAAAGGCCGTGCTGATCGCATCGTCAAGCGGTCTTGCCATATCACTGTCAAGGTTGCGGACAAGTAACGGAGTCGATCAGATGGGTCAGAAAGTACATCCCACTGGCATTCGCCTGGGAATCGTCAAGGAGCACACCTCCGTCTGGTACGCAGACGGTGCTACTTACGCAGATTACCTGTTGAAGGATCTGAAAACGCGTGAGTACCTCCAAGACAAACTAAAAAGCGCGTCCGTAAGCCGTATCGATATTCATCGTCCGGCTCAAACTGCACGCATCACCATCCACACCGCTCGTCCAGGTATCGTTATCGGGAAGAAAGGTGAAGATGTCGAGAAGCTGCGTCAGGACCTGACCAAGCAGATGGGTGTGCCTGTGCACATCAACATCGAAGAGATCCGCAAGCCGGAACTCGACGCTATGCTGGTTGCGCAGAGCGTAGCTCAGCAGCTGGAACGCCGCGTAATGTTCCGTCGTGCCATGAAGCGCGCCGTACAGAACGCCATGCGTATTGGTGCCAAGGGCATCAAGATCCAGGTGAGCGGTCGTCTCGGCGGTGCTGAGATTGCTCGTACCGAGTGGTATCGCGAAGGTCGTGTGCCTCTGCACACCCTGCGTGCCGATATCGACTACAACACCTACGAAGCTCACACCACTTACGGTGTGATCGGTGTGAAGGTTTGGATCTTCAAAGGCGAAGTTATTGGTGGTCGCCAAGAAGAACTGAAACCACAAGCACCAGCGCCTCGTAAAAAAGCTGCTAAGTAAGGGGTACGCCAAATGTTGCAACCAAAGCGTACAAAATTCCGCAAGCAGATGACTGGCCACAACCGTGGTCTGGCACTGCGCGGTAGCAAAGTCAGCTTCGGCGAATTCGCCCTGAAAGCTGTTGCTCGCGGTCGCCTCACCGCTCGCCAGATCGAGTCCGCACGTCGTGCGCTGACCCGTCACGTTAAGCGTGGCGGTAAGATCTGGATCCGTGTGTTCCCGGACAAGCCGATCTCCAAGAAGCCTCTCGAGGTTCGTATGGGTAAAGGTAAGGGCTCCGTGGAATACTGGGTTGCCCAGATCCAGCCAGGCAAAGTCCTGTACGAGATCGAGGGTGTTTCTGAAGAGCTGGCGCGCGAAGCTTTCGCCCTGGCTGCTGCAAAGCTGCCTCTCGCCACCTCCTTTGTTAAGCGGACGGTGATGTGATGAAAGCGAATGAACTTCGTGAAAAATCTGCACAGCAACTGAATGAGCAACTGCTCGGCTTGCTGCGCGACCAGTTCAATCTGCGTATGCAGAAAGCAACTGGCCAGTTGGGGCAGTCGCACCTGCTCTCGCAAGTTAAGCGTGACATCGCTCGCGTGAAAACTGTGCTTAACCAGCAGGCAGGTAAGTGATCATGGCTGAAGCTGAAAAAACCGTCCGTACGCTGACTGGCCGTGTCGTCAGCGACAAAATGGACAAGACCATCACCGTTCTGATCGAGCGTCGCGTAAAGCACCCGATCTACGGTAAATACGTTAAGCGTTCGACTAAGCTGCACGCGCACGACGAATCCAACCAGTGCAAAATCGGCGACAAGGTTTCCATCCGTGAAACCCGTCCGCTGGCCAAGACCAAGTCCTGGGCACTGGTTGAAGTCCTCGAACGCGCTGTTGAAGTCTAAGGGCTAGGGGTCGGAGAAATTTTATGATTCAGACTCAATCCATGCTCGATGTGGCCGATAACAGCGGCGCTCGTCGCGTCATGTGCATCAAGGTGCTCGGCGGTTCGCACCGCCGTTACGCCGGCATCGGTGACATCATCAAAGTAACCGTCAAGGAAGCAATTCCGCGCGGTAAGGTCAAAAAAGGCCAGGTGATGACCGCTGTTGTCGTCCGTACCCGTCACGGTGTACGTCGCGCTGACGGTTCCATCATTCGTTTCGACGGCAACGCTGCTGTTCTGCTGAACACCAAGCAAGAGCCGATCGGCACTCGCATCTTCGGGCCAGTGACCCGTGAACTTCGTACTGAGAAGTTCATGAAGATCGTCTCGCTCGCCCCTGAAGTGCTGTAAGGAGATCCGACATGCAAAAGATTCGTCGTGACGACGAGATCATCGTGATCGCCGGCAAAGACAAAGGTAAGCGCGGTAAGGTGCTGAAGGTTCTGGCTGATGACCGTCTGGTTATCGGTGGCGTGAACCTGGTCAAGCGTCATACCAAGCCTAACCCGATGGCGGGCGTTCAGGGCGGTATCGTCGAAAAAGAAGCGCCTCTGCACGCTTCCAACGTTGCCATCTTCAACGGCGAAACCAACAAGGCTGACCGCGTTGGTTTCAAAGTAGAAGACGGTAAGAAAATTCGTGTCTTCAAGTCGACCCAAAAAGCGGTTGATGCTTGAACACTGCTAGGTAGAAGACCATGGCACGACTGAAAGAGATTTACCGGAACGAAATCGCTCCTAAGCTTAAGGAAGAACTTAAGCTGTCGAACGTGATGGAAGTTCCGCGCGTTACCAAGATCACCCTGAACATGGGTCTGGGCGAAGCGATCGGCGACAAGAAAGTCATCGAGCACGCTGTTGCTGACCTGGAAAAGATCACCGGTCAAAAGCCGGTCGTGACTTTCGCTCGTAAATCCATCGCGGGCTTCAAAGTCCGTGAAGGGTGGCCGATCGGCGTCAAGGTGACCCTGCGTAGCGACAAGATGTACGAATTCCTGGACCGCCTGCTGGCGATCTCCCTGCCTCGGGTTCGCGACTTCCGCGGCCTGAATGCCAAGTCCTTCGACGGTCGTGGCAACTACAGCATGGGCGTGAAAGAGCAGATCATCTTCCCGGAAATCGATTACGACAAGATCGATGCTCTGCGCGGTTTGGACATCACCCTGACCACCACTGCTCGTTCGGATGACGAAGGCCGCGCTCTGCTGCGTGCATTCAAATTCCCGTTCCGCAACTGATTGGAGTAGGAAAATGGCCAAGAAGAGCATGAAAAACCGCGAGCTGAAGCGTCAGCTCACGGTAGCCAAGTTCGCCAAAAAGCGTGCTGAGCTGAAAGCGACCATCGTCAACCTTAACGCCTCTCCAGAAGAGCGTTTCGCTGCCGTTGTCGCTCTGCAGAAGCAGCCACGTGATGCCAGCGCTGCGCGTCTGCGCAACCGTTGCCGCCTGACCGGTCGTCCTCACGGTGTATACCGTAAGTTCGGCCTGGGCCGTAACATGCTGCGTCAAGCTGCAATGCGCGGTGACGTACCAGGCCTGGTCAAAGCCTCCTGGTAATTGCTGCAGGTGTGATCCCGGTGGGAGGGGAGCAATCTTCCGACCGCCGGTGACCTCGCCAACAAACAAGCCCCCTCGTGGGGCTTGTTTCGTTTCTGCCTTATGTCTAGAATGACCGGCTCACCCGAGCCTGGGTTTTTTACCCTGCCCGTTCGGGTGGTTGTGATAGCCGCAAGGCTAATATTTCTTGTATCAGGAGCATCTAGCCCATGAGTATGCAGGACCCGTTAGCGGACATGCTAACTCGCATCCGTAATGCCCAGATGGCTGAAAAGTCCGTCGTAAGCATGCCTTCCTCCACTCTGAAGGTTGCGGTTGCCAAAGTTCTGAAGGACGAAGGTTACATCGCTGGCTACCAGGTTACTGGTGAAGCCAAGCCTTCCCTGTCGATCGAACTGAAGTACTTCGAAGGTCGTCCGGTCATCGAGGAACTGAAGCGCTCCAGCCGTCCAGGCCTGCGCCAGTACAAGTCCGTCACTGAGCTGCCGAAAGTACGTGGCGGCCTGGGCGTGTCTATTGTCTCCACCAACAAAGGTGTGATGACTGATCGCGCTGCGCGCGCTGCCGGTGTCGGCGGCGAAGTTCTCTGCACAGTGTTCTAAGGGGGGATAGACATGTCTCGCGTCGCTAAGAACCCCGTTAAGCTGCCATCTGGTGTCGAAGTCAAATTCGCTGGCCAGCAGCTTTCGGTGAAGGGTGCCAAAGGCACTCTCGAACTGAACGTTCACTCGTCTGTTGAAGTTACCGAAGAGTCTGGTGAGCTGCGTTTCGTCGCTCGCAATGGTGACCAGCAAGCTCGTGCCATGGCCGGTACTACCCGCGCTCTGGTCAACAACATGGTCCAAGGCGTAAGCCAAGGCTTCGAGCGTAAGCTCCAGCTGGTCGGTGTTGGTTACAAGGCACAGGCCAAAGGCACCGTCCTGAACCTGGCCCTGGGCTTCTCTCACCCAGTGGACTACGAACTGCCAGCCGGCATCACCGCTGAAACGCCTAGCCAGACCGACATCCTGATCAAGGGTATCGACAAGCAGCTGGTAGGTCAGGTGGCCGCTGAAATCCGCGGGTTCCGTCCGCCAGAGCCTTACAAAGGCAAGGGTGTGCGTTACGCGGACGAAGCAGTCCGTCGTAAAGAAGCCAAGAAGAAGTAGGGCCTAGCAAATGACCGACAAAAAAGTTATTCGACTGCGTCGCGCTCGCAAAGCACGTCTCAAGATGCACGAACTCGAAGTCGTGCGCCTGTGCGTGTTCCGCTCCTCGCAGCACATCTACGCCCAGGTCATTTCGGCCGACGGCAGCAAGGTTCTGGCAAGCGCCTCGACCTTGGACAAAGACCTGCGTGATGGCGCCACTGGCAACATCGACGCGGCCACTAAGGTTGGCAAGCTGGTAGCTGAGCGTGCGAAAGCCGCCGGTGTATCTCAAGTTGCCTTTGACCGTTCCGGCTTCAAGTACCATGGCCGCGTCAAAGCGCTGGCTGATGCTGCTCGTGAAGGCGGGCTGGAGTTCTAAGTTATGGCAAATAACGATCAAAAGCGCGACGAAGGCTACATCGAGAAGCTGGTTCAAGTTAACCGCGTAGCCAAAACCGTTAAAGGCGGCCGTATCTTCACCTTCACCGCGCTGACCGTGGTTGGTGATGGCAAGGGTCGCGTTGGTTTCGGCCGTGGCAAATCGCGCGAAGTACCTGCTGCGATCCAGAAAGCCATGGAAGCTGCTCGTCGCAACATGATCCAGGTTGACCTGAAGGGCACCACCCTGCAGTACGCCACCAAGGCTGCCCACGGCGCCTCGAAGGTTTACATGCAGCCTGCCTCGGAAGGTACCGGTATCATCGCCGGCGGCGCCATGCGTGCCGTCCTGGAAGTTGCTGGTGTTCAGAACGTCCTGGCCAAGTGCTACGGTTCGACCAACCCAGTGAACGTGGTTTACGCCACCTTCAAGGGTCTGAAAGCCATGCAATCTCCTGAGTCCATTGCTGCCAAGCGCGGCAAGAGCGTTGAGGAGATCTTCTAATCATGGCAACCGTAAAAGTAACGCTGATCAAGAGCGTCTCGGGCCGCCTGCCTAACCACAAACTGTGCGTTAAAGGTCTGGGTCTGCGTCGCATCGGTCACACTGTAGAAGTCCAGGATACTCCCGAGAACCGCGGGATGATCAACAAGGCTTACTACATGCTGAAGGTCGAGGGCTAATCGATGAAACTCAATGATCTGAGTCCAGCGCCGGGTTCCCGTCGCGAGAAGCATCGTCCAGGTCGTGGTATCGGTAGCGGTCTGGGTAAGACCGGCGGCCGTGGCCACAAGGGTCAGACCTCCCGTTCCGGTGGTTCGATCGCTCCTGGCTTCGAAGGCGGTCAACAGCCGCTGCACCGTCGTCTGCCGAAGTTCGGCTTCGTTTCCCTGAAAGCCATGGACCGCGCTGAAGTGCGTCTGTCCGAGCTGGCCAAAGTGGAAGGCGACGTGATCTCCGTGCAGTCCCTGAAGGATGCCAACGTGATCAACCAGCACATTCAGCGTGTGAAAATCATGCTGTCTGGCGAAGTTACTCGCGCAGTCACCATCAAGGGCATCGCAGCCACCAAGGGTGCGCGTGCGGCTATCGAAGCAGCTGGCGGCAAATTCGAGGAATAAATGGCTAAGCAAGGTGCTCTCTCTTCGCTCGGTAAGGGCGGGATGTCGGAACTCTGGGCTCGTCTGCGCTTTCTGTTCATGGCGATCATCGTCTATCGGATAGGTGCGCATATCCCGGTTCCTGGCATCAATCCAGACCGTCTGGCGGATCTGTTTCGGCAGAATGAGGGGACCATTCTTAGCTTGTTCAACATGTTTTCCGGTGGCGCGCTTGAGCGCATGAGCATCTTTGCACTGGGGATCATGCCGTACATCTCGGCATCGATCATCATGCAGCTGATGACGGCGGTCAGCCCGCAACTGGAGCAGTTGAAGAAGGAAGGTGAAGCTGGCCGTCGCAAGATCAGCCAGTACACCCGCTACGGCACCGTTATCCTGGCACTGGTTCAAGCCATTGGCATGTCCATTGGCCTGGCCAACCAGGGCGTGGCGTTTTCTGTAGGTCTCGGCTTCTATGTCGTTGCCGTCTCCACCTTCGTGGCAGGCGCGATGTTCATGATGTGGCTGGGCGAGCAGATCACCGAGCGCGGTGTGGGTAACGGTATCTCGATGTTGATCTTCGCAGGTATCGTTGCCGGTCTTCCGAGAGCAATCGGGCAGTCTTTCGAGTCTGCACGCACAGGCGATATCAACATTTTCGCCCTGGTCGCAATCGGTTTGCTTGCAGTAGCGATCATCGGTTTCGTGGTGTTCATTGAGCGTGGTCAGCGTCGTATCGCCGTTCACTACGCCAAGCGTCAGCAGGGCCGCAAGGTCTTTGCCGCGCAGACCAGCCACTTGCCGCTGAAGGTGAACATGGCGGGGGTTATCCCGGCCATTTTCGCGAGCAGCATTCTGCTGTTCCCGGCTTCGCTGGGTGCCTGGTTCGGTCAGTCCGAAGGTATGGGCTGGCTGCAGGACATCTCGCAGTCGATCGCTCCTGGTCAGCCGTTGAACATTCTGCTGTTTAGTGCAGGGATCATTTTCTTCTGCTTCTTCTACACAGCGTTGATGTTTAACCCGAAAGACGTAGCGGAAAACCTGAAGAAGTCCGGTGCCTTTATTCCGGGTATCCGTCCTGGTGAGCAGTCTGCGCGCTACATTGATGGCGTTCTGACTCGTTTGACCATGTTCGGTGCTCTTTACATGATGGCCGTCTGCCTTCTGCCCCAGTTCCTGGTGGTGGCAGCAAATGTGCCGTTCTACCTTGGCGGGACCTCGTTGCTGATTGTGGTAGTGGTTGTGATGGACTTCATGTCCCAAGTACAATCGCACCTCGTTTCGCACCAGTACGAATCCCTGATGAAGAAAGCCAACCTGAAAGGCTACGGCGGCAGCGGTCTGCTGCGCTGATACGCCCCTAAGGTTCGAGGAGTCGGTAATGAAAGTTCGTGCATCGGTGAAAAAGCTGTGCCGTAACTGCAAGATCATCCGTCGCGAAGGCGTCGTACGAGTGATCTGCAGCGCGGAACCGCGTCACAAACAGCGCCAAGGCTGAGTGTGATCTGCGCTTCAAACCCAGCAGCTAGTGTGCTGCTGGGTTGATTATTCGTTTCTACAGCGATATTATCTCGCGCCCTATTTCTTGGCTTCCGGGGCGTAGGTAGCTGTCAATTGGAGTCCCACTGAATGGCCCGTATTGCAGGCGTCAACATTCCAGATAACAAGCATACTGTTATCTCGCTGACCTACATCTATGGTGTCGGTCGCACAACTGCGCAGAAGATCTGTGCAGACGCTGGTGTCAACCCAGCCGCAAAGATCAAGGATCTGAGCGACGAGCAAATCGAAACCCTGCGTGGCGAAGTCGCGAAGTTCACCACCGAAGGTGACCTGCGTCGTGACATCAACATGAAGATCAAACGCTTGATGGACCTGGGCTGCTACCGTGGCCTGCGTCATCGTAAAGGTCTGCCGGTTCGCGGTCAGCGCACCAAGACCAACGCACGCACCCGTAAGGGCCCGCGTAAGCCGATCCGCAAGTAACCGCCCGGGAATATAGACATGGCAAAACCTGCTGCTCGTCCTCGTAAGAAAGTCAAAAAGACAGTGGTTGATGGCATCGCCCACATCCATGCGTCTTTCAACAACACCATCGTGACCATCACCGACCGTCAGGGCAATGCTCTGTCGTGGGCTACCTCCGGTGGTTCGGGTTTCCGTGGTTCGCGCAAATCCACCCCGTTCGCAGCCCAGATTGCTGCTGAGCGTGCTGGTCAAGCTGCGCTGGAATATGGTCTGAAGAACCTCGACGTCAACGTCAAGGGTCCAGGTCCAGGTCGTGAATCCGCCGTTCGTGCATTGAACAGCTGCGGCTACAAGATCGCCAGCATCACCGACGTGACGCCAATCCCGCATAACGGGTGCCGTCCGCCGAAGAAGCGTCGCGTGTAATCAGGAGACAGAAGAATGGCACGTTACATTGGTCCAAAATGCAAACTGTCTCGTCGTGAAGGCACCGACCTGTTCCTGAAGAGCGGCGTTCGCGCTCTGGAATCGAAGTGCAACATCGAAGCAGCCCCAGGTATCCACGGCCAGCGCCGTGGCCGTCAGTCCGACTACGGTACCCAGCTGCGCGAGAAACAAAAAGTCCGTCGTATCTACGGTGTTCTGGAGCGTCAGTTCCGCGGTTACTACCAAGCTGCTGCCTCGAAAAAAGGCGCAACCGGTGAGAACCTGCTGCAACTGCTCGAGTGCCGTCTGGATAACGTCGTTTACCGTATGGGCTTCGGCTCGACTCGTTCCGAGTCCCGTCAGCTGGTTTCGCACAAAGCGATCAGCGTCAACGGTAAGACTGTAAACATTCCATCCTACCAAGTTCGTCCGGGTGACGTGGTCGCGGTTCGCGAGAAGTCGCTGAACCAGCTGCGCATTGTTCAAGCCCTTGAACTGTGCGCCCAGCGTGGCCGCGTTGAGTGGGTAGACGTAGATTCCGCTAAGAAGTCGGGCGTTTTCAAGAACGTTCCAGCTCGTGGCGATCTGTCTGCCGACATCAACGAAAACCTGATTGTCGAGCTCTACTCCAAGTAAGGGCTAGAAAATAGGTGCATCCATGCAGATTTCGGTAAATGAGTTCCTGACTCCCCGCCATATTGATGTGCAGGTAGTCAGTCCGACCCGCGCCAAGATTACGCTCGAGCCTCTCGAGCGTGGTTTCGGCCATACCCTGGGCAACGCGCTGCGCCGCATCCTGTTGTCCTCCATGCCTGGCTGTGCAGTAGTCGAGGCCGAGATCGATGGCGTACTCCATGAGTACTCCGCGATCGAAGGTGTTCAGGAAGACGTAATTGAAATCCTGTTGAACCTGAAAGGCCTGGCTATCAAACTGCACGGTCGTGACGAAGTTACGCTGACCTTGTCGAAAAAGGGTTCGGGGGTGGTTACCGCTGCCGATATTCAGCTGGATCACGATGTCGAGATCGTCAACCCCGATCACGTAATCGCGAACCTGGCGTCCAACGGCGCCCTGAACATGAAGCTCACCGTAGCTCGTGGTCGCGGTTACGAGCCGGCTGACTCCCGTCAAACCGACGAAGACGAAAGCCGGAGCATTGGCCGTCTGCAGCTGGACGCTTCGTTTAGCCCGGTGCGTCGTATCGCCTATGTGGTCGAAAACGCCCGTGTTGAACAGCGTACCAACCTGGACAAGCTGGTCATTGATCTGGAAACCAACGGCACCCTGGATCCTGAAGAGGCTATCCGCCGCGCTGCGACCATCCTGCAACAGCAGCTGGCCGCGTTCGTCGACCTCAAAGGTGACAGCGAGCCTGTCGTAGTCGAGCAGGAAGACGAGATCGATCCGATCCTGCTGCGCCCGGTTGACGACCTGGAACTGACTGTACGTTCGGCCAACTGCCTCAAGGCGGAGAACATCTACTACATCGGCGACCTGATTCAGCGTACCGAAGTAGAGCTGTTGAAGACTCCTAACCTGGGCAAGAAGTCCCTGACCGAAATCAAGGACGTCCTGGCCTCTCGTGGTCTGTCTCTCGGCATGCGCCTCGACAACTGGCCGCCTGCAAGTCTTAAGAAAGACGACAAGGCGACCGCCTGATCGTCGTAATCACCGAACGTAGTGTTTGGTAAGGAATGAATCATGCGTCATCGTAAAAGTGGACGTCACCTGAGCCGTACCAGCTCTCACCGCAAGGCTATGTTCCAGAACATGGCAGTGTCGCTGATCGAGCACGAGCTGATCAAAACCACCCTGCCGAAAGCCAAGGAACTGCGCCGCGTTGCCGAGCCGCTGATCACCCTGGCCAAGGAAGACAGCGTTGCTAACCGTCGTCTGGCCTTCGACCGTACCCGTTCGAAGTCCGCTGTTGGCAAACTGTTCAACGACCTGGGCAAGCGTTACGCCACCCGTCAGGGCGGCTACCTGCGCATCCTGAAGTGCGGTTTCCGCGCTGGCGACAACGCGCCTATGGCGTACGTCGAGCTGGTTGATCGTCCGGTCGGCGGTGCTGTAGAAGCTGCTGAGTAAGACGTTCTGTCTGCTACAAAGAACCGGGCCTAGTGCCCGGTTTTTTGTGTCTGCTTGTATTGTTTATTTCTATTGATACAAGTTATGTAATGAATTTGTTCTGAAACTACCGCTCGTCGATACTCCTTCTCAAGCCGTTTAGTCGGCACTCGAAGACCGATAAGGAGAGCCCATGAGCAAGATTCTCACCACCGCCAGCGGTGCACCTGTAGCCGACAACCAGAATTCCCGTTCCGCTGGCCCGCGCGGCCCGCTGCTGCTCGACGACTTCCACCTGATCGAGAAGCTCGCCCACTTCAACCGCGAGAACATCCCCGAGCGCCGTGTACACGCCAAAGGCTCCGGAGCCTACGGCACCTTTACCGTCACCCGCGATATCACCTCGTACACCAGCGCCAAGCTGTTCGAACAGATCGGCAAGCAGACCGAGACTTTCCTGCGCTTCTCGACGGTCGGTGGCGAGCGCGGCTCGGCGGATACCGAGCGCGACCCTCGTGGCTTTGCGGTGAAGTTCTACACCGAGGAAGGCAACTGGGACATCGTTGGCAACAACACGCCGGTGTTCTTCATCCGCGACCCGCTCAAGTTCCCGGACTTTATCCACACCCAGAAGCGCCACCCGCAAACCAACCTGAAGAACGCTCAGATGATGTGGGACTTCTGGTCGCACTCGCCTGAAGCACTGCACCAGGTCACCATCCTGTTCTCCGACCGTGGTATCCCGGACGGCTACCGGCACATGCACGGCTTCGGTAGCCACACCTACAGCCTGATCAATGCCCAAGGCGGGCGCACCTGGGTCAAATGGCACTTCAAGACCCAACAAGGCATCAAGAACCTGGCCCCGGCTGACGCAGCCCGCCTGGCCGGTACCGACCCGGACTACGCCCAGCGGGACCTGTTCGAGGCCATCGAGCGTGGCGACTTCCCGCGCTGGACCGTATGCATCCAGGTAATGAGTGAGGCCGAGGCGGCCAACCGCGATGAGAACCCGTTCGATGTGACCAAAACCTGGTCGCAGAAGGACTACCCGCTGATCGAAGTCGGTGTGCTGGAGCTCAACCGCAACCCGCTCAACTACTTCGCTGAAGTGGAGCAGGCTGCGTTCGGCCCGAGCAACATGGTTCCGGGTGTCGGCCTGTCGCCTGACCGCATGTTGCAGGGGCGCGTATTCGCTTACGCCGATGCACATCGCTACCGTGTGGGCACCAACCACCAGCAGCTGCCGGTAAACGCCCCGCGCAGCCCGGTAAACAGCTACCAGCGTGACGGTTCGATGGCCATGGGCAGCTACGGCAGTGCGCCGAACTATGAGCCCAACAGCTACGCCGATGCGCCAAAGCAGTCGCCACGCCATGCTGAACCCGCATTGGCTCTCAGCGGCGCGGCGGACCGCCACGACCACCGCGATGACAACGACTACTACAGCCACGCCGGGGCGTTGTTCCGCCTGATGAGTGATGAACAGAAGACTCTGCTGATCAGCAACATTGCCGGCACCATGGCGGGCGTGAGCGACGATGTGATCCAGCGTCAGTTGCAGTACTTCTTCAAGGCCGACCCAGCCTACGGCGAAGGTATCGCCAAGGCATTGGGCGTGAATCTCGCTTAAGTCGAAGTGATAAGTAGAACCGCCCTCATTTGGGCGGTTTTTCAATGAATATCACTACTGTTTAACCGATTTTTTGCTTCTAATTGCGCGGTTTTCAGTGACCTCGTGCAAAAGCTGGTTCACACTATGTGCATTAGTCGTTTTCACAGGGAGAATCAGGGCGATGCAAGGTCACCCGGACGTAATCAACTACCTCGTCACGTTGCTGAAGGGCGAACTGGCCGCACGCGACCAGTACTTCATCCACTCGCGTATGTACGAAGACTGGGGCTTGTCCAAGCTCTACGAGCGTATCAACCACGAGATGGAAGAAGAGACCCAGCACGCTGATGCCCTGATGCGCCGTATCCTGATGCTCGAAGGCACTCCCGACATGCGCGCGGACGACCTCGAAGTGGGCAGCACCGTGCCGGAAATGATCGAGGCCGATCTCAAGCTGGAGTACAAGGTGCGTGGCGCGCTGTGCAAAGGCATTGAGCTGTGCGAGTTGCACAAGGACTACATCAGCCGCGACATCCTGCGCGCGCAGCTGGCTGACACCGAAGAAGATCACACCTACTGGCTGGAGAAGCAGCAGGGCCTGATCAAGGCCATCGGCCTGGAGAACTACCTGCAGTCGCAGATGTAAGTTATCCACAGCTTCACGAAAAAGCCCCTGGCACCAACGGTACCAGGGGTTTTTTCATGTCACCGGCAACTGTCAGGCCCGGTCACGCTCCAGCAGTGGCTTGAGGTAATGCCCGGTATACGACTGCTTCATCTTGGTCAGTTCTTCCGGCGTACCACAGGCGATGATCTGCCCACCCTTGGATCCGCCTTCCGGCCCCAGGTCCACCAGCCAGTCGGCGGTCTTGATTACATCCAGGTTGTGCTCGATCACCACCACGGTGTTGCCGTGGTCACGCAGGCGATGCAGCACGTCCAGCAGTTGCTGGATGTCGGCGAAGTGCAGGCCGGTGGTCGGCTCGTCGAGGATGTACAAGGTCTTGCCGGTGTCGCGTTTGGACAGCTCACGGGACAGCTTCACCCGTTGCGCCTCACCACCAGATAGCGTGGTCGCCGACTGCCCCAGCTTGATGTACGAAAGCCCCACGTCCATCAGCGTCTGCAGCTTGCGCGCCAGCGCCGGTACCGCATCGAAGAACTCGCGGGCATCCTCGATGGTCATTTCCAGCACCTCGTGGATGTTCTTGCCCTTGTACTTGATCTCCAGGGTTTCGCGGTTGTAGCGCTTGCTCTTGCACACGTCGCACGGCACGTAGATGTCCGGCAGGAAGTGCATCTCGACCTTGATCAGGCCGTCGCCCTGGCAAGCCTCGCACCGGCCGCCCTTGACGTTGAACGAGAAGCGCCCCGGGCCGTAGCCGCGCGAGCGCGATTCCGGCACGCCGGAGAACAGCTCGCGAATCGGCGTGAAGATGCCGGTGTAGGTCGCCGGGTTCGAGCGCGGCGTGCGGCCGATCGGGCTCTGGTCGATGTCCACCACCTTGTCCAGATGCTGCAGGCCGTCCATGCTGCTGTGCGGCGCGGCCTCCAGGCTGCTCGCGCCGTTGAGGGCAGTGGCGGCGAGCGGGAACAGGGTGTTGTTGATCAGCGTCGACTTGCCCGAGCCGGACACGCCGGTCACGCAGGTCAGCAGGCCGATCGGGATTTCCAGGTCGACGTTCTGCAGGTTGTTGCCGCGCGCGCCTTTGAGCTTGAGCTGCAGCTTCTTGTCGCGCGGGGTGCGCTGGGCCGGCACGACGATCTTCTTGCGCCCGGACAAGTACTTGCCGGTCAGCGAATCAGGGTGGTCCATGACCTCCTGCGGCGAACCCTCGGCGACAATCTGGCCACCGTGCACACCGGCACCCGGGCCGATGTCCACCACGTAGTCGGCCAGGCGGATGGCGTCCTCGTCGTGTTCTACCACGATCACGGTGTTACCCAGGTCGCGCAGGTGGTTGAGGGTGGCTAGCAGGCGGTCGTTGTCCCGTTGATGAAGACCGATGGACGGCTCATCAAGGATGTACATCACCCCGACCAGGCCGGCACCGATCTGGCTGGCCAGGCGGATACGCTGGGCTTCACCGCCAGACAGCGTATCGGCACTGCGGTCGAGGGTCAGGTAGTCGAGGCCGACGTTGACCAGGAACTGCAGGCGCTCGCAGATCTCCTTGAGGATCTTCGCCGCGATCTCGCCGCGGCGGCCGCTCAGGGTCAGGTCACCGAAGTAGTTGCTGGCTTCACCAATCGGCAGGTTGGTCACCGCCGGCAGGGTCTTCTCGCCAACCCACACATGGCGGGCTTCGCGGCGCAGGCGGGTGCCACGGCAGTCCGGGCAGGGCTGGGTGCCGAGGAATTTGGCCAGCTCTTCACGCACGGTGGCCGACTCGGTTTCGCGGTAGCGGCGCTCCAGGTTCGGCACGATGCCTTCGAACGGATGCGAGCGCTTGACGATATCGCCACGGTCGTTGAGGTACTTGAAGTCGACGCTCTGCTTGCCGCTGCCCTGCAGGATCACCTTCTGGTGCTCGGCTGACAGTTGGCCGAACGGCTCCTCCAGGCTGAAGCCATAATGCGCGGCCAGCGAGCCAAGCATCTGGAAGTAGTAAACGTTGCGCCGGTCCCAGCCGCGAATCGCACCTTCGGCCAGGGTCAGCTCGCTGTTGACCAGGCGCTTGGTGTCGAAGAACTGCTTCACGCCCAGGCCGTCGCAGGTCGGGCAGGCGCCGGCCGGGTTGTTGAAGGAGAACAGCTTCGGTTCCAGTTCGCTGATCGCGTGGCCGCACAGCGGGCAGGCGAAGCGTGCCGAGAAGATCATCTCTTCACCTGGCTCGTCGTCCATGGGCGCCACCAGGGCGATGCCGTCGGCCAGCTTCAGCGCGGTCTCGAACGACTCGGCCAGGCGCTGCTGCAGGTCGGCGCGGACCTTGAAACGGTCCACCACTACGTCGATGCTGTGCTTTTTCTGCTTGTCCAGCTTGGGCAGTTCGTCCAGCTCATACAGCTTGCCGTTGACCCGTGCACGGACGAAGCCCTGTGCGCGCAGCTCGTCGAACACCGCCAGGTGTTCGCCCTTGCGCTCGCGCACCACCGGGGCCAGCAGCATCAGCTTGCTGCCTTCCGGGCGTTCCAGCACCAGGTCGACCATCTGGCTGATCGTTTGCGCTTCCAGCGGAATGTCGTGGTCCGGGCAGCGTGGCGTACCCACGCGGGCATACAGCAGGCGCAGGTAATCGTAGATTTCGGTGATGGTGCCCACCGTGGAGCGGGGGTTGTGCGACGTCGACTTCTGCTCGATGGAAATGGCCGGCGACAGGCCTTCGATGGTGTCGACGTCGGGCTTTTCCATCATCGACAGGAATTGCCGGGCATAGGCCGAGAGCGATTCCACGTAGCGGCGCTGGCCCTCGGCGTAGAGGGTGTCGAACGCCAGGGACGACTTGCCGGATCCGGACAGGCCGGTGATCACGATCAGCTTGTCCCGCGGCAGGGTCAGGTCGATGTTCTTCAGGTTGTGGGTACGCGCCCCACGAATCAGGATCTTGTCCACTGCGGCCTCGCTTGGCGGGCATAAACAAGGAAGTATACGGCGCGCTGCCAGTACGCGGCAAAGCGTCGCGTAGATGCCGTCAAGCTGTCGGACTGATAGAATCGCCGCCGGTTCACACGAGGTTTATCCATGCACGACACCCACAACGAGCGCATGAGCAGCGGCGAAACCCGCGCTGCTAGCGGCCTGGCCCTGGTCTTTGCCTTTCGTATGCTGGGCATGTTCATGGTCTTGCCGGTGCTGGCCACCTACGGCATGGACCTGGCCGGCGCCACGCCCGCGCTGATCGGCCTGGCCATTGGCGCCTATGGCCTGACCCAGGCAGTGTTGCAGATCCCGTTCGGGATGATTTCCGACCGCATTGGCCGCCGCCCGGTCATCTACCTGGGGCTGGTGGTCTTCGCCCTGGGCAGCCTGTTGGCGGCCCAGGCAGACTCCATCTGGGGGGTAATCGCCGGGCGTATCCTGCAGGGTGCAGGGGCGATTTCCGCGGCAGTCATGGCTTTGCTCTCGGACCTGACCCGCGAGCAGCACCGGACCAAAGCGATGGCAATGATCGGCATGAGCATCGGCTTGTCGTTCGCCGTGGCCATGGTTATCGGCCCATTGCTCACGAGCCACTTCGGCTTGTCAGGATTGTTCCTGGCCACCGCAGGACTTGCCCTGGTCGGCATCCTGCTGATTGCCTTCGTCGTCCCCAATACACACAGCACCTTGCAGCACCGCGAGTCGGGTGTGGCGCGCCAGGCGCTCGGCCCGACCCTGCGTCATCCGGACCTTCTGCGCCTGGATGCGGGCATTTTCATCCTCCACGCCATCCTCATGGCCAGCTTCGTCGCGCTGCCTCTGGCATTCGTCGAACGCGGCGGCCTGCCCAAGGAACAGCACTGGTGGGTGTACCTGACCGCGCTGCTGATCTCATTTTTTGCAATGATCCCGTTCATCATCTACGGCGAAAAAAAGCGCAAGATGAAACGTGTGTTGGCCGGTGCGGTCAGTGTGCTGCTGCTGACGGAAGTGTTCTTCTGGCAGTGGGCTGACGGTTTGCGCGGACTGGTGATTGGCACCGTGGTATTCTTTACCGCATTCAACCTGCTGGAGGCTTCGTTGCCTTCGCTGGTGAGCAAGGTGTCGCCTGCTGGTGGCAAGGGGACGGCGATGGGGGTGTACTCCACCAGCCAGTTCCTCGGCGCCGCCCTGGGAGGAATCCTCGGTGGCTGGCTGTTCCAGCACGGTGGGCTGAACATGGTGTTCCTTGGTTGCGCAATCCTGTGTGCCATCTGGTTGGTCGTCGCCTTGCGCATGAACGAGCCGCCGTATGTGACCAGTTTGCGCATGCCGCTGACGCCAGAGGCAGTTCGGGAAGCCGGCTTGACCGAGCGCCTGATGGCCGTGCCGGGTGTGACCGACGCCGTGGTGGTGGCAGATGAAGCCGCCATCTATATCAAACTGGATACGAAAATTTTGGACCGTGCGACCCTCGAGCGACTGGTGAATCCAGCCTCTTCGGCGTGCGAAGCCTAGGAGAACGTTATGGCCCGTGGGGTTAACAAAGTCATTCTGGTCGGCACCTGTGGCCAGGATCCCGAAGTCCGCTACCTGCCCAACGGTAACGCCGTGACCAACCTGAGCCTGGCTACCAGCGAGCAGTGGACCGACAAGCAGTCGGGCCAGAAGGTCGAGCGTACCGAGTGGCACCGTGTGTCGCTGTTCGGCAAGGTCGCCGAAATTGCCGGCGAATACCTGCGCAAAGGCTCGCAGTGCTACATCGAAGGCAAGCTGCAGACCCGCGAGTGGGAAAAGGACGGCATCAAGCGTTACACCACCGAGATCATCGTCGACATCAACGGCACCATGCAGCTGCTCGGCGGTCGTCCGCAGGGCCAGCAGCAGGGCGGTGACCCGTACAATCAGGGTGGCGGCAACTACAACCAGGGTGGCGGTCAGCAGCAACAGTACAACCAGGCTCCGCCACGCCAGCAGGCTCAGCGCCCGCAGCAGCAACAGCGCCCGGCGCCGCAGCAGCCAGCACCGCAGCCAGCGGCTGACTTTGACAGCTTCGATGATGATATTCCGTTCTGATTGAACGGTCTGGCGTCTGGCTGGAACAAAAAACCCAGGGCATTTGCCCTGGGTTTTTTTATGCCTGCCGTCTCAACGCTCGTAGGGTCAATTCAATAAAACAGCCGTGGCTCTGGCGAATCCAGCAGGCTCGCCAGTTTGGTCAGGGCAAAGCCCAGCTCCTGGCGGCTGGGGGCCATCAAGGCAATGCGCACCCCACATGTGGCGTGGCTGCGCTCGGGCAGGAACTGGCTGCCACTGACCACCGTGACGCCATTGTTGCGCGCCAGATTGGCGAACTCGTCGCTGGTCCAGGGCTCGGGCAGCTCCAGCCAGATGTGGAAGCTGTTGGGTTGGCTGCGGATCTTGTACTTGCCGAGGATCTCGCACGCCATATGCTGGCGGGCAGCGGCCTCCTCGCGCTGCACCTGCACCAACTGGTCGGCCATGCCACTGTTGATCAGGTTGCTGGCCAGCTGGGCCATCAGCGGCGATGGCATCCAGACGCTGCTGCGGACCATCGACGACAGCCGCGAGAGGGTTTGCGGCGGGGCGTACAGGTAGCCGATGCGCAGCGCCGGCAGCACGCTTTTGGACAGGCTGGTGAGGTAAACCGAGCGCTCAGGGGCATAGGCGGCAAGCGGCTGGTAATCCGGGGCGGGTTCGAGAAAGCCGTAGATGTCGTCATCGACGATGAACAGGTCGAACTCGCGAGCGATTTGCGCAATGGCCTCGCGCCGCGCGTGGGGCATGATCGAGTTGGTCGGGTTCTGGTGCGTCGTGACGCAAACCAGCAGCGAAGGGCGATGTTGCAGGCATGCCGCACGCAGGGCCTCGGGAATCAGGCCGAACTCGTCCACGGCCACGCCACGCAAGCGACGGCCCATGCTGTGGGCCAGGGAGATGATGCCTGGGTAGCAGAACGACTCGCACAGCACCACATCATCGCTCTTCGACAGGCTGCTGATGGCCACCAGCAAACCATGCTGGGCGCCGGACGTCAGCACCACCTGCTGCCAGCGGGCTTCGGGTAGCCAACGCCTGATCCAGGCCGCGCCGGCCTGCTTGTGCGTCGCATGGCCGCCCTCGGTGACATAGTCCAGCACCTGGGCCAGGTCGGGCGCCTCGGCCAGCTCGTTGATGGCGCCGCGCAGCCAGTCGGTCATGTGGGCGTCATTGGGCTTGATGATCGACAGGTCGATCTGCCCGCTGTCGCGCTCGGCGCTGACGGCCAAGGGCCGCACAGGCGCAGGCGGGGCAGGGGGCTGCGCCTGACGCTGCGGCAGCACGAAAGTCCCGCGCCCGACTTCGCCCACCACCAGGCCGCGCTTGGCGGCTTCGTCATAGGCTCGGCCGATGGTGCCGGGCGTCACGTCCAGTGACTCGGCCAGGTCCTTGAGGGTTGGCAAGCGTTCGCCAGCCACCAGCCGGCCGCTGCCGATGTCCTGTTCCAGGGCGTCGGCGATCATCAGGTAGACCGGCTGCGCCAGGTCGCTGTAGTGAGGAACCCACATAGAAATGGCACCAGAATCTGCGAGAACGCGGAAGCCTAGCACGAATGGTCTGATGGAAGTAATTGTGTTTTCTTACACGTAAATTACCTCGATTGAATCGCATCGATCTTCTGGTCGCAGGCTTCGAGATGCGACGCTTACCGGAGCTCAAGCTGCTTGGGCTCCGACAGTCGCACGTTGAAAAATCAGAAACCTTTTGAAATCAATGGCTTGATCTGATCAATGCAATCGTCTCTCTGTACGCAAGATAAAAGACATTGAGTCGATGTTATTTTTGTAATTACAATGATTGCGTCGATTCAATGCGCTGGCCTTTCCCCGGCTTCTGTCGCTCAATCGTCCCGCTGTGACCGGCTTCATAAAACATAAACATCTGCCGCCGACACCGACTGGCCTCAGGCCAGCAACATGGAATATCACTGCAAATGGAAAGTGCACACCTGCATCAAGGCGCCGAGCTTCAAGCCTCACTGGAGATCCGTCTGCCCTGGGTCATCTCCAGCGCCTGGCAAACCCTGCTGAACAACACACCGCTTGACTTCGAGACAAGCAAGGAACTCTATCCACAGCTCAAGGACCAGGCACAGGACGTCCTGGGCAAGGCGCTGTGCCAACAGATCCGTGGCTTTGTCGCGGATCCGTACCTGACCAGCATGATCGTGCGCAATTGCCCGCGTGACCGTGATGTCCCGCCCACGCCTTACTCCGGCGTGCTCAGCCCGCGCAGCACGCCAATTGCGTGCCTGGTCAGCCTGACCATGCAGAGCCTGATGGGGATCAACCCGGTGGTTTACGAGGGCGAAAACGATGGCCGGCTGTTCCGCCATGTCATTCCGTCGCGCCATTCATCCAGCCACAAGAGCTCCCATGGCTCGCGGCTGCGCTTCTCCTATCACGTCGACAACCCGGACCTGCCGCTGTCCTCCGAGCCCCTTGGCGTCGCTTCGTGCTGCCCGGAGTACCTGTCGTTCTTCGGCATGCGCTGCGACCCGCGCATCAGTACCACACTGGTCAGCCTCGATGCCGTGGTCGCGGCACTGCCCGCGACCACCGTGCGCGAACTGTGTCTGCCACAGTTCGAGATCCGCCGGCCGGACTCCTTTAGCGGTAACCGCCGTTGCACCGCCGAACTCCCGGTCCTGGTGCGTGGCCATGCTGGTGAGTGGTTGTGCCGTTTCGACAGCGAGAACACCCACGGTCTCAACCTGCGGGCCGAGCAGGCGCTGGCCAGCCTGCGCAGCGTGCTGGAAACCCGTCGCTTCGATGAGCCGCACCTGCTGCTGCCGGGCGACTTCATGGTCTTCAAGAACCAGCGTGTGCTGCATGCCCGCGATGGTTTCGAGCCACAGAACGATGGCGCCGACCGCTGGCTGCTGCGCCTGTTCGCGGTCAATGACCTGAACCGCGTGCATTTCGCCCGGGCCGACAACCTTTACGAAGTGCTCTCCTGATTTCTTACTGACTCGACGGACGTACCGATATGGAACTGTTAGGCGCCTTCTGGGCGGAACACTGGTTACTGGCGATCCTGATGCTGGGCGCTATCGCATTCGTTGCAGGCTTTGTCGACAGCATCGCCGGTGGGGGCGGGCTGTTCCTGGTGCCGGGCTTTCTGTTGGTGGGCATGCCACCGCAGGTTGCCTTGGGGCAGGAGAAGCTGGTCAGCACCCTGGGTACCCTTGCGGCCATCCGCAACTTCCTGGCCAACAGCAAGATGGTCTGGCAGGTGGCGCTGGTCGGGGTGCCGTTTTCATTGCTCGGGGCTTACCTGGGCGCGCACCTGATCGTGTCGATCCCCCAGGAAACCGTAGGCAAGATCATCCTGGCGCTGATCCCGTTCGGCATCCTCATCTTCCTCACCCCCAAGGACCGCCCGGTGGAGGAGCGCGAGCTGTCGCCGCGCATGCTGTATACCGTGGTTCCGCTGACCTGCCTGGCCATTGGCTTCTACGACGGCTTCTTCGGCCCCGGCACCGGCAGCATGTTCATCATCGCGTTCCACTACCTGCTGCGCATGGACCTGGTCTCCAGCTCCGCCAACTCCAAGACGTTCAACTTCGCCTCGAACATCGGCGCCCTGGTGGCGTTCGTCATGGCGGGCAAGGTCGTTTACCTGCTGGCGCTACCGCTGGTGGCCTGCAACATCCTCGGCAACCACCTGGGCAGCGCCCTGGCCCTGCGCAAAGGCAATGAAGTGGTGCGCAAGGCGTTGGTGTTCTCGATGCTCTGCCTGTTTACCAGCCTGGGTGTGAAGTACCTGGCCTGACACCTCCAAAGGAGATAACTGATGAAAACTGCATTCGTGACCGGCGCTTCTTCGGGCTTTGGCCGGGCCATTTGCCGCACCCTGATCGGCAAGGGTTACCGTGTGATCGGCGCTGCCCGGCGCATGGACAAGCTGCAAACGCTGGAGGCCGAGCTGGGCGTCAATTTCATTGCGCTGGCGCTGGACGTCACCGACCCGCTGTCGATCGAGGCGGCGTTCGAACAAGTCCGTGACGCCTCGCTGCAGATTGACCTGCTGGTGAACAATGCCGGGCTGGCGCTGGGTGTCGACCGTGCCCAGGCCAGCAGTAGCGAGAACTGGCAGCAGATGATCGACACCAACATCACTGGCCTGGCCATGGTGACTCACAAGGTGCTGCCACAGATGGTGGAGGCAGACAGCGGCATGATCATCAACATGGGCTCGATCGCCGGCACTTATCCGTACCCGGGCGGCAATGTTTACGGCGCCAGCAAGGCCTTCGTCCGCCAGTTCAGCCTCAACCTGCGCGCCGACCTGGCAGGCACCCGTGTGCGGGTGAGCAACATCGAACCAGGCTTGTGCTCGGGCACCGACTTCTCGGTGGTGCGCCTGAACGGTGATCTGGACGCTGTGCAAGCGCTCTACCGCGACGTGGAGGCCCTCCTGCCGGAAGACATCGCCGCCATGGTGGCCTGGATTGCCGAGCAGCCGGGGCATGTGAATATCAATACCGTCGAGATCATGCCGGTGGCCCAGAGCAGTGCAGCACTGAATGTGGCGCGTAACCTGCCGCGGTGTTGACCCGCCGTACGCAACGACTTATGTCATCGCGCTTTCTCGATGAATGATGGCCATCATGGGCGCCACCGTGGATAGGGCCTACTCAACTTTATCCACAGCCCAAGACGCCTCAAGCCGCCAGGAATGCGCAACCCGCCGCCTCCAGTGAGGCGGCTACCTAAACTACAATAAGTCCGCCAATGAAGCAGCATGCTTTCAAGTGGGAGTAGTTCTTGTTCCTGAGGGAAGGGACTTTCGGAAAGTTACCGAGCCCTATGTAGGCGCCTGGCATTGATATTGAAACCAACTGTTTCCATTGGGGTTGGTTTGCTGATCAATACGAAAGTTCTTTTGAGATTGATGGCGCTCGCTGTAGGGTTCTGAGAATGGTCGTGTAGGAATGTTCCTATATTGCTATTTTTATGCTTGTTATTGTTTTGGCTGTATTGACTAATCCTATTAATAGGATTGCCGAGCGGCGGTCACGCAAGAGTGTGCCGGAATATGAAGTCCGAGCCTATCCATGTGTTTGATTTTTGGAATGATCCCGATTACTGTCTGGAGGGAAACAGGGAAAGTCATAATAAGGAACGTTGCAGTGGACGTGTTCATGGGGTTGTTAGCGGCGGCGTTCTGGGGGGCGACGGACTTTTTGGTCGGCGTGAACGCACGAGCGGTTGGGGTCAAGCGGGCGGTATTTTTCGGGCAGTTACTGGGGCTTTTGTTAATGACGATCATTGTTGTCATTTCTGCCAGCCAGTGGGAAAAATTCATTTCTGCGCCATGGCGTGCAGTAGGGTTGGGCGTAGTAGCTTCTCTGTGTACCCTAGTGGGGGCGCTGGCGCTATCGAAGGCTTTTTCTGTTGGCAAAACTGCAGTTGTGGCCCCCCTGGTCACCTCGTATGGTGTTTTTACCACCCTGCTGGCGTGGCTGGGCGGTGATGCGCTGTCAGCCTGGCAGGTGAGCGGAATTCTCGTTTGCTTTTTCGGCGTTTTACTGGCTAGTCGCAGTGATCATGGAGGTGATTTGGAGCGCAAGACCACCAGCACGATATCTGTAGCGTTCGCCTTGTTGGCGGCCATGCTTTACGGCATCAGCTTCTGGATTCAGGGCAAGTTCGCCTTGCCAGCGCTAGGGCCGGTGAACATGTTGGCGCTGGGCTATGCAGTGGGGGTCATATTTCTCATCCCTGAAGCCTTCAGGTTGCTGCGGGACCACGCGACGATCAGGTTGAAAACCTTTGCCTCACTGTGTAGCGCGAGCCTTTTCAACTTGGGCGGCTTCTCCGCGTTCTCCTGGGGTGCGCTCAATGGCTCGGTTTCCGTCGTCACTGTCATCAGCACCTTATCAGGCGGCATTGCCGCGATTCTGGGGTTCTTCTTTTATCGCGAGCGTCTGTCAGTCATTCAGATTGGTGGGGTCAGTCTGGTGTTGATAGGGGCTGTACTTCTGCATCTTTACGGGTGACATTTTTCGTGGCGCACGTCAGCAAAATGAGAGAGGAGCCCTTGGTATTCGCCAAACCATGTTCAGCGCCTATGAGATCGAGCGCCACGCATCTTGAAGCATGCGTCTGGATGCGGGATCGACGTATTCGAGTTGCGTGTCTCGGTGTTGTAGGACATTTCTGAAATTGGTCTTATGCCAACTATCTGTTGCCGCGATTGCTTAATATCTACTTTTCAAAGGAGTAGATCATGCAAGCATCGGATAGCAATCTTGTGCAGGAAGTAAAGCTTCAACTAGGCAAGCAGAATTATCAGGTCTCCGGCTTTTCCAATGCCTATGAAGTCCACTCCGAGGAGTGCGCTGACAGGCGACACGGTGCAGGTGTACTTATGGTTATAGGTCTTGCGATAGCTGCATTGGGCCTTGGTATCTGGGTGTTTGGACCGTCGACCATTTACTACAACCGTCTTTCTGGACCGAGCCTCATACAGCACATGCAGATTGCCCCTCATCTTGTCGTGTCGGTGGGGGTTCTTTTCTTGGCCTTGGCCAAAAAAATACGTGGTGAAGATCAGCTAAGCCAAGAGCTGTTTCTACTTGCTCATTGCAAGATAATTGGCATGGATGGGAGTGACGCCAGAGAGCATGTCGATATACGTTATATAGCCGAGGATGACTTCAATATTTCATTGAGTACATCAGAACCGACGCCGACGTGAGCGGATTTATCTGCGATGCGCCGCGCGGGCGGCGCTCGATCTCATAGGCGCTACAGAACTCAAGGCATACACCCGGCCCCCCCAACGCAACCCCCAGACACAATCAATCCCCACACCCCTGACCCACGTCATCGCACCTTCCCGATTCTTGACTAGTCTTACCTATTGGCGGCCATCAAAAAGCCGCCACCGTGACTACCAAGAGGCGCCGGCCATGTTCCGTGCGTCCAAATCTGATCAGGAGTGCACGATGGATCTCAACCGTCGGCAGTTCTTCAAGGTCGCCGCCGTCGGCCTTGGAGGCTCGAGCCTGGCGGCGTTGGGCATGGCCCCGACGCCGGCCTTCGCCGAGCAGGTGCGTCACTTCAAGCTGGCGCACACCAAAGAAACCCGCAACACCTGCCCCTACTGCTCGGTCGGCTGCGGCCTGATCATGTACAGCCAGGGTGATGCGGGCAAGAACGTCAAACAGAACATCATCCACATCGAAGGCGACGCCGATCACCCGGTCAACCGCGGCACCCTGTGCCCGAAAGGCGCCGGGCTGCTCGACTTTATCCACAGCCCGAGCCGCCTCAAGTACCCCGAAATGCGCAAGCCGGGCAGCAACGAGTGGGTGCGGGTCAGCTGGGACGAGGCGCTCGACCGCGTTGCCGACCTGATGAAAAAGGACCGCGACGCCAACTTCATCGAGAAGAACGCCCAGGGACAAACGGTAAACCGCTGGCTCACCACCGGTTTCCTAGCTGCTTCCGCCGCCTCCAGCGAGGCTGGCTACCTGACCCACAAGGTCGTCCGCGCTACAGGCATGCTGGGGTTCGATAACCAGGCACGTGTCTGACATGGCCCGACGGTGGCAAGTCTTGCCCCGACGTACGGCCGTGGCGCCATGACCAACCACTGGTCCGATATCGCCAACGCGAATCTGGTCCTGGTGATGGGTGGCAACGCAGCAGAAGCGCATCCGTGCGGCTTCAAATGGGTGACCGAGGCCAAGGCGCACAACCAGGCGCGGCTGATCGTGGTCGACCCACGGTTTACCCGTACCGCTTCGGTGGCGGACTACTACGCGCCGATCCGTACCGGTACCGACATCGCCTTCATGGGCGGGCTGATCAATTACCTGCTGAGCAACGACAAGATCCAGCACGAGTACGTGCGCAACTACACCGACGTATCGTTCATCGTCAAAGAAGGCTATGGCTTCGAGGACGGGCTGTTCAGCGGCTACGACGAGGCCAAGCGCGTGTATGCGGATAAATCCGGCTGGGGCTACGAGCTGGGCGAGGACGGCTTCGCCAAGGTCGACCCGACCCTGCAGCATCCACGCTGCGTTTACCAGCTGATGAAGCAGCACTACAGCCGCTACACCCCGGAACTGGCCAGCATGACCTGCGGCATGCCGCAGGACGCCATGATGAAGGTCTGGGAGGAGATCGCCACCTGCTCGGTACCGGGCAAGACCATGACGATCCTCTACGCACTCGGCTGGACGCAGCACTCCATTGGCGCTCAGATCATCCGCAGTGCGGCCATGGTCCAGCTGCTGCTGGGCAACGTCGGCATGCCTGGCGGCGGGGTCAACGCCCTGCGCGGGCACTCCAACATCCAGGGCCTGACCGACCTCGGCCTGCTGTCCAACTCGTTGCCGGGTTACCTGACCCTGGCTGGCGACGCCGAGCAGGACTACGCCACCTACATCGACAAGCGCGCTTCCAAGCCGCTGCGCCCGGGGCAGCTGTCGTACTGGCAGAACTACGGCAAGTTCCACGTGAGCCTGATGAAGGCCTGGTACGGGCCCAACGCCACGGCGGAAAACAACTGGGGCTATGACTGGCTGCCCAAGCTCGATGTGCCGGCGTACGACGTGCTGCGCATGTTCGAAATGATGAGCCAGGGCAAGGTCAACGGCTACATGTGCCAGGGCTTCAACCCGATCGCCGCGCTGCCGGACAAGAACCGCGTTACCGCGGCGCTCGGCAAGCTCAAGTGGCTGGTGATCATGGATCCGCTGGCCACCGAGACTTCGGAGTTCTGGCGTAATGCCGGGCCGTTCAACGATGTCGACACGGCCAATATCCAGACCGAGGTGATCCGCCTGCCCACCACCTGCTTCGCCGAGGAAGATGGCTCGCTGGTCAACAGCAGCCGCTGGCTGCAGTGGCACTGGAAAGGCGCCGATGGCCCGGGCGAGACCCGCACCGACGTGCAGATCATGAGCGAGCTGTTCATGCGCCTGCGTCATCGTTACCAGGCCGAAGGTGGTGCCTACCCTGATGCGATAATGAACATCAGCTGGCCGTACAAGATCCCTGAAGAGCCGTCGCCGGAGGAGCTGGCCAAGGAGATGAACGGCTGGGCGGTCACCGACTTCACCGACGCCAGCGGTGCCACGCTCAAGGCCGGCCAGCAGCTGGCAGGCTTCGGCCAGCTCAAGGACGACGGCAGCACCGCGTCCGGCTGCTGGATCTTCGCCGGCTGCTGGACCGAGCAGGGCAACCAGATGGCCCGCCGCGACAACAGCGACCCGTATGGCATGCACCAGGTGCAGAACTGGGCCTGGGCCTGGCCGGCCAACCGCCGCATCCTCTATAACCGCGCCTCCAGCGACCCGCAAGGCAAGCCGTGGGACCCGGAGAAGAAGCGCCTGGTGTGGTGGAACGGCAAGGCCTGGACCGGCACCGACGTGCCCGACTTCAAGGTCGACTCGCCGCCAGAAGCGGGGATGAACCCGTTCATCATGAACCCCGAAGGCGTGGCGCGCTTCTTCGCCATCGACAAGATGGCCGAAGGCCCGTTCCCCGAGCACTACGAGCCGTTCGAGACGCCGATTGGCATCAACCCGCTGCACCCGCAGAACAAGAAGGCCACCAGCAACCCGGCCGGGCGGATCTTCGATTCGGTGTGGGACACCCTCGGCACGCACGACGAGTTCCCGTACGCGGCGACCACCTACCGGCTGACCGAGCACTTCCACTTCTGGAGCAAGCACTGCCGCCTCAACGCCATCGCCCAGCCCGAGCAGTTCGTCGAGATCGGCGAGGTGCTGGCCAACGAGAAAGGCATCAAGGCCGGTGACCGGGTGCGGGTGTCGAGCAAGCGTGGGCACATCGATGCGGTGGCGGTGGTGACCAAGCGGATTCGCCCGCTGCAGGTCAACAACCAGACCGTGCACCAGATCGGCATCCCGCTGCACTGGGGCTTCACCGGGACCACGCGGCATGGCTACCTGACCAACACCCTGGTGCCGTTCCTCGGTGACGGCAACACCCAGACGCCGGAGTCCAAGTCGTTCCTCGTCAAAGTGGAGAAACTCTGATGGCCAGCCAAGACATCATCGCCCGCTCGGCCACCACCACCGTTCCGCCTTCGGTACGCCAGCTGGAAGAGGTCGCCAAGCTGATCGACACCACCAAGTGCATCGGTTGCAAGGCCTGCCAGGTGGCGTGTTCGGAGTGGAACGAGTTGCGTGACGAGGTCGGCCACAACCACGGCACCTACGACAATCCCCAGGACCTCACCGCCGAGACCTGGACCCTGATGCGTTTCACCGAGCATGAGCGCGACGACGGCAACCTGGAGTGGCTGATCCGCAAGGACGGCTGCATGCACTGCGCCGACCCAGGCTGCCTGAAGGCCTGCCCGAGCCCGGGCGCGATCATCAAGCACGCCAACGGCATCGTCGACTTCAACCAGGACCACTGCATCGGCTGTGGCTACTGCATCACCGGCTGCCCGTTCAACATCCCGCGCATCTCGCAGAAGGACCACAAGGCGTACAAGTGCACCCTGTGTTCCGACCGGGTGAGCGTGGGCCTGGAGCCGGCCTGCGTGAAGACCTGCCCGACCGGGGCGATCGTGTTCGGCAGCAAGGACGAGATGAAGGTGCATGCCGCCGAGCGCATCGTCGACCTCAAGTCGCGCGGTTACGACCAGGCCGGGCTGTACGATCCGGACGGCGTCGGCGGCACCCACGTGATGTATGTACTGCACCATGCCGACACGCCGAAACTGTATGCCGGCCTGCCGGACCAGCCGGTAATCAGCCCGCTGGTGGGGTTGTGGAAGGGCTTCACCAAGCCCCTGGCGCTGCTGGCCATGGGCGCTGCGGTGCTGGCCGGGTTCTTCCACTACGTGCGGGTTGGCCCGCAGCGGGTGGAAGAGGACGAACACCCCACACCGCCGGACGAAAGCGTGCATCAGGTGGACCCTGCGGTGCATGTCTATGACCCGACCAAGCCCGGTGGGCAAGGGGAGCAGCGGCCATGAACGACAACAAACCCATCCTGCGCTACAACGCCAACGAGCGGACCAACCACTGGATCGTCGCCATCCTGTTCATGACGGCGGGGCTCTCCGGGCTGGCGCTGTTCCACCCGGCACTGTTCTGGCTCAGCCATCTGTTCGGCGGCGGGCCATGGACGCGCATCCTGCACCCGTTCCTGGGCGTGGCGATGTTCGTGTTCTTCCTCGGCTTGGTGCTGCGCTTCTGGCGCGCCAACTTCATCACCGCCAACGACCGCCTGTGGCTGCGCCGCGTGGACCGGGTGATGCTGAACAAGGAGGAGGGCGTGCCGCCGATCGGCAAGTACAACGCCGGGCAGAAGCTGTTGTTCTGGACCCTGCTGGCGTGCATGTTGGTGTTGCTGCTCAGCGGCGTGGTGATCTGGCGCGCGTATTTCAGCCAGCTGTTCGGTATCGAGGTCATTCGCCTGTCGGCGCTGGCCCATGCCCTGGCGGCGTTCGTGCTGATCCTCAGCATCATCGTGCACATCTACGCCGGTATCTGGATCAAGGGCTCGATCGGCGCCATGCTGCATGGCTGGGTCAGCCGCGCCTGGGCACGCAAGCACCATGAGTTGTGGTACCGCGAAGTGACCGGCGACAAGACGCCGGGCAATCACGGACGAAAAGAAGGATGAGCGCTTGAGCACGATTCTCGAACCCGGGCAGATCGAAGCGTCGGCAGTGATGCCGCCGTTTCTGCATCTGCCGCCTGCCAATCTGTTTGCACTGCGCGCAGCGCGCCTGGAACACCTGGCTGAGGGCAATGCGCTTGGCGACTACCTGCTGCTGATCGCTCAGCTGTGCAGCGTCCAGCAGCAGCTTGTGGATAACCCTCCCGGCGGTTTGCCGGTGGCTGAGGAGCGTCAGCGCCTGTGCATAAGTCATGGTCTGCCGCCGTTGGCAGCCGACAGCCTGGTGCGTGAGGGGCCGTGGCTGGTCTGGTTGCAGGCCTTGCTCACGCACTTCGACAGCGAGGCCAGTGGCGCGCTGGGTGAGGCGCTGCAAGCCCTGCGCGACAGTGACGATAGCCAGCGCAAGGGCTGGGGCATCGCCTTGCTCGGCGGGCAATACGATGCGGTGCCGGCGGCACTGGTACCGTTCATTGGCGCCGCTTTGCAGGCCGCCTGGTCGAGCTGGTTGCTGGCGCTGCCAGCCCCTGAACTCAAGCCAGCCGGTAGTCTGGCGCAGTGCCCGGCCTGTGGTTCGCCGGCCATGGCCGGGGTAGTGCGCAACCGCGGCAAGCACAACGGCCTGCGTTACCTGGCCTGTTCCCTGTGTGCCTGTGAGTGGCATGTGGTGCGGGTCAAATGCGTGTATTGCGAGTCGAGCAAGGATTTGCGTTACACCAGCCTCGAAGACGACCGGCACGCGCCGGGCAAGGCGCCGCTACGGGCCGAGTGCTGCCCGGAATGCGAAAGCTACCTGAAGCAGAATTATCTGGAAAACGATGCGGCGGCAGAGCCACTGGCCGACGACCTGGCCAGCCTGGCGCTGGATATTCGCCTGGACGAGGAGGGCTTCCATCGCCTGGCACCCAACCTGATGCTCGCGCCGGGTAGTGGGTGAGTGTCTACACTGTAATACCGAGTCGCCTGCTTCGCGGGTAAACCCGTTCCTACAGGTACAGCGCAAATTTGAATGCTGGCGCTGTATCGGTAGGAGCGGGTTTACCCGCGAAGAGGCCAGTACAGACAACGGAACCGTCCAAGGTAGTACTCTGCATGCCCTCCAGCCTAGCCAGCGACACCCCACGCCTGCCCTCCATCGACACCCTCCTGCGCCACCCGGCCTGCCTTCCGCTGATCGACCGCCACGGTCGCGACGCCGTGCTGGCCACCCTGCGCCAGTTGCTCGACGACCTGCGTGAGCCCGCCCGCAGCGGCCAGCTCAACGCCGCCGAACTGGCCGCTGAAATCCTCCTCGGCCGTGCCGGCGAACGCCTGTCGATCCAGCAACGCAGCCAGGTCCGCCGCGTGTTCAACCTAACCGGCACCGTGCTGCACACCAACCTTGGCCGCGCGCTTTTGCCCGAGGAGGCAGTCGAGGCCATGCAGACTGCCGCCCGCTACCCGCTCAACCTGGAGTTCGACCTGGCCACCGGCAAGCGCGGCGACCGTGATGACCTGATCGAGGGCCTGATCCGCGAGCTGACCGGCGCCGAGGCCGTCACCGTGGTCAACAACAACGCAGCCGCCGTGTTGCTGGCGCTCAACAGCCTGGGCGCGCGCCAGGAGGGCATCATCAGCCGTGGCGAACTGATCGAGATCGGCGGTGCCTTCCGCATCCCCGACATCATGGCCAGGGCCGGGGTGAAGCTGCACGAGGTCGGCACCACCAACCGCACCCACGCCCGTGACTATGAAGCTGCCATCGGCCCGCGCACCGGCCTGCTGATGCGCGTGCACTGCAGCAACTACAGCATCCAGGGTTTCACCCATCAGGTCCCGACGGCCGAGCTGGCGCGAATCGCCCACCAGCATGAACTGCCGCTGCTCGAAGACCTCGGCAGCGGCAGCCTGCTCGACCTCACGCGCTGGGGGCTGCCCGCCGAGCCGACGGTGCGTCAGGCCCTGGCCGATGGCGCCGATATCGTTACCTTCAGCGGCGACAAATTGCTGGGGGGGCCCCAGGCCGGGATCATCGTCGGTCGCAAGGATTTGATCGCCAGGATCAAGAAAAACCCGCTCAAGCGCGCACTGCGTGTCGACAAGATCACCCTCGCCGCACTCGAGGCGGTGCTGGCGCTGTACCGCAACCCCGACCGCCTGGCCGAACGCCTGCCGAGCCTGCGCCTGCTGACCCGCAGTCAGGCCGAGATCCAGGCCCAGGCCGAGCGCCTGGCCCCCGAACTCAAGGCGCACCTCGGTGAACAATGGCTGGTCAGCGTCGAGCCGGCGCTGGGCATGATCGGCAGCGGCAGCCAGCCAGTGGCGCGCCTGCCCAGCGCGGCGCTGTGCCTGCGCCCGCACGTGTCGAAGAAGCTGCGCGGGCGCAGCCTGCATGTGCTGGAACGGGCCCTGCGCGACCTGCCGGTGCCGGTGCTTGGGCGCATCGCTGACGACGCCTTGTGGCTCGACCTGCGCCAGCTCGACGATGAAGCCCAGTGGCTGGCGCAGCTGCCGGCGTTGCAACTGGGGCCCGTGCAATGATCGTCGGCACCGCCGGCCACATTGACCACGGCAAGACCGCGCTGCTTCAGGCCCTGACCGGCCAGGCCGGTGACCAGCGCCAGGAAGAGCGCGCCCGTGGCATGACCATCGACCTTGGCTACCGCTACGCAGCGCTGGCCGAAGGCGCGGCGTTGACCGGCTTCATCGATGTGCCGGGCCATGAGCGGTTCATCCACAACATGCTGGCCGGCGCCCATGGCATCGACCTGGTGCTGCTGGTGGTGGCCGCCGACGACGGGGTAATGCCGCAGACCCGCGAGCACCTGGCGATCATCGAGCTGCTGGGTATTCCCCAGGCGCTGGTGGTGATCAGCAAATGCGACCGAGTCGAGCCCACGCGTGTGGCCGAGGTGCAGGCGCAGGTCAGGGAGTTGCTAGCAGAGGGGCCTTATGCCAAGGCCCGGCAATTCCCCGTGTCGAGCATCACCGGGCAGGGTATCGAGGTGTTGCGCCGGGCTTTGCTGGAGGCCGAAGTGCGGGTGAGTCAGCGCAGCGTGCGCGGTGGTTTTCGCCTGGCGGTCGATCGCGCCTTCGCCGTGACCGGAGCCGGGGTGGTAGTGACCGGCACGGCACTGGCCGGGCGCGTCAGTGCCGGTGACACATTGCTGCTGGGCAAGGCCGGCAAGCCGGTGCGGGTGCGTGGCCTGCACGCGCAGAGCCAGGTGGCATTGGTGGCTGAGGCCGGCCAACGGGTGGCGCTGAACATCGCCGCTGAGCGCCTGACGCTAGAGCAGGTGCACCGCGGCGACTGGCTGGTGCCCGAATGGCTGCATGCGCCCAGCGTGCGAGTGGATATCGAGCTGTGCCTGCTACCCGGTGAAACGCGGATTTTTGAGCATTTCAGTGCCGTTCACGTGCACTTGGGTACTCAGGATGTGACGGCCCGGGTGGCTTTGCTCGAAGGGGAAACCCTGGCCGCTGGCCAGCGCATGTTCGCCCAACTGCTGCTCAACGCACCGTTGCAGGCGGTACACGGGGACCGTCTGGTGCTACGGGACCAGCGTGCCCAGCGTACTCTGGGCGGCGGCAAGGTGCTCGACCCGTTCGCGCCAAGTCGGCAACGCCGCAGTGAGCAACGCCTGCGCCAGCTGCAGGTGCTGCGCGATGCAGAGGGCCTGGAGGAGGCACTGCCTGCCTTGCTCGCCAGTGCGCTCGGTGGCCTCGACCCGCAGCGCCTGGAGCGCCAGTTCAATCGCCAGCGCGAAACCTGGCTATTGCCCAACGATGTGCAGGTGGTTGCCACGCGCCAGGGCCCGCTGCTGTTTGCCAAAAGCCAATGGCAGGCACTGCGGCATCAGGTGCTGGAGCAGCTGGCGCGCTTTCATGAGCAGGAGCCTGACCAGCTCGGCCCGGACCGGGACCGCCTGCGCCGCTTCGTCGCCTTGCCGCTTGAGCGTCCGGCGTTTGTCAGCCTGCTTGATGAGCTGCTCAATGACCAGCTGATCGCCAGCAGTGGGCCATGGCTGCATTTGCCTGAGCACAAGGTACAGTTGAGCGCCGCCGACAGCGCGCTGTGGGAGCGGCTGCAGCCGAAGTTGCTGGCAGGGCAATACGACCCGCCCTGGGTCAGGACGTTGGCCGCTGAAGAAAATTGCCCGGAGGCGGATGTGCGCCTGTTGTTGCGCAAGCTGGCCCGGCTGGGCCTGGTACATCAGGTGGTGCGCGACCTGTTCTACCCTGAGGTGACGCTAGGGCGCATGGCAGAGCTGCTGCTCAGGCAGGCCAACGAGACGCCGATAGTGCAGGTTGCTGCGTTTCGCGATATGTTGGGCATCGGTCGCAAGCGCAGTGTGCAGATTCTCGAATACTTCGACCGCATTGGCCTTACCCGTCGGGTGGCCGATCAGCGTTACATCCGCGCCGACAGCGCCCTGGCCCAGCAGCAGGCCAGGCACTGAGTTCAAGGAAGGCAATCGCGCCCGGTGGCGCGGCCGGGCTTCAAACCCGGTTGGGGACGGCAGCCGTTCCCGGGCAGGTTCGACTCCCGCTGCCTTCCGCCATTTTCCCGGGTTTAGGCGCGCTCCCCGCAAAGATCCAGCGCGAACCATTGCTCCGCCGCATCCACATCCAGCCCCGCACCCAGCAGCGCAAACATCTTGCCCAACGCCGCCTCACGGGTCATGCCGCCTGCACTGACCAGCCCGGCCGTACGCAGGCGATTGCCCGCCGCATAGGTATCGAACACTACCGAACCTTCCGGGCACTGGCTGATGGCCGTCAGCAGCACACCGCGCTGGCGCGCTGCACGCAGCACCTCCAGCAACGCCAGGTCATCCGACGGCCCGGTGCCACTGCCATAGCACTCCAGCAGCAAGCCTTGCACGCCGCTGTCGAGCAGCCCCTTCAGATGCCCGGCTTGCAAGCCCGGGAACACCGGCATCACTGCCAGGTTGACCGGCTGGCGCTGCTGGCGATAGCTCAGGGCGGCAGGCAGATCGGCGGCACGCTCGCCTTCACGATGGCGCGGCAGCGCGGCGAAGGCGTCGAAGGCCTCGCTGCGCAGCTTCGAGGCCCGGCAGCCATGCAGCAGCTGGCCATGGAAGTACAGCTGCACGCCATCCTCCAGGCCCTGTTCGACCAGGCGCAAGGCCCCGCACAGGTTGTCCCAGGCATCGCTGCCTGGCGCCCCGGCCGGCAGCATCGAGCCGGTCAGCAGCACCGGTACCGGCAGGCCCAGCAGCAGGAACGACAGCGCCGCAGCACTGTAGGCGAGGCTATCGGTGCCATGCAGCACCAGCACGCCGTCATGGCCCGCGTCCACTGCCGCGACGATGGAATCGCGCATTGCCAGCCAGTTGTGCTGCTGCATGTTGGCGCTATCGAGCAGCGGGCTCATTTCCTGCAGTGTCCAATGCACTTGGGGCGCATCGCTCAGCTGGGCCAGGTGTTCGCGCATCCGCGCGTCGAAACCACCGGCTGGCGCCAGGCCTTCGGCGGTTTCGAGCATGCCGATGGTGCCCCCGGTGTAGAGGACGAGGAGATTCTTGACTGCACGCATGGAAAGCATCCGTAGCGGTGAGCGGAGGTAGAGCGGCCGCCCACGGACGGGGCGGCCAGGCAGGAAGGATATCAGCGCTGCGTCTGAACTTGGCCGGCTGCCGTGTCAGTGGCGGTTTCCGCCTGTGGATTGGCAGGCCAGGCGTTGCGGTCCAGGTCCAGGTCGGCGAATTTCGACGAATCGAACACTGGCTGCTGGATGCCGGCCTTGCGCTGGTCATCGTAGTCGCGCATCACCCGCAGGCCGACCTTGAACAGCAGGGCCAGGGCCACCAGGTTGACGAAGGCCAGGCAGGTCATGGTGATGTCAGCGAAGGCGAACACGGTTGACAGGTCCTGCATCGAACCCCATACCACCAGCGCCAGTACCAGGGCGCGGAACGCCAGCAGCACCATGCGGTTGCGGCTGAGGAACTGCAGGCTGTTCTCGCCCAGGTAGTAGTTGTAGAGGATGCAGGTGAACACGAACAGCGACAGCGCCACGCTGACGAACAGGCGGCCCCAGTCACCGACCACGGCGGCCAGCGAGTTCTGGGTCAGGACGATGCCGTCACCTTCGAAGCCCGGGGTGTAGAAGCCCGACAGCAGGATCAGCAGCGCGGTGCAGGTGCAGATCACGAAGGTGTCGAGGAACACGCTGAACGCCTGGACCACGCCTTGGGCGCCCGGGTGCTTGACGGCGGCTACGGCAGCCACGTTTGGCGCACTGCCCAGGCCCGCTTCGTTGGCGAACACGCCACGCTTCACGCCCATGACGATGGCACTGCCGAGCAGGCCACCGAATGCCGGGTCGAGGCCGAAGGCGCTCTTGAAGATGGTTTCCAGCATGGCCGGCACGTGTTCGATCTGGGTGCCGATCACGTACAGGGTCACGCCGATGTAGGCCAGGGTCTTGACCGGTACCAGCAGGTCCGACACGGCGGCGATGCGCTTGATGCCACCGATGAAGGTGATGGCCAGCAGCACGGCCAGGACGATGCCGGTGTGGCGCGGGTCGAAGGCGAAGGCGTTTTGCAGCGAGTGGGTCACGGTGTACGACTGCAAGCCGATGAAGGCGAAGCCGTAGGTGACCAGCAGCAGGATCGAGAAGACGATGGCCATGCTCTTGCGCTTCAGGCCATGCTGGATGTAGTAGGCCGGGCCGCCGCGGTACAGGCCGTCGCCGTCGGCGCGCTTGTACACCTGGGCCAACGTACATTCGAAGAAGCTGCTGGACATGCCCACCAATGCGGTGACCCACATCCAGAACACCGCGCCTGGGCCACCCAGGGTCACGGCAATGCCGACACCGGCGATGTTACCGGCGCCCACGCGGCCTGCCAGGCTCAGCATCAGGGCCTGGAAGGAGCTCAGCTGGCCTGCCTGGCCACGCAGCGATTCCTTGAATACAGCGAACATGTGGCCGAAGTGGCGGAACTGAACGAACCGGGAACGGATGGTGAAGTAGCTACCCAGCCCCACGATCAGCACGATGAGAAGTTTCCCCGAGAGGAAATCGTTGATTACTTCGAGCATTGGAAAATGACCTCGATTCTTATTGTTCGCGTGGAAAGACAGCGGACGGCAGGCGAACCGCTATTCGTTGGGGCGCATGGTTGGCCATGACAAGAGTGGTTACAATTTCGCGGCTTGCTCTGAATTGGTGCAACTTGATGCTAGAATGGCGCCAATCGCGTCACCTGAGTCCCCTGTCATGAGCGATCATTTCGCTACCAACCTCAAACTGGCCTGCAGCCACTACCGCTCTATTTCGGAAGTTTGCCGCCAGCTCTCGATCAACCGCGCGCAATTCAACAAGTATCTGAGCGGGCAGAGCCGTCCGACGGCTTACAACCTCAAGCGCATCGGCGATTTCTTCGGCGTTGAAGATTACGAACTGAATTTGCCCCCCGAGCAGTTCAGCCGCCTGATCGGTGCCCGCGTGTCGACCCCGGCCGAGCAGCCCGGCGACCCGATCAGCGAACTGTTCCGCCCGTTGCACGATCACGCCGGGAACCTGTCGCGTTATTGCGGCTACTACCTGGAGTACTCCAACTGCATGTCGGTCCCGGGCACCATCCTGGTGTCGTTGGTGCATCTGTGGGAGGAGCGTGGCCGCTATCTGTTCGAGCGTCAGGAACGCCAGGAACGCTCCAGTGCCACCGACCCACATGCCGAGGTGCGGTGCCGCTACCTCGGGGCGGCGTTCCAGTTGCAGGACCGCATGTTCCTGGTCGACTACGAGTCGCTGACCTTCAACGAGATGAGCCAGACCATCCTCATCCCCAGCTTCAAAAGCCGCATCACCCGCCTGAACGGTCTGAAGGCAGGCGTATCCAGCGGCGACCGGCGCAACCCTGCCTGTACCCGCGTGGTGTGGGAGTACCTCGGGGAGGAGATCAACCGCATCAATGCCTATCGGCAGGTCAGGCTGTACCAGCCGGATGATCCACGGATCGATGACGATGTGCGTGAGCGGTTGAGTGTGGGGCCGTTGCGTAACAGCCTGTTCGAGATTGAGTGATCGCTCGTTCAGAGCGTCAATCGGTGTAGCCACTCGCCAATCGGGTTGCCTGAGTCGAGCAACAACTTGGTTGCCATGATGCAGCAAACGCAGACCAGCAACGGTTTGATCAGCCGGGGGCCGAAGTACACGGCGCAGCGAGCGCCCAGTTGAGCGCCGACAAACGCCGCGCTTGCCATTGCCAGCGCCAGAGGCCAGATGATTGCTCCGCTCAGTGAAAACACTGACAGTGCGCCCAGGTTGCACGCGGCGTTCAGCAGCTTGCTGTTGCAGACGGCCTGTAGCAGATGCTGGCCCAGTAGGATGACGCAAGCGAGCATGAAGAACGAGCCGACGCCTGGGCCAAAGATCCCGTCATAGAAACCAATGACGGGCGCCACGGCAACGCAGAATACGCTGGTTGATAGCTTCGCCTTGCGCGACTGCTCATTGGGTTTCGGGCTGAACGCGAAATACGCGGCTACCAGAATGAGCAGTATCGGAACGCATGCCTGCAGCAGCGTTTTGGGTACCAGGCTGACTGACAAGGCGCCGAGCGCGCCACCGATGAAAGCCATCAGTGCCATTGGGCTGCCACGTTTCCAGTCGATCATGCCTTTTCGGGCAAAGGCGTATGTCGCTGAAACCGTTGCCGAAGCGGCCTGGAACTTGTTGGTGGCAATCGCCGCCAGTGGTTCGATGCCGGCTACAAACAACACCGGCAGTGTGATCAGGCCGCCGCCGCCGGCGATGGCATCGAAAAAGCCGGCCGTGAAGGCGACCAGGGCGAGTATCAGTATCAGTGACAAGTCGAGTTCGATCATCGGGTAACTTCCTGTCCTCAGCCGCGAACCAGTAACGGGTCTTCAGCGATCACAATGGGGGCAGCGAAACGGGAGTATCCGAACTGGCGCACCAGCAGGCGCCGGTTGTCCCGAATGATGCTGCGACCGTGCAAGGCGCGGCTGTTGTTGATCAGCAGCGCGGTGTCAGCCTGCAGATCGAACATCTCGGGTCGCGTGCTGTTTACGGCTTCCTGAAATGCAGCAAAAGCCCGAGCAACTGCGCTGTCTGCATTGTCATTGAGTGAAAAGCGGTAGCTGTTATACCGAAGCGAGAAGCCGCCATTTGCGTTGTACTGCAGCATCGACACGGCTTTGCCTGCATTGCCGTGCCCGCGAGCGAAGCAGTCACTGCGGGTGAAATCGAAAGAGGGCGAAGTGAGAGCAAGAACATCAAGGCTGGCCATGCGTTCGATGATGCCTCGAAGTGGAATTACATGGGTCGGTTCGTGCGCAGGGTTCCAGCGTGCAGTGAGAATCAGTGCGCAAGGGGCGGGTGAGTGGCCGTTACTGGCGGTTGTTGAACAGTTGTAGGGCGCTTCGGTGTGCGGCCCCAACTGCAAACCCGCATGTGAGCTGATTTCGATTTCTGCATCGGGCTTCTCGTCAGGCCTGGGAATGCTGCCACCCCCTTTGAAGTTGCCGACCAGGCGCACTTGCTGGCCTTCATTGTCGATGTCGAATGCGAAACTTCGATGTTGCGCCAGCGCCAATAGCACTTGATTGCGTGAAGCCAGGTATTGGCAGCGGCTGCTGCGCGCCATTACTGAAATATCCGTCAACCGCTCTGGGGGCGAGTCGGTGGGGCAGGGCATTCCCCTGAACATCAGCGCGGATAACAAGCCGTCCCTAAAGCGCTGTAGTGTCGACTTTTGCTCAGTACTCAATGTTGATTCGAGTTGCTTGGCGAACAGGCGTGCCTGAGCTGCTACTTTTCCAGCCTGTGGTCCCCCCAGATCAGTAAGGGAATCGCTTGCGAGGGCTATGGCCTGGCCTTGCTCCCGGTCGAAGTCCAGGTACGCGACTTCTGAATGCGGCATGGAACGTTCCTTGTAAGTATTGTTGAAGTGCCCCTGCCGGCGCTCGAAAAATGCTTCAGCAACCGGCAAGTGGGCAGGTCAACAATTCAATGCCGTTATGGTGTTGAACTAAAGTCAGCTCGCTCTGCGTGGGCTGTAGGAAAATTCATCTTGTTATCGGGCTGAACGATGAAGAACCTGCTCGCTCGTGCCGTCGAGACCCCGTGTTGGACTTCCCCGCCCGGAAACCGCAAAATGACTCCTTTCCCTCAATCAACCTGTTCGGATCTGCTGACTCTATGCGTATGCGCCTGATGCTGTTGGGTGGTGGCAATGCCCTCGGGCAAGCGCTGATTCGTCTCGGGGCCGAGGAGGACATCGCATTCCTGGCACCGCGCCCGCCGGAGAACGGCTGGGCCCCGGCCAGCCTCACTCAGTTGCTTGACGATCATCGCCCCGATGCCTTGGTCAACCTGGCCTATTACTTCGACTGGTTCCAGGCCGAATCGGTCAGCGACCAGCGCCTGGCCCAGCAGGAGCGGGCGGTAGAGCGGCTGGCGGAGTTGTGCCAGCACCACCAGATCATCCTGGTGCAGCCTTCCAGCTACCGGGTGTTCGACGGTTCGCGGGCCACGGCCTACAGCGAAAAGGACGAACCGGTGCCGTTGGGTCAGCGTGGTCAGGCCTTGTGGCGTATCGAGCAGAGCGTGCGTGCGGCGTGCCCGCAGCATGTGCTGCTGCGCTTCGGCTGGTTGCTGGACGAAAGCATCGACGGTGCCTTGGGCCGCTTCCTGACCCGCGCCGAGCAACCGCAGGAGCTGCTGCTGGCCGATGACCGCCGCGGCAACCCGACGCCGGTCGACGACGCTGCGCGGGTGATCCTGTCGGTGCTCAAGCAGCTCGATTGCAGTGCGCCGCTGTGGGGCACCTACCACTACGCCGGCAACGAGGCGACCACGCCGCTGGCGCTGGGCCAGGCGATTCTCAGCGAGGCCGGGCAGTACCGTCAGCTGGCCGTGCAAGCACCAACCGCGCAGGCCCACGCCGCTCGGCCGGATGCCAGCGAGGAGCCGCAGCACGCGGTGTTGGCCTGCAAGAAAATTCTTCACACCTTCGGCATCAAGCCGCGTGCCTGGCGCGCGGGCTTGCCGCCACTACTGGATCGATTCTACCGCCATGGCTGATGCCCCCATCCTGATCACCGGCGGCGCCGGCTTCATTGGCTCCCACCTGTGCGATGCGTTGCTGGCCAAGGGCTACGCCGTACGTATTCTCGACGACCTTTCCACTGGCAAGCGCGACAACCTGCAACTGGATAACCCGCGTCTCGAGCTGATCGAAGGCGATGTGGCCGACGCCGCGCTGGTTCAGCGTGCCGCCGCCGGTTGCCGTGCCGTGGTCCATCTGGCTGCGGTGGCATCGGTGCAGGCGTCGGTCGAAGACCCGGTAAAGACTCACCAGAGCAACTTCATCGGCACCCTCAACGTGGCCGAGGCCATGCGTGTGCATGGCGTGCGCCGCGTGCTGTTTGCATCGAGCGCGGCGGTGTACGGCAACAATGGCGAAGGCGAGTCGATTGCCGAGGACACGCCCAAGGCGCCGCTGACGCCCTATGCGGTAGACAAGCTGGCCAGCGAGCAATACCTGGACTTCTACCGCCGCCAGCATGGCCTGGAGCCAGTGGTATTTCGCTTCTTCAACATCTTCGGCCCGCGCCAGGACCCTTCCTCGCCGTACTCCGGGGTGATCAGCATCTTCAGCGAGCGGGCAGTTCAAGGCTTGCCCATCACCGTGTTCGGTGATGGCGAGCAGACCCGTGACTTCCTCTACGTCGGCGATCTGGTGCAGGTGATGGTGCAGGCACTGGAGCAGCCGCAGGTGGAAGAGGGCGCGGTGAACGTCGGCCTGAACCAGGCGACTTCGCTGAACCAGATGCTCAAGGCGTTGGAGCAGGTGGTGGGCAGCTTGCCGGCGATCAGCTACGGCCAGGCGCGTTCGGGCGATATCCGCCATTCGCGGGCGGACAACCAGCGTCTGCTGGCGCGCTTCGATTTTCCGCAGGCGACGCCGATGGTCGAGGGGTTGGCCAAGCTGCTCGGCAAAGCTTGAGATAGCTGTACTTGTGGGAGCCGCGCTTGCCGGCGATGGGCCGCGAAGCGGCCCCACGATTTCAGGGTTGTTGCATAAATTGCTGGGGCCGCTTCGCGGCCCATCGCCGGCAAGCGCGGCTCCCACAGGGTTCAGGTATGCCGAACAACCCTGCGTAGGCAATCTTCCGCCGCGAGAAGCCTGCCATCCTCGGATCGCACCTGCAGAGCCCCGACTGGCCGCCCCTTGGCACTGTCCACCAGTTCCGACCGCGCTTCCCCCGCCTCGAACAGAAAGCGCTCCCCCCACTGGCGCAACCCCACCACGATCGGAAACACCGAGCGCCCTTTCTCGGTCAGCACATATTCCTTGTAGGCACTGCCATCCGAAGCGGGCTGCAACGCCAACAGCCCACTCTCCACCAGCAGCTTCAGCCGCGACGCCAGGATGTTCTTCGCCAGCCCCAGGTTTTTCTGGAACTCGCTGAAACGGCGCAGGCCATCGAAGGCATCGCGCAGGATCATCAGCGCCCAACGGTCACCCAGCACTTCCAGTGCCCGGGCCACGGGGCATTGAGCGTTCACGTCATCGAGCATTGGCGGCACCTGCGTTGTTCATCTGGTTGCAGATTAAAACCACATTTGCTAAATATCCATCAAGTGGTTTCAATTTGAAACCAGGTTCGAAGGAGTCAGCCCGATGAATCGCTGGATAACCCTGTTGCTTGCCACCACCTGCGCCATGGCCGTGGCCACGGTCTATTTCGCTCAACCTTTGCTCGAATCGATAGCCAGTGACCTGGGCGTGGCGCAGCAGCAGATCGGTTGGGTGGTCGGCGCGACCCAGGCGGGTTATGCCCTTGGGCTGATCCTGATCGTGCCACTTGGCGACCTGATCGAGCGCAAGAGCCTGCTGCTGGGGCAGTTGCTGATTGCCGCCCTGGCCTTGATCGGCGTTGGCCTGGCGCAGCAATGGCTGATGCTGCTGGCCGCGCTGGCCCTGGTCGGGCTGATGGCGGTCATGGTGCAAGTGATGGTCGCCCATGCCGCCACCCTTGCCAGCCCGGCCAGTCAGGGCCAGGCGGTGGGCACGGTGACCAGTGGGGTGGTGCTGGGCATTCTGCTGGCGCGTCTGGTTTCCGGAGCGCTCGCGGACCTGGCCGGATGGCGCAATGTGTACTTCGTGGCGGCAGCTGTGCTCATGCTGATGGCCGTGGTGCTCTGGCGCTGGCTGCCAGCAAGCCGGTTACCTGTGCAATGGCCCGGCTACCGGCAACTGATCGGTTCGTTGTTCACCTTGTATCGACACGACAGCCTGTTGCGCCGGCGCGGGCTGTTCGGCCTGCTGATCTTCGCTGCGTTCAGCGTGCTGTGGAGCGCCATGGTGCTGCCCCTGAGTGCGCCACCGCTGGCGCTCAGCCATACCGAGATTGGCCTGTTCGGCCTGGCGGGTATCGCCGGCACCCTGGCGGCGTCGCGGGCCGGGCGGCTGGCTGATCGAGGGCTGGGCGAGCGCACCACCGGCCTGGCGCTGGGCCTGTTGACGCTGTCATGGCTGCCGACCGCCTTCGTCGGGCACTCGCTGACCGCCTTCGTGCTGGGCGTACTGATGCTGGATTTCGCCGTGCAGGCGGTGCATGTCACCAACCAGAGCCTGTTGCTGGCGGGGCGTGGTGCGATGGCCAGCCGGTTGATCGGCGCCTACATGTGCTGCTACTCGATCGGCAGCGGTTTGGGGGCGGTGCTGGCAAGCTGGGCGTATGCGCGCTGGGGCTGGACTGCGGTATGTGCGCTGGGGATGGTGCTCAGTGCGCTGGCACTGGTGTACTGGTCGTGGGGGCAACGGGAAAGGGCGACCGAAGCCGCCCTGCCGTGTTCAGGTCAGAACTTGTAGCCCAGGCCGACCATGTATACCCAAGGGTCGACATCGACGTCGACCTTGGTCTTGCTGTAGCCCAGAGCGGTCGGGCCGTTGACGCTGGCCTTGGTGTCGATGTCGACGTACCAGACCGAGGCGTTCACCAGCAGGTTGTCGGTGATCATGTAGTCCATGCCCAACTGGCCGGCGATACCCACCGAATCCTGCAGCTTGAGGTTGCTGAAGCCCTGTTGCTTGCGCTCGCTGGTCAGGTCTTCATCGAAGAACAGGGTGTAGTTGATGCCCACGCCCGCATAGGGCTGGAACTTGGAGTTAGGCTCCATCGGGTAGTACTGCACGGACAGGGTCGGTGGCAGCTGTTTGATGTCGGCCAGTTTGCCGTCCAGCCCGCCGCCCAGGCCTTTGACGCCTACGCTGTGCTTGAACGGGGTCGCGGCCAGCAGCTCCAGGCCGATGTGGTCGGTGAGCATGTAGGCGAAGGTCAGGCCCAGCTGGGTGTCGCTGTCCAGGGTCGCCTTGGTGCCCGACACCTTGTTGCCGTCGAATTTCAGGTCGCCGCTGTTTTCGTTCGGTGCCGTGGTGATGGCACCGGCGCGGACGATGACATCACCCGCCTGGTGGGCGTGGGCAACAGGGGCGGCGAGCGCAAGGGCCACAAGCGAGGCGCCGAGCAAGGACTTGTTCATGGAAGCTCCCAAAGGACGTGAGTAATCGAGTAGTCCAATGGTACGGATGCGTCCAAGACGAAAGTTTGACCCAGCTCAACGAAGCATCGTCACAAATTCGAAACAGTTCTCACTTGAGCACATAAGCGTATATTTTCTCCGCCTCCATCTGGTATCCGGCGTCGGCCAATTCGCTGCTGGAGGCTCTAACCTGCATCTTTCCCTCGATCCAGTAGGGCTGGTAGAGGTCCTCCACGCGCACACCCATTTCGCTGAAGATATGCACGATCTGGTTCGACGGAGGGGGGGGCACATGGATGCAGGCGCCGTAGTAAGGCACCAGCAAGAATTCCGTCGTGCGCCCTTCTTCGCTCACCTCCAGCGGCACGATGTAGCCTGGGATCTTGACTTGCTCGCCATCGAGGCTTTTCACCACCGGGGCGTCGGGCCCTTGTTGGCGTGCTGGAGGGGCCGATTCAGCCGACAGCGCATCGCTCAGCTGCGACATGTCGTGCAGCGGTGTAAGTTGTGGCGGGATGACCGGCGCACCTTCAGGGATCAGCGCAGGCCAGTCCAGCTCGCGCACCTCGTCCGCCCACACAGGGGCGGCGAGGAACAGGATCGATATCAACAGTACGCGGAGCATGATGCCTCTCAGAGATGAATGGACAGGCCGTCGGCCAGCGACTGCCGATAGGCGCGCCAGGCCGGTACGCTGCCCATCAGCAGCGCTGCGCCAAGGATGATAGCCAGCAGCGTCCATTCATGTGCGCTGGGCAAGGCCAGGGGCAGGTACAGCCCGTAGTTGGCCTGAACGTAGCCCTGGGCCAGGGCGATGCCCGCGTACAGCAAGCCAAGCCCGGCCGCGATGCCCGTCACCGCCAGTGCCAATGCTTCAAGTACCAGCAAGCCGGCGATATGCCATGGCCGTGCGCCCACCGAACGCAGGATCGCCATCTCCCGGCGGCGCTCGTTGAGGCTGGTGAGAATCGCCGTGAGCATGCCGATCAGGCCGGTCAGCACCACGAACAACGACACCACGAACAACGCCTGTTCGGCGGTGCCCATCAAGCTCCACAGCTCCTGCAAGGCCACCCCTGGCAGGATCGCCAGCAGCGGCTCGTTGCGGTACTCGTTGATCTCACGCTGCAGGCTGAAGGTGGCGATCTTGTTGTTCAGGCCGAGCATGAACGCGGTGATGGCTGCCGGTTGCAGATCCATGGTCCGTGCTTGTTCGGCGCTGATGCGCCCGGCACCACGGGCGGGCACGCCGTTGTGCCAGTCGATGTGGATGGCCTCCATGCCGCCGAGGCTGATGTGCAGGGTGCGGTCGACCGGAGTGCCGGTGCGTTTGAGCACGCCGACCACGGTGAACGGTTTGTCGTCGTGCTTGACCAGGCTGATCGCGGCGACACCGTGCGCCAGTACCAGCTTGTCGCCGAGTTTGTAATGCAGTGCGTCGGCCACTTCGGCGCCGAGCACTACTTCGAACGGGTCGCTGGCGAATTCACGGCCCTGGCTCAGTTGCAGATGCTGCTTGCGGCCGTACTGGTAATGGCTGAAGTAATCGGTAGTGGTCCCCATCACCCGGTAGCCACGGTGCGAGTCACCCAGCGAGATCGGGATCGCCCACTTGACCCGTGGGTCCTGGGCATAGTGCTGGAAGCTGTCCCAGCGGATGTTGTTGGTGGCGTTGCCGATGCGGAACACCGAGTACAGCAGCAGGTTCACCGACCCCGAACGGGCACCGACGATCAGGTCGGTGCCGCTGATGGTGCTGGCGAAACTGGTGCGCGCTTCGGTGCGCACGCGCTCCACGGCCAGCAGCAGGCACACCGACAGGGCGATGGCGAAGGCGGTGAGAAACGCGGTGAAACGGCGGTTGGCCAGGCTGGCCAGGGCAAGGCGAAGCAGGTACATCAGGCCTCCCGGGGCTTGGCGGCGCGGTTGAGATCGGCCAGGGACAGGTGACGGTCGAACAGCGGTGCCAGGCTCTGGTCATGGCTGACGAACAGCAGGCTGGAACCGGCTGTGCGGCATTCGTCGAACAGCAGGCGGATGAAGGCTTCGCGGGTGTCGGCATCCAGCGCTGAGGTCGGCTCGTCGGCGATCACCAGTTCTGGTTGGCCGATCAGTGCGCGAGCAGCCGCCACGCGCTGCTGCTGGCCGATCGACAGGCTGTCGGCACGCCGTGCGAGCAGCGCCGGGTCACCCAGGCCCAGGTGCGCGAGCAGCTCGCTGGCGGCCTGGTCGACGCTGCCGTGGCGCTGAATGGCCCGTTCGGCGCGGCTGCGCGAGAAACGGCAAGGCAGCTCGACGTTCTCGCGCACCGAGAGAAACGGCAGCAGGTTGAACTGCTGGAAGATGTAGCCGGTGTGGTCGACCCGGAAGCGGTCACGCGCACCCTGGCCAAGCACGGCGAGGTCCTGGCCAAGCAGCTGGATACGCCCCTGACCTGGCCGGTTGACCCCGCCGAGCAGGCCCAGCAGGGTGGTCTTGCCACTGCCGCTGGGGCCCTTGAGGAACAGCGCTTCGCCGGCCTCCAGGCGCAATGCCGGAATATCCAGCAGTGGCGCCTGGCCGGGCCAGGCGAACACCAGGTCCTGCAGTTCAATCAACGCCTGGCTCATCTCAGAACGCAACCACGGCCTTGGCCGGCGAAGTCTCGACGCCTTTCTGGCCATTCGGGCCGATCAGTTGCACGTTGATCTTCTGAGTGGCCGGGAAGGCCTTGAACAGCGGGGCGAGGTCGATCTGGGCGAGTTTTTCCGGGGTGGCGCAGGTCAGCTGGTAGTGGGCATTGATGTCGCTGTGCACGTGGCCTTTCTCGTGCTCGTCACCGTCGTCATCAGCCTTGGCCGCATCGCCGAACAGCGGGCTTTCCAGCTCTTGCTGGTCTTCCTTGCAGCCGGCGGCCGAGGCCAGGGCAAACAGCTTCAGGGGTTGTTCGAGCTGCTGGCGCACCGCGGCAACCTTGGCCTTGTCCGCATCGCTGCTGGCCATGTGCTCGAAGCCGACCAGGTTCATCGCCGGGCTGTCCAGCTCCAGCTCCAGGGTGTTGCCATCGAGCACGGCATTGAGCTTGGCCACACCATGCTCGTGGGCACCGAGGGTGCCGTGGGCGTGATCATGGTCATGTTCGTCGTGGGCATGGGCCACGGCCAGGGGCAGCAGGGCGAAAGGCAGGGCAAGCAGCAGGCGACGCATGGACGACTCCGGGAGCGGGCTGGAAGATTTGGTTATGTTATAACAAATTTTCTTCGCGCCGCCAGCCTGTGTGGCGCAGGTTTCATGTTGCGGTAGCATGGTTGCATTGATCTGAGCTCAAGGAACGCATCGTGAGAATTCGTGGACAGATTGGTGACTGGCCGGTGGACCTGACCCTCGAGTTGGAGCCGCAGGAGTGGGCGCAGTTGGGCCGGCAGATCGAAGTGCCGGTAGCTGAACCGGTAGCCGTTGCGGCGGCGCCGCGCCAGGACGACGGACAGTGGCATGCCGCACGTGAGGTGCTGCGTCTGGCAGGGCAGATGAGCGGGCCGGAGCTGCTCGACCGGCTGGAAGGGCTGGCCGGGAGCACGGCAGCGGGCAAGCGGTTGCTGGTGCGCTTGCGGCACAGCAGTGAGGTTAAGGTGGAAAGTGGCGTGGATGCGCCGGTGTATCACTGGGTGGGGTGAGGTCCTGGATTCTGGGGCCGCAAAGCGGCCCCGCCATTCTCAGGCTCAGAACATGGCCGAAGACAAGCGACGACGGTAAACACCTACCAACGGATGATCACTGCCCAGCAACTCGAACACCTGCAGCATCGCCTTCTGCGGCAAGCCGTTCTCATAAGCACGATTGCGCTGGAACAGCTTCAGCAACCCTTCCAGTGCCGCTTCATACTGCTGACGGGCCAACTGCTGAATGCTCAGCTGGTAAGCCGCCTCATCATCCTGCGGGTTCTGCGCCAGGCGGCTTTTCAGGTCGGCGACTTCCGGCAGGCTGGCGGCCTGGCGCAGGAAGGTCAGCTGAGCCTTGGCACCGGCCAGGGCGGCCTTGTGCTCATCGGTCTTGACCGCATCCAGCACCACTTGGGCTTCACCCAGCTCGCCACGCTCGGCCAGGCAGCGGGCATAAAAAATCAGCGCCTCGGTATTGCTGTTGTCTTCACCCAGCAGTGCCTTCAGCGCAGCCTCGGCCTCGGCGAAGCGGCTTTCGGCGAACAGCGCCTTGGCCTGTTCCAAAGGCGAAGCGGTCGGGGCGGCCGGCAATTGCACATGCGGCTCGAGCATGGCGCGAATCGCCGACTCCGGCTGGGCACCAGCAAAGCCGTCAACCGGCTGGCCATCCTTGAACAGCACCACGGTCGGCAGGCTGCGGATGCCGAACTGGGCCACCACCTGCTGCTCGACGTCGCAGTTGATCTTGGCCAGCAGCAGCTCGCCCTGGTAACCCTCGGCGATCTTCGCCAGCAGCGGCATCAGCGCCTTGCACGGCGCGCACCACTCGGCCCAGAAGTCCACCAGCACCGGCTTGTGGAAGGAGTTCTCGATCACCAGTTGCTGGAAGGTGGCATCGGTGGCATCGAAGATATATGGGGTGTCCTGGCTCATCGCGACTCTCGCAAATCCGTGAATGGCACCACTATAAAGGCTCGCGGCTGGCGTGGTACAGGCTGACCCGGCGGAATTCGTGCGGCTCGGCCAGGTCTGGCAGGGTCAAGGCTTCGAGCACGCCAAGCTGCCGGTACAGCGGGTGGCTGAAATCGCGGACTCGCGAGTCGGCCACCAGTGCCTGGCGACCGCGGCCAAGGAAGGCATCGAGCAGCGGCAGGTTGGCGCGGTCATAGAGCACGTCGGCAACCAGGATCAGGTCGAAGCGGTCGGCTTCGGCGAAGAAGTCGCTGCTGTAGCCCAGTTCGACCTCGTTGAGCTGGGCGTTGGCACGGCAGGCTTGCAGGGCCAGCGGGTCGAGGTCACAGGCGACCACTTCCAGCGCCCCGGCGCGGGCCGCCGCGATCCCGGCAATGCCGGAGCCGGCGCCAAAGTCCAGCACGCGCTTGCCGGCTACCCACTCGGGGTGCGCCGCCAGGTAGCGGGCCATGGCCAGGCCGCTGGCCCAGCAGAAGCTCCAGTACGGCGGTTCTTCGAGGATGCGCCGGGTTTCTTCGCTGCTGAAGGCGCGGTCCATGTTCTGATCATCGATCAGCCACAGCTTCAGCGCGCACTCAGGCAGGTCGCTGATGACCAGGCGCGCTTCGCCGATCAGGCCACTGAGGGCCTGTTGCAGGGCAAGCGGCGCCACTTAGGGGGTCTTCTCGAAGCGCAGCGGGCCGGTTGCCTGGGTCTGGGCCTGGATGATGCGCACGGGGGGAAGGTGCATGATCAGCTGGCCGGAACTGCTGGCACGGCCGCGCAGTTCGACGCGGGCACCGGCCGGGAAGGCCTCGGGGTTGAAGCGCAGGTGATAGGGCAGGGCCTGGCCGGTGCCGGTCAGATTGCTGCTGGCCAGCAGCTGTTGCGGGCGGTCGCGGTCGTCGATGACCAGCAGCGCCAGCTCCACGTCGGCGCCGGCGGGAATTTCCAGCAAGGTGCCGCTCAACTCACGCTGATAGGCCGGCAGCGGGCCAAGCGGTTCGGCGTTTTTCGCCACCTTGGCTGCTGCTGGCGCGGGGACTGCTTCTGTCTTGGGGCGGTCACTGCCGCAGGCGGCGAGCAGGGAAGCGCAGCACAGCACGACGAGCGCACGAAGATGCATGGGTGGGTCCTTCACGGGCAGAATTGTATGGATGTTAACCCCTTTGGCTTGTCTTGCCAGTGCAATGCGCTACCATGGCCCTCCCTTTTTTTGTTGCCTGCCACCATGCACTGTCCCTTTTGCGGTGCCAACGACACCAAGGTCATCGACTCGCGTCTGGTCGCCGAGGGCGAACAGGTGCGCCGCCGCCGTGAATGCGTCGCCTGCGGCGAGCGCTTCACCACCTTCGAAACCGCCGAGCTGGTGCTGCCCCGGCTGATCAAGCAGGACGGCACGCGCCAGCCCTTCGATGAAGAGAAGCTGCGCGCCGGCATGCAGCGTGCGCTGGAGAAGCGCCCGGTCAGCATCGAGCGCCTGGAAGCGGCGCTGGCGCATATCAAGAGCCGCCTGCGCGCCACCGGCGAGCGTGAGGTCAAGTCGCTGGTGGTGGGTGAAATGGTCATGGCCGAGCTGCGCAAGCTCGACGAAGTGGCCTACATTCGCTTCGCCTCGGTGTACCGGCGCTTCCAGGACCTCGACGAATTCCGCGAAGAAATCGACCGCCTGGCCCGCGAGCCGGCTAAAGAGTGAGCATGCCCAGCCAGACCGCGATCCTCGATGCGCATTACATGGCCCGCGCGCTGGAACTGGCGCGCAAGGGCGTGTACACCACCCACCCCAACCCGCGTGTGGGTTGCGTGATCGTCCGCGATGGCGAGGTGGTCGGTGAAGGCTGGCATGTGCGTGCCGGCGAGCCGCATGCCGAAGTGCATGCCCTGCGTCAGGCCGGCGAACTGGCCCGCGGCGCCTGCGCCTACGTGACCCTGGAACCGTGCAGCCACCATGGCCGCACGCCGCCGTGCGCCGAGGCGCTGGTCAAGGCCGGTGTGGCCCGTGTGGTCGCCGCCATGCAGGACCCCAACCCGCAAGTCGCAGGGCAGGGCCTGCGGCGCCTGGCGGACGCAGGCATCATCGTGGCCAGCGGCGTGCTCGAAGCCGAGGCCCGCGCCCTCAACCCCGGCTTCCTCAAGCGCATGGAGCACGGCTTGCCGTTCGTCCGCGCCAAGCTGGCCATGAGCCTGGATGGCCGCACCGCCATGGCCAGTGGCGAAAGCCAGTGGATCACCGGGCCCGCTGCCCGCTCGGCAGTGCAGCGCCTGCGCGCCCGTTCCAGCGTGGTGCTGACCAGTGCGGCCAGCGTGCTGGCCGACAACGCGCGGATGACCGTGCGTGGCAACGAGTTGGGGCTGGACACCGAAACCACCGCCTTGGCACTGAGCCGCACGCCGTTGCGCGTGCTGATCGACGGCCGCCTGCGTTTGCCGCTGGACGCGCCATTCTTCCAGGCGGGCCCGGCGCTGGTGGTCACCGCCGTCGCAGATGACCCGCGCTATGCCGCTGCCGGCCATGAGCTGCTCAGCCTGCCGGGCGACAATGGCCAGGTGGACCTGCCGGCGCTGCTGCAGGCGCTGGCCGCTCGCGGTGTCAACGACATCCTCCTGGAGGCCGGTGCCGGCCTGGTCGGTGCCTTTGCCCGGCTGGGCCTGATCGACGAGTACCAGCTGTTCGTCGCTGGCACATTCCTCGGCTCCCAGGCCCGGCCGTTGCTGGACTGGCCGCTGGAGAAGATGAACCAGGCACCGCGGCTGAAAATCACCGAAATGCGCGCAGTGGGCGATGACTGGCGGGTCACGGCCATCCCTCTGCCGGCGCCCGGCGTATAATGCCGGGCTTGCCCCGCGCAACCCGTTTCTGAGGAAGTCCCCATGTTCACCGGCATCATCGAATCCATCGGCACCATCCGCAGCCTGACCCCCAAGGGCGGTGACGTGCGCGTCTACGTCGAAACCGGCAAGCTCGACCTGGGTGACGTCAAGCTCGGCGACAGCATCGCCGTCAACGGCGTGTGCCTGACCGCCGTCGAGCTGCCGGGCAACGGGTTCTGGGCCGACGTCAGCGTCGAAACCCTCAAGCGCACCGCGTTCATCGACCTCAAGAGCGGCAGCAAGGTCAACCTGGAAAAGGCCCTGACCCCGACCACCCGCCTGGGCGGCCACCTGGTCAGCGGCCACGTCGACGGTGTCGGCGAAATCATCTCGCGCAGCGATAACGCCCGCGCCATCCAGTTCCGCGTGCGTGCGCCCAAGGAGCTGGCCAAGTACATCGCCCACAAGGGTTCGATCACCGTCGACGGCACCAGCCTGACGGTCAACGAGGTCAATGGCGCCGAATTCGAGCTGACCATTGTCCCGCACACCCTGTCCGAAACCATCATGGCCGACTACCGTGCAGGGCGTCGGGTCAACCTTGAGGTCGACTTGCTGGCCCGTTACCTGGAGCGTCTGCTGCTGGGCGACAAGGCTGCCGAACCGAGCAAGGGCAGTGGCATCACCGAAAGCTTCCTGGCCGCCAACGGCTTCTTGAAATCCTGATTGAGAAGGGGGTGCCGAGTGGCGCTCAACAGCATCGAAGAACTGGTCGAAGACATCCGCCAGGGCAAAATGGTCATCCTCATGGATGACGAAGACCGCGAAAACGAAGGCGACATCATCATGGCGGCCGAGTGCTGCCTGCCTGAGCACATCAACTTCATGGCCAAGCACGCCCGCGGCCTGATCTGCATGCCGATGACCCGCGAGCGTTGCGAAACCCTGAAGCTGCCGTTGATGGCGCCGCGCAACGGCTCGGGCTTCGGCACCAAGTTCACCGTGTCGATCGAAGCCGCCGAAGGCGTTACCACCGGCATCTCCGCCGCTGACCGTGCGCGCACCGTGCAGGCTGCCGCGGCCAAGGACGCCAAGGCCGAAGACATCGTCAGCCCAGGCCACATCTTCCCGCTGATGGCCCAGCCCGGCGGCACCCTGGCCCGCGCTGGCCACACCGAAGCGGCTTGCGACCTGGCGCGCATGGCCGGCTTCGAGCCGAGCGGCGTGATCTGCGAAGTGATGAACGACGACGGCACCATGTCGCGCCGTGCCGAACTGGAAGTGTTTGCCGCCGAACACGGCCTCAAGATCGGCACCATCGCCGACCTGATCCATTACCGCATGATCCACGAGCGCACCGTGCAGCGCGTCTCCGAGCAGCCGGTCGAGAGCGAGCTGGGTGAATTCAACCTGGTCACCTACCGTGACGCGGTGGAAGGCGACGTGCACATGGCCCTGACCCTGGGCAAGATCTGCGCCGAAGAGCCGACCCTGGTGCGCGTGCACAACATGGACCCGCTGCGCGACCTGCTACTGGTCAAGCAGCCGGGCCGCTGGAGCCTGCGCGCGGCCATGGCCGCCGTGGCCGAGGCGGGCAGCGGCGTAGTGCTGCTGCTGGGCCACCCGCTGGACGGCGACGTACTGCTGGCGCACATCCGCGAAAGCGCGGGCGATGCACCGACCAAGGCGCCGACCACCTACAGCACCGTCGGTGCCGGTTCGCAGATCCTGCGCGACCTCGGTGTGCGCAAGATGCGCCTGATGAGTTCGCCGATGAAGTTCAATGCGATATCCGGATTCGATCTGGAAGTTGTAGAATACGTGCCCTCCGAGTGACTTGAGGCGGCATTGACGCCCAGAGCTCGAGTCCACACCCCTGCCGAGGCCGCTTGTATGCGGCCTCGCTCTTGAAGATGAGAATATCGGAATGACCCTGAAGACCATCGAAGGTACCTTCATCGCCCCCAAAGGTCGCTATGCTTTGGTGGTTGGCCGCTTCAACAGCTTCGTCGTCGAAAGCCTGGTTAGCGGCGCCGTTGATACCCTGGTACGCCACGGTGTCAGCGAAAGCGACATCACCATCATCCGTGCCCCGGGTGCGTTCGAAATCCCGCTGGTGGCACAGAAAGTCGCCCAGCAAGGCGAATACGACGCGATCATCGCCCTGGGCGCAGTGATCCGCGGCGGTACCCCGCACTTCGAATACGTGGCGGGCGAATGCACCAAGGGCCTGGCCCAGGTGTCCATGGAGTTCGGCGTACCGGTGGCCTTCGGCGTTCTGACCGTCGACTCCATCGAACAAGCCATCGAACGTTCCGGCACCAAGGCTGGCAACAAAGGCGGTGAAGCTGCCCTGTCCGCTCTGGAAATGGTCAGCCTGCTGGCGCAGTTGGAGGCCAAGTGATTAGCGACGAAAGCGATCGTTTCAACCCGCGCGATCCAAAACCTGCGGATGCCGGCAAGCCATCGAAGAGCGCCAAGCGCCGCGAAGCCCGCAAGCTCGCGACCCAGGCCCTGTATCAGTGGCACATGGCCCAGCATTCGCTGAACGAGATCGAAGCGCAGTTCCGGGTCGATAACGATTTCACCGATGTCGACGGTGCCTATTTCCGTGAAATCCTGCATGGGGTTCCGGCGATCAAAGGCGAAATCGACGGCGCGCTGAAGCCGTGCCTGTCCATCGCACTGGAAGAGCTCGACCCAGTCGAGCTGGCCGTGCTGCGCCTGTCCACCTGGGAGCTGATCAAGCGCGTCGACGTACCGTACCGCGTAGTGATCAACGAGGGCGTGGAGCTGGCCAAGGTCTTCGGTGCCACCGACGGCCACAAGTTCGTCAATGGTGTGCTGGACAAGCTCGCTCCGGCCCTGCGTGAAGCAGAAGTCAAGGCGAACAAGCGCTGATCCTGGCGCTGCCTGCCCATGGGTGAGTTCGAGCTGATCAACCATTACTTCGCCGCCGCGCCTTGTGCGCAGGGCGGCGAGGGCGTGGCCCTGGGTATCGGCGACGACTGTGCCCTGCTGGAGCTTCCACCCGGTGAGCAACTGGCGGTGTCGACCGACACCCTGGTCGCCGGGGTGCATTTCCCCGCTGTCTGCGATCCGCTGCTGCTTGGCCAGCGCTCGTTGGCCGTGGCGGCCAGTGACCTGGCGGCCATGGGCGCGACGGCGATCGGCTTCACCCTCGCCCTGACCCTGCCTGATGTCGGCCCCGACTGGCTGGCGGCCTATGCCGACGGCCTCAGCCGCATGGCCCACCGTTGCCGCATGAGCCTGATTGGTGGCGACACCACCCGCGGCCCGCTGAGCATCACCGTCACCGTGTTCGGCCGGGTGCCGGCCGGCCAGGCGTTGCGCCGCAGCGGCGCACGGCCTGGCGACCTGCTGTGCGTTGGGGGTTCACTGGGCAAGGCGGCAGGGGCGTTGCCACTGGTACTGGGTGAGCGCGAGGCACCGGCCGAGCTGGCCAAGCCGCTGCTCGACCACTACTGGTCGCCGATGCCGCAGCTCCACCTTGGGCAGCTGCTGCGCGGCCGGGCCACGGCGGCGTTGGACATTTCCGATGGCCTGCTCGCCGACTGTGGGCATATCGCCAAGGCGTCCGGGGTCGCACTCGAGGTGAACCTGCTACAGGTCCCGGTGTCTCCTGCTCTGGAGGCCTTCCTTGGCCTCGATGCGGCCCGGCTGGCAGCGCTGACTGGCGGCGACGACTACGTACTGGCTTTCACCCTGCCGCCTGCAGCGCTCGCCCCGCTGACCGACCTCGGTTTTGCCGAGGTGCACGTCATCGGCCGCGTGCTCGAAGGCCAGGGCGTGACCCTGCGCGACCCGCAGGGGCATGACATCACCCCGGTTCAACGGGGCTATCAACACTTTAGGGAGACACCGTGACCGACCACCCCAATCAGGTGCCTGCGGAGTTCGTTCCGCCATCGGTCTGGCGCAACCCGTGGCACTTCATCGCCTTTGGCTTCGGCTCCGGCACCCTGCCCAAGGCCCCCGGTACCTGGGGTTCGATGGTGGCGATCCCGTTCATCCCACTGTGGCAAATGCTGCCTGACTGGGGCTATTGGCTGTTGCTGGGTGTGATGATGCTGTTCGGCTTCTGGCTGTGCGGCAAGGTCGCCAACGACTTGCGCGTGCACGACCATGAAGGCATTGTCTGGGACGAGATGGTCGGCATGTGGATCACCCTGTGGCTGGTGCCGGAAGGGTGGCAGTGGATCCTTGCCGGGTTCCTGATGTTCCGCTTCTTCGACATCCTCAAGCCATGGCCGATCCGCTGGATCGATCGCCATGTGCACGGGGGTGTCGGGATCATGCTCGACGATATCCTCGCCGGTGTGTTCGCCTGGCTGGGCATGCAGATTCTGGTGTGGGCGGTAGGCTGAAGCAGGGAGCGTTGCGATGGCCATAAGGACTGTGCTGCTGGCAATGATGCTGAGCCTTGCCCCCTGGGCGATGGCGGCCGATGCGTTACCAAAGCAGATTCACCTGGTCAGCGAAGAGTGGATCGACTACACCAACGCCGATGGCAGCGGTGTGGCCTGGGATGTGCTGCGCAAGGTGTTCGAGCCTGCCGGGGTCAAGGTGGTGACCCAGAGTGCGCCGTACAGCCGTGCGGTTGGCCTGGTCAAGCGTGGCGAGGCGGATGCCTGGGTCGGGTCGTACAAGGAAGAAAACAACGACAACCTGTATCCGCGCTGGCATTTCGACATGGACCACATCTATGCCCTGGGCCTGGCCAGCAAGCCGGTGCCGACCTTGGCCACCGTCGGCCAGTACCGCCTGGCCTGGGTACGCGGCTATGACTACGGCAATTACCTGCCCAACGTGCGCAACTTCCGCGAAATCCAGCGCCGTGAAGGCATCCTGCCGATGCTCGAGCATGAGCGGGTGGATTTCTACATCGATGCGCAGACCGAAGTCGACTATGTGCGCGGGCAGGCCTCACAGCCGGAGCGCTTTCGCAGCACCCATGTGGCCGAGTTGCCGTTGTACCTGGCGTTTTCCAGGAACGAACACGCCAAGGCCCTGCGCGACCTGTTCGACAAGCGCATGGCCGAGCTGGTGCACAGCGGCGAGTTGAAGCCGATCTTCGAGCACTGGAAGCAGCCGTATCCCTTCACTGCGGACAGTAAGCCGCAGTAGGTTCGTGTAACTAAGCATCGAACTTTTCGATCTTAAGCCACGGTATTCAACGAGCGCACACGCGGCGACCTGCTGATACAATCGGCTCACGAGAAATTTCCTACTTATCCAGGAGCACAACGTGCCCGTCGTCTTTGTTGCCGCCTCGAAACTCCCGACTCCCTTTGCGATTTTCACCATGCATGGCTTCCTCGACGAAGCCACTGGCCGTGAGCACGTGGTGCTCAGCCTGGGTGATATCGCCGACGGCGAGCCGGTGCTGGGGCGCCTGCACTCCGAGTGCCTGACCGGCGACGCCCTGTTCAGCCAGCGCTGCGACTGCGGTTCGCAGCTGGAAGCCGCGCTGCAGGCAATCGCCCGCGAAGGCCGTGGCGTGCTGCTGTACCTGCGTCAGGAAGGCCGCGGCATCGGCCTTTTGAACAAGATCCGCGCTTATGAGCTGCAGGATGGTGGTGCCGACACCGTCGAAGCCAACGAGCGCCTGGGCTTTGCCGCCGACCAGCGCGACTACGCCATGTGCCTGCCGATGCTGGAGCACCTGGGCGTGAAATCGCTGCGCCTGATGACCAACAACCCGCGCAAGGTCAAAGCGCTGACCGACATGAACATCAAGGTCGCCGAGCGCGTGCCGCTGCACACCGGGCACAACCCGCACAACCGTTACTACCTGGCGACCAAGGCCGGCAAGCTCGGCCACATGCTGGGTAACGAACACCAGGGCGAGGTGCCCCAGGCGTGACCCGCGGCGAGGTCAAGCGGCGCCTGGCGTTGGCCTGGTGGCAGTACCTGGCGGTCGGCCTGGTGCCGCTGCCGGTCATGGCCTGGGCCTTTGGCGGTGGCGATGCGCTGATCCCGGTGCTGGCGATGCCGCTGTTCATTGCTGGCGCCGCGACCATGTTCCTCAGCTTGCCGCGCTTCGGTGCCTACAAGCGGGCACTGATCGCCACCTCGAAAGTGCTGGGCACGGCTGAAGAGCCAGCCGCCTGGATCACCCTGGCGCGAGTGCGACGCATGGCCATGCTGTTTGCCTGCTTCCCGGCCTGGGTCGCCGCACTGTCGGTGCTGGTCGGGCTGGAGGCGGTGGCGCAGATCCTCCTGGCGCTGTCCACTGTGGTGGTGCTCTACCTCTACCGTATTCCGCGTCAGCTGGGCTGATGCGCGTCCTGCTTTGCCTGCTGGCACTGCTGGCCCTCAGCGCAAGGGCCGGCGAGCCCTTGCGCGTGGTCAGCCTCGCGCCGTCGATGAGCGAGATCATGCTCGAACTGCACGCCGATGACCTGCTGGTAGGCGTGCTCGATGGCGGCGAGCGACCGCAAGCGCTGCAACGGCTACCCTCGGTCGGGCGCCAGGGCCAGCTGGACATGGAAACCCTGCTCAGCCTCAAGCCCGACCTGCTGCTGCTCTGGCCTGGCAGCGTGGCACCGGCCCAGCGCGACCAGCTCAAGCGCCTGGGCATCGCCACTTACAGCGCCGAACCCCATGACCTGAACCAATTGCTCGACCAGATCGAGGCCATTGCCGTGCGTGTCGGGCGGGGCGAGCAAGGCCGGCCCTACGTGCAGGCCCTGCGCGAACGCTTGCAGCAGCTGCGCCAGCAGTATCGGCGCGAGCAACCGTTGCGGGTGTTCTATCAGGTGTGGGACCGGCCGCTGTACACCTTGGGCGGCCAGCAGGTGGTCAGCGATGCCTTGGCGGTGTGTGGGGCGCGCAATGTCTTTGCCGACCTGAGCCAGCCGGCCCCGCAGGTGAATGTCGAGTCGGTACTGATGCGTGACCCGCAGGTGATCCTGGCGGGTGACGAGGATCAGTTGGCCAGCTGGAAGGCCTGGCCACGGCTGAGCGCGGTGGCAGGCGAGGGCTTGCTGGTGGTGCCGGACAAGGGCCTGGAGCGGCCGAGCGGGCAGATGATCGAAGCCATCGCCCGCCTGTGCGCGCTGTTGGCGGCTAGAGTGCCGGCGTCCAGGTGACGCTGAACAGCGCGGTGCGGCCTTCTTCGCGGTAGCCGTAGCTGGCCCCGTCGAAGCTGTACAGTGCCCGGCTGTAATCCTTGTCCAGGAGATTATCCAGCTTCACTTCCAGCTTCAGTTCCTCGGTAGCCTGCCAGCCCGCACGCAGGCCCAGCAGGCCGTATCCGCCGAGTCGATTGCGGTTGGCCTCGTCGTCGTAGCTTGCGCTCACGGCCTGCCAGCTGGCGCCCACGTTAAACCGTTCGAACTGGCGGTCCAGATCCAGGCTCAGGGTGCGTCGGGCGCGACGGGCCAGGGTATGGCCACTGTCGCGGTCGCGAGGGTCGATCAGCGCCAGGCCCAGTTGGCTGCGCCATTCGCCCCATCGCTGGTGCAGTGCCATTTCCAGGCCGTTGATACGCGCCGAAGCGACGTTTTGCGGAATCGAGTCCTGGCCGAAGATGATCGCATCGCGCAGGTCGGTGCGGTACAGCGAGGTTTCCAGGCGGCTGTCGCGGCTGAGCTGGCTGCGCCACTGCACTTCATAACTCTTCGAGCGCTCGGGCTTGAGGTCCGGGTTGCTGAACTGCGGGTAGTACAGGTCGTTGAACGTTGGGGCGCGGAAGCCTTCGCTGTAGGACAGCAGCACGTCATTGCGGGCATTCAGCGGCACGGTAAGGCTGCCACTCCAGGTAGTCTGGCCGCCGAACTGCTGGTTCTCGTCGTGCCGTACGCCAAGCTCGGTGGAGAAGTCTTCGCCGCTGTAGCGGTGCTGGATGAAGGCCGCACGGTTCCAGCGGCTGTCCTCGGTAAAATCGGTGCTGCCGTGTACGCGGTCTTCGTACCAGTCACCGCCCAGCAGCAGGTTGTGCCGCTCGGCCAGGGCCAGGTCGTTCTGCCAGGTGACCTGGTCGCGGTAGGTGTTGAACACGAAGCGCTCGTCGCTGAGCTTGTCACGCTTGTCGTCACGGTTCTCGCTGTGGGCGAGTTCCAGGCGCGAATGCCAGAGGTCGTTGAGCTGAGCATCGAAATAGCTGCCCAGGCTGCTGACGCTGAAGTCGGTGTAGGGCTTTTGCCCGAAGCTCTGGAAGGTGACCGGGTCGAAGCGGCCGAACGGGTTGTCGTACTCGCTGCGGCCGCGGCTGTCGAGCAGATTCAGGCCGGCTTCGAAGCGCTCACCAAACGTGTGGCTCAGGCTCAGGTTGAGCGACTTGTTGCGGTAGGCGTCGTGGTCGCTGTCGCTGGCAAACGACGGCCCGGTCGAGTCGATACCGGCTGTTTCATCCAGGCTGGCGCCGAGATTGAAGCGGGTGGCATCGTCACCACCAGACAGCCCCAGGCTGCGCTGGAACGTCTGGTTGCTGCCCGTCGCCAGGCGCAGGCGTGGTTGCAGGCCGGGGCCGCTGCTGCGGCGGGTGAAGATCTGGATCACCCCGCCAATGGCATCGCTGCCATACACCGCCGAGCGCGAACCGCGCAGCACTTCGACGCGTTCGATCTGGTCGACATCGAGAAACTGCAAGCCGCTATCGCCGGAGGTGGCATTGGCGATGCGCACGCCATCGACCAGCACCAGGCTCTGGGCGGCCTTGGTGCCACGGATGAAGATGCCGGGCAGGCTGCCGCGGCCGCCGGTGGGCGCGACTTGCACACCGGGCACGCGGGTGAGCAGGTCGGTGACGCTGCTGGGTTGCAGGCGGTCGATGTCGGCGCGGGTGAAAACGGTGTTGGCGGCGCTGGTGGCGCTGCGGGATTCAACCTGGCGGTTGGCGCTGATCAGGATGTCGGGGAGCTTGAGAGCGTCGTCGCGTTCAGCGGCCAGCAAGGGGATGGGGAGGCAGAGCAGGGTGGCAAAGGTTGAGGCTTTCATCGCGGCTTCCAACGCAATCGCCGGCAAACCAGCTCTCACAGGATCCGCATTGGCCTGGAGGCCTGCGCGGTTCCTGTGGGAGCTGGCTTGCCGGCGATGGGCCGCAAAGCGGCCCCAGAATTTACAGGCCGAGCCTGGCCATGCGGGCTTTCACCGAGGCCTCGATGCCAGCAACATCCAGCCCACACTCGGCGAGCATCTGCGCCGGTTTGGCATGCTCGACATAGATATCCGGCAGCCCCAGGTGCAGCAACGGCTTGACCACGCCCTCACGGGCCAGGAACTCGCCCACGGCAGCCCCGGCTCCACCCATGATGCTGTTCTCTTCGATGGTCACCAGCAGCTCATGGCTGGCAGCCAGTTCCAGCACCAGGGCCTCGTCCAGCGGCTTGACGAAGCGCATGTCGACCACGGTGGCGTTGATCTGCTCGGCAACCTGCAGGGCCTCGGCCAACTGCACGCCGAACACCAGCAGGGCGACTTTCTCGCCCTGGCGGCGCACCACACCCTTGCCGATTTCCAGCGGTTCGAGGTCGCCACTGATCGGTGCGTTCGGGCCGGTGCCGCGCGGGTAGCGCACAGCGGCCGGGCCGTTGTACAGGTGGCCGGTGCTGAGCATCTTGCGCAGTTCGTTCTCGTCGCTCGGGGTCATCACCAGCATGCCGGGGATGCAGCGCAGGTACGACAGGTCATAGGCGCCAGCGTGGGTCGGGCCGTCTTCGCCGACCAGGCCGGCGCGGTCGATGGCGAACAGCACATCGAGGTTCTGCACCGCCACGTCGTGGATCAGCTGGTCGTAGCCGCGCTGCAGGAAGGTGGAGTAGATCGCTACCACCGGCTTGCTGCCTTCGCAGGCCATGCCCGCGGCCAGGGTCACCGCGTGCTGCTCGGCGATCGCGACGTCGAAGTAACGCTCGGGGTAGCGCTCGCTGAAATCGACCAGGTCGGAGCCTTCCTTCATCGCCGGGGTGATGCCCACCAGGCGGTTGTCGGCGGCGGCCATGTCGCACAGCCACTGGCCGAACACCGCAGAGTACTTCGGCCCGCTGACCTTCTTCGGCGCAGCCGGCTTGTCGGCGGGTTCGAGCTTGGTAATGGCGTGGTAGCCGATCGGGTCGACCTCGGCCGGGGCGAAGCCCTTGCCCTTCTTGGTCACCACGTGCAGGAACTGCGGGCCTTTGAGGTCACGCATGTTGCGCAGGGTGGCGATCATGGTGGGCAGGTCATGGCCGTCGATCGGGCCGATGTAGTTCCAGCCCAGCTCTTCGAACAGCGTGCCCGGCACCAGCATGCCCTTGGCGTATTCCTCGGTGCGACGGGCGATTTCCCAGGCACCGGGCAGGCGTGACAGCACCTTCTTGCTGCCCTCGCGCATGCTCGCGTAGGTGCGGCTGGAAAGGATCTTGGCCAGGTAGTTGGACAGGCCGCCGACATTGCGCGAAATCGACATGTCGTTGTCGTTGAGGATCACCAGCATGTCAGCGTTGACTTCCTGGGCGTGGTTCAACGCTTCGAAAGCCATGCCGGCAGTGAGGGCGCCGTCGCCGATCACGGCGATCGACTTGCGTGCGCTGTTCTGCAGGCGGGCGGCAATGGCCATGCCCAGCGCGGCGCTGATCGAGGTGCTGGAGTGGCCGACGCCGAAGGTGTCGTACTCGCTCTCGCTGCGGCGCGGGAAGGCGGCGATGCCGTCCTTCTGGCGCAGGCTGAGCATGCGGTTGCGGCGCCCGGTGAGAATCTTGTGCGGGTAGGCCTGGTGGCCGACGTCCCACACCAGCCGGTCATCCGGGGTGTCGAAGACGTAGTGCAGGGCAATCGTCAGCTCGATGACGCCCAGACCGGCGCCGAAATGCCCACCGGTCTGACCAACGGTGTAGAGCAACTCCTGGCGCAACTCGTCGGCCAGGGTCTCCAGGTCGGCTTCAGCCAGCCGGCGCAGGCCGGCAGGCGTGTCAGCGCGGTCGAGCAACGGCGTGACCGGGCGTTCGCGGGGGATCTCTTGAAACGTCGTGGGCATCAGGCGAGTCGTTATAGGTGTGTGAAGACGCGGCAGTTTACCCCATTGTGGGAAAAGTGCCCATTCGACCACGGGTTACGCGGACCCTGTAGGGGCGGGTAAACCCGCTCCCACCGGGGATTGGTATCAGGCCTTAATGACGGCGTTCGACGATGTAGCGCGCCAACGCCCGCAGCGGCTCGGCGGCTTCACCAAAGCCTTGCAGGGCGATCAGCGCCTGGTCGCGCAGTTCGATTGCGTAGGCCTTTGCGGCTTCCAGCCCCAGCAGCGCCGGGTAGGTCGGTTTGTCACGGGCGATGTCGGCGCCCTGGCGCTTGCCCAGGGTGGCGGTGTCGCTTTCCACGTCGAGGATATCGTCCTGCACCTGGAAGGCCAGGCCGATGGCCTGTGCATAAGTCTGCAGGGCATCCAGCTGCGCCTGCTCGGCGCGGGCACTGGCCAGGGCGCCGAGGCGCACGCTGGCTTCGATCAGCGCGCCGGTCTTGTGCCGGTGCATGAATTCCAGGGCCTGCTGGTCCAGCTTCAGGCCAACCGAACCGAGGTCGATGGCCTGGCCGCCGACCATGCCTGCTGGGCCTGCAGCCTTGGCTAGAACCTGGACCATGGCCAGGCGGATGCTGTCGGCCTGCGGGCTCAGGCGTGGGTCGAGCAGGGCGCTGAACGCCAGGCTCTGCAAGCCATCGCCAGCGAGAATCGCGCAGGCTTCGTCGAAAGCTTTGTGGGTAGTTGGCTGGCCACGGCGCAAGTCGTCGTCGTCCATGGCTGGCAGGTCGTCATGCACCAGCGAATAGGCGTGGATCAGCTCTACTGCACAGGCGGCACCGTTGGCTTGCTCGGCCGGCGCGCCAAGGGCTTCGCAGGCCGCATAGGCGAGCAGCGGGCGCACGCGCTTGCCGCCGTTCATCACGCTGTAGCGCATGGCGGCATACAGGCGTTCCAGCTCTTTGGTCGGGGCGACGAACAGGGGTTCGAGGGCGGCGTCGACACGGGCCTGACAGCTGGCCTGGTAAGCAGTGATCATGCCTCTGGCTCCGCATCGAACGGCTGCGCGGCGAGTTCGCCGTCACGTTCCAGCAGGATCTGCACTTTCTGTTCAGCCTGGGCCAGGGCGCCCTGGCAATCGCGGGTCAGGGCGATGCCTTGCTCGAACGCGGCCAGCGAGTCTTCCAGCGACAGTTCGCCGTTCTCCAGGCGCTCGACCAGGGCTTGCAGGTCGGCGAGGGATTGTTCGAAATCGATGGTGGCTTTTTTGCGGGCCATGGCGACAGTCTCGTAGGCGGGTCAGAACCGCGCGACGTTAGCAGAGCGGGGCTAGGGGAGCAAACTTCCGCTGGATTCACTGGCCCATTCGCGGGTAAACCCACACAAGGTCTGCACCGGGTTCAGAGTTGGCGCAGTCCCTGTGTGCGGGTTTACCCGCGAATGGGCCGCAAAGCGGCCCCGTACGGTCTGTCAGGCAGGCTCGGCTTCCAGCTCCAGCATCGCCTCACGGCACCGCGCCAACTCTTCGATAGTCAGCACAGGCAAGTTGTACTGCCGTGCATACACCGCCACCTGCTCGCCCCGTGCCATGCTGCCATCGGGGTTCATCAGCTCGCACAGCACCGCGGCCGGGCGCAGACCGGCCAGGCGTGCCAGGTCTACGGAACCTTCGGTATGCCCGCGACGAGCCAGCACGCCACCATCACGCGCACGCAGCGGGAACACATGGCCCGGGCTGACGATATGGCGTTGCTCGGCGGTCGAACGCAGCGCCGCCTCGATGGTGGTGATGCGGTCCTGCGCGGAAACACCGGTGCTCACGCCTTCGGCCGCCTCGATGGTGACGGTGAAGCCGGTGCCGTGGCGGGCCTGGTTGTTCTGCACCATCGGCGCCAGTTGCAGGGCATCGACGGTGGCTTCGTCCAGGCACAGGCAGACGATGCCGCTGCAGTCGCGGATCATCATGGCCATGGTCTGCAACGACAGGTTTTCGGCGGCGGCGACGATGTCGGCTTCGTCCTCGCGGTCGTCATCGTCGAGCAGCAGCACAGGGCGCCCGGCCTGGAAGGCGGCGATGGCGGCGGACACATTGGGGAATTGTTTTTGCAGCAAAGGGGACATGAAACGCTCCTCGTGATTGATCGATGAACGTCTCGGGGCGAACAAAATGCGCGCGCAGGGGCGCCCGAATGGCCCCTGCCTGACGCCTTCTTTCATCCGGACTATGACCGTCGGCTCTGGAGTCGCACCAGATCTGCTGACCCCCGGCATGGCCGGGGCGCTCGCGGGCTCATCTTTCGATTTACCGCCGGTGGGGACTTTCACCCCGCCCTGAAGACCGGCCAAGCATACAGCACTGTGCCACCTTGCTGGCAAGCCGCTGTTCTACGACCTTTGGCGGTGCACATGTCTTGGGAGTTGTGGCGCCTGCGAGATCGAGCGCCGCCCGCGCGGCGCATCGCGAGCAGGCTCGATCTCATAAGCGCTGAAAATCCAAAGGCGATCCCCTCTGATCCAAAACTTCAGATTTTTCCCGTTGTTTGTAGTCCATTTCTGAATTAGCTTCCTAGCGCCCTTGGGCCATTGCGGTGGTGTTTCTGGCGGCTTAGTGTGGCCCAGTCGTTGTCAAAACAGCGACCGGGCCTGCAAGCCCGCTGAGAACATATGTTGATCACCGACGTTCAGTGGCATGCCATTGAACTCGCTTTATGGTGGCTGCGTACGGGAGGTTTTCGAACCTGCCGGTTTTCGTTCTCCCGGTCTTGCAGACCCGTACGTGGCCGCCACCCATCACACTGCAAGTCATGAGTGGCGGCTCTATGCAACCCATATGAGAACGCCACCATGCTAAAGATTGTCCCCGATCCACCCCACGATATTCATTCCCTCGAAGACACTCTGATCCAGGCCACCGACTACGCGCTGTGTGCGTCGACCGTGGTGCATCAGGCGTTGCTGCTGCAGCCCAAGTCACCGGCGTCGATCCTGATGATGACCTCGATGCATGAGCTGGAGGCGCTGCGGGTGTTGCTCGAATCCGCGTTGATCCAGGTGCAGATGCCTACTGGGCCTCGGACTTTGCATTGAGGCTTGAGTGATGAGGCCCGCCCAGGCATTCGAGAATTTTCAGGGAGATTGAACAATGACTACAGACAACACCCAATGCACCGTCGGTATGACCACCTTCTTCCAAGGTGAAAACCAGTCCCACCCATTGTTCCGCATCGAACCCGGCATCCCTTGCCGCGATGCCCGCGAGCAGGCCTCGGAACTGATGGGCTATGTGCGTGAATTGACCATCCTAGGCCTGATGGACGAGAAACCGATGATGATCTGGGCTTCTCATTATCTGAGCGCAATGGCCAAGGCACTGATGGATGATGCCGAACTGGGCATGACACATTAAGGCTGCGCTGCCGGCGAAGAAGAGGGTTTGATTAAATGGTCTAGACTTGCCAGACCCTCTCATCATATTCGGTTAATAGCCTTATGCCAGCCTCTCTGCACCGGCATACCCCCGCGCTGAATGCGGCTGATTCGCGTGGCTTAGTTGTGCGCAATATTGTCTGTCATCGTGGCGGCTCTGGAAACAGCGCCGCCCTCGACATACGCATTGACCAACAAGTATTCGATGCCCGCGGTCATCTGAATCAGCAATGTGATCCGCGTTTTTTCGAGGCCCGAAAGAACGATCCACAACAGGCACCGAATCAAGTCATACATTACGGGCTGTCGGGGCGGGTACTAAAGAGCGAAAGTGTCGACGCTGGCTTGCGTATTGTTTTCAGTAACATGGCTGGTCAAGTACTTGAACACTGGGATGGTCGCGGTACTCATCAACAAATTGAGTACGACCGGTCTATGCGTCCGCTGGCGCAGTTTGAGCAAGTGGCTGGCGAGATGGATCGGCGCTGTACTGATCGCTTCACTTATGCAGGCGGCGATGCCGAGGAGTCAAAGCGTAACCGTTGTGGCCAGATGATTCGTCACGATGACTCCGCCGGGAGTCAGTGGCATGAGCGGTTCAACCTGCAGGGTCAGCCAAGTCTGGAAACCCGTCAATTTCTGCAGGCACTGACGCCGCCCGATTGGCCTGAGTCGGTGGATGCTCGCGATAAACTACTGGAAAAAAACAAAGAGCAGAATATTGGTGTGCTTTACAACAGCAGTTGGAAGCACGATGCCTTGGGCGCAATGATCGAAACCCTGGATGCTGTGGGTAACGTGCAGCGTTTCGAGATGGACATTGCGGGTCGCTCCAGTCGATCGTTCCTGAATGATCAGGGGCTACTCGAAAAAGTCGAGTACAACGCCTTGGGGCAGGTGACGATGGAGCTGGCGGGCAACCATGTCACCACCACGAGCCGCTATTCGGCATTGAATGGCCGGCTCGTCCCAGGCCAGCAAGGCCGATGGCAAGCGGTTGCTGAACTTGCAGTACACGTACGACCCGGTGGGCAATATCGATCGTATCGAAGACTTGGCTCAGCCAGTGAAGTGGGGAGCGGGACGGGTGGCGGCTGTCAGCAACTATACCTACGACACCCTTTACCAACTGACCAGCGCCAGCGGACGCGAAAATGCCAGCCAGGCCATCGGCCCTGCGCTGCCTGGGGTCGAGATCTTCGGCAAGGTGGATGACAGCCGCTGGCGCAACTACACCCAGGACTTCAGCTACGACCGGGGCGGTAATCTGACCGATCTGTTGCACAAGGTGAATGGCGCTGTGGTGAGCCACCGCGTCATGGCTGTCGACCCCGCGAGCAACCGCAGTTTGTTCAAGGAGAGCGAGGGTTCACCGATCGATTTTGGCAAAGGCTTCGATGCTAATGGCAACCAGCAGGCCCTGGCGCCCGGGCAGGCCATGCAATGGGATGCGCGAAATCAATTGAGCCTGGTGACCCAGGTTGTTCGCGAAGATCCCGATGGCCGGGACGACGATGTGGAAGCCTATGTGTACGACGGCGGTGGCCAACGGGTGCGCAAGGTCCGTCGAATGCAAACCCTGAGGGGCGCGCAAGTCGGTGAAGTGCGCTATTTGCCGGGGCTGGAGATCCGCACGCTGGCGTCAGGTGAACACCTGCAGGTAGTCACCGCCCAAGCCGGGCGCAGTGGTGTGCGGCTCTTGCATTGGGCGGCCGACAAGCCTGGTGGGATCGATAACGACCAACTGCGCTACAGCGTGAGCGATCACGTGGGCAGCAGCCTGCTGGAGCTGGCGCAAAACGCTGAACTGATCAGCCAGGAAAGTTATTACGCCTACGGCGGTACCGCCTGGTGGGCAGCGCGCAGCGCTGTCGAAGCGAAATACAAGACGGTGCGCTATTCGGGTAAGGAGCGCGATGCAACAGGGTTGTATTACTACGGTTACAGGTATTACGCACCGTGGTTGCAGCGCTGGATCAATCCGGACCCGGCGGGGGATGTGGATGGGTTGAATGTGTATCGGATGACGCGGAACAATCCGGTCGTGTTTCACGATCAAGATGGAAGGCTATCGGTTGAACAACAACTGGGTCTATATATTACCGCAGCGGTATTGGCAATCGTTGCAGTTGTGGTTATTCCCCTGCTTCATCGACGTGTTTTGGCTAGGATGGCGATTGAGGAAAGGGCAAATATGGCTTCTGAGGATAACACCACTATTCAGCATTTGAACAAAGTGGCTGAACAACAAGCTCGTGAATCCGGGCTTCCAGGTAGGGCAGCTGAAGCATATCGGGATTTTTTGAAGACAGAGTATTTTGAAAAGTTTAAGGCGGCAGGTCGAGGTCTTCAGAGCGGTTTTTATTCTAGCGAGGGAATGGTGCATGCTTATGCTTTTTTTCCTGAAGATTATAAAAGGGTTGTAGAAATTGTTGAAAGCGGCCATGAAGTTGGCCGAAGATTGAAAGATTTGGGTGTCAATCATAAGGTGCTCGTGAGACCAAAATCGCGCACTGATCAGGTGGCTAGGGCACCCGAGTCGGCGACTGTTTTTGAACAACAGTCCAGCAAGACTACTGTGAGAAGGAATGCGGTAAAGAGGGCTGTTGCATCGGTTGGTAATCAAACTTCTGGTAACGTTGATAGCGCTGGAACAGAGTTGATATTCGCCGTGGTAAATCCACAGCACTTTGCTGAGCAAAGCATGTCGAGCATGGATTCGAAGATATTGGGCCGAGCCATAGAAAGCCTGCGAAGCCGGAAGGTCGGTTATAAGTTGAGTGGAACGAATGAGTTCGTGGTAGACCTTCCTGGGTATAGAGGGCAAAAAGGCAGGGGCGCCTATCGATTGGCTTTTACGCAAGAAGGTACAAAAAGACGGTTGACCAGGATCGTCAATCCGCACCTATGAGAACCCCTTGCTAAATGAGATCTCAAGAAGCCACTTGAATGAGGTAGGATTATCTTTGGGCATTAAAAAGCCGGCTTGTGGCCGGCTTCTCGGGGACGCTTCCGACTAATTTATGGTAAGTCGCAACCGCCTTAACTGTGTGGCCATCAAGGGCCTGAAAGAGATGGCAAACGCTCGTGTGGAACGTCGCCGAGCCCTCTGGCACACGGCTTGCGCCGGCCGGGGCTGAATGTGCGGCGTAGCATACAAGGGCTGGTGCGGTATGCCCAGCAAAAAATGGCACAGCGTGTGTCAATCGGGGCGTCGCTGGCGGTAATGCGACCAATGGAACACCCAGCCGAGTACCTCCAGCTTCTGCACCGCGCACTGCAAGGTGGTGTAGCGTTCGACAACCTCGCGCCGGTTGTGGCTATGCAGGCACAAGGTGCCCCGGTGGCCGAGGCTCAGGCTGTTCACCCTGAGCCGGCCGTTGTGCAGCAGGGCATAGATCTCGCCATCGACCACCTGGGTGTAGCTGAGGTCGATCGCCAGGATCGCATCACGTGGGATCCACGGCGCCATGTTGTCGGCCGGCATGGTCATGCAGATGGCTGTGTCCACAGGCACGGCCAATGCCTCCAGCGCAGGTGCCGGCATTGCCAGGTGATGACCGTCGAGCGCTATGAGCTGGCCATTACGCAGCTCGTTGAAAGGCACTTGCACCAGAGGAGCAGGTTGTTCCGATGGCGTTTGTAACGGCGTCGCCTGGGGCGCGTACATGCGCAGGAACGAATGCGGGTGCTTGGGGCCTTCGCCGGTCTGCAGCCAGCGGCGCTGCACACAGAACAACTCGGCCATTTCATCGAGGCGGGCAATCGGGATGCCTCGGGTGAACCAGTTGTTGATGTGCTGCGACGAGACGCGGCGCTGGGCAGCGAAGTCTGAAGGGGTCAGGCCACATTCCCGAAGGAGTGCCTTGAGGCGGTCACCGGATCTTTTCATGCGTCCGAGTGTAGCGGCCGGTTGCCAGTAGCGAAATGAACGTGATGTAGATATGAACAGCGTGAAACATGCCGGGATGTAGGGCAAAGGCGTAGGACTGCGTAGGACTTTTTACCGACCTCCTGCGTCACCCATAAAAAAACCCCGCCGAGGCGGGGTTTTTTCTACAAAACAGTATCAGCCTTTGTAGGCTGCGACCGATTTGGTGATCGCGGCGCGGGCGGCGTCGGCGCCTTCCCAGCCTTCGATCTTGACCCACTTGCCCTTCTCGAGATCCTTGTAGTTCGCGAAGAAGTGCTCGATCTGCTGGATCAGCAGGGCTGGCAGGTCGGTGTATTCCTTCACGTCGACGTACAGCTGGCTCAGCTTGTCGTGAGGAACGGCGATGACCTTGGCGTCGCCGCCGCCGTCGTCGGTCATGTTCAGCACGCCGACTGGACGGGCGCGGATGACCGAGCCTGGAGCAACCGGGTACGGAGTCACGACCAGCACGTCCAGCGGATCACCGTCGTCGGCCAGGGTGTTGGGGATGAAACCGTAGTTGGCCGGGTAGAACATCGGGGTGGCCATGAAGCGGTCGACGAACAGGGTGTCGCTCTCCTTGTCGATTTCGTACTTGATCGGCGCGTGGTTGGCCGGGATCTCGATGGCGACGTAGATGTCGTTCGGCAGGTCTTTGCCAGCCGGAATCTTGCTGTAGCTCATTGGGCAGTGCCCCCGTGTTTGATCAAAAAAGTGGCGGCGATTATAGGCACATTCCGCCAGGCCATGCCACGTGTGGACGGATGTGCGGCCGCATCAGGCGTGGCTTTCGCGGTAATCCGGGTGCGCGGCCTGCAGCTTCAGCAGGCGCTGCAGAGGGTTCTGCCGGTAGAACAGCGACAGCTGCTGGTACACCTGTGGATAAGCCTGCTGCAGCAGGTCGGGAGCGCTGAAGAAATATTCACTGGTGACGGCGAAGAATTCCGCCGGGTTTTCCGCTGCGTAGGGGTCGATGGCGGTTTCGGCGTCGGGGTCGGCGTCAAGCTGGCGGTTGAGGTCGTCATAGGCCTGCTGCATGGCTGCGGCCCAGTCTTCCACGCGCATGCCCGGGTGCAACGGCGGCAGGCCATTGGCATCGCCATTGAGCATGTCCAGTTTGTGCGCCAGCTCGTGGATCACCAGGTTGTAGGCCTCCCAGCCGCCACTGGCGAGCACCCCGGCCCAGGCCAGGATGATCGGCCCCTGCTGCCAGGCTTCGCCGCTGTGCTCGGCATCCCACACGTGCTCCACGCCACTGGCATCGCGGTGGCGCTGCGGGCTCTTGAAGTCGTCGGGGTAGAGGATGATTTCGTGGAAGCCCTGGTACCAGTTCAGCTCGCCAAGGTGCAGCAGCGGCAGCTGCGCCTGGGCGGCGAGAAACAGGCGCTGCTGGTCGTCCAGTTCGACCCCGGGGAGGGTCGTCAGGTGCTTGTCGAGCAGGAACAGGATGCAGGCTTCGCGCAGCCACTGGTCTTCCACCTCGCTGATGCCATCGAGCATTGGCAGGCGATCACGGATCACCTGCCATTGCCGTGGGTCGATCGGGTAGCGCGCGAGGGTGCGCTTGCGCCGCCAGGCGCTGAAGGACCACATGTCTGCTGTCAGTGGGCCTTGGCGGTGCGGCCCAGGCGGCTGCGCAGCAGGCCAAGGATCATCGGTACCAGCGACAGCACGATGATGCCGACCACCATCAGCGACAGGTGCTGCTTGATGAACGGTACATTGCCGAAGAAGTAGCCCAGGGTCACCAGGCCGCCGACCCACAGCAGCGAACCTGCCACGCTGAAGCCGAGGAAACGCGGGTAGTGCATATGCGCGATGCCGGCCACGAACGGCGCGAAGGTGCGCAGGATGGGCAGGAAGCGCGCCATGGTCACGGTCTTGCCGCCATGGCGTTCATAGAACTCATGGGTGCGCTGCAGGTAGTCGCGGCGGAAGATCTTCGAATTGGGGTTGCTGAACAGTTTTTCGCCTGTGGTGCGGCCGATGATGTAGTTGGTGCTGTCGCCCAGGATGGCGGCGGCCATCAGCAGGCCTGCCAGCAGGACAGGGTCCATGCCGCCACCTGCGGCCACGGCGCCGGCGATGAACAGCAACGAGTCGCCCGGCAGGAACGGCATCACCACCAGGCCGGTTTCGCAGAAGATCACAGCAAACAGGATCGCGTAGATCCAGGGGCCGTAGTTGGTCACCAGCAGATCGAGGTAGGTATCGAGATGCAGGATTAAGTCCAGCGGGTTGAATTCCATGTACAGCACCTGTGTTCTTGACCCGCTTTACGGGCACGCGATGACGGACAATGCCCTGGGCGTCGGCATGACTACCTGTGGATGGGTAAATTTTCACACATGGCAGGTCGAAGCATTATACGGCGAAGCAGGAAACCTGCCCGTAGAGTTTGTAGCGGGGGGTTACTGTGTGAGCTTGTGCTGGCCTGTGCGCGGCGAACCGCCGCGAACAGGCCAGTAGGGTCAGTCCTGATTGATCGGCAATATGTAGTTCTCGAACTCGGTGTCCTTGCGAAAGCCGATCGATTCATAGGTCTTGCGCGCCGCTTCGTTGTTGGCGCTGGTCGATACCCGCATGCGCACGGCCTGGGTGTCCTTGGCCATTTTCTTGGCCTCGCGCATCAGATGGTCGGCCACCAGCATGCGCCGCGAGTCTTCGGCGACGTAGATGTCGTTGAGGATCCATACACGTTTCAGCGAAAGCGATGAAAAGCTCGGATACAGCTGGCAAAAGCCGAGCAATTTACCGTCATCATCGTCCGCCAAGGCCAGGTAGATGACCGATTCGTCGCGTTTGAGGCGCTTTTCCAGAAAGGCACGCGAGCTGTCGGGGTAAGGGAGCTGCCCATAGAACTCGCGGTATCTGACGAACAGCGGGGTGAGCAGATCGAGGTGGTCCAGGGTTGCCTTGATGATGCGCATGTGCGGCCCTCAGAGTCCATTTGGGGAAACAGCGGAATGCCTGCAGCTTTCTTGGGCATGCTGCCCCAATGCTGGCCATCAGTGCAATCCGCCTTCCATTACATGTTCTTTAACCTTCACCAAGCAGGAAGTTGCCGCGCTGGTTGGGGGCATTTTCACTGTCGATGCTATGGACCTCGGCTTCGTCCTTCAGATTCACACCGGAAAGTTGCCGCCGGCAGGCTTCGCGCATCAGGTATAGCAGGCGGTGGGCAGCCATGCCGTAACTCAGGCCTTCCAGGCGAATGTTGGAGATGCAGTTGCGGTAGGCATCGGTCAGGCCGACCTTGGGCGCGTAGGTGAAATACAGGCCCAGGCTGTCTGGCGAGCTCAGCCCCGGGCGTTCGCCAATCAGCATCACGGTCATGCGCGCACCGAGCAGTTGGCCAACTTCGTCCGCCACTGCAACCCGGCCTTGCTCCACCAGCACCACCGGGGCGCTGGTCCAGCCATCGGCTGCGGCTTGCTCCTCGAAGCGGGCCAGGAATGGCAGGGTGTGGCGGTGCACGGCCAGGGCCGAGAGGCCGTCGGCGACCACGATGGCCAGGTCGACGCCGTCAGGGTTGGCCTGGGCATGCTGGCGCAAGCGCTCGGCCGAATCGTCGTTCAGCCGCCGGCCCAGGTCGGGGCGTTGCAGGTACTGGTGGCGGTCGCTGGCAGCGCTGTGCAGCACCAGGCTGTCGCGGCCGCGGTCCTTGAGCTGCTCGCTCAGGGCGGCGTGGTCGAAGGCCAGGTGCACGGCGTCGCGGGCCTGGGCGTGGGCGAACTGGAAGTCCAGTTGCGCAGCGGTAGGCAGGCTGGTGCCGCAACGGCCCAGGGCGATGCGTGCCGGGGTCAGGTTGCGCAGGGCCAGCCAAGGATTTTCAGGGGTGGGGGATCGGTCTGCCATGGTCACCTCTAAGCCAGCTGTGCCAAGGCCTGGCGGAATGCCGGCGGCAGGTTGTCGCCAAAGCGCACGCGGCCATCGGCCTGGGTGAAGATGCCGGTGCGTTGCAGCCAGGCTTCGAATTCCGGCCCGGGCTTCAGGCCCAGGGTCTGGCGCGCATACAGCGCGTCGTGGAATGACGTGGTCTGGTAGTTGAGCATGATGTCGTCGGAGCCTGGGATGCCCATGATGAAGTTGATCCCGGCCACGCCCAGCAGGGTCAGCAGGGTGTCCATGTCGTCCTGGTCGGCTTCGGCATGGTTGGTGTAGCAGATGTCGCAACCCATCGGCACGCCGAGCAGCTTGCCGCAGAAGTGGTCTTCGAGGCCGGCGCGGATGATCTGCTTGCCGTTGTACAGGTACTCGGGGCCGATGAAGCCGACCACGGTGTTGACCAGAAACGGCTTGAAGTGGCGGGCCACGGCGTAGGCGCGGGTCTCGCAGGTCTGCTGGTCGACACCGTGGTGGGCGTTGGCCGACAGCGCGCTGCCCTGGCCGGTCTCGAAGTACATCAGGTTCTGCCCGAGCGTGCCGCGCTTGAGCGACAGGCCGGCCTCGTAGCCTTCCTGCAACACGTTGAGGTTGATGCCGAAGCCGGCGTTGGCCGCCTCGGTGCCGGCGATCGACTGGAACACCAGGTCCAGCGGCACGCCGCGGTTGATCGCCTCGATCGAGGTGGTGACGTGGGTCAGCACGCAGGCCTGGGTGGGGATGTCGTAGCGCTGGATGATGGCGTCGAGCATTTCCAGCAGGGCGCAGATCGAGGCGATGCTGTCGGTGGCCGGGTTGATGCCGATCATGGCGTCGCCGTTGCCGTAGAGCAGGCCGTCGAGGATGCTGGCGGCGATGCCGGCCGGCTCATCCGTCGGGTGGTTGGGCTGCAGGCGGGTCGACAGGCGCCCGCGCAGGCCCATGGTGCCGCGGAACTGGGTGACCACGCGGATCTTCTGCGCCACCAGCACCAGGTCCTGCACGCGCATGATCTTCGAAACGGCGGCGGCCATTTCCGGGGTCAGCCCCGGGGCGAGGGCGCGCAGGCTCTGTTCGTTGGCCTCTTCGCTGAGCAGCCAGTCGCGCAGGCCGCCTACGGTCAGGTGGCTGACGGCGGCGAAGGCCTGGGCGTCGTGGGTGTCGACGATCAGCCGGGTGATTTCGTCCTGTTCGTAGGGGATCAGTGCTTCATTCAGAAAATGCGTCAGCGGGATGTTGGCCAGGGCCATCTGCGCGGCCACCCGTTCACCGTCGTTGCTGGCGGCGACTCCGGCCAGGAAGTCCCCGGAACGGGCCGGGCTGGCCTTGGCCATCACGTCCTTGAGGCTGTCGAAGCGGTAGACCAGGTGGCCTACCGTGTGTACGAAACTTGCCATACAGAATCTCCAGAGCCGCGGGCTGGCCCGCGGCAGGTGGCTTTGATCAGTGCAGGGCCTCTTCGGCCTTCTGGATCGCGGCGAATTCCTCTTCCGGTGTGCCCGCAACCAGGTGGTGGCGGCTGTAGAACGCGAAGTAGGCAATGAATACCGCATAGATCACCGCAGCGCCAATCACCACCCGTGGGTCGACCAGGAAGCCCGCGACCACGGCGATACAGGCCAGTACCAGGGCCAGGCCCGAGGTGAAAATGCCGCCTGGGGTGCGGTAAGGGCGTTCCATTTTCGGCCGACGGATACGCAGGGTGATGTGCGCGGCCATCATCAGCACATACGACAGTGTGGCACCGAATACCGCCACCAGGATCAGCAGGTCGCCCTGGCCGGTCAGCGACAGGGCAAAACCGATGATCCCGGGGATTACCAGCGCCATGACCGGGGCCTTGCTCTTGTTGGTTTCCGACAGCTTGCGCGGCAGGTAACCGGCGCGGGAAAGGGCGAAGATCTGCCGCGAATAGGCATAGATGATCGAGAAGAAGCTGGCGATCAGGCCGGCCAGGCCCACCAGGTTGACGAAGCTGCCCATCCAGGTGGAGCCGCCGTAGGCCTTGGCCAGCGCCTCGACCAGCGGGTTGCCGGAGGCTTTCAGGGCTTCGGAGCCCGCACCGCCTGGGCCAACCACCAGGATCAGCAGGGCGAAGGCCAGCAGCACCAGCATCGCACCGATCAGGCCGCGTGGCAGGTCACGCTTGGGGTTTTTGGTTTCTTCGGCGGCCAGTGGCACACCTTCGACGGCGAGGAAGAACCAGATGGCATAGGGGATCGCGGCCCACACGCCAACGTAGCCGAACGGCAGGAAGCTGCTGGCGCCAACGGCGTCCGTTTTGGCGATGTCGAACAGGTTGGCTGCATCAAAATGGGGCACCATGGCCACCAGGAACACGGCCAGGGCGATGGCCGCGATGGCGGTGATGATGAACATCAGTTTCAGCGCTTCACCCACGCCGAAGATGTGAATGCCGATGAAGACCACGTAGAACGCCAGGTAGATCATCCAGCCACCAATGCCGAACAGTGACTGGCAATAGGCGCCGATGAACGTGGCAATGGCGGCGGGGGCGATGGCGTATTCGATGAGGATTGCCGTGCCAGTCAAAAAGCCGCCCCACGGGCCGAAGGCGCTGCGGGCAAAGCCGTAGCCGCCGCCAGCGGTGGGGATCATCGAGGAAAGTTCGGCCAACGAGAAGCACATGCACAGGTACATGGTGGCCATCAGCAAGGTGGCGAGGAACATGCCGCCCCAGCCGCCCTGGGCCAGGCCGAAGTTCCAGCCGGCATAGTCGCCGGAAATCACATAGGCAACGCCCAGGCCCACCAGCAGTACCCAGCCGGCGGCGCCTTTTTTCAGTTCACGTTGCTGGAAATAGTCCGAGCCGACTTTTTCGAAGTCAACGGAAGACCCTGCCGGCACACCGGCGGAATGATCGCTTGGCATAGTTTCACCTGTTCTTTTTCTTGATGGCCGGAAGGGCTCCGGGCCGATGGTGATGGGTACTGCAGGAAGCGAGCCAGAGCGGTTGGGGCCGCCAGTCGGCGGCCCCAGTGCGCTGTTTTAGAAGAAGCCCAGCGGGTTGATGTCGTAGCTCACCAGCAGGTTCTTGGTCTGCTGGTAGTGGTCGAGCATCATCTTGTGGGTTTCACGGCCAACGCCGGACTTCTTGTAGCCACCGAACGCGGCATGCGCCGGGTACAGGTGGTAGCAGTTGGTCCACACGCGGCCCGCCTTGATGCCGCGGCCCATGCGGTAGGCGCGGTTGATGTCGCGGGTCCACACGCCGGCACCGAGGCCGAACTCGGTGTCGTTGGCAATGGCCAGGGCTTCGGCTTCGTCCTTGAAGGTGGTGACGCTGACCACCGGGCCGAAGATTTCTTCCTGGAACACGCGCATTTGGTTGTTGCCCTTGAGCAGGGTCGGCTGGATGTAATAACCGGTGGCCAGCGCGCCTTCGAGTTTTTCCACCTTGCCGCCGGTCAGCAGCTCGGCGCCTTCCTGCTGGGCGATTTCGAGGTACGAGAGAATTTTCTCGAACTGCTGCTGCGAGGCCTGGGCGCCGACCATGGTGTCGGTGTCGAGTGGGTCGCCGCGCTTGATCTGCAGCACCTTCTTCATCACCACTTCCATGAACTGCGGGTAGATCGACTCCTGCACCAGGGCACGCGATGGGCAGGTGCACACCTCGCCCTGGTTGAAGAACGCCAGCACCATGCCTTCGGCGGCCTTGTCGATGAAGCTCGGCTCGGCCTGCATGATGTCTTCGAAGTACACGTTCGGCGACTTGCCGCCCAGCTCGACAGTGGATGGGATGATGTTCTCGGCGGCGCATTTCATGATGTGCGAACCGACCGGGGTGGAGCCGGTGAAGGCGATCTTGGCGATGCGCTTGCTGGTGGCCAGTGCTTCACCGGCCTCGCGGCCATAGCCTTGCACCACGTTGAGCACGCCCTTGGGCAGCAGGTCGCCAATCAGCTCGACCAGCACGGTGATGCCGAGCGGAGTCTGCTCGGCCGGCTTGAGTACCACGCAGTTGCCGGCAGCCAGCGCCGGAGCGAGCTTCCAGGCGGCCATCAGGATCGGGAAGTTCCACGGGATGATCTGCCCGACCACACCCAGTGGCTCGTGGATGTGATAGGCCACGGTGTTTTCGTTGATTTCGGCAGCGCCGCCTTCCTGGGCGCGGATGCAGCCGGCGAAGTAGCGGAAGTGGTCGACGGCCAGCGGGATGTCGGCGTTGAGGGTTTCGCGGATCGGCTTGCCGTTGTCCCAGGTTTCGGTAATGGCCAGGAGTTCCAGGTTCTGTTCGATACGGTCGGCAATCTTCAGCAGGACGTTGGAGCGGTCCTGGACCGAGGTGCGGCCCCAGGCATCGGCAGCGGCATGGGCGGCATCCAGGGCTTTATCGATGTCTTCGGCAGTGGAGCGAGGGAACTCGGCGATCAGCTGGCCGTTCACCGGGGAAGTGTTGTCGAAGTACTGGCCTTTGACGGGGGCCACGAACTCACCGCCGATGAAGTTGCCGTAGCGGCTCTTGAAGGAAACCTTCGCGCCCTCGGTACCGGGATGTGCGTAACGCATGGTGTGTCTCCTGGCTGTTATGTTTGTTGAGGAGTTGAAAAGCGTAGAGCAAAGGTTGGGCCAGCGTGGTGCGCCCCAGTGAAATCAATGACTTGGGTCATGTTTCGGCGCGGCGGGAAGATGCCCTGTGCCAGGCCTGGCACGGCCGGGGTGACACTTTGTGCCGTTTGCGACACGCGGCCGGCGGGCACGTTGCAAAGCCTGCGCGGGTGGAGGATGCTGGCGTGAATCTCTATCTGCGGAGAACAACAACAAATGCAGAGCAATTCATTCAGTCGCCATGCCCAGCAAGTGCACACGGTTGCCCGTGGTGAAGCGGGCAGCGATCCTTCGATTGCCCGCTCCTGGCTGCGCTGCCTCGACGATTACCACCTCGACCCGTCCGTGGTCGAGGCCCCCGTGGTGCTCGAACACGGCCGCCTGCTGGAGAGCCGCGAGCGCCTGCGCCAGGTGCTGAAGATCGCCGACAGCGAAATGAACAGCCTGCACCAGCAGCTGTCCGGCGCCGGCCATGCGGTGCTGCTGACCGATGCCCGTGGGGTGATCCTCAACTGTGTCACCGCGCCCAGCGAGCGGCGCAACTTCGAGCGTGCCGGGCTGTGGCTTGGGGCGGACTGGAGTGAGGCCCGCGAGGGCACCAACGGCATCGGCACCTGCCTGGTCGAGCGCCAGGCCGTGACCATTCATCAGAATGAGCATTTTCGCGGCCGCCATACCGGGCTGACCTGCTCGGCGAGCCCGGTGTTCGACCCGCACGGTGAGCTGCTGGCGGTGCTCGATGTGTCCTCGGCACGGCCGGACGTATCGCGCCAGAGCCAGTTCCACACCATGGCGCTGGTCAACCTCTCGGCGAAGATGATCGAGAGCTGTTATTTCCTGCGTCATTTCGAGCAGCAGTGGTTGCTGCGCATCCACGTGCAGGCTGAGTCGGTCGGCCAGTTCAGCGAAGGGTTGCTGGCGTTCGATGGCGATGGCCGCATCTGCGCCGCCAATCAGAGTGCCCTGAACCTGTTGGGCACCCTTCGCGGTGGCGTGCTGGGCAAACCGCTGGAAATGTTCTTCGCCTGCAGCCATGACGAGCTGTTCGGCCGTGCCACGCCCGGCGGCAGCACGGTCTGGCCGTTGCGCACCCGTGATGGTCGCCAGGTGTTCGCCAGCCTGCGCGGGCAGGCGAGGGCGCCGTTGTGGACGGTGCCGGCCAGCCTGCCCCAGCCCAGGCCCGCCGCGGAGCCGGGCATCTGCTTGCTGGACCCGGCCTTGCAACACGATTTTCATCGTGCCGTGCGCGTGTTCGAGCGCGACGTGCCGCTGCTGCTGCGCGGTGAGACCGGTTGCGGCAAAGAGGCCTTCGCCCAGGCCGTGCACCAGGCTAGCCAGCGCCGTGGCAAGCCATTTGTGGCAGTGAACTGTGCGTCGATTCCCGAGAGCCTGATCGAGAGCGAGCTGTTCGGTTATCGCGGCGGCAGTTTTACCGGGGCGCGCAAGGAAGGCATGCGCGGCAAGTTGCTGCAGGCCGAGGGTGGAACCTTGTTGCTGGACGAGATCGGCGACATGCCGCTGGCTTTGCAGACCCGTCTGTTGCGGGTGCTGGAAGAGCGCCAGGTGGTGCCGATTGGCGGTGAGCCACAGGCGGTGGATGTACGCATCGTCAGTGCCACCCACCGGGATTTGCTGGAGCGGGTGGAGCAGGGGAGTTTCCGTGAAGACCTGTACTACCGGCTCAACGGTCTGGAAGTCGCGTTGCCAGCGGTGCGCGAACGCAGTGACAAGGCACAGTTGCTGGACTTTCTGCTGCATCAAGAGGCGCAGGGACAGGTGGTTCGATTGGCGCCCGAGGCGCGTCAGGCACTGCTTGGCTTCGCCTGGCCAGGGAACGTCCGGCAGATGCGTAATGTGCTGCGGACCTTGGTGGCGCTGTGCGAAGACACCACCATCCGCTTCTTGGACCTTCCCGCCATCATCAAGACGTACGCGCCCTCTGTGGGAGCGGGTGTGGAGCCTGAAGTTTCGGTGGGCGTCGATGTATTGCAGAGCGCTGAACATCAGGCGCTGATGGAAGTGCTGGAGGCAAAACACTGGCACCTGACCCGGGTCGCCGAGCACTTGGGCATCAGCCGCAATACCTTATATCGAAAATTGCGAAAACACGGCATCAGCCGCGTGTAATAACCGAAACAGCGTGTGCGATTTTTCTCGCCCTAGGCTACCCTGCCTCGAAGTTTTGCGAGGTCGACCATGCATATTCATATTCTCGGTATTTGCGGCACTTTCATGGGCTCGCTGGCCGTACTGGCCAAAGAGCTCGGCCACCGCGTCACCGGTTCCGACGCCAACGTCTATCCGCCGATGAGCACCCAGCTCGAAGCCCAGGGCATCGAGCTGACCCAGGGCTACGACCCTGCTCAATTGGACCCTGCACCTGATCTGGTGGTGATCGGCAACGCCATGTCGCGGGGCAACCCGGCGGTGGAGTATGTGCTGAACAAGGGCCTGCCTTATGTGTCTGGCCCGCAGTGGCTGGCCGACCACGTGCTGCAGGGCCGCTGGGTCCTGGCCGTGGCGGGCACCCACGGCAAGACCACCACCAGCAGCATGCTGGCCTGGGTGCTGGAGCATGCCGGCATGAGCCCGGGCTTCCTGATCGGCGGCGTGCCGCAGAACTTCTCGGTGTCGGCGCGCCTGGGCGGCACGCCGTTCTTCGTGGTCGAGGCCGACGAATACGACAGCGCCTTCTTCGACAAGCGTTCGAAGTTCGTGCACTACCATCCGCGCACCGCGATCCTCAACAACCTCGAGTTCGATCACGCGGACATCTTCCCTGATCTGGCGTCCATCGAGCGGCAGTTCCACCACTTGGTGCGGACCATCCCGAGCGAAGGCCTGGTGATTCACCCGACCACCGAGCAGGCGCTGGAGCGCGTGATCGGCATGGGCTGCTGGACCCCGGTGCAGACCACCGGTGAAGGTGGCCAGTGGCAAGCGCGCCTGCTCAGCGCCGACGGCTCGCGTTTCGATGTGCTGTTCGAAGGTGAAGTGCAGGGTGTGGTGGACTGGGCCCTGACCGGCCAGCACAACGTCGCCAACGCCCTCGCCACGCTGGCCGCAGCCCGTCATGTGGGCGTGGTGCCGGCCATGGGCATCGACGGCCTGAGCGCGTTCAAGAGCGTCAAGCGGCGTATGGAGAAGGTCGCTGAAGTTCAAGGTGTGACCATCTACGACGATTTCGCCCACCACCCGACCGCCATTGCCACCACCCTCGACGGCCTGCGCAAGCGGGTTGGCGAAGCCCCGATCATTGCCATCATCGAGCCGCGCTCCAATTCCATGAAGCTGGGCGCCCATCGTGACGGCCTGCCGGAAAGCGTCAACGACGCCGACCAGGTGATCTGGTATGCGCCCGCCAACCTGGGATGGGACCTGGCCGCCACTGCCGCGCAATGCAAGGTGCCAAGCGTGGTTGCCGACGGCCTCGACGCGATCATCGACCGGGTCAAAGGCCAGGCACGCCCGGGAACCCATGTGGTGATCATGAGCAACGGCGGCTTCGGCGGCCTGCACGGCAAGCTGGCCGAGGCCTTGAAGTGAGCGGACCGGAGCGTATCACCCTGGCCATGACCGGCGCCTCCGGCGTGCAATATGGCCTGCGTCTGCTCGATTGCCTGGTGCGCGAAGACCGTGAGGTGCATTTCCTCATCTCCAAAGCCGCGCAACTGGTGATGGCCACCGAGACCGACGTGCTGCTGCCGGCCAAGCCGCAGGCCATGCAGGCGTTTCTCACCGAATACACCGGAGCGGCCGACGGGCAGATCCGCGTGTACGGCAAGGAAGACTGGATGTCACCGGTGGCCTCGGGCTCCGGTGCGCCAGCCGCGATGGTGGTAGTGCCGTGTTCGACCGGTACCTTGTCGGCAATCGCCACCGGTGCCTGCAACAACCTGATCGAGCGGGCCGCCGACGTTACCCTCAAGGAGCGTCGGCAGTTGATCCTGGTGCCGCGCGAGGCACCGTTCTCGACCATTCACCTGGAGAACATGCTCAAGTTGTCGCAGATGGGCGCAGTGATCCTGCCGGCGGCACCGGGGTTCTATCACCAGCCGCAAACCATCGATGACCTGATCGACTTCGTCGTGGCGCGCATTCTCAACCTGCTGAACATTCCGCAGGACATGTTGCCGCGCTGGGGCGAGCATCATTTCGGGGCTGACGATTGAGGCGTTTGCTGGCCGGCTTGCTGGCGGCAAGCCTGCTCGGCGGCTGCGCCACGGTGCGCACGCTGGATGCCAACAAACCAGGGGCGCCGGTGGTGTATGCCGGGACCCGGCTGGACCTGTATGTGATCAACGGCGGGTGCTGCCCCAAGGATCGCTACGGGGCTGAGGCGCCGGCTTATCCGCACCTGGACCTGCCGGGCAGCATGCTGCTGGATACGCTGTTCCTGCCGCTGTCGTTGCTGACCGCGGCAGGCATAGGGTTTCAGGCTACGGGCGGCCTGTAAGGGCTATTTCTTGCCGAGTTTGCGCAACTCGTCGGACTCGATGACCCGAATGCCGTCCTCTTCCTCCAGCGCCAGGCGCCACAGTGCCCGGGCCAGGGTGCAGGCTTCGATGCCCCGGTATTTACCGGGCATCAACTTCGAAAATGGCGATGCCAGCTTCTCGCCGAGCCGCGGTTGTATCCGTTCACCCAGCAGCAGCGACGGCCGTACGATGGTCAGTTGTGGCCAGTCCTGAGCCTTGAGCGCTTCTTCCATCTCGCCCTTGACCCGGTTGTAGAAAATCGGTGACTTGGGGTCGGCCCCAATCGCGCTGACCACCAACAGATGCCGCGCCCCCATTTCCCGCGCGCGCTTGCTGAAGGCGACGACCATGTCCAGATCGACGGCGCGAAACGCCTGCTCCGAGCCCGCCTGCTTGAGGGTGGTACCCAGGCAGCAGTAGGCAATATCGACCCGACCGGCCAGTTGCGGGAGAAACACCGCCGGGTCGCCCACCGGGTTCTCCAGGTGAGGGTGTTCGGCCAGTGGCCGACGGGTCGGTGCCAGTACGCGACTGATGGTGGGTTCGTTGAGCAGGCGGTCGAGCAAGTGCTCGCCGGTAAGGCCGGTGGCTCCGGCAAGCAGGACATGCTGAGGCGTCAAGTACATGATGTCTCTCCCTTGTTACACACAAGCTTAGCGGCTGGCAGGCGTTTTTGCCTGTTCCTCGGCCTTGGCCTGTGCTGCATTACGCAAGGCTTCTTCGGCCTGTTGCCGACGCAGTTGCTGCCAATGTGCCAGTACTGCGGGCGGAGCCCAGATTTGCGGCTCGGAGGCTTCGAAACCTTCCCTTCGTTCTCTTTCGGCAACGCTGGTACGCGCCAGTTCAAACGCTTGTTTCAGGTCGTCGGTCTGGTTCAGGGCCTCGGCGAACAGGGCGTCGCCGAAGTAGGTAAAGTCAGCTTCTTCCGAGCAACCGAACGATACCCGGTCGGCACGTGCCGCGGTCATGATCACCGTGCGATCATCCTTGAGCGGGGCGATGTAGCCGCCGGAATAGCAGGCTGAGATGACAATGACCTTGTCGCGGTCCTTGAGTGGCGCCAGGGCACTGGCCAGTTCGTCGGCGGACAGGTCGGCCAGTTGCAGGCGTGGCTGGTCGAGCACCAGTTGGTGGTCCTGGCTGCCGTGGCTGGTCAGATAGATGAAGATCAGGTCTTCCGGGCCGCTGCGCTCGGCCAGGGTGCGGGCGGCGCGCGTGAGGTTCTCGCGGGTGGCCATGGGGCGGGTGGCCATCTGGTCGCGGTGGTTGACCAGGGTGACCTGGCCGCGGGCACCGAAACGTACCTTGAGCATGTTGCTGACATAATCGGCTTCGCGCAGGAACACGCTTTGCTGGCCATCGCCGGCCAGTACCAGGCTGTACAACTGGATGGGCGACGCCGAGCGCGGTATCCGGGCCAGTGCGTCGTCGAGCAGGCGGCCCTGGTTGAGCAGGGCCAGGTCCAGCGGGTCGGGCAGCAGTTTGCCCTTCTGGTCACGTACGCGCACGCCATTGGCCCAGGTGCCGCTTTCGACCTTGCCATTGGCCAGGGTCAGCGTGCCATGGCCGTGGTAGGCATCGTTGTCGAAACCGCCGACGTACCTGCTGCCGTCAGGCAGCTGCAGGCTGCCTTGGCCGGACAGGTGCCAGTCGAGGAAGGTGCCTTTGTAGTGGCTGCCATCGCTGCCGAGCATTTCACCTTCGCCGATCAGCGAACCGTCCTTGAAGTTGCCGATCCACACGTCGCCGTCGGCATTTTCGTAGCGGCCGCGGCCTTCCAGGCGGTTGTCCTTGAACTCGCCGATGTATTGCTCGCCATCGACGCTGTCGTAGGTGCCGCTGCCTTGCAGCTGGCCATCGACGAAACGGCCGCTGAACTGGTTGCCGCTGGCATCGCTGCGCACGCCGGCGCCATTGGGTTTGCCTTTGGCGAACAAGCCTTGGTAGCGGCTGCCGTCGGCCATTTCCAGCTCGCCTGCACCTTCGTACTGGTCGTCCTTGAATTGGCCGCGGTAGGTCTGGTCGGCCTGCTTGAGGCTACCTTCACCGTCCCGCCGACCGTGGCTGAACGTGCCGGCATAGTGGCTGCCCGGGGTGGTCAGGTCGCCCAGGCCGTGAAACAGCCCTTTGTCGAACTGGCCACGGTAGATCTCGCCATTGCTGCCGTGCCACTCGCCCTGGCCGTGCCACTGGCCGTCCTTGAAGCTGCCGGCGTACCAACTGCCGTTGGGGTAGTCGATGCGTCCCTCGCCCTGCAGCAACCCATCGACCACCTGGCCCCGGTAGCGGCCACCGTCGGGCAGGCGCGCGTCGGGCGGGGACAACGACTCGCCATCGCCACAGGCAGCGAGCATCAGGGTCAGTGCGAGGGGGAGCAGTGCACGCATGGCGGAATCCGGGCAAAAAGTCTCCCGAGTATGCCGCAGAATAGGGGGCGGAGGTATCTGTGATCCAATCGAAATCGGTGTGTGCCTCTTCGCAGGCTTGCCGGCGAAGAGGCCTGGTCATCAGACGAAGCAGAGCGAGAGGGGTTCGGCGATGTAGGCCGGCTTCTCTTCGCCTTCGATCTCCAGAGTAGCGGTGGCCTTGAGCAGCCATTGCCCCGGCTTCTTCTCGATTACCTCAGTCAGGTCGACCTTCAGGCGCACCTGGCTGTCGACTTTCACCGGCTGAATGAAGCGCACGCTGTCCAGCCCGTAATTGACCACCATCTTCACACCCTCAGGCAGCACCAGGATATCCAGCATCAGCATGGGGATCAGCGACAAGGTCAGGAAACCATGGGCGATGGTGGTGCCGAACGGGGTTTTCGCCGCCTTTTCCGGGTCGACATGGATGAACTGGAAATCGCCGGTGGCTTCGGCGAACAGGTTGATGCGCTGCTGGTCGATCTTCAGCCAGTCGGAACGTCCCAGCTCCTTTCCAACGTACTGCGACAGCTCGTTAACCGGTACATAGGGCATGGCGACTCTCCAAGGTTGTCATTTGGTACGAGAGTGCAAGATCAGCACGGCGAACCGTTTCAGTCAAGATGCCCGCTTTTCGGCGAATATCGGCTTATGGGCAGCGCGTGCTTATAATGGCCGCCACCTGAAGGAGATCCTTATGCTGTTGCGTGGTTTGACCTGGCTGGTGCTGTTTCAACTGCTGGGTACGGCGCTCAATCACTTGTGCGTGCCGATTCTGCCGGGGCCGATCATCGGCCTGTTGCTGCTGCTGTTTTTCCTCATGGCCCGTGGCGAAGTCGGCAAGCCGCTGAGTGAGGCCGCCGGTAGCCTGCTGCGCTACTTGCCACTGCTGCTGGTGCCTCCGGCGGTGGGGGTGATGGTCTATGCCAAGGACATTGCCGCAGACTTCTGGGCGATTGCCGGTGCGTTGCTGATTTCCTGCCTGGTGACCCTGGTGTTCGTCGGCCTGCTGATGCAGAAGCTCATCGACCGTCAACATGGCAAGCGCGAGGAGCAGCCATGATCCTGGACTGGCAAGGAGCGCTCGACGCCGTCATCCACCACCCGTTGTTCGGCATCGGTATCACCCTGGGCGCTTACCAGATCGTGCTGGCAGCCTATGAAAAGACCCGCTGGATCTTCCTGCAGCCGGTATTGGTATCGATGCTGCTGGTGATTGGCGTGCTGCTGACCTGCGGCATCAGCTACGCCGAATACCGCAAGAGCACCGAGATCATGAACATCCTCCTCGGCCCCGCCACCGTGGCCCTGGCAGTGCCGCTCTACCTCAACCTGCGGCGTATCCGGCAACTGTTCTGGCCGACATTTACTACGCTGGTAATCGGAGGCCTGTTCGCAACGGTCTGCTGCCTGCTGCTGGGCTGGTGGTTCGGTGCCGAACACATGATCCTGATGACCATGGCGCCGAAATCGGTCACTTCGCCGATCGCCATGCTGGTGGCTGAACAGATTGGTGGCGTGGCGGCGTTGGCGGCCGTATTCGTATTGATTACTGGCGTGATCGGGGCGATCTTTGGCCCGGCGCTGCTGACCCGCTTGGGTGTGCACAGCCCGGAGGCGCGGGGTATGTCGCTGGGTGTGACGGCTCACGCCGTGGGCACTTCGGTGGCCTTGCAGGAAAGTGACGAGTGCGGCGCTTTTGCCGCGCTGGCGATGAGCCTGATGGGGGTGGCCACGGCGGTGTTCCTGCCGTTGGCGGTCAGCCTGGTGGCTTGAGGAGTTGTGATGACGCTACCGCTGTTTCCCCTCAATACCGTGTTGTTTCCTGGTTGCCTGCTGGATCTGCAGATCTTCGAGGCGCGCTACCTGGACATGATTGGCCGTTGCATGAAGCAGGGCACTGGTTTTGGCGTGGTGTGCATCGTCGAAGGCGAGCAGGTCGGCAAGGCGCCGCCGGTGGTGGCCTCGATTGGCTGCGAGGCGGTGATCCGTGACTTCGTTCAGCAAGACAACGGTTTGCTGGGCATTCGTGTGGAAGGTGTCCGTCGCTTCGAGCTGAGCCAGACCGAGGTGCAGAAGGACCAGTTACTGGTGGGCGAGGTGCATTGGCTGGCGGAGCAGCCGGACAGCCCGCTCACCGAGCATGACGATGACCTCCTGGCGCTGCTGGTGGCCCTGGGCGAGCACCCGATGGTCGAGGCACTGGACATGCCGCGGGAAGTCGACGGGCGCCAGGCTCTGGCCAACCAGCTGGCCTATCTGCTGCCGTTCATGGAAGAGGATAAGCTGGACTTGCTGGCAATCGACTCGCCGGCGCAGCGGCTGGAAGAGATCCAGAAGCTGCTGGAGCGGATTCAGGGTGAGTTGTTCGCCTGATTGAACTCAATGGCCTGCACCGGCCTCTTCGCGCCGAACCGCCGCGAAGAGGCCGGTGCTGGCTAAATCAATACTGGTAGCGAAGCAGCGCGTCGGGCAATGCATGCATGGCAAAGAACGCCAGCAACGCGATACACGCCGGCAACACCAGCCACCAAACTTTCTGCGGCAGTGCCATCAGCGGCTGTCGATGCTGCACCAGCGTCAGGCTCAGCGCACACACGCAACAGGCCAGCAAGGCCCCGGCCATGATGTCGGTCGGCCAATGCGCGCCCAGATACACCCGCGACAAGGCGATCGCCAGTGCCGGAAGGCAGCCCAGCATCACCCAGGTCAGGCGCATGCGCGGCGGCATGCCGCGACCTGCCAGTACCGCCAAGGTCAGGAAGAATGCAAACGATGCCGAGCTATGCCCGCTGGGCATGCTGTAGCTGGTCAGTGGGTCGGTCAGCACTTCTGGCCTTGCCCGGGCGAACAACCATTTCAGTGAGCCGTTGGCCAGCGCGGTGCCCATCAATGCACCGCCGGCAAACACGGCATGGCGCCACTGACGGGCCAGCAGTAGCAAACCGGTCAGCAAGCCGCCGAGGAAGAACTGCGTCTTGAAGTCGCCAAGCCGTGTCACCAGCACCACGGTGCCATCAATGGCCTGGCTGCGGTGTTCCTGGACCAGTGTCATGATCCCTTGGTCAAACTCGTGCAGGTAGGGCCAGCCGAGAAACAGGCCTGTCAGGGCGATGAAGCTCAGGCCGGCGATCAGCCGGGTGCCGTGACGCTGGTCACGGATACTGCTGTTCAGGCTCAGGCCAATCAGCACCGCCAGGGTGCCGACAATGATCCCGGCATCCAGCCAGAAACCTTCCGGCAAGGGCAGGCGCATGGCCGCACCGGTGGCCCAGCCTGGCAGCAGGTAAGCCACTGACCAGCCAGCACCGGCCACCAGGCTGACGGCGATGAAGCGCGGCAGCGGCATGTCGAACATCCCGGCGACCATGGGCAGCATCGGCCGCAGCGGGCCGATGAAGCGGCCGACCAGCAGGCTGGCGATGCCGTAGCGCTGGAAGTAGGCCTCGGCGCTGCCGATCCATTCCGGGTGGTGGCGCAGCAGCGGCAAGCTGCGGATGTTCTGGTGGAAATACTTGCCGATGGTGTACGACAACGCGTCACCGAGCAGGCCACCGAGGAACCCCAGCAGCAGGGTTTCACCCAAGGTAAATGCACCACTGCCAGCCAGCACGGCAACCGCGAACAGCAGCACCGTGCCTGGCACGATAATGCCGGCGATGGCCAGGCATTCCACGCAAGCCACCAGGAAAATCGCCAGGCCAAGCCACTGGGGGTTGGCGCTGAGCCAGCCGGTCAGGCTGTCGAGCCATTGGCCCATGTTTCAGCTTCCTTGTTCGAGGATGAAAAAGTCTTGCCCTTCGACTTGGCCCCGTCGCAGCGGGTTCCGGGTGCAGAAGCGGGCGAATTCGGCATCGACGAAGCGGTACGGCAGGTGCTCGTCGCGCCCGTGGGGGATGCCCAGGCGTGCCGCCTGGATCACCCGTGGCACGGCAATGCCGCAGTCTTCGACGTACAGGCGTTCGGGGTCGAAGCGTTGTGCGTCCCAGTGCGGCACTTTCAGGCCCATCGCCTTGCACAGCAGGGTCTGCCCGGCGCACAGGCGCTCGGGCGGGCGCAGGTTGCCGCTGGCATCGGGGTTGTTCAGTTGCATCTGCGCCAGGCTGTTGGCATCAGAGATGGCATCGACCCACGGGTAGGCCGACTTGATCAGTACCGCGTTACCCGGGCCCTGGGCACTGAAGTTGAGCGAGTCGCCACCGCGGGCGTAATACATGTAGATATGGCCGCCATCGAGGAACAGTGCCTTGCGCTTTTCGGTATAGCCGAGCGAGGCATGGCTGCCTTTGTCAGTGAGGTAGTAAGCCTCGGTTTCAATGATACGTGCGGCTAACCACAGGTTGCCGTGACGATGGCGAATGATCTTGCCCAGCAGATCCCTGGCCAGTTGCTGGGCATCGCGGTTGAAGAATGCGTCTGGAAGCGCGCGCTGAGGGCAGGGGGCGTCGAGCATTTACACGTCATCGGGTGGGGAGCGCAGGATCATAGCAATTTACATGCGGCAAGCGCGAACCTGACTGGGTTACCTGACATTTCTGTCAGTTGTGAAGCATTTTGGACGAAGGAATAATTTAACGGGTTCGAGTGCTAGCTTAATAAGGTGGTCAAATGAAGCGGGAGTCTCAGGACTTGGCGGGCCTTGAAGTAGCGGACCTGCATGGCTGGCAAGGGCGGGTTGTACTGAATGTTGGCGACCTGAATCACTATTGGGAAGTTTCTCGTGTCCTTGAAGAAGGTAATGACGAATTTGTACATCTTGACACGACAACTACACCTGGGCTTGTTTGGAACTGGTTTTCTGGTTACCTTTCGCAGCCTGCAATTGAATACTTCAAATCAAATTCAAGCCGAATAGATATGCGGGTCAAACGCAAAATTCTGAATGAGGTCAATATTCGGCTTGTTCATGTGGTCGGGCGAAAAGGGAGATATATAGATCAAATTATCGCGCTGACTTCCGGCAACCGCACCCTATTTCAGGAAGTTCCATTGCAAGGGGCCAAGATCCGGTTCAGCGATGGGTTTATCAAGCTGTATGAGGTTGACCCGAGCAACTACATCATGCGTGAGGGTGAGTCCGAAAAGGATTTTGTGCAGGCCTCGCGATTCCGTGAATTCCTGGAGGATGACATCAAGGCGTGGCGAGTTAGCGCGGTCGATTCTTTGTACGCCGAGAGAGTTGCCGAGGTGGAAGGAATCTTCTATAACTTGTCCCACGACACTATCAGTGTATTTATCCACAAGCCGGGATGGCCCAGAGGCACTATTCCAACCGTGCTCAGCGAGCCACAAGGTACGGCCAGCCCTGAGGCATTGGGTTTGCTTCCTAACGAAGTGGCGCTGATATACTACAGCAAGTTGGCACTGGGTAATTTCACTATGGCAGATGTGGCGGGCTACGCGGCGCTGCTCGCGCCCACCCGTATTGTTACCTCGGGCCGTATGGCAGTTATAGGCCTCGATAAATGGGTGGAAATATTCGACCTGGCCAAGCCCTTCAGAACTTCGCGTGAGGCTGGGTCGACTTGTCGTGATGCTGTGGCGGCGGCCTATGAACTCAACCCGCTGTTGGCTATTGCGAAGCGAGGGCAGGATGCTATCGAGTTGAGCCTGAGCCCTGCCAATGCCAGCGCAATCTGGCGCATGGGCGACGGCAGTGCCGGCAAATTGAAGACCGTGGATGGCAAAACCTGGTATGTGCCCCCAACTGAGCTGAACCCGGTCATAGCATTCGATAATGGGCACAAAACCGAAATCAAGGCAGGCTTGAAAGGCACGGTGCTTGAAGAGGTTCCGCCGAACCGGGTCGATACCGTCTATGTCTCGGTCGGCCAAGGCGCGCCAGAGATGACTTCGACGTTCATCATCGAGGACTCATCGCAAACACACTACTTCAAGTACACGCAAGTGGACGCTGGCGTGAAGCTGCAACTCTATTATCGCGACAAGTCTGGAAATGAAGTCACCGTGCCAGCGTCCGACATCGAATGGGAGGTCATGGCAGGTAACGGCAAGGTGACCCAGGAAGGTGTCTTCACCGTTGACGGCGCTGACTCAAGCCCGTTCACGATCATCAGGGCGATCGAGCCGGACGACAGATACTGGTATTGGGCGGCAGTCAATTTGCCCGTCCCGTTGGTGACCGCCGCTGACGCAATTAAAATGCTTTCCTAGCGTTCTGTTCGAATACCCGCTCGCAGGCCAGCTTGCGATTGAGCTGGCAGCCATGACTCTGAGGCTGCCAGTTACATCTTTCCTGCCCCTTTCTGACGGCCTTTTCCTACCATCCGTTAGCCACCGCTGGGCGTATACCTGCGCGGCAGTTATAATCAGCCGATTTCCCCTTCGCCAAGACACCGAACCCATGACTGAGTCCGTTCTTGACTACATGACCCGCCTGGGTCACGCCGCACGCCAGGCTTCCCGCGTCATCGCACGTGCCAGCACCGCGCAGAAGAACCGCGCCCTGCAGGCCGCTGCCGATGCGCTGGATGCTGCGCGCGCCGAGCTTGCCGCAGCCAACGAACTGGACCTGGCCGCCGGCCGTGCCAATGGCCTGGAGCCAGCGCTGCTCGATCGCCTGGCGCTGACCCCGGCGCGCATCGACGGCATGATCACCGGGCTGCGTCAGGTTGCAAGCCTGCCTGACCCGGTCGGTGCCATCCGCGACATGAGCTACCGCCCGTCGGGCATCCAGGTCGGCAAGATGCGCGTGCCACTGGGGGTGATCGGGATCATCTACGAGTCGCGCCCGAACGTGACAATCGATGCCGCGAGCTTGTGCCTGAAGTCGGGCAACGCCACTATTCTTCGCGGCGGCTCCGAGGCCATCCACTCCAATCGCGCCATCGCCATCTGCATCCAGCGTGGCCTGGCCGAAGCCGGCCTGCCGGCTGCCGTGGTGCAGGTGGTCGAGACCACTGACCGCGAGGCCGTTGGCGCGCTGATCAGCATGCCCGAGTTCGTCGATGTCATCGTGCCGCGCGGCGGCCGTGGCCTGATCGAGCGCATCAGCCGCGATGCCCGCGTGCCGGTCATCAAGCACCTGGACGGCATCTGCCACGTCTATGTGGCCGAGCACGCCGATCTGGACAAGGCCTGGCGCGTGGCATTCAACGCCAAGACCTACCGCTACGGCATCTGCGGCGCGATGGAAACCCTGCTGGTCGACCAGCGCGTGGCCGAAGGCTTCCTGCCGGAAATGGCCCGCCGCTTCCAGGAGAAGGGCGTCGAACTGCGTGGCTGCGAGCGTACCCGTGCGCTGATCGAGGCCAAGCCGGCCACTGAAGACGACTGGCACACCGAGTACCTCGACGCGATCCTGTCGATTCGCGTCGTTGAAGGCCTGGACCAGGCCATCGAGCACATCAACCAGTACGGCTCGCACCACACCGACTCGATCATCACCGAGCACCAGGGTCAGGCCCGCCAGTTCATGGCCGAGGTCGATTCGGCATCGGTGATGCTCAACACCCCGACTTGCTTCGCCGATGGCTTCGAATATGGCCTGGGCGCGGAGATCGGCATTTCCACCGACAAGCTGCACGCCCGCGGCCCGGTCGGCCTGGAAGGCCTGACCTGCGAGAAGTACGTGGTGATCGGTGACGGCCAGCTGCGTGGCCAGGAGTCCTGCTGAGTTGAGCAAGGCCCAGGCAGTCCGGCGCATCGGCATTCTTGGCGGTACCTTCGACCCCGTGCACATCGGTCACCTGCGCAGCGCGCTGGAAGTGGCCGAGTTCATGGCGCTCGATGAGCTGCGCCTGTTGCCTAACGCCCGCCCGCCACACCGCGATACCCCGCAGGTGGCGGCGCATGACCGCCTGGCCATGGTCCGTGAAGCGGTGCAGGGTGTCGATTGCCTGAGCGTCGATGCCCGCGAGCTTGAACGCGACAAACCGTCGTACACCATCGACACGCTGGAGTCGATTCGCGCCGAGTTGGGTGCCGACGACCAGCTGTTCCTGGTGCTGGGTTGGGACGCCTTTTGCGGCCTGCCCACCTGGCACCGCTGGGAAGAACTGCTGCAACACTGTCACATCCTGGTGCTGCAACGCCCGGATGCCGACGTTGAACCCCCTGACGAGTTGCGCAACCTGCTGGCTGCGCGCTCGGAGAGCGATCCCACCGCCATGTCCGGCCCGGCGGGGAATATTTCGTTCGTCTGGCAGACGCCGCTCGCGGTGTCGGCTACACAGATCCGACAGCTGCTGGCCAGCGGCAAATCGGTGAGGTTCCTGGTGCCGGACGCCGTACTGGCCTACATCGAGGCGCACGAACTGTATCGTGCCCCTAACTGACGGTGCCCCAGGGCGCCTCATCCAACGAGTTGAAGAGTTTTATATGAGCAAGCAGAAAATCAATGGCGAAGCACTGGTCAAACTGACCATCAGCGCCCTGGAAGACGTCAAGGCCCAGGACATCCAGGTCATCGACGTGCGCGAGAAGCACAGCCTGACCGACTACATGATCATTGCCACCGGTACCTCCAACCGCCAGATCAACGCGATGCTGGAAAAGGTCCGTGAAACGGTCAAGAAAGAGGGCGCGCAGCCTCTGGGTGAAGAAGGCAAGGGCGACAGCGACTGGGTGCTGCTGGACCTGAACGACGTCATCGTGCACATGATGACCGCTGCTGCCCGTCAGTTCTACGACCTGGAGCGCCTGTGGCTGGGCGCCGAACAGAGCCGTGCGGCCGATGCCAAGCACCACAGCCCGGAAAACGCCAGCGACTACTTCACCGACAAACTCAAAGACCGGGAATAAGGAAGCGTCGTGCGTCTGCGCCTGATCGCGGTCGGCTCGCGCATGCCCAAGTGGGTCGAGGAAGGCTGGCATGAATATGCCAAGCGCCTGCCCCAGGAGCTGTCGCTCGAGCTGGTGGAAATCCCGCTGAACACCCGTGGCAAGAATGCCGACGTCGCCCGCCTGATCCGTCAGGAGGGCGAGGCCATGCTGAGCAAGGTTCAGCCTGGGGAACGCATCGTCACCCTCGAGGTCCATGGCAAGCCTTGGAGTACCGAGCAGCTGGCGAGCGAGCTGGACCGCTGGCGCCTGGACTCGCGCACGGTGAATTTGATGGTGGGCGGCCCGGAGGGGCTGGCGCCTGAGGTCTGCGCGCGCGCCGAGCAACGCTGGTCGCTGTCGCCGCTGACCCTGCCGCACCCGTTGGTAAGGATACTCATCGGCGAGCAGATCTACCGCGCCTGGACGGTATTGTCCGGGCACCCTTACCACAAATGAGCCTGTAAGCAGTCCGATGTCGCAGCCGATCCGTCTCAAGGACCACGAGAAAGACGCCCGCCTGGTGCGTAACCGCGTCGTGGTCGGCGCGGTGGCGGTCATGCTGCTCATCTGCGTGCTGGTCGCGCGGCTGTACTACCTGCAGATCATCCAGTACGACTATCACTCGACGCTGTCGGAGAACAACCGGGTGCATGTGCAGCCGATTCCGCCGACTCGCGGGCTGATCTTCGACCGCAACGGGGTGATCGTCGCCGACAACCGGCCTAGCTTCAGCCTGTCGATGACCCGCGAACGTGCGGGTAATTGGCAGGAAGTGCTGGATACCATCGTCGAAGTGCTGGACCTCACGGCGGACGATCGGGCACTGTTCGAGAAGCGCATGAAGCAGGGGCGTCGGCCGTTCGAGCCGGTGCCGATCCTGTTCGAGTTGAACGAAGAGCAGATCGCCCGCGTGGCGGTCAACCAGTTCCGCCTGCCGGGGGTGGAAGTGGTCGCTCAGTTGGTGCGCCACTACCCACAGGGCGCGCACTTCGCTCATTCGGTCGGTTATGTCGGGCGGATCAACGAAAAAGAGCTGAAAACCCTCGATCCGGTGAACTACAGCGGCACCCACCACATCGGCAAGACCGGCATCGAGCGCTTCTACGAGCCCGAACTGCACGGCCAGGTTGGTTACGAGGAAGTCGAGACCAATGCCCGGGGCCGCGTATTGCGGGTGCTCAAGCGCACCGACCCGAAGCCGGGCAAGGACATCGTGCTGAGCCTCGACATCAAGCTGCAGGAAGCCGCCGAGGCCGCCCTGGGTGGCCGGCGCGGCGCCGTGGTAGCGCTCGACCCGCGTACCGGTGAGGTGCTGGCAATGGTCAGCCAGCCGAGCTTCGACCCCAACCTGTTCGTCACCGGCATCAGCTTCAAGGCCTATGCCGAGCTGCGCGACTCGATCGACCGGCCACTGTTCAACCGCGTGCTGCGCGGCCTGTACCCGCCGGGTTCGACCATCAAGCCGGCGGTGGCCATTGCCGGCCTCGACAGCGGGGTGGTCAACGCCAGCAGCCGGGTATTCGACCCGGGCTACTACCAGTTGCCCAACTACGACCACAAATACCGTAACTGGAACCGCACCGGTGACGGCTGGGTCGACCTGGACACCGCGATCATGCGCTCCAACGACACCTACTTCTACGACCTTGCCCACAAGATGGGTATTGATCGGCTGTCCAGTTACATGAACAAGTTCGGCATCGGCCAAAAGGTTGCCCTCGACATGTTCGAGGAGTCGCCCGGGCTGATGCCGTCGCGCGAGTGGAAGCGCGCCACCCGTCGCCAGGCCTGGTTCCCGGGTGAAACGCTGATTCTCGGCATCGGCCAGGGCTACATGCAGGCCACGCCGCTGCAGCTGGCCCAGGCCACTGCACTGATCGCCAACAAGGGCGTGTGGAACCGTCCGCACCTGGCCAAGACCATCGAGGGCCAGCCGCCGGTGGACCCCAACCCCATGGAGGACATCGTCCTGCGCGACAAGTCCGACTGGGCCAAGGTTACCCACGGCATGGAGCAGGTGATGCACAACGCCCGCGGCACCGCGCGCAAGGCGGCAACCGGTGCCCAGTACCGCATCGCCGGCAAGAGCGGTACCGCCCAGGTGGTGGCGATCAAGCAAGGCGAGAAGTACGACCGCAACAAACTCCAGGAGCGCCACCGCGACCACGCGCTGTTCGTGGCCTTTGCCCCGGCCGACGATCCGAAGATCGTGGTCTCGGTGATGGTCGAGAACGGTGAGTCCGGCTCTGGCGTTGCTGCGCCAGTGGTGCGGCAGATCATGGATGCCTGGCTGCTCGACGAGAGCGGCCGGCTGAAAAGCGAATTCGCGCCCGCCACCGTCGCCCAGGAAACGGCCCAGTGAAGAACAATTTCGATCGCATGCTCTCCAGCGAGGACGTGATGCGTCGACGCGCCAGCTTCCTGCAGCGCATCCACATCGACGGCCCCTTGCTGATCATCCTGCTGACCCTCGCGGCCGGCAGCCTGTTCGTCCTCTATTCGGCCAGTGGCAAGAACTGGGACCTGCTGCTCAAGCAGGCCACCTCGTTCGGCATCGGCCTGGTCTCGATGTTCGTCATCGCCCAGCTGGAGCCGCGCTTCATGGCCCGCTGGGTGCCGCTGGCGTATCTGGTCGGGGTGTTCCTGCTGGTGGTGGTGGACGTCATGGGCCACAACGCGATGGGCGCCACACGCTGGATCAACATCCCCGGGGTGATCCGCTTCCAGCCCTCGGAATTCCTCAAGATCATCATGCCGGCGACCATCGCCTGGTACCTGTCCAAGCGCACCTTGCCGCCGCACCTGAAACACGTGGCAATAAGCCTGGTGTTGATCGGCGTGCCGTTCATTCTTATCGTCCGTCAGCCTGACCTGGGCACGGCGCTGCTGATTCTTGCCTCCGGTGCATTTGTGCTGTTCATGGGTGGCCTGCGCTGGCGCTGGATCCTCAGCGTGCTGGCCGCGGCCGTGCCGGTAGCGGTGGCGATGTGGTTTTTCGTGATGCACGACTACCAGAAGCAGCGGGTACTGACCTTCCTCGACCCGGAAAGCGACCCGCTGGGTACCGGCTGGAACATCATCCAGTCGAAGGCCGCCATCGGCTCCGGTGGCGTGTTCGGCAAGGGCTGGCTGCTGGGTACCCAGTCGCACCTGGACTTCCTGCCCGAGAGCCACACCGACTTCATCATTGCGGTGCTTGGTGAGGAGTTCGGCCTGGTCGGCATCTGCCTGCTGCTGATCGTCTACCTGCTGCTGATCGGCCGCGGCCTGATGATCACCGCGCAGGCGCAGACCCTGTTCGGCAAGCTGCTGGCGGGCAGCCTGACCATGACCTTCTTTGTTTATGTGTTCGTCAATATTGGTATGGTCAGCGGCCTGTTGCCTGTGGTGGGGGTGCCGCTGCCCTTCATTAGCTATGGCGGAACTTCGTTGGTGACGCTGCTGTCAGCGTTTGGCGTTCTGATGTCGATCCACACGCACCGCAAATGGATCGCGCAGGTTTGAATAAGGTGAAGAATTTCATGCAAGCAGTGCGTAACTGGGCTGCCCGTTGTGCGCCGTGGATCGGCGCGGTGGGCCTGTTCGGCGCTGTACAGCTGGCCCAGGCCGGCGACTACGACGGCTCGCCGCAGGTGACCGAGTTCGTTCTCCAGATGAGCCGCGATTACGGCTTTGCCCCCGAGCAATTGAACGGTGTATTCCGTGAGGTGCAGCGCAAGCAGTCGATCCTCGACGCCATCTCGCGCCCGGCCGAACGGGTCAAGCCGTGGAAGGAATACCGGCCGATGTTCATCACTGACGCGCGCATTGCCCGTGGTGTGGACTTCTGGCGCCAGCACGAGGCGGTGCTGGCCCGAGCCGAGCAAGAATATGGCGTGCCGGCGCAGTACATCGTCGCGATCATCGGCGTGGAGACCTTCTTCGGTCGCAACACCGGCAACTACCGGGTGATCGATGCCTTGTCGACCCTGGCCTTCGATTACCCGCCGCGTGCCGAATTCTTCCGCAAGGAGCTGCGCGAATTCCTCCTGCTGGCCCGTGACGAGCAGATCGACCCGCTCAACCTCAAGGGTTCCTACGCCGGCGCCATGGGCCTGCCGCAGTTCATGCCGAGCAGCTTCCGCAACTACGCGGTGGACTTCGACGGTGACGGCCACATCAATATCTGGAACAACCCCGACGATGCCATCGGCAGCGTGGCCAGCTACTTCAAGCGCCATGGCTGGGTGGCCGGCGAGGGCGTGGTCAGCCGCGCCCAGGTCAGTGGGACGCGGGTTGACGAGGGCGTCACCAGCGGAATCGAGCCGGTCAAGACAGTCGGGGAGTTGCGGGCGCTGGGCTGGTCGAGCCATGATGCGCTGCGCGATGATCTGCCGGTGACTGCTTTCCGCCTGGAAGGCGACAACGGCCCCGAGTACTGGATGGGCCTGAAGAATTTCTACGCGATCACTCGCTACAACCGCAGCGTGATGTATGCCATGGCGGTGCATCAGCTTGCCGAGCAGCTGGTCCAGGTACGGGGTGTCAAGTAATGCGTGCAATCTTCTCTGCCAACACCTTCAAACTGCTGACCTGCATGACCGTTGGCGTGCTGCTGGTCAGCTGTTCCTCCAGCCGCCCGACCTCCCAGGGCGGCGGCAACGTAGTCCGCTCGCAGCCTGGCCTGGACATCAACCGGGCACACAAGGACGGCGCACCGTGGTGGGACGTGGACGTCAACAAGATCCCTGACGCCACGCCAACCGTGCACACCGGTGCCTACAAGGCCAACCCCTATACCGTGCTGGGCAAGACCTACTACCCGATGCAGGACGCGCGCAACTACCGCGCCGAGGGCACCGCATCGTGGTATGGCACCAAGTTCCACGGGCAGAACACCGCCAACGGCGAGCTCTATGACCTGTACGGCATGAGCGCGGCGCACAAGACCCTGCCACTGCCGGCCTACGTGCGGGTGACCAACCTGGCCAACGGCCGCAGCGTGATCCTGCGCGTCAACGACCGTGGCCCGTTCTACTCCGACCGCATCATCGACCTGTCCTACGCGGCGGCGAAGAAGCTCGGTTACGCCGAGATCGGTACCGCTCACGTGCGCGTTGAAGGCATCGACCCGCAGCAATGGTGGGCGCAGAAAGGCCAGCAGCCGCCGCTGATGCTCAAGGAGCCGCAGGTTGCCCAGACCCAGGCGATCCCGGCCAGTACCGGTCGCGTCGAGCAATGGACCCCGCCACCGCAGCAACACGCGGCGCCGGTGGTGCCGGTGCAGGTGGCTAACAACTACGTAGCGGCCGGCGGTGCTGGCAACGTTCTCCAGGTGGGTGCCTTCGCCAACCCGGATGCCGCCGAACTGCTGCGTTCCAAGCTCAGTACCATGGTCAGCGCGCCGGTGTTCATCAGCTCCATCGTGCGTAACCAGCAAACCCTGCATCGTGTGCGCCTGGGGCCGTTCAGCAGCCAGGGCGAGATCCAGCAGGCACAGGACAGCATTCGCCTGGCGAACCTTGGCCAGGCCAAGCTGGTCACAGCTGACTGACAGTTCTTGTGGGGGCCTTGCCCCCCACAAACTGTCGGTTTTGTCATGAATTGCCGGCCCCGGCCATGTACAATGTCGGCTTTTGCCCGCAGCGACATAAAGCCGCAGTTCGTGGGCCAGGCCGACGGCCACAAAAACTAGACTGACTGGCGCTGGGCACACGATGTGGCCCAGGGAACATCAGACCATTAGCGATTTTCGAGAGACGGATGAACATCACCAACCTTGCCAAACGACTTTGCCTGCCCGTACTGCTGATGCTCACGCCTGCTGCCTTCGCAGCAGAGCAGATGATGCCGGCGCCACCGCAACTGGCAGCCAAGTCCTACGTACTCATGGACGCGTCCAGCGGCAACGTGCTGGTCGAGAACAACGGTGACGAGCGCCTGCCACCAGCCAGCCTGACCAAGCTGATGACCGCCTACATCGCCACCGTCGACATCCGTCGTGGCCAGATTGGCGAGAACGACCCGGTCACCGTCAGCGAAAACGCCTGGCGTACCGGCGGTTCGCGCATGTTCATCAAGGTCGGTAGCCAGGTCACCGTCAGCGACCTGCTGCACGGCATCATCATCCAGTCGGGCAACGATGCCTCGGTCGCCCTGTCCGAGCACATCGCCGGCAGCGAAGACGCCTTCGCCGACATGATGAACAAGACCGCTGCCGAACTGGGCATGTCCAACAGCCACTTCATGAACCCGACCGGCCTGCCGAACCCAGAGCACTACTCCTCGGCTCACGACATGGCCCTGCTGGCCCGCGCGATCATCACCATCGACCCGGCCCACTACGCCATCTACTCGCAGAAAGAGTTCTTCTGGAACAACATCAAGCAGCCGAACCGCAACCTGCTGCTGTGGCGTGACAAGACCGTCGACGGTCTGAAAACCGGCCACACCGAAGAAGCCGGCTACTGCATGGTGGCTTCGGCCGTACGTGACGGCCAGCGCCTGATCGCCGTGGTGTTCGGCACCAACAGCGAGCAAGCCCGTGCTGCCGAGACCCAGAAGCTGCTGACCTACGGTTTCCGCTTCTTCGAAACCCAGACCTTCTACCAGAAGGGCACCGAGCTGACCCAGGCTCCGGTCTGGAAGGGCGCTACCAGTCAAGTCAAGGCTGGCCTGGCCAACGACCTGACCATGACTATGCCTAAAGGCCAATTGAAGCGCCTGCAGGCTTCGATGACCATGAACCCGCAGCTCACCGCACCGATCGCCAAAGGTGACGTGATCGGCAAAGTGGAAGTCAAACTGGACGAGAACGTGGTTCACAGCGCCGACCTGATCGCCCTCGATGGCGTCGAGGAAGGTGGTTTCTTCCGCCGTATGTGGGATAGCATCCGTCTATTCTTCTACGGGTTGTTCAACTGATACGTGACCTGCAAGCCCCCGCGCATCCTGCGGGGGCGTTGTTGTTGCCACGGCTTACGAGGCCGTTTCCGCCATGAGCGAACCTGACGTCAAGTCGCACAAAATCGAATTCCCCTGCGACGATTACCCGATCAAGGTAATCGGCGACACCGTTGTCGGCTTCAAGGACACGGTAATCGAGATCCTGAGCAAGCACGCGAAGGTCGACCTTTCCACCCTGGCCGAGCGCCAGAGCAAGGAAGGCAAATACACCACCGTGCAATTGCACATCGTCGCTGAAAGCGAGAACCAGCTGCACGACATCAACAGTGCCCTGCGTGCCACCGGCATCGTGAAAATGGTGCTCTGATGTCGCGTTGCCTCGGTATTCGCGAGCTTGGCCTGCAGCCCTATGAACCGGTGCTGGAGGCCATGCGGCGCTTCACCGAGCAGCGAAGCCCGGACAGCCAGGACGAAATCTGGCTGGTCGAGCACCCCGCGGTCTTCACCCAGGGCCAGGCCGGCAAGGCCGAGCACCTGCTGGTGCCAGGCGACATTCCGGTGGTGCAGACCGACCGCGGCGGCCAGGTGACCTACCATGGCCCCGGGCAGCTGGTGGCCTACCTGCTGCTGGACGTGCGCCGCCTGGGCTTTGGCGTGCGCGAGCTGGTCAGCCGTATCGAGCAGACCCTGATCGACTTGCTCGCCAGCTACGGTGTCAACGCCGTGGCCAAGCCCGATGCGCCGGGTGTCTATGTCGACGGAGCGAAAATCGCCTCCCTCGGCCTGCGAATCCGCAACGGCCGTTCCTTCCACGGCCTTGCTCTGAACGTGGACATGGACCTGGCTCCATTCCGCCGAATCAACCCCTGTGGGTATGCGGGGCTGGCCATGACCCAGTTGCGCGACCTGGCAGGTCCGATCGAACTCGACGAGGTCAGGACAAGGCTGCGCGGACAGCTGGTCAGGCACCTCGACTATGCTGAGCAGACGACCCTTACGGGCGGAATCGACTGAATATGACAACTGTGCAAGAAGCCGTGCCGAACCTGACACCTACCCAGGATGCCACCGCGCGCCCAGCGCCGAAGAAAGTGGAAGCCGGGGTAAAACTGCGTGGCGCCGAAAAGGTTGCGCGTATCCCGGTGAAGATCATCCCCACCGACGAACTGCCGAAAAAGCCTGACTGGATCCGCGTGCGCATCCCGGTATCCCCGGAAGTCGACCGCATCAAGCAGCTGCTGCGCAAGCACAAGCTGCACAGCGTGTGCGAAGAGGCGTCCTGCCCGAACCTGGGCGAGTGCTTCTCCGGTGGCACCGCGACCTTCATGATCATGGGCGACATCTGCACCCGTCGCTGCCCGTTCTGCGACGTCGGCCACGGTCGGCCGAAGCCGCTGGACCTGGACGAGCCGAAGAACCTGGCCGTGGCCATCGCCGACCTGCGCCTGAAGTACGTGGTGATCACCTCGGTTGACCGCGATGACCTGCGTGACGGCGGTGCCCAGCACTTCGCCGACTGCATTCGCGAAATCCGTGCATTGTCGCCTGGCGTGCAGCTGGAGACCCTGGTCCCCGACTACCGCGGCCGCATGGACGTCGCCCTGGAAATCACCGCACAGACGCCGCCAGATGTGTTCAACCACAACCTGGAAACCGTACCGCGCCTGTACAAGGCCGCGCGTCCCGGTTCGGACTACGACTGGTCGCTGGACCTGCTGCAGAAGTTCAAGCAGATGGTTCCGCATGTACCGACCAAGTCGGGCCTGATGCTCGGCCTGGGTGAGACCGACGAGGAAGTGATCGAGGTGATGCACCGCATGCGCGAGCACGACATCGACATGCTGACCCTCGGCCAGTACCTGCAGCCGTCGCGCAGCCACCTGCCGGTACAGCGTTTTGTCCACCCGGACACCTTCGCCTGGTTCGCCGAGGAAGGCTACAAGATGGGCTTCAAGAACGTCGCTTCCGGCCCGTTGGTACGTTCGTCGTACCACGCCGACCAGCAGGCGCACGAAGCCAAGATCAAGCTCTGATCCGGGCTTGAGTTGAACATGCCGATGCACGCTGAGAGGCGGCATCGGCATTTTTGTTTTTGCTGTCTAGACAGGAGCTGCGATGAATTGCGCTGAAACCACGGAATCCCGTTTGCCCAGGGCACTGGCGGACAATGCCTGCTTCGCCATCGTCGCTCCGGCCGGGCCGGCGCGACTGGATGCGCAGAAGGCTGGCCAGTGGTTCGCCGAGCGTGGCTACCGCTGCCGGATCTACCCGGGCGTTCATGAGGCTAAGGGATACCTGGCCGGTAGCGATGAGCAGCGCCTGCAGGACCTGCATGCGGCATTTGCCGATCCCGAGGTCGACGCGATCCTGTGCATGCGCGGTGGTTATGGCAGCATGCGCCTGCTCGATCGGCTCGATTTCGAGCTGATCCGCCGCAACCCCAAGCCGCTGATCGGCTACAGCGACATCACCGCGCTGCACACGGCGATATACCAGCGTACCGGGCTGCTCACTTTCCACGGCGCGATGCTCAATGCCGACCTGTTGGGCGCCAAGTTGCAGCCGACCGAGTCATCGCTGCTGGCGCAACTGGGCGGGCTGCTGGGGGAGGGGGATGAAATTGTCCATCCGGCTGATTTCGCCTTGAACTGCGTGGTGCCTGGGGCTGCCAGCGGGCGCCTGCTCGGTGGCAATCTGTCGATGCTGAGCGCGACCCTTGGGACGGTCGCGGAGATTGATACGCAGGGCTGCATCCTGTTCATCGAAGACGTCAACGAGCCGCTTTATCGGGTGGACCGGTTGCTGACCCACTTGCGCCTGGCAGGCAAGCTGGAGGGCATCAAGGGCGTGCTGGTGGGGGATTTTGCCGGGATTACCGTAGCAGCGTTGGCGCCGCTGCTGGAAGAGACTTTCGGGCCGCTGTGCGTGCCGGTGCTGGCCGGGTGGCGCAGCGGGCATTGTGACCCGAATGTGTGCTTGCCGCTGGGGGCCTGGGTGAGGCTGGACAGTGAGCGGCAGACACTGGTGTTGGGCCAGGACCTGTTCAAGCTTTGAGATCGCCGGGGCCGCCAAGCGGCCCCAATGACCTCAGCGCTGACGCAGGCTATCGAGCAGCTTGTGGGTCGGATAGCCATCCGCCGGCCATCCCAGGCCCTGCTGGGCATTACGGATGGCCTTGCGGGTATTGGCCCCGATGATGCCATCCGGGTTGCCCGCCTCATGCCCCTTGGCATTCAACAGGTTCTGCAACTCCATCCGCTCGCTGCGGCTCAATGGCAGGTCTTCCTTCGGCCAGCTGCCGCTGATGAAGCCCCAGCCCGAGAAGCGATCACCCAGCAGGCTCACTGCCAAGGCATAGGACGACGAGTTGTTGTATTTGAGGATCGCGCGGAAGTTGTCCAGCACCAGGAACGCCGGCCCACGGGCGCCAGCCGGCAACAGCAGGGCCGCCGACAGCTCATTGCTGCCCGCTGGCAGCTGGGTACCTGCCGGCAGTTTCACGCCCATCTGCAACCATTCGTAGACCGGCTTGCGCAGCGCGCCATCGGCTTGCCAATAGTCGAAGCCTGCTGGCACCTGCACTTCGAAGCCCCACGGCTGGCCATGCTTCCAGCCCGAGCTTTGCAGGTAGTTGGCTGTCGAGGCCAGGGCATCGGGTGTGCTGTTCCAGATATCACGGCGGCCGTCACCGTCGAAGTCCACCGCATACGTGTTGTAGGTGGTCGGGATGAACTGGGTCTGGCCCATGGCGCCGGCCCACGAACCACGCATGGACTCAGGCTGGATATCGCCATGCTGGATGATCTGCAGGGCGGCGATCAGCTGGTCCTGGGCGAACTGTGGACGGCGCCCTTCATAGGCCAGGGTAGCCAGCGAGCGGATCACTGACTTGCTGCCCTGGAACTGGCCGAAGTTGCTTTCCATGCCCCACACCGCGACCAGCGCCTGGCGGTCGACGCCATAGCGCTGCTCGATGCGGGCCAGCAGTTCGGTGTTCTGTTCCAGCAACTTTTTGCCGTTGCGCACGCGCAGGGGCGACAGCGCGCCATCAAGGTATTCCCACACCGGGCGGGTGAATTCGGGCTGACTGCGGTCGGCCTTGATCACGTCCATGTCTGGCGTGACGCCGAGAAACGCACGGTCGAAGGTGTTCGACGCGATGCCGGCCTGCAGTGCCTGCTGGCGGAAACCGGCTTGCCATTGGGCGAAGGTTTGCAGGGGCTGGATTTCAGTGCTGACGTCGGGCGTGGCGCCAGGCAGGGTAACGACCGGGGCGGGCTGGGCTGGGGCCAGCGGCAGGGCGTCGGCGGCGGTAGGTTTTTCCGCGCAGGCGACGAGCAGGATGAAGCTGGAGGCCGCGAGTACCTGGCGGGAATTCCAACGGGGGAGAAGACTCAAGAGCATGCACAGATCCAGAATTGCAGGTCAGGTGCCGACCATACCATGCCTGCGCTTGCGATGCTTTCATGCGGCTAAAAAGTAAGAAGCCTCCCAATCTCTCGATTGGAAGGCTTCGCGGCGGTAGCTGCCTTTGCCCTTCTCTGGTTGTTCCTGGCGGCAGCGGAACAGTGGTTGGGCGATGATCGACTTGGCCTTGTTGGGGCCGTGTTTTTTCGGCTTTTTGCTCATGGCGGGGTTCCCTGCTTGGATGGCTTTCGGGGCGGACTTTAGGGCTTGAGGCAGGGTGGGGCCAATTGATTGTATATATGGCTGAGGTCCTGGGGCGCCAAGCGGCCCCAGCTATTGCGAAGGAAGTACCAATCGCTGGCCGGCCATCAACAGCGCCAATCGCGACAAGCCGGTCCAGGGCGAGCCTTCGGCCTGCCCCTTGATCTGCGCATCGATACGCTGGGCATCCTGCAGCAGTTGCGCCCAACGCTGCGCCGAGAGGCGCTGCAGGGCCTTGCTGACCAGTGGTCGGCGTTTGTCCCACACTGGTGGGCGCGCCTGGCTGAAAGCCTTGTCCAGCGGCACACCTTGGCTGAACTGTTGCGCAAGCCCGGCCAGCAGGCGCAGTTCACGGGCCAGCGCCCAAAGAATCACCGGCGGCTCCACACCTTCTGCGCGCAGGCCTTCGAGCATGCGCAGGGCATGCGCGGCTTCGCCATTGAGGATGGCATCCACCAGCCCGAAGACATCGAAGCGCGCACTGTCGGCAACTGCCGCCTGCACCGTTTCGACGGTGATCTGGTTGCCGTCTGCCAGCAGCTTGAGCTTTTCGATCTCTTGGGCAGCAGCCAGCAAGTTGCCTTCGACCCGCGCGGCGATCAGGTCGACGGCATCGCGTTGGGCCGACAGCCCGGCCTGGGACAGGCGCTGGTTGATCCACTGGGGCAAGTGCTGGGCATCGACCGGCCAGATCTGGATGAACTGGCAGTGGGCACCTTCGATCAGGGCCTTGCCCCACTTGGTCTTCTGCGCGCTGCCATCGAGCTTGGGCAAGCTGATCAGCAGCAGGGTGTCTTCGGCGGGCCTGGCGCAGTACTCCATGAGCGCCGCAGCGCCCTTGTCACCGGGCTTGCCCGAAGGCAAGCGCAGCTCCAGCAGGCGCCGCTGGGCGAACAGCGACAAGCTGGCGCCCGCTTGCAGCAAGGTGCCCCAGTCGAAGTTGGCGTCGGCGCTGAACACCTGGCGTTCGTCAAAACCCTGCTGGCGCGCCGCATTGCGGATGGCGTCGGCGGCTTCCTGGCACAGCAGTGGGTCGTCGCCGCTGACCACGTAGACCGGGGCCAGGCTGCCTTGCAGGTGCTTGTTGAGTTGGGCGGGGGCGAGCTTCATGGGGAGCAGGCGGGGCACCGAAGTGCCCCGCTCGGGCTTAGTTGCCCGGGACTTCCAGAGGCGACTGCTGCGGCGTTTCCGCCTGCTGGCGGCGCGCTGCCTCCAGTGCATCGGCTTCGGCCTTGGCACGTGCGTCTGCCTTGCGTTGCAGCTCATCAAGCTGCGCAGGGCTCAGCAGTTGCAGGCGCGCGACCATCGACTGCACCAGGTCGCGACGCATCTCTTCGCGCGAGCGCTGGGCTTCCTGATCGGAGCCGTTGATGTTGGAGCCGTCACGCACGTAGACCTTGCGTACTTCTACCTTGTCGCTCAGCAGTTCGAGGTTGTTCAGGCCCAGGATGCTGTAGTTGAGCGTGGTGGTGAGTTCATACTCGGCAGTGCGGTTACCACCGGTATAGCTGGCCGAGCGCGAGTTTTCCTGCTCGTTGGTCAGTACCAGGCGATAAGGTGCGCCGGCGTGCACATTGACGCCACTGCGCTCAAGTACCTGGCGCAATTGCACCACGGTCTGGCCGTAGGCGTTGCGCGCGCTGACGTCCATCTCCTTGACGCTCAGGGCATTGGTGCCGGTGCCGCGCAGCTGGAAACCGCAGGCGCTGAGCAGGACAGCCAGGCCCATTACCAGCAGATTGCGTTTGATCATGTTGTTGCTCCCTTGTGGGCCGATACCGCCCACCCGCACCGGGTGCAGGTGGGCGTTGCCATCAGTTGGCGACGATGTTGACCAGTTTGCCCGGTACCACGATGACCTTGCGGATGGTCAGGCCATCGATGAAGCGCAGGACGTTTTCGTTGCTGCGGGCAGCGGCTTCGACTTCCTCGCGGCTGGCGGCGGCGGGCATTTCCACCTGGCCGCGCAGCTTGCCGTTGACCTGCACCACCAGGGTGATGCTGTCCTGCACCAGGGCGCTCTCGTCGACCGCCGGCCAGCCAGCGTCGATGACAGCCTGGTCGTGGCCCAGCTGCTTCCACAGCTCGTGGGAGATGTGCGGGGTGATCGGCGCCAGCAGCAGGGTCACGGCCTCCAGGCCTTCCTGCAGCAGGGCACGGTCCTGTTCGCTGGCCTGTGGGGCCTTTTCCAGCACGTTCATCACGGTCATCACCTGGGCGATGGCGGTATTGAATTTGTGGTACTGGCCGACGTCGGTGCTGGCCTGCTTGATCGCGGCGTGGATGGCGCGGCGGATGACCTTCTGCGCGTCGTCCAGGGCGGCGACATCCAGCTTGCCCGGCAGGCCTTGTGCGACATGGGCCTGGGCCAGGCGCCAGACACGGCGCAGGAAGCGGCTGGCACCTTCGACGCCGGAGTCGGACCACTCCAGGCTGGCATCAGGCGGCGAGGCAAACATCATGAACAGGCGGCAGGTGTCGGCGCCGTACTGGTCGATCATCGATTGCGGGTCGACGCCGTTGTTCTTCGACTTCGACATCTTCTCGGTGCCGCCAATTTCCACCGGCAGGCCGTCGGTCTTCAGGCGGGCACCGATGATCTTGGCCTTGGCATCGCGCTCGATCTCGACGTCGGCCGGGTTGAACCAGTCCTTGCCGCCGTTGCTGGCCACGCGGTAGTAGGTCTCGGCGACCACCATGCCCTGGGTCAGCAGGTTCTTGAATGGCTCGTTGGAGGTGACCAGGCCTTCGTCACGCATCAGCTTGTGGAAGAAGCGCGCGTACAGCAGGTGCAGGATCGCGTGCTCGATACCGCCGATGTACTGGTCGACCGGCAGCCAGTGGTTGGCCGCTTTCGGGTCGACCATGCCACCTTCGTAGTTCGGCGAAGCGTAGCGGGCGAAGTACCAGGACGACTCGACGAAGGTGTCCATGGTGTCGGTTTCGCGCTTGGCCGCGACACCGCATTTCGGGCAGCTGCACTCATAGAACTCAGGCATGCGCGCCAGCGGCGAACCGGCGCCGTCCGGCACCACGTTTTCCGGCAGGGTAACCGGCAGCTGGTCTTCTGGCACTGGCACGTCGCCGCACGACGGGCAGTGGATGATCGGGATCGGGCAGCCCCAGTAACGCTGGCGGCTGATGCCCCAGTCGCGCAGGCGGAACTGGGTGCGCGATTTGCCCAGTTCCTTGCGGATCAGGGCCGCTTCGATGGCGTCGAAGGCGCCAGCGAAGTCCAGGCCGTCGAACTCGGCGGAGTTGATCAGCTGGCCATGCTCGCCATAGGCAGCCAGCCATTCGCTGCCGACGTCATCGCCCGCGCTGGTGCGCACCACGGCCTTGACCGGCAGGTTGTACTTGTGGGCGAACTCGAAGTCGCGCTCGTCGTGGGCCGGCACTGCCATTACGGCGCCATCGCCGTAGTGCATCAGCACGTAGTTGGCGACCCACACCGGCAGCTTCTCGCCGGTCAGCGGGTGCTCGACGAACAGGGAAGTGGGCATGCCCTTCTTCTCCTGGGTGGCCATGTCGGCCTCGGCGACGCTGCCGCTCTTGCATTCGTCGATGAACGCCTGCAGCGCCGGGTTGCCCTGGGCGGCCTGGGTGGCCAGCGGGTGCTCGGCGGCAACGGCAACATAAGTGGCACCCATCAGGGTGTCCGGACGGGTGGTGAAGACTTTCAGCGTGCCTTCATGGCCAATGCTGGCCTGGTCGAACGGGAACTGCACTTCCATGCCGCGCGACTTGCCGATCCAGTTGCGCTGCATGGTCTTGACCTGCTCAGGCCAGCCCGGCAGCTCGTCGAGGCTTTCCAGCAGCTCGTCGGCGTAGTCGGTGATGCGGAAGTAGTACATCGGGATTTCGCGCTTCTCGATCAGCGCGCCCGAACGCCAGCCGCGGCCGTCGATGACCTGCTCGTTGGCCAGTACGGTCTGGTCGGCCGGGTCCCAGTTCACGGTCCCGTTCTTGCGGTAGATAATGCCTTTCTCGAACAGGCGGGTGAACAGCCACTGTTCCCAGCGGTAGTAGTCCGGCTTGCAGGTGGTGACTTCACGCGCCCAGTCGATGGCCAGGCCCAGGCTCTTGAGCTGGGTCTTCATGTAGTCGATGTTTTCGTACGTCCACTTGGCCGGGGCAACGTTGTTTTTCATCGCCGCGTTTTCCGCGGGCATGCCGAAAGCGTCCCAGCCCATTGGCTGCAGGACGTTCTTGCCCAGCATGCGCTGGTAGCGGGCAATCACGTCACCGATGGTGTAGTTGCGCACGTGGCCCATGTGTAGCTTGCCGCTCGGGTACGGGAACATCGACAGGCAGTAGTACGTTTCCTTGCCTGGCTGTTCGGTAACAGCGAACGATTGTTGCTCGTCCCAGAAGTTCTGGGCGGCGGCTTCGATATCACGGGGCGTGTATTGTTCGTGCATGGCTACTTTTTGCTGAGAGAGAAGAGACCTTGTTCCAGGCAGCGGAACCTCGCTGCGTCCGGCACTCCGGTGTCGTTTTAGAGTGAACGCCGTAGCATACAGCAGCGCCGCGCATCGTGGGAAACCTTGATTGCGAATGCCCGCTGGTCGCGGCATCCGGCTGCTTTTTACAGCGCCGCTAAGCTCAGGTGTGGGGGGAGATATTCTTTATCTTCAATGAGGTGAACGGATGGGAGAGACGCAGCTACCCGCAATCAAACCGGAGCTTTACGAACGCCTGATCGACCGTCTTGGCCTGGCACTGGAAGTCGCCAGAACCTCGGTAAGATTACGCGACGAGATGCCAGCCGAGCTGGAGTTGCGTGGCTTGAGCCATGCAGAGTTCGAAGTGATCAAGGCTTACCTGGATTCCCTCCCGGAACGCCGCAATGCCTGCGCCGGTACATTCCCGCAAGCGGAACCGGCAACGGCCAAGATTATCTGGCTCAAGGACAAGAAACGCCCCGCCAACTCGGCGAGATCCAGGACGCTGCCGCATCGCTAGCCGTTCAGGACGCCAGGCGCGGGCTTGCGCGCCGGTTCTACAATACACTTCCCTAGATCGACGCCGGCCTGGACTTGTTGACCGGCGTCGATCCTCTATAGGCTGCACGCCTTCCATGGAGGTGTGTCGATGCCGATTCGTTTTTTCATCAAGCAATGGCTGATGCCGCCTGGCGTCCTGTTCCTGCTGCTGCTCGCGGCCTGGTGGTTGCGCAGGCGGCGACCGCGGCTGGCGACGCTGTGTTTTGCCGTGGGGCTGGGAGGCCTGTGGTTGATGAGCTTGCCGTTGGTGGTGCAGGAGGCCGCAAGCCTGCTGGAGACCGAGCCGCCGCTGGCGCCAGGTGATTGGGCCGGTCTGGCGAGCAGGGCTGACGCCATCGTCGTGCTTGGCGCCGGGCGCGAGCGCGGTGACCCGGCCTGGGGCGGTGATGACCAGCCTACGGCAACGGCGCTTGAGCGCATGCGTTTTGCTGCTCGGCTGGCGAAAGCCTCCGGGTTGCCGGTGCTGACCAGCGGCGGCTTGCATTACGGGACACCACCGAGCGAAGCGCAGTTGATGGCGGACCGCCTGCGTGAGGATTTCGCCGTCGAGGTGAAATGGAAGGAAGAGACCAGTCGGACCACCTGGGAGAACGCCCAGCTGAGCGCCAAGGTGTTGCAGCCGCTGGGAATTCACCGGGTGGTGGTGGTGACTCAGGCGTGGCATATGCAGCGTTCACGCTGGAGTTTCGAACGGGCCGGGTTCGAGGTGGTACCGGCGCCGGTAGGGTTCCTGGGGCGCGATCATGCACGGCCGTTCGGTGGCTTGCTGCCGGAGAACCGGGCCATGTGGCAGAGCGGGCAGTTGCTCAATGAAGCGGTGGGGTTGGTGGGGTATCGGTTGTTCTACTGAACCTTGCGTAGCCAGTGCCGGCCTCTTCGCGAGGATGCCCGCAAAGAGGCCGGCGCAGGAAGACTTAAACAGTCTTGGCGATACGGCCTGCCAGCAACGCCCAGCCCAGCAACAGCACACACAGAATCGCCAGCGGCCAGGACCGCCACTGCAGGTAAGGCGTCAGCTGCTGCATCGGCACCACTTCGCCATACAGCACCGCCCGCTGGAACTGCGGCACTTCTGCGGTGATCCGGCCAAACGGGTCGATCAGCGCGGTCACGCCGTTGTTGGTGGCGCGGATCATCCAGCGGCCGGCCTCCAGCGCACGCATCTGGGCCATCTGCAGGTGTTGCAGCGGGCCGATCGAGGTACCGAACCAGGTATCGTTGCTGATGGTCAGCAGCAGGTCGCTGCGTGCCGCCAGGCCTGCAGCGAACTCGGGGTAGACCACTTCGTAGCAGATGAACGGCGCAATCTGGTAGCCCTTGGCCTGCAGCAGTGGCTGGTCCGCGGGGCCGCGGGCAAAGTCCGACATCGGCAGGTTGAAGAACTCGATCGCGCCGCGAAGCATGTCCTGCAAGGGCACATACTCGCCAAACGGCACCAGCTTCTGCTTGAGGTAGGTACCGTCGCCTTCGCCGGTCACGGTGACGCCGTTGTAGTAGCGGCGCTGGTGATGCACCACTTCACGTACGGGTACGCCGGTGATCAGCGCCGAATGCCGATCGGCAGCAAAGCGGCCCATCACATCGATATAGCCTTGAGCCTGGTCCTTGAGCACCGGCACGGCGGTTTCCGGCCACACCAGCAGGTCAACCGGCCTGGAGCTGAAGCTCATGTCGCGGTACAGCGCCAGTTGCGCGTCGATGTGGGCCGGGTCCCATTTCAGGTCTTGCTCGACGTTGCCTTGCAAGGCTGCAACCTTGAGCGGGTCGCCGGCGGGCGTGGTCCAGGCGTGGTCCTTGAGGGCCATGCCTGTCACCCATGGCGCCAGCAGCAGTACCACGCCGACGGCCAGGAACGAGCGGCGTTCGCGCAGGCGGTGCAGGTTGCACAGTAGCGCGGCGCTCAGTGCCAGGACGAAGGAAATCAGCCACACGCCACCCAACGGCGCAAGGCCCGCCAGCGGGCCATCGAGTTGGCTGTAACCGGCGTACAGCCAGGGGAAGCCAGTGAGGAACCAGCCACGGAAAGCTTCCTGCAGCAGCCACAGGGCGGCGAAGCACAGGGCGTCGGCCAGGGGCGCCTCATTGCGCCGGAACCAGCGTGCCCATAGCCAGGTGGGGAGGGCAAAGAACCAGGCGAGAGCGGCGAAGAACGCCAGCAGCAACACGATCGCCAGCAACGGCGAGGCGCCGCCGTAGGTATTCATGCTGACGTAGATCCACCAGGTGCCTGCGCCGTACAGGCCAAAGCCGAACCACCAGCCACGCCACATGGCCTGACGCGGGCTGAGCTCACGCAGGCCAAGGTAGAGCAAGGCGATGGACAGCAGCGCCAGCGGCCAGATGTCGAACGGCGCCAGGGCCAGAAGGGTCGATGCGCCGGCCGCCAGGGCCAGCAGGTTACCGGGCCAGCCGGGGCGGGTGATCCAACGCATGTTTGTCCTTAGCGGGTGATCGGGGTCAGGCGCAGCAGGTGTATCCGCCGGCTGTCGGCATTGAGAATGCGGAACTTGTAGGCGCCGATCTCGGTGGTCTCGTTGCGCTTGGGCAGGTGGCCAAAGGCACTCATCACCAGGCCGCCGACGGTGTCGAACTCATCATCCGAGAATTCGCTGTCGAAGAACTCGTTGAAGTTGTCGATCGGGGTCAGCGCCTTGACCAGGAAGTCGCCGCTGGGCAGCGGCTTGATGTAGCTGTCTTCTTCGACGTCGTGCTCGTCCTCGATGTCACCGACGATCTGTTCCAGCACATCCTCGATGGTCACCAGGCCCGCCACGCCGCCGTACTCGTCGATGACGATGGCCATGTGGTTGTGGTTGGCGCGGAACTCGCGCAGCAGCACGTTCAGGCGCTTGGACTCCGGCACGAAGGTGGCCGGGCGCAGCAGGTCCTTGATGTTGAAGCTGTCGCCGTTCTCCTTGAGGATCAGCGGCAGCAGGTCCTTGGCCAGCAGGATCCCGAGCACATCGTCATGGCTTTCGCCGATCACCGGGTAGCGCGAGTGGGCGGCGTCGATGACGGCCGGGAGGAACTCGCGCGGCGATTGGGTCGCCTTGATGCTGATCATCTGCGAACGCGGGACCATGATGTCGCGTACCTGCAGGTCGGCGACCTGGATGGCGCCTTCGACGATGGTCAGCGCTTCGCTGTCGAGCAGCTTGTTCTGATGGGCTTCGCGCAGCAGCTCAAGGAGCTCCTGGCGGTTTTTCGGCTCATGGGCAAAAGCCTGGGTCAGTTTACCCAGCCAGGACTTCTGCCCGTTGCTCGATCGATCTTCGCTCATGGCGGTTCTCGTGATCCTTCGTGTATCAGTGTGTGAGAGGTTCGTTTTCATCGTCGGCGTACGGGTCAGGGTGACCCAGTTCTGCCAGCAATTCCCGTTCCAGCGCTTCCATTTCCTCGGCCTCATCGTCTTCGATGTGGTCGTAGCCGAGCAAGTGAAGGCAGCCGTGGATGACCAGGTGCGCCCAGTGCGCTTCCAGCGATTTGCCTTGTTCGGCAGCCTCGCGCTCGACCACCGGCACGCAGATCACCAGGTCGCCCAGCAGCGGGATGTCGAGCAGGTCATCGGGCACGTCGGCCGGGAACGACAGCACATTGGTCGCGTAGTCCTTGTGCCTGTAGGTGTGGTTGAGTTCGCGGCCCTCGGCTTCGTCGACCAGACGAATGGTCATTTCCGAATCGGCTGTGCGCTGGCGCAGGGCCAGCTCGCACCAGCGGCGGAAGGCAGCGTCATCCGGGGCGGCAGCATCCGTGGCCCGTTGCAGGTCAAGTTCAAGCATCTTTGCCGGGGACCTCGGGCTTGGCCTGGCGCGCTTCGAAGCGGTCGTAGGCCTCGACGATACGCTGCACCAGTGGGTGACGAACCACATCTTTGGGTTGGAAATGGGTAAAACTGATCCCCGGTACGTCCTTGAGCACGTCGATCACATGCGTCAGGCCCGACTTGGTGCCGCGTGGCAGGTCGACCTGGGTGATGTCACCGGTGATCACCGCAGTCGAGCCGAAGCCGATACGGGTGAGGAACATCTTCATCTGTTCGAGCGTGGTGTTCTGGCTCTCGTCGAGGATGATGAAGCTGTTGTTCAGGGTACGGCCGCGCATGTAGGCCAGCGGGGCGATCTCGATCACCTGGCGCTCGATCAGCTTGGCCACATGCTCGAAACCGAGCATTTCGTACAACGCGTCGTACAGCGGGCGCAGGTACGGGTCGATCTTCTGGGCCAGGTCGCCAGGCAGGAAGCCGAGCTTTTCGCCCGCCTCGACTGCCGGGCGCACCAGCAGGATGCGGCGCACCTGCTCGCGCTCCAGGGCGTCGACGGCGCAGGCGACGGCAAGGTAGGTCTTGCCGGTACCGGCCGGGCCGATGCCGAAGTTGATGTCGTTGGCCAGGATTTCCTTGACGTAGCGCTGCTGATTGACGCCGCGCGGGCGGATATTGCCCTTGCGCGTGCGCAACGAGACGCTGACCTCATTGATCGCCGGGTTGTCGATGTTCTCCACCGTCGACTCCTGCAGGTACAGGTGCACGGTTTCCGGCGACAGGTCTGTGGCCTTGGCCTCGCGGTAGAGGCGGCGCAGCAGTTGCTCGGCAGCGGAAGTGGTCTTGGGTTCGCCGATCAGCTCGAATTGGTTGCCGCGGTTGCGGATTTCGATGGCCAGGCGTTGTTCGATCAGGCGCAGGTGCTCGTCGAACTGGCCGCACAAGTTGGCGAAACGGTGGGCCTCGAAAGGTTCGAGGATGAAACGATGGGGTTGTATGGGTGCGTTCAAGGTCGTTTTTAGCCGCTCGACGGCAATGAATGTGAACTCAAGAATAACCCTTGAAGGGCAGTGGCGAAAGCACTGAAACGATCAAGGGTTGGTACAAGCTGTGTACCTGCGCGGGCCAGGGCCCGCTCTGCTATGATGCGCGCCTTTTCTTACGCATGTGTTATCCCGCCGAACATGAGCAAACGCGAACCCGCCATCTATAAAGTGATCTTCCTCAACCAGGGGCAGGTCTTCGAGATGTATGCCAAGCAGATCTACCAGAGCGACCTGTGGGGGTTTCTGGAAATCGAGGAGTTCGTTTTCGGCGAGCGCACCCAGGTGGTGGTCGACCTGAGCGAGGAGAAGCTCAAGAATCAGTTCGAAGGGGTGATCCGCAGCTTCGTGCCGATGCATTCGATCGTGCGCATCGATGAGGTGGAGCGCCTGGGCACGGCCAAGATCAGCGAGGCCAGGGCCAGCGGCAACGTGATGCCGTTCCCCATGCCGATGCCGGAGAAGTAAGGGTCAGGGGAGTGGTGAGAACGGCGTGCGCCCTTCGGCGTTCTGCAGTTCCAGCAGGTACTTGCGGAAGATCTGGCCGAGCACCTGGGTGGCGTGCTCCAGCTCGTCGCGAGGCATCTGTTCGGTCACTTCGTCGGCCATGTCCAGCGCATCTTCAGCGCCGTTGACCGCGGCCATCTTCAGCAGGATGTAGGCCTGCACGTTGTTGGCCTTGACCCCTTCGCCATGGAAGAACATGGCGCCAAGGCGGTACTGGGCTTCGGCGTGGCCTTGCAGCGAGGCCTTCTCGAACCAGTCCAGGGCCTTTTTCAGGTTTTTTGGCGTCAGCGTGTAGTAGTACTCACCCAGCTCGAATTGTGCCTGGGCGTCCCCGGTCGCCGCCGTTTCCTCGCAGGCTTTCAGCGCGTTCTGCAGGTCTTCTGGCTGAACATTGAGCGTGCAGCGCCCCGTTGCCGGAATCAGCAACGAGTTACCGCCCTCCGCCAGGGCCAGCAGGGGCTGAAGAAGCAACAGGCAGCCCAAGGTCAGGGCGCGGCCGGTGCGGTTCATGGGGATCGACTTACCTCTGCAAAGCTGCGGCCAATGTCTCTGGTGGCACATTATGGGATAAGCAGCGCCAACCTTACAAAGTTTTACGCGAAAAACTGTCTGGGTGGGGAAGATAACTGATTGTGCAGGGGCTTTTATTGCCTGTGCCGGCCTCTGTGGAAGCGGCTTAAGCCGCGAAGAGGCCGGCACAGTTGCCACATTACTTCAGTGCAGCGAACGCCCGCTCAGCCGCATCCAGGGTGATCTGCAGCTCTTTTTCACCGTGGGCGATGGAAGTGAAGCCGGCCTCGAACGCACTCGGCGCCAGGTACACGCCACCGTCGAGCATCAGGTGGAAGAAGCGCTTGAAGCGTTCGGCATCGCTGGCCATCACGTCGTCGAAGGTGACGATGTCGTCGGCACCGCTGAAGTACAGGCCGAACATGGCACCCGCCTGGGTGGTGACGAACGGCACGCCCGCAGCATCGGCACGTTGCTGCAGGCCATCGAGCATGCGGCTGGTGAAGGCGGTCAGTTCGTCATGGAAGCCTGGGCGGCTGATCAGCTTCAGGGTGGTCAGCCCGGCAGCCATGGCCAGCGGGTTACCGGACAGGGTACCGGCCTGGTAGACCGGGCCCAGCGGGGCGATGCAGCCCATGATTTCGCGTTTGCCACCGAAGCAGCCAACCGGCATGCCGCCGCCGACGATCTTGCCGAAGGTCGACAGGTCTGGCTTGATGCCGTAGTAACCCTGGGCGCCGCCGAGCGAGACGCGGAAACCGGTCATCACTTCGTCGAAAATCAGTACCACACCGTGCTTGTCGCACTGCTCGCGCAGGCCTTCGAGGAAGCCTGGCGCCGGCGGTACGCAGTTCATGTTGCCGGCCACCGGCTCGACGATGATGCAGGCCACGGTCTGGCCGACTTCGGCGAGGGTCTTCTCGACCGCAGCGATGTCGTTGAACGGCAGGGTCAGGGTGTGCTTGGCGAAGTCCGCCGGTACGCCTGCCGAACTCGGCACGCCTTGGGTCAGCAGGCCGGAACCGGCCTTGACCAGCAGGCTGTCGGAGTGGCCGTGGTAGCAGCCTTCGAACTTGATGATGGCGTCGCGGCCGGTGTAGCCACGGGCCAGGCGGATGGCGCTCATGGTCGCTTCGGTGCCGGAGCTGACCATGCGTACCATTTCCATCGACGGCACCAGCGAGCAGACCAGGTCGGCCATCTCGGTTTCCATCGCAGTCGGTGCGCCGTAGGACAGGCCGTGTTCCAGCTGGCGGCGTACCGCATCGAGCACGTCAGGGTGGCCGTGGCCGAGGATCATCGGGCCCCACGAGCCGACATAGTCGACGTAGCGCTTGTCATCTTCGTCGACGACGTAGGCGCCTTCGGCATGCTTGAAGAACAACGGGGTGCCGCCGACGCTCTTGAAAGCGCGGACCGGCGAGTTGACGCCGCCAGGGATGTGCTTCTGGGCTTGGGCGAACAGGGCTTCGGAACGGGACATGGGATCTTCTCTCGAAATCAGGAAGCGAACAGGGCATTGAAGGCGCGGGCGCGGCGGGTGACTTCCTGCGCGCTGTCGGCACCGAACAGGCCGTGGATCACCGCCAGCAGGTCGGCACCATGGGCGATCAGCGGGGCAGCGTTGTCGAGGGTGATGCCACCGATCACCGTGATCGGCAGTTTCACCTGGGTACGGGCCTGCTCCAGCAGCTCGACGTTGGCAGCCGGCGCACCGGGCTTGGTGACGGAATTGAAGAAGCGACCAAAGGCCACGTAGCTGGCACCTTCGCTGGCCGCCTGGGCGGCCAGTTCGAGGCTGGCGTGGCAGGTGGAGCCGATGATCGCCTGGCGGCCGAGCAGGGCGCGTGCCGGTGTCAGCGGGCCGTCGGTCTGGCCCAGGTGCACGCCGACGCCCAGGCGTGCGGCCAGTTCGGCGTCGTCGTTGATGATCAGCTGGGTGCCGTAGCGCTCGCAAAGCTTCATCAGCGCCTCGGCCTCACGCAGGCGGCGGGCAGCGTCATCGCCCTTGTCGCGGTACTGCAGCAGGCACACACCGCCTTCCAGCGCGGCTTCGACGTGGGACAGGAAACGGCCGGCGAGCAGCTGGCTGTCGGTGATTGCGTACAGACCGCGTAGCTTCATTGAAAGCCTCGTATCAGGAGCAGTAATCCAGGGGCAGGCGGCGCGGGACGTACTGGCCCTTGCCCAGCTGTTCGGCGTCGCGCAGGGTGCGCCAGGTGTAATCCAGGGCACTTTTCACCGCGCTTTGTAGTTGCTCGCCAAGGGCCAGGCGACCGGCCAGGGCGCTGGCCAGGGTGCAGCCGGAACCGTGGTAGCTGCCCGGCAGACGCTGGCAGGTCCAGGTGTGGCTCAGGCCATCGCGGCTGTACAGGCGATTGTGGATTTCGTCCTCGTCACCGTGCCCCCCGGTAATCAGCAGGTTTTTGCAGAACGGCAACAGTTTTTCGGCACACTCGTCGGCAGTGCCTTCAGGGAGTTCGGCCAGGATGCGCGCCTCTGGCAGGTTTGGCGTGGCGATGGTCGCCAGCGGCAGCAGGCGTTCGCGCAGGGCATAGCCGACTTCGTCCTTGCCCAGGCGGCCACCGCCACCGGCACGCAGCACCGGGTCGCAGACCAGCGGCAGGTGCGGGTGGGCACTGAGCAGTTCGGCGACGGTGTCGACCATGCCGATCGAGCCGAGCATGCCCAGCTTGACGGCGGCGACCGTGGAGTCGGCCAGCACGGCATTGGCCTGGGCCAGGACCCACTCGCGGTCGAGCACGCGGAAGTCGGAAACGTTGACGGTATCCTGCACGGTCAGGGCGGTCACGGTCGGTGCGGCGTGACAGCCTTGGGCGATCAGGGCTTCGATATCTGCCTGCAGGCCGGCGCCGCCACTTGGGTCGTGGCCGGAGAGACAGAGGACAACGGGGCGGGAGCTGTAGGTATTCATGGTCGGCGAGCTTACCACCAAACCCATTTGCGCGGATCGTCCTACAAACGAGATTTGTTGATCGAGCGGTCAGATTTGCCTGGGTGATTGCTCTGAAAGCATTGTTTTAGAGCCTTTTAATCGAAAATTGGAGTGGCCCGTGGCCAGCGTTGAAAGCTATGCTAGAGTGCTCGGATAACTCGACAAACGGGCTCTGCCGGATTTCGTCGTCTCAAAAGGATCGGAGGCCATCGCGACGCGACCGGACAGGCCATGCTGGGGCTGTATGCGCTATTTGCTGATTGTGCTTCTGGGCTTGTTGCCCGTGCTGGCCGGAGCCGTCGAAATCGACGAAGCGACCCGCCACCTTCCGTTGGGCAAGATCATGCAGGTCTACGAGGACCGTGATGGCAGCGCGAGCATTGCCCAGGTCAGCGCGCCTATCTTTGCCAGCCGTTTCCGCACGCACCACCAGGACGTGCTGAACGCGGGTTACTCGACTTCGGTGTTCTGGCTCAAGGTCGACCTGCACTATGTGGCCTCTGCCGATGCGCAGCCGCGCCAGTGGTTGCTGGAGCTGGCATATCCCCCCATGGACCATATCGAACTGTACCTGCCGGGCAGCGATGGCGGGTTCCGCCTGGCCCAACGCACCGGCGACGCCTTGCCCTACGACAGCCGGCAGATCCGCCAGAACAATTACCTGTTTGAACTGCCGCTGCGGCCCGGGCAGTCGACCACCGCCTACCTGCGCCTGCACAGTCAGGGGTCGGTGCAGGCGCCGCTGGCGTTATGGTCCGCCGAAGCCTATCTGGAAGACCAGCCGACCCGCCTCTATGTGCTGGGCATGATCTACGGCGTGCTGCTGGTGATGGCGGTGTACAACCTGTTCATCTATCTCAGCGTGCGAGACGTCAGTTACCTCTACTACATCCTCTACATTGCCTCGTTCGGCTTGTATCAGGTGTCGGTGAACGGGGCCGGGGTTGCTTACTTCTGGCCGGACAGCCCCTGGTGGGCCAACGCTGCGACGCCGCTGTTCATTGGCGCTGCGGGCCTGTTCGGTTGCCAGTTCGCGCGTCACTTCCTGCAGTTGGACAGGATCAGCCGCAGTTTTGACCGGCTTTTGCAGCTATTGATGCTCGGTGGCGTGCTGGTGATGGTGTTGTCGGTAAGCATGCGCTACGGCATCGCCTTGCGCATGGCCACGGTGCTGGCCCTGCTGTTTACCGTGAGCATCTTTGCCGCCGGGTTGTATGCCTGGGTGCGTGGCCTGCGCGTGGCGCGTTGGTTCATCATCGCCTGGACGGCGTTCCTGGTCGGTGGGCTGATCAATACCCTGATGGTGCTGGGTTACCTGCCCAACCTGTTCATCACCATGTATTCCAGCCAGCTGGGGTCGGCGCTGGAAGTGGCGTTGCTGTCGCTGGCCCTGGCCGACCGCATCAACAGCATGCGCGAACAGCAGGCGCAGACCTTGCGTGATACCGGCGAGGCGTTGGAACAGATGAACCAGCAACTGGCCAGGAGCAATCACCTGAAGGACGAGTTCCTCGCCACCGTTACCCACGAACTGCGCACGCCGATGAATGGCGTGATCGGCTCGATGGAACTGATGCACACACTGCCCATGAGTGCCGAGATGGCCCAGTACCACCGCACGGCGGTCGGCTCGGCCCAGGACATGATGGACATGGTGGACGATATTCTCGCCTTGACCGAATTGCAGGCCGGCCGCATGCGCCTGCAGGCGCTGCCATTCAGCCTGCGGCGCACGTTGCAGGACTTGCGTGCCGGCTATGCCGGAACGGCCCTGGGCAAGGGTTTGTACCTGAGCCTGGACATCCCCGCCGAACTGCCGGACGAGTTGCTGGGCGATGCGCAGAAACTGACCCGCTGCCTGGGCTGCCTGGTGGACAACGGCTTGAAGTTCACCCATCAGGGTGGGGTGATGGTGCAGGTCCGCGGTCGCCGCCTTGGCCCCGACAACCTGGCGTTGACCTTCACCATCAGTGACAGCGGCATCGGTTTCGATGATTTGGACCAGGCGATCCTCTATCAGCGTTTCTTCCAGGTCGATGGCTCGATGACCCGACGTTATGGCGGGTTGGGTATTGGCTTGTCGATCTGCCGGCAGTTGGCCGAGTTGCTTGGCGGCAAGCTGTCCCATGAGTCGACGCGGGGGTTGGGGAGCCGCTTTGAGTTGAGTGTGAGCATGGCTGTTTCGCAGGTACAGATGACCCCGACGACCCTGCAGACGCGGCGTTCGCTTTGAGGGGGGCGCTGATACTGTCATGGCGAGCCCTGGGCCACATGTTTAGTCATTATTGTCACTTTGACTGACTCGCAGGGAGTGCTTCACTGGGCCTTTCAGGCATGCCCGGATCCAGGAGCTCCCGATGAACCTGCACCAGTACGCTGAAACCCACGAAGTCACCAACCAGCCACCGTCACTCGACGGGGCCAACCTGTACCGCCTGGACCTGCCGCTGCAGGAGTGGTCGCGGCGTTTCGGGGCCGGTTGGGCCGAAGCGCGGATCGACGCTTATGGTGCCTTGGCCGGCGGCCCGCTGATGGCCGCGGGCTTCCTGGCCAATGCGCACAAGCCGGAATTCAGCAGCCATGACCGCTATGGCCACCGCATCGACCTGGTCGAGTTCCACCCCGCCTACCACGAGTTGATGCGCACTGCCGTCGAACATGGCCTGCCATCGTTGCCCTGGGCCGAACCCAGGCCCGGTGCCCACGTGGCGCGGGCTTCGATGACCTACCTGCACAGCCAGGCCGAAGCCGGTACTGGCTGCCCGCTGACCATGACCTTCGCCGCCGTACCTGCGTTGCGACTGCAACCCGAGCTGGCCGAATACTGGCTACCGAAGATCCTTGCCCGCGAATACGACCCGCGCAATGTCGGTGACCGCCACAAGGCCGGCGTCACCCTTGGCATGGCCATGACCGAGAAGCAGGGCGGCACCGACGTACGCGCCAACACCACCCGCGCTTACCCGGTTGGCAGCCCCGGCCCTGGTCAGCCCTACGAGCTGGTCGGGCACAAGTGGTTCTGCTCGGCACCGATGTGCGATGCCTTCCTGACCCTGGCGCAGACCGACAAGGGCCTGAGTTGCTTCCTGCTACCGCGCCACCGGCCCGACGACAGCCGTAACCAGTTCTACATCCAGCGCCTGAAGAACAAGCTGGGCAACAGCTCCAATGCCTCCAGCGAAGTCGAGTTTCGCGGTGCCCTGGCGTGGATGGTGGGCGAGGAGGGGCGCGGCGTGCCGACCATCATCGAGATGGTGGCCATGACCCGCTTCGACTGCATGGTCGGCTCCAGCGCGCTGATGCGTCAGGCGCTGACTCAGGCGGCGCACCACTGCGCCCATCGCAAGGTCGGCGGCCGGGTGCTCAACGAACAACCCCAGATGCAGAACGTGCTCGCCGACCTGGCGCTGGAAAGCGAGGCCGCGCTGGCCTTGAGCCTGCGCATGGGGCAAGCCCTGGAGCAGCTCGACGACCCGCAGCAGGCGCATTTCGCGCGTTTGGTCACGGCGGTGGGCAAGTACTGGATCTGCAAACGGGCGCCGGCCATGATCAACGAGGCCGCCGAGTGCCTGGGCGGTGCAGGCTATGTCGAAGACAGCATCCTGCCGCGGCTGTATCGCGAAGCGCCGGTCAACTCGACCTGGGAAGGTTCTGGCAACGTGCAATGCCTGGACGTGTTGCGGGCCTTGTCCAAGGAGCCAGGGGTGCTCGATGCCCTGTTCGCCGAGCTGGGCGACGGGCATGGCGACCCGCGCCTGGCCGCGCACATCGGCAACCTCAAGGGGGCGTTCGCCGATACCAGCGATATCCAGTACCGGGCACGGCAGTTGACCGAGGACATTGCCTTGGCATTGCAGGCCAAGCTGCTGCTGGAGGCGGGCAATGCGCTGGTCAGCGATGCCTTTATCGATAGCCGGCTGAGCGCTGGCGGGCGCGTGTATGGCGCATTGCCGCGAGGCATCGATGTCGCGGCGCTGGTGGCGCGGGCGACACCGGCCTGGCCAAGTTGAAGACGGCGGCTCACCACTGGGGATGTATTTAGTAACAAAGGCAGGCAAGATGGCTGACATGCATGTCCAGACAGGAAGCCCAGTGTGAGCCAAGCTTTTGTAGTCGTTGATACCCCCGAACAGGCCGTCGACCGTCTGGCGGCCCTGCATGAACAGGCCACCGGGGCCCTGAGCCAGGCCCTCAAGCGTTACCTGAAGGACCGTACCGAGCCGGGCGCCGACGAGCGCGCCTTGTACCGCTACCCGGCACTGCGCCTGACCTACTACAGCCACGGCGAGGTGGCTGCCACCACCCGCGCCTACGCCAAGGTCCAGGTAGCGGGCACCTACAGCGTCACCGTCACCCAGCCCTCGGCATTCCGCGGTTACCTGCTGGAGCAGCTGCGCCCGCTGATGCATGACTACACGGTGACCGTGGAAGTCGGCGTCAGTGAACAGAACATCCCGTACCCCTATGTGGTCGACCAGGGCGATGAGCTGGCCGGCAGCGGCATCACAGCCGCCGAACTGGCGCGGGTGTTCCCCAGTACCGACCTGTCGGCAGCCACCGATAACATCGCCGATGGCCTGTGCGATTGGGGCACTGCCGAGACCCTGCCGCTGGCGCTGTTCGATGCCGCCCGCGTGGATTTCTCGCTGCGCCGTCTGGTGCACTACACCGGCAGCGACTGGCGTCATGTGCAGCCGTGGATCCTGCTGACCAACTACCACCGGTATGTCGACCAGTTCATCAGCCATGGCCTCGAACAACTGCGTGAAGACCCGCGCTTCGTGCGCATGGTGCTGCCGGGCAACGTGGTGATCGAAAAGGGCATGGACCACGGCGAGGCCCAGGCCCTGGTGGCCAGCGTGGTGTGGCACCGCTATCAGATGCCGGCCTACCACCTGATCGCTGGCGACGGTGATGGCGTGACCCTGGTCAACATCGGCGTCGGCCCGTCCAACGCCAAGAACATCACCGACCACCTGGCGGTGCTGCGCCCGCACTGCTGGCTGATGATCGGCCATTGCGGCGGCCTGCGTCAGTCGCAGACCATCGGCGACTATGTCTTGGCCCACGCCTACATGCGCCGCGACGGCATTCTTGACCGTGTGGTGCCGCCGAACATTCCGATTCCGGCCCTGGCCGAGGTGCAGCTGGCGCTGCAGGAAGCCGCGGCACAGGTGACCGGCGAGCGTGGCGAAGAGCTGAAGAAACGCCTGCGCACCGGCACCGTGCTGACCTACGACGACCGCAACTGGGAGCTGCGCTGGGCCCAGGAGCGACCGTTGATCAACCTGTCGCGTGCCGTGGCAGTGGACATGGAAAGCGGCACCATCGCAGCCCAGGGCTATCGCCTGCGGGTACCGTATGGCACCTTGCTGTGCGTGTCCGACAAACCATTGCACAGCGAAATCAAGCTGCCGGGTTCGGCCAACGCCTTCTACAACCGTGCGGTCAGCCAGCACCTGAAGATCGGCATCGCTGCCCTCGACCTGCTGCGCACCGAGCTCAATTCGTTGCACTCGCGTAAACTGCGCAGCTTCGATGAGCCGCCGTTCCGCTGAGGATCCATGCCACTGCCACCCCGTTCCAAGCCGCGCCGCCCCCAGGCGCGGCCTGCCGGCCCCCGTCGCCAGGCCAAGGCGCCACCGGCCGAGCCACGCTTGATCCTGTTCAACAAGCCATTCGACGTGCTGACCCAGTTCAGTGACGGTGAGGGGCGCGCGACCCTCAAGGATTTCATCGACATCCCAGGCATATACCCGGCTGGGCGGCTCGACCGTGACAGCGAAGGCTTGTTGCTGCTGACCAACGATGGCGGGCTGCAGGCGCGTATTGCCGACCCGAAGCACAAGTTGCCCAAGACCTACTGGGTGCAGGTGGAAGGCGAGCCGAGCGACGAGCAGATCCAGCGTTTGCGCGATGGCGTGGAGCTCAATGATGGGCCAACCCTGCCCGCCGAAGCCCGGCGCCTAGACGAGCCCGAGCTATGGCCACGCAATCCGCCAGTGCGGTTTCGCAAGAGCGTGCCGACCAGCTGGCTGGAGCTGGTGATTCGCGAGGGGCGCAATCGCCAGGTGCGGCGGATGACTGCCGCAGTCGGCTTGCCGACCTTGCGCCTGGTGCGGGTGCGGATCGGCGACTGGGCGCTGGATGGGCTGGAGCAGGGGGGCTGGCGTGAGGTTGCCCCGAAACTCACGCGTTGAGGGCCTAGACCCCTTCGAGAAACGCCACCACCACGCTCTTGATGATGAAGGCCAACACCCCCAGCCCGAGCACGAAGAACAGGATCATCGTGCCAAAGCGCCCGGCCTTGGACTTTTTCGCCAGGTCCCAGACGATGAAGCCCATGAAACCGATCAGTACGGTGACCAGTACGATCATCATCCACTCTTCGAATACGGCGGGATCCATCTGTGTTCTCCAGGCAGGCTGAGCTTGCGATTATACGCGGGCGAGCGGGCGTTTAGCGCAGGTGGGTCAATGGCAGCTCGGTGCTTGCCAGTACCTGGTTGAGCACGAAGCTCGAACGCACGCTGGTCACGCCTTCGATCCGGGTCAGGCTGCCTAGCAGCAGCTTCTGGTAGTGGTCCATGTCGGGTACGACCACCTTGAGCTGGTAGTCGGCATCCATCCCGGTGACCAGGCTGCATTCGAGCACTTGCGGCAGGTTGCGGATGGCGGCTTCAAACGTCTCGAAGCGCTCCGGGGTGTGCCGGTCCATGCCGATCAGCACGTAGGCGGTCAGGCTCAGGCCGAGCTTCTTGCGGTCGAGCAGGGCGACCTGGCGCGAGATATAGCCGTCGTCTTCCAGTTGCTTGACCCGACGCGAGCACGGCGATGGCGACAGGCCGATGCGTTCGGCCAGCTCCTGGTTGGAGATGCGCGCGTCGCGCTGCAATTCGGCGAGGATGCTCAGGTCGTAGCGGTCAAGTTTGCTCATGGAAAAGGCCTTTTCTGTTCGGATTGCGGTGAATTATCGATCCAGGGTTAAAAATTGCGCAAGTGCTATTTATCTGAGCAATCTTCGCAATCCTGTGCCGCCGCCTCTCCCGTATCGTTAACCACAGAATCACTGCCCGGACATCAGTCCACGGCGACGCGCCCTAGGCGGGCGGTCGCGGCCAGCCATCCAACAGGATCTGCAGGCCCCCGGGCTACACAGCTTCCAGAAGACGCTGTGAGGTGAGCCGGCGCCACAAGTGCCGAGCACGGACGACAATTCTCAAAGGGAGGCCAATGGCCTCCCTTTTTTCATGGCCGCGATTTCATCTGCCCGTGGTGCCAGCACGGTAGACTGGTTGCATGCCGTTTTATTGACCGTGAGGAACAACATGAAGTCGCGCATCTGGCAGTTGGCAGGTGTTGGTTTGCTGGGTTTGAGTATCAGCCTTGGGGTTATGGCCGAAGGGCCGGGCGAGGGGCATGGCAACGAAGGTAGCCCCGGCCGCCCACTCAACTCGCGTGACGAAGTACAGCAGACCCAGCCCGCGCGGCAGGGCTACTATCAGGATATCCCCCGGCACAACGGTGACAACCGCCACTGGCAAGCCGGCGGCCCAGGCCAACGGCCCGGCGGCGACTGGCAGGGGCGCCCGGACGGCCACGGCAATGGCTGGGGCCCCGGGCCGCAGTATCGCCCAGGGCACACCGTCGATCATTTCCCGGACCGCTATGCCAAGGTGCCGTACCGCGGCAATGACTACTACTACTCCGGTGGTTACTGGTACCGCCCGCATGGTGGCAGCTACGTGGTGGTGACCCCGCCCTACGGCGTGCGGGTCAACTACCTGCCGTCCTATGCACGGGAAGTCTGGCTGGGCGGCGCGCTGTTCTTCCTGGTGGCCGACACCTACTACCAGTACCTGGCCGACAGCCAGGAGTATGTCGTGGTCAACCCGCCCGCCATGGCCCCGGCACCGATGCCGGCGGCAGCCCCGGCCGGCAACAGCTACGACGTGATTGCCTACCCGATGTATGGCCAAGGGCAGGAGCAGCAGGACCAGGACCGCTACCAGTGCCACCGCTGGGCAGTGAGCCAGTCAGGCTTCGACCCGGCAACGGCACCTTATGCGCCACCCGTCGAGGTGGCGAGCAACTACCGACGGGCGCTGAGTGCCTGCTTCAGTGGCCGAGGCTACAGCGTCAACTGATTCACACCGGGTCGGCATGCACCATCACATCCGCCTGTGGATAACGCTGGCGGATGACATCCGATGCCTGCACGCACAAGTCGTGTGCCGCGTTCAGCGGCAGCTGCCCGGGTAACTCCAGGTGCAGTTGCACGAACCACTGGTTGCCCGACACCCGCGTGCGCAGGTCATGCACGCCTTCGACGCCGGGAATGCCCAGCACCAGTTCGACCATCCCCTCGCCAATGTCACCCGGCAGCTCCTTGTCCATGAGGATCGCCGTGCTCTCGCGGGCGATCTGCAATGCACTCCAGAGGATGTACAGCGCGATGCCCAAGCCGAACAGCGCATCCATCTGCGCCCAGCCCAGGCGTGCCAGCAGCAGGGCCAGCAGGATGCTGCCATTGAGCAGCAGGTCGGAACGGTAGTGCAGCGAGTCGGCGCGCACTGCGGTCGAGCCGGTCAGGCGAATCACCTTGCGCTGCAACGCCAGCAAGGCGACGGTCAGCGCCAGCGACAACAGCATCACGCCGATGCCGATGGCCGTGTCACCCAGCGGTTGCGGGTCTTGCAGGCGTTCATAGGCCTGTATCCCGATCAGCACCGCGCTGACCCCGATGAACAGCGCCTGGGCCATGCCAGCCAGGGCCTCGGCCTTGCCGTGGCCGAAGCGATGATCGTCATCGGCCGGGCGCAGGGCGTAGTGCACGGCAAGCAGGTTGAGGAACGAGGCGACGGCATCCAGTGCCGAGTCGGTCAGCCCGGCCAGCAGGCTGACCGAGCCACTGAGCCACCAGGCCACGGCCTTGCTGACGACCAGAATGCTGGCCACTGCCAGTGATGCGCGGGTGGCCAGGCGCAGCAGGCGTTGGTGTTCGGCTGGGGTGATCATGCTCTGGGCATTGTCCTTGTCAGTGTCAGGCTGCAGGAATCAGACCCAGGGTCGCCAGTTGCTCGACGCTGCCGCGGTGCTGGATCAGCCGTGGGTCATCCAGTGGCAGGCGCTGGCCCAGTTCGCTTTCGAGAATGGCCTGCAGCTTGAGGTTGTCGACCTTGCCATCCGGGCTGACGGCGTCACGCAGTTTTGCCGGATCGACCTGGGCCGTGCGCCCGCCCTTGTAGTAGATGGCACCCGTGGCGAAGTCGATACCAAAGGCGATCAGGCCCGGGATCACGTAGAACAGGATGCCGATGGCGTCCATTGCGGCTACTACGGGGTCGATCTTGCCGCCGATCTGGCCACGGCGCTCGGGATACAAGATGGTGCCGCAGGCCGTCAGCTGGGTCAGCAGGGTGACGATCAGGGCGCCACCAATGACGCGGGATGGGATGCGCATGTAAATCTCCGAAAAAGTATTCAGCAGGGCAAGCGAAGCGCCAGCACCTGAAGCTAAGACCATGATAGAGCAGGCTGGGTTCGCCGTTATACTCGCCAGACTGTTCGAGGACCACCATGATTTCTTTACCGATCGATGCCGTCTTGCCCGCCCTGCGCGAAGCCTTGGAAAACCGCGACGAAGCCGTGCTCGAAGCGCCCCCCGGTGCGGGCAAGACCACCCGCGTGCCGCTGGCGCTGCTCAATGAGCCGTGGCTGGCCGGGCAGACCATCCTCATGCTCGAGCCGCGCCGCCTGGCTGCGCGGGCAGCGGCCGAGCGTCTGGCCAGTGAACTGGGCGAAAAGGTCGGCGAAACCGTGGGCTACCGCATCCGCCTGGACAGCAAGGTCGGGCCGAACACGCGCATCGAGGTGGTCACCGAAGGCATCCTCACCCGCCGTTTGCAGGCCGACCCGGCACTCGCTGGCGTGGGCCTGCTGGTCTTCGATGAATTTCATGAGCGCAGCCTGGATGCCGACCTGGCTCTGGCGCTGAGCCTCAATGGCCGCGAACTGCTGCGTGACGACCCTGCGCTGAAAATCCTGCTGATGTCCGCGACCCTGGAAGGCGAGCGCCTGTCGCGGTTGCTGGGCGACGCGCCAGTGGTGAGCAGCGAAGGCCGCATGCACCCGGTGGATATCCGCTGGGGCCGGCCGTTCCAGCCGGGCGAGTTCATCGAGCCGCGGGTTGTGGATAACGTGTTGCTGGCACTGGCCGAGCAGCCCGGCAGCGTGCTGGTGTTCCTGCCCGGCCAGGCAGAGATCCGTCGCGTGCATCAAAGCCTGCAGGAGGCCCTGGGTGAGCGGCCAGATGTGCTGCTGTGTCCGCTGCACGGCGAACTGGACCTCAATGCCCAGCGCGCCGCCATCGACCCGCCGGCCAAAGGCCTGCGCAAGGTGGTACTGGCGACCAACATCGCCGAAACCAGCCTGACCATCGACGGCGTGCGCGTTGTCATCGATGCTGGCCTGGCGCGCGTGCCGCGCTTCGATCCGGGCAGCGGCATGACCCGCCTGGACACCCAGCGCATTTCCCGCGCCAGCGCCACCCAGCGCGCCGGCCGGGCAGGGCGCCTGGAACCTGGCGTGTGCTACCGCCTGTGGTCCGAGGCCCAGCATGACCAGCTGGCTGCCTACGGCAGCGCCGAGATCCTCCAGGCCGACCTCGCCGGCCTGGCCCTGCAGCTTGCGCGCTGGGGGGTTACCCCCGACCAGCTGTGCTGGCTCGACCAGCCGCCAGCCGCGGCCTTCTCCCAGGCCCAGGACCTGCTGGCGCGGCTGGGCGCGTTCAAGCCGGGCAGCCGCGACAACCTCAGCGACCACGGTCAGGCCATGGCCGAACTGCCGGCTCATCCACGCATCGCCCACCTGCTGCTGCGCGGCCAGGATCTCGGCCTGGCGACGATGGCCTGCGATGTCGCCGCCTTGCTTGGCGAGCGCGATATCCAGCGCGGGGGTGGTGCCGACCTGCACAGCCGCCTGGCGCTGGTCAGCGGTGAGGGCAAGGCCAGCCGGGGTGGCCAGGGCGCTGTGCAGCGCGCCCGACAGCTTGCTCGGCAATACCGTGGCCTGTTGCGCGGCAAGGCCGTGGCGGCGGTTGCCGACCCCGACCATCCGCGTTGGCTTGGCGCATTGCTGGCGCTGGCCTATCCCGATCGGGTCGCCCAGCAGCGGCGCGAGGGGGGCGCCGAGTATCGCCTGGCCAATGGCCGTGCCGCCTTGTTCGCCGAGGTCGACGCGTTGATGAAATGCCCGTGGCTGGTGATCGCCGATCTGGGCAGCCGTCAGGGTCAGCGAGAAGAGCGCATCTACCTGGCGGCCGAGTTCGACCCGGCGCTGCTCGATGATGTGCTGGCCGAACAGGTCGAGCGCGTCGATATCCTCGATTGGGACGAGCGCGAGCAGGTGCTGCGCGCCGAACGCCAGACCAAGGTCGGCGAACTGGTGTTGGGCCGCGAACCGTTGCCTGGCCTGGATGACGAAGCCCGCGCCAAGGCGTTGCTTGGCCTGGTGCGGCGCAAAGGCCTGAACCTGCTGAACTGGACCCCGGAGCTGCGCCAATGGCAAGCGCGGGTCGCGCTGTTGCGTCAGCTGGATCTAGCCAAGGAGGGGCAGAGCGAATGGCCCGACCTGAGTGACGAGGCTTTGCTGGCGAATATGGAAGACTGGCTGCAGCCTTACCTGGGCAAGGTCTCGCGCCTGAGCCACTTCGCCGCCCTGGACCTGTCGTCGATCCTGCGCAACCTGCTGCCCTGGCCATTGCCGCAGCGTCTGGACGAATGGGCGCCGGCTCATCTGGCGGTACCGTCCGGCTCGAACATCCGCCTGGACTACAGTGAGAGCCCGCCGATTCTCGCCGTGCGCCTGCAAGAGTTGTTCGGCCTGGCCGATACCCCGCGCATTGCCCAGGGCCGCCAGCAGGTGAAACTGCATCTGTTGTCGCCGGCGCGGCGTCCGGTGCAGGTGACCCAGGACCTGGCCAACTTCTGGCGCACGACCTATGCCGAGGTGAAGAAGGACCTGAAGGGCAGGTACCCCAAGCACTATTGGCCAGATGATCCCTTGGTCGCTGAAGCTACCGCGCGGGCCAAGCCGCGCGGCACTTGAGGGGCGGTGTTCAGCTGTCTTGCCGAAGCAGGAAGGTGAGTGTTTCGCCTTCTTTCGTATTCAGCAGGTACTGTGTTTGACCGTTGTAATGCGGGGTGTCCATGATGGCGCCCGCACGGTGGCCCTGATGATCACGCAGGTGACAGATCAGGCCGTGCTCTGTCAGCTCCAGCGGTTCGATCTTCCAGTAATCGGTCACTTCCAATCGCTGGTAGAAACCCAGGTAACCGTTCAGGCTGAGCCCCAGTTTCTTGGGGGGATGCGCGCTGCCGGAGAGGCTGATGTGGTAATGCAGTCGGTCGTGTGTCTGGGAGTCGAAGGCAAAATCCAGGCGTATGGAGTTCTGCTTGCCGCCTGCCATGAGCCAGTCGTTCTGAGGCGTGATACCCCAACTCCATTTGTCGCGGCTGCTGCTTAGCCGCAGGGGCACATACCTGTTGGTGGCGATTGCATACAGTTGGCCGCTGAACGAGCGGGCGTAAGCGTCTTGTATTTGCGAATCCATGGGGAGTCTCCAGGTGATTGGGACTCCACCGTATGGATCGGGCATGCCACATGGGAGGCTGAATGGCTTCCTTCAGCGCCTCGTGGGTATACAGCGTCAGGCGCCAGCTTCACCTTCCAGCAGCATGAACAGGCGATACAGCACTACGGTGCTGAACAACTGCAGGAACCCACTCAGGCTGTCCAGGGCCAGTTCGACGCCCGGCGCAGGCTCTGGGAAGGCCATCAGCAGCAGGCCATCGATCAGCCAGATCGGCGCCAGCACGCCGAGCACGCAGATCATGATGCGCAGGAAGTGCCCGGTGGTCATCCGCGCACTTTCGCGCATCGATTGCACCACTGGCAGGCCACGCAGCACCAGCAGGTACTCAGCGAACACCAGGTTGATCATGATCCACACGCCCGGGAACACCAGCAGCGCCAGGCCGGCCATGATCAGCAGCGAGCTGATCGTGATCAGCAGGGCCAGTTGCGGCCACAGCTGCACGGCGCGGGCGAACAGGTCGCGTTTGCGGATCTCCTGGCCGTTGCTGCGGGTGTCCAGGTAGAGGATCAACGCCGCGCTGTACAGCGGGTAGAACAACAGGCTGATCAGCATGCCGTAGGCCGGCGAGGCCTGGTCGCCCAGCTGCCGGTACAGCAGCTGGGTGGTGAGGGCTTCGAGCACCACCAGCGGCAGGCACAGCGGGATGATGTTGGCCAGGTGGCGGCGGAAGAAGTACAGGGAGTCGCGCAGAACGCTCAGCGGATTCATCAGTCAACATCGCAAGGCAGTAAAAACAGGGGCCTAACTTTAGCCCAGAGCTGTCACTTGCTGAAAAAAGTTTCACCCGCGCGGTGATTGAATCCTTCGCCCAAGCCCCCCATCTTTGCCATGTCCGATGTCCTGCTAGCCCATGAGGTAGCCCAATGAACACTGATGAACAAACCCTGATCGACGGCCTGTTCGGCCGCATCAAGCAAGCCGAAGACCCGAGCCAGCCGCGTGATGCGCAGGCGCAGGCACGGATCGAGGAGCATGTCCGCCAGCAACCGGCGGCGCCGTACTACATGGCCCAGGCGATCCTGGTTCAGGAAGCCGCGATCAAGCGCCTGGACGAGCAGAACAAGCAGCTGGAGGCTGAGCTGAAGCAAGCCCGGGCCCAGCTTGAGGCAACCCGTGCCAGCAGCAGCAATGGCGGCGGTGGCTTCCTCTCCAGCATTTTCGGTGCCGGTGCGCGCAATCCGGAGCCGGTTCAGCCGCAGCGCCCAAGTGCGCCGGTGGCATCGGGTGGCGGTTGGCGCGAGCCGAGTGCGCCGGGCTTCTCCCAGCCGCAGCCGCAAATGCAGGCACAAGCGCAACCGCAACAGGCCGGGTTTGGCGCCGCGCCGGCGCGCAGCGGTGCCAGCAGCTTCCTCGGTGGCGCGATGCAGACCGCTGCGGGTGTGGCCGGTGGTGTGTTGCTGGCACAAGGCATCAGCAGCCTGTTCAACCACCACTCGCAGCCTGAAGAGGTGGTCGAGGTGATCAAGGAAGAGCCGGCACCGGCCAGTGACAACGGCGGCTGGAATGACCAGGGCGCACAGCAGCAGGTCGCCGACAACGGTGGCTGGGGCAATGACCAGGGTGGCTGGGCCGATACCGACTACGGTAACGAGGGCGGCGGCTTCTTCTCGGATGACGATACGTTCGTCTGACCGGTCTGGCATACTGCTGGCATTTCCGAAGGGGCGCTTTGCGCCCCTTTTCATGTCGAGGGTATGTGGTGAAAAAGATCGCGCTGTTCGCCGATGTGCAGAACCTCTACTACACCGTGCGCCAGGCCCACGGCTGCCACTTCAACTACACCGCACTGTGGAAGGACGTCAGCCGTGAAGGCGAGATCGTCGAGGCCGTGGCCTATGCCATCGACCGTGGCGACAGCAAGCAGCAGCAATTCCAGCAGATCCTGCGCAATCTCGGTTTCGACGTGCGCCTGAAACCGTTCATCCAGCGCAGCGACGGTTCGGCCAAGGGCGACTGGGATGTGGGCATCACCCTCGATGTGATCGATGCGGCCAGCCGGGTCGACCAGGTGGTGCTGGCTTCTGGTGATGGTGACTTCGACCTGCTGCTGGAACGGGTCATCCAGCGCCACGGCACCGAGGCGGTGGTTTATGGCGTCCCCGGCCTGACCGCGTTGTCGCTGATTCGTGCCGCCACCCGTTATGTGCCCATCGAGGGCACGCTGTTGCTCAAGCACTAAGGTTTTTCATGGAACGTATTGCTGTCATCGACTTTGAAACCACCGGTATTTCCCCCGGTGCCGGCTGCCGCGCCACCGAGGTGGCGGTGGTGATGCTGGAACGCGGGCGCATCGTCGAGCGCTATCAGAGCCTGATGAATGCCGGTGTGCCGGTGCCTGCCTTCGTCGCCGGGCTGACCGGCATTACCACCGCCATGCTGCGCACGGCGCCGCCGGTGGACACGGTGATGAACGAAGTGGCCGAGTTCGTCGGTGATACCCCGCTGCTGGCGCACAACGCCGCCTTCGACCAGAAGTTCTGGGATTACGAATTGAGCCGCATCGGCCGCAGCCGTCGCCAGGCCTTCGCCTGTTCCCTGCTGCTGTCACGGCGCCTGCTGCCGGCGGCACCGAACCACAAGCTGGGTACCTTGACCCGTTGGGCCGCGCTGCCGGATACCGGTACCGCGCACCGGGCGATGGCCGATGCGGAGATGGCCGCCAACCTGCTGCAACATTTGGCCGGTGTGCTACGCCAGAGCCACGGCATCCAGCAACTCTCCCACGAGCTGCTTTGCCGCCTGCAGAAAACGCCTGCCGCGAAAGTTCGCGAAACCTTGGCCAAGTACGCCTGATGAGCGCACCAAAAGTGTGCCGCTCATTTCGCGCTGTTTTGTAACTTATCTTTACTTGCACACAGCCCTAAACTCGGTCACCCGAAAACGGATTTCTGAGTTGTCTGCCATGCCTGCCTCCCGTCGCTTTCCGCTGTTGCTCGTCGGCGCCTTCCTGGCCTTGTACCTGGTCTGGGGTTCCACTTACCTGTTCATTCGCATCGGCGTCGAGTCATGGCCGCCGATGCTGATGGCGGGGGTGCGCTTCCTGATTGCGGGCGGGCTGCTGTACGGCTTCCTGCGCTGGCGCGGGGTGCCGGCACCGACCTGGCCGCAATGGCGTGCAGCAGGTGCCATCGGCTTTCTGCTGCTCAGTTGCGGCAACGGTGGTGTGACCGTGGCCGAGCATGCCGGTGTGGCATCGGGTGTGGCGGCGTTGGCGGTGGCCACGGTGCCGCTGTTCACCCTGGTCTTTGGTTTGCTGTTCGGCCACCGCAACTCGCGCCTGGAATGGGCCGGGATCTTCCTTGGCCTGCTCGGCATCGGTTTGCTCAACCTCGGCTCGAACTTGCAGGCCAGCCCCATCGGCGCGGCGTTGATCCTGTTCGCGGCGGCTTCGTGGGCATTCGGTTCGGTGTGGAGCAAAAGCCTGCCGTTGCCCCAGGGGCCGATGGCCAGTGCTGCCGAGATGCTGGTCGGCGGTGCGGTATTGCTGCTGGGCAGTGGGCTGTCCGGTGAGCGCATGACGCAGATGCCCACCGCAGCTGGCTGGGGCGCGCTGGCCTACCTGGTGCTGTTCGGTTCGATCCTCGCCTTCAGTGCCTACATGTACCTGCTCAAGAACGTGCGCCCGGCCGCCGCCACCAGCTATGCCTACGTCAACCCGGCGGTGGCGGTGCTGCTGGGCATCGTCTTCGCCGGCGAAGAGATTGGCGCGGAGGAATGCCTGGCCATGGCGGTGATCATTGGCGCCGTGGTGCTGATCGGCCTGCCGCAGTGGCGCAAGGCGCCTGAACAGCCGTTGAAGGGCGAAATCTGCAAGTAGCCAGGGGCGATGCGGTAAACTTGCCGCCTTCGCTGAACCCCCTGACGGTATTGCCATGAATTTCGCCCAACTCGGCCTGATCGAACCGCTGCTGCGCACCTTGCAGCAGCTGGACTACACCACCCCGACCCCGGTCCAGGCCAAGGCCATCCCTGCCGTGCTGGCCGGCCGCGACCTGATGGCCGCAGCCCAGACCGGCACCGGCAAGACTGCCGGTTTCGCCCTGCCGGTGCTGCAGCGCCTGGCCCTGGAAGGTGAGAAGGTTGCCAGCAACTCGATCCGTGCGCTGGTGCTGGTGCCGACCCGCGAGCTGGCCGAGCAGGTGCACAACAACGTGCGCGAGTATGCCGAGAACCTGCCGCTGAGCACCTACGCGGTGTACGGCGGGGTCAGCATCAACCCGCAGATGATGCGCCTGCGCCGTGGCGTCGACCTGCTGGTGGCTACGCCCGGCCGCTTGCTCGACCTGTTCCGTCAGAACGCGGTGAAGTTCAACCAGGTACAGACCCTGGTGCTCGATGAAGCCGACCGCATGCTTGACCTGGGCTTTGCCGAAGAGCTGCAGTCGGTGTATGCCGCCTTGCCGCGCAAGCGCCAGACGCTGTTGTTCTCCGCCACCTTCTCCGAGCAGATCCGCATGCTCGCCGGCCTGGCGCTGAATGATCCGTTGAGCATTGAAGTCAGCCCGCGCAACGCTGCGGCGACCACGGTCAAGCAGTGGCTGGTGCCTGTGGACAAGAAGCGCAAGACCGAGTTGTTCATGCACCTGCTGCGCAAGCAGCGCTGGAAGCAGGTGCTGGTATTCGCCAAGACCCGCAATGGCGTCGATCAGCTGGTCGAGCGCCTGCTGGCTGACGGTGTAAATGCCGACGGCATTCACGGCGATCGCCCGCAGGCTACCCGTCAGCGCGCGCTGGACAGTTTCAAGGCGCGCGAGATCCAGGTGCTGGTGGCGACCGATGTTGCGGCCCGTGGCCTGGACATTGACGACCTGCCGCTGGTGGTCAACCTCGACCTGCCGATCGTGGCCGAGGACTATGTGCACCGCATTGGCCGTACCGGCCGGGCCGGCAACAAGGGCGAGGCGATCTCGCTGGTGTGTGCCGATGAAGTGCAGATGCTGTCGGCGATTGAAGTGCTGACCCGGCAGACCTTGCCGCGTCATGAAGAGCCTGACTTCATCCCCGAGCACCGGGTACCGATGACCGATGCCAGTGGCCAGGTGATCAAGAAGCCGAAGAAGCCCAAGAAACCGAAAGAGAACAGCGCCAAGCGCGGGCTGGGGCGCTGGATGGACAGCGCCGAGGCGGGCGTTGCCGAGCCATCGGTCAAGGCAGTGCGCAAGGTGCCGAGCTTCAACGGCGGGCCGCGCAAGCGCAAACCGTAATTACGGGAGTAGCGCGTACCTCTGTGGGAGCGGGCGGGCCCGCGAACACGGGCGAAGCCCGTGCCAAGCACCGCGTTGCCTGCTTCGCGGGCAAGCCCGCTCCCACAGGGGAGCGGGGTCAGCCTTGAGATTTCAGCCAGTCTGCTGCGGCTCTCCCCGCACGCAAACCACTGGCAAAGCACGCCGTCAGCAGATACCCCCCGGTCGGCGCCTCCCAGTCCAGCATTTCGCCGGCACAGAACACCCCCGGCATCCGGCGAACCATCAACCCTTCATCCAGCCCTTCGAAACGCACGCCACCGGCGCTGCTGATCGCTTCATCCAGCGGGCGCGTCCGTAGCAGCGTGATCGGCAAGGCCTTGATCGCCCGCGCCAACGCCTGGGGATCGGCAAACGTCGCATGGTCCGTCAGCTCCCGCAGCAACCCCGCCTTGACCCCGTCGATCCCCAACTGGCTATGCAGGTGCTTGGCCATCGACCGCGACCCGCGTGGCTTGGCCAGCGCCTGGGCAATTTTGTCCACAGGCTTGTCCGGCAGCAGATCAAGCAATAGCCTGGCTTGCCCCTCATGCTCGATGGCCTGGCGCAGCTGCGCCGACCATGCGTACACCAGGCTGCCCTCGACGCCCTGTGCGGTGAGGATGAACTCGCCTTTGCGCGGCGCCATGCCTGGCACACTCAAGGCAATGTTCTTCAGCGGCGCCCCCGCAAACTTGTCCACAAGCACTGGGCTCCAGCTTTCGACCTCGAAACCGCAGTTGCTCGGCCGCAGCGGCGAGATATCCACAGTACGTTCGGCCAGCAATGGCTGCCAGGCACCGTCGGAGCCCAGCCTTGCCCAGCTGGCGCCACCGAGGGCCAGCACCACGGCGTCGGCCTTGACCTGCAATTCACCCTGTGGATAAGCGAGGCGCAAGCTCCCGTCGGCATTCCAGCCCAGCCAGCGATGGCGGGTGTGGATAACTACATTGTTGTCACGCAGGCGCTTCAGCCAGGCGCGCAGCAGCGGGGCAGCCTTCATGTCGGTCGGGAAAACCCGGCCCGACGTGCCGACGAAGGTTTCAATACCCAGCCCGTGAATCCACTGGCGCAGCGCATCGGCATCGAAGTCGCGCAATAGCCCGTCAATCTCGCTCTGTCGCTCGGCGTAGCGCGAAACGAACTGTGGATAAGCTTCCGAATGAGTGATGTTCATGCCGCCGACGCCGGCCAGCAGGAACTTGCGGCCCACCGATGGCATGGCGTCGAACACTTCCACCGCCAGGCCCGCCTGGGCCATGGCTTCTGCGGCCATCAGGCCGGCAGGGCCGCCGCCAATCACGACGGCCTGGGGAGAGGAAGCGGGGGATTTATCTGACATGGTAGGCAGCAGGCTGTGGAAAAGACGGCACATTCTAGCGCAGCCTGGCCAAGCTAAGCACTGAACAAAAAATGATCAGTGTTCTACAGGCCAGGCTGGTAAAGGGCTGCAGCGTCTTTCCCGCAGGTTATCCACAAGCGGTTCCACAGTCATTGTGAACAACCCAGGACGCGTGCCGCGCTGTGGTGAAGAATGCCGTGGCGCCTGGCCAAGGCTTCGCGGTCCTTGCTGTAGCCGCCACCGATCACCCCGACCACCGGGATGTCACGGCCCAGGCAGTGGCGCATCACCAGCTCGTCACGCGCGGCCAGGCCCTGGTCGGTGAGTTGCAGGTAGCCCAGGGCATCGTCCTTGTGCACATCGACGCCAGCGTCGTACAGCACCAGGTCGGGTTGATACAGCGGCAGCAGGTAGTTCAGCGCATCTTCCACCACCTTCAGGTAAGCCGTGTCGCCCATGCCGCGTGGCAGGGGAATGTCCCAGTCGCTGTGAGCCTTGCGTGCGGGGAAGTTCTGCTCGCAGTGCAGGGACACGGTGATGGCGTCCGGGGTGTCGTGGAGGATGCGTGCGGTGCCGTCGCCCTGGTGCACATCGCAGTCGAAGATCAGCACCCGGTGCACGCGGCCGGCTGCGAGCAAGTAGCGGCTGATCACGGCGAGGTCATTGAAGATACAGAAGCCGGCCGGGTGGTCGTAGTGGGCGTGGTGGGTGCCGCCGGCCAGGTGGCAGGCGATGCCGTGCTGCAGCGCCATTTCGGCGGTCAGCAGCGAGCCACCCACCGCGCGCACGGTACGCCGGGCCAGGGCTTCGCTCCAGGGCAGGCCGAGGCGACGCTGGTCCTCGCGGGACAGTTCGCCATTCATGTAGCGCTCGATGTAGCTGCGGTCATGGGCCAGGGCGAGGATATCGTTGGGGCAGATGTCCGGGCGCAGCAGGGCCTGGTCGGTGGTCAGCCCGCTGGCCACCAGGTGGTCGCGCAGCAGGCGGAACTTGTCCATCGGAAAGCGGTGCTCGGCGGGGAATTCCGGGCTGTAGTCTTCGTGGTAGATCAGCGGCAACGGCATGGGAAGTTCGCAATCGGGGCCAGCGCTGATCTTGCCAGTTATTTCCCCACGCTGGCCAATACGCGTTGCCAGTCTGGCTCGTTCAAGCGCCCAAGGATTCGCGCCTTGCCGTTGGCATTGACCGAGACGAACAGCGCGCTGGCGTAGTTGCTCTCGCGCTCACCACCGGCCACATGCTGCTGGCGGGCGAAATGGTCGATGCAGCCATTGTGGGTCACCAGTACCAGGTTGTGCCCCGCACGCTTGCGCGCCAGCGCTTCACTGGCGAACTGGTTGTCGCAGCTTTCCAGCCAGGCTTCGCTCGCTACGGCCTGGCCAAGGATGAAGTGCGCAGTCTGCTGGGTGCGCACCTTGGGGCTGGCGAGCACATCGGCATTGCTCAGGCCCAGTTGCTTCAAGCCTTGGCCTACACGCGTGGCGGCCTCGCTGCCGGCCACGGTAATGCCGGTGGGGTCGTTCAGGCACGGGCCGGGCGCGCTGTCGCAACGTTCGGCATGGCGGATCATCACGATTACCGCACCGTCGGCCCAGTCCTTCAGCAGGCCGCTTTCGTTCAACTGTCGCTCGTTGCCAAGGTCCACGATATGGGTCCTCGTCGCCAGCCAGGTGGTCACCGCCGCGATGACCAGGCACAGGCCGAGAGCGGCACCAAGGGCTTTGCGTGACATGCGTCGCTTGCGACGGGCGTGGTTGGCGGGGTGGCCCAAGGTGTTGCTTGGCTGCATGCGTCACTCCAATGGCGCGGCGGTGGTTTGAGGGGGCATTGTGCTCAGCCGTCTGTCGGGGACGGGTGAAGGGGTTGTGAAAATTGCATTCCGGGCGCCGCCGGTTGCGTGAAAAACCTGGCCGCGCCTACGCTGTTAAATGCCACAACGTAAAACCGGAGCACCTCCCATGACCCCCATCCTCCACCTGGAAAGCGCACGCCTGGTGCTGCGCCAATGGCACGATGACGACCTGCGCGAGTTCGCCGCAATGTGTGCCGACCCGCAGGTGATGCGTTATTTCCCTGCGCCGATGACGCGGCTGGAAGCGGCGGCGCTGATCGGCAGGATCCGCGGCCACTTCAACGAGTACGGCTTCGGCCTGTGGGCGCTGGAGCGCAAGGATAGTGGGGCGTTCATCGGCATGACGGGCTTGCTCAATGTCAATTTCGATGCGCCGTTCGCCCCGGCAGTGGAGATCGGCTGGCGCCTGGCCCGGCGCCATTGGGGCCTGGGTTTTGCCAGCGAGGCGGCATGGACCTGCCTGCGTTGTGCTTTCGCCCAATTGCGCGTGGAAGAGGTGGTGTCGTTCACTAGCGAGAGCAATTTGCCGTCGCAGAAAGTCATGCAGGCCATCGGCATGCTCCAGGACGCCAATGGCAGCTTCGATCACCCCCGCCTGCCCATCGGCCACCCGCTGCGCCCTCACGTGCTGTATCGCATTGACCGCGCACATTGGGAGCAGACCCTGCGCACTGAATGAGCCGCCATGCACGGCGTCAATGACAAACCCTGTATCATTTCCTTACCCCTGCAAGGTGCTCGCCGAAAGATGTTCAGCGCCTGTGAAACCGAGCGCCGTTGACGCGGCGCATCGCGAGCAAGCTCGCTCCTACAAGGAGAACCCCCGATGAGTCATGTGTTGGACGACCTGGTCGACCTGTTGAGCCTCGAGTCGATCGAGGAGAACCTGTTCCGTGGCCGCAGCCAGGACCTGGGCTTCCGTCAGCTGTACGGTGGCCAGGTACTGGGCCAGTCGCTGTCGGCTGCCAGCCAGACGGTCGAGGATGCGCGCCACGTGCATTCGCTGCACGGTTACTTCCTGCGCCCAGGCGATGCCAGCTTGCCGGTGGTGTATTCGGTCGACCGCGTGCGTGACGGCGGCAGCTTCAGCACCCGGCGGGTGACGGCGATTCAGAAGGGCCAGCCGATCTTCACCTGCAGCGCGTCGTTCCAGTACGACGAGGAAGGCTTCGAGCACCAGGTGCAGATGCCTGACGTGGTCGGCCCGGAAAACCTGGCGACCGAAGTCGAGCTGGCCAGCGCCCACGCCGACAAGCTGCCCGAACGCATCCGCGACAAGGTGCTGTGCGCCAAGCCGATCGAGATCCGCCCGGTAACCGAGCGCGACCCGTTCAACCCGCAACCCGGCGACCCGGTGAAGTACGCCTGGTTCCGCGCCGACGGCACACTCCCTGACGTACCTGCACTGCACAAGTACCTGCTGGCCTACGCCTCCGACTTCGGCCTGCTGACCACTTCGTTGCTGCCCCATGGCAAGTCGGTGTGGCAGCGCGACATGCAGATCGCCAGCCTCGACCATTCGCTGTGGTTCCACCGTAACCTGCGCGCCGATGAGTGGCTGCTGTACGCCACCGACAGCCCGTGGGCCGGCAATGCCCGTGGTTTCTGCCGCGGCAGCATCTTCAACCGCGCTGGCCAGCTGGTGGCATCGTCGACCCAGGAAGGCCTGATTCGCCACCGCAAGGACTGGGCATGAGCCTGGCCGAAATCCGCAACTGGGTGTTCGACATGGACGGCACCCTGACGGTGGCGGTGCACGATTTCGCCGCTATCCGCGTCGCCCTGGACATCCCGGCCGAGCACGACATTCTCACCCACCTGGCGGCGCTGCCGGCAGCGGAAGCGGCGGCCAAGCATGCCTGGCTGCTGGAGCATGAACGCGACCTGGCGATTGCCTCGACAGCGGCCACCGGGGCCGTGGAACTGGTGCGTGAGCTGGCTCAGCGTGGTTGCCGCCTGGGCATCCTCACCCGCAATGCCCGGGAGCTGGCGCATGTGACGCTGGAAGCGATCGGCCTGGCGGATTGCTTCCCGGTCGAGCACATTCTCGGGCGCGATGAGGCAGAGCCCAAGCCGAGCCCGGATGGGCTGTTGAAGATTGCCAGCGTCTGGGGTGTGGCGCCCAGTGAGCTGGTGATGGTCGGGGATTATCGCTTTGACCTGGACTGTGGGCGGGCTGCGGGTGCGCGCACGGTGCTGGTGAATTTGCCGGATAATCCATGGCCAGAACTGGTGGACTGGCATGCGGCGGATTGCCGGGCACTGCGGGGGTTGTTGGGCTGACCCTTGCGCCGCGAAGAGGCCGGAAATGGCTATGCTGAACCGCAGTCTTTCTCTGAATGGAGCCCCAGTCATGACCAGCAAGGCCATCTATGTGCAACCCGGCGGCGGCTACGACAAGGTCGAAGTCGGCACCAGCGAGGCCCCAGCGCCCAAGGCCGGCGAGATCACCGTGCAGCTGCATGCCAGCTCCCTCAACTATCACGACTTCGCCGTGGTCAGCGGCATGTGGGGCCCGAGCGAGCGGCGCATTCCCATGGCCGACGGCGCCGGCGAAGTGGTCGCGGTCGGTGCGGGCGTAAGTGAATTCAAGGTCGGCGACAACGTCGTCAGCACCTTCTTCCCGGATTGGCTCGACGGCCAGGCCAACGTCGAAGGCTTTGGCCGGGTGCCCGGCGACGGCATCGACGGCTACGCGCGCGAACAGGTGACCGCTCCCGCTACCGCCTTCACCCTGGCTCCCCAAGGCTTCAGCCACGCCGAGGCTGCAACCCTGACCACGGCCGGCCTCACTGCCTGGCGCAGCTTGATGAGCGATGATCACCTCAAGCCCGGTGACACGGTGCTGGTGCAGGGCACCGGCGGGGTGTCGATCTTCGCCTTGCAGTTCGCCAAGCTGGCGGGGGCCACGGTCATCGCCACGTCGTCCAGCGACGCCAAGCTCGAACGCCTGAAAGCCCTCGGCGCCGACCACCTGATCAACTACAAGAGCACCCCGGCCTGGGGTGAGAAGGCCCGTGAGCTCACGGGCAATCGCGGCGTCGATCATGTGATCGAAGTGGGTGGGCCGGCGACCCTGGAGCAGTCGATGATTGCCGCGCGTATTGGTGGGCATGTGTCGCTGATCGGCATTCTCACTGGCGTGGCCGGGCAGTTGCCGCTGGTGCAGGCACTGGTGCGGCAGATCCGCCTGCAAGGTGTGCTGGTGGGCAGCCGCGCGCAGCAGCAGGCGATGGTGCGGGCGATCGATGCCAATGGCTTGCGGCCGGTGGTGGACAAGCATTTCGAACTGGAGCAGATCGTCGAGGCGTTCCGCTATCAGGAGAGCAATCGGCATTTCGGCAAGATCTGCCTGACCTGGTGAAACTGTAACGACAGCGGCTTCTAGTCCGGCAGCAGGCGATCCCGGCTGTTGGACAGGTGCAGGCAGATCGCCGCCCGCGCGGCATCCGGGTCCTGCCGGCGGATGGCATTGAGGATCGCCTCATGCTCAAGGTTGGCCAGGTAGGCATGCCGCGCCAGGTTGGCCCCGGCGCGTTCGGCCAGGGCCATTCGATTGCGCGGGATCAGGCCGTTGCCCAGCTGCGCCATCATCTCGCTGAAATACAGGTTGCCGGTGGCCTCGGCGATCAACAGGTGAAAGCGCCGGTCGGCCTCGATACAGCTGTCCCCGGCCGCCGCCAAGTCCTGATAGTCATCCAGCGCCTTGCGCATGCGTGCCAGGTGCTCGTCACTGCGGCGCACGGCAGCCAGGGCGGCTGCCTGGCCCTCCAGGCCGATGCGCAGCTCCAGCAGGTCACGCACGCTGGCAGCATTCTCCGCCCCCACGCGCAAACCCGCCTGGCCCTGGCGCTCCATCACGAAGGTGCCGATGCCGTGGCGTGGCTCCACCAGGCCCGAGGCCTGCAACTTCGAGAGCGCTTCGCGGACCACGGTGCGGCTGACGCCATGCTCGCGCACCAGGGTGTTCTCCGACGGCAGCTTGTCCCCGGGCTTGAAGGTGCCCAGCAGGATCTGCTGGGTCAGGCTCGACACCAGGTCGTGGGCGCGGCTGTGGCTGCGTTTGGCTGGGGAAGTGTCCATGAGGCGTTCCGGGTCAGGGTTGCTTGTACGACAAGTTAACCAATAAAAATTTTTTTTGCCCGGTTTTTCTCTGCACGGTACAGGGCTGTTAATTGCGTTGTCGGCATGATAGACGCAATGTTGCTATTTATCAGCTTGTATTTTGCTATATCCGCGATGTTCGGCATCTTGTCGTACAACTTCGCTGCGCCTATGCTCCGTTCCATTGTCATGTCAGACAACTTCGACCCGCACAAAAACAATTAGTGGGAGATCCACCCGTGAACGACACCCTCGCTCCGTCTGCCCGGAATGAAGGCGACGCTTTGGCCAGTGCCGTGGCCAAGGTCAAGCGCCACGTCCTGCCGCTGTTCGTCATCATGTTCATCGTCAACTACCTCGACCGCGTCAACATCGGCTTCGTCCGCCCGCACCTGGAAAGCGACCTGGGCATCAGTGCCGCGGCCTTCGGTTTCGGTGCCGGGCTGTTTTTTATCGGCTACGCGCTGTTCGAAGTGCCCTCGAACATGCTGCTGCAAAAGATCGGTGCGCGGCTGTGGCTGACCCGCATCATGTTCACCTGGGGCCTGGTGGCCACCGCCATGGCCTTCGTCCAGAGCGAAACCCAGTTCTACGTGCTGCGCTTCCTGTTGGGCGTTGCCGAGGCGGGCTTCTTCCCCGGCGTGATCTACTACTTCACCCGTTGGCTGCCGGCTGCCGAGCGCGGCAAGGCGATTGCCATCTTCCTCAGCGGTTCGGCCCTGGCGTCGCTGATTTCCGGGCCGCTGGCCGGTGCGCTGATGCAGATCCAGGGCCTGGGCCTGCATGGCTGGCAGTGGATGCTGTTCATCGAAGGCATGGCCTCGGTGACCCTGTGCTTCTTCGTGTTCTTCTGGCTCGACTCCAAGCCGCACGATGCCAAGTGGCTGAGCCAGGCTGAACAGGACGCGCTGGTGGCGACCATCGACCGCGAGCAGCGGGAGCGTGAAGCGGTCGGCGCGGTGAAGCCTTCGGCCTGGAGCCTGCTCAAGGACCGCCAGATCGTGCTGTTCTGCCTGATCTACTTCTGCATCCAGCTGACCATCTATGCCGCCACCTTCTGGCTGCCGAGCATCATCAAGCGCATGGGCGACCTCAGCGACCTGCAGGTCGGCTTCTTCAACTCGATCCCGTGGCTGATCTCGATCATCGCCATGTACGCCTTCGCTGCCGGCTCAACGCGCTGGAAGTTCCAGCAGGCCTGGGTTGCCGGTGCCTTGATAGTCGCCGCCATCGGCATGTTCATGTCCACCACCGGCGGCCCGGTGTTCGCCTTTGTTGCCGTGTGCTTTGCCGCCATCGGTTTCAAGTCGGCCTCGTCGCTGTTCTGGCCGATTCCGCAAGGCTACCTGGACGCCCGTATCGCCGCGGCTGTGATCGCGCTGATCAACTCGGTCGGCAACCTCGGCGGCTTCGTCGCCCCCACCACCTTCGGCCTGCTCGAACAGCAGACCGGGTCGATCCAGGGCGGGCTGTATGGCCTGGCGGTGACCTCGGTGCTGGCGGCCATCGCCATCTTCTTCGTACGCATTCGCCCCAAGGGCGTTCCCTCTGACGACCACAAGGCGCCTTCGGCCTTGGGCCAGACCCACTGATGACTGCGAGACAACAACCATGAACATGCAGACCAATCCCGCCGTTCACTCCAGCACCCCGGTTGTCACTGACCTGCGCGTGATCCCCGTGGCTGGCCACGACAGCATGCTGCTCAACCTCAGTGGCGCCCATGGCCCGTACTTCACCCGCAACGTCGTGGTGCTGCGCGACAGTGCCGGCAACACCGGCCTGGGCGAAGTGCCTGGTGGCGAGAAGATCCGCCAGACCCTGGAAGACGCCCGCAGCCTGGTGGTCGGCCAGCCGATCGGTCACTACCAGCGCGTGCTCAACGCCATGCGCCAGACCTTCGCCAACCGTGATTCCGCCGGCCGTGGCCTGCAGACCTTCGACCTGCGCATCACCGTGCACGCGGTGACGGCCATCGAGTCGGCGCTGCTCGACCTGCTCGGCCAGCACCTCAACGTGCCGATGGCGGCACTGCTGGGTGAGGGCCAGCAGCGTGAAGCGGTGAAGATGCTCGGCTACCTGTTCTACATCGGCGACCGCCAGCAGACCGACCTGGCCTACCGCAACGAAGCCGATGCCGATGACGACTGGTTCCGCCTGCGCCACGAAAAGGCCCTGACCCCGGAAGCGGTAGTGCGCCTGGCCGAAGCGGCCAAGCAGCGTTATGGCTTCAGCGACTTCAAGCTCAAGGGCGGCGTGCTGCGGGGGGAAGAGGAAATGGACGCGGTGACGGCCCTGGCCGAACGCTTCCCGCAAGCGCGTATCACCCTTGACCCGAATGGCGCCTGGTCGTTGAAAGAGGCCATCGCCCTGTGCCGCGACAAGCACAATGTGCTGGCTTACGCCGAAGACCCGTGCGGTGCCGAGAACGGCTACTCGGGCCGAGAAGTGATGGCTGAGTTCCGCCGTGCCACCGGCCTGCCGACCGCCACCAACATGATCGCCACCGACTGGCGGCAGATGGGCCATGCGATCCAGTTGCAGTCGGTGGACATCCCCTTGGCCGACCCGCATTTCTGGACCTTGCAGGGGGCGGTGCGGGTGGCGCAGATGTGCCACGACTGGGGCCTGACCTGGGGCTCGCACTCGAACAACCACTTCGACATTTCGCTGGCGATGTTTACCCAGGTGGCGGCGGCGGCGCCGGGTGAAATCACTGCCATCGATACCCACTGGATCTGGCAGGACGGCCAGCGCCTGACCCGTGAGCCGCTGCGTATCGTCGACGGCCATGTGCGGGTGCCGGAGCGTCCGGGGCTGGGTGTGGAGCTGGATGAAGACCAGCTGGCCAAGGCCCATGAGTGCTACCGCAACATGGGGCTGGGGGCGCGGGATGACAGCGTGGCGATGCAGTTCCTGATTCCCGGTTGGAGCTTCGACAACAAGCGGCCTAGCCTGGTGCGTTAAGGCTGCTGGCCTCTTCGCGGGTTTATCGAGGCGTCGAACCGCCGCGAAGAGGCCAACACTATTCATCCTGCTTCAAAGAATGCCCGCGCCATCGCCACAAAGCCCCCCAGCACCGGGTTGGGGTTGTCCCGGCAGAACGCCAGAAAGATCTCCGCCTGCTGCTCCATCCCCACCAACGGCTTGAACACCACCTGCTCCAGGCGCAACGCCTGCGCCGAAGCCGGCACCACCGCACAGCCTAATCCCACATTGACCAGGCCCAGGATCGAATGGGTCTGCCCCAGCTGATGCAGGTAGCGCGGCTGCACCTCATGCCGGGCGAACAGGTTGGCGATGCGGTCATGGAAATAGCGCCCTTCATTGGCGCTGTACATCACGAACGGCTGCCCATCGAAATCGCTCGGCTTGAGCCGCTCGCGTGCCGCCAGCGCATGCCCGGCGGGGAGGGCGGCGACGAAAGGTTCGCGGTGGATCGGCAGGTATTCCACGCGCGCGCTGGGCAGCACCTGGCGCACCAGGCCGACATCGATCAGGCCGGCTTCCAGGTCGTGCACCTGGGTGGACGAGACCCGTTCACTGAGCACCAGCTCGATATCCGGCAAGCTCTGCCCGGCGTGCACCAGCAAGCGCGGGATCATGCTGTAGGCACCAACGGCGGTGAAGCCCAGGGTCAGGCGGCCGGCTTCGCCATGGGCGATACGCCGCGCCGACTGGCTGGCCGATTCGGCGACTTGCAGGATACGCCGGGCATCTTCAAGAAAGCTTTGCCCGGCCAGGGTCAGGCGCGCCTGGCGGTTGTTGCGCTCCAGCAACAGCACCCCGAGGGCATGTTCCAGCAGCTGGATCTGCCGGCTCAGCGGCGGCTGGGTCATGTGCAAGCGGGTAGCGGCGCGGCCGAAATGCAGCTCTTCGGCGACGGCGACGAAGCAGCGCAGCTGGTGCAGCTCCATGATTCAATTCCTGAATTATTCGATCCAGTATCTATATTAGACCTGTATCAAATGCGGGCCTAGCATCGAGTCATGTCTTCGAACTGCCGGATGCCCAGGATGAACAACAACGCCATCGACGTGCTGCTGACCCAGCCTGTCCCCGAGGCCATCGATGCCCAGCTGGTCAGTGCCTACCAGGTGCATCGGCTGTATCAGCATGACCACCCGCAACAGCTGCTCGCCGAGGTTGGCCCGCGCATTCGCGCTGTAGTCACCGGCGGTGCCAAGGGCTTGTCGAACGCGCTGATGGACCAGTTGCCCAGCCTTGAGATCATCGCCATCAGCGGTATCGGCACCGACGCCGTGGACCTGCGCCACGCGGCCAGCCGCGGCATCCACGTCACCACCACACCGGGCGTGCTCACCGCGGATGTGGCCGACCTGGCGATGGGCCTGATCATCAGTACCCTGCGCCGCCTGGGCGAGGGTGAGCGGCTGGTGCGCGACGGTTTGTGGGGCACGGTCAACCTGCCATTGGCACGTAAGGTCAGCGGCATCGAACTGGGCATCGTCGGGCTCGGCGAGGTGGGCAAGGCCATCGCCCGGCGCGCCGCTGCATTCGACATGCGCATTGCCTACAACGGGCGGCGCGAGCAGCCAGAAACGGGTTATCGCTACGAGGCCGACCTGGTCGAACTGGCGCGCTCGGTGGATGTACTGGTGGTGGCGGCTTCTGCCGATGGCGGCCAGGTGCTGGTGACGGCCGAGGTGCTCGATGCTCTGGGGCCGGAGGGGTACCTGGTCAATGTGGCGCGCGGCAAGTTGGTTGACGAGGACGCGCTGGTCGAGGCGTTGCGGGAACAGCGCATCGCCGGGGCCGGGCTGGATGTGTTTGTCGACGAGCCGTATGTGCCGCCGGCGTTGCGTGACCTGAACCAGGTCAGCCTGCAGCCGCATCGAGGTAGCGCCACGCTGCAGACCCGGTTGGAGATGGGGCGCATGGTGTTGAACAACCTTGAAGCCTGTTTCAGGGGCGAGGTGCCGCCGAATCGGGTGATCGACCTCTAGGGCCCTTCGCGGCTAAAGCCGCTCCTACATGTACACCGCCGTCTGTGTAGGAGCGGCTTTAGCCGCGAAGGGCCGGCACAGGTAACACAAGGCCAAAGGGCCACACCTTCTCTGTACAAAAACAATCGCTTCCACCGAGAAGCAAGAGGGTCCACATGAACAGCAAATCCGCCGTTGCCGCACCGCAGGCCGTGGCCGGGGTCGGCCGCCATCGCTTCCTGGTCCTGGCGCTGATCTTCGTCATCACCGTCATCAACTACGCCGACCGCGCCACCTTGTCGATCACCGGCACCGAAGTCCTGAAAGACCTGGGCCTGGACCCGGTAATGCTGGGCATGATCTTCTCGGCCTTCGCCTGGGCCTATGCCCTGGGCCAGGTCCCCGGTGGCTGGCTGCTCGACCGCTTCGGCGCGCGCCGGGTGTATGGCGTCAGCCTGATCCTCTGGTCACTGTTCACCCTGCTGCAAGGCACCGTCGGCTGGCTGGGCCTGGCCGGGGTGTCGGCGGCGGTGGCGCTGTTCTCCATGCGCTTCATGCTCGGCCTGGTGGAGTCGCCAGCGTTCCCGGCCAACTCGCGCATCGTCAGCTGCTGGTTCCCCACCCGTGAACGCGGCACGGCCTCTGCCTTGTTCAACTCGGCGCAGTACATGGCCGTGGTGGTGTTCGCCCCGCTGATGGCATGGATGACCCACAGCCTGAGCTGGGAGCAGGTGTTCATCTGGATGGGCGTGCTGGGGCTGGTGCTGAGCGTGGTGTGGTTCCGCCTTTATCACGAACCGCACAGCGCGCCGGGGCTGAGCCGCGAAGAACTGGACTACATGCGTGAAGGCGGCGCCCTGGTCGACCTGGAAAAGGAACGCAAGACGGCCAAAAGCAAACCGACCCGCGCCGAGATCGCGCAGTTGTTCACCAGCCGCAACCTGTGGGCGGTGTACCTGGGGCAATACTGCATTACCGCGCTCACCTACTTCTTCATCACCTGGTTCCCGATCTACCTGATCAAGGGCCGTGGCATGACCATCATGGAAGCCGGCTGGGTCGCTGCGCTGCCCGCCATCTGCGGCTTCACCGGCGGCATCCTCGGCGGCTTCGTTTCGGACTGCCTGATCCGCCGCGGCGTGCACCCGTCCAAGGCGCGCAAGACCCCGTTCGTGATCGGCATGGCGCTATCCACCAGCCTGGTGCTGGCCAACTATGTGGAGGGCAACGCGGCGGTGATCGCCCTGATGACCCTGGCGTTCTTTGGCAAGGGCCTGGCGGCGGTGGGCTGGGCGGTGCTGTCGGATGTGGCGCCGAAGAAGATGGTCGGCCTGTGTGGTGGCGTGTTCAACGGCATCGGCAACATCGCCGGCATCATCACCCCGCTGGTGATCGGTTACGTGGTCGCCAGCACCGGCTCGTTCCACAACGCACTCTGGTTCGTGGCCGCCCATGGCGTGCTGGGGATCTTCGCTTACCTGTTGCTGGCCAAGCGCTTCGAGCGCACTGGGCAGGCGTAGGCAGACGCCTGAGCAACAGAGGCCCCGGGAGACCGGGGCTTTTTTGTGTGCGGTCAAAACACATCCAAATGAAAAACGAAAGCGTCAGACGGCCCGCTGGCGTGATCGGACATGCCATTCGCGACATCTGGCGTTTAGGGAAATGCCCTGTCGTGATCGAACAGTTCCGAGGCGTTCTCGTGTAATTTCCCACAGCCTCACGGGGCTTAAATGAAGCCCGAACCACACCGGCATCTTGCTCTGTGACGCGTGCCAAAGATCAACAACAGAGCACCAGCAACGTGTCGACTTCCTGATTTGAAAGGAGATATTTTCGCCTACACCTGCCCCGTCCTTCCTTGTGTCAGCAAAAAGAGAACAAGATCAATGAACACCGTGGGATCTGATGGCAACCTTGCACAAGGTTTCAAGCCACGTCATGTAACGATGCTGTCCATTGCGGGCATTATCGGTGCCGGACTTTTCGTCGGCTCCGGGCACGCCATCGCGGCGGCCGGGCCAGCCACCATTCTTTCGTATTTCGTGGCCGGAACCCTGGTGGTACTGGTCATGCGCATGCTCGGCGAAATGGCCGTGGCACACCCGGACACCGGATCGTTCTCCACCTACGCTGACCAGGCCATCGGCCGCTGGGCCGGCTATACCATCGGCTGGTTGTACTGGTGGTTCTGGGTGCTGGTGATCCCGATCGAAGCATTGGCCGCAGGGCATGTGCTCAACGCCTGGTTCCCCGATATCCCCAGCTGGATCTTCGCCCTCGCCTCGGTGCTGCTGCTGGCAGGCACCAACCTGTTCAGCGTGGCCAAGTACGGCGAGTTCGAGTTCTGGTTCGCCATCCTCAAGGTCACCGCGATTCTCGGCTTCATTGGCCTCGGTTTTGCCGCGCTGTTGGGCTGGCTGCCCAACCGTGAAGTCAGCGGCCTGAGCGGGCTGATGGCCGAACATGGCGGCTTCGTGCCCAAAGGCTGGTCGGCGGTGATCGGCGCGTTCATCACTGTGATGTTCAGCTTCATTGGCACCGAGGCCGTGACCATCGCCGCGTCCGAATCCAGCGACCCGTCGCGCAACATTGCCAAGGCCACCCGCTCGGTGATCTGGCGCATCAGCACCTTCTACATCCTGTCGATCTTCGTGATCATCTCGGTGGTGCCGTGGAACGATCCACAGCTGGCGGTGGTGGGTTCGTATCAGCGTGCGCTGGAAATCATGAACATCCCCAACGCCGCCTTCATGGTCGACCTGGTGGTGCTGGTGGCCGTGACCAGCTGCATGAACTCGTCGATCTACATCGCCTCGCGGATGATGTACTCGTTGGCCAAGCGCGGCGACGCCCCGGCGTTCCTCAACAGGACCTCCAAGGTTGGCGTACCACGTGCCGCGGTATTCGGCAGCACCCTGATTGGCGCAGCCATCGCCGTCCTCAACTACTTTGCACCGAAGGGCGTGTTCGAGTTCCTGCTGGCCAGCTCCGGCGCCATCGCACTGCTGGTGTACATGGTCATCGCCATCTCCCAGCTGCGCATGCGCCGCCGCCTGGAGCGCGAAAATACCGAGTTGAAGTTCCGCATGTGGCTGTTCCCGTACCTGACCTGGGCGGTGATCATCTTCATCGCCGGTGCGCTGGCGGTGATGATGTACACGCCTGAGCACCGGGCGGAAGTGAGTTCGACCTTGGGCCTGGCGATCGTGATTTCCTTCCTGGGGATCGTCACCTCGCGGGGCCATGCGCAAACGGTGGGGGCGCGGTCGATGGGGTGATTGAGTTCACCTTGTGGTAAGGCAAAGGGCACCAGTGGATGGGTGCCCTTTTCTTTTTGAAACACTTGATCGGTGCTGCTGGCCGCTGGAGGGTGGGCTGGTGGGGGTAGACTTCCTGCGCAATTCATACAGGGAGTCGAGGCATGAGCGCGAAACAACAAGACGCCAATGCGCCAGTGGCTTCTCCGTCGGTAAAGGATGACCGTTTCGAGGAAGTGCTGGCGTTGATTCACGGGGCCCGGCAGCGGGCGGTGCAGGCGGTTAACAGTCAGTTGATCGATTTGTACTGGCAGGTGGGGGGCTATATCAGTCGCAAGCTGGAGCAAGCGGAGTGGGGCGATTCGGTGGTCAGTCAGCTGGCCGCACATCTTGCTCGAACGCAGCCCGGGCTACGGGGTTTTACACGACCCAATCTGTTCCGTATGCGCCAATTCTATGAGGCTTATCGTCACGACGAGAAAGTCTCAGCACTGCTGAGACAATTACCGTGGACCCATAACCTGACGATCCTCAGCCAGAGCAAGCTGCCACAGGAGCGTGAGTTCTACCTGCGCATGGCAATCCAGGAAAAGTGGTCAAGTCGAGAATTGGAGCGGCAAGTCAAAGCCTCGCTCTTTGAGCGCAGTATTGCGACTCCGACCAAGGCGTCGGCGGCTCTGCGGCAGCATTGCCCTGCAGCCATAGAAATATTCCGGGATGCTTACATGGTTGAATTCCTTGGTCTGCCCGGAGGCCATGCCGAAGCTGATCTACATTGTGCATTGATGGATCGTCTGAAAGAGTTCCTCATCGAGCTGGGCCGGGACTTCTGCTTCGTTGGCTCCCAATACCCGTTACAGGTCGGCGGCCGCGACTTCGCACTGGACTTGCTGTTCTTCCACCGTGGTCTCAATTGCCTGGTGGCAATCGAGCTAAAGGTCGGTCGCTTTGAGCCGGAATACCTGGGCAAGCTCGATTTCTATCTGGAAGCCCTGGATCGAAATGAGCGCAAGCCTCATGAAAACCCGGCCATCGGTGTGTTGCTGTGTGCCAGCAAGGACGATGAAGTGGTCGAATACGCGCTCAACCGCAGCTTGTCACCTGCTTTGATTGCGGAATACCAGACACGCCTGCCAGACAAGGCACTACTGCAGGCCAAGTTGCACGAGTTTTACGCCTTGGGGGCTACGCCTGAGGAGGGCGCTTGAGTTCAGGTCAAATGCCAGCTTTCACGCCATCGATGTAACGCACAACCGCCGGCCCCTTCTCGAAGCGCCGGTGGACCAGGCTCAACCACGAGCTGGCCTGGCAATCGGCAATCCGCCGGTAATTCACCTGCGGCAAGCTGATGCGCTGCACCACAGATTCCGGCACTACTGCGATCCCTTGCCCCAGCGACACCAAGGTAATCACCGCCACCAGGCTGCCCGGTTGCGGCCCCAGCCGTGGGACGAAGCCACCCTGCGCTGCCGCCTCCAGCGTGCCGGAAATCTGTTCGGGCAGGATGAAGGTCTCGTTGGCCAGGCGCGCAGCCGGAATCTGCGCCAGTTCGTTGATCCGCGAGCTGGCGGGCAGGGCGAGCACGAAGTCTTCCTGATGCAGGGCGATGGCTTCAAGCTCGTCCGGCAGCTCCATCGGCGAGCGCACATAAGCCAGGTCGAGCAAGCCATCACGCACCATGCCCGGCAGCTCGGCCATGGGCAGTTCACGGATGTTCAGTCGCACTCCGGGGTGGGCATCACTGAAGCTGATCACCTGCCGCTGCAGCATGCCCGAATACGCCGCCGACGCCACGTAGCCCAACTCGATACGCCCGCTGTCACCCCGCCCGGCACGCTGCGCGCCCAGCTGCGCGGCATCGAACTGGCGCACCGCCTGCTCGGCTTCGATCAGCAGCGCCTGGCCCGCGGCGGTGAGGTTCACTTCGCGCTGATTGCGCTCGAACAACCGCACGCCCAGCTCGCGCTCCATGTCCTGAATCTGCCGGCTGAGGGTGGGCGGGGCGATACCCAGCTGCTCGGCGGCACGGGTGAAGTGACCGTGGCGGGCGACGCAGAGGAAGTAGCGAAAGTGACGGATTTCCATGCGGTGTTACCTGCAGGCTAAGGACGCGGTCCCTTGAGGCTAACAAGCTTCGGGGCCTAAGGCATTAAGGTGAGTCCAACCTGCAGGGGACCGCTATGCGGTCCATCGCCGGCAAGCGCGGCTCCCACAGGTACAGCGCCGCCGTTGAGCCTTGCACTGTACCTGTGGGAGCCGCGCTTGCCGGCGATGGGCTGCAGAGCAGCCCCGGCGATCTCACAGGCCAGCCACTCCCCGGAGCCCATCCATGCCCTCAGCACGCTTCACCCTGCTCACCGCCTCACTGGTCTGCGCCCTGATCATCCTCGACACCAACATCGTCGCCGTCAGCCTGCCCAGCATCGCCCGCGACCTGTCCGGCTCGTTCGCCGATATCGAATGGGTAGTCAGTGCCTACCTCCTGGCCTTCGCCGCCTGCCTGCTGCCCGCCGGCAGCCTGGCCGACCGCTTCGGCCGCCAACGCATGCTGCTGATCGGCCTGGCCGTGTTCGGCATCGCCTCGCTCGCCTGCGGCGCCGCCCCCAGCCTGCTGTTCCTCGACCTGGCCCGTGCAGCCAAGGGTGTAGGCGCGGCAATGCTGCTGACCTCGGCCCTGGCCGCCATCGGCCACCGCTTCCATGAACCGCAAGAACGCATGCGCGCCTGGGCGTTCTGGGGCGCTTGCATGGGCGCGACCATCACCTTCGCGCCGCTGCTCGGCGGTGTGATCGCCAGTACTCTCGGCTGGCGCTGGATCTTCTACATCAACCTGCCGTTAGTGGCGGTGCTGGCGCTGATGGTGTTGCGCAGTATCGAAGAGTCTCGCGACAGCGCTGCCGCACGGCTCGACCCGATGGGCAGCCTGACCTTCGCGGGCAGTTTGGGCTGCCTGATCTGGGCGATGATCGAAGCCAATCAGGTGGGTTGGACCAGTGTCGATACGCTCGGGCGCCTGCTGATCAGCGCGTTCCTGATGGGGTTGTTCATCATGGTCGAACGCAGTCAGGAACGGCCGATGATCGACCTGCAACTAATGCGCAGCGGGCGCTTCATCGGGGCCTTGCTGGGGATGTTCGCGTATGCCGCCTGTGCGCAAGTGATGATGACGTTGTTGCCGTTGTATCTGCAGAACGGACTGCAGCTGTCGGCGCTGGCAGCGGGGGCGGGCATGTTGCCGTTTGCGCTGGCGATGTTGCTGATGCCCAGGTGGGGGATGCGGTTGGCC
>NZ_VZII01000015.1 GCF_009391885.1 Pseudomonas sp. MN1F | reverse complement strand
ATACAGTAAAGACTTGCATACCTATGACCTCTCCAATCATCCCCTGGATGGGTGGCAAACGCCGCCTGGCCGACCGCTTGATTCCCCTCTTTCCCCCTCATGAATGCTATGTCGAAGTCTTCGCTGGCGGCGCCGCGTTGTTCTTCATGCGTCCCCAGCCCGCACCGGTGGAGGTGCTGAACGATCTGAACGGTGACCTGGTCACCCTTTACCGCGTTGTGCAGAACCACCTGGAGGAGTTCGTCCGTCAGTTCAAGTGGGCGCTCAGCTCTCGCCAGATCTTCGAGTGGCAGAAGATGACACGCCCTGAAACTCTCACCGACATCCAGCGCGCTGCCCGGTTCTTCTACCTGCAGCAGCATGCCTTCGGCGGCAAGGTCACCGGGCAGACGTTCGGTACCGCCACCACAGGGCCGGCCATCAACCTGCTGCGCATCGAGGAGAACCTGTCTGCCGCCTGGCAGCGTCTCGCCGGCACCTACGTCGAGAACTTGTCCTGGCTCTTGTGTGCCGAACGCTATGATCGAGCGCACACGTTCTTCTACATGGATCCGCCTTACTGGCAGACCGCCGGCTATGGCGTGGACTTCCCCTTTGAGGAATACGAGCGTATGGCCGACTTCATGCGCCACTGCAAGGGTAAGGTGATGGTCAGCATCAACGATCACCCGGACATCCGGCGTGCGTTTGATGGCTTCCACTTTGAGTATCTGGATATTCGCTACAGCAACACGAACCAGCGACATGGTAAGGCGGAGCTTGCCGGGGAACTGGTTATCATGAACTGGCAACCATTATCACTGGGAGGACTGTTCTAACTTAGTTCCTTATGTAGAAGAGTCTTGTCAATCTCAGGAGTAAGTAGATAGCTCTCCAAAGGCTAAGGGATATATTTGTGTCAATACCCATTGGCAAGGATTTAGAGATGCAAGAGATGCTTGAATATTGTTTCGTTAGGCGAGGAAGGATGAAAGCTAAATTCTGGAATTGCCCGACTGAATTGCTGTCGAGAGTGTAAGTGAGCGCAATGCTGTTGTGGTATTAAAAATTGACCCGATTGAATTTGAAAATTCTTTCGGGTCGTCCTGTACTGAGTCGCCAATCCAGTCAAGTTGATTTTTTCTACAGGCCTTATAATCCGAGACTCTGTCTGACCAGGTCGCCCACAATTGGCCACATCACTGGCTGAACAGAGTGCCATACGGGGCCGCAAACTTTTTCAAGTAGAGATCTAGCCTCTTTGCCATTTCCTTCCTTGGCTTGATCAATGGCCGAGAGGAGGTCGGCGCGTTGCTCAATAGAGACAGTCTGGCCCTGTGTCTCCAGTATTGCTACGAGTTTAGATAGGATTTCACTTTCTTCGCCAGTCGTCACGTCCATCTTCTGTGAAATACTTTCACCGGTAGCAAGTTGCAAGTTGTTAAATTGTCCCCCGGAGATATGCACGTTATTAACGATGCGTTGGGATTTGGAAGGTTTATTAGGTGTCTGCCTGGAGGTTTTATATCCGAGCTGTGTCAAGCTCGCATACAGCTTCAAGCTGTATCCCCCAATCATGATAAAGCTTGCGCCTGGACTGTTCTCGTACGCCTTCCAAGGGCCAGTCCTGATCAGTTTCTTCTTTTCGAGATCAGCAAAGGCAATGTCGAAGTCGACAGTGGTTATGTCGTCCCCGCAGCAAATTGCTTCAGTAAGATCCGTAACCTTTGGGCCTTCGTACCCATTAGACAGTGCCTGAGCGTCAAGCATGCGCTCCGTGAAGTCTATCAAGAGGGCGCCAAGAATTTGCTTTTCAGCTTCATCCAAATGTACTGCCATAGAATTTCCTTTCGGTTGTGAGGTTTAAAGCTTAAGTTTCGCATTATGCTGTTCGGCATTTTCGGACATTATTTCAATAACTAACAGATCTTCATTGCTGTGCCCAAGCGATGTGAGTAGCGTGGATAGATCTTTTCGTTGCTGATCTCCTAAAAGTACATCGCACATTCCTACCATCGTAGTGCAGATGTTTAGTATTTCGAGCGTGGTCAGCGAGAAGCCAAATACACCTTTTTCTGGTGAAAGCTCCTTTGTGATTGACTCTAGGTGGCTGGCGTAGGCGCTTAGTTCTTTTATAAAATACCTGGATTGGACAGTGTATGTGTGGGCTATAGAGGGGAAGTATTCCTCCAGCAAGGGTGTTTTGAATCCGGTTGGTAAGTTGTGGCCTGTGGGAAGTTTCTTAATTACTAGCATATTCAGGATGCTAATGCATTCCTTTACTGCTAGCTCTATTGAGTGTCGTGACCTGTGGATGTCTTCGTCAATGCACTTTTTTTTGTTTTTTAGCGTTTTGCGTTCTTTCCACCATTCGCGGGCTTGGTTCAGCATGAAACCGATAATTACCCCGGTGAGCGCGCTACCATATGGTAGGAGGGTTTCAAGAAGAGGTTTTGGTTTGTCACTTAAATTCAAATAGCTTAGACACTGCTGGAAGGATTCGATGTCCATGTCGGTTGTGATCAGTGAAAGGATTATTTATAGTCTAGCGCCCTGTCCTAGTATGGTAGGGCGCGCTTATTTGGTTGCTTTAGAGGTTTGTGCTTTATTACGAAAGCTCGGAGACTGCCAGTATCACAGACTCAGAGATGAAGCGAAGAAGTGGGATTTCATTAACTAGATACCGTTCATCTCGGAAAGGAGTGTATTTTGCCTTGTCACCATCTTTACTATGCACCAACGCATTACGGGTGTAATAGATTCTGTTGGCCAAGTTTTTTACAATGCTATCGTTATCTGATTGTTGCAGGTCGACCTGGGGTCCATTAGAGAAGGGTACTTGCTCGTTCTTGTAATAATCTAGCAACGAGGCATCGTAGTCCGCAAGCTTGTTAATTATGTCTTGCTTGTCAATAAATTTTGATAGGGTTATGCGTAGCGCTTGAAGTTCGCTAAATGTTATAGTTTCGCTTCGAATCTGAAGGCTTTTCTTGATTGTTGAAATTAAACCTGCAACATCTTTCTTTCGCTTGTAGGAAAAGCTGGGTTGAGTGATTGCGTTTTTTATGTTTTCAATAAGGTCATCATTGAAGACAGACTCAAAAAAATGCTCTAGTACATGGTAGAATGAAAGGAACTGAACGGTAGGGTTGTCTGTCGATATCCCCAGCACATAATGATTTACTAGATCCTCGTTATAAAACCTGCGGGGTGGGTCCATCTCGCTAACAGAAGAACGTCGCATCCGAGTAATTCGGCCGCGGCGAGAAATTTCTGCCCAATATCTTTGGGGGACTAAGGCGAGGTCGAGGTTGTAAGCTAGATGGAATAGCAATGAGTTAGAAAGTGAGTGAAATCTTTTTATGTTTGTTCGGGAGGATGTTTTAATTTTTAATGTCAGTGGTCGCCCGATGACAGCTCTGACTGCATCCAGCGCGCTTGCATCCTCTGACATCATTCTTAATCTATCTCTGCCAATTTGGCCGGAAGTCAAATCAGCTAATGATCCATTTTCATGCGCAGAGCAAATCAACCATATCAGGTATTCAGTGCTGGCTGCGGAAATTTCAAATGTGGTGCCGTTATCTGGGTCTTCAAGTATGAGCGCTTCGCTGCGCATTAAGAATGGGTGTGGGCTCTCGACGTTTACTAGTATTTCGTAATCATTTTCAGTATATAGAGCTGTTTCATCGCTGATAGCCTTAGTCAGAATTGAGCCTACCGCTCTGGTAATTAGGCTAAGAGGGAGTTGGAATTCGCGATCTCTAACTTTAAGGGTTGCAATATCGGCTTCAATCTTCAGTTCAGCCCGAAGAGCTTCTACTATTAATTGACAAATTTGCAAGGATGTGAAATCTTTTATGCTCATCAAGTCACTTTAGTATGATATACGAATGGAATGAACGCGGACGCCCCGGCTCGGCCTTCCGGCTTCTCGGTTGGGAAAAAATTGGGTATTCCGCACCTCGTCTCATGCCAATCTAAGCATCACTGATGCACCTATGCTCGGAAGCAATAAGGCGCTTTGACATCCATATTCCCAAGTATGGGCGCCTATTATTGCCCATATTGCAGCACAGTCGGTGTATGCAGGCCGTGATTTACTCAGCGTTCATCTTGTCCCACTGATGCTGATACTCATGTGACTCTTGGTCGCAAGAATCACAAATGAAACCATCTCCGTAGCTTTCTCTGTCGAGTGCGTCGGCGAGAGCTTCACTGTCCAGCTCTGCTTGGCAGCCATTATGGTGCCCGCCTGGATCTGTGACGCCTTCGCAGTTTCTCGTGAGGTGTTTACTGAGAACTGCTTTCTGCGGTTGCGTAAGGCTACTGTAACCGTGGCTCATGGCTCGCTTTGCAATGCCCTCAACCTTGTTGTCTGCCTGATCGAAATGCCCATACTCAAGCAGTTTAGAGAGCGCCTTCTCTTCAGCCGTCATCGATTCATTCTCTGATGTCAAAAGGAGCTGCCACGATAGCACTTGGCTACTCCGTGAAGCCAAGAAAATTTGCTTTGAGACAGAGGCGGCTGTGCGGTTTGCGAGGCGGAGAGCATCCCCGAAATTTTAGGGCAAATTTAGGGCAAAATCTCGGCCGCGTTAGGGCGCCACAGCCTATTACCATAGGCTTGGACCCCAGTAGAAATGAGCCTGTTACGGCCTGCTGAACCTTCCGAGCGGGTCCAAATCCCTATCGTGCTGAGCAAAAATGGGCAGCTCAGATGATGCATCTCTTCGTCGCTACGCCATAGTGTTGGATATAGCATGAAGACCAGCCAAGAGCTGGGCTTCTTCCGACTGTAGAAGTGAGGGTGGTTGGTACAAAATTGGTACGGCTTTCAGTTTGCGTCTGTGAAAGCTAATTAAATCAAGACTTTGCGGTAAAGTATTCCCAATCCATCATCGGCGCAACGGAAAAACGCCGGGAGAGTGGGGCGGGTGCGGAGATCGGGGACATGGGGGTAGAAAATCGGTGTGGCTGGGAGGTGAGAGAGTTTATCAGGAATGACCGCTTGGGCTGAGTGATATCCGGGAGTACAACCTCATCCAGTGTGGGATTAAGCAAGACAGCCATGAAATGGGCTGATAGCATCTGGCTATCAGTCAAAGTAAGGAAGGGACCCCATGCTGAAGAAAGTCGCGTCATCCATTCTCGTGGCCGGCGCCTTGCTAGCCTCCGCTCAGGGGGCTCTCGCCGAAGAAAAGCTGTTCAAGAACTACGTCTACCAGACCCCGCTCGCAAAATTCACTAAAGCTGCCGGTTACTACGACTGCTCCAAAGACGTCGGCGGGACCGCGAGGTGTATCGACGATGTAGATTTCCTGGAAGAGAAATTCACCGTCGCACTGATCTTCTCCGGTGGCAAGCTGATGATGGTTTCACTGATCAGCCCGTTTGATCAAAACGCCTATGTCAAAGCTATCGCGGGGCTTTCCAACTCGTTCACGCTGGTTTCCATGAACGATGAAAAGTCCATCCTGGATGTGTTTGATACTGCGAGAAAGTCGAGAAGCCAAGAAGAACTGACGACGAAGATTTCCAACTTTGAGCAGGTCGCTCTGGCATCTGGCAGTCTGACTTACACCTTTCTCGAAGGGCTGAGCGCTGACGGGCAAACCAATGCTGTTAGTGCGTTGGCTGCTGCACCGGAGAATGTTCGGTCCGCTGAGTTGGTGATGGTTGGGCAAGGTGCGGGTGCGGGGATGGTTATTCGGTTTACGTTTCCTCGGTTAGAGGAAAATAAGGTTCTGGCTGAGGCCAAGAAGCCTGTTGAGTCGTTTTGATGAATTGATGGGTTGCTCCTTAGTGACATGGAGGGCTGGGGCAACGACCGGAACATGGAAAAAGGCCGAGGGGTTCAGCCCCTCAGCCAGCCCGCCCTGATCGGCACCGCCATCAGGCTGCGATAGCAGCGCTCCGCCAGCTCGGTGACAGGCCGGCCGATACGTTGCCAGACTGGCGAGAACCCTGAGTAAACCAAGAACGAAACGACCATCCCACCCACCATGTCGAGCGGGAAGTGCACGCCCAGGAACACCCGCGCCCAGGCGACACTGAGCCCGGTCAGCAGAATGATCACGCCCCAGCCCGACAGGCCATCCAGCAGCAAGGTCAAGCCGATGCAGCCGAACACGGTCATGTGATCGCTCGGGAAAGACGAATCAGGTGCGTGCAGCATCCACGTGTGCCCCAAGCCGATCATGAACGGCCTTGGGTGCGGCCAGACGGCCCAGATCACCTGGTTGACGACCAATGCAATCACTGTAATCAGCGTCGCCTTGAGCACCAGTGTGCGTTCTCCACGGTGCCCCCACACCCAGAAGCCCAGCATCAGCACGGGAAGCAGAAAGATCAGCCCCTTGGCAATACCAATGGCGAGCAGGACCAGCCAGTGCGGCGTGTCACTGCCGGCGTTGATCAACAGGAAGAGGGAGCGGTTGAATGTTTCGAATTCGCCCATGGTGTGTTGCCCCGCCGCGCGTTCAGACGCTGTATTGATTCAAGTAAAGCTGCTTGCATGCAGTGCGCAGCGACTGGATAAAGAAAAGGCCGAAGGCGTGATCAGGGACCTCGCCATCGGCCTTCAGAGCGGTGCATAGCCGTCCGCTCGTTACTGCTGGGAATTGGCCGCAGTCTGTTGAGTCTGCTCCGCCGTGTCCTGCGGTAGCTGGTCGAACTCATGCAACCCATCCTTGCGGTACGGGTCGCCAATCCAGCGTGGCGTTGGCGCGAACTGCGCGTTCACCAGGCTCTTGGCCGGCTCGTACTTGTCGTAGCTCAAGCCTGCCAGGTCCGACAGTGTATGAATCAGGTGCGAGCTGCTGTAGGCACGGTTGGCCATCGACTGCAGGTCCCGCGGGTGCTCGGCCTGCCAGCTCGGTGAAGTCCACAGCAGGAACGGTACGGTGTACATCGGCCGGGTCGGCGCGCCTTCGTTACGGCCCAGGCGGTCGTGGTTGCCGGAGCTGTATACGTCTTCGCCGTGGTCGGACAGGTACAGCAGGAAGCCGTTGGGCGTGGTCGCCGCATACTGCTTGATCAGGCTCGACACCACGAAATCGTTGTAGCGCACGGCGTTGTCGTAGAAGTTGTAGGTTTCCACCTGGTCATCGGTCAGTGCAGCCGGCGCACCTTTGCGATCGGTGAAGTGCTGATAGGCATCCGGGTACCGGTAGCGGTAGTCCATGTGCGTGCCCAGCAGGTGGACGATGATGAGCTTCTTCGGCGCCGGGTCCTTCAGGGCCTTGTCGAACGGTGGCAGCACCACTTCGTCGTACTGGCTGGCGTTCTGGTTGCGCTGGTTGTTCAGGTACACCTGCTCGTCGGTCTGCTGCGAGAACGTGGTGAGCATGGTGTTGCGCTTGGTCATGGTCTGCTGGTTGGTGATCCAGAAGGTCTTGTAGCCTGCCTGTTTCATCAGGTTGATCAGCGACGGGTCGGTGAGGAAGCGGTCGGGGTGTTCCTCGTCACCGAAGGTGAGGATCTGCTGCATCACCTCGATGGTGTAGGGGCGCGGGGTGACCACGTTCTGGAATACGGTCAGGCTCTTGTCAGCGGCCAGGGCATCCAGGTTGGGGGTGGTGTCGCGGTTGTAGCCGTACAGGTGCATGTGCTCGCGGGTGGTCGACTCGCCGAGCACCAGCACCAGGGTGCGCGGGGCGTCGCCGCTGCTGTCCTGCAGGTTCTGCAGGGGCGGCAGGGCGGCGTTCTGAGCCAGCAGGCTCTGCATGTTGTTCAGTTGTTGCAGGTATTGGCGGTAGCCGACCACCAGCTGCCAGGGTACGGCAGGTTCCATGCGCTGCTGCACTTTCTCCGCCGCATCGGCGAAGTTGCGTTCCTGGGTGACCATCTGCTTGTAGAACGGCAGCACCAGGTTGGCGACCAGCAACAGCACCACCACCGGGATGCGGCTGCGCAGACGCAGGGTGACCGGGCGCACGCGCGTCCACAGCAGCACGGCGCCCACGGTGTAGGCCAGCAGGCCGAGCATCAGGCCAATGCTGAAGTACTGGCTGAAGTATTCGCCCGCTTCGGCGGTGTTCGACTCGAACATCACGAAGATGACGCTTTGCGAGAATTCCTGGTGGTAGATGCCGAAGTAGCTCAAGCCCACCAGCGAGGCGGCCCACAACACCACGCCGATGACGGCGGCGAGGGTGCGGGTGAGGCGTGGCAGCAGCAGGACTGGGACGAACCACAGGGTGCTGAGGAACAGGGCATCGCGGAAACCGGCGAAACCGGTGGTGCCACTGAACAGCAGAAGCGCCTGGGTGACGCCGGAGAAGTACCAGAAGAACAGCAGGAGCCAGCCCAGGCCGGCCCAGTCCACGCGCTTGGGCGCGGATGGGGATGCGGTGTTTGCCACGTGTGCCTCGTAGAACCATGGCGGCAACCAGAATGGGGGCTGCCGGAAAGGCAGAGAGGCTAGAGCGTGGAACGTGAAAATTACGTTAATGAAATATGGAAAGAATCTTAACAAAGCATTACGAAATTGCCGAAAGTGGGTGGCTCCTACAAAAGAAGAAACAGATTTTTCCTCTGGCTTGTAGGACGCGTCTGAATCAGTCTTTGGGGCATTGCGGTGGAAGTTTTAGCTACCTAGTCTGGCCGGGCGCTGGGAAATCGGCGCCCAGGTCTGCAAGCCTGAGGTCAGCTTGAAGAAGTCTCCATCAGCAATGGCGCTCTGCGTCCGGCTGCGCTTTATGGTGGCTACGTACGGGTGGTCCTTGGACCAGCCGGGTTTTGTCTTCGAGTTGACCGGTCTTGCAGGCCTGTACGTAGCCGCCACCCAATCATCTGCAAGTGAGCAGGTGGCGATCCTTTCAGTTCAATTCGAAGAGATTCGCCATGCTAAAGATCGTTCCTGATCCCCCCTTCACCCCCGATGCCTCCCACTACCTCGAAGACACGCTGGTCGAAGCCACCGAATACCTGCTCTGCGGCCTGGCCGTGGCCCAGCAGGCCGTCACCACGCTGCCCAAGTCACCCGCCACCGTCATGACGCTATCGATGATTCATGAAATGGAGGCCGTGCGCACGTTGCTGGAGTCGGCGATTGCGCAGGTGCAGTTAAAGCGGCCTCGGCAGGCGTACACGCTGCACTGAGGCGCTGGCCCATTCGGCTGATGGCTCGGATAGATGGGTTGCCTGGGCAACCGCATTCGCGGGTTCACCCGCGAAGAGGCCATCAGCCTCAGCAAATAAAGAGGATTGAGAATGGACAAGGAACTCCCCGAAGCAACCGCCAGGCTTGGTACCACTGTCGGCTCGGCCACCTGCCTGGAAGGCGTGGCCAAAGGCAAACGCCTGTTCCGGGTCGGACCCGGCAACTGCTGCGATCACGCCATGGCGCAGGCCTCTTTGCTGATGGACTGCTCGCGCCGCGCCTCCTTCATCGGCGTGATGGACGACGAACCCGCGCTGGTCTGGGCCTCGCACTACCTGTGCGAGATGGCCAAGGCACTGATGGACGATGCGCACTTGGGAATGCTGAAGGCCCACTGAAGCAGTGTGCCAGCTGCATTCGACACATTCCGCAAAGTTGCAGCCCGCCGTCGCTCGTACAAAGCGACCATAGTTCATCAGGTACTCTGGATTCACTTCACTGCTTGGCCGAGGTGCCGTTGGTCGTCTCGGCTTACCAAGGGGTAGCATCGATTCGGGTTTTGTACGATGATTTTCGTATCGACAAGGATGAGTTATGGAAATTGGCTTCAGGGAGGCCAGGCGAGCAGTGATTGCTGCTCTTGAGTGAGGCCAGTATCTGCACGTTTCTCGTGGTGATATCGAAGTGAAAAACCTGCTGGCCTCAGGGGCCGTTTCTGCCAGTGAGGTTGCCGACATCATCCGTTTCTGCAAGGGGGCCCACTACAGCAGCAGCCCTCACCACAGCGTCGCCGCTATTGAGGTCCATGTGATCAAGCGGCTGGGGTGGTACATCAAGTTCTACTTCATCGAACCAGACACCTGGTTCATCAGTGTTCACCAATGAGAATCCGATCATGAAGATCCTGTTCGAAGGGGAGACCGGCAAGGCACTTTGCGAGCATTGCCAGGCCGTGGTGCAAACGCACTACGCCCGTCGGGACGTACCGTTCAGTGATGGCCAGGGTGTAGCCAAGGATATTCTTGTGGGCGTATGCAGCCATTGCGATACCGTAGTGGCCATTCCTCCGCAATCCACGCCCGCCATTCGAGAGGCGCGCAAGCAGCAACTGAAATCCATCGAAGCGCGTTTGCCCGCGGTTTACCTCGATGTGCTGGATGCTGCCATGCATGCGGTCAGCTGCGAGGCTGGGGCAAATCTGCGCAAGCTGTTCCTCGCTCATTATTTTCAGCTGCTGGTACAGAGCCACCAGAGTGACCAGCTGCAGCCTGCGCATGAAGCTTTTATCCAGGGCCTGGAGCGGCATCGGCGCGAGTGTGGGTTAGCGCCCTCCACCTCGACCCGGCGTCTGTCGATGAAGGTTAACCCGTACATGGCAGATGATTTCATGGCACTGCAGCAGCAGACCCATATGAATCAGACCGAGCTGCTCAAGTCGGTCATCGCACGGATTCAAGCCGATGTGCTGGAGGTGAGGGACCAGAAGGTAATCCATACCTTGCAGCATCTGGCTCGGCTAGCGGTTTAAGTGTTGGCAGGCGAACAGTATTTCAGCAGCTTGCCTTGTTGCAGGCAGACAACGCTCTCAACCCTTTTCGCCATCTCGTTGAACTGAAAGCACATTTTCCCTGGCACGGTTGCTGCTCCGCTCCCTGGACTTTCTCAAGTCCTGCCAAGGAGCACCCGCATGAGCCAGCAACCGATCAAATTCGCCTACTGGGTCCCCAACGTCAGTGGCGGCCTGGTGGTCAGCACCATCGAGCAGCGCACCCGCTGGGACATCGACTACAACCGCAAGCTGGCGCAGATCGCCGAGCGCGCCGGTTTCGACTACGCCCTGTCACAGATCCGCTTCACCGCCGGCTACGGCGCCGACAACCAGCACGAATCGGTCACCATCAGCCACGCGTTGCTGGCCGCTACCGAAAAGCTCAAGGTCATCGCTGCCATTCTGCCAGGCCCGTGGAACCCGGCGCTGGCGGCCAAGCAGCTGGCAAGCATCGACCAGTTCACCAATGGCCGTGTCGCCATCAACGTGGTGTCGGGCTGGTTCAAGGGCGAGTTCCATGCCATTGGCGAGCCGTGGCTGGACCATGACGAACGCTATCGTCGCTCCGAAGAATTCATCCGGGCACTCAAGGGCATCTGGACCGAAGACAACTTCACCTTTAACGGCGACTTCTATCGCTTTCGCAACTACAACCTCAAGCCCAAGCCGCTGCAGCAGCCGCACCCGGAAATCTTCCAAGGCGGCAGTTCGCGGGCGGCGCGGGACATGGCGGCGCGGGTGTCGGACTGGTACTTCACCAACGGTAATACGGTAGAAGGGATCAAGGCGCAGGTTGATGACATCCGTGCCAAGGCCGCTGCCAACGGGCATTCGGTGAAGATCGGGGTGAATGCGTTCATCATCGCCCGCGATACCGAGGAGCAGGCGCGGGCGGTGTTGCAGGAGATCATCGACAAGGCCAACCCCGAGGCAGTGAAGGCTTTTGGGCATGAAGTGAAGCATGCCGGCTCCGCCAGCCCGGAAGGTGAGGGCAACTGGGCCAAGTCCAGCTTCGAGGACCTGGTGCAGTACAACGACGGCTTCAAGACCAACCTGATCGGCACGCCACGGCAGATTGCCGAGCGCATTGTGGCGTTGAAGGCCGTGGGGGTGGATCTGATTCTGTCCGGTTTCCTGCATTTCCAGGAGGAAGTGGCGTACTTCGGTGAGCATGTGTTGCCGTTGGTGAGGGAGCTGGAGGTTGGTAAGGCAGAGGCAAAGGCCGTCGCCTGATCCGCGCAGGGCTCAAGGGCCTCACCAGCTCTCGCAGGTACGCTCAGATCTCGACTGCTGAGGTGTACCTGGGAGCTGGCGCTGATCGTTGATCGTCTTGACGACAAATACGGATTTTCCGTTCGGCAAACTGTAGAGGGCACGGTACAGAACGTAGGCGACATCATTATCGAAAGCGATGCGTGAGCGCTTGGAAGCAAACAGAGCCAGGTCATGCTCTGTTCCACCTTCAGGTGTCAGGGGGGGAGGGCATGGCCGGTTATTTCGGTTGGGTGTTCATGGGAGAAAACTTGTTTTTCCCAGACGAAACGGTATTCGTCACCCGTCATGAAGATATCCAGATCAGTGGCGTGATCGAAAGCGCTCTGCAAAGTATTCAGCGTGCTGAAGTACTCATCACCCTGATCGTTACGAATATGAATTGTGGCCTGATCATCGCCAGTCAGGCGAATAAAACGAGCGGTGACTGTGTAGTTCTTTCCATCTTTGTAAAAGGTGCTGTTGACAGTGGCTTGAAGCAGTTTGCTTGCGTCTTCGACTTCTGCTGTGGGTTTACCTAACTTGACCAATTGCATAGTGTTGCTCCTGTGTTTGTTTGCGAGCCTTCACTCTAGGGCTATAGGCGTTTTCGCGAACCTCGCAGGGCTGAGGATTGACAGGCAAGCAAACCACAAATCGGCTTCCGACCTGGCGCGGCAGATGGGGCTTGTCATGGATCGAAAGGGGCGTCGGTAAAAACCCAGCATTTTCAGGTCGGTTTCAGGATGCGCCTGGTCGTTCGCACACAACCTTCCGGCGCCACAAGTGCCATGCTTGTGGGATGCCCTTGAGCCCAGTGCGCGCAGACGCACGGCCATCGGCAAGGAGGCCTCCGCGCCCACGCCACCGTGACGTGGCCGGTGTGCCGCAGCAGAACACGCCGGATACCTGCCCTTCACAACAATTCAGGCAGGGTCCGTGATGCCGAGGTCCGCTGTATGCCTGATGAATTGCTTCACCTGCCGGTAATCCAGAACATCCTGACCCGCGAGAAGGACACGCCCGGCGCGCTGTTGCCGATCCTTCACGCCATCCAGGACGCTGTCGGTTTCATCCCCGAAGCAGCTGTCCCTGAAATCGCCCACGCCCTCAACCTCAGCCTCGCCGAGGTGCGCGGGGTGATCAGCTTCTATCACGACTTCCGCACCGCGCCGCCTGCCCGCCACACCTTGCGCCTGTGCCGCGCCGAATCCTGCCAAAGTCGAGGCAGCGAGGCCCTGGCTGCGCAGTTGCGCGAACAGCTGGCGCTGGATGACCACGGCACCAGCGCCGACGGCGCCATCAGCCTGCGCCCGGTGTACTGCCTGGGCGCCTGCGCCTGCTCGCCGGCGCTGGAACTGGATGGCCAAGTGCATGCACGGCTGACCCCTGAGCGCCTGTGGGCGCTGGTGAACGGTTGCCTGGAGGGTGAAACATGCTGAAGTTGTGCATTCCCTGTGACTCGGTCGCCCGTGCGGTCGGCGCCGATCAGGTTGCCGAAGCAATCAAGGCCGAGGCCGAGCGCCGCCAGCTGCCCATCGAGATTCAACGCACCAGCTCGCGTGGCCTGTACTGGCTGGAGCCGCTGCTGGAGTGTGAAAGCAGCGAAGGGCGCCAGGGCTTCGGCCCGGTCACCCCGGCAGACGTGCCATCGCTGCTTGACGCCCTGGCCGGTGAGCCCGGCGGCCATTCGCTGGCACTGGGCCCGGTCGAAGAAATGACCTACCTGAAAACCCAGCAACGCCTGCTGTTCGCCCGCGCCGGCATCACTCGCCCGTTGTCGCTGGACGATTACCGCGCCCATGGCGGTTTCAAGGGCCTGGAAAAGGCGGTGGCGATGGACGGCGCCGCCGTGGTCGCTAGCGTGCTTGACTCCGGCCTGCGCGGCCGTGGCGGCGCGGCGTTCCCCGCCGGCATCAAGTGGCGCACCGTGCGCGATGCCAGGCCAGGGCAGAAGTACGTGGTGTGCAACGCCGACGAAGGCGATTCTGGGACCTTCGCCGACCGCATGCTGATGGAAGGCGACCCCTTCCTGCTGATCGAAGGCATGATCATCGCCGGCCTCGCTGTCGGGGCCGACAAGGGCTACATCTATGTGCGCTCGGAATACCCCGACGCCATTCGCGTACTCAACCAGGCCTTCGCCATCGCCCGCGACGCCGGTTACCTCGGCAGCGACGTGGCCGGCAGCGGCCAGGCCTTCGACCTGGAAGTGCGGGTCGGTGCCGGTGCCTATATCTGCGGCGAGGAAACCGCGCTGCTCGAATCCATCGAAGGCAAGCGCGGCATCGTCCGCGCCAAGCCGCCACTGCCCGCGCTCGAAGGCCTGTTCGGCCTGCCCACGCTGGTGCACAACGTACTCACCCTGGCCTCGGTGCCGACCGTCCTGGCCGAGGGCGCGGCGTTCTACCGCGACTTCGGCATGGGCCGCTCGCTGGGCACCATGCCGTTCCAGCTGGCTGGCAACATCCGCCACGGCGGCCTGGTGGAACGCGCCTTCGGCCTGACCCTGCGCGAGCTGGTGGAAGGCTACGGCGGCGGCACTGCCAGCGGTAGGCCGCTCAAGGCCGCGCAGGTCGGCGGCCCACTCGGCGCCTGGGTGCCGCCCAGCCACTTCGATACCCCGCTGGACTACGAGGCCTTTGCTGCCATGGGCGCGATGCTCGGCCACGGCGGCGTGGTGGTGGCCGACGACACCCTGAACATGGCCAGCATGGCGCGCTTTGCCCTGCAGTTCTGCGCCGAGGAATCCTGCGGCAAATGCACCCCGTGCCGGATCGGCTCGACCCGTGGCATGGAGGTGGTCGACCGGCTGATTGCGACCAGCGATCTTACTGAGCGCCATGACCAGGCCCTGCTGTTGCGCGACCTGTGCGACACCCTGCAGTACGGCTCGCTGTGCGCCATGGGCGGCATGACCGCCTACCCGGTGGCCAGCGCCCTCAAGTATTTCCCCGCCGATTTCGGGCTGACCACCACGGAGGCCGCACAGTGATCAACTATTTCGATCCCGAGACCGACCTGGGCACACCCGCCCGTGAAAGCGACGTGCAGGTCAGCCTGAACATCGACGGCCGCAGCATCAGCGTGCCGGCCGGCACCTCGGTGATGCGCGCCGCCGCCATGCTCGGCACCAGCATTCCCAAACTGTGCGCCACCGACAGCCTCGAAGCGTTTGGCTCATGCCGCATGTGCATGGTGGAAATCGAAGGTATGCGTGGTTACCCGGCCTCGTGCACCACGCCGGTGTCCGAAGGCATGGTGGTACGCACGCAAACCTCACGTCTGGCCGACCTGCGGCGCAATGTGATGGAGCTGTACATTTCCGACCACCCGCTGGATTGCCTGACCTGCTCGGCCAACGGCAACTGCGAACTGCAGACCGTTGCCGGCCAGGTCGGCCTGCGCGAGGTGCGCTACGGCTACGACGGCGCCAACCACCTGGCGGAGCAGAAGGATACCTCCAACCCGTATTTCGACTACGAGCCCAGCAAGTGCATCGTCTGCAGCCGCTGCGTGCGTGCTTGCGAAGATATCCAGGGCACCTTCGCCCTGACCATCACCGGGCGTGGTTTCGAGTCGCGGGTGGCAGCGGCCGGCGGTGACAACTTCCTGGCTTCCGAATGCGTGTCGTGCGGCGCCTGCGTGCAGGCCTGCCCAACGGCGACGCTCACCGAGAAGAGCCTGGTCCAGCTGGGCCAGCCCGAACGTGCGGTAATCACCACCTGCGCGTACTGCGGTGTTGGCTGCTCGTTCCGCGCCGAGATGAAGGGCGACCAGCTGGTGCGTATGGTCCCGGACAAGAACGGCGGCGCCAACCACGGCCACGCCTGCGTCAAGGGCCGCTTCGCCTGGGGCTATGCCACCCACCCCGACCGCATCACCAAGCCGATGATCCGCAAGCGCCTGGAAGACCCGTGGCAGGAGGTCAGCTGGGACGAGGCGGTCACCTACGCCGCCAGCGAGTTCCGCCGCATCCAGCTCAAGTACGGGCGCGATTCCATCGGCGGCATCACCTCCAGCCGCTGCACCAATGAAGAAGCCTACCTGGTGCAAAAGCTGGTGCGCACGGCGTTCGGCAATAACAACGTCGACACCTGCGCCCGGGTTTGCCATTCGCCGACCGGCTATGGGCTCAAGCAGACCCTCGGTGAGTCGGCCGGCACCCAGAGCTTTGATTCGGTGATGCAGGCCGACGTCATCCTGGTGATCGGCGCCAACCCCACCGACGCCCACCCGGTGTTCGGCTCGCAGCTCAAGCGCCGCTTGCGCCAGGGCGCACGGCTGATCGTCATCGACCCACGGCGTATCGACCTGGTCGACTCGCCCCATGCGCGTGCCGAACTGCACCTGCAGCTGCGCCCCGGTACCAACGTGGCCATGCTCAATGCCTTGGCCCATGTGATCGTCAGCGAGGGCCTGCTGGCCCAGCGTTTCATCGACGCCCGCTGCGAAACCGAAGACTTCGCCCGCTGGCGCGAGTTCGTCAGCCTGCCGGAAAACGCCCCGGAAGCCCTGGGGCCTGTATGCGGCGTGCCCGCCGAACAGATCCGCAGCGCCGCCCGGCTGTATGCCACCGGCGGCAACGCGGCGATCTACTACGGCCTGGGGGTGACCGAACACAGCCAGGGCAGCACGGCGGTGATGGGTATCGCCAACCTGGCCATGGCCACCGGCAACATCGGCCGCGAAGGGGTAGGGGTGAACCCGCTGCGCGGGCAGAACAACGTGCAGGGTTCCTGCGACATGGGCTCGTTCCCGCACGAGCTGCCCGGCTACCGGCACATCTCCAACGAGGGCGTGCGAGCCGAGTTCGAGCAGGCTTGGGGCGTGACCCTGCAGCCTGACCCGGGCCTGCGCATCCCCAACATGTTCGAGGCGGCGCTGGACGGCAGCTTCAAGGCGCTGTACTGCCAGGGCGAGGACATCGCCCAGAGCGACCCCAACACCCAGCACGTCACCGCCGCCCTGCGCGCCATGGAGTGCGTGGTGGTGCAGGACATCTTCCTCAACGAGACGGCCAAGTTCGCCCACGTGTTCCTGCCGGGCAGCTCGTTCCTCGAGAAGGATGGCACCTTCACCAACGCCGAGCGGCGCATCTCGCGGGTACGCAAGGTCATGGAGCCGCTGGCCGGCAAGGCCGACTGGGAAGCCACCGCGGCCCTGGCCAATGCCCTGGGCTACCCGATGAACTACCGTCACCCCTCCGAGATCATGGACGAGATCGCCCGCCTGACGCCGAGCTTCCACCGCGTCAGCTATGCCGAGATCGACCGCCATGGCAGCCTGCAATGGCCGTGCAACGACGCCGCCCCGGACGGCACCCCGACCATGCACATCGACCAGTTCGTGCGCGGCAAGGGGCGCTTCATGCTGACGGGTTATGTGCCCACCGACGAAAAGGTCAATGGCCGCTACCCGCTGCTGCTGACTACCGGGCGCATCCTCAGCCAGTACAACGTCGGCGCCCAGACCCGGCGCACCGCCAACATCGCCTGGCATGATGCCGACCGGCTGGAGATTCACCCCAACGACGCGGAAAGCCGTGGCATCCACGATGGCGACTGGGTCGGCATCGGCAGCCGTGCGGGGCAGACCGTGCTGCGCGCCAAGGTCAGCGAGCGGGTGGCCCCTGGGGTGGTCTACACCACTTTCCACTTCCCCGAGTCTGGCGCCAACGTGATCACCACCGACAACTCCGACTGGGCCACCAACTGCCCGGAATACAAGGTCACCGCAGTGGAGGTGGTGAAGGTGTTCCACCCCTCGGAATGGCAGAAGCGCTATCAGGACTTCAGTGACGAACAGCGGCGCCTGCTCAAGGAGCGTCGCACTGTGCAAGAAGCCGAGGTGCGCCGATGAGTAGCGACAACCTGGTCAAGATGGCCAACCAGATCGCCCACTACTTCGACAGCGAGCCAAATCGGGCGCTGGCGGTGCAGGGGGTGAGGCAGCACCTGAACAGCTTCTGGACACCGGCGATGCGCCGGCAGCTGGGGGAGTGGATTGCCGAGCATGGTCAGGAAGGGCTGGATGCCAAGGTGGTGGAGGCACTGGCCTAGGGCTTGCCTGTTCCGGCCTTTTCGCGGGCTTGCCCGCGAAAAGGCCAGTACAGGAAAAATGAAATGTCCGTCATTTATGCAAGACGAATCCCACCGCAATGCTACGCTCGCGGAAACACTCGTCACGGATAATCCCTATGGACATGAACTGGCACCAGGCCCTGCAAGAGAGCCTGAGCTGGCTTGCAATCGCCTCGTTCATCACCCTCATCGGCTTCACCGCTGCTGCTGCCCTGGCCGTGCGCTATACGCGCTGGGGCAGCCAGTTCTGGCAGCTGGCGGGGCCGTACTTCACCTTCCGGCGCAGTTGGCGCCCGCTGCTGGTGTTCGGCCTGCTGCTGGTGCTGACGCTGTTCTCGGTGCGCCTGAACGTGCTGTTCTCGTTCTGGTACAACGGCTTCTACAGTGCCCTGCAGGCCCTTGACCAGGCGGCCTTCTGGTACCTGCTGGGGGTGTTCGCGGTGCTGGCCACCATCCATGTGCTGCGTTCGCTGTTCACCTTCTACGTGACCCAGGCGTTCAATATCCACTGGCGGGTGTGGCTTACCGAGCGCCTGACCGGCGAATGGATGAAAGGCGATGCCTACTACCGCGGCCGCTTCCTCGCCGAACCGGTGGACAACCCCGACCAGCGTATCGAACTGGACGTCAGCGCGTTCGTCACCAACTCGGTGTCGCTGGCCCTAGGCGCGGTCAGCGCGCTGGTCTCGCTGGTGGCCTTTACCGGCATCCTCTGGGGCCTGTCGGCGCCGCTGACGGTGGCGGGGTACGAGATACCCCGGGCGATGGTGTTTGCGGTGTACGTCTATGTGCTGATCGCCACCTGGATTGCCTTCCGCCTCGGCCAGCCGCTGATCCGCCTGAACTTCCTCAACGAAAAACTCACGGCGAACTTCCGTTATGCGCTGATGCGCCTGCGCGAGAACGCCGAGAACATCGCCTTCTACCAAGGCGCGCCGGTCGAACGGGCAACCTTGCTCGGGCGCTTCGGCGCACTGATCGTCAACGTCTGGGCGCTGGTGTTCCGGAACCTGAAGTTCAGCGGCTTCAACCTCGGCGTCAGCCAGGTGGCGGTGGTGTTCCCGTTCATCCTTCAGGCGCCACGTTTCTTCAGTGGGGCGATCAAGCTGGGTGACGTGATGCAGACCTCCCAGGCGTTCGGCCAGGTGCAGGATTCGCTGTCGTTCTTCCGTGAGTCCTACGACACCTTCGCCCAGTACCGCGCCACCCTCGACCGTTTGACTGGCTTCCTCGATGCCAACGACCAGGCCAGTGCGCTGCCACGGGTGCTGACCAAAGACCAGCCGCGGGCGCTGGAGATCATCGGCCTGCAGGTGCTGCGCCCGGACGGCCATGCGCTGATCGCCGACCTCGACCTGCGCCTGCACGGTGGCCAGGCGCTGCTGATCAAAGGGCCGTCGGGCAGTGGCAAGACCACCTTGCTGCGCGCCCTGGCGGGCCTGTGGCCGTATGCCGAGGGCGAAGTCCGGCGGCCGCTGGGCACCCAGGCGTTGTTCCTGTCGCAGCGGCCTTACCTGCCGCTGGGCGACCTGCGCACCGCCATTGCCTACCCGGCCGACAGCCAGCCGGAGGATGAAGCCCGCATGCAGCAGGCCCTGCGCGCGGTCAACCTGGCGCACCTGGCCGAGCGGCTGGCGGTGAGCTGCGACTGGTCGAACATTCTCTCGGTCGGTGAGCAGCAGCGCCTGGCGTTTGCCCGGGTGCTGTTCAACCGGCCGCAGGTGGTGTTCCTCGACGAGTCCACCTCGGCGATGGACGAAGGGCTGGAACATGCGATGTATGCGTTGCTGCGCAAAGAAATGCCGGAGACCTTGCTGGTGAGCGTGGGGCATCGCAGCACCTTGGCCGACTTCCATACCCACCGGCTGGAGGTGGACGGGCAGGGCGGCTGGTCGCTGCGCCAGCAGGAGGTGCTGGCTTAACCTGTGGCAAGCGACATTCAGGGCTGATGCTCGGCATCGAGCATCACGATCAGCTCAGCCCCTTCATTTCGCACATTTCCCACTTCCTTGCCCACCGCAAACCACTCGAACGCCTCGACCGGCAAGCACTGCTCCCGTGCCAGGCGTTCGGCCTCCTCGGCAGGCACCTCAGGGTCGATCCATGCCCGGGCATGCTCCGGGCTCAGCACCAGGGGCCGGCGGTCATGGATATCGACCATCCCCGCATCGCTCGCCGCAGTGATGATCACGAAACCATCCCCTTCGTTCGGCTCCCGCCCCGCACGCACCTCGGCCAGCGCCGCCATGAACATCGGTGCCTGGCTTTTCAGGCGAATGAAGTAAGGCTGCTTGCGCTTGGGATCGAGCGGGTCGGCCACCCACTCGTACCAGCCGTCAGCCATCACCAAGGCCCGCCCTTGCGGCCACAGGGCCTTGAAGAACTTGCCGGTGGTGACTGTCTCGACCCGCGCGTTGATCGGTGCCGGCCGCTTGCCGGTGGCCCAGAACGGCGCCCATCCCCAATGGCAGGGGTCGATGCGCAGGCCATCGGTGGCGTGGTGCAGGATCAGCACGCGGCTGCCGGGGGCGACGTTGTAGCGGCCGATCGGCACGTTGTCGTAGCCGCTGATCACGTCCTGCTCGGCGTCCAGCTCACGCAGGTAGTCGGCCAGGCCCTGGTACTGGGCGAAGCGTCCACACATGGCATGTACCCCCACTTGTCGAAATATCCTACGGCGAAATTGACCGGATACTCGCTACGGCGTTTACTGTATATGCATACAGTTTAATATCAAGGCCGTCGCATGACTTCCATCCTGGGTCCCATCACGGGCGGCAGTGTTGCCGTGCCGCGCTATCTGTTCCGTGTCCCGGCGGGCTTTCCGTCGCCTGCTGCCGACCACATGGAGCAGCCCATCTCGCTGGACGAGCTGCTCAACCTGCGCGCACCGCACATCTATCTGGTCAGGATAGACGGCGACAGCATGCAAGGTGCCGGTATCTTCGATGGCGACCTGGTGCTGGTCGACCGCTCGATCGAGGCGCGCCATGGCCATATCGTGATTGCCGCGGTCAACGGCGAGCCGCTGTGCAAGCGCCTGCAGCACGTCGCCGGGCAAGTGCTGCTGCGCTCGGAAAACCCGCGCTATGCGCCACGCTACATCATGGAGGGTGACGACTTCATGATCTGGGGCGTGGTGACCTTCAGTGTGCGCAGCCATGACCCGGCAGCCTGAACCGGCTTAGCGCAGTAGCATCACCCCAACGAGGGTGGCACCGGCACAGCCCGCCCCGACCAGGAAGGTCGCCTGGAACCCGGCGCCATCCCACAGCAACCCGGCCACCACGCTGGCCACCAGCAGCGCCACCCCGGTCAGCAGGTTGAACAGGCCGAATGCCGTGCCGCGCAGGTTGGCCGGTGCACTGTCGGCGATCAGCGCGGCGAAGATGCCCTGGGTAAAGCCCAGGTGCAGACCCCAGGCGGCAACCCCCAGCGCCAGCCCGGCCCAGCCTGGCAGCAGGGCCAGCAACAGGTCGGCGGCGATCAGCAGGGCCAGCCCCATCATCAGCACGCCACGGCGGCCCACGCGGTCCGACAGCGCGCCGGCCGGGTAGGCCGACAGCGAATAGGCCAGGGCCATCAGCACCAGCACCGCAGGCGCCCACAATGGCGCCATGCCCATGTCCTGGGCGCGCAGCAGCAGGAATGCCTCGCTGAAACGGGCCAGGGTGAACACCATGGCCAATCCGCTCAGCCGCCAGTAGGCCGGGCCCAGGCGCGCCAGCTCATGCAATGCCAGTGGTGAGCGTACCGGCCGCGCGCTGGGCGCCGTCTCAGGCTCGCGAACGAAGGCAACGAGAATGTACACGGCGACGAACGCCGGGATCACCGCTACCCAGAACACCGTCTGGAAATGGCTCGCCGTGAGCCACATCAGCACGATCGCCAGCAACGGGCCGAGAAAGGCCCCCACGGTGTCCAGCGCCTGGCGCAGGCCGAATGCCGCGCCACGCAGCTCGGGCGGGGTTACATCGGCCACCAGCGCATCGCGGGGGGCGCCGCGGATGCCCTTGCCGATACGGTCGACGAAGCGCGCCGCGGTCAGCCACTCCAGCCCGGAGGCCAGGGGGAACACCGGCTTGGTCAGCGCGCCCAGGCCATAGCCCAGCACCGTCAGCAGCTTGCGCTTGCCCAGGCGGTCGCTGAGCGCGCCGGAGAACACCTTGGTGATCGATGCGGTGGCCTCGGCGATGCCTTCGATGAAGCCGACGGCGACCACCGAGGTACCGAGCACGGTGACCATGTACAGCGGCAGCAGGGCGTGGATCATCTCCGAAGAGATGTCCATGAACAGCGACACGAAGCCCAGCGCCCAGACGCTGCGGGGGATCTTCTGCAGGGCCTTGGCGGTGCTGCCTGGCTCGGACTTTTCGGCGCTGCGCATCGGGAGCCTCGGTGGGGGTGTCACAGTTCGAAACTGTAGGAGCCCGTGCGCAGGATGCAAATCGGATGAGTGGCTGGAGGCATTGGCCGGGTGTTGTGATTAACTGTATATAAATACAGTATTGTTGATGCTGCCCGATGAAACCCACACCTGTTTTTGCCCTGATCGACTGCAACAGTTTCTACGCCAGCTGCGAGCGGGTGTTTCGCCCTGACCTGCAGCGCACGCCCATCGTCGTGCTCAGCAACAACGATGGGTGCATCGTCGCCCGCAGCGCCGAGGCCAAGCCTTTGGTGAAAATGGGCCAACCGTACTTCCAGGTGAAGGACCTGCTGCGTCGGCATGGGGTGGTGGCGTTTTCCTCCAACTATGCGTTGTACGGTGACATGAGCCAGCGGGTGATGACGGTGATTGAAGGCATGGTGCCGGCCCTGGAGGTGTACTCCATCGACGAAGCCTTCGCCGACCTGGCCGGCATGCCCGGCGACCTGGAGCGCCTTGGCCGCGACATCCGCGCGCGGGTGTTCAAGCACACCGGCATCCCGGTGGGGGTTGGCATCGCGGGTACCAAGACCTTGGCCAAGCTGGCCAACCACGCGGCCAAGCGCTGGTCGGTGCAGAGCGGTTGGGTGGTCGATCTGCGCGACCCGGTGAAGCGCGAATGGGTATTGAAAAAGTGCGATGTGTCGGAAGTCTGGGGCATCGGCAAACGCCTTACGGCCCATTTGCAAGCGATGGGCATCCGCACTGCCTGGGACCTGTCCCGCGCCAACCCCGGCCTGCTGCGCAAGACCTTCAGCGTGGTGGTGGAAAAGACCGCCCGCGAACTGGCCGGCACGCCTTGCCTGCAACTGGAAGAGGTCGACCTGCCACGTCAGGAAATCTGCTGCAGCCGCATGTTCGGCCAGCGCCTGACCGAGCTTGCGCCGCTCAAGGAAGCGGTGGCCACCTACGTGATGCGCGCGGCGGAAAAGTTGCGCAAGCAGCGTTCGCTGGCGCAGCGGATGCGGGTGAGCATCCGCACCGGCATGTTCAACCCCGAGGAGCCGCGCTACGCCAACGGCGTGGTGGTGCAGCTGCCGTATCCCACCGATGACGAGCGGCTGCTGACGCGTATGGCGGTGGAAGCGGTGGAACGGGTGTACCGCGAGGGGTTCCGTTACAGCAAGGCGGAGGTGTTGCTGATGGAGCTGTGCCAGCGCGGGGAGGTGACCGGTGATCTGTTTATGCCGACGCAGAGCGTGAAGGCCGAGCGGGTGATGCAGGTAATCGACGGCGTTAACGGGCGCTGGGGGAGGGGGACGCTGCGCAGTGCGGCGGTGCCGGCGGCGGCGCAATGGGCGATGCGGCGGGAGTTGATGAGTGCGGGCTTTACCACGCATATGGCAGGGTTGTGGCGGGTCGCAACTTGACGCCATAAGTCTAGAAAGATTCGAGATCTGGCATTTTTTTGGCTGAGGGGTCGCTGGTATTATTTTGCCATCCTTGGGCGTTTCTGCGGCACGGGATTGGCGTCCCGTCACAGGTCCGGGCACATCCACATCCAGTGGCGGTGCTCTGCGTGTGCCAATGACTCAGGGTAATCCCATGACGACCAGCGCTCGTGAGCCTCGCGCTCTGACTGCCCAATCCCATTTCGGCACTTGTCACGATTCCCACAAACCGATGTTTACGGTCCACGCTGGAGTCGACGGAGAAGACGCAATGGTCTGTGCCGTCGCAGCGCTGAAGGCCGCCTACGAGACCAATGCGCTGGCATTGGAAAAGGCGAAAGAGCCAATGCGCAGCTTGCTGATTGCAACGGAAAACTCGCTGGAAAAGGGCCTGGCGTTGGCTGAGGCTGTGCTCCAAGGTCTGGAACAGGGATAGGTGATTGTTGATAGGGCCGCAGACGCGGCCCGTTCTGGTTTTGTAGGGGTTGGTGAGGCGAGGGACGAAAGCCAACTAACGGGCCTGAAGAACCTCACGAAACACGTCCGGGCGAGAAGCCGCAATGTGTAGAAGAGACCGCGCCGCCCCCGACGGCATACGCCGACCTTGCTCCCATTCTTGAAGCGTGCGCACCGAGACACCCAATAGCTCCGCAAATCTGAGCTGGGAGAGTCCCGTTCTGCTCCGAGCTTCTGCTGCTTCGGTTACTTCCACTTGATGCACAGCGCCATAGCGACCAGCCTTCACATCGCGGATGGATTCCAGCAATTCCTCACCGATGTTGCGAGTAGCATCCCGAAGCATCAGTTCTTTTTCAGTCAGGGGCATGATTAAGCTCCTTCGCAATCTTGCGCAGCACGTGCGCGGGTATGTTCTCGGTGGCGCTCTTGCAGTAGATCAGCAGAGCAACCAAAGCGCCGTTGGCGAGCTGAGCGGTGTAGATGACACGGACGGCGCCTCGCTTGCCTTTGCCGTCCAGGCTCCAGCGTATCTTGCGGCATCCGCCTGAACCGGGAATCACTGCACCTGCGTCAGGGTCGTTGGCTAGATAGGACATGAATGCCCCGTGCTCATCCTCTGTCCAATAGCTGGGCCATTGCCTGGAGAATAGTGGCGCTTCAATGATCGTCAGCATACTGCATCCCTACGTCTTTGACGTAGATATTTTGCTTTGCCTACCTGAGATCAAGAAGCGGGAGGTTGTATCGAGGGGTTGCTGAGAGGGTGGTTTGGTTCGAGATCGCCGGGGCTGCTGTGCAGCCCATCGCAGGCAAGCCAGCTCCCACAGGTGCAGCGCTGTTTTAGAGACTGGCGCTGCACCTGTGGGCCCCGGCGATCTCAAAGGCTCAACCGCACCGCCAGCGCCGCCAAAGTCGCCAGCAACACCGGCACCGTCAGCAACACGCCAACCTTGAAGTAATACCCCCAGCCAATCGTCACCCCCTTGCGCGCCAGCACATGCAGCCAGAGCAAGGTCGCCAGGCTGCCAATCGGGGTAATTTTCGGCCCCAGGTCGCAGCCGATCACGTTGGCGTAGATCATCGCCTCGCGGACCACGCCGTGGGCCTCGCTGGCCTGGATCGACAGCGCGCCGATCAGCACGCTGGGCAGGTTGTTCATCACTGAGGACAACAGCGCGGCAATCAACCCGGTGCCCAGCGAGGCGGCCCACAGGCCATGCCCGGCCAGGCCGTTCAGCACGTGGGTCAGCGAGTCGGTCAGGCCGGCATTGCGCAGCCCGTACACCACCAGGTACATGCCCAGCGAAAACACCACGATGTGCCACGGCGCCTCGCGCAGCACGCGGCGGGTCATGATCACGTGGCCGCGCGCGGCCACCGCGAACAACACCAGCGCCCCCGCAGCGGACACGGCACTGACCGGAATGCCGAGCGGCTCCAGCACGAACAGCCCGGCCAGCAAGCCCACCAGCACCACCCAGCCAACGCGGAAGGTGGCGCGGTCGCGGATGGCCAGGGCCGGTAGCTTGAGGTCCTCGGCAGCGTATCGGGCCGGAATGTCGCGGCGAAAATACAGCCACAGCACCAGCAGCGTGGCGGCCACCGCCACCAGGTTCACCGGCATCATCACCCCTGCGTAGGCATTGAAACCGAGGCCAAAGTAGTCCGCCGAAACAATGTTCACCAGGTTCGACACCACCAGCGGCAGGCTGGCGGTGTCGGCAATGAAGCCGGCGCCCATGACGAAGGCGAGGGTCGCGGCGGGGGAGAAGCGCAGGGCCAGCAACATCGACATGACAATCGGGGTAAGGATCAGTGCCGCGCCGTCATTGGCGAACAGCGCCGACACCGCAGCCCCCAGCAGCACCATGAAGGCGAACAGCCGACGCCCGTCACCGCGCGCCCAGCGGGCCACGTGCAGCGCTGTCCATTCGAAGAAACCCGCCTCATCCAGCAACAGGCTGATGACGATCAGGGCGATGAAGGTGCCGGTGGCGTTCCAGATGATCGCCCACACGGTGGGGATGTCGTGCAACGAGACTACCCCGAACAGCAGCGCCAGCACGGCGCCGAGGCTGGCGCTCCAGCCGACGCCGAGGCCCTTGGGCTGCCAGATGACCAGGGTCAGGGTGAACAGGAAAATAAGCGCGGCTGGGAGCATGAGTAGGGGATTCAATGATGGGGTGAGCCGACCTGGAACATCCGTGGGTCGTACATGAAGTCGTACATTTCAACCACCCGGATCTGACTCACCGCTGGGTGGCTGGGGTTGATGACGATGTTGCGTTCCAGCGGCAGGATGGCAGACGGGATGACCAGCCCAAGGTGGCTGTTCGACTTCAACCAGGCTGTGCCGAATGCCATGCTTGGGCGGTCGGCAGGGAGGCTGGCCCAGCCTTCGAGCAGGTCCGTCGCATCGACCTGCAGATACAGCGAGGTATCTGCAGGCAGCTCAAAGCAGGTGATCTTCAAGGGGACGGTGGGTTCGCCCGCCGCATGTACGAAGGTTTCCAGGCAACAGATTGCCGGTGTCATGCCCATGTATACGGCGGGCACGTCCTGATCGTTCCAGCGCCCGCCTTCGATGGCAGCGCCCTTGCCGCTCAAGTCAGTGGCGCGTTTTGCCTTCGCGATTCGCCACCCCCGCATCAGGCAACCCCACCCCATTCCAGGGCCTGCAGTACCCGGCGCACCTGCTTGGCACCGATTTCGGTTTCGCAGAGCAGGATCGGCGCACTGTCACCCAGGGCCTTGTTCGGTTTCGATAGCCACTGTGCAGCAGCGTCGCGGCTCTCGAAGACCTCCTCGGCCTGATGGGACACCGAGGCGATGCGGTCCAGGCGTTCGGAGGCGACGGTATCGAGCACTTCATGCTCCCGCACACGCCGCTCCAGCGTGGAAATCGAGGCATTGAGCAGCAATGCCAGACTGGGTTCTTCGAGGTTGAAGGTGTAGCGCATGGCACGGAAGAGGTGGGCTGAAAAGCCGCGCTTGATCTGCACCAGTCGCTCCGATTCCTTGAGTGCATAGCGGCTTGCGCTAAATGCCCAGAACTCGTCGATACCAGAACTGCGCACATCTTCTTTGGCTTTTTCGTGACGCCGTTGGGCGATTGAAGTGCTCATCACGCCTCCGTCAATTGACTGGTTTTTTTCGTCAAATGAAGTATAAGCCGGCCGGTCGCCCAATTACACCTACCTTCGATCAGCCCAGAACGTTCAGCTGACCGTCACCCTGGCAAAGGCTTGCCGAAAGCGCAGCATGATTAGCACCATTGGCCGGCTCTAATTCAAGACATTGCGCTCGCCGAGCCACGCTTCGAAGTGGCTAAAGGTGTCAATGGCGGCCTGCACCGTGCTGGCCTGTGCTGGCGCTGCAGCCGATGCCTGGTCAAGCCGCTCCAGGAAACTGCGCCAGTAGCTGCCGGTCAGCGCCCCGTACACGTCGAGGAAGGCTGCGCCACTCTCGTGGCCGATGCCCAGGCGCTCGGCCATCGCCCGCTTGAGCACCTGGCCACCCAGGGTCGAACCCTCCAGCACATACATCACGCCCAGCGCGCTGGCCTCGTCGTGGATGGCCGGCAGTGCCTGGCACAGTGGCAGGGCGCCGATGTCGGCCTCACTCAGGTCCAGGGCCAGCAGGTCGCGGGTCAAGGTTGCGGTCTTGCGGCGTTCTGGGCCCTGATAATTGCCCAGGTGCTGCTCCAGAGGCGCATGAAAACCGTAGTAGGCCTGCAGCAGGCGGCGATAGGCAGCGCTGTCGAAGCCAGGGCTGAAGAACGGCAGGCGCGCCTCCAGCGCCTTGTGGCAGTCGCGGGTGCCCTCGCGCAGGGCGAGCAGCAAAGGGCTGCTGGGCGTAGTGGTGGGCATCGATCTGGCTCTGGTGGCATTTCGCCTAAGTAGGAGTGGCGATGCTAACCCGACGTTCCGCCTTGGCGTGAGCTTGTTGCGGTAAAAAAACGGCTGGCGTGTTAAACCAGTCTGCCAGACTTTCAGTGAAGAACACCCTGGTGATAGCCATACGCCTGACCTTGCTCTGCCACGCTCTGACCCCGGCCCAGAAATGCGGGCGCCTGGCACAGCCCGACGACGGCATTTTGCCGTTGGCCATCGCGCCCTTGGCGATTACCCCAGGCATGCAGTTGCTGGCGGCGCCAGAGCGCAGAGCGCAGGAGACGGCGGCGCAGCTCTCGTCGCAGGTGCAGCGCGAGCCGGCATTGGCCGATTGCGCCCTTGGCCATTGGCAGGGCGTGTCACTCAAGCAGTTGCAGGCCGAGCAGCCTCAGGCGTTGGCGCAGTGGCTCGAAGAGCCGCTCAGCGCGCCCCATGGCGGTGAGTCGTTCGCGCAGCTGTGCGAGCGCGTGGGGGCATGGCTGATGGCCTTCGACAGGCCGGGTGAGTGGCTGGCGGTGACTCACCCTTGGGTGATCCGCGCTGCGCTGGTGACGGTGCTGGAGTGCCCGCTGGCTGCCGCGCAGCGGATTGATGTGCTGCCGTTGTCGCGGGTCGAATTGAGCTTTGCCGGGCGCTGGCGCTTGCGTCTGGGCTGAGCAAGCGCCGGTTGCCGGGTCAGAACGCCAGCTTGTAGCCGATCAGCAGCAACATGGTCGCCAGGCAAGGGCGCAGGACGCGGTCGGAGATGCGCCCGGTGAGGTGGCTGCCCAGGTAGATGCCCGGCAGTGAGCCCAGCAGCAGGTAACCCAGCAGCGACCAGTCCATGTTACCCATGCCGGCGTGGCCGATACCGGCAACCAAGGTCAGGGGGACGGCATGGGCGATTTCGGTACCGACCAGGCGACGGGTGGCGAGGAACGGGTAGAGCAGGAACAGTGCCACGGTGCCCAGGGCACCGGCACCAATCGACGTCAGGGTGACCATCACGCCCAGCACCACGCCAGTCAGCACGGTGAGGATGTTCAGGCTGCGGTCGCTGAGGTGGTAGTGGTCACCGGCGTGACGGCTGGCGAACGCTTGCAGGCGCGCCTTGAACAGGATTGCCAGGGCAGTGAGGATCAGCACCACCGCCAGGCCCTGCTTGATGATGGCGTTCAGCGCCGTGGTGTCGGTGTGCAGGGTGCTGAGGAACCACAGGGTCAGGGCTGCCGCCGGCACGCTGCCGAGGCTGAGCAGGCCAGTGATCTTCCAGTCGATGTTCTTCTGCCGGGCATGCACCCAGACGCCACTGCCCTTGGTGATGGCCGCATACAACAGGTCGGTGCCCACGGCAGTCGCCGGGTTGATGCCGAACCACAGCAGGATCGGGGTCATCAGCGAGCCGCCGCCGACGCCGGTCATGCCGACGATGAAACCCACAACCAGTCCGGCAATGGTGAAACCGAAAGAACCTACATCCATACGCTACTCGACTGCCCAGCTTTGCCCGTTATCGGATGGGTGCCAGCATATAGGGAGTTTTTATAGCCAAATAGACTTGTTCGTTATTAGGTTATAACTGGGGGTGGCTTTTGGGGGCTTGGCTTGAAAGTTTTGTTGGGGCAGATATCGAGCGCCGCCCGCGCGGCGCATCGCGAGCAAGCTCGCTCCTACATTTGTTGCAACGTGCCGAACCTGACAGGCCATGGT
>NZ_VZII01000014.1 GCF_009391885.1 Pseudomonas sp. MN1F | reverse complement strand
TCATCAGGCCGACCTGGTGAAAATCAGGGCCTGCCTAACGGCAGGCCGTTACCGGCCCGCACACAAAAAATCTGACAGTCCCCTAACTGTCGGCCCGAAGCCTAATTAGCCTTTACTCCAACTCTACTGCAACGGGAATTTTCGCCAGTGCGGCCTTGAACTCATCGAACGAAACATAGCCATCACGATTGGTATCACTAAACGCTGAGCATTTTTTCTGCAGATACGCGAACTTCTGAGCAACTTGCTTAAGCTTATCCTCTAGCTGCCGGTGCTGCTCATCAAGGTAAGCGCGTTCAAAACGCAAGCGCTCGAGCTGCCCATTGAAATACCGTGACACCTCAGCGTAGGAAACTTTGCCGTCCAGATTTGAGTCCACTTCCGCATAATCCAGCAGGATCGGCAGGTCGAGCAAATTGGTGTTGGCGACTTTTACACTTCCCATGATAAATCTCCGAAAGAACAGTGAATTCCCTGTACTGCGACAACAGACTCACATGCTCTCGGAAGCCATACAACTGACAAAAATATCAGTTGCCTCGGGTATTTATTCTGGGATACCCGCATCGTCCTCGCCTGTCCCGATCACTTCAATAGTAAACAACCACTCGAAAGCGATGGCGTATTTGCGACAGCAGGATCACCCGCGAAGAGGCCCGCAGCACCGCTGCTGCCGGCACCCTGCACTTATCGCCAGTCCGACTTGTCCGCAAAAAACACCTGCGCATTCGCCCCTAGGCTCTCCAGGTGATACCCCCCCTCCTGGACAATCAGGCACGGCAAGCGCAACGCCCGAATCCGCTCCCCCAACGCAGCAAATCCTTCCGTCGTCACCGCCACCTTGCTCTGCGGATCCAGCTCGTAGATATCGAACCCGAGCGACAGCACCAGCACCTCGGCGCCAAAGTCCTTCAGCGCATCCAGGGCAATCTCAAGCTGCCCCATGAAGTCCGCCTCGTTGGCGCCATGGGCCATCGGCAGATTGAGGTTGTACCCCTCCCCGGCACCACTGCCGCGCTCGTCCTCGAACCCGGCCACCCCAGGGTAGAAGTTGGTCGGGTCACCATGGGTCGACACGTACAGCACATCATTGCGCTCGTAGAAAATCTCCTGAATCCCCTGCCCGTGGTGCATGTCGGTATCGAGAATCGCCACCCGGCTGTAACGGCTGCGCAGGGCCTGGGCCGCCACGGCAGCATTATTGATGTAGCAGAACCCACCGGCCGCATCGAACCGCGCATGGTGCCCCGGTGGCCGGCACAGCGCATAGGCAGCTGGCTCACCATCGAGAATGGCCTGGGCCCCGGCCACTGCACTCTGCGCCGACCAGTAGGCCGAGCGCCAGGTGTGCTCGCCCACCGGGCAGCTGCCGTCAGCCAGGTAGCGCCCGGCCTGGGCGAGGATGCCACGCAAGGCATTGGGCTCACGGACGAAGATGTTCGACATCACCTCGTCGCCCCAGTCTTCGGGCACTTCCTTCCAGCGCGCATGGGCCTCCTCCAGGAACGCCAGGTAGGCCTCGCCATGCACGGCCTTGAGCGGCGCCAGGCCGGCATCGTCGGGCTGGCGGATGTCGAAGCCCAGGTCCTTGGCAGCCAGCAGCAGGCGCTGGGCACGTTCGGGGACTTCCTGCGGGGTGCGCATGGCGCCGCGCGAGTAGTAGCTGCGCGGGTGGTGCAGCAGCTGTTCGGGGTGGAAGTAGCAACGCATCAGGCGTCTCCTTGTTCGGCTTGGCCGGCGCGGGCCAGCACGGCGTTGAGCAGTACGTCGACGCCCTGGCGGGCATCCTCGGGCAGCACGTCTTCGGCTTCGTTATGGCTCAGGCCGCCGACGCAGGGGATAAACACCATGGCCGTCGGGCAGTAGCGGGCCAGCAGGATGGCGTCGTGGCCAGCGCCGCTGACAATGGACTGCTGGGCATAGCCGAGGCCGTCTACCGCTTGCTGCACGGCAGCTACACAGTCGGCATCGAACGGCGTGGCCGGGCTGACCCAGTGGCGCTCGATGCGCACCTGCAGGCCGCGCTGGTTGGCGATGGCCTGCAGCTTCAGGGTCAGGTCGCGCTCCATGGCTTCGATGGCTTCGTCGCGATGGTGGCGTAGATCGACGGTGAAGCGCAGCACCCCAGGAATGGTGTTGCGCGAGGATTTAGCGATCGACAGTTCGCCAACGGTGGTCAGGCCTTGCGGGGCGAAGTCGGCGGCCAGTTGTTCGACCGCCTGGATCATCCGCGCGGCGCCATACAGGGCGTCCTTGCGCAGCGGCATCGGCGTGGTGCCGGCGTGGGCAGCCATGCCCTCGACGGTCACATCCAGCCAACGGATGGCCTGACCACCGCTGACCACGCCGATGGCCTTGGCGTTGTCTTCGAGGATCGGGCCTTGCTCGATGTGGGCCTCGAAATAGGCATCGACCTTGCCACCCAATGGGCGCTGACCTGCGTAGCCGGTGCGCTGCAACTCATCGGCAACACTGATGCCTTGCGCATCACGGATGGCCAGGGCCTGCTCCAGCGCAAGGCTGCCGGTGAACACCGCCGAACCGAACATGGCCGGGGTGAAGCGAGCACCCTCCTCGTTGGTCCACACGGCGATTTCCAGCGGCTTGCCGGTCTGAATGTTCAGCTCGTTGAGGCGGCGCACCACCTCAAGGCCGGCCAGCACGCCATAGACGCCATCGAAGCGGCCGCCTTCGGGCTGAGTATCGAGGTGGCTACCCATCATCACCGGGGCCGCGTGCGGATCGCTGCCGGCGCGGCGGGCGAACAGGTTGCCGATGGCATCTACGCTAAGCGTCAGGCCGGCCTCGCGACACCAGTGGCTGAACAGTGCGCGGCCAGCCTTGTCCTCGTCGCTCAGGGCCAGGCGGCAGCTGCCGCCGCGGGCGGTGGCGCCGATTTCGGCCATGGCCATCAGGCTCGCCCACAGGCGCTCGCCATTGCTTTTCAACATGTGCGGGTACTCCAGAGTCAGGTAGATCGATCAGGCCAGTTCCAGGCGCTGGCTACGGGCGTACTGGCGCGCCAGGGCGAGCACGCAGGTCAGCGAAATAGTGGCGATCAGGGTGTAGAACACCGCCATCGGCCACCATTGGCCGGTGAAGCTGTGGGCCAGCCAGGTGCCGATCAGCGGCGTCAGGCCGCCCGCGATGGCACCGCACACCTGGTAGGCCAAGGAAATCGCGGTGTAACGCACGCGGGTTTCGAACATGCCGCTGACGTAGCCGGCGATCACCGCGTAGAACGAAGCCATGCAGGCCGCCGCCAGGGCGATGCCGAGCACGATCAGCGGGCCTTGGCCGGAGCTGACCAGCACGAACATCGGGTACGGCGAAGCCATTGCCAGTAGCGCGACCAAAGCCAGGAAGCGGGTGGCGCCGAGCTTTTCCGATAACCAGGCGGCCAGCGGCTGTACGCAGAACTGGATGACCGCCACGAAAAACAGGCATTCGAGGATCAGCGAGCGCTCAAGGTGCAGTTGCTGGGTGGTGTAGCTGATCATGAAGGTGTTGGTGAAATAGACCCCGGCAATGCCCAGGGTGTTGGCGCCGATGCACAGCAGCAGCGGGCGCCAGGCGGTGCGCAGCACTTCCAGTACCGGCGCCTGCTCCTTGCGCTGAGCCCTCGCCGCCTGCTCGCGGCTGGCGATGAACTCGGGCGACTCGTTGACCCCCAGGCGAATCGCCAGGCCCACCAGCAGCAACAGCGCGCTGGCCAGGAACGGCACGCGCCAGCCCCAGCTCATCAGGTCTTCCTCGGGCAAGCGAGTCACCGCACCAAAGGCCAGCAGTGACAGGATCAGGCCCGCCGGGCTGCCCAGCTGGGCGAACGAGGCGAAGAAATTGCGCCGGCCCCTGGGCGCATGTTCACCGGCCATCAGCACCGCGCCGCCCCACTCGCCACCCACGGCGATGCCCTGGACCACCCGCAGGATGATCAGCAGCACCGGTGCGGCGGCGCCGATCTGCGCGTAGGTCGGCAACAGGCCGATGCACACGGTGACGATGCCCATCATCAACAGGGTGATGACCAGCGACTTCTTGCGCCCGATGCGGTCGCCTACATGGCCAAAGACGATGCCACCCAGCGGCCGGGCGAAAAAGCCCACGGCGAAGGTGCCGAACGCGGCCATGGTGCTGAACAGGCTGTCGTCGGAGGGGAAGAACAACGCGCCGAACACCAAGGCGGCGGCGGTGGCGTAGATGTAGAAGTCGTACCACTCGATCATGGTGCCGATGAACGCGGCGGCGGCAGCGCGGCGCGGCTGGGGCGAAGCGGTGGGCTTCATGGGGGGCTCCTTTGCTTGTTTTTCTGGCAGGAGTTGACGGGGGTCACGGTGGCGCTCTGGTGGCGCTCTGACTGCGATTTATCGTCCCGGGGCTATGATTAGTCAATTTTCTATTTATTATTCGCACTATTAGCCCTGCTTATCATCGAGCCTGCCATGTCCGACCGCCTGCTCAACGACCGCCTCGACTGGAACCTGCTGCGCACCTTCCGGGTGATCGGCCAGGAGTTGTCCATCAGCCGCGCCGCTGCGCGCCTGCACCTGACCCAACCGGCCGTGAGCCAGGCACTCAAGCGCCTGGAAGAACAGCTCGGCCGCCAACTGATCGCCCGCCGCGGGCCACGCTTCGTGCTCACCGACATGGGCGAGCAGCTGTTTCAGTTGGCTGGCGAGGTGTATGGGCAAATGTCCCAGATCGGCGGCCTGCTGGAGCAACCGGCGGATGAACTGGTGGGCAAGGTACGCTTGCTGATGATCAGCCGCATCGTCAGCGAGCGCTTTGATGACTTCCTGGCGGACTTCCACCACCAGCACCCGCGGGTGGACCTGGAAATCGACGTGATGCGCAGCTCGGACATCGTCGCCGCCTTGCAGGAAAAGACCGCCACGGCGGGCCTGAGCCTCAATCGCCGGCCGCAGCCACGCCTGGAGCAACGGCTGTTCCTGCGCCAGCGTTATGCGTTTTTCTGCGGCAAGCACCACGCCCTGTTCGGCCAGGCCGAGGGCGATCTGCAGCGGGAGAATTTCGTCAGTTTCACCAGCGACCAGATTGGCGGCATGCTGTCGCCGCTGACCATCTTCCGCGACCAGCAGGGGTTTTCCGGGCGGATCGTGGCGTCATCGCCGAGCTTGGAAGAGGTACGCCGGCTGGTGATTGCCGGGTTCGGCATCGGCTGCCTGCCCGAGCATGTGGTGGCGCCGGATGTGGCGGCGGGGTTGCTGTGGAAGCTGCCGCCGCAGGAAGGGATTGCCGATGTGGATATTCACCTGTTGTGGAACAGGGAACAGCGGTTGAGTCGCGCGGAAGAGGTGTTTATCGAGGCGTTGCAGCAGAGCTTGGCCTAACGCTTTTGAGCCGCGCGATAGACTTCTCCACGTTCACGCTGGCCAACCGAAACCACCACTACGACGATTCGCTCATCCTCGACTCGATAGACCAGGCGATACCCTGAAGCCTTGAGCTTGAGCTTGTAGTGGTTCGGCATGTCGCGCAGTGCATCGGCCTGGACCCTGGGTGACTGCAGGCGTTCGCCAAGCTTCTTCTTGATCTGCTCGCGCACGGTGTGGCCAATCTTGCCCCACTCTTTCAGCGCGGACGGCAGGAATTCGAGCTTATAGGTCATCCAGAGATACCGGTACGCCCTTTTCACCCAGCCTCGATTTGGCCAGCTCGCTCAGCTCAAGATCTTCCAGGCGCTCCATCATGGCTTCGTACAATTCGGCCGGCACCATGTAACCCATCACTCGGTTGTGATTGAGCACAGCGACGGGCATGCCCGCTGCGCCGGTCATCACGGCCGACGGGTTCTTTTTCAGCTCCGACACGCTTACGGTCACGTTTGCAAAGATGTTCTGCATGTTTTTCACCCTCTATAGAGGACCATATTTTGGTCCATATATAGGATACAAACAACCCGCGACTGCTCAAGCGCATCGCCAGCAAGCCGGCAATGCGCCGCAAAGCCGCCCGGCTATGCTTTCGCACTGCCCGAGGCGCTACGGGCGTTGAAAGATGGCAGCCTCGGCGGTAAATGGGTTATTCGCCTGGATTGAGTTGTTTTTTTGGGGGCCTGGCTTGAGTTCATAGGCGCTGAAGATGCTGCGGCTGGCATCTGCCAGCCTTGACACGGTCCTCTCCTACACTACCCCACAACAACCGTCGATCCCGCGAAACTTGGATCCCATCTGCTGAAGGAGTATGCTATCGCAATAGCCATATGCCATCACTCAGGTACCCCCCGTACCCGGCCTTCAAGGATGAAGCTCTCGTGCCCAGCCACCCGACCCGCCACACCATCGCCCGACAATGGCAGTTGCTGAAGTTGCTGCCCGATCGCCATCCCGGGATGAGCTCCACCCAGTTGCAGGCCGCATTGGCCAAGGCCGGCCACCAGACCAGCAAGCGTACTGTCGAGCGTGACCTCAACGAGCTGGCAACACTGTTCCCATTGCACTGCAACAGCAAGGGCATGCCGTACGGCTGGTACTGGCAGCCGGGCCTGAGCCTGGATGCGGCCCAGCAGTTGCAGCCAGATGTACTCACCCCCTCGCAACAGATCGAACTGCAGGCCTGGGTCGACGATGGTCTCGCCCGCCGCCTGGTAGACCAGCCGCTGTCCGAGGACATGCGCCTGGCCCCTCACGACAACGGCGGCGCGATGCTCGCGGCCACGGTTGAGGACAGCCGTGCGCTGATGGGCTGGCTGCTATCCCAAGCCGGCTCGATCCGGGTCAAGGCTCCAGAAACTCTGCGCATGTCGATGATCGAACAGCTGCGCCAGAGCCTGGCCCTGAACGACGACGGTTATTGAAGGGCTCGACCCAGGTCACCCTCAACCAGTGACCATCCACTGAGTAAGAGCAGTGAATTGTCATACAGCATGAGCCGAACAGCCTTACTGTGAGGTGCTTGCAGCATGACTAGCATCGGCACTCCCTTGATCAAGCGAGTGCCACTGCCATGCATCTGACCCGCCCCAACTGCCCTGCATTGACACTGCTGTGCGCAACCGTTCTTGCCAGCCCTGCGCTGCTGGCCATGCCCCTGACCCGCGACAACGGCGCAGCCGTCGGCGACAACCAGCACTCCCAGACCGCCGGGGACACTGGCCCGACCCTGCTGCAAGATGTACAGCTGATCCAGAAGCTTCAACGCTTCGACCGCGAACGCATCCCCGAACGCGTTGTGCACGCCCGCGGCGCTGGCGCCCATGGCGAGTTCACCGCGTCCGAAGACCTGTCCGCACTCACCTCGGCGCCGCTGTTCACCCCCGGCGAAAAAACCCCGGCTTTCGTGCGCTTCTCGTCGGTCGTGCATGGCCTGCACTCGCCAGAAACCTTGCGCGACCCGCGAGGCTTCGCCACCCGCTTCTACACCACTACCGGCAACTGGGACCTGGTCGGCAACAACTTCCCCACGTTCTTCATCCGCGACGCCATCAAGTTCCCGGACATGGTCCACGCCTTCAAGCCCGACCCTCGCAACAACCTGGGCAACGATGCCCGGCGCTTCGACCTGTTCTCGCACATGCCGGAGGCCACGCGCACCCTGACCCTGCTGTACTCCAACGAAGGCACGCCCAAAAGCTATCGGCACATGGATGGCAACAGCGTGCACGCCTACAAGTTCGTTAATGCCAAAGGTGAACCTACCTACGTGAAGTTCCGCTGGAAGAGCCTGCAAGGTCAGGAAAACCTCGACCCCAAGGCTGTCGAGAAGATCCAGGGCAAAAGCTTCAGCCACATGACCTAGGACCTGGTCGGCGCTATTGCCCGTGGTGACTATCCCAAGTGGGATCTCTACATCCAGACACTGCGCCCTGAACAGCTGGCAGATTTCGACTTCGACCCGCTGGACGCCACCAAAGTCTGGCCAGATGTGCCCGAGCGTCGGGTCGGGCAGATGGTACTCAAGCGCAATGTCGGCAACTTCTTCCAGGAAACCGAGCAGGTCGCCCTGGCACCGTCCAACCTGATCAAGGGTATCGAGCCCTCCGAAGACCGCTTGCTGCAGGGTCGGTTGTTCTCCTATGCCGACACCCAGATGTACCGGGTCGGCGCCAACGCTGGCAGCCTGCCGATCAACCAGCCGCGGTCAGCCGTCAACAATGGCAACCAGGACGGCGCACTCAACCCCAACCGCACCCGCGACATGGTCAACTACCAGCCCAGCCGCCTGCAGCCGCGCAGCACCACCGATTCGGCACGCTACAGTCAACTTGCCTTGAGCGGCACGACCCAGCAACAGGGCATCACCCGCGAGCAGAACTTCAAGCAGGCCGGTGACCTTTACCGCGCTTACTCGAAAAGCGAGCAGCGCGACCTGGTCAACAGCTTTGGCCAGTCGCTGGCCGTTGCCGATGAGCAGAGCAAGCACATCATCCTGTCGTACCTGTACAAAGCCGATGCCGAGTATGGGGCACGGGTGACAAAAATCGCAGAAGGTGACCTGGCGCGGGTCAAGGCGCTGGCGGCCGACCTGCAGGATTGAGGTTGGCGAGCCCGGCCAGCCGCGCCCGATAGCTGCCCGGGCTCTGCCCCGTCCATTTCTTGAACGCCCGGTGAAACGCGCTGGGCTCCTGAAAGCCAGCCTGTTCGGCAATCTCGGCAATACTCAGCGTGCCTTCGCGCAATCGCTCGAAGGCCATCGCCCGGCGCACTTCATCCTTGATCTGCTGGTAGGAGCGCCCTTCGCGCTCCAGCTGGCGGCGGAAGGTGCTGGCGCTGATCCCCTGCTGCTTAGCCATGGCCGCCAGGGTCGGCCATTGCCCATAGCGGCGTGCGCGCAAATGGCGATAGACCTCGGCAACCAGGCCATTCTGATTGCGAAAGCGGATCACCAGGCCCTGGGGCGCGCTGCGCAGGAAGGTCTTCAGCCCCGCCAGGTCCTGCACCACCGGCAAGCGCAACCAGGCACTGTCGAACTCGACTTCGGTACGCCCGCTGCCCAGGCGCAGGTCCGGCCCCCACAGCAGCGCGTCATCGTCCTGGGCCGGGCGCGCTACAGCCAGCTCCGTGCGGTCGATGGCAATGCGCCGCCCGGCCAGCCAGCACAGCAGGCCGATCATCAGCACCAGGTAGGTTTCCTCGGCATACACCCGGGTCAGTGGGTCGGCGATCGTCGACTGCACGCTGATCACCGCCCGCCCCCCGCGCAGCGTAAGGCTGCCGCGCAGGTCGCGCAGGAACAGGGCGAAACTGCTCATGCACTGGCGCAGGGCCTTCTCCAGATTGGGTTCCTGGATCAAGCCACGGCAGATCAGGGCAAAGCTGCCCAGCGGCATGCCATGGCTGTCGAGGCGGAAGAACTCGTCGTCCAGCAACTCGATCATTTCCAGCCACAAACGGGCAAAGGCCTTGGCCGGTACCCGCGCCTGGGCCTGACCGAGCACGGCCGGGTCGATGCCCACGCCTCGCAGCCGTGCCTCCAGCACTTCGGGCTGGCCACGCAGGGCATGCAACATGGCATTGAGAAAGTACACCGCGACCGAATCGCTATCGCGCATGGCGGAATTCGCTGTCTATGCTGAGTGGCAAAAAATGCCAGGTTGACTGAACAGATCCGGCATAGGCTGCAACAGAGCCTTTGCCTAGACTCGAACCCACCTCGGGATCGCCGGCCATTCTCGCAGAGCCTGGCCCGCTCCCGCCATGCCTTCGCAATCGGAGCCTCTATGAGCAGCGCAGAAATCTACGTCGTCAGTGCCGTCCGTACCGCCATCGGTGGTTTCGGTGGTTCCCTCAAGGACCTGCCACTGGCCGACCTGGCCACCGCCGTGACCCGCGCCGCCATCGAGCGTGCCGGCGTGGCCGCCGACCAGATCGGCCATGTGGTGATGGCCACCGTCATCCCCACCGAGCCACGCGACGCCTACCTGTCGCGGGTAGCGGCGATGAACGCCGGCATCCCCAAGGAAACCCCGGCCTTCAACGTCAACCGCCTGTGCGGTTCGGGCCTGCAGGCCATCGTCTCGGCCGCCCAGTGCCTGCAGCTGGGCGATGCCGACGTGGCCCTGGCCGCCGGTGCCGAGTCCATGAGCCGCGGCCCGTACCTGTTGCCGCAGGCACGCTGGGGCGCGCGCATGGGTGACCTGCAAGGCATCGACTACACCGTCGGCGTATTGCAGGACCCGTTCGAACATTTCCACATGGGCATCACCGCAGAGAACGTTGCCGCCCAGCAGGGCATCAGCCGCGAAATGCAGGACGAACTGGCCCTGACCAGCCAGCGCCGCGCCGCCCGCGCCCAGGCCGAAGGCCGCTTCGACAGCCAGATCGTGCCGCTGGAGCTGAAAACCCGTAAAGGCACCGTGCAGTTCGCCGTCGACGAGCATGTGCGCGCCGATGTCACTGCCGAGCAGCTGGCCGGCATGAAGACCGTGTTCAAGAAGGACGGCACCGTCACTGCTGGCAACGCCAGCGGCATCAACGATGGCGCCGCCGGCCTGGTGCTGGCCACCGGCGACGCCGTGCGCCGCCTGGGCCTGAAGCCGCTGGCGCGCCTGGTGGCCTATGCCCACGCCGGTGTCGAGCCGGAACTGATGGGCCTGGGCCCGATCCCGGCGACCCGCAAGGTGCTGGAAAAGGCCGGCCTGAACGTCGCCGACCTGGACGTGATCGAGTCCAACGAAGCCTTCGCTGCCCAGGCCTGCGCCGTGGCCCGCGAGCTCGGTTTCGACCCGGAGAAGGTCAACCCGAACGGCTCGGGCATCTCCCTCGGCCACCCGGTCGGTGCCACCGGGGCAATCATCGCCACCAAGGCCATCCACGAACTGCAACGCATCCAGGGCCGCTACGCGCTGGCCACCATGTGCATCGGCGGCGGTCAGGGCATCGCCGTGGTCTTCGAGCGCGTCTGAGGGAACTGAACCATGACGATTGAACAGATTGCCGTGATCGGCGCCGGCACCATGGGCAATGGTATTGCCCAGGTGTGCGCGGTGGCCGGCTACCAGGTCCTGCTGGTGGACGTTTCCGACGCCGCGCTGGAGCGTGGCGTGGCCACCTTGCGCAAGAACCTGGAGCGCCAGGTGAGCAAGGGAACGGTCGACGCCGAGCGCGCCGAGGCCGCGAAAACCCGTATCCGCACCAGCACCGACTACGCCCAGCTGAGCAGCGCGCAGTTGGTGATCGAGGCGGCCACCGAGAACCTGCAGCTCAAGCAGCGCATCCTGCAGCAGGTGGCGGCCAACGTTGCCGCCGGCTGCCTGATCGCCACCAACACCTCGTCGCTGTCGGTGACCCAGCTGGCCGCCAGCATCGAGCACCCTGAGCGCTTCATCGGCGTGCACTTCTTCAACCCGGTGCCGATGATGGCCCTGGTCGAGATCATTCGCGGCCTGCAGACCAGCGACAGCACCTATGCCCAGGCGCTGGTGGTCACCGAGAAGCTTGGCAAGACGCCGATCACCGCCGGCAACCGCCCAGGCTTCGTGGTCAATCGCATCCTGGTGCCGATGATCAACGAAGCGATCTTCGTGCGCCAGGAAGGCCTGGCCAGTGCCGAAGACATCGACACCGGCATGCGCCTGGGCTGCAACCAACCGATCGGCCCGCTGGCCCTGGCCGACCTGATCGGCCTGGATACCCTGCTGGCGATCATGGAGGCCTTCCATGAAGGCTTCAACGACAGCAAATACCGCCCTGCCCCGCTGCTCAAGGAAATGGTCGCGGCCGGCTGGCTGGGCCGCAAGAGCGGCCGCGGCTTCTTCACCTACTGAGGAGCGTACGCCATGCCCCCGGTCAATGCCGCGATGCGCTGTGCCAACTTCGAAGAGCGACGCGACCGGGCCATGGCGCTGTTCGCCGAAAAGGGCTTTGGCCAGGTCAGCATGCGCGAGCTGGCGGCGCATGTGGGCCTGACCGCCGGCTCGCTGTATCACCATTTTCCCAGCAAGCAGGACCTGCTGTTCGACCTGATCGAGGAGCTGTACGAGGAACTGCAGGCGACCTTGGAACAAGGGCGCCGGGCCATGGCCCGTGGGGCATCGGCGATGGGTTGCCTGATTACCGCGCATTGGCAGCTGCATGCCGAGCGGCCCATGCAGTTTCGCCTGGCTGAGCGAGATTTGTGCTGCCTGAGTGAGGAACAGCAGGCGCGCCTGGGGTTGCTGCGCAAGCGCTACGAGGCGGGGTTGCTGCGGCTGATTGCGCCACGGGCGACGTTGCAGGGCGAGGCGTTGGTGGCGACGGCGCATGTCGTGGCGACCTTGCTCAACCAGTTGCCGGGGATGCTCAAGGGCTTGCCTGAGGAACAGGGGCTGGGGTTGATGGAGAGCCTGCTGGTTGGCGGGATCGAGCGGACCTTGGGTTAACCTGTGTCGGCCTGTTCGCGGGTTTACCCGCGAACAGGCCGACACAGGTTAACGCAGCAGGGCCTGGATCTGTTCGTGCAGGGTATCGAGGTCGAATGGCTTGGCCAGGATCGGCGCCTTGCGGGCGATCGGGCTGCCGGATTCAAGGATCTCCGCCGGGTAGCCGCTGATGAAGATCACCTTCAGGTCCGGTCGCAACTTTACCGCAGGTTCGGCGATCTCCACCCCGGAAATACCACCCGGCAAGCGGAAATCGGTCACCATCAGGTCCAGGTGCGGCTTGCTCGCCAGAATGGCGAAGGCCTGTTCACCGTCCTCTGCCACCAGCACGTGGTAGCCCTCACCCGCCAGGTAGTCGCGCAGGATCATCCGGATCGCCGGTTCATCCTCGACCACCAGCACCACATCTTGTGCATCTTCACTCATGACAACGCCTTGAAATTCATACAGTTGGCCATCTGACCCCAGGCTTACGCGGAGGTTGCCCGCAGCTGGTCGTTTTGTTCGGTTGCACCTGCCAGCGGCAGCAGCAAGCTGAAAGTGGCACCCTTGCCCTCCTCGCTTTGCACCTGGATGCGTCCGCCATGGGCCTGGACGATCTGCTCGGAGATATACAACCCCAGCCCCAAGCCAGCACTGGCCTGCTGGGTGGCCACGCGCTCGAACTGCTGGAAGATCCGCTGCTGGTTGGCGGCGCTGATGCCGATCCCGCCGTCCTGCACCTGTACCCAGGCCAGGCCATCCTGCTCGAACACCCGCACCTGCACCGGCTGGCCTTCGCCATAGCGCAACGCATTGGACAACAGGTTGGCCAGTACTTGCTCAATACGAAATTCGTCCCACTCGCCACACAGTGATTCGCAACGCTGCAACTCGATACAGGTATCCAGCGCCGCAGCTTGGGCCGCGAAGTTCTCTACCAGGCCACGCACCAGCAGGCTCAGGTCGAATGCCTTGGGCCGCAGCGACAGCTTGCCGGTGCGGATGCGCGACACGTCGAGCATGTCCTCGATCAGGCGGATCAGGCTGTTGATCTGGCGTTCGTCACGCTCGACCATGGCTTGCAGCTTGTCGGCGCTGAACGCACTGAGGTTGCCGCGCGTCAGGTGCATCTTGCGCAGCTGGGTTTCCAGGATCAGGCCGTTGAGCGGCGTGCGCACCTCATGGGCAACGATCGACATGAAGTCGTCGCGCATGCGCACCGCATGCTCCAGCTCACCCCGCGCCACCTGCAACTGGGCCAGCAGCAGCTCCTGCTCCTGGCGGCTGCGTTCGAGCGCCTGCAACTGCCGGTCGAGCACCTTGCGCTGGCGGTACAGGTCGACGAATACCGAAACCTTGCTCTTGACCGCCAGGGTGTCGAGGGGCTTGTGCAGGAAGTCCACCGCGCCGCTCTCGTAACCCTTGAAGGCGTAGTTCATTTCACGCCCGGCAGCGGTGACGAAAACGATCGGAATGTTGCGGGTCTTTTCCGTACCGCGCATCAGCTCGGCCAGCTCGAAGCCGTTCATGCCCGGCATCTGCACGTCGAGAATGGCCAGGGCGAACTCGTGTTCGAGCAACAGCGACAGGGCCGCTTCTGCCGACTGCGCCTGGTGCACTTCGCGGTCTTCGCCCTGGATCAGGGCGGCCAGGGCCAGCAGGTTTTCCGGCAGGTCGTCGACGATCAGCAGTTTGGCAGGGGTGTGGCTTAGCATGCGCTGGGTTCCAGGGTAGCGAGCAACTGCCCGATACCGCTCAGAGAAAGAATAAGGTCAGGCGTGTGCAGGGCCAGTGCGGCCTCCGGCATCAGTGCCACCTGTGCGTCGCGGGGGTCCTGGACCACGGTCCGGCCGCCGTTGTTCTTGATGTAGGCAAGCCCTTGGGCACCATCTTCATTGGCACCGGTAAGTAGCACGCCGAGCAACCCGGGGCCGTAGGCATCGGCCGCCGAAGTGAACAGAAAATCGATGGCCGGGCGCGAGAAATGCACCGGCTCCTCCTGGCTCAGCGACAGGCTGAAGTCGGCCTCCACCGACAGGTGGTAACCCGGCCCGGCCACGTAGATCTGCCCAGGGGCAATGGCTTGCTTGTCGCAAGCCTGGCGCACCGGCAGCTGCACGCGCCGTTGCAGCACCTCGGCCAACTGGCTGTGGCGGTCGTCTGGCAGGTGCAGCACGCACAAGACCGGAATGGCAAAACTGGCCGGCAGCGCGCCGAGCACCGTGAACAGCGCCGTGACGCCGCCTGCCGAGGCGCCGATGACCACCGCACGCACGCCGTTCATGATTTGCGGTAGATCCGTTCGGGCTTGACCAGCGGCTCGAAGCGCTCGCTGTAGGCCGAAAAGTCTACCGATTCCTTGCTGCCCAGTACCAGGAAGCCACGGTGGCACAAGGACTCGTGGAACAGCCCGAGGGCGCGGTCCTGCAGCGCCTTGTTGAAATAGATCAGCACATTGCGGCACGACACCAACTGGGTCTCGGAAAACACGCTGTCGGTGGCCAGGCTGTGGTCGGCAAAGGTCACGTTGTCACGCAGGCTGCTGTCCATGATGGCGTTGCCATAGGCGGCGGTGTAGTACTCGGCAAAGTCGCGGCGGCCACCGGCCAGGCGGTAGTTTTCTTCGTACTCGCGCATGCTCTGCATCGAGTAGATGCCCTGCTTGGCACGGTCCAGCGAGTGCGGGTTGATGTCGGTGGCGTAAATGATGGTGCGTTCGAGCAGGCCCTCCTCGCGCAGCAGGATGGCCATCGAATACACCTCTTCACCGGTGCTGCAGCCGGCAATCCACACCTTGATAGACGGCCAGGTGCGCAGCAGCGGCACCACTTCCTGGCGCAGCGCGAGGAAGTGGCTGGGGTCGCGGAACATCTCGCTGACCGGGATCGTCAGGTACTGCAGCAACTGCATGAACATGCTCGGGTCGTGCAGCACCCGCTCCTGCAGCGCCGACACCGTGAGGCAGTCGAACTGGCGCAGCGCATGGAGGATCCGGCGCTTGATCGAAGCGCCGGAATAGTTGCGAAAATCGTAGCTGTATTTGAGGTAGATCGCCTCGATCAGCAGCCGGATCTCGATGTCGGTGTTGCGCTCGCTAGTCAAATTCGCTCCAGTTGCGGCAGCCATACGCGGATCAACGAGAACAGGCGGTCCAGGTCGATCGGTTTGGCCAGGTAATCATTGGCGCCAGCCTGCAGGCAACGCTGCTGGTCGTCCTTCATCGCCTTGGCGGTGACGGCGATGATCGGCAGCTTGCGCCAGCGCGGCTGCTGGCGGATCAGCCGAGTGGCCTCGAAGCCGTCCATCTCCGGCATCATCACGTCCATCAGCACCAGGTCGATGTCATCGTGCTGCTCCAGGCGCTCGATGGCTTCGCGCCCGTTGCGGCCGATCTCGACGATGGCACCTTTGTGCTCCAGGGCGCTGGTGAGGGCAAAGATGTTGCGCACATCGTCGTCCACCAGCAGCACCTTGCGGCCCTCGAACACCTTGTCGCGGCTGCGCGCGGTCTTGAGCATGCGCTGGCGCTCATGGGACAGCTGCGATTCGACCTTGTGCAGGAACAGCGTCACTTCATCAAGCAGACGCTCCGGCGAGCGCGCGCCCTTGATGATGATCGAGCGCGAATACTTGAGCAGGTCGGCCTCTTCTTCGCGGGTGAGGTTGCGCCCGGTGTAGACGATCACTGGCGGGAACGAACGGATATCCTCGGCGGTCATGCGTTTGAGCAGCTCGTTGCCGAGCATGTCGGGCAGCTTGAGGTCGATGATCATGCAGTCGTAGATGTTCTCGCGCAACAGTGCCAGGGCGTCCTGGGCCATGGCCACCGCAGTGATTTCGACGTCCTCGTCGCCGATCAGGCGGGCGATGCTCTCGCGCTGCAGGTCGTCGTCCTCCACCAGCAGGATGTGCTTGAGCTTCTGGGTCAGCTTGGCCTCCAGGCGGGCGAAGACTTCCTTGAGCTCCTCACGGCTGGTGGGTTTGACCGCATAACCCACCGCCCCCATGTGCATGGCTGCCTCGACACGGTCCTCCACCGAGATGATGTGCACCGGGATGTGCCGGGTGGTGGCCTGCTCCTTGAGGCGCTGCAACACAGTCAGCCCGGAATGGTCGGGCAGGCGCATGTCCAGCAGGATTGCATCGGGGATGTACTGTTCGGCCAGCTCGAAGCCCTCATCGGCGCTTTGCGCCACCAGGCAGCTGTAACCCAGTTCGTGGGCCAGGTCGAAGAGAATGCGGGCGAAGTTCGGCTCGTCCTCGACTACCAGAATGCAGCGGTTGCCAAACGGTGCGCGCTCGCGGTCATCGCTGAAGGCCGGAGCCGGGCGCTTGGCCAGCGCCGGAGCGGTAATCGACGGCGCCGGCGGCAGGCTGTCAACGGCCGGGCGCAAGCTCAACGCCTCGACCTCCTCACCCTGCGACTCGTAGCGTTCCGGCATGATCAGGTTGAACACGCTGCCCTGGCCAAGGCTGCTGTCAACGCTGATCTGCCCGCCCAGCAGATGCGCCAGGTCACGCGAGATCGACAGGCCCAGGCCGGTGCCGCCGTAGCGGCGGTTACTGGTGCCGTCAACCTGATGGAAGGCGCCGAAGATCGCCTGCTGCTGGTCGGCGGCGATGCCGATGCCGCTGTCGCGCACCGCGAAGATGATGCCGCTGCCGGCCTGGTAGCCAATGTTCAGGCTGACCTGGCCACGCTCGGTGAACTTGATGGCGTTGGACAGCAGGTTCTTGAGGATCTGCTCCAGGCGCTGGCGGTCGGTGAACAAGGTGGCTGGCACCTTCGCTTCGACCGTGACCTCGAAGCCCAGGCCCTTGTGCTCGGCCAACGGCTGGAACATGCCACGCAAGCCTTCGACCAGGCGTTCGAGCTGAGTGTTTTCCGGGCGCACTTCAAGCTTGCCGGCCTCGACCTTGGCGATGTCGAGGATGTCGTTGATCAGGTTCAGCAGGTCGTTGCCAGCGGAGTAGATCGACTCGGCGAACTTGACCTGCTCGGCGCTGAGGTTGCCCTCGCCGTTCTCGGCCAGCAGCTTGGCCAGGATCAGCGAGCTGTTGAGCGGCGTGCGCAGCTCGTGGGACATGTTGGCGAGGAACTCGGACTTGTACTTGCTCGAGCGTTGCAGGTCGTCGGCACGCGCCTGCAGTTCTTCCTGGGCCTGGCTGAGTTCGTCGTTCTTGCGGTCCAGCGCCTCGGTGCGTTCGGACAGTTGCTCGTTGGTCTGCTCAAGTTCGGCCTGCTGGGTTTCCAGGTGGGCCTGGGACTCCTTGAGCACCCGGGATTGTTCTTCGAGCTCTTCGTTGGCGGTCTTCAGTTCTTCCTGCTGCACCTGCAGTTCTTCGTTGAGCTGCTGGGTCTCGGCCAATACTTCCTGCAGGCGCTGGCGATAACGGGCACTTTCGATGGAAATGCCAAGGTTGCCGGCGACCCGTTGCATCAGTTCGTCGTCACGTTCCTGCAGCGGGCGCAGGAAGCCCAGTTCGAGCACCCCGTTGATCTGGCCGTCATCGCCGGCCGGCATCAGCAGCGCACTGCGTGGCAGGCCGCTGCCCAGGCCCGAGCTCAGGTGATAGTAGTTTTCCGGGAGGTCGTCCAGGCGCATTAGGCGCCCTTCGCGCACGGCCTGGGCCAGCAGGCCGTCGTGATCACCCAGCACCTGTTGGCGAGCCTGCTCCTCGGCCGCCAGGCCATAGCTGGCCACGCGTACCAGGCGGCCATGTTCGTCGCGCACATAAAGCGCACCGACCACGCTGCCCAGATAGATGGCGAAGAAGCGCAGAATGTTGTCGCCTAGCATCGGCAGGGTCAGCTGGCCGAGCATCTGCCCGGCCAGCTGTGTCTGGCCATTGCGCAGCCAGGCCTGGTGCTCCAGGCGCTCGGCAGCGCGCTGCTGCGCCTGCAGGTTTTCGGTGTAGCTGGCCGACAGGGCCAACAGATCGCGACGGCCGAAATAGGCGAGCAAAGCGCTGAGGCCGACGATGAGCAGCACAAAGGCGGAAATGGCGGTAACGGTAACCGCACTGACCTTCTCGGTGCGCGCCAGGCGCAGCTGCTGCTCGGTGCCGATCAGGTTGTCGAACTCTTTGCGTATTTCGTCGGTGATGCGCTTGCCACGGCCATTGCCGACCGAAGCACGGTAGTCGCCACCCGTGCGCAGCTGGTTGATCATCTCGCCGCCGAATGCGTTCCAGGCATTCTGCAAGGCAATCAGCCGGTCGATACGGTCAACCTGCTGCGGGTTGTCCTCAACCATGCCGCGCAGGCTCTGCAGGCTACCGAGGATGCGTGGCTTGGCCACCTCGTAGGGGTCGAGGAAGCGTTCGTCACCAGTGATCAGATAACCGCGCATGCCGGTTTCCATGTCGATCGACAACTTGAGCGTTTCGTTGGCATTGCCGATCACCCGATCGGTGTGCTCGACCCACTGCATGGACGAAAGCAGGTAGTTGATCACCGCGACGAAGGCCACGGCGCCGAGCAGGCCCACGGCCAGGGGCAGGCCGATATTTCGGCTCAACAGCTTGCGGAAGCTTTGCTGGTCAATCGAGGCTGCTTGAATCATTTGAAAACGCCCGCGCAAAAAAGGTCCATTGAAAAGTGTGGCGGCTGAAGCCTGTTGTTATCTGCCGCTGCGCTCACCGGTTAACAAGCGAGTCTAACCCGCTTGGGCCGCTTCGGCAGGGCATTTAGCCAGTATTTGAAGGCTGCCTGTGAGATTCGTTCCATCGTTGTGCCACAGTCGGTATCCTCGGGAACTTCTGTCCCTGCCTGGCGCACAGAGTAGGGACATGCCTTTTTTTAACAGGAATACAACCATGCACCTTCTGGTAGTCGAAGACGACGACATCGTACGCATGCTGATGGTCGAAGTGCTCGACGAATTGGGCTACAGCACCCTCGAGGCAGAAAACGCCACGGCAGCGCTGAAGGTGATCGAGGATACCAGCCAGCAACTGGCCCTGTTGGTGACCGACGTGGGCCTGCCGGACATGCGCGGTGAGGCGCTGGCAGCCAAGGCCCGTGCGGCGCGGCCGTTGCTGCCAGTGCTGTTTGCCAGTGGCTATGCCGAGAGTTTCGAGGTGCCGGAGGGCATGCACATGATCGGCAAGCCGTTCAGCATCGACCAGCTGCGCGACAAGGTGGTGGAGATTCTGGGTACGCCTTGAGCGGCGGTAATGCCACTCAAAGCTCTCTGCGCAACAGATAGGTATCCATGATCCACCCCATGCGCAGCCGCTCCCGCTCGCGCACCTCAAGTATCCGTGCCTTCACGGCCTGCAAAGGCCCGGCGATCAGCACTTCATCGGCAGTGCCCAGGTAAGCGCCCCAGTAGATCACCAGCGCCGGATCCTCCAGCGCCGCAAAGGCACATTGCCCGTCGAGCATCACCACCACATTGTCCACCTGCCCCTGCTCGGCCAGGCGCCGCCCTGGCAGTACGGTCAGCGGCTCGCCAATGCGGTTGAGGGGGAACTGGTGCCGCGCCGCCAGGGCCTGCACACTGCTGATACCGGGAATCACCTGCAGGCGCAGCGCCACACCGCGTTCGCGGACCAGGGCAAGAATACGCAAGGTGCTGTCGTAGAGCCCCGGCTCACCCCAAAGCAAAAAGGCGCCGATATCCTCGGCGCCCATCTCTTCGCTGATCAACCGGGCATACAGCGCGGCACGCTGGCGATGCCAGTCGTGCACCGCGCCTGCGTAGTCATCCGCCTCGGCATCGCGCCGCGGGTCCGCCACTTGCACCAGGCGGTAGCCACCCTCGGGCCGGTAGCGCTCGAGGATCGCCTTGCGCAAGCGCAGCAGATCACCCTTGCCGGCGCCTTTGTCGAGCACGAAGAACACGCTGGCGCGACGCAGTGCCTCGATTGCTTCCATGGTGATCTGCCGCGGGTCGCCTGGGCCGATACCGATCAGCAGAACGTCTTTCATGGCACCGCCCGATATCTCGACTCAGAAGATAGAGAAGTTATAGCTGACGATGACCCGTGTCTCGTCCATGTCCCGCGCCCACTTCTCGTAGTTGCTGCGGTACGTGGAGTTGCGCAGGCGCACGCTGACATCCTTGAAGGTGCCGCTCTGCACCTGGTACTTGAGCTCGGTGTCGCGTTCCCATTCCTTGCCTTCGGCATTGCTGCCCGGGACCTTGATGTGGTCGCCGTTGATGTAGCGGGTGAAGAAGCTCAGGCCGGGCACGCCGAGGGCTTTGAAGTCGTAGTCGTAACGCAACTGCCAGGAGCGCTCCTGGGCGGCGGCGAAGTCGTTGACCTGGGCGTAGTTGACCAGGTACGGGTTGCTGCCATCGAGGTACGGCATGGCACTTTCGCCGTACATGCGCTGCCAGCCGGCGCTGATCTTGTGCCCTCCCAGGCTGTAGCCGAGCATGCCGCTGAAGGCCCGGTGGTCGATCTCGCCAGCGCGGGCATTGCCGATGTCATCGCTCTTGATCAGCCGCAGGTCTGCCGACAGGCTGCCGACGGCGAGCGGCTGGCTGGCGACCAGGCCAAGGAAATGCTGGCGGTAGATGTTTTCCAGCTTGGCGACCTGATACTGGGCACTGAACCGGTCATTGAAACGGTAGTCCAGGCCGGCCAGGTCAAAGTGGTCGGCTTCGGTATCGCAGGCATAGCGCTTGTTCTTGCAATGCACGCGAATATCCTGGCGATCGGTGGAATCACGCGCGGTGTACTTGTCCAGCCGGGCCAGTGTGAACTTCAGGTCGCGCACTTCTTCGGAGGTGAGCATCGCACCGTGGAACAGGGTCGGCAGCAGGCGACCATCGTTGTATTTCAACAGCGGTACGTCCGGCATCATCGAGCCATACTTCAGCACCGTACTGGAAACCTTGACCTTGGCCGCCAGGCCCATCTTCGCGTATTGGTCGGCGGAGTGCCGTGGGTCGTGCCCGGAAGACGGCAGCAAACCACTGTTACTGTCGGCCGGGCTGGAATCGAGCTTGATCCCTAACATGCCCAGTGCATCCACGCCAAAGCCGACCGGGCCCTGGGTATAACCCGACTGCACATTGAGAATGAAGCCTTGCGCCGACTCTTCACGTTTTGACGCACCCTGGCTGGAACTGCTGTGGCCGTCACGAAAATCCCGGTTGAAATAGACAGTGCGTGCTTCGAGCTTGGCACGCGTGTCTTCAAGAAAACCGGCGGCCTGGGCATGCGCGCCGGTACACAACAGGAACAGGCCGGCAACACGGCGCCCGGGGGCGAGAGGAAGGGGGGAAAACATGCGAGGGAACATCCACAAGAAAGGCGAAAAAACAAACCGTGGCGCACCCTGCGCCACGCTAATGCGTCGCGGCCGAACATGCGCCGACCATCATCTGAAATGATCGCCCAACCGCTCTGCTCCGGGCTATTGGACCATGGTCTAGAAGCCCTCGAAGACGGATCGCAAACCGTTTGAGTTACCGCCCGGAAAACTTGGAAAGTTCCCGTTTACTTATAAAAAGTTTGCGGTTTACCGAAGTCCGGCAAGTGTCTACACTCGATCTCAGCGAACAGTGTTACCCACCCGCGTGGCGGGCGTTTAGTCCTTGTCAATGTTCGTCACGCCCTGCCACGGAAGACGTACAGGAGTGATTACAGTGTCCAGACTTGCAGAGTTTCGTGCTGCCGAAAAAGCGCTCCAGGAACAGATGGCGCAACTGGAGGCGCTGAAAAAGGATGCCGGCCTCAAACGCGAAATCGAATTCGAGCAGAAACTAGTCGGCCTGATGAAAAGCTATGACAAAAGTCTGCGCGATATCATCGCCATCCTCGACCCGAAGGCGGTTACCCGTGGTGCTGTCAGTGCACCGAAACAGCAGCGCCGCCCGCGCGTGGTTAAAGTCTACGAAAACCCGCACACCGGCGAGCTGATCGAGACCAAAGGCGGCAACCACCGCGGCCTCAAGGCGTGGAAAGAACAGTATGGGGCCACTACCGTGGAGAGCTGGGTTCGCTGATGAAACGTCAACACCCACTTCACACTTTTTTCACAACGGCTGCAGCAGTATCGAGACAGCTAAAGGACTAGCGACCCCATCACGCGCCCGCACATGCGGGCCTCTAATTCCGGCGCCCTGCTCCCCCCGAGCAGGGCGCTTTCATTTGCGCAAACGCTTCACTGACGTATCATGGCCTCCTGTCTGTTTCGCTGGCACCTGGTTGCCAGCCCCGTCTCTGGAGTACCCATGAGCCTGCACGATCTGCAAACCCTGCCTGGCGTCACCGCACAGCCAGACGCCGCTACCGCCCAGTTCGTCTTCAACCACACCATGCTGCGGGTCAAGGACATCGAGAAGTCGCTGGACTTCTACACCCGCGTGCTGGGCTTCCGCCTGGTCGACAAGCGCGACTTCCCGGAAGCTGCCTTCAGCCTGTACTTCCTGGCGCTGGTCGACCCGGCACAGATCCCTGCCGACGACGCTGCCCGCCACCAGTGGATGAAGTCGATCCCGGGCGTGCTGGAGCTGACCCACAACCACGGCACCGAAAACGACGCGGATTTCGCCTACCACAACGGCAACACCGACCCTCGTGGCTTTGGCCACATCTGCGTCTCGGTGCCGGACGTACGTGAAGCCTGTGCGCGTTTCGAAGCCCTCGACGTGCCGTTCCAGAAGCGCCTGCAAGACGGCCGCATGAACCACCTGGCCTTCATCAAGGACCCGGACGGTTACTGGGTAGAAGTGATCCAGCCAACCGAACTGAAGGGCTGATCGCCGTCAGCTCGCGCTCGTCGGGCCGGGAACTGCCGGCCCCTTGCTGTGGTATATGAAGGTAACCGCTTCACATGCCACAGCGAGGTAAGGACGATGCAATCTCTTCACTGTGAATACCGCGACCACACCATCACCGCCAGCGTGATGCCCCACCCCGACTCCCCCCTGCCCTATGCCGCCGGTTGCCTGATCACCGACCCACAGGGGCACACCAGCAAGCGCATGTCGATGCCGATGAAGTTCTTCTCGGACCTTGAGAATGCCCAGCATGTGTCGCTGGCCCATGGCCGGGCATTGGTGGACGAGCAGTTGGACAAGGGGCACAAGGCCTTCTGACCCGAGCGGTCATTTTGTTGCAGGAGCGGCGCGCGCGTAGGCTACCGCCGCTTCAACCTGTTCGCGGCTGGGCCGTACCCCGGTGTACAGCACGAACTGCTCCAACGCTTGCAGGGCGATCACTTCGAGCCCGGTAATTACCGGCTTGCCCAGCGCCTCCGCCCGCTGAATTAACGGCGTGCGCGCCGGCATCGCCACCACGTCGAACACCCGTTCTGCTGCCGCGATGGCATTTTCGCTGAAGGCCAGTTCCTGCGCCTCCGGCCCGCCAGCCATGCCGATCGGTGTCACGTTCACCAGCATCGGCGGGCACAAGTCACCCAGCTCAGCCACCCAGCGATAACCGCAGACATCCGCCAACTGCCGCCCGGCCTGCTCGTTGCGCGCGACGATGATGCCTTCTCGGAACCCGGCGTCGCGCAAGGCACTGGCCACCGCCTTGGCCATGCCGCCACTGCCGCGCAGGGCGAACGCAGTGGCGGGATCGACCTGATGTTCTTCGAGCAGCTGCCGCACGGCCAGGTAATCGGTGTTGTAGGCCTTCAGATGCCCTGCAGTATTGACCAAGGTATTGACCGACTCGATCGCCGCCGCCGACGGGTCGATTTCGTCAACCAGCGCCATGCAGGCCTCCTTGTACGGCATCGATACGCCACAACCGCGAATGCCCAGTGCGCGAATGCCTGCGACCGCTGCCGGCAGGTCGTCGGTGCTCATGGCCTTGTAGTAGTAGTCAAGGCCGAGCTGCTGGTAGAGGTGATTATGAAAACGCACGCCGAAGGTGCCAGGCCGCCCGGCCAGGGAAATGCACAGTACGGTGTCTCTGCTGGGAGTTGTCGCCATAACCTGCTCCTTTTTCATAACTGAAACGTTTGTGCAGCGTACCAGACACAACCACTGGTCGTCCCTTACACAACCTTTACCGTTTCCCCCTGCTCGGCTGACAGAGACCGGAGTCATAGTATTAAGGCCCCAAGCGTGGGGTTACCTTGCGAGGAAGTCTCATGAACCGTCATCTCCCCGGAATCGCCCTGCTGGTCGGTGCCTTGGCCATCAGCGGGCAAGCCTCTGCCCATGGTGGCGGCGGTCATGGCTGGTATGGCCCGGGTCCGCTGCTCGGTGCCGCTGTGGTCGGTGCCGTGGTCGGAGCGACGGTATATGGCGGCCACGACCGCACCGTCTATGTGCAACAACAGCCCGTCTACTACGGGCCGCCGCCGGTGTATGTGCAGGCGCCGCCACAGCCAGTCTACTACCAGCCGTACTACGTACCGGCTCCGCCACCACCGGCGTACCGCCCGTACTACGGCCCGCCACCGGTGTATTACGGCCCGCCACGCTGGTAACTGTTGATAAAACTGATGGGCACTATTGAGCCTGTTGATTTCAAACTCTGTCGGCTGCTGCGTAAGGTAGGGCCATGTTTCACAGGAGGTCCCCATGGCCACTATTCAGATCATGTCCGTCGTCGGCACTGCCGTCCCCGTCACCCTGCGTGAACAAGGCCTGCTGGCCTGCTGGTACCTGGTAAGCAATGGCGAGGCCGTCAGCGGCCCGCTGGCTACCCGCGCCTCGGCCCAGGCCCTGGCTGAACAGCTCCAGGCCGATTGCCTGATCGCTTGACCGAATTTGTTGTGCGTTGCTCCCTACGCTCCTTGTGACCCGCCTGCTGGCGGGTCTTTTTTTGCCTGGTCATACCGACAGACGGAGAGAGAAAAACCATTGCAGCATGAGGCTTTTCATTTCGCGGCCGCAGCACAATGAAAGCCCTATCAGAATCGTCTGATTAAACTTCTGGCCATTCTGAGGATAACGTGGCGCATTCATTTCACAGGCATGCGCCATGCAAAATACAACGCAAACTTATGACCAAGCAAGCAAGCAAGCAAGCAAGCAAGCAAGCAAGCAAGCAAGCAAGCAAGCAAGCAAGCAAGCATTATAATGGCCTGACTATACTTATATCAAGTATATTCTTCACTATGTCTGCATGTAGTTCACCGCCACATGCAAACGTAAACGAAACTTCCAGTGAGGCAGAGAACGCCCGTTTAAATCACGCTTACCAGCGTTTAATTATCGAGCACCCCGAATTCAACTGGCCATTTATCGAGGGGCTTGCCAAATGAATAAACCTATCACATCACTGGCTGCTTTTATCTTTATCGCCGCACCTTCGCTCTCGTTTGCAGCGTGTGAGTTTTTTGACGGCCACTCGCAAAAACAGATAACCATAAGTATACCTTCAACGCTTTCCATTCCCCGCGACGCTGCAGTCAATAGCGTCATTTATGAGTCCGCGGCAACAACCTTTAATGGCGCCGCATCGTACAAGTGCTCAGCCCCATTCACGGTCGGGGTTAAAAACAATTTGGGAACCGACTCAACATCATCTTATTTCCCAATAGGCAATACGGGGCTTTCGTGGCAGTGGGTTTATCAGGGGACTGCATACAATGGTGTTGGCGGCGGGAGAACTCAACAACCAGGCGGATATGGATTCAACACCACAACCAACGCCCTGCGCATAGTTAAAACCGGCGATATTTCACCAGGCACAACCCTACCAGCCGGCACCCTGGGTTACATGCAAATAGATTCGACCAGCCTAAGACCTTTAGCAATGATCACTGACAAGAGTTTAGCCATTATCCTTCAGTCGTGCGAAACTCCAGACATTGCCGTCGACATGGGCGAACACAACCTTAGCGTATTTTCAAGAAACGGAAATGCCACGCCACCCAAAGCGTTCAATATAAAACTGAATAACTGCCCGAGTGGCATCCAGAAAGTCAGCTATAGCTTATCTGCCACGTCAGGCTCCCCTGCAGTGGACAGCGCACTCGGCATTATAGAATTAAACAAAAGCTCAACCGCTAAAGGTATAGCGCTGCAATTGCTCGACAGCAATCAGACTCCCCTACAACTCGACAAGACCTATATCTTCAATGAGTACTCGACAGCTGGCGGAACCTTCTCCATACCCTTGAATGCCAAGTATATACGGACGCTACCGAATGGTGCCTCCGGCCAATACGATGAGGGAATGGCCGCAGGCTCCGCCAACAGCGAAGTGATCTTCGTCATGAACTATTTGTAACTACTGTGTGGGCGTCACGGTTGAAGCTGGAGGCCTGTCTAGCCGTTTTGCCTCATTACAGCTGTGGTTCAGCCAGAAGCGCGGACTCGTGCAGCGGGGGCAGATCTATCCCCCGCACCATTTGCTTGCCATGCTGACGCAGCAAATTCGGCTCCGCGCCATGCCTGGGGGAAGCACACCGACATTGCATGACAGCTTGGCCACGCCGCCCAGGCGCTGCTCACCGCCTAGTCAAAAGTGGCTGAATTCGGCCAATGAGTGGCCCACATGGGCGTAGCTGGAAAAGCAGGTTTGGGTACTGGATTAAATTTCCTTCACCTTGCGCCCTTTGGATATAAGGCATTCGACAGCACTTCGGCCATACTCCACAATGCATCGGTTTTTTGGGGGAAAACCCTTGCACAGCCAACGACATACCAACTTTTAGTGAGCCTCAACGTGAAAACATCCCTGTCCATCCTCAGCCTGCTGCTGTTGCTCACAGGTACTGCGACCCTTCCGTCGACCGCTGCTGCACAACCCCCGGCCCAGGTCCAACGCGACCCGTCCAAGCTCCACCTGGCATCTGGCAGCGCCCTGCTGATCGACCTGAACACCAACCAGGAACTGTATTCGAGCCACGCCGACCGCGTGGTGCCCATTGCCTCGGTAACCAAACTGATGACGGCGATGGTGGTGCTGGATGCCAAGCTGCCCATGGATGAAATGCTCACCATGACCATCGCCAACAACCCGAACATGAAAGGCGTGTATTCGCGCGTGCGCCTGGGTAGCGAGCTGAACCGCCGGGAAACCCTGCTGATCACCCTGATGTCGTCGGAAAACCGTGCCGCCACCACGCTGGCCAACCACTACCCGGGCGGCTACCCGGCCTTCATCAAGGCGATGAACGCCAAGGCCCGCAGCCTGGGCATGACGCACACCCGCTATGTCGAGCCGACCGGCCTGTCGATACAGAACGTTTCCACTGCCCATGACCTCGCCAAGCTGCTGATGGCATCGCGCAAGTACCCGATGCTGAGCGAGCTGTCGACCACCCGCGAGAAGACCGTGGCCTTCCGCAAGCCAAACTACAGCCTGGGCTTCCGTAATACCGACCACCTGGTGAACAAGAGCAACTGGGACATCAAGCTGACCAAGACCGGTTTCACCAATGATGCCGGCCACTGCCTGGTGCTGTTGACCAAGATGGACAACCGCCCGGTGGCCATGGTGATCCTCGACGCCTTCGGCAAGTACACCCACTTCGCTGACGCCACCCGCATGCGTCAATGGCTGGAGACCGGCGCGACCAAACCGGCACCGGCAGTGGCCATGCAGTACAAGACGGACAAGCACGGCAAGACGCGCCTGGTGTCGGAGTAACCCGAGGCCAGCAGATTACCTGAGGGAGCGGGCTTTCCCGCCCCCCATAGGTCGGTGCAGTCGGGCTCAGGCCTGGGTGTCGACCACACTGCCGGCGCTGCTGCCACCGGCTTCCTGCAGTGCTTCGAGCAGTTGCGCGGTCGCCGTCATGATCTGCCCGCTGAGGGTAGCGATACTGGCCTGCTTGGCAGTGATTGCCGCCAGCTTGGTGGTATCAGCGGAATTCTGCGCCATCAAGCTGGCCAGTTGCTTCTGTTCTTCCGCCATCTGCTTCTGCAGATTCTTGATCATTTCGCGCAGCTGCTTGATGTGCGCCGGCTCACTACTTTCGCTGCTGCCCTGCGCCCCACCCGCTGCCTGGGCCTGCTTGTCGTCGCCGCGCACTTTCGACGTGTCGACCTGCAGCGGCGAACTGCCTGCCACGGTCTTTTCGCTGTCACTGGCCTGAAGGGTGCTGGCCGCCTGGGCCGACGTGTTGCTGATGCTGACTGCTGCGATGCCTACCATGTCTTTCTCCCTGCTTTTGCAAAGGTCCTTGAGTTGACCTGCGTATCGGCCGACAGGCGCAGACCTTTAGGTCCGGTCGGCCGCAGGCACAGCCCCGGGCAGTAAATTCCCCTTCCGCTGGCTCGTTCCACCCCATGTACAAGCGCAAGCGCCGGAGCCCCGGCATGCGCCCACATTCGCCCCATTATGGAATCGCAGCCATGAGCCAGTCTGCACACCCGGAAACTATCAAGGACCTGATCGGCGTGGGCTTCGGCCCGTCCAACCTGGCCCTGGCCATCGCCCTGGAAGAACTCGCCCAGAGCCAGGGCCACGCCCTCGATGCGCTGTTCATCGACAAGCAGAAGGAATACCGCTGGCACGGCGAAACCCTGGCCACCCAGAGCGAGCTGCAGATTTCGTTCCTCAAGGACCTGGTCTCGCTGCGCAACCCGACCAGCCCGTACAGCTTCGTCAACTACCTGCACCAGAAGCAGCGCCTGGCCGACTTCATCAACCTCGGCACCTTCTACCCCTGCCGGCTGGAATACAACGATTACCTGCGCTGGGCCGCCGAGCATTTCGCCGCCCAGGCGGTGTATGGCGAAGAAGTGCTGCGCATCGAGCCTGAAGTGAAAGCTGGCCGCGTCGAGCACCTGCGCCTGGTCTCACGCGATGGGCAAGGCCGGGAATTCAGCCGGCGCACACGCTCGGTGGTGGTCGGTAGCGGCGGCACGCCGAAAATTCCTGAGAAATTCGGCGCCTTCAAGGACGATCCACGAGTGTTCCACCACTCCCAGTACCTGAGCAGCCTGAACAAACTACCGTGCACGGCCGGCAAACCGATGCGCATTGCGGTGATCGGCTCGGGCCAGAGCGCCGCCGAGGCCTTCATCGACCTCAACGACAGCTACCCGTCGGTCAAGGTCGACATGGTGCTGCGCGGCTCCGCCCTCAAGCCGGCCGATGACAGCCCGTTCGTCAACGAGATCTTCTCCCCCGACTACACCGACCTGGTCTACAACGAGCCGGCCGACCAACGTGCCAAATTGCTCGGTGAATACCACAACACCAACTATTCGGTGGTCGACCTCAACCTGATCGAGCGCATCTACGGCATCCTCTACCGGCAGAAAGTCGCCCACCAGTTCCGCCACAACGTGCTGTGTCGGCGCCAGGTGGAAGCCGTGGTGGCCACCGGCGACGGCATCGAACTGACCCTGCGCGATCTGGCCACCGGCCAGCAGCAGACCCACCGCTACGATGCGGTGATTCTCGCCACCGGCTACGAACGCCGCTCGCACCGCGACCTGCTCGCACCGCTGGCCAACTATGTGGAAGATTTCAGCGTCGACCGCAACTACCGGGTATTGGCCAGCCCGGACCTGCAGGCCTCGATCTACCTGCAAGGCTTCTGCGAAAACAGCCACGGCCTCAGCGACACCTTGCTCTCGGTATTGCCGTCCCGTGCCGCCGAGATCGGCGAGGCGCTGTACCACGATCTGGCGCGTCAACAGGGCAAAGCACAACAGCCCGCTGTAGCCCTGACCAGCGCCTGATTCGCATGCACGACAAGCGACAGGGCCTAACAGCGTCCTGTCGCATCGTGCCCCCTTGAAACATTTGCTTGCACTTAATCCTGCAGGATTTTCATTCTCATTCGTCTTTTGAAGTACAGCCCTCATTGGTTGGGCCTGTGCTTGCCCCTTTTCTTCAGAAGACTGACCGATGGCCAAATCACCCAAAAAATCCACGTCCAAGTTGTGGTTCCTGGTCCACAGCTGGCTCGCCCTGCCGATCTGGTTCTTCGTGCTGATCGTCTGCTTCACCGGCATGCTGGCCGTGGTCAGCCAGGAGATCGTCTGGCTGGCCAACCCCGACGTGCGCGCCAGCAAGCCCGACGACAACGCCGAACGCCTGAGCTTCCAGCAAGTGCTCGATGCACTGCACCAGGCCGAACCAGACATGGCAGTCAACTCGCTCAGCCAGCCGGACGGCTCGCACTTCGCGCTCACGGCGCAGGTCACCTACGCCGATGGCTCCAGCCCGATGCTCTACGTCAACCCGTATACCGGGGCCATCCAGGGCAAGATGCCGGACTTCAACTTCGAAGCCTTCACCCGAGCCCTGCATGGCTGGTGGCTGGTGCCGTTCACCCATGGTTTCAGCTGGGGCTGGTACATGGTCTCGCTGCTCGGCCTGCCAATGCTGGCGTCGCTGGTGACCGGCCTGGTGGTGTACAAGAAGTTCTGGAAAGGCTTCTTCAAGCCGGTACGCACCGGCCATGGCGCACGCATCTTCTGGGGCGACCTGCACCGCCTGGCCGGGGTCTGGTCGATCTGGTTCATCGCGGTCATTGCCATTACCAGCATCTGGTTCCTGATCCGGGCGATCCTCTCCGACAACCAGATCACCATCTCCAGCGAGCCGGTCGTGCCGGTAATCGCCCGTGAGCAAGTGCCGCAGACTGTCGATGGCAGCCCGGCACCGCGCATCGACCTGGACGAGGCCGCACGCATTGCCGGCCTGGCCATCCCGAACCTGGACATCACCTCCATCTCGCTGCCGGCCACCGCCTACAGCCACATCGAAATGGGCGGGCGTGGCTGGTACCCGCTGATGTTCCAGAGCGCCTCGGTCAACCCGTATACCCGCCAGGTCGACAGCCAGTTCCTGCTCAGCGACCGCTCGGCGCTGGAGTTCGTCACCGAGTCCATGCGCCCGCTGCACACCGGCGACTTCGGTGGCCTGCCGATCAAGCTGATCTGGTTCTTCTTCGGCCTGATCCTGACCCTGATGGTGTTCAGCGGCCTGCTGATCTGGACCAAGCGCACCGCCCAGGCCACCGCCGCGGCGCTCAAGCGCAGCGAGCGCACACCGCGTAGTGCAAGCCGCGAAACCACCCTGGAGGCCCGCCCATGAGCCAGGCCCACGCACTGCCCGCTCGCCCACTCAAGCAATGGTGGCTGAAATGGCGCTTCCATCTGAACATCCTGCTGATCCTCATCCCCCTGGGCTTCATGCCCAAGTACTTCGCCGACGTCAGGCTGTTTCGCGGTGACGCTGGGCTTGGGGCGAACCCGATCAGCAATATCCAGGTCGGCCCTTACAGCCTCGACCTCGCCGAACTGCGCAATGAAGCACCGCGTGCCGATGGCCCCGCTGGCCATTTCAAGCTGTTCAACGCGGCGCTGTGCAAGGCCTGCGTGAAGGACGTCAAGGCGGTCTACCTGCGCATCGGCAAGCCGCGCAGCCTGCGCGCCGCCGGCACCATTTTCTTCGGCGCACCGTACCGCATGGTCACCAACCTGCCGATACCACCGCGCACCCGCACCGACGCGCAGGTCTGGATCACCCTCGAAGGCTGGGACGGCAGCCTGCACCAAGCCTCCGTCCCGCTGGCCAAGGCTTCGCCAGCCACCGTGGCCTGGCTCGAAAAACAAGGAGGCAAACCATGAAACACCTGATGCGCAGGCTCGCCCTGCCTTTGCTGGTAATGGCTGCAGGCCCGGCCCTGGCCCACAACCCGATGTGCGAGTGCGAGGAAGTGGCAGGTGGCCAGGTGAAATGCACTGGCGGCTTTTCCGATGGCAGCGGCGCGCCTGGGGTGACCCTCGACGTGATCGGCTACGACGAGCAGGTGCTGGTCGGCGGCAAGCTCGGTGACGACTCGAGCCTGACCTTCAAACGCCCCGACGGCGAGTTCTACGTGCTGTTCGACGCAGGCCCTGGCCATGTCGTGGAAGTCGACCACGCCGACATTGCACAACCATGAGCAGCCCAGCCCTGCGCCATACCCAAGTGGTGCGCCCGGCCGGCGCCGGGCACGAAACCCTCTACGTGCTGCTGGTCAGCCTGTTGATCGTCGCCCTCGCCGCCAGCGTGGTCCTGCTGCGCGGCGAGCGTGAGGACGAACAAGCCATCGCCAGCCACCAGATCGACGCCCGCCGCGACCTGACCGCTGCCGAACAAGGTATCTACACCGACCTGCGCGTGGCCTTCGACGAAATCCAGCTGCTGCGCGAGGAGCGCGCCGCCACGCCCAGCGTCGAAACGCTGGCCGAGGAAGGCCTGCCACCGTTCGTGGCCGATGCCGGCAGCCACAGCCGTGGCAGCCACCAGTGGCAGTGGCTGGCTGCCGGCGCCTACCTGGGCCGCAGCCAGGCGCCGCAGGTGGCGGGCAGCTTCCTGATGATCCTGCCCAACGCCGGCAGCACCGAGGTCGACATGTGGCTGCGCCGCGACAGCGCCGCCGTGCTCCCCGACGACCTCGGCCAGGCCGCACTGATTGCCGCCGGCTGGCAGCAGGTGGTCAGCCACTACGACGCCGGGGTCACCCGCGAACACCGTCATTGAACCCAAGGATTCCCCATGTTCCGCAAAGCCCTCGCCCTGCTCCTGGCCTGCGCCCTGCCGGCGCTGGCCCTCGCCGATACCGGCAAGCCACTGCGCATCGGTATTACCCTGCACCCCTACTACAGCTACGTGAGCAACATCGTCGGCGACAAGGCCGAAGTGGTGCCGCTGATTCCGGCAGGCTTCAACCCGCATGCCTACGAACCCCGCGCCGAAGACATCAAGCGCATCGGCACGCTGGACGTGGTGGTGCTCAATGGCGTCGGCCATGACGACTTCGCCGACCGCATGATCGCCGCCAGCGAAAAGCCCGGCATCCAGACCATCGAGGCCAACCAGAACGTACCGCTGCTGGCGGCCACCGGGATCGCCGCACGCGGCGCCGGCAAAGTGGTCAACCCGCACACCTTCCTGTCGATCAGCACCACCATCGCCCAGGTCAACAACATCGCCCGGGAGCTCGGCAAGCTCGACCCGGACAACGCCAGACTCTACACGCAGAACGCCCGCGCCTACGCCAAGCGCCTGCGCGCCTTGCGTGCCGAAGCCCTGGCCAAGGTGACCGAAGCGCCCAGCGCCACCTTCCGCGTGGCCACCATCCATGCGGCCTACGACTACCTGGTGCGCGACTTCGGCCTGGAAGTGACTGCCGTGGTCGAGCCCGCCCATGGCATCGAACCGAGCCCGGCACAGCTGAAAAAGACCATCGACCAACTCAAGGCGCTGGATGTGAAGGTGATCTTCTCGGAGATGGATTTCCCTTCGGCCTATGTTGAAACCATCCAGCGCGAATCCGGCGTACGCCTGTATCCGCTGACGCACATTTCCTACGGGGAATACACCCAGGACAAGTACGAGGTGGAGATGAAGCGCAACCTCGACACCGTGGTCCGCGCCATCCAGGAGAACCGCGCATGACTGCTGCCGCCAAGCTCACCGCAGCCGGCGGGCCACGCATCGAGTTTACCGGCATCGACCTGACCCTGGGCCGCACGCGCGTTCTCGAACAGGTGCAGTTCAGCGTGGCCGCCGGCAGCGTGCATGCCATCGTCGGGCCCAATGGCGGCGGCAAGAGCTCGCTGATCAAGACCCTGCTTGGGCAGATGCCGCACCAGGGCCAGCTGACCCTGCACTGGCCAGCCGCGCAGCAGGTGATCGGTTATGTACCGCAGGCGCTGGAGTTCGACCGCGGGCTGCCGATGACCGTGGACGACTTCATGGCTGCCATGTGCCAACGGCGCCCGGCGTTCCTCGGCCTGTCGCGGCAGGTGCAGCCAGCGATCGATGCGGCGTTGGCGCGGGTCGGCATGCTCGACAAACGCAAGCGGCGCATGGGCGCGTTGTCTGGTGGTGAACGCCAGCGCGTGCTGCTGGCCCAGGGGTTGATTCCGGAACCGCAATTGCTGGTGCTCGACGAGCCAATGTCTGCGCTCGACGAAGCCGGCATCCAGGTGTTCGAACAGCTGCTGCAAGGCTGGCGCCAGGCCGGCACCACCGTGCTGTGGATCGAGCATGACCTGGCGGCCGTGCTGCGCCTGGCCGACCGGGTCACCGGCCTGAGCCGCCAGGTGCTGTTCGACGCCCCACCCGCCCAGGCCCTGACCCCGGAGCGCCTGCTCGGCCTGTTTTCCGTCCACCCACGCAGCGAGCGCCTTGCCTGATGAGCTTTGAAGCATTCCGCCAACTGGTCCAGGACTGGGCCGGCGCAGGCTACCTGCCGGAGGCGCTGGCCTACGGCTTCGTGATCAATGCCTTGCTGGCCGGCCTGATGATCGGCCCGGTGCTGGGCGGCCTCGGCACACTGGTGGTGGTCAAGCGCTTTGCCTTCTTCTCCGAAGCCGTCGGCCATGCCGCACTCACCGGGGTCGCCATCGGCATCCTGCTCGGCGAGCCGTACACCGGCCCCTATGGCAGCCTGTTCGGCTACTGCCTGCTGTTCGGCATCCTGCTCAACTTCCTGCGCAACCGCACCGGGCTGTCGCCGGACACGCTGATCGGCGTGTTCCTTTCGGTGTCGCTGGCCCTCGGCGCCAGCCTGTTGCTGATGCTGGCCGGCAAGATCAACGTGCATATCCTCGAGAACGTGCTGTTCGGCTCGGTCCTGACCGTCAGCGCCCAGGACCTGGTGGTGCTGGGCATCGTCGCGGTGCTGGTCCTGGCCCTGGCCCTGCCGCTGTACAACCGCATCATGCTGGCCAGTTTCAACCCGCAACTGGCGGCGGTGCGCGGGGTGGCGGTGAAGACCCTGGACTATCTGTTCGTGGTGCTGGTGACCCTGGTCACGGTGGCCTCGGTGAAGGTGATCGGGGCGATTCTGGTCGGTGCCCTGCTGGTGATCCCGGCAGCGGCGGCGCGCCTGGTGAGCCAGTCGCTGAAGGGGTTTTTCTTCGTGTCGGTGCTGATTGCCACCCTGAGCACGCTGCTCGGCATCCTGCTGCCGATCGTCCTCGATCTGCCGGTGCCCTCAGGCGCGGCGATCATCCTGGTCGCCGGCACCTGCTTCGCCCTCGCCGCGCTGGCCCGCGCCCTCGTCCCCCGCCTGCAAGGAAACCCGGCATGAACCTGAAACAGCTGACCCTGGCCATCGCCCTCGCCGGCCTGCCTGCGCTGGCCTCGGCCACGCAAGTGCTGACCACCCTGCCCGTGACCCACAGCCTGGCCAGCGCCTTGCTCGACGGCACCGCCGTGCAACTCAAGCGCGCCGCGCCGGCCAACCTGCCGGCCAGCCGCCAGCCGTCGTATTTCAGCAGCCGTGGCGGCGCGGCACTGGCCAAGGCGGCGCAGCAGGCCGACGCGGTGATCGGCGTGCGCTCGATCTGGCGTGACGACCCGCTGTACCCGATGGCCCGGCGCAGCAATATCCGCATCGTCGAGATCGACGCGGCGCGGCCGGTGGATGGCGCGCTGCCGGGCATCGCCGTGAGTGGTGATGACGCCTACGCCGCCTACCCCTGGCTGAACCCGACCAACCTCGGGCGCATGGCCGATGTGCTGGCCAATGACCTGGAGCGCCTGGCGCCCGCCGAAAAGGTCAGGATCCAGGGCAACCTGGCGGGGCTCAAGCGCCAGCTGCTGGAGCTGACCGCCAGCAGCCAGACGCAGCTGGCCAAGGTCGACAACCTGAGTGTGGTCAGCCTGTCAGAACGCCTGGGATACCTGGCCAGTGGAATGAACCTGGATGTGGTGGAGCAGCCGCTGCCGGCGGATGGCAAGTGGGATGCGGCGGCGCTGCAGGCGCTGGGCGACAACCTCAAGGGGCAGGATGTGGCGCTGGTGCTGGACCATCGGCAGCCGGATGCGGCGGTGGCCAAGGTGATAGAGGCGGCTGGGGCGAAGTTGCTGGTGGTGGAAAGTGATCCGGAAGATGCGGTGGCCGGGCTCAAGGCCTCTGTCGAACAGGTGGTCGGGGCATTGAGCGAAAGCTGATGTCGCCTGTGCCGGCCTCTTCGCGGGTAAACCCGCGAAGAGGCCGGCACAGGAAAAAACTATCGGTTCATGCACCGCTCATAACGCTCATCCACCCGCCCGGCAAACCAGGCGGTGGTCAGCTTGCGGGTGATCTTCGGGCTCTTCAGCTCGATCCCCGGCAACACCGCCCGCGGCACTGGCTTGCCCGCCGCCGCATCGGCCAGGGCAAACACCCCGCCGTACAGCTTGCTGTCCTCGAACGCCAGGCTGTCGCCCAACTCCAGCTGGCTGCGGATCTGTGGGTTGCGCAGCCCCAACTTCACCCCCAGCTTGCGCGCCGCCTGCTCAGTGCTGCCGGGCATGATCGAACCGGGGGCGATCAAGTCGCCATCCAGCGCCAGCTCCACCCCGGTGACCTTGCTCAACGCTGCCTGGAACGCGGCATTGCGGCTGGCGTACCAACCCGCGTTGAAATCGGCGAAGCGGTACAGCTGGCGCTCGTAATGCGCCGGGTAGCCGAGCAAATGAGCAATACCGAAGTACATGCCCCCACGGCGGCTGAAGACTTCCTGACGGATAGTACCGTCGTAGGTGTAGGGATAATCCTTGGCGTGTTTCTCCGCGAATTCGATGCTGACCTGCATCGGCCCACCGGTGTGCACCGGGTTCAAGCCGCCGAGCAAGGTCTTGCCCAACGGCAGGCGGGCGATGAACTCGTCGTACAGCGCGCTCAGCTGCTTCTCGCTGCGTACTGCCAGCAGGCGCTGCTGATAGCTCTGGCCATTGCCTGAGGGCGTCTTCAGCGCACCGTCGACCAGCAGCGTGGGAATGTGCAGGCGCGCCGCGCGGCGGTCGATCTCTTCACGGGCGATGCGCCCGAGGTTGGGTACCTGCGGATCAGCGTTGAAGGTCGATTCCTGCTCGGTCACCGCCAGCACCGCGCACAGGTTGCTTTTGCTCGGTGTGATGCGCTGGGCCTCGAACGCCACCTGGATATCCTTGGCCCAGCCTTCGCGGTCCTTGGCCTGGGCCGGCAGCAGGCGCATCAGCTGGGCACGCACCTTGGCCGGGTCGGCCTCAGGCTCTTCCTCGCGGCGCCCGGCGCAGCCCTGCAGCAGCGCCAGGGCCATCAGCCCTGCCGCCAACAGCCGCCCGTTCAGGGCTGTTCACCGACCATGTAGGTCTTGCTGATATGACGGAATTGCGGGTGGCTGGCGCTGCCCATGAGCTCGAACAGCACCATTTCCCGGGTCACCACCTGCGCGCCGGCCTGGCGCATGCGCGCAAGGCCCGCGGCCTTGTTGGCCGGGGTACGGCTGTCGCAGGCATCCTCGACCACGAACACCTGCTTGCCCAGGGCCAACAGGCCGAGCACGGTTTGCAGTACGCAGACGTGGGTTTCCATGCCGCAGACGATCACCTGTTCACGGGCCATCAGGCCGGCCGGCAGGCACTCGGCGGCCACGCAGGAGAAATGGGTCTTTTCCACCACCTCGGCCGCCGGCGCCACCGCGATGAGTTCCGCCAAAGTGTGGCCCAGGCCTTTGGGATACTGCTCGGAGATCACGATCGGCAGTTCCAGGTCATTGCAGGCCGAGAGCAACCAGCGCGCTCGGGCGCGGGTGCCCTGTGGGTCGCTCATGGCGCCAATGAGCTTTTCCTGGATGTCGACGACCAGCAGCGTGGCCTTGTGATGTTCGATCAGCATTGTCTGCCCCTTGCCTGGGAAAAGACCTAGCCTCCCCCAGGCAGGCGGCGCCGTCAATCAGGCAGAAAGCCGATGCGCTTCAAGGGCCTGCGTCAGCGCACCCAGCACGCGGTCTTCGTGTTCGTGAATGAAGAAGTGGCCACCGGGGAACATCTGTAGCGAGAACGCGCCGAGGGTTTCCTGGCGCCAGGCGTGCAGTTGCTCTGCACTGGCCCGGTCCGCTTCGCCACCGAACACATGCAGCGGGCACTGCAGGGCCGGCCGCTGGCGGTAGAGGTAGCGCCCACAAAGCAGGAAGTCGGCGCGCAGGGTCGGCAAGGTCAGGCTCATCAGCTCGGCATTGGCCAGCACTTCCTCCGGCGTGCCATTGAGCTCGCGCAGTTCGCACTTGAGCTGTTCATCGGTCTTGGCGTCGCGCCAGTTGTGGCCGTCGTAGTCTTCGCGCCGGGTGGGCGCCGCAGTGCCGCAGGCGAACAGCGCCAGCGGCGGCGCACAGCCCAGCGCGCGCAGTTCGTGGGCCAGTTCGAAGGCCAGCAGTGCCCCCAGGCTATGGCCGAGCAAGGCATAAGGTGCGTTGGCGGCCAGGCGTTGCTCGTTGGCCAACTGCCGGGCCAGCGCTTGCATGTCGGTCTGCAGCGGCTCGGCCATGCGCGCACCACGCCCAGGCAGCTCGACCGGGCGCACCTGCAGCCAGGCCGGCAGCTTGCGCCGCCAGCGGCTGTAGACCATGGCACTGGCCCCGGAGTACGGCAGGCACAGCAGGTTGAGCGGGGTCACTGGGCGGCAGCTGCGGCCATCTGCTGGCGCAGGCTCAAGGGGCGCATGTCGGTCCAGACTTCGTCGATGTAGGCCAGGCAGTCCTTCTTCAGGCCGCTCTTGCCCACGGCGCGCCAGCCTTCGGGGATGGCCTTGTAGTCCGGCCAGATGGAGTATTGCTCTTCGTGGTTGACCACTACCTGGAACTGGATATCGTCGCGATCGAATACAGAAGTCATTGCCTGTCTCCTTGAGTGATGGATGCCGCTGCGCGCCTGGCGCAGGGAGGTTCTCAGGTAGACGTAGGGCACTGCGGAAAAATTAGCCTCAGGCGTCTCTCAGCAAGTCATGCGCATCAAGCAGGCGGAACGCCACCTGCGGGTTGCGCTCCAGGCCCCGGCGGATCGCCGCCGGGATCGATTGGCGGGTCCTGCGGCACAGGCCGGGCTGGTCGTCGAGTTCGATGACGATGCCGCGCATGGTGCGCACCTCGTTGAAACCGGGGCTGATGTGCACGCGGATGCCGAGGTTTTCGTATAGACGCCGTTGCAGGCGCTGCAGGTCTTCGAGGTCCTTGAGGTTTTCCAGGCGTTCAAGCAGGCGCTTTTCTTCCTGGCGAGTGAGCAGGAGGATGCGCTGGGCCGCCGGCGGGTGTTCGGCCAGGTGCTCACGGCCGCAGTCACAGGCGCCAGGGGGGCACGGTTGGCGTACAGGGGTGGGTGTGGTCATGGATCAAGCATAGCCTGCGATGGCCTGTTCGCGGGTGAACCCGCTCGCAGAGGGTCAGCCGGCGCCTAGAAGTTTCCTGTCAGGATAAAAAATTTCATAAAACACTGGACCCGTGCCCCTCGCTTCGCCTATAAATCGCCCAAGGGAAATTTATATTCCCATGAAGAAACATTCGTTCGCCGCCCGCGAAGCCGCTTTTGCCCTTGTGCCCGACCTGCCCCACTCCATCACGAGGCCTATCCGACATGCACCCCGCTCCCGATCACTTCATCCTGCGCGTCAGCTGCCCGGCCGTGTCCGGCATCGTCGCTGCGGTGACCACCTACCTGGCCGAGCACGGTTGCTACATCAGCGAGATGGCGCAGTTCGACGACGAGGACAATGGCCGCTTCTTCATGCGCGCCGTATTCCGCTACAACACCGGTGTCAGCGGTGACACGCCGCAACTGCAGGCGGGCTTCGCCGATGTGGCCCAGCGTTTCGACATGGACTGGAGCCTGCACAGCAGCGCCCGGCCGCTGCGCGTGCTGCTGATGGTGAGCAAGTTCGACCACTGCCTGGCCGACCTGCTCTACCGCCACGCCAAGGGCGAGCTGGACATGCAGATCACCGCTGTGGTCTCCAACCACCTCGACCTGCGGCCCATGGCCGAGCGCCAGGGCATCCGCTTCGTCTACCTGCCGGTAACCAAGGACACCAAGGCCGAGCAGGAAGCCGCGCTGATGCGCATCGTCGAGGACACCGCCACCGAACTGGTGGTGCTGGCGCGCTACATGCAGATCCTCTCTGACGACCTGTGCCGCCAGCTGTCGGGCCGGGCGATCAACATCCACCACTCGTTCCTGCCCGGTTTCAAGGGCGCCAAGCCTTATCACCAGGCCTACCAGCGCGGGGTCAAGCTGATCGGTGCCACCGCCCACTATGTCACCAGCGACCTCGACGAGGGCCCGATCATCGAACAGGAAGTGCAGCGCGTGGACCACGCCTACGCCCCCGACGACCTGGTGGCGATCGGCCGCGACACCGAGACCATCGCCCTGTCCCGCGCAGTCAAATACCACCTCGAACACCGGGTGTTCCTCAACCACGCCCGCACGGTGATCTTCAAATGAACGCCATCCCCAGCATCAAGCTGATCGACGGCAAGGCCACCGCGGCACGGGTGCTGGCCGAGGTCCGTGAGCAGGTGCAGACCCTGCGCAAAGGCGGCGTGCAGCCGGGCCTGGCAGTGGTCCTGGTCGGCGCCGACGCGGCCAGCCAGGTGTACGTGCGCAACAAGGTGCTGCGCGCCGAGGAAGTGGGCATCCGCTCGCTGGAACATCGCCTGCCGGCCGACACCACTCAGGCGCAACTGCTGACCCTGATCGACCGGCTCAACCGTGACTCCGAGGTCAACGGCATCCTTGTGCAACTACCGTTGCCCAAACATGTCGATGAGCACCGCATTCTCCAGGCCATCGACCCGCTGAAGGACGTGGATGGCTTCCACAGTGCCAACGTCGGCGGCCTGGCCCAGGGGCGCGATGTGCTCACGCCCTGCACCCCCAGCGGCTGCATGCGCCTGCTGCGCGATGCCTGCGGCGAGCTGCGCGGCAAGCACGCGGTGGTGGTTGGCCGCTCGAACATCGTCGGCAAGCCCATGGCCGCGCTGCTGCTGCAGGCCGACTGTACGGTGACCGTCGTCCACTCGCGCAGCCGCGACCTGCCGGCGCTGTGCCGCCAGGCCGACATCGTCGTCGCGGCGGTCGGCAAGCCGCGGCTGATCGGCGCCGAGTGGCTCAAGCCTGGCGCGGTGGTAATCGATGTCGGTATCAACCGCATCGAGGAAGGCGGCCATAGCCGCCTGGTCGGCGATGTCGATTTCGCTGCCGCCCTGCCCCGGGTCGCCGCCATCACCCCGGTGCCCGGCGGCGTCGGCCCGATGACCATCGCCTACCTGATGAAAAACACCCTGCTCGCCCTCGACCTGCAGCAACAGGCCGCCCACCAGGAGCGCACCGCATGCCTTTCGCCCTGCTGAAATACGGCCTGAGCGCCGACTACCCGGTGGAGGTCGACCTGCCGCCACCCTGCGAACTCAAGCCGCGCTATGACGTGGTGATCATCGGCGGCGGTGGCCACGGCCTGGCCATCGCCTATTACCTGGCCAAGTACCACGGCGTGACCAACGTTGCCGTGCTGGAAAAGGCCTACCTGGGCGGCGGCAACACGGCGCGCAACACCGCGGTGATCCGCTCCAACTACCTCACCTCCGAGGGCGTGCGCTTCTACGCAGAATCGGTGCGGATGTTCCAGAACCTGTCCAACGAGTTCGACTTCAACATCATGTACTCCGAGCGTGGCCAGCTGACCCTGGCGCACACCGACGCCACCGTGCGCGCCTTCCGCCAGCGCGCCGAGGTCAACAAGCACTTCGGCGGGCGCACCGAAATGATCGACCGCCAGCAGATCCGTGAGCTGGTGCCGAGCCTGAACCTCGACCCCGGCCACCTGCCGGTGCTGGCCGGCCTTTGGCACATTGACGGCGCCACCGCGCGCCATGACGCGGTGGCCTGGGGCTACGCCAAGCAGGCCGCCAAACGCGGCGTGGAAATCCACCAACTGACCGAAGTGCAGGACCTGCTGATCCGCAACGGCCGCATCGAAGCGGTCAAGACCAACCGCGGCACCGTGCAGTGCGGTTGCGTGGTGCAGGCGGTGGCCGGTGCCAGTTCGCTGCTGATGGCCAAGGCCGGCATCCGCGCACCGATCCACACCTACCCGCTGCAGGCCATGGTCACCCAGCCGTTCAAGCCGTTCCTCGACCCGTTGGTGAGCTCTTCGGCGCTGCACTGCTACGTGCAGCAGACCAGCCGTGGCGAAATCGTCTTCGGCGGCGGTTCCGACCCCTACCCGCTGTACAACACCCGCTCCACCCTCGACCTCAAGGAAAGCCTGCTGGCCCATGCCATCGAGATGTTCCCGTTCATGGCCAACGCCAAGCTGATGCGCCAGTGGGCCGGGATGACCGACATGACCCCGGACTACAGCCCGATCATGGGCCTGTCGCCGGTCGACAACTACTACCTGGACGCTGGCTGGGGCACCTGGGGCTTCAAGGCCACGCCGATCTGCGGCAAGACCATGGCCGAGCTGGTCGCCAGCGGCGGCAAGGTGCCGGCGATGATCGCGCCGTTCGCCCTGGAGCGCTTCAGCCGCTTCCAGCAAGTCAACGAAATGGGCGCCACCGCGGCCAGCCACTAGGAGCACACGACGATGAAGATCCTGACCTGCCCCTTGAACGGCCCGCGCAACATCAGCGAGTTCACCTACGGCGGCGAATTCAAGCACATGCCCGACCCGGCCAGCTGCAGTGACGCCGAGTGGGCCGACTACGTGTTCAACAGCGACAACATGGCCGGCGTGGTCATCGAATGGTGGCTGCACAACGCCTCGAGCTACTGGTTCCTGGCCGAGCGCCACACCGTCAGCGACCAGGTGCTGCGCACCTTCGACCCGAAAGCCCTGTTCGACCGCCGCGTCGACTTCACCCCCGCCGCCACCCCGGAGATCGCCGGATGAACAGCCTCACTCGCCTCCCCGCGCCCATGGGCCTGCTGATCGACCGCGAGCGGCCCCTGCGATTCGAATTCGACGGCCAGGCCTGCCCGGGCTATGCCGGTGACACCATTGCCAGTGCCCTGCTCGGCAGCGGCCGCTGGCTGCTGTCACGCTCGTTCAAGTACCACCGCCCGCGTGGCCCGCTGAGCATGGCCGGGCAGGACGCCAACACCCTGGTGCAGCTCCCCGAGGAGCCCAACGTGCTGGCCGACATGGCGGTCGCTCGCGACGGCCTGGTGGTCACCGGGCAAAACTTCAACGGCAGCCTGGAGCACGACCGCGATGCCTATCTTGGCAAGTTTTCGCGCTTCATGCCGGTGGGCTTCTACTACCGCTCGTTCTACAAACCCAAGGGCATGTGGAAGGTCTGGGAGCCGCTGATTCGCAAGAAGGCCGGCCTCGGCGTGCTCGACCTCGGCTTCAAGCCGCAGTACTACGACAAGGCGTACCTGTTTGTGGACCTGGCCGTGATCGGTGCCGGCCCTGCCGGCCTGCGCGCCGCGCTGGATGCCGCCAATGCCGGGGCCAAGGTGCTGCTGATCGAGCAACAACCAGTGCTCGGCGGCTCGCTGACCTACGCCCGCTTCGACATCGCCGGTACCCGCGCCGCCAGCCTGCGCCAGGAGCTGCTGGCCGCCGTCGAAGGCCACCCGAACATCCAGGTGCTGTGTGAGGCCACCTGCAACGGCTGGTTCACTGACAACTACCTGCCGGTGATCCAGCACAAGCGCCTGTACAAGGTACGCGCCAGCCGCTGCCTGGTGGCCGCCGGGTCGTTCGATCAGCCGGTGGTGTTCCGCAACAACGACCTGCCCGGAGTAATGCTGACCAGCGCCGCGCAGCGGCTGATGAAGTGGTATGCAGTCAAGCCGGGGCAACGTGCGGTGATCCTCACCGGCCACGATGACGGCTACCTGGCGGCGCTCGACCTGCAGGAGCAAGGCGTGGCGGTCGCCGCCGTGGTCGACATGCGCGCCGCGCCTGCCGATGCTGCGCTGGCCAGCGAGCTGAAACGTCGCGACATTCCCCTGCACCTGGGCAGCACCGTCTATGAAGCCCTGCACGAAGCGGGCATGCGCCATGTCACGGGCGCGGACATCCGCCCGATCACGGGCCAGGGCAAGGTGGGCGAGCATGGCCTGCGCGTGGCCTGCGACCTGTTGTGCATGTCTGCCGGTTACATGCCGGTCTATCAGTTGCTGTGCCAGGCCGGTGGCAAGCTGGCTTATGACGTCAACCGTGACGAGTTCGCCATCAGCAACCTGCCCATCGGCCTGGATATCGCCGGCTCGGTGAACGGCCGCCACTGCCTGGACAACGTGCTCACCGACGCCAGCCGCGGCGCCGCCGAAGCCCTTGCTGCACTGGGCCTGCAAGCACCCACGCCAGCGGCCTACGTTGCCGAGGCCAAGGTCAACTTCCCCTGGCCGATTTTCCCGCACCCCAAGGGCAAGGACTTCGTCGACTTCGACGAGGATTTGCAAGTGCGCGATATCGTCAACGCCACCCGCAGCGGCTACCGCGATGTGCAACTGGTCAAGCGCTTCTCCACGGTCGGCATGGGCCCGTCCCAAGGCCGCCACTCGGCACTGCCCACCGCACGCCTGGTGGCCCAGGCCACTGGCCGCAGCATCAGCGAAACCGGCGTGACCACCGCCCGTCCGCCGTTCCAGGCAGAAAAGCTGGCGCATGTCGCCGGCCGGGCGTTCGACCCGTACCGGCAGACGCCGATGCACCGCCGCCACCTGCAAGCCGGTGCGAAGATGATGCCGGCCGGCATCTGGCAGCGCCCGGCCTTTTACGGCAAGCCCGAGGAACGCGAGCGCTGCATGCAGGAAGAGGCCCGCCATGTGCGTGAGAAAGTCGGCCTGATCGACGTTTCCACCCTCGGCGGCCTGGACGTGCGCGGCCCCGACGCCGCCGAACTGCTGGAGCGCCTGTATACCTTCGGCTTCGCCAAGCTGGCCATCGGCCGCACCCGCTATGCGCTGATGACCAACGAGCACGGCGTGGTGATCGACGACGGCGTCTGCGCGCGCCTGGCCGAGCAGCATTTCTACGTCACCGCCACCACCAGCGGTGTTGATCGTATCTACCAGCAGATGCTCAAGTGGAACGCGCAGTGGCGGCTGGACGTGGACATCACCAACGTCACCGCCGCCCTGGCTGCGGTCAACCTGGCAGGGCCGCTGTCGCGCCAGGTGCTGGCCAAGGTCTGTGACGATGTCGAGCTGTCGGCCGCAGCCTTCCCCTACCTGGGCGTGCGCCTGGGCACGGTGGCGGGCATCCCGGCGCGCATCCTGCGGGTCGGCTTTGTCGGCGAACTGGGTTATGAAGTGCACGTGCCGGCGCGCCATGCCGAGCGCCTGTGGGACGCGCTGATGCAGGCCGGTGCCGGGCTGGGCATCCGCGCGTTCGGTGTCGAGACCCAGCGCCTGCTGCGCCTGGAAAAAGGCCACGTGATCATCAGCCAGGACACCGACGGCATGACCCACCCGGCAGAGATCGACATGCAGTGGGCGATTGGCCGCAAGAAGCCGTTCTTCGTCGGCAAGCGCTCGATCGAAATCCTCGAAGCGCAGCCGCTCAAGCGCAAGCTGGTCGGCTTCACCCTGCCCAAGGGCAGCCCGCAGCCGCTGGAGGGCCACCTGGTGCTGGACGGCCCGGACATCAGCGGCAACGTCACCTCCTGCGAGTACTCGCAGACCCTGGGGCAGATCATCGGCCTGGCCTACGCCGGCGCCCATCAGGCGACGCCTGGCATGCACCTCCCGATCCGCGTGGAAGGCGGCGTGATGGTCAATGCCAAGGTGGTGCAACTGCCCTTCCATGACCCCGACAACCTGCGCCAGGAGCTCTGAACCATGACCAGCCTGAAAGCTGAAGCCTTCATCCCACGCAGCCCGCGGGCCGAGCTGTTACACAGCTGTGCGCTGACCGACCTGACCGAACTGGCGCGGGTCGGGTTTCGCGGGGGGGACAGTGCGGTGTACCTGGAAGAGCGTGGCTACCGTTTGCCAACGCTGCCCAACCAGGCCTTGCGCCAGGATGACGGCGGCTGGGTCGCACGCCTGTCGGCCAGCGAGTACCTGTTGCTGGGCAGCTTTGCCGACCAGGGCGCACGGGTAGCTGAAGAAGAACAGACATGGGTGCAGGATGCCCGGCGCAACTATCTGCTGCCGCGACAGGACAGCCATGCCTGGTTGCAGTTGTCGGGGGAGTATTGCAGTGCGGTGATGGCCAAGTTGTGCGGGGTCGATTTGCGTCTGCAGGCGTTTCCCGTCGGTGCCGTGGCGCAGACCTCGGCGGCGCGGATCAATGTGATCGTGGTGAATGTCGGCAGTGATGAATTGCCGGCGTTGCAGTTGCTGTTCGACCGGGCATCGCTAGCCTATTTTCAGGAGGCGATGCTGGATGCCATGGATGAGTTCGATGGCGGGTGGGTGGGGGTGGATCAGTTGATGATTTGACCTGCACTGGCTTCTTCGCGGGTTCACCCGCGAAGAAGCCAACGCGGTTTCAGAGTTGAGTCAGCCGCTCGCGCAGGAAACTGACAAACCCCTGTACCGGCCGCGCCACCTGTCGGTGCTGCGGGTACACCGCCGACAACTGCAACGCTGGCGGCACCCACTCATCCAGCACTGTCACCAAGCGCCCATCCGCCAGCGCCTGCCCGACGATGAAAGTCGGCAGATAGGTCACCCCCATCCCGGCAATCGCCGCGTCCCGCAGCAACTCGCCGTTATTCGCCCGCATCCGCCCGCTCACCTGAATCGCCTGGGTCTTGCCGCCCTGGCGGAACTGCCACTGCACTTGCCGCGAATGCCCATAGGGCAGGCAATCATGCCCGGCCAGGTCTTCCGGTTTCGCTGGCACGCCACGAGCTTCGAGGTACCCCGGGCTCGCGCAATACACCCGCTCGACATCGGCAATGCGCCGGGCAATCAGGCTGGAGTCCTCCAGCGCACCGATACGCAGCGCCAGGTCATAGCCCTCGCCGATCAGGTCCACCGGGCGGTCGCTCAGGTCCACCTCCACATCCACCTGCGGATGCAACTGCAGAAACTCGGTCAGCACGCAGCCCAGGTGGGCCATGGCGAACGACAGCGGCGCACTCACGCGCAAGGTGCCGCGCAGGGCCTGGGCCTGGCCGCTGATGTCGTGTTCCACCTGTTGCACCTCGCCCAGCAGGCGCAGCGCCGACTGGTAGTAGTGCTGGCCCAGCGGCGTGGCGTCCAGGCGGCGGGTGGAGCGGTTGAGCAGGCGCACGCCGAGGCGCTCTTCGAGCTGCATCAGGCGGCGGCTGACCGATTGCTTGGACATGCCCAGGCGGTCGGCAGCGGCGGTGAAACTGCCGGCCTCCATGACCTGGGCAAAGATGCGCATGTCTTCGTAGGGGTTCATTGTCTCGCTCTTGATGACAGTCAAACGCTTTATAGCGGCTTTTTCCCGCCAATGCATCTTCTTACTCTACACACAGGTCGCAGCGATGGCCCTGAAGGCCAGGCAAGACGCCCATTACCAGCACTTACATAGAAAAGGATTCGCTCATGAACATTGTCCACAAAGCTCTTACCGCTTCGCTCCTCGCCCTGTCCGTGTCCAGCGCCTTCGCCGCTGGCAGCCCAGGCGTCGAACAGCACACCCAGGCCTTCCTCGAAGCGCTGGAGCAAGGTGGCGGCAAGCCGCTTGAACAGCTCAGCCCGAAAGACGCCCGCGCCGTGCTGACCGGTGCCCAGGCTTCGGTGAAGGTCGACCTGTCCGGTATCGAGGTCACGCAACGCACCATTCAGGCCAACGGCCAGTCGATCAAACTGCAGGTGGTGCGCCCGGCCCATGTCAAAGGTGAGCTGCCGGTGTTCATGTTCTTCCACGGCGGTGGCTGGGTGCTTGGCGACTTCCCGACCCACCAGCGGCTGATCCGCGACCTGGTGGTCGGCTCGGGCGCGGTGGCGGTCTATGTGGACTACACCCCATCGCCTGAATCGCACTACCCGACGGCAATCAACCAGGCTTACGCCGCAACCCAATGGGTGGCCGAGCACGGCAAGGAGATCGGTGTCGACGGCAAGCGCCTGGCCGTGGCCGGCAACAGCGTCGGCGGTAACATGGCAGCGGTAGTTGCGCTCAAGGCCAAAGAGGCCGGCACGCCAGCCCTGCGCTTCCAGTTGCTGCTGTGGCCGGTGACCGATGCCAGCTTCGAGACTGCGTCTTACCAGCAGTTTGCCGAGGGGCATTTCCTCACCACCGGGATGATGAAATGGTTCTGGGACAACTACACCCTTGATGCCAAGGCACGGGCAGAGATCTACGCCTCGCCGCTGCGGGCTAGCAGTGAACAGTTGAAAGGCTTGCCGCCAGCGCTGGTGCAAACCGCCGAGTTCGATGTGCTGCGCGATGAGGGTGAAGCGTATGCCCGCAAGCTGAATGCGGCAGGCGTGACGGTGACCTCGGTGCGCTACAACGGCATGATTCATGACTATGGCTTGCTCAATCCGCTGAGCCAGGTGCCGGCTGTGAAAGCAGCGATGCGTCAGGCGGCTGGGGAGTTGAAAGTGCATCTGCAGTGATCTGAGAGATACGAAAATACCCGCTTAGGCGGGTATTTTTGCTTTTCGCGTTTGGGCATAGAGGTGCCTGCCCAAGATTTACAGCGCCCATCAGATCGAGCGCCGAAACCCTCAAGGTGAACACCCCCAAGCACGACCAAATTGTCACCGAAAAGGAGACACTGAAACCAAACAAACCCTATTTTTCAGCATAAAAACTGACAGTAAGCTTCTCCCATCAACAGCCGACAGCCCTTTCAGCTCCGGCATTTCAAGGAGAATTCCCCATGCTCACCGTCCGTAACGCCCAAGACCGCGGCCTGGCCTTCCATGGCTGGCTGAAATCCTTCCACACCTTCTCCTTCGGCCATTACCGCAACCCGGACGAGCAAGGTTTTTCCGACCTGCTGGTGATCAACGACGACCGCGTCATCCCTGGCGAGGGCTTTGGCGAGCACCCGCACCGCGATATGGAGATTTTCTCCTACGTGCTCGAAGGCGCGCTGGAGCACAAGGACACCCTGGGCACCGGCTCGGTGATCCGCCCGGGCGATGTGCAACTGATGAGCGCCGGCCATGGTGTGGCACACAGCGAGTTCAACCACAGCCAGACGCAGCCGGTGCACTTCCTGCAGATCTGGATCGTGCCCAACGTCAAAGGGGCGACGCCGCGCTATCAGCAGCAGCACTTCAGTGCCGAGGAGAAACGCGGCAAGTTGCGCCTGATCATCTCGCCAGACGGTGCCGAGGGGTCATTGCAGGTTCAGCAGAACGCACGGGTGTATGCCGGGCTCTTCGATGGCGCAGAACACGCGACGCTGGCCCTGCCGGACAACCGCCATGCCTATGTGCATGTGGCTCGCGGCAGCATCGAGCTCAATGGCCAGGTGCTCAAGGAAGGGGACGGCGTGCGGGTGCGCCAGGAACAGCTGCTGGAGCTGGGCAATGGGGTGGATGCCGAGGTGCTGGTGTTCGACCTGCGGCCGCATGAATTGCCTGGCATGCCGTAAGCAGGATCGGCCTCATCGCGCGCTACGCTCGCTGCTACAGGTACAGCGCAATCCTGTGGAGCGAGCGGCGCTCGTTCTTAAGGTTCGAACCCTTCGACGATGATCACCTCAGCCATCGCCACCCCTTGGCGATGGCTGCAGGCCTCCTGGTAAAGCTCCGACCGGTAGCACGCCACCGCCTGCTCATACGAATCGAACTCGATCACCACGCTACGCTGTGGAGTGGGCCGCCCCTCCATTGCCTCGCTGCGCCCGCCGCGGGCCAGGAAGCGGCCACCGTATGCCTTGAAGGCAGCGGGGGCGCGCTGGGTGTACTGCTGATACTGCTCGGGGTCGGTGACGTCGACGTGGGCGATCCAGTAGGCCTTCATCCGCGGGTTCTCCTGTAGTAACGCTATTTGTGTATGATGGTATACCATAATAATCACCCCACCACAGTGAGCGTGCAACATGGCTTTCAACACCATCGAGGAACTTCTCGAGGATTACCGGCAAGGCAAGATGGTCCTGCTGGTGGACGACGAGGACCGGGAAAACGAAGGCGACCTGCTGATCGCCGCCGAGCGCTGTGACGCCCAGGCCATCAACTTCATGGCCCGCGAAGCGCGTGGCCTGATCTGCCTGACCCTGACCGACGAGCACTGCCAGCGCCTGGGCCTGGAGCAGATGGTACCGGCCAACGGCAGCGTGTTCAGCACCGCCTTCACCGTGTCGATCGAAGCCGCCAGCGGTGTCACCACCGGCATTTCCGCCGCCGACCGGGCGCGTACCGTGGCCGCCGCGATGGCAGCCGATGCCCGCCCCGAAGACCTGGTGCAGCCTGGCCACATCTTCCCCCTGCGCGCCCGCGAAGGCGGCGTGCTGACCCGTGCCGGGCACACCGAAGCCGGTTGCGACCTGGCCCGCCTGGCCGGTTTCGCCCCGGCCTCGGTAATCGTCGAAGTGCTCAACGATGACGGCACCATGGCCCGCCGCCCGGACCTGGAAGTGTTCGCCGCGCAGCACGGTATCAAGATCGGCACCATCGCCGACCTGATCCACTACCGCCTGAGCACCGAACAGACCATCAAGCGCATCGGCGAGCGTGAACTGCCGACGGTGCACGGTACGTTCCGCCTGGTGACCTACGAGGACCGCATTGAAGGCGGCGTGCACATGGCCATGGTCATGGGCGATATCCGCCGTGAGCAGCCGACCCTGGTGCGGGTGCACGTGATCGACCCGCTGCGCGACCTGGTCGGTGCCGAGTACGCAGGCCCCGCCAACTGGACGCTGTGGGCGGCGCTGCAAAAGGTGGCCGAGGAAGGTTGCGGGGTGGTGGTGATCCTGGCCAACCACGAATCCTCCCAGGCCCTGCTCGAACGCGTGCCGCAGCTGACCCAGCCGGTGCGGCCTTATCAGCGCGGGCAGTCGAAGGTGTATTCGGAGGTCGGTACCGGGGCGCAGATACTGCAGGACCTGGGCGTGGGCAAGCTGCGCCATCTGGGCCCGCCGCTGAAGTATGCAGGGTTGGCGGGTTATGAGCTGGAGGTCGTGCAGAGCATTCCCTTTGAGCCACAAGTTTCAAGCTGAAAGCCTCAAGTGAAAAGCGGATCTGCGTAAATGCGCGATCCGCTTTTTTTTGCTTGCACCTCGCGGCTTGAAGCTTGCCGCTCAGGACGGAGTGATGGCCGGTAGCCTCATACCTCTTGCCAAAAGTTTGGAATACCATAATATGATATCCCGTAGACCTTGAATCTGCAGGCCGGCACCTACAATTACAAACGGCCACCAGACACTTTGTTTTAGCTGCTCCCCGAATACTGTTGGCGGGCGCACCAGAAGCCCCGCCTCGAATAACAAAAGCAACGAGGGCGTAACCATGCTGTTGAGCAAACGTGTAACCGCAGTGCTGTCCGCCAGCCTGCTGACCCTGGCATGTCAGGCCGCCCAGGCCGCTGACAGCCTGAATTTCGTCAGCTGGGGCGGTACCACCCAGGACGCCCAGAAAGAAGCATGGGCCGTCCCCTTCAGCAAAAACACCGACATCAAAGTCGTCCAGGACGGCCCCACCGACTACGGTAAACTCAAGGCCATGGTCGAGAGCGGCAACGTGCAATGGGACGTGGTCGATGTCGAAGCCGACTTCGCCCTGCGCGCCGCCAGCGAAGGCCTGCTCGAACCCCTCGATTTCAACCAGATCAAACGCGACAAGATCGACCCGCGCTTCGTCTCCGACCACGGCGTCGGCTCGTTCTTCTTCTCCTTCGTGCTCGGTTACAACGAAGGCAAGCTCGGTGCCAACAAGCCAGTCGACTGGACCGCGCTGTTCGATACCAAGACCTACCCCGGCAAACGCGCGCTGTACAAATGGCCAAGCCCCGGCGTACTGGAACTGGCCCTGCTGGCCGACGGCGTAGCGCCCAAGGACCTCTACCCGCTGGACCTGGACCGCGCCTTCAAGAAACTCGACACCATCAAGAAAGACATCGTCTGGTGGGGCGGCGGTGCCCAGTCGCAACAGCTGCTGGCCTCGGGTGAAGCGTCGCTCGGCCAGTTCTGGAACGGCCGCGTCTATGCCCTGCAGCAAGACGGTGCACCGGTGGGCGTGAGCTGGAAGCAGAACCTGGTCATGGCCGACTTCCTGGTCATCCCGAAAGGCTCGAAGAACAAGGACGCGGCCATGAAGTTCCTGGCCAATGCCAGCAGCGCCGAAGGCCAGGCCGCGTTCGCCAACAAGACCGCCTACGCCCCGGTGAACGTCGACAGCGTGGCCAAGCTGGACGAGAAACTCGCGCCAAACCTGCCGACCGCCTATGCCCAGGATCAGGTCACCCTGGACTTCGCCTACTGGGCGAAAAACGGCCAGGCCATCGCCGCCCGCTGGAATGAGTGGTTGGTCAAATGAAAGTCGCCATCAACGCCCTGCATAACGCGCAAGGTGCCCCCACGGGCACCGGCGCCCCGGGAACGGCCCCACGCCGCGTGAGCCTGAGCCAGCGCTGGAAAGGCAGCCGCAACCTGCTGCCGGCCCTGCTGTTCCTCGGCCTGTTCTTCTTCGCCCCGCTGGTCGGCCTGTTGCTGCGCGGGGTGCTGGAGCCAACGCCGGGGTTGGGCAACTACGAGCAGCTGTTCGCCAACTCGGCCTATGCACGGGTGCTGTTCAACACCTTCTCGGTGGCCGGCGTGGTCACCCTGATCAGTGTGCTGCTGGGCTTCCCGCTGGCCTGGGCGATCACCCTGGTGCCCAAGGGCTGGGGCCGCTGGTTGTTGAACATCGTGCTGCTGTCGATGTGGACCAGCCTGCTGGCACGCACCTACTCGTGGCTGGTGCTGCTGCAGAGCTCGGGAGTGATCAACAAGGCGTTGATGGCCATGGGCATCATCGATACCCCGCTGGAAATGGTGCACAACCTCACCGGCGTGGTGATCGGCATGAGCTACATCATGATCCCGTTCATCGTGCTGCCACTGCAGGCGACCATGCACGCCATCGACCCGATGGTGCTGCAGGCAGGCTCCATCTGCGGGGCCAGCCCGTGGACCAACTTCTGGAAGGTGTTCCTGCCGCTGTGCCGCTCGGGGCTGTTCTCCGGGGCGCTGATGGTGTTCGTGATGTCGCTCGGTTACTACGTCACCCCGGCCCTGCTCGGCGGGGCGCAGAACATGATGCTGCCTGAATTCATCATTCAGCAGGTGCAGTCGTTCCTCAACTGGGGCCTGGCCAGCGCTGCCGCCGCACTGCTGGTGGTGATCACCCTGGTGCTCTTCTACCTGTACCTGAAGCTGCAGCCGGAATCCCCGGTTGGCAACGCGAGGTAAACCGCCATGCTCCTGTCTCCCAATGCCATGGGCCGCCCGCTGCGTACGGGCCTGTACCTGACCACCGGGGTCATCGCGGCCTTCCTGCTGCTGCCGGTGGTGTTCATCGTGTTGCTGTCGTTCGGCTCGTCCCAGTGGCTGGTGTTCCCGCCACCGGGCTGGACCTTCAAGTGGTACGGCCAGTTCTTCTCCAACCCGGAGTGGATGGACGCCGCCCTGGCCAGCCTCAAGGTCGCCGTACTGACCACCATTGCCGCGGTGCTGCTGGGCCTGCCCACCGCCTTCGCCCTGGTGCGCGGCCGCTTCCCTGGCCGCGAAATGCTCTACGGGCTGTTCACCATGCCGATGATCGTGCCGCTGGTGATCATCGCCGTGGCGGTCTACGCGCTGTTCCTCAAGCTCGGCTACACCGGCACGCTGTTCGCCTTCGTGGTCAGCCATGTGATCGTCGCCCTGCCCTTCACCATCATCTCGATCATCAACTCGCTGAAGCTGTTCGACCAGTCGATCGAGGATGCCGCGGTGATCTGCGGCGCCTCGCGCCTGCAGGCAATCTTCAAGGTGACCTTCCCGGCGATTCGCCCGGGCATGATCGCCGGTGGCCTGTTCGCCTTCCTGGTGTCGTGGGATGAAGTGGTGCTGAGCGTGATGATGGCCAGCCCCGACCTGCAGACCCTGCCGGTGAAGATGTGGACCACCCTGCGTCAGGACCTGAGCCCGGTGATCGCCGTGGCCTCGACCCTGCTGATCGGCCTGTCGCTGCTTGTCATGATCATTGCCGCCGCCTTGCGCCGGCGCACCGAAGTCAACGCCTGAGCGTGCGGAGAAAACAACAATGAGTGCAGTCATCAAAGACAACGCCCACGGCAAGGCTCTGGTCAGCCTGCGTGGCCTGAACAAGCACTACGGCGATTTCACCGCCGTGGACAACCTCGACCTGGAGATCCAGGACGGCGAGTTCCTGACCTTCCTCGGCTCCAGCGGCTCGGGCAAGTCCACCACGCTATCGATGCTGGCCGGCTTCGAAACGCCGAGCAGCGGCGAGATCCTGGTCGAAGGCCAGTCGCTGGTCAACGTGCCGCCGCACAAGCGCGACATCGGCATGGTGTTCCAGCGCTACTCACTGTTCCCGCACCTGAACGTGCGTGACAACATCGGCTTCCCGCTGGCCATCCGCAAGCTCGGCGCCGCCGAAATCACCAAGCGCGTCGACGCCATGCTCAAGCTGGTGCAGCTGGAGAAATTCGCCCACCGCAAGCCGTCGCAGATGTCCGGTGGCCAGCAGCAGCGCGTGGCGATTGCCCGGGCGCTGGTGTACGAGCCACGCATCCTGCTGATGGACGAACCGCTTGGTGCGCTGGACAAGAAGCTGCGTGAAGACCTGCAGGACGAACTGCGCCAGCTGCACCGCCGGCTGGGCATCACCATCGTCTACGTGACCCATGACCAGGAAGAAGCCATGCGCCTGTCCCAGCGCATCGCCATCTTCAGCCATGGCAAGATCGTCGGCCTGGGTACCGGTTACGACCTCTATCAGAACCCGCCGAATGCCTTTGTCGCATCGTTCCTGGGCAACTCCAACTTCCTGCGCATCAAGGCCAGCAGCAACGGTGCGGGCAGTTTCGAAGGCCAACCGGTGGCGATTCGCCTGACCCCAGGCCTCAGCGCACAGCAAGATGCACTGATCATGGTGCGGCCGGAGAAAGCCTTGGCGCTGACTGCCGAGCAGGCCGCGCGCGAGCCATTGCCTGCGGGCTGGAACGAGGTCAGTGCCAAGGTCGGCGAAGTGCTGTTCCTGGGTGAGAGCCAGACCTGCCATGTGGTGACCGCAGGCGGTACCGAGCTGACGGTGAAAGCGCTGTCTGCCGCCGGGATGCCGATGCAGCCGGGGGATACCGTGAAAGTGCGCTGGGCGGTGGCCGATGCCTGCATCTATACCGAGTGGGCAGAGAGCGACCTGAGCAAGTCGGCCGGGGCGCATTGATGCCGGTGCGTGGGTGGCCTGGCTGTCACATTTCGGTCACCCCCGCGTCGTAATCTGCCGGGCAACGCTATGCCACAAGGTCGCCCGGCATGTTCCGCCTGCTGCTCCTGCTGCTTCCCCTGCTCCCGCTGACGGCCCTGGCCGAAGCTGGCCACCTGCGTGTGCAAGGTTCCAACACCATTGGCGCGGCACTGCTGCCGGCGCTGGTGCAGGGGCAACTGTGGGCGCAAAAGGCGACGGAGGTAAGGCAGTCAGCTGGCACAGTTGCGAACGAAACCGTGATCACCGCGCGCGATGCCCAGGGCCAGGCGCTGCGCATCGACATCGCCGCGCATGGCTCCAGCACTGGTTTCACCGCGCTGGGCCAGGGCAACGCCGACCTGGCCGCGGCCTCGCGCCCCATCAGCGACGCCGAGATGCGCCAGCTCAAGGCCTTGGGCGACCTGCGCTCGGCCAGTGCCGAGCAGGTCATCGGCCTGGATGGCGTGGCCGTCATCGTCCACCCCGACAACCCGCTGCCGCAACTGACCACTGCGCAACTGGCGCAGATCTTCTCCGGGCAGATCCTGCGCTGGGAGCAACTGGGCGTGAGCGGCGGGGACATTCACCTGTATGCCCGCGATGACCGCTCCGGGACCTATGAAACGTTCAAGGCGCTGGTGCTGGAGCCGCAGCATGACGAACTGGCCCGGCAGGCTCAGCGGTTCGAGTCCAGCGAAGCACTGGCCGGGCGGGTCGGCGCTGACCGCCAGGCCATCGGCTTCAGCAGCCTGGCAGCCGTGCACGGGGCCAAGGTACTGGCGGTGGCCGAGGGCGATGCGCCGGCCATGCTGCCGGATCGTCAGTTGGTGGCCAGTGAAGACTACCCGTTGTCACGACGCTTGTACTTCTACCTGCCAGCCAACGCCAAGCCCCAGGCGCGAGCGCTGGCAGACTTCGCCCAGAGCCCGGCCGGCCAGGCCATCGTCGCCGAACAGGGCTTCGTCTCGCAGCAGGTGATCGCACAAACGGTACCGGCGCAGGCCGACCTGCCGCCGCGCTACCGCAGCCTGGCCCAGCAGGCGCAACGCTTGAGCGTCAACTTCCGCTTCCAGGAAGGCAGCGCCAGCCTCGATAACAAGGCACTGCGCGATGTGCAGCGGGTCAGCGAATACCTGCGCCAGGCCGGCAAGTTGCAAAACAAGGCGGTGCTGGTAGGTTTCGGCGACCCCAAGGAAACGCCCGGCCGTGCAGCCTTGCTGTCGCGCCTGAGGGCCCAGGCCGTGCGTCGCGAACTGGCGCGCGGTGGCGTCGAGGTGCTGGAGGTGACCGGCATGGGCGATGAGTTGCCGATCGCCGGCAACGACCGGGAACAAGGCCGCTTGCGAAATCGCCGGGTGGAAGTCTGGGTCTACTGACGGGCAAAGAAATGTAACAGCTCGGCACTCGGCATCACCGGGAAACGGGTCTAGGCTCAAGCCCATGTGATACCGGGCCCCTCTGACGGCTGCCAAGCCGTGATGTCGGATCACTGTTGCGATCTTAACTGGCAACGTCGACATTCAAGGAGGGGCTCATGGCAGCTCTGCAGACATTCCTCACCACCCCGTTTCTCGGTACCAGTACCTGGTTGTGGCTGGTGTTCATGGCCATCGTCATCGGTTTGCTGGTGCTCGACCTGGGCGTGCTGCACCGCCAGGACCGCGAGATCGAAATGCGTGAAAGCCTGCTGTTGTATTCGGGCTATTTCAGTGTCGGTGTGCTGTTCGGCCTGTGGGTCTGGCATGAACTGGGCGCGCAGTCGGCGCTGGAGTTCTACACCGGTTTCCTGGTCGAACAGTCGCTGTCGATGGACAACGTGTTCGTCATGGCGATGATCTTCGGCTTCTTCGCCATCCCCCGCCGCTACCAGCACCGGGTACTGTTCTGGGGCATTCTCGGGGTGGTGTTGCTACGTGCGATCATGATCGGCGTGGGTGCGGCGCTGGTGCAGAACTTTGCCTGGGTGCTCTACCTCTTCGGCGCCTTCCTGCTGTTCACCGGGGTGAAGATGGCCCTGTCAAAGGAAGACAGCCACCCGGACCTGGCCAACAACCCGATCTTGAAATTCGTCCGCCGGCATATGCGCGTGACCGACCAGATCCACGGCTCGCACTTCTTCGTACGCCTGACGCCACCCGGCGAAAGCCAGGCCCTGCGTTACGCAACGCCGCTGTTCCTGGCGCTGGTGCTGATCGAGCTGGCCGACCTGGTGTTCGCCGTCGACAGCGTCCCGGCGATTTTCGCCATCACCCAGGACCCGTTCATCGTCTACACCTCGAACATCTTCGCCATCCTCGGCCTGCGCTCGCTGTACTTTGCCCTGTCGGCGCTGATGCACCGGTTCGTCTACCTCAAATATGCGCTGGCGCTGGTGCTGATCTTCATTGGCTGCAAGATCTTCTACCACGGCATGGTCGGCAAGGTGCCGGCGTTGCTGTCGTTGGGAGTGACGTTCGGGTTGTTGCTGGGTGGGGTGGTGGTTTCGCTGATCAAGACGCGGGGGGAGAAACAGCCACCGAGCGCCAGCGAACCTGTAGCGACCGGCAAGAAGGAAAACGACCCACAGCTGAAAGTGTGAGGTTTACCTGTACCGGCCTCTTCGCGGCCGTTCGCCGCGAAGAGGCCGGTACAGGCTTGCATCACCTTGCGCCGCGCAACATCTCCACCGGCACATACTTGCCGATCTCGTACTTGCCGATCGCCGCCCGATGCACCTCATCCGGCCCATCCGCCAGGCGCAGGGTGCGTTGCATGGCATACATGTAGGCCAGCGGGAAATCACCACTCACCCCTGCCCCGCCATGCATCTGGATCGCCCGGTCGATCACCTTCAATGCCACGTTCGGCGCCACCACCTTGATCTGCGCGATCTCGCTGCGCGCGACCTTGTTGCCGACGGTGTCCATCATGTAGGCCGCCTTCAGCGTCAGCAGCCGCGCCATGTCGATTTCCATGCGCGAGTCGGCGATCTTGTCGACGTTGCCGCCCAGGCGCGCCAAGGGTCGGCCAAAGGCCGTGCGCTCGACCGAGCGTTTGCACATCAGTTCCAGCGCGCGTTCGGCCATGCCGACCGAGCGCATGCAGTGGTGGATACGGCCTGGGCCGAGGCGGCCCTGGGCGATCTCGAAACCACGCCCTTCCCCAAGGACCACATTCTCATAAGGCACCCGCACGTTCTCGAACAGCACTTCGGCATGGCCGTGCGGCGCATCGTCATAACCGAACACCGGCAAGGGTCGGACGATCTTCACCCCCGCGGCATCGGTCGGCACCAGCACCATCGAGTGCTGCTGATGGCGCGGCCCGTCGGGGTTGGACAGGCCCATGAAGATCATCACCTTGCAGCGCGGGTCGCAGGCACCAGAGGTCCACCACTTGCGGCCATTGATCACCCACTCGTCGCCATCACGCACGGCGGTAGCGGCCATGTTGGTCGCGTCCGAGGACGCCACGTCCGGTTCGGTCATGGCGAATGCCGAGCGGATCTCGCCGCGCAGCAGCGGCTCCAGCCACTGGCGCTTCTGTGCCTCGCTGCCATAGCGCACCAGCACTTCCATGTTGCCGGTGTCCGGCGCCGAGCAGTTGAACGGCTCCGGCCCCAGCAACGAACGGCCCATGATCTCGGCCAGCGGTGCGTATTCGAGATTGCTCAGGCCGGCGCCGTACTCCGACTCGGGCAGGAACAGGTTCCATAAGCCCTCGGCGCGAGCTTTGGCCTTGAGCTCCTCCATGATCGCCGTTGGCTGCCAGCGGTCGCCCTCGGCGACCTGGCGCTCGAACACCGGTTCGGCGGGATAGACGTAGGCCTCCATGAAGGCGCTGACGCGCTCACGCAGTGCCTGGACCTTGGGCGAATAGGCGAAATCCATCGGGGTTACCTTCACGGTTCGAAGTACATGGGCAGAGCCTAGAGCAGCGGGCCTCGATCTACCTAGTCTATTTTCAGCGTGTATAAACATTCATAACCGATATATGATCGAGCCATAATTCCAACAAAGAGCGGCGCCATGAACCTCAGCAAGGTCGACCTCAACCTGTTCATCGTCTTCGACGCGATCTACACCGAAGCCAACCTGACTCGCGCCGGGCAGATCGTCGGTATCACCCAGCCGGCCGTGTCCAATGCCCTGTCGCGGCTGCGCGAAACCTTCAACGACCCGCTGTTCGTGCGTACCGCCCAGGGCATGGTGCCAACGCCCATGGCGCAGAACATCATCGGCCCGGTGCGCAATGCCCTGGCGCTACTGCGCACGTCGGTGCAGGAAAGCCGCATCTTCAACCCGCAGCAGGCCAACAAGACGTTCCGCATCAGCATGACCGACCTCACCGAGGCGGTGATCCTGCCACCGCTGTTCCAGCGCCTGCGGCGCCTGGCCCCGGCGGTGCTGATCGAAAGCTTCCTGTGCAAGCGCCGCGAAACCACCAAGGAACTGGCCGCCGGGCGCCTGGACTTCGCCGTCGACGCGCCGCTGAACACCGACCCGCAGGTGCGCCACGTCAAGCTGATGCAGGACCGTTATGTCTGCGCGCTGCGCCAGGGCCACCCGCTGGCCGATACCAAGCTGACCCTCGACAACTACCTGGGCATGACGCACATCCATATCTCCAGCCGCCGCAACGGCCTGGGCTACGTCGACCTGGCACTGGGCAAGATGGGCGTGCAACGCAAGGTCGCGCTGCGCTCGCAGCATTACCTGATGGCTTCGCAGGTGCTGCAGCAGACCGACATGGCCATGACCGTGCCCGAGCGCTTTGCCCGCCGCCACCAGCTGCGTTTCCAGCCACTGCCGGTGGAGGTGCCACCGCTGGAGACGCACCTGTACTGGCACGAAAGCACCGACCAGGACCCGGCCAACCGCTGGATGCGCGAGCAGATCATCGAGTTGTGCGAGCGTGTGGTGGCCGAAGAAGAGCGTGCACTGGAGCCTGCCTGAAGCGCGCATGCCCCTATGGGCTCGCCAGGGGCCCACAGATAGAAAAACATTTCCACTTGATCTAACCATAGAGAAAAATATTCTTCGCAAACTGGCCATCTGCAGCATAAAAGGCAAAATCATTTTCTCCCCAGCGCTTAGGCTAAATGCAACGATTGCTGACACCACGGCAACATTGCACGGACCCGCCCCATGCCTAGCGCCCCACTGTATTTCGACTATGCCGCCACCACTCCGGTCGATGACCGGGTCATCGAAACCATGCTCACTTGCCTCGGCCGCCAGGTTAACTTCGGCAACCCCGCCTCCAGTGGCCATGCCTACGGCCAGGCCGCACGCGAAGTGGTCGAGCAGGCCCGCCGGCAAGTGGCCGAACGGGTTGGCGCCCGCGCCGACGACATCGTCTGGACATCGGGCGCCACCGAGTCCAACAACCTGGCGCTCAAGGGCATCGCCCAGGGTTTGGCCCAGCCGGGACACCTGATCACCAGCCAGCTGGAGCACAAAGCCGTGCTCGACACGGTGAAAGAACTGGAGCGCCAGGGCTGGGCCATCACGCGCCTGGCGCCGGACGCCAGCGGCCTGATCCAGCCTTATAGCGTGCAGGCAGCCCTGCGCGCGGACACCCGCCTGGTGTCGCTGATGGCCGTCAACAATGAATTGGGAACTGTCACCGATTTCGCCGCCATCGGCGAACGGGTGCGCGCCCATGGCGCCCTGCTGCATGTGGACGCGGCCCAGGCGGTCGGCAAGCTGGCCATCGACCTGCAGGCGATGGCGGTGGACCTGATGTCGTTCTCGGCGCACAAGGTGTATGGGCCAAAAGGCATTGGCGCGCTGTATGTCGGGCCTCGCGCCCGTGAGCTGATGTGCGCGCAGATCCACGGCGGTGGGCATGAGCAAGGGCTGCGTTCGGGTACCTTGGCGACGCACCAGATCGTCGGCATGGGCAGTGCCTTCGCCCTGGCCGGCGAGCCGGGTGACAGCGAGCACCAGCGTATCGAGCACTTGGCCAGGCGCCTGCGTGAAGGTTTGCTGGCTTTGCCGGGGGTCAGTCTCAATGGCTGTGCCCTGCAGCGGATTCCTCACACCCTGAACCTGTGCATCGAGGCCAATGGTTTCAACAGCATGGCCTTGGCCAGTGAACTGGCACTGTCGACGACCTCCGCCTGCAACTCGGCGAGCAACGCGGCTTCGCATGTGCTGTTGGCGCTGGGGCTGGATGAAGCGCGGGCACGCAAGAGCGTGCGGGTGAGTATCGGGCGGTTTACCACCGAGGCCGAGGTGGACACGGCGATCGCGGTGTTTGGGCGGGCTTTGACTGCGGCTTCTGCGGCATTGTGGTAGGGGGTTGGGGGGCGCTGCAAGGGCTGCGGCGCCCCCCCCAACGCCCCCCTACCTCAAAGGAAGGTAAACACCGTCGAAGCCGGCAGGCGCGACTTGTTCAACCCGGCATTGAAGTCAGCCTCGCTGCGATACCCCAGGCTCAAGATCACCACGCTGGTGTAACCTTGCTCGCGCAACCCGAGCTCAGCATCCAGCACCTTGCTGTCAAACCCTTCGATCGGCGTGGCATCCAGGCCATGAGCCGCTGCACCGAGCAGCGCGGTACCCAAGGCCAGATAGGTCTGCTTCTCCATCCAGTGCTGCAGGTCCTTCTGATCAAACCGGTGCAGGTCCACATAGCCGCGACGGCTCTGGTTCTGCCCTGCCCGTGCCTGCTCGTCGCGGAAGCGGCCATCGGCCTGTTCCTGGTCAAGGACCGCATTCAAGTGCGCCTCGGTCATCTCGGTGCGGGTGCAGAACACGATCACGTGCGACGCATCGAGAATCTTCGGCGAATTATAGGCAAAGCGGTCGTTGGTGGCCTTGGCCAGGCGGGCCTTGCCTTCGGCGCTGTCGGCGACGATGAAATGCCAAGGCTGCGAGTTGACCGAGGACGGGCTGTGGCGCAACTGTTCGAGCAACGCATCGACCGTGGCCTGGGGAATCTTGCGGGAGGCATCGTAGGCCTTGGTGGTGTAACGGCGCTTGGCCAGGGAAACAGTATCCATGCTGCAACTCCAATCAACGAAACGGGATTTGTCGCGCATCTTATCTTTCCTGAAAACCCGAAAAAGCAGCAGAATGCATCAACACTTTCCCTTCTGGTGTGAAAATGCTCCGTTTCACCGACCTCGAACTGTTCGTGCGCAGCAGCGCACTGGGCAGCTTCACCGCCGCCGCCCATGAGGCCGACCTGCTGCCCGGGCAAGTGGCCGCCGCGATCAAACGCCTGGAACGCGACCTCGACGTGCGCCTGTTCGCCCGCACCACCCGTAGCCTGCGCCTGACCGCCGAGGGCGAGCTGTACCTGCCCACCGCCCAGCGCGTGCTGGATACCCTGCGCCAGGGCCACGAACAGCTGCACGGCAGCCACAGCACCCTGCGCGGGGTGTTGCAGGTGTCTGCGCCTTCCGACATCGGCCGCAACCTGTTGCTGCCCTGGCTCAGCGCGTTTCGCCGCGAACACCCGGCACTGGGCCTGCGTTTGTTCCTTTCGGACCAGATGGCCGATTTCAGCCGTGACCCGGTGGACATCGCCATCCGCTATGGCCTCAACCAGGACGCCAACTACATCGCCCTGCCCCTGGCGCCGTGGAACCGCCGCGTGGTGGTGGCCTCCCCCGCCTACCTGGCCCGCCACGGCCGCCCCCGCACACCCGATGAACTGCAGCAACATGACTGCCTGCTGTACCTGCAGCACAACCGCGTGTACGACAAATGGCAGCTTGGCAACCGCACCGTGCAGGTGCGCGGGCCGCTGGTCAGCGACGATGCCGACGTGGTGCGGCGCTGGGCGCTGGAGGGTGAAGGTATCGTGTACAAGTCGTGGCTGGACGTCAGCACCAACATTGCCGCCGGCGAGCTGGAAATCCTGCTGCCGGACCACCAGGGCGAAGCCACGCCGGTGACGCTGGTGTGCCCACACCGCAAGCAGCTGTCGCCTGCGGTGACGCAACTGCACCTGTGGCTGCGCGAGCGCTTTGCCGCGCTGCAGCCTGCACAATTGTTCTAAACCCGCTGGCGCATCTGCGCTAAGGTGAACTGCCCTACCCGTCAGCAGCACAGCGCCATGAGCAATTGGATTGACCTCAAGCAAGACGCCGACACCGGCATCGAGTCGGTCCGCGCGCATTTTGTCGGCCATGCCTACGACCCACACTGGCACGACAGTTTCCTGGTCGGCTTTACCGAACAGGGTGTGCAGCAGTTCAACTGCCGCCGGGTGCGCCACCAGAGCACCGCCGGCCAGGTTTTCCTGCTCGAACCCGGCGACCTTCACGACGGCCACGCCCCGACCGCCGAAGGCTTCACCTACTCGACCCTGTACCTTGAGCCGAACTGGCTGGACACCGAGCTGCGGGCGCTGTTCGAGCAGGCGCCCGGCGACAGCCTGCCGCGCTTCGCCGACACCTTGTGCCACGACGAGCGCCTGGCCCGCGCCATCGCCCTGGCGTTCCAGGCGGTGCATGGCCAAGAGCTGCGCATCGTGCGCCAGACGGCCATGGACACGTTGCTGGCCGCCTTGACCGGCCACCTGCACTGGCGCAAGCGCCTCAACCCCGACCCGCGCCTGCCACTGACAGCACAGCGGGCGCGTGATTATCTGCACGCCCACTTCGACCAGGACATCAGCCTGGAGCAGGTTGCCCAGGCCTGCGGGGTCGACCGCTTCCGCCTGACCCGCGCCTTCAAGGCCGCTTTCGGCCTGGCGCCGCATGCCTACCTGATCCAGCTGCGGTTGGCCCGCGCCCGGCGCCTGCTGGCCCAGGGCCAGACACCAGCCGAAGTGGCCATGGCCCTGGGCTTTGCCGACCAGAGCCACCTGGGGCGCTGGTTCCGGCGTGCCTACAGGCTGACCCCCGCCGACTACCGGCGCCGCTGCTCAAACCTTCCAGACTGACAAGCTGCCAATGGCGACCATGGGGCCCTGATCATTCGGAGCCGTTCCCATGTCGCACTCGTTGCTGCCCTTCATTCTCTTCGCCCTGGTCTCGAGCATCAGCCCGGGGCCGACCAACCTGCTGATCCTCGCCCACGGCGCCCGGCAAGGCCTGCGCGCAAGCCTGGCGCCAATGCTGGTGGCCTGCGGTGCAGCGGCGGCAATCGTGTTGCTGGTCGGCCTGGGGCTGGGCGAGGCGCTGGTGCGTCATCCGCTGGCCCAGCAGGCGATGAGCTGGGCCGGGGTGCTGTGGTTGAGCTGGCTGGCCTGGCGCATGCTGCGCAGCGCTGGCGAGCCGCTGGATAGCGCAGGCGGCAAGCCGTTCGGCGCAGTCAGCGCGGCGTCGTTGCAGGTGGTCAACCCGAAGGTGTGGATGATGGCGGTGGCGGTGATTGGCGTGTTTGCGGCGCCGACGCTGCCGGTGTGGCAATTGGCGTTGGTGTTTCTGCTGATTGCCATGCCGTGCATGGCGGTGTGGGCGGTGTTGGGGGCAGGCAGCGCGCGCTGGTTGCAGGCACCGGGGCGGTTGCTGTGGTTCAACCGGGGGTTGGCGGGGTTGCTGTTGGTATCGGCCTGGGCTGCCTTACTGAGCTGAAATTGAAGCTGTCTGTGCTGGCCCCTTCGCGGGTTCACCCGCGAAGAGGCCGGTGCAGGTAATCAGTGGCTCAAGGCCTCACGGAACCGCCGGGTACTGGCCACCGCCAGCAGCAACCCGACCACCGCCACACTCCCGCCAACCATACCGATATCGGCCACGCCCAGCTGGCTGCTGACGATACTGCCCAGCAACGCCCCGCCACCGATGCCGATGTTGTAGATACCGGAGAACAGCGCCATGGCCACGTCGGTGGCATCGGACGCCAGCTTGAGGGTCTTGGATTGCAGCGCCAGGCTGAAACTGAGAATCGCCACGCCCCAGAACATGCTCAACGCCGCAAACACATAGAAGTTGCCGGACAACGGCAGCAGCAACAGCAGGCAGGCCGCCAACACGCCGATCGAGCCCACCAGAAAGCCATGCGGGAAACGCTCGCTGTAACGGCTGAACAACAGCGAACCGAACACGCCAGCGCCACCGAACAACAGCAGCAACAGCGTGGTGCGCTCGCCACCGATCTGCGCCACGTGCAGGGCAAACGGCTCGATGTAGCTGTAGGCGGTGAATTGCGCGGTGATCACCAGGGTCACCAGCAGGTAGGTCATCACCAGCGCCGGGCGCTTGAACAGGATCGGCAGGCTGCGCAGCGAACCGGAGTTCTGGCTCGGCAGCAACGGCAGCGACTTCATCAGGCACAGCATGGTCACCAGCGCCACGCCGGCAATGCTGAGGAAGGTGATGCGCCAGCCCAGCGCCTCGCCCACCACGCGCCCCAACGGGATGCCCAGCACCATCGCCAGGGTCGTGCCTGTCGCCAGCAACCCCAGCGCCTTGGCCTGCTGGCCTGGCGGTGCCACGCGCACGGCCAGCGACGCGGTGATGGCCCAGAACACGGCGTGGGCCAGGGCGATGCCGATGCGGCTGACCAGCAGCATGGCAAAGCTTTGCGACAACCACGACAGCAGGTGGCTGAAGATGAACACCAGGAACACCAACAGCAGCAGGCGCCGGCGCTCGATGTTGCGGGTGAGCAGCATCATCGGCAGCGAGGCCAGCGCCACCACCCAGGCATAGATGGTCAGCATCAGGCCGACCTGCGCGGTGGTCATGTCGAAGCTGCTGCCGATGTCACTGAGCAGCGCCACCGGCACGAACTCGGTGGTGTTGAAGATGAAGGCCGCCAGGGCCAGGGCGATCACGCTCAGCCAGCTACCGCCACCGGCAGTGGGCGGCAGGTGGGTGGGGATGGGTCCGTTCATGGGCAGGAATCTGTTCTCCGCAGGCAAGGCGAAAGGACGCGCGTCAGGGGCCAAGTATCGGCCGCGCTGAGGCACGGGTTTGTTATTGGAAGGAATGCCTGCATGGTACGCGTCACGCCGGAGCCTCACAACCATGGCAGCCTTGGGCAAACCATGGCTGTCGAGGGTGCAGGGCCCCAGCGCCGTTTCAGGCAGCCATCAGCCCTGCAGGGTTGCCATGTCGATCACGAAGCGGTACTTCACATCGCCGGCGATCATGCGCTCATAGGCCTGGTTGATGTTGCGAATGTCGAGCATCTCGATGTCGCAACGGATGTCATGCGCGGCGCAGAAATCCAGCACTTCCTGGGTCTCGGCGATGCCGCCGATCAGCGAACCGGCCAACACCCGACGCTTCATCACCAGGTTGGCGGCATGCACGGCCGGGTCGATCGGCTCGATCAGGCCGACCAGGATGTGCACGCCATCGAACTTCAAGGTCTCCAGGTACGGGTTGAGGTCGTGCTGCACCGGAATGGTGTCGAGGAGGAAGTCGAAACGGCCAGCGGCGGCACGCATCTGCTCGGCATCGGTGGACACGATCACGTGGTCGGCGCCCTGGCGGCGGGCTTCCTCGGCCTTGGCCTGGGAGCGGGTGAACAGCGTCACTTCGGCGCCCAGCGCCTTGGCCAGCTTGATGCCCATGTGGCCCAGGCCACCCATGCCGAGGATGCCGATCTTGTGGCCGGGGCCGACGCCATGGTGCTTGAGCGGCGAGTAGGTGGTGATGCCCGCGCAGAGGATCGGCGCCGCGCTGGGCAGGTCCATACCGGCCGGGATGCGCACCACGAAGTGCTCGCTGACCACGATGCTGCTGGAGTAGCCGCCCATGGTGTTGCTGCCGTCAACCCGGTCCGGGGTGGCGTAGGTCATGGTCGGGCCTTCCAGGCAGTACTGCTCCAGGTCCTTGGCGCAGGCCTCGCAGTGGCGGCAGGAGTCGACCATGCAGCCGACGCCGACCAGGTCGCCGACCTTGTGCGAGGTGACCTGGGCACCCACGGCGGTGACCCGGCCGATGATCTCGTGGCCAGGCATCAGCGGGTACACGGCGATGCCCCACTCGTTGCGCGCCTGGTGGATGTCGGAGTGGCACACGCCACAGTAGAGGATCTCGATGGCGACGTCGTCCGGGCGCGGGGCGCGGCGTTCGAAGGTCATGGGGGCCAAGGGGCTGGTCGGGGTTTGGGCGGCGTAACCGATGGCGGTGTACATGCGGGACCTCACAAGGAAGTGAAACGATTCAGGCCGCGCATTCTGCTCGCCCTCGCCCTGCCCGCCCACGGCTGATTCTCCGGCATCCATGCCTGATCCTCCGAACCTGCCAGCGGCCATCTGGCGCTGGCCTGCCAATCTGCGATGATGCAACTGTCTGATTCTCTGCCCTGGTTCATCATGCAACTGACCCGCCACGTCGACGCCAACGCCCCGCTGTGTTCGCTGATCCGCAGCCTGGCCACCCGCCCGGGCTTCGTGCCCACGCACCTGCCCCAGGTGCAGGTGCTGAGCTGGGACCACTATGTGGCCAGCAGCCCGCAGATCTACGAGCCGAGCCTGATGATCCTGGCCCAGGGCAGCAAACTGGCGCGCCTCGGCCCGCGCACCCTGGAATACGGTGCCGGGCATTACCTGGTGCAGGCGCTGTCGGTGCCGTTCATGTGCGAAACCTTTGCCACCCGCGACGAGCCGCTGCTGGGCGTGGCGGTGGACATCGACCGCGGCGTGCTCGGTGAACTGGTGCAGAGCATGGCCCTGGCGCCGGACCCGGCCGTACAGGCGCAAACGCCACAGTCGATGACCTCGGCGGCGCTCGATGCCCCGATGCGTGAGTCGGTGGAGCGCCTGCTGCGCTGCCTGCAGGACCCGCTGGACGCCAAGGTGTTGGGCCCTGCGCGCATCCGCGAGGTGTTGTATACCGCGCTGCGCGGGCCTCAAGCCGGTGTGCTGCGGGCGCTGGTGGAGCAGCAGGGGCACTTCGCCCGCATCGGTGCGGCGCTGATGCACTTGCGCGAGCATTACACCGAGCCGCTGAGTGTCGAGGCCCTGGCCGCCTGCGCCAACATGAGCGTGTCGACCTTCCACGAGCACTTCAAACGCTGCACCGACATGGCGCCGATGCAGTACCTCAAGCGCCTGCGCCTGCTCAAGGCGCAGCAGATGCTGATCGGTGAAGGGCTAGGGGTGGCGCAGACGGCGCACCGGGTAGGCTACCAGAGCACCTCGCAGTTCAGCCGCGAGTACAAGCGCCAGTTTGCCCGCAGCCCAGGCGATGAACTGCCTTACCAGAGCCTGCCAGTCTGACCCCAACACGCATCACTGGCGCTCGACCATGGCAACGATGGCCGCCTGCAACTCGGCCTTGGCCTGCACCGCTTCAAGCTCCCCTGCCGCTGCTGCCTGCGACAGCGCCTCGGCCGCCCCCACCAGCAGGCGCATGCCCGCCGCACCAATCGCACCACTGGGCGCAAATTCATCCAGTACCGCGCGGCACATGTCGAGAAATGGCTGTTCATACGCGCGTTTCAGGGCTTCCAGTTCCGGCGACCCTGCAAGCGCAGCTGACACACCGGGCATCTCGCGCCCCTGGCTGATCACGCAATCCACATACGCAGCCGCAATCACCCCGGCGCGCCCTGCCAAGGTCGCCGCACACCCTTCCAGCGCCCGCGCAAGCATCACCGACTGGCGCGCATCGTAATCCTGGAACAACGCCGCCAGCAGCCCGGTGCGGGTCTCGAAATGGTCATACACCACCGGCTTGGTGACCCCGGCCTGCTCGGCCAGGCGGCCGAGGCTCAGGGCTTCAGTGCCTTCCTCGCGGACCAGCTGCCAAGCCACATCGAGCAGTTGGCGGCGCCGCTCATCGCGGGAAAGACGCTTGCGTGGCGGTGCCTTGTCATCGCTTGACATTGCTTACCTACTAAACGTAACTTACCAAAAGTAACTTACCTTGAGTATATAGCGCTCAAGGCAGCAGCGCACTTTCCCACTGGAGACACCCCCATGCAAGCGTTGATCGTCATCGGCCATCACGACCCCGAATCACTCACCCACGCTCTCGCCCGGCAGATTGCCGAAGGCCTGGCCAGCGCCGGCCACGGAAGTGAAATCGCCGACCTGGCCCGCGAGGGCTTCGACCCACGCTTTGGCCTGGCTGACCACGCGGTGCACCGCGGCCTGGCCGAACCTCCGGCCGACGTGCTGCTGGAGCAGGCCCGCATCGACCGCGCCGATGCCCTGGTGCTGGTCTACCCGATCTACTGGTGGTCGCTGCCAGCTCTGCTCAAGGGCTGGGTCGAGCGGGTGTTCAGCAATGGCTGGGCGTTCGACTACGGGAGCGGCGTCTTGATCAAGAAGCTGCGTGGCATGAAGGTCCATCTGGTCGGTGTCGCTGGCGCAGATACCGGTACATTCGAGCGGCATGGCTACAGCGAGGCCATGCGCGTGCAGATAGAGCACGGCATCTTCGACTATTGCGGCGCCGAGGTGCTCAGTTCGAGCGTGCTGTATGACAGCGAGGGGCCGGATGCCGCATTGCACCTGCGTACCGCCCGCCTCTTGGGTGAGCAACTGTTCACCGCGGCACGCAGCCAGATCGCCTGAGCCGCGCTAATCCGTCAGAGGCCACTGCGCCAGCGGCCAGTATCGACCTTTGCGCGACTCGTACAGGGTGAAGTGCCTGGCGCTGAGATGAAACTCAGGCGCCTCGGCCGCCTCCGGGGCCTGGCCGCGAAAGTCCCGTGACAGGGTCAGGTGCGGGCGGTACTCACGGGCCTGTTCTTCGAACCCCATTGGCAACAACGCCTGCTGCAAGGCGTAAACCAGCTGACGCAAGGCGGTGGGTGTTTCCTGCGCCTCCAGCACCAGCACATTGGCGCGCTGCCAGGTTTTCAGCTGGTTCAGCAGCAGGCGCAAGGGCGCGCCCGGCCGCGCCAGGTTGTCCACCGCCGCGCACAGGGCTGGCACCTGGGCCGCATCCACATCACCGAGAAACAACAGGGTCAGGTGGAAGTTGTCGCTGGGCACCGGCTTGCCGCTGCGCAGGTTCAGGCCGCGCCGCCACTGGCTTATCGCACGGCGTTGGGTGTCGCTGACAGGCAAGGCGAAGAACAGCCGTTTGAAGGGTGCGCCACTCGGGCGAATGTCCTGGACCATGTGAACTCCATCACGTGAAGCGTTTTTGCACGCTATAGGCCTTACACCAATGTCGACCCGCCTTAACGTAACAATAAGTACAAACTACCCCCATGATTGTTTATGCTGGCGAGCTTATGCCATGGCGCATGGCCATTTTTCGACAAGTAATCGTCCATGAAAATTGCACTCGTACTGATCTTCGTCCTCTCGATCGCCTATGTTCACCTGCGCGGTCGGGTACGCCACAAGCTGACCCGCCAGCTGGGCGACCACTCCAGCTTCCTGGCGCCGGTCAACAGCTTCCTGTACCTGTTCTCCAAGCACCCGGCCAAGCCCTACCTGCCAGTCGAGGCGTTCCCCGAGCTGCAGCCGCTGAAGGACCACTGGCAGGAGATCCGTGCCGAAGCCCAGCAGCTGCTGCACGTGGGCGAGATCAAGAAGTCCGAGAATTATGACGACGTCGGTTTCAATTCGTTCTTCAAGACCGGCTGGAAGCGCTTCTACCTGAAGTGGTACGGCGAAAGCCACCCGTCGGCCATGACCCTGTGCCCACGCACCACCGAGCTGCTGCAAGGCATCGGCACGGTCAAGGCGGCGATGTTCGCCACCTTGCCGCCAGGTGCCAAGCTGGTCCGTCACCGTGACCCGTATGCCGGCTCGTACCGCTTTCACCTCGGCCTGGACACGCCGAACGATGACGGTTGCTACATCGATGTGGATGGCGAGAAATATTCCTGGCGCGATGGCGAGGGCGTGGTCTTCGACGAAACCTACATCCACTACGCGGCCAATACCACCGAGCACAACCGCATCATCCTGTTCTGCGACATCGAACGCCCGCTGAAATACCGCTGGGCCACCGCCTTCAACCGCTGGTTCAGCCGCAACGTCATGGCCGCCGCCGCAGCGCCCAACGACGCTGGCGACAAGACCGGTGGCATCAACCGCCTGTTCACCCGCATCTACAAGATCCGCGAGCGTGGCAAGGCGCTGAAGAAGCGCAACCGCATGCGCTACTACCTGGAGAAGTGGCTGGTGGTCGCGGCCTTGGTACTGGTGTTCGTCTATATCTGAGGCCCTGCCTGCAACCTATCGCCGGCAACCGGCGATACGCGCAAATTCGACTAGCCTGAAAGCTCCTCCCGCAACCTTCCCAAGGTGAAGATGATGAGCATGATGGACTGGGACGCCTACCGTAAGCAGTTGATGGCCGGCATCGGCGATCTCAAGCAATTGTCACCCGACACCGTGGCCGGCTACATGACCGCCAGCGGCGCGGGTGCCAAGACCAACCACCTCGACGCCAAGACCCGCGAACTGATCTCCCTGGCCGTGGCCGTCACCACCCGCTGCGACGGCTGCATCGCCGTGCACTCGCAACAGGCCGTCAAGCACGGCGCTACCCGTGAGGAAATCGCCGAGGCGCTGGGTGTGGCCGTGGCGATGAATGCCGGGGCCGCGCTGGTTTACTCGGCCCGCGCCATGGATGCGGTGGGCAAGGCCAACGGCTGAAGGCCAACGGCGTCGCCGCCCTTGCGCGACGGCGCCGCGCCACCCAGACTTGGCGGCTTAGCCATTGCAGGAACCGCCATGATCCACATCCGCCCCATGACGCCCGACGACTTCGAGCGTTTCTGGCCGACCTTCCAGGCCATCGTCCAGGCCCGCGAAACCTACGCCTTCGACCCCGAACTGAACGTCGAGCAGGCCCGCCAGCTGTGGCTGCAACTGCCACTGCACACGCTGGTGGCCGAAGCGGATGGCGAGCTGCTCGGTTCCTACTACCTCAAGGCCAACGCCGCAGGCCCCGGCGCGCATGTCGGCAACTGCGGCTACATGGTCTGCGAAGCCGCCCGTGGCCGTGGCGTGGCCCGGCTGATGTGCGAGCACTCGCAGAAGCTGGCGCGCCAGGAGGGCTTTCTGGCGTTGCAGTTCAATTCCGTGGTGGCGAGCAACGCAGTGGCGGTGGCGCTGTGGACCAGGCTGGGCTTCGAGACCGTTGGCCGCCTGCCCAAGGCCTATCGCCATGCCCGCCTGGGTTTGGTCGACTGCCTGGTGATGTACAAGTGGCTGGCCGATGAGCCGGTGGTGGAAAAGCCAGCGCTGCTGATCGGCCGCAAGAACATCGAGGCACGGGTGTCGCGCCGCCGCGGGCGCTGACACACGCATTTGACGCGCTGGCCATTCGATGGTCAGATGCGCGCCAGTTTCAGGTGTCCTGCGCCGCCGTGCGCAGGGTGAAACGGGAAGCCGGTGCGTCGTGGTTCACGACAAGTCCGGCGCTGCCCCCGCAACGGTAAGCGAGCGATGCCTTCGACACACCACTGTGCGCCAGCATGGGAAGGTGAAGGCCTCACGACCCTCGCAAGCCCGGAGACCGGCCTGAAGCTTCACTTGGCAACCCGCGGTGGGCGGGCGCAGGCCGGTATCCGCGTGCGCCTGCGTACGGGGTGCGCCTTTGCGTGTTTTCCACCGGGATCCATTCATTCCTGCAGCAGTGGAACGACATGTCCCGATTCTTCAAGCTTCACCCCCTGGCGGCCTGCCTGGCCGTTACCCTGCCAGCCCTGGCCGAGCAACCGGTGCTGAACCTCCCCTCCACGGCCATCACCGATACCTGTGACCCACGGCAGGTCGACCTGGCCACGCCGACCGAGGCCGGTTCACGGCTGAACCTCAGCGCCCTGGAAACCCCGGCCAGCACCAGCAGCATCACCGCCGAACAGATCGAGCAACGCAACAACCTTACCGTGCAGGACGCCGTGACCCGCTCCCCCGGCATCACCTTCATCGCCAACCCGGGCGATGGCGGCACCGGCCTGTCGGCGCGCGGCTTCACCGGCCATGGCTCGGTGATGACCCTGTTCGACGGTGCGCGCCTGTACACCGGGGCCGGCACCCAGACCTTCCCGGTCGACCCGTGGATGGTCGAGCAGATCAACGTGATCCGCGGCCCGGCTTCGGTGCTGTATGGCGAAGGTGCGACCGGCGCGGTGATCAACGTGATCCCGAAAAAACCCTTCGCTGGCAACATCCACAACCGCCTGCGCCTGGGCTACGGTTCCTGGGACCGCCAGCAACTGGGCCTGGACAGCGGCGGCAGCCTCAGCGAACGCCTGAGCTACCGCCTGACCCTGAACCAGCAGGCCGGCAATGGTTGGGTCGACCGCACCGACTCGCGCAGCCTGGCCCTCAGTGCCGCGCTGCGCTTCGATGCCAACGACGACCTGAGCTTCACCCTCGCCCACGAGCGTGGCGACGCCCAGCCGGCCAACTACTACGGCACGCCACTGATCGACGGCCATTACCGCAGCAGCCTGCGCAAGAAGAACTACAACGTTCAGAACGATGTGCAGCGCTACCACGACGAGTGGACCCGTTTCACCACCGACTGGGCGATCAACGACCAGCTCAGCGCCAGCAACCAGCTCTACTACATCAAGAGCCGCCGCCACTGGCGCAATGCCGAGAACTACAGCTGGGACGCCGACCGCGAGCAGCTGGAGCGCCAGAGCTACCTGCAGATCAGGCACAACCAGGAGCAGATCGGCGACCGCCAGACCTTCACCTTCGATCACAGCCTGTTCGGCCTGGCCAGCAAGACGCTGGTCGGTGTCGAGTACAACAAGGTGCGCTTCAACGTCGACAGCAACCGGCCGTACAACGACGTGGGCGGCGACTACATCGACCCGTGGCAGCCGACCCCGGGCTGGTTCCACAGCGACTCGCCAACCCGCCCGCAGACGCTGTCCACCACCCACACCTTCGCCCTGTTCGCCGAAAATCGCCTGCAGCTGACCGAGCGCCTGTCGCTGGTGACCGGCGTGCGCCGCGACCAGAACCACATCGACCGCGACAACCTGGTCGATGGCAGCCGCAGCGACCGCAGCCTGCACGGCGGCAACTGGCGGGCCGGGCTGGTGTTCGCAGTCACCGACAACCTGTCGCTGTATGGCCAGTACTCCACCAGCGAGGACGGGGTGGACAACCTGGTCAGCCTCAGCCCGACGCAGATGCACTACGACCTGACAGAAGCGAAACAGACCGAACTGGGCCTCAAGCAGCGCTTCTGGGAAGGCCGTGGCGAATGGACGCTGGCGGCGTTCCATGTCGTCAAGCGCAAGCTGCTGGTGGACGACCCGGTCACCCACGAGGCGCAGCAGGCCGGGCAACAGACTTCCGATGGCTTGGAGGCATCGCTGGAACTGGCCTTGGGGCACCAGTGGCGAGTGTCGGCCAATGCTTCACTGGTACGGGCCGAGTACGATGATTTCGACGAAGTGGTCGATGGTGTGGCCCAGGACCGTGCCGGCAACCACCCGGCCAATGTGCCGCGGCGCACGGCCAACCTGTGGTTGACCAAGGGCTTTGGCCAGCAGGTGGAAGCCGGGATTGGCGCGCGGTATGTGGATGAGCGTTATGCCGATTCGGCCAATCGCCAGCATGCGCCGGGGTACACCGTGGTCGATGCCAACATCGCCTGGCAGGTGCTGCCGGATGTGCGGCTGGGGTTGCAGGTTAACAACCTGTTCGACCGGGAATATGTGGCGTCGGTGTTCAGTGGCGAGCAGTGGGTGATGGGCGCGCCGCGGTCGTATTTCGCTACCGTGGATTACACCTTCTGATTTGAGGGCCTCTTCGCGGGTAAACCCGCGAAGAGGCCGGTACAGGCAACACAAAAAACCGCTTTCAGAAGCAAATGAAATAGTTATAAGATAACGTTTCATTTGACATTCATTCCTGCCTGCGACCGCCTTCCATGACCAGCGCCTCAGCCACCCCCACCCTGCTCACCCAGCGCCTGCAGAGCATCGATGCCCTGCGCGGCCTGGTGATCCTGTTCATGCTCCTCGACCACGTGCGTGAAACCTTCTTCCTGCACCGCCAGGTCAGCGACCCGATGGCCATCGATGCCACCGACCCGTCACTGTTCGCCAGCCGCACCCTGGCCCATTTGTGCGCGCCGGTGTTCGTCCTGCTCACCGGCCTGTCGGCCTGGCTGTATGGCGAGAAGTACCAGGGCCGCAGCGATGTTTCGGCGTTCCTGTTCAAACGTGGGCTGTTCCTGGTGCTGCTGGAGTTCACCCTGGTCAACTTCGCCTGGACCTTTCAGCTGCCGCCGAGCGTGGTCTACATGCAGGTGATCTGGGCCATCGGCGTGAGCATGATCGCCCTGTCGCTGCTGGTGTGGCTGCCGCGCCCTGCCCTGCTCGCCCTGGGTGCGCTGATCATCGCCGGCCACAACCTGCTCGATGGCCTGCACTTCGGCGTGGAATCGGCCCTGCACGTGCCGTGGGCGATTCTGCATGACCGTGGCTGGCTGGAAGTCTCGGACAGCCTGCGCCTGCGCACCTCCTACCCGGTACTGCCGTGGATCGGCGTGATCACCCTGGGCTACGGCCTCGGCCCGTGGTTCGCCCGTGGCAGTGACGCCGGCGAGCGCCAGCACCGCCTGCTGCTGGCCGGCGTCATCGCCCTGCTCGGCTTCATGGTGCTGCGCCTCTACAACGGCTACGGCGAGGCGCCATGGAGCGGCTACCCGACCGTCATCCAGACATTGATGAGCTTCTTCAACATCACCAAGTACCCACCTTCGCTGCTGTTCCTGGCACTGACCCTGGGTTGCGGCCTGCTGTTGCTGCGCGCCTTCGAGCGTGCAGGGCGGGCCCGCTGGATCAGCGCCCTGGCGGTGTTCGGCGCCGCGCCGATGTTCTTCTACCTGCTGCACCTGTACGTGCTCAAGCTGCTGTACCTGGCCTGCGTGGCGCTGTTGGGCCTCAACCACGGCGACTACTTCGGCTTCGACGGCATTGGCGCGGTGTGGCTGGGCGCGCTGCTGCTGGCGACCGCGCTGTACCTGCCGGTGCGCTGGTTTGCCCGGCTCAAGGCGCGCCGGCGCGACATCCGCTGGCTGAAGTACTTCTGATTTGACCTTTTGCCCGGCGGCCTGATGGTCTACCATGCGGCCCGCCGGTTTCCACCACGGAAATAATAGGGAATCCCGGGCCCGCCAAGGCGTGCCAATCGGAACTGCCCCCGCAACTGTAGGTGCCGAGCCTGCTCCATCAATGCCACTGGACCCTGATCCGGGAAGGCCGGAGCCGGGCGAGGACGCACCAGTCAGGAGACCTGCCGGCAAACATTCACCAACCGGCGGGGTGTCCGGGATGGCCATCCGTGTTGCCCCTGCACGCGCAGGGGTTTGGCGATGCCTGTCCGTGCGTTCCTCACCCGAACTGTCCGATAGGAGATCGCCCAGCATGCTGCCCCGTATCGCCACCTTGCTCGCCAGCCTGAGCCTCACTGGCCTGGCCCAGGCCGCCGCCAGCCACTACCCGCTGACTGTCGACAACTGCGGCGCACCGCTGACCTTTGCCCAGGCACCCGAGCGTGCAGTCACCATCGGCCAGGCCGGCACCGAGATGCTTTACGCCCTGGGCCTGGGTGACAAGCTGGCCGGCACCTCGCTGTGGTTCAACAACGTGCTGCCCGAATACCAGGCGCTGAACGCCAAGGTGCCGCGCCTGGCCGACAACGAACCCAGCTTCGAAGCCGTGGTCGGCAAGCGCCCGCAACTGGTGGCGGTGCAGTTCGAGTGGATGGTCGGCGCCCAGGGCGCGGTCGCTACCCGTGAACAGTTCAGCGAGCTGAACATTCCAACCTACCTGCTGCCCTCGGACTGCGAAGGCAAGGACAATCTGGTCGGCGCCGACGGCACCCGCCTGCAGGCGTTCCAGGTCGATAGCATCTACAAGAGTGTCAGCCAGCTGGCCCAGATCTTCGATGTGCAGGACCGCGGTGCCGCACTCAATGCCGACCTCAAGGCACGCCTGGACAGCGCGAAACAGCGGCTGAGCGGCAAGGACCTGACCAATACGTCGGCATTGTTCTGGTTCTCCAGCGCTGACCTCGCCATCGACCCCTACGTTGCCGGTCGCCAGGGCGTGGCCGACTTCATGCTGCGGACCCTGGGCGTGCGCAACGTGGTCGAGTCGACCGAGGAATGGCCGACGGTGGGCTGGGAAACCCTGGCCAAGGCCAACCCGACCTGGCTGATCATCGCGCGCATGGACCGCCGCCGCTACCCCGCCGACGATTACCAGAAGAAGCTCCAATTCCTGCGCAACGACCCGGTGACGAAGAACATGGACGCAGTAAGGAACCAGCGCATCATCATCCTCGATGCCGACGCCATGCAGGCCGGCATTCGCCTGTTCCGCGGCCTGCAGACCTTGTCTGCGGCCTTCGCCAGCGGTAAAGCGGCGCAGTGATGAAAGCCCTGCTCTACAGCGCCCTGGCCTTGCTGGCCCTGATCGCGGCGGTGTTGGCCGGCACCGCCATCGGCGAAACCAACCTGTCGCCGCAGGTGGTCTACCAGGTGCTGGCCAACCACCTGTGGCAGGCCGGCTACCCGGTCGATCCGATCGACGCCGGCATCGTCTGGAACTACCGCCTGACCCGCGCCCTGGTCGCCGCCGCCTGCGGCGCGGGGCTGGCGACTTGCGGGGTGATCCTCCAGGCGCTGCTGCGCAACCCGCTGGCCGAGCCCTACCTGCTCGGGCTGTCCGCCGGCGCTTCGACCGGTGCGGTGCTGGTTGGCCTGCTGGGCCTGGGCAGCGCAGCCCTGAGCATGTCTGGCGGTGCCTTCATCGGCGCCCTGGCGGCGTTTGCCCTGGTGCTGGTGCTGGCACGTGCGGCCGGGCCGAGCAGCAACAACGCCCAGGTGATCCTCGCCGGGATCGCCGGCTCGCAGCTGTTCACGGCCGTCACCGCCTTCCTCATTACCAAGTCGGCCAGCGCAGAGCAGGCGCGCGGCATCCTGTTCTGGCTGCTGGGCAACCTCAGCGGCGTGCGCTGGCCATCGGTGTGGCAAGCATTGCCCGTGGCGCTGTTCGGCCTGCTGGTGTGCCTGTGGTACCGCCGGGCGCTGGACGCCTTTACCTTTGGTGCCGACTCGGCGGCCTCGCTGGGCATTGCTGTGCGCCGCACGCAGTTGCTGCTGATCAGTTGCGCGGCACTGGTAACGGCCGTGATGGTGTCGATCGTCGGCGCCATCGGTTTCGTCGGCCTGGTCATCCCCCACGCCCTGCGCCTGCTGCTTGGCCCCGGCCACAGCCGCCTGCTGCCGGCCAGCGCCCTGGGCGGGGCGCTGTTCCTGATTGCCGCCGATGTGCTGTCGCGCACGCTGATCAGTGGCCAGGTGATCCCGGTCGGCGTGGTCACCGCCTTGATCGGCGCGCCCGTGTTCGCGCTGATCCTGGTCAGCCGCCGGGGGCGCCCATGACCGTCATGAATAGCGCGCAACTCGCTCCACTCACCTGCCACGGGCTGGGCCTGCAACTGTCGGGCAACACCGTGCTGTGCAACATCGACCTGAACGTGGTGGCCGGTGAAACCCTGGGCATCGTCGGCCCCAACGGCTCGGGCAAATCGTCCCTGCTCAAGTTGCTGGCTGGGCTGCGCACGCCGGGCACCGGCAGTGTGCAACTGCTCGGCGAGCCCCTGGCGCGCCTGCCGCGCCGGCGTATCGCCCAGGCGCTGGCGCTGGTCGAGCAGCAGGCCGACACCCTCGATGCAATCAGCGTGTTCGATGCCGTCGCCCTGGGCCGCACGCCCTGGCTGTCGGCGCTGGCGCCGTTCTCCCGGGAAGACCGTGCCATCGTCGAACAGGCCCTGGCCGACCTCGACGCCACGCACCTGCGTGAGCGGGTCTGGAGTTCGCTGTCCGGCGGCGAGCGCCAACGCGTGCACATCGCCCGCGCCCTGGCCCAGCGCCCGCAGGTGCTGCTGCTCGACGAGCCGACCAACCACCTCGACATCCAGCATCAGCTGAGCCTGCTGCAACAGGTGCAGGCACTGCCGGTGACCACCCTGGTGGCCCTGCACGACCTCAACCAGGCGCTGACCTGCGACCGTGTGGCGGTGCTCGACAAAGGCCACCTGGTGGCCCTCGGCAAGCCGCTGGACGTGCTCACCCCCGAGCGCCTGCTGAGTACCTTCGGCGTGCACGCCCACTACCTCACCGACCCTTTCGACGGCGCGTGCATCTTGCGTTTTCGCGCCCCCTGAAGCAGGACCTTCCCGCCATGTTGTTGCGCCCCGCCGCTGTCCTTTTGTCCCTGCCACTGGCAGGCCTGGCGCCATTCGCCTTCGCGGACTCGGCGCAATCGCAAAGCAACGGCTTCGTCGAAGACAGCAGCTGGAACCTCCTCAACCGTACCGTCTACGACCAGCGTGACTACAAGCACGGCGGACGCAACAGCGGCGCGCGCAATGCCTACAAGCCTCGCCGCGAACGCAATGGCCTGGCCGAGGAATGGGCCTACGGCCTGATGGGCACGTTGCAGTCCGGTTTCACCCAGGGCCTGATCGGCGTCGGTGTCGATGCCCACGCCTATCAGGGCGTGCAGCTGGACAGCGGCGGCGGCCGTGCGGGCAAGGCGCGCCTGCTGAGTGTGGACAACGACGGCCACCCAAAGAACGACTACAGCCGTGGCGGCGCGGCGCTGAAACTGCGGGTTTCCAACACCGTGCTGTCCTGGGGCGACCAGCGAGTGAAGACGCCAGTGTTCAGCTCCTCGGACAGCCGCTTGCTGCCCGAAACGGCCACGGGTTTCTTCCTTACCAGCAGCGAGATCGACACCCTCAAGCTGGTCGCTGGCCACTTCAACGAAAGCACCGACCGCAACGCCTCCAGCCACGACCAAGGCTTCGTGGTGAACTACTCCGACGGCCGCCAGGGCAACCGTTTCGACCTCGCCGGCCTGGTGTGGAACCCCGGCGCCGCCTTCAGCGGTAGCCTGTACACCTCGCGCTACGAGGACAGCTGGAACCAGCACTACCTCGGCAGCACCCTCACCCATGCGCTGGACGACCGCCGCAGCCTGAGCCTGGACCTCAACCTGTACCGCACCACCGACACCGGCAAAGCGCTGTCCGGGCGTATCGACAACACCACCTGGAGCCTGGTCTCGCGCTATAACCAAGGCCCGCACAGCGTCAGCCTCGGCTGGCAGCAGGTGGATGGCAACACGCCGTTCGACTACGTCACCCGCGGGGCAATCTATATCGCCAACGCCGTGCAGATGTCCGACTTCAACGCACCGAACGAAAAGTCATGGCAGGCGCGTTACGACCTGAACATGGGTGGCTACGGCATGCCGGGGTTGAACCTGACCGCCCTGTATGTGCGCGGTTTTGCTATCGATGGCAGCCACGTCGACCCCAACGGCGGCTATGCGTACCTGGGTTATGGCAAGGGTGGCAAGCACTGGGAGCGGGACCTCGAAGCGCGCTACGTGGTGCAAAGTGGCAAGGCCAAGGGCACCACGTTCTCGCTGCGGCACAACATGCACCGTGGCAACACGGCGCAGGCGGAGCTCGATGGCGACCAGATCCGCCTGGCAGTGGAATGGCCATTGTCAGGCAGTTTCTGACAGCCCCCATACCTGTTTCTCCAGCTCGGTCAGTGTGACGGTCAGCCGCAGCAAGTAGGAACGGTCCTACCTGGCGAGCCAGTGCACCGCCGACACCGCTATAATCCCGCTCTCGGAAATACCCGCCCAAGGCCACCCCATGCCCCGCATCCAGAAGTTGCTGCTGCCCCTGCTGTTCACTGCCGCCCTCGCCGCCTGCGACCAGAAGCCCACCCGCGAGGAGCAGATCCTGGCCAACCTGCCGCTGCAGGAAGCCTACGACCACAACATCGAGCGTATGGCCGCACTGCTCACCCGCACCCACCCGCAGCTGGATGCCGCCACCATCAGCAACGTCCTGCGCAAGCACCTCACCGTCGAGGACCAGCGCCAGGACCTGTACAAGCTCTACAGCGAGAAGAACTTCAGCGACGCCGAATTCGCCACCATCGTCGCCGCCACCCACGACCCGGCCAAGGCCAAGGCGCTGGAGCAGACCGAGGAAGGCAAGCGCCTGAGCGACAAGCTCACCGGCCTGATGCGCGAGACGGCGCGGGATAAAAAGGTCCAGGCATTGGCCGAGCAGCGCATGCAACAGGTCGAGCAGGAGCTGGAGAAACTGGAGAAACCAGGCGCCTGACTGGCATGGCGAAAACACCGCAACAGAGCGCTTGCGGTTGGGGCAAGATGAACTTAACTAGTGTTTCAATACTTGTCATAAATCTGTCGTGTTTCAGTCATAGGATTGACCCCAACCTGACATTTTCTCTTTTCATGGATGAGCGTCTCATGCGTCGTGTGGTTTTCAATCAGAAAGGTGGCGTGGGCAAATCGAGTATCGCCTGCAACCTCGCCGCGGCCAGTGCCGCCGAAGGCTATCGCACATTGCTGGTCGACCTCGACCCGCAGGCCAACGCCACTTACTACCTCACCGGGCTGACCGACGACGCCATCCCCGCCGGCATCGCCGACTTCTTCCGCCAGACCCTCTCGCCGGTCACCGCCGCCGGCAAGAAGCACCGCGTGGCGATCACCGAAACCCGCTACGACAACCTGCACCTGGTGACCGCCAGCCCCGACCTCAGCGGCCTGCAGAGCAAGCTGGAAAGCAAGTTCAAGATCAACAAGCTGCGCAAGCTGCTGGTGGAGCTGGGCGAGGATTATGAGCGGATCTACATCGACACTCCGCCCGCACTGAACTTCTACACCTTCAGCGCCCTGGTGGCCGCCGAGCGCCTGCTGATCCCGTTCGACTGCGACAGCTTCTCGCGCCAGGCGCTGCTCAGCGTCATGGCCGAGGTCGAGGAACTGCGCCAGGACCACAACCCGGCGCTGCAGGTGGAAGGCGTGGTGGTCAACCAGTTCGCCGGGCGCACCGCGCTGCACCAGACCCTGGTCGATCAGTTGCGCGCCGAAGGCATGCCGGTGTTGCCGGTGTACCTGAGCAGCTCGATCAAGATGCGCGAATCGCACCAGGTTTCGGTGCCGCTGGTGCACATGGCGCCACGCCACAAACTGGCGCAGGAGTTCGTCGAGCTGCTGGACGTGCTCGAACGCGCTGCCTGAACTGCGACAACTTGCCACGGCCAGGCACTACCCTGCCGTTCGTCCGGGTGATAGATTCGCCGCCATGAAAATCACCCGGCACACCCGCACGCTGACTGCCTGGACGCTCTATGCCAGCGTCCTGTTCAGCCTGCTGCTGTGTGGCCTGCACCACGGCCAGATGGGCGGCCTGCGCCTGGCTGGCCTGGAGGGTGGCTTCTGCTCGATCAACAGCGAGCACGGCGTGGCCATCGACCTCGACGGCGCCGGTAGCGACCAGCACATGGCCCAGCTCGACTGCCCGATGTGCTCCTCGTTCGGCCTGGCCGTACCGCTTGCCAGCAGCGGCTGGTCATTCAGCCTGGCACACGCCACTGCCACCTCGCCCATCGTCGTGCGCAGCTGGGCGCAGCCACCGCCCCGTTACCAACGCCCTGCCCTCACCCCCCGCGCTCCCCCTGCCGTCTTCCCCGCAGCCGTTACTCAGATCGCCTGACTTGAGCCGGGCGCGCCTGCCTGCGCGCTCGCCGTCAGCCATGACCTTTGCGTGGAAGACCCAACAACATGCTTCGCAATACCTCCCTGGTGCTCCTGATGGGCACCTGCACCTTCGCCTGGGCGGACGATGCCGCCGTCGAACTCAGCGCCACCACCATCGACGGCGAGCGCGATGCGCCCTCCGGCGTGCAACTGGACGAGCCGATCAGCACCGGCTCGCGGCTGGGCCTCACGGCGCGACAAACCCCTGCGTCGGTGAGCGTCTCTGACCGGCGCATCATTGAAGAACGCGGCGCCAAGGACAGCCAGGACGTGATCAACGCCATGACCGGCGTCAACGCGTCGGCCAACCCCGGCTACGGCGGTTTCGTCAGCTACCGCGGCTTCACCCAGAACCAGGTGACCCAGCTCTACAATGGCATCAACCTCGGCTACAGCAGCGCCACCCGGCCGGTGGATGCCTGGGTGCTGGACCGCGTCGAACTGCTCGGCGGGCCGTCGTCCTTCCTGCATGGCGCAGGCGCCGTGGGCGGCTCGATCAACTACATCACCAAGAGCGCCAGCCGCGACCAGCAGATCATCGATGGCCGCGTGCGCTATGGCAGCTACGACGACTCGGAAATGGCCTTCGGCATCAACCAGGCACTGGCCAGCAACCCGGCCGATGCCCGCCATTTCATGCGCCTGGACTTCAGCCACACCGGCAGCAATGGCTACATCGACCGTAACCAGCGCAACACTGACAGCCTGGCGTTTTCCCTGCTCAGCGACCTGACGCCCGACCTGACCCACACCCTGGCGCTGGAGTATCAGGAAGACCGCGAAGACAGCCCCTACTGGGGCGCGCCGATCCTGCCGGGGCGCAGCACCATGAAGATCGACAACAGCCGCCGCTTCGACAACTACAACGTCGGCGATGGCCGCTACGAGCAGCGGGTGCGCTGGCTGCGCTCGATGCTCGATTACCAGCTCAGCGACAGCACCAGCGTGCACAACACCCTCTACCACTACAGCGCCCAGCGCGATTACCGCAACGTCGAGCGCTACAGCTACACCCGCGACGGCAATGTGCAGCGTGCCAGCCCTTACCTGCAGCGCCACCAACAGAGCGTGCTGGGCGACCGCATCGAGCTGCGCCACGACCACCAGCTGTTCGGCCTGGCCAGCCAGTGGTCGCTGGGCCTGGACTACTCGCACATGCGCCAGAGCGTATACCCGACGTCCGGAAGCTGGACCGATGTGGTCGACCCAGACCACTTCGACCCCGGCAGTTTCTACGACATCCCTGGGGTGAACGCCGGGCTGACCAAGCAGCGCCGGCATGTCACCAGCAACCGCGCCGTGTTCGCCGAGAACCGCCTGCAACTGACCGAGCGCCTGGCCCTGCTCACGGCCCTGCGTTACGACTACCTGGACATGGAAGTGACCAACTACGGCGCGGTGACACCGACCTCGCCAGCGTACTTCGAGCGGCGCTGGGAACCGCTGTCCGGGCGCATTGGCCTGACCTACGAGCTGACGCCGTCGGCCAGCCTATACGCCCAGTACAGCACCGCCGCCGACCTGCCGGCCGGTTCGCTGGCGGCAGCCACCTACGCCAACGTCGGCACCTTCGACCTGTCCAAGGGCGAGCAATGGGAAGTGGGCAGCAAGTTCGACTTCCTCGAAGGGCGAGGCGCGGCGACCGTGGCCCTGTACCAGATCGTGCGCAAGGACTTTGCCGTGCGCGATTCGAGCAACCCCAACCTGACGGTCCAGGCCGGGCAGCAGACCTCGCGCGGCATCGAGCTGTCCGGGCGGCTGCAGGTCACGCCGAAGCTGCTGGCCGAGGGCAACTACGCCTATGTCGACGCGCAGTACGACGCGTTCAACGAAGCGGTCAACGGCGTATCGGTTTCGCGCAAGGGCAATGCCCCGGTCAACGTGCCGGCCAATGTCGCCAACCTGTGGCTGACCTACAGCTTCACCTCGGCCTGGTCGGCGGGGGTGGATGCGCGCTATGTCGGTTCGGTGTACGCCGACAACGCCAATACTCTCAAGGCGCCGGCCTATACCTTGTTCGGCACCTTTGCCCGCTATCGGCTGGATGAACACACCACCATCACCGGGCGGGTGCGCAACCTGACCGATGAGGTGTATGCCAAGCAGGCCTATGGGCTGCAGTACTACATGGGGGCGCCGCGGACCTTCGAGGTGGCGGTGGACATGCGCTTCTGACCCTGGGTATGCGCCGTGGCGCGCGGGCCTAAGCCGACGCCACCGCGCCAATGAAGTTGGCCAGTTCGGCCGTTTGCGGTGCGGCGAATACCTCGCGAGGGTTGCCCACTTCATGCACCTTGCCGTGGTGCATGAACACCAGCTTGTCGCCCACTTCACGGGCGAAGCGCATTTCGTGGGTAACCATGATCAGGGTCATGCCCTCGCTGGCCAGTTGACGCACCACGCCCAGCACCTCATTGACCAGTTCAGGGTCGAGCGCCGAGGTGATCTCGTCGCACAGCAGTACCTTGGGTGACATGGCCAGGGCCCGGGCAATGGCCACGCGCTGCTGCTGGCCGCCGGAAAGCCGGTCGGGGAAGGCATCGAACTTCTCCGCCAGGCCCACCCGTGCCAGCATCTGTTCGGCCAGTTGGCGCGCTTCGCTGCGGCTGGCCTTCTTCACCACCTGCGGCGCAAGCATCACATTCTCGCCCACGCTCAGGTGAGGAAACAGGTTGAACTGCTGGAACACCATGCCCACCTTCTGGCGCAAGGCGCGCAGGTCGGCACGGCTGGCGTCGAGGTATTCGCCATCGACTTCGATCACGCCGTCGCTGATCGACTCCAGGCCATTGAGGGTGCGCAGCAAGGTACTCTTGCCCGAGCCGCTACGGCCGATGATAGCCACCACCTCGCCCTCCTCGATGCTCAGGTCGACGCCCTTGAGCACGTGGTTGTCGCCATAGTACTTGTGCAGTGCAGACACTCTAAGCAGGGGCATGCAGCCTCCTTTCCAGGTAACGGGCGCTCAGCGAGAGCGGATAGCAGAGAATGAAATAACCCAGCGCGACCAGGCCGTAGACCATGAACGGCTCGAAGGTGGCGTTGGCCAACATGCCGCCGGTCTTGGTCAGCTCGGTGAAGCCGATGATCGAGGTCACCGCCGTGCCCTTGACCACCTGCACCGAGAAGCCCACGGTCGGGGCGACGGCAATGCGCAGAGCCTGCGGCAGGATGACGTGGCGCAATTGCTCCAGGCGGCTCAGCGCCAGGCTGCCGGAGGCCTCCCACTGGCCACGCGGGATGGCGTCGACACAACCGCGCCAGATTTCGGCGAGGAAGGCGCTGGTGAACAGGGTCAAGGCAATGGCCGCTGCCATCCAGGCCGACACATCGAGGCCGAACAGGGCAATGCCGAAAAACACCATGAACAGTTGCATCAACAGCGGCGTGCCCTGGAACAGCTCGATATAGCCACGCGCCAGCCCGCGCCACAGCGGTTGCTCCGATAGCCGCCCGACCAGCACCAGCAGCCCGGCCAGGCCACCGCAGACGAAGGCCAGCAATGACAGCAGCAAGGTCCACTGCAAGCCGACCAGCAAGTTGCGCAGGATGTCCCAGAAGGTGAAGTCCATCAGCGTCTCCCCATCAGCAGGCGCTGCCCCAGCCAGGCCAGCGACTGGCGCAAAAGAATGGCCATGAGCAGGTACAGCGCGGTGGTCAGCAGGTAAGTTTCGAACGCACGGAAGTTGCGCGACTGGATGAAGTTGGCCGCGAACGACAGCTCCTCGGTGGCAATCTGCGAACACACCGCCGAGCCCAGCATGACGATCACGATCTGGCTGGACAGTGCCGGCCAGACCTTGGCCAACGCCGGCTGCAGCACCACATGGCGGAACGCCTCGAAGCGGTTCATGGCCAAGGCTGCGGCGGCTTCCAGCTGCCCCTTGGGGATGGCCTGGATACCTGCACGGATGATCTCCGTGGAATAGGCGCCCAGGTTGACCACCATGGCCAGCACCGCCGCCTGCCATTCGCTCAAGCGAATACCCAGCGCAGGCAGGCCGAAGAAAATGAAGAACAGCTGGACGATGAAAGGCGTATTGCGGACCAGCTCCACGTACAGGCCAAACAGCGCGTCGAAGGGCCGTACGTGCCAGGCGCGCACACCGGCACCCAGCACGCCGATGGCTACGCCCAGCAAGGTGCCGACCGCCGTCAGTTGCAGGGTGAACCAGGCGCCCTTGAGCAGCAGGTCGGCCTGGGCCAACACAGGGGCGAAGTCGAATTCATAGGCCATGGTGACAGGCTCCGGGCGCCGCTCAGAGGTCGGCCGGCAGCGGCTGTTTCAACCATTTTTCGGCATTGCGGTTCAGGCTGCCGTCCGCCTTGGCGGCCTCCAGCGTGGCGTTGACCTTGGCCATCAGCGCAGGCTCGTTCTTGGCCATCCCCACGTAGACCGGCGAATCCTTGAGCTTGACCTTGACCACTGGCACCTTGGCCGGGTTCTTCTCGGCGATGGCCGCCATCACCACGCTGCCGCTGGCGATCAGCTCGACCTGCCCGGAGAGGTAGGCGGCGATGGTCGAGTTGTTGTCCTCGAAGCGCTTGATCACCGCACCTTTGGGGGCCACGGCGCTGAGTTCCATGTCTTCGATCGAGCCACGGGTGACGCTGATGGTTTTGCCGGCGATCGAGTCGATCCCGGCGATGTCCACGTCGGTCGGGCCGAACACGGCCAGGTAGAACGGTGCATAGGGGCGGGAAAAATCGATGACAGCGGCACGCTCGGGGTTCTTGCCCAGGCTGGAGATCACCAGGTCGACTTTGCCGGTGGTGAGAAACGGAATGCGGTTGGTGCTATTGACCGGCGTCAGCGCCAGTTTCACCCCCAGCTTGTCAGCCAGCAGCTGCGCGGTATCGATGTCCAGGCCACGGGGCTTGAGGTCGGGGCCGACCGAACCGAAGGGCGGGAAGTCCTGCGGCACCGCCACTTTGAGCACGCCACGGGCGCTGATGTCGGCCAGCGCATCGGCCTGCGCGCCTGGCAACGCCAGGGCGCCGCTGCAAAACAGAGTGGCCAGGAACAGGGTGCGGAATGTCTTCATCGGATGGCCTCGCGGAGATTCAGGAAATGGACTGCTGGCTGGGCAGTGCACGGGCCATGCCAAAATGCGCCTCGGCCCGCCACGAACGTGTCGAAAGCGCGCACTGAACGGTCTTACTGGTCTGAACAGTTGCCAGGCAGCCGCCTGCGCCGCAGGGGGCACGCCCCGCTTTCGTGCAGCCGGGCAATACGCTGCGCCAGCGCGGAGCAACACTTGCCAGCGCACGGTAATCGCCGTAAAAAGCCAAAGTCATCGCCCTCCGACCGGTCTGAACAGCATGCTCGATACCCTCCCCCGCGCCGTCCCCGAACAGGCCCTGCAAGGCATCCGCAAGCTGATCGACGAAGGCGCCTATCAACCCGGCGATGCCCTGCCCTCGCAGCGTGACCTTGCCGAGCAACTGGGGGTGAGCCGGGCATCGCTGCGTGAAGCGCTGTCGTCGCTCAGTGCCCTGGGCCTGGTCAGCGTGCAGCCGGGCAAGGGCGTGTTCGTGCAAGCGACCGCACCGGCGGCCTCGACGTTTGCCTGGCCTTATGCCGAACAGGTGTCCGCCATTGACACCTTCCAGTTGCGCTACGCCCTGGAAGGCTTTGCCGCCGGGCAAGCGGCACTGGCCTTGACCGCAGACGACATCGATCGCCTGGAGGAAAATGTCGAGGCGATGCACCAGGAGTTGCGTGCGGGCCGCTTCGAAGCCGCAGCCCAACTGGACTTCGCGTTCCACCAACGGTTGCTGCAGGCCTGCGGCAACCACGCGATGCTGCAGGTGATCACCGCAAGCCAGGAGATCTTCCTGGAGAGCCAGAAGCTGCCCTTCATTCGCCCGGAACGCGCCATGGAAACCTGGCAGGAACACCGCAAGATCCTCCGCGCCCTGAGCCGCCGCTCGCAGGCGGCCGCGCAGAAGGCGATGCAGGAGCACATCCGCAATGCGGCCTCGCGCACCGGGGTGGTGTTTTCGGTGTAGCGCCTGCCCGTGGCGGTCGAAACAGATATCCCGATGTCGCCCTCAACGATGCGCCTGTCCCCGCTGGCCGGTCTACTGGCCCTAGATAACAACGATGGCGCGCCTGAGCGCGCCACATTCATCCAGGCTGCCTATGGAAACCGGAGAGCTTCCGTATGTCTGCATCGCATGAGGTATCCCCCGCCACCCTGCGCAGGGTCATCGCCGCCTCGGCCATCGGCAACTTCGTCGAATGGTTCGACTTCGCCGTCTATGGCTTCCTCGCCACACTGATCGCCAGCCAGTTCTTCGCCAGCGAAGATGGCAGCGTCGCCCTGCTCAAGACCTTCGCCGTGTTTGCCGTGGCCTTCGCCTTGCGCCCGCTCGGCGGTATCGTGTTCGGCGCACTCGGCGACCGCCTGGGGCGCAAGCGCATCCTGTCGCTGACCATCCTGCTGATGGCCGGCTCCACCACCTTGATCGGCCTGCTGCCGACCTACGCCAGCATCGGCCTTGCCGCACCGGCGCTGCTGACCTTGGCGCGCTGCCTGCAGGGGTTCTCCGCCGGCGGTGAATATGCCGGCGCCTGCGCCTACCTGATGGAGCATGCACCCCGCAACAAGCGCGCGTTCTATGGCAGCTTCGTGCCGGTGTCGACCTTCTCCGCCTTTGCCTGCGCGGCGGTGATCGCCTATGGCCTGGAGGCCAGCCTGTCGGCCGAGGCGATGAGCGCCTGGGGCTGGCGCATCCCGTTCCTGGTGGCCGCACCGCTGGGGCTGGTGGGCTTGTACCTGCGCTGGCGCATGGAGGAGACCCCGGCGTTTCGCGAGGCTGTCGCCCAGGGAAAGGAGCATGAGCACTCGCCGCTCAAGGAAACCCTGCGCAACCACGGCCGGGCGATCCGCAACCTGGGCATGTTCATCTCGCTGACGGCGCTGTCGTTCTACATGTTCACCACCTACTTCGCCACCTACCTGCAAATGGTCGGTAACCTGACCCGCGCCCAGTCGCTGCTGGTGACCACCGTGGCGTTGCTGTTCGCTGCCGTCGGTTGCCCGCTGGCTGGGGCCTTCTCGGACCGGGTCGGGCGGCGCAAAACCATTGGTTTCACCTGCCTGTGGGTGATGGTCTGCGTGTTCCCCGCTTACTGGCTGGCCAGTTCCGGTTCGATGTCGGGGGCGCTGCTGGGGGTGATCCTGCTGGCGGTGGGGGCGTTGTGCAGTGGCGTGGTGACGGCGGCGCTGCTGTCGGAAAGCTTCCCGACGCGGACCCGCTATACCGCTTCGGCGATCACCTACAACGTGGCCTACACCCTGTTTGGCGGTACCGCGCCGCTGGTGGCGACCTGGCTGATCGGGCAGACCGGCAGCAGCCTGGCGCCGGCGTTCTACCTGGTGGTGATCGCGCTGGTGGCGTTGGTGGGTGGGTTGGCGTTGCCGGAGACATCGCGGATTTCGCTGCATGATGAAGCCGGAAATGATGTGAGCCCTCAGGTCCGCACTTCGGCCTGAGGCACTTGGGGCCGCAAAGCGGCCCCGGCGATCTCAATCCTCTTCGCGCCTGTACGCCCATTGATACAGCGCCGGCAGCACCAGCAAGGTCAACGCCGTCGACGAGAGAATCCCGCCAATCACCACCGTCGCCAGCGGCCGCTGCACCTCGGCCCCGGTCCCGGTAGCCAAGGCCATCGGAATGAACCCCAACGACGCCACCAACGCGGTCATCAACACCGGCCGCAGGCGCGTCAACGCCCCCTCCTCGACCGCCGCGCGCAAACCGCGCCCTTCCTCTCGCAGGTTGCGGATGAAGGCAATCATCACCAGGCCATTGAGCACTGCCACGCCCGACAAGGCAATGAAGCCCACGCCTGCGGAAATCGACAGCGGAATGTCCCGCAGCCACAACGCCAGCACCCCGCCGGTCAATGCAAACGGAATCCCGGTGAACACCAGCAAGCCGTCCTTGAGGTTGTTGAACATCATCAGCAGCAATGCCATCACCAGCAGCAGCGCTACCGGCACCACCACCCGCAAGCGCTCGGCCGCCGACTGCAACTGCTCGAACTGGCCGCCCCAACGGGTCCAGTAACCCGGCGGGATCTGCACCTGCTCAAGCAAGGTCTGCTCGGCCTGCTCGACGAACGAACCCAGGTCGCGCCCACGCACGTTGGCGCTGACCACCACCACGCGCTTGCCATCCTCGCGGCTGACCTGGTTAGGCCCCAGTTGCAGGTTCAACGTGGCCACCTGCGACAGCGGGATGAAGCCGATCTGTGCCGCACCGGCTGCAGCGCTGGCCGGTACCGGAATCAGCAGGCTGCCCAGGCCATCGACATCGGTACGCAGGGTTTCGGACAGGCGCACCACCATGTCGAAGCGGCGATCGCCCTCGTACAGCGTGCCCGCCGTGCGCCCTCCGACAGCAATGCCAATGGCATCCTGCACGTCGCCCACATTCAGGCCATGACGCGCAGCCTTGTCGCGGTCGATGTCGATGGTCAGCACCGGCAGGCCGGTGGTCTGCTCGACCTTCACCTCCGAGGCGCCGGGTACCTGTTGCAAGCTGCTGGCGATTTGCGTGGCGGTGCGGTTGAGCACGTCCATGTCATCACCAAACACCTTCACCGCCACGTCGCTGCGCACACCGGAAATCAATTCATTGAAACGCAGCTGGATCGGCTGCGACAGCTCGTAGTTGCTGCCCGGCACGCTGGCAGCCGCGCGCTGCACCTCGGCAATCAGTTCCTCGCGGGGCTTGCCGGGGTCGACCCACTGCTCGCGCGGGCGCAGCATCACGTAGGCATCGGAGATGTTCGGCGGCATCGGGTCGGAGGCAATCTCGGCGGTGCCGGTGCGGGCAAACACGCGCTCCACCTCCGGCACCTGGGCGATGATCGCCTGCTCCAGACGCTGCTGCATGTCCACCGACTGCGACAGGCTGGTGCCTGGCACGCGCAACGCCTGCAAGGCAAAGTCGCCTTCGCTGAGGCTGGGGATGAACTCGCTGCCCATGCGGCTGGCCATCACCCCTGACAGCAGCACCAGCCCGGCGGCGGCGGTGAACGCCAGCTTGCGCCGGCCCAGCACCCACTCGAGCACCGGTGCATAGCGCAGGCGGGCGGTGCGCATGACCACGCCCTCTTCCTCCTTGACCTTGCCGGTGACGAACAGCGCGATGGCCGCTGGCACGAAGGTCACCGAAAGGATCATGGCGCCCAGCAGTGCCATCACCACAGTGAAGGCCATCGGCTGGAACATCTTGCCCTCGACCCCGGTCAGGGCAAAGATCGGCAGGTACACCACCATGATGATCAACTGCCCGTAGATCAGCGGCCGGCGCGCCTCGCGGGAAGCGGCGAACACCTCATGGAAGCGTTCGGCACGGGTCAGCATGCGGCCATGGCGCTGCTGGGCATGGGCCAGGCGACGGATGGCGTTTTCAACGATCACCACCGCGCCATCGACAATGATGCCGAAGTCCAGGGCGCCGAGGCTCATCAGGTTGGCGCTGACCTTGTTGCTGAACATGCCAGTGAAGGTGAACAGCATCGACAGCGGGATGACCATGGCCGTGATCAGCGCGGCGCGGATGTTGCCCAGGAACAGGAACAGCACGGCAATCACCAGGACCGCGCCTTCGACCAGGTTCTTCTTCACCGTGGCGATGGCCTTTTCCACCAGGTTGGTGCGGTCATAGACCGTAACCGCCACCACGCCCTTGGGCAGGTTGCGGTTGATCTCGGCGAGCTTGGCCGCCACGGCCTGGGACACCGTGCGGCTGTTCTCGCCAATCAGCATGAACACCGTGCCCAGCACCACCTCGCGGCCGTTCTCGGTGGCCGCGCCAGAGCGCAGCTCTTCACCCAGACCGACCTGGGCAACATGGCTGACGCGGATCGGCGTGCCATCGACACTGGAAATGACGATGTTGGCGATGTCTTCGGCCGAGGCCACCTGCCCCGGCGCGCGGATCAGCAGTTGCTCGCCGTTGCGCTCGATGTAGCCGGCACCGACGTTGGCGTTGTTGCGCTCAAGCGCTGCGATCAGGTCGTTGAGCGTGAGCTTGTAGGCCGCCAGGCGCTTGGGCTCGGGGGCGATCAGGTACTGCTTGGCGTGGCCGCCGATGCTGTTGACCTCGGCGACGCCGGGCACATTGCGCAGCTGCGGCTTGATGATCCAGTCCTGGATCACCCGCAGGTCGGTCGCCGTGAAAGGCGTGCCATCGTCCTTGAGCGCGCCCTGCTCGGCCTCCACCGTCCACAGGAAGATTTCCCCCAGGCCCGTGGAGATCGGCCCCATGCCGGCCTCGATGCCTTCGGGCAACTGCTCGCGGGCCACCTGCAGGCGCTCGTTGACCAGTTGCCGGGCGAAGAAGATATCGGTGCCATCGTCGAAGATCACCGTCACCTGCGACAGCCCCGAGCGCGACAGCGAGCGGGTCTGTTTCAGGCCCGGCAGGCCAGCCATGGCGGTCTCGATGGCAAAGGTGATGCGCTGCTCGGTCTCCAGCGGCGAATAGCCCGGTGCGGCGGTGTTGATCTGCACCTGGACGTTGGTGATATCAGGCACCGCATCGATCGGCAGTTTCTGGTAGCTGTGCAGGCCCACGGCGGCCATCAGCACCACGGCGAGCATCACCACCAGGCGCTGCTCGATGGCGAATTGGATCAGGCGTTCGAACATGCAAGCGTCCCCGCAATCAATGGCTGTGCTCGGCTGATGCCTTGCCGAGCTCGGATTTGAGGACAAAGCTGCCAGCGGCAGCCACCTGGGTGCCGGCCGCCAGGCCTGAGGTGATCTCCACCTGGCCGGCGTCGCGGCGGCCGGTCTTCACCGGGCGGGCCTCGAAACCTTCGTCGGTGCGGGCGAACACCACGGTCTGTTCCTCCCAGCTCTGCAACGCGCTCTCGGGCACGACGACGGCGGCATTGAAGCGCTCGACATGGACCGCAATGTTGACGAACAGCCCGGGGCGCCAGGCACCGTTGGGGTTGGCCAGGGTGGCGCGCACGGTGGCGGCGCGGTTCTGTTCGCCGAGCAGGCTACCGACGTAGTTGACCTTGCCCTCGACCTCGGCGCCGAGGTCCGGTGCGCTGACGGTCACGCTGCGCCCGCTGGTGACCCGGGCCAGGTCGCGGGGTGCGACGGCGAAGGTGGCCCAGACCCGGCTCAGGTCGGACAAGGTAAAGGCATTGCTGGTCTCGTCGACCACCTCGCCCACGGTCAGGTGCTTTTCCACCACCACGGCATCGAAGGGGGCGCGCAATTCGTAGCGGTTACCGGCACCGGCCGGGCCGACCGCGGCCACCTTCTGCCGGGCATTGGCCAGGGCGATCTCGGCCTCTTGCAAGGCCTGTCGCGCCTGCAGGTAGTCCTGCTCGGCGCTGATGCGTTCCTGCCACAGTTGCTGCTCGCGCTGGAAGGTCAGGCGCGCCAGTTCCAGGCGGCGCTGGGCGGCTTGCTGCTCACTGCGCAGGTCGGAGATCTGCTGGCTGGCGATCACCGCCAGCACCTGGCCGCGCTTGACCGCCTGGCCGAGCTCGGCCTGCACCGCCTCGACCACCCCCGGCACCCGTGGCACCACATGGGCTGTGCGGTCTTCATCGAAGCGGATCTCGCCAGGGAAGCTGATGGCGGTGCCCAGTGCCCGAGGGGCGGCGGCGGCCAGCTGGATGCCGGCCGACTCGATCTGGGCGATCGACAGGTGCAGCGCACCTTCCTTTTCCTGGTGCGCTTCACCAGCCTCATCACTGTCACCGTGGCTGTCTTCGCCATGATCGTCGTGCCGGGGCTCTGCGGTACTGGCTTGGCCTTTGCTGGCCTGACCAAGGTTGCCGGTCCAGGCCAGGCCAGCCACGCCGAGAACGGCGATGGCAGCGGCCAGGAGTGCGAGTTTACGCGGGTTAGTCATTGTTGCTCCTACTGCTCGAAATGTTGCTCAAACCATCCAGGTCGCCATAGATCCGCTCGACCTGTGCCCGTGCATCGGTTGCCGCGGCCAAGGCCTCGAGGTACAGCCCGCGCGCGTCGATCAAGGTGCGCTGGGCGTCGAGCACGTCGAGAAAGGCGAACTTGCCCATCTCGAAGCCACGGGTGGCGGTGTCCACGGCCTGCTGCGCCGACGGCAGGATGGTGCGGTCGTAGGCCTGCACCTCCTGCATCGCCGTGCGCCACTGACCGACGGCGCTACGGGTTTCGCTGCGCAGGCGCAGTTCCACCGCGTTGCGCAGGTCGCGGGCCTGGTCGGCGCGGCGTGCGGCAGCCAGCACGTTGCCCTGGTTGCGGTCGAACAACGGCAAGGGCATCGACAGCCCGACCACGTTGACCCGCTCGCGGTCCTCACGGCTGTACTGGCTGCCGACGCTGACGGTGAGGTTGGGAATGCGCAGGGCCTTTTCCGAGCCCAGCGACGCTTCGCCGCGCTCGACCTGGGCGGCCGCCAGGCGCCACTCGGCGGTCCGTTCGACCTGGCCGAGCAAAGCATCGGCTGAAGGTGCAGCGCCAGGCGACTGGCTGGCCGCCGGCAAGGTGTCGAAGGTCGCCAGCGGACTGCCGGTCAACCGCGCCAGGGCCTGGTAGGCCACCGTGCGCTGGGTTTCGGCGCGACGCACCTCGGCCTGGGCCTGGGCCAGTTGCACCTGGGCACGGGTGGCCTCAACCGGTGACGACTGGCCGGCCGTGACCCGGCCCTGTACCACCCGCAGGCCACGCTCGGTCAGCGCCTGCGACTGCTGCGCCAGTTCCACGCCGGTCTGCGCGCGCAGGGCGGCGTGATAGGCCTGGACCACATCGGCGCGCAGGCCATTGCGCTGGCGTTCGAGGTCCAGCTGCGCAATGGCCTGGCCGGCACCGGCCACGGCAATGCGCGCACCGCGCTTGCCGCCCAGCTCCAGTGGCTGGCTGAGGGTGACGGTGCTGGTGCTGGTTTCGCGCCGGGTGTCCTCCATTTCCCAGGCCAGTTCAGGGTTGGGGAGCAACCCGGCCTGGCGCCGCTCACCCTCGGCAATGCCGATTTCGCGACCGGCTGCGGCCAGTTCAGGGTTGTTGGCGAAAGCGGCGCTCAGCGCCTCGGGCAGGCTCATGCCTGGCCCGGCCTGGGCGCTGGCGGTGGCCGCCAGCAACAGGCTGAGCAAGGCGATCTTGCGGGGGGTGGGCACTTCGGGAGTCCTCGTCGACAAGCGTTGGCGAGGGACTGTAAGGAGGGCTGGTTATCGAGGCGGTGGCGTGAACATTACAATTGTGTAATCCGCCGGCCTGGCCGGACAAGTTCGATAATCGCCCACTTTGCCGCCATGCGACACCTGAGCCAATTGACGAAATTAACCACCCGGTACAAACATAGGAGTATTCAACAACAACAAAGCGATGCCCGTCATGAAGCCCCTTATTCTCGTGCTCAACGGCCCCAACCTGAACATGCTGGGGACCCGTGAACCCACCCAGTATGGCCATGAAACCCTCGCCGACCTGGCCCAGGGTTGCGCCGACACGGCCCTGGCCCACGGCCTGGAGATCGAATTCCGCCAGACCAACCACGAAGGCGAACTGATCGACTGGATCCATGCCGCCCGTGGCCGTTGTGCCGGTATCGTGATTAACCCCGGTGCCTGGACCCATACCTCGGTGGCCATCCGCGACGCCCTGGTGGCCAGCGAACTCCCGGTCATCGAAGTACACCTGTCCAACGTGCACAAGCGCGAGCCGTTCCGCCACCTCTCGTTCGTCTCGTCGATTGCCGTGGGCGTTATCTGCGGCCTGGGTAGCCACGGCTACCGCATGGCCCTGAGCCACTTTGCCGAGATGCTTCAGGAGCCACGCGCATGACCCAGCCAGCCATCCTTGCCGGCCTGATCGGCCGTGGCATCCAGCTGTCGCGTACCCCACCCTGCATGAACACGAAGGCGACGCCCAGCACTTGCGTTACCTCTATCGCCTGATCGACGCCGACCAGCTCCAGCTGGAGGACAGCGCCCTGGCACAACTGCTCGATGCCGCTCAGCACACCGGCTTCACCGGGCTCAACATCACCTACCCGTTCAAGCAGGCGATCCTGCCGTTGCTCGATGAGCTGTCGGACGAGGCCCGCGGCATTGGCGCGGTGAACACCGTGGTACTCAAGGACGGCAAGCGGGTGGGTCACAACACCGACTGCCTGGGCTTTGCCGAAGGCCTGCGCCGTGGCCTGCCGGATGTGTCGCGCCGGCGCGTGGTGCAGATGGGCGCTGGCGGCGCTGGCTCGGCGGTGGCCCATGCGCTGCTGAGCGAAGGTGTCGAGCAACTGGTGCTGTTCGAAGTGGATGCGGCGCGTGCCCAGGCGCTGGTGGATAACCTCAACGGCCATTTCGGCCCAGGTCGGGCGGTACTTGGCGCGGACCTGGCGGTCGAGGTGGCCGAGGCCGATGGCCTGGTCAATACCACACCCGTGGGCATGGCCAAGTTACCCGGCACGCCCCTTCCCGTGGAGCTGCTGCACCCGCGCTTGTGGGTGGCTGAAATCATCTATTTCCCGCTGGAGACCGAACTGCTGAAAGCAGCACGGGCACTAGGTTGCCGCACGCTCGATGGCAGCAACATGGCAGTATTCCAGGCGGTGAAGGCGTTCGAGCTGTTCAGTGGCAAACAGGCGGATGCCGAGCGGATGCAGGCGCATTTCGCCAGTTTCTCCTGAACCTGCCCCGGCCTCATCACCGGCTTGCCGGCGATGAGGCAACAGAGGTCTAACCTTTCTCATCCAGCAACGCCTGTATGACTTTCTCCTGCCCGGCATAGTCACCCTCACCAAAGTGCACATGCCGCACCTGCCCTTGCCGATCGACAAAGTAATGCGCTGGCCAGAACTGGTTACCCCAGGCGTTCCACACCTGGTAATCATTGTCCACCGCCACCGGGTAAGCGATGCCCAGGCTGGCCACCTTGCTTTTCAACTGCCCCACATCGTGCTCGTAGTCGTACTCGGGCGTATGCACACCCACCACCACCAGGCCCTGGTCGGCATAGCGCCGTGCCCAGTCGTTGACGTGCGGCAGGCTGCGCTGGCAGTTGATGCAGTCCCAGGTCCAGAAGTCCACCAGCACCACCTTGCCCTTGAGCGCCGGGGCGTCCAGTGGCGGTGAGTTGAGCCATTGGCTGGCGCCAGCCAGCGACGGCATGGCGCCATAGTTGTCGCGGGCCAGCAGTTGCCCTCCAGCGAGGCCCAGACCAACCAGCGCCAAGCCCATGCCCCCCACTTTCAACAGCCGCCGGCGATCAGTTGTCATGGCAACCGCTCGTGGCGTAGGTGCGGTATTCGACGCTCTCATGCTGGCCTTTGGAGTCGAGGTAGTCCATACGGGTCCTGACCGGGCCGCAGGCATTGCTGTGGTCGTCTTTCACCGACAGCACTTTCTTCACATCCAGATGGTCGCCGTAGCGGTACTGCATGACACTGGCGTCGTTCATCGATGTGGTGCTGGCATTGGCGGCAACGGCAGCGAAGCTGAGCACGGCGAACAGGCTGGCACTGGCGATAGTCTTGAGGTTCATGGCATCTCTCCTTTGCAACACTTAGGGGGTGGGGATCGGTGCTCCCCGGTCGAGAGCCATTGCACGCCTGCCAGGTATCTCCCATGTGTCGCCTCGGCCCGTGATTTGCTTGCGCCTGTATCTGCCCCCATGCCAGATACACTGCAATACAAAACCCCACAGGCAAGCCCCGACGCGCTCGGTACACTGCGCTCACTCTCCCTTGAACAGGAACGCCGCGAATGGAACATGTCGATCACATCCTGATCGTCGACGATGACCGTGAGATCCGCGAACTGGTCGGCAACTACCTGAAAAAGAACGGCCTGCGCACCAGCATCGTTGCCGACGGCCGGCAGATGCGCGCCTTCCTGGAGGCCAACAGCGTCGATCTGATCGTTCTCGACATCATGATGCCCGGCGACGACGGCCTGCTGCTGTGCCGCGAACTGCGTGCCGGCAAGCACCGCAACACGCCGGTGTTGATGCTCACTGCGCGCAACGACGAGACCGACCGCATCATCGGCCTGGAAATGGGCGCCGACGACTACCTGACCAAACCGTTCTCCGCCCGCGAATTGCTGGCGCGCATCAACGCCGTGCTGCGCCGCACGCGCATGCTGCCGCCGAACCTGACCATCAGCGAAAGTAGCCGCCTGCTTGCCTTCGGCCAATGGCGCCTGGACACCACCGCCCGCCACCTGCTGGACAACGAAGGCACCCTGGTAGCGCTCAGCGGCGCCGAATACCGCCTGTTGCGGGTGTTCCTCGACCACCCGCAGCGGGTGCTCAGCCGCGAACAGTTGCTGAACCTGACCCAGGGCCGCGAAGCCGACATCTTCGACCGCTCCATCGACCTGCTGGTCAGCCGCCTGCGCCAGCGCCTGGGTGACGATGCCCGCGAGCCGAGCTGCATCAAGACCGTGCGCAGCGAGGGCTATGTGTTCTCGCTGGCCGTGCAACTGCTCGAGTCACCGGCATGAAATGGCCGCGTACCCTCGCCTCGCGCCTGGCCCTGATCTTTTTCACCGGGCTGGTGCTGGCCTACGGGCTGTCGTTCAGCCTGCAGGCCTATGAGCGCTATGTCAGCAGCCGCTCGATGATGCTCAGCCACCTGGAGCAGGATGTCACCACTTCGATGGCGATTCTGGAGCGCCTCCCCGCGGCCGAGCGTGCCAGCTGGCTGCCACGCCTTGAACGCCACACGCTCCGCTACCGCCTGGACCAGGGCCAGGCGGGCATGCCAATGGCCAGTGACGACCCGCCCATGGCTGCCGCATCGATCACCAAGGCCATCGGCGGGCACTATCAGCTGAAATTCCAGAGTATTCCCGGGCCGGATCAGCACTTCCAGGTGCACCTGCACCTGTCCGACGGCGCGCCGCTGACCATCGATGTCACCCCGGCGGCGGCACCGGTGGCAAGCTGGCTGCCACTGGTGCTGCTGATCCAGCTCGGTGTGCTGCTGTTCTGCACCTGGCTGGCAGTGCGCCTGGCGATCGGCCCGCTGACCCGCCTGGCCCAGGCCGTGGACAACCTCGACCCGGACAAACCCGGTGTGCTGCTGGATGAAAGCGGCCCGCGCGAGGTCAAGTACGCTGCCGTGGCGTTCAATGCCCTGCAGGCACGCATCGCCGCCTACCTCAAAGAGCGAATGCAATTGCTGGCGGCCATTTCCCACGACCTGCAAACACCGATCACGCGCATGAAACTGCGGGTTGAGGTGATGGACGACGGCGTCGAGAAAGACAAGCTCTGCCATGACCTGGACGCCATGGCGCATCTGGTCCGCGAAGGCGTGGCCTACGCCCGCAGCATGGACATCAACACCGAAGCGCCCTGCCGGATCAACCTCGACGCCTTCCTCGACAGCCTGGTGTTCGATTACCAGGACAGCGGCGCCCAGGTGGAGCGCCACGGCGATACTGGCAGCCTGCTGGAAACCCGACCGCATGCATTGCGCCGGGTACTGGTGAACCTGGTGGACAACGCCCTGAAGTTTGCCGGCAAGGCACAGCTTGAGGTCAGCCGCGAGCGAGGCAAGACGTTGATTCGGGTCCTCGATGAAGGCCCCGGCATTCCCGCCGAAGAGCTGGACGAGGTGCTCAAGCCCTTCTACCGGGTCGAGAGCTCCCGCAATCGCAGCACCGGGGGCACGGGCCTCGGGCTGGCCATCGCCCAGCAACTGACCCAGGCCATGGGCGGCAGGCTGACCTTGAGCAACCGCAAAAGCGGCGGGTTGTGCGCCCAGATCGAGCTGTAACGCCCAAAGCGGCGGCCTGGGCCGGCCTGCCTACAGCGCCGATAACTAAAGTCCGATACACAAAGCCGCTTTGACTGACACTCTGCAGATACCGCGCCCCGCACACTCCCGGTCACACAACGACACTCCGGGAGACCTCACCCATGAAGCTGCTCATCCTGCCCTCCGGCTGGAAGCTGTTCGCCGCCTTTGCCGGCCTGACCTTGTTCATGACTGCCGCGGTACTGCTCAGTTATCCGCCCGGTGCGGATGGCCTGCTCAGCGCCATCCGCGCCACCGCACGCAGCTCTTTCGCGTTGTTCCTGCTGGCGTTCCTGGCCTCGTCACTGGTTACCCTGCTGCCTGGCAACGGCAGCCGCCGGTTACTCCGCGAGCGGCGCTTCGTCGGCCTGGCCTTTGCCTTCTCGCATGCCTTGCATGGTCTGCTGATCTACCGCTACGCCCAGCAGTTTCCTGAACTGTTCTGGGACGGGCAGACGATCACCTCGAATCTACCTGGCAGCATCGGCTACCTGTTCCTGCTGTTGCTCACCCTGACCTCGTTCAAGACCCCGATGCGCCTGCTCGGCCGCCGAGCCTGGAAAGCCCTGCACAGCACCGGCATGTGGGTGCTGGCCGGGGTGTTCTGCCTGTCCTTCTACAACGGCACCCCCAAGGGCGGGTGGTACCCGCTGGCGTTCGCCCTGATCTTCAGCGCCATTGCCTTCAAGCTCACCGCCAAGCTGGCCCGGCAGCAACGCCGCACGGCCTCTGCCCTTTCCTGAAACGAGATGACCACAATGACCACACTGACCCGCACCCTCACGACTGTCGATCGCTTTGGCAACTGGAGCGCCGACCTGCCTTTGCGGCTGTTCCTGGCCTGGGAGTTCTTCGAGTCCGGCTGGGAGAAATTCAACGGCAGCAACTGGTTCAGCGGCTTGCAGGCCAACTTCCCGTTCCCTTTCAACGTGCTGCCGGCGGAGCTCAACTGGCAGTTGTCGATGTGGGCGGAGCTGGTGCTGCCCCTGTTGCTGTTGCTTGGCCTGGGCACGCGACTGGCATCGGCCGGGCTGATGGTGGTGACCGTGGTGGCGATTGCGGCAGTGCATTGGCCCGCACACTGGTCAAGCCTGGCAGAACTGGCACAGGGTTATGCCATCACCGACCAGGGCTTTGGCAACTTCAAGCTGCCGCTGATTTATCTGGTCGCCTTGCTGCCGCTGCTGCTTAAAGGCTCGGGACGCCTGAGCCTGGACCACTGGATCAGCAAGCGCCTGCACGGCTGATGATGAAAAGGGGCTGCCAGACAGCCCCTTTGGCATCATCGAGTACCGATCACAACACCTTGTTCACGCAGGTTTTCGAGCAATGCCAAACCCTCCCGCAGGTCCGCAGCGAGTGCCTGCAAGCGCTGTCGACCAGTGCCCTGAACTTCAGCCAGCAAGCGGTAGGCCATAGGCGAAAGACGGGCGAAGCGCACCTGCAGCGCAGCGTCGCGATAGACCAGCAGCAACGTGGGTAATGCAGGGGCTTCGAGCGGCTGGTACGCCGGGCCGATCTGTTCCACCGGCCAACGATAGGCCAGCACTTTTGACGTGCTCGACAACAGCGGCTCACCTTGTAGAAGGTCGCCCTGCGGATCATGCGCAGGCTCCTCGGCATCGCTCAGGTACACCTGGGATTCGATCAGCTCGTAGTGGGCCAGCTCAAGCTGCCACGGGGTGTCAGGTTCGATGCCTTGGAGGTAATCGACGAAAGCAGCGGCTATCTGGCTGAACAGCGGCGTACGGCAGCGGTAGCTGGCATAAAAATCATGCACGCGCGCATGCCAACACTGATCGCCCAACGTCTTGCGCAGCACCGGGAAACTTCCTGCCAACAGCGCCTCGATGCCACCGTAGAGCAATTCCCTGTACAGCCTCAGGCGTTTTTGTTCGATACCGACGGGCGCTGGATGGCGTACCGGGTCACGCAGGTGACGAGCCAGGCAGGACTGTTGTTCACGCAATGCACTGTGCATGCACGACCTCCTGCTGCACGGCGCGAATCCACGCAACTTCTGCAAGCAGCTCGGTCATGGGCGGGTAATTGAAGTCGCGTTCCAGCACGGTTGGCTGGATGCCAAAACGCTCGCAGGCACTCGTGAACAGCGCCCAGACCTGCGGCTTGACTGCGGCTCCATGGGTGTCGACCTTGAGGTCGGGTGCCTGATCATGGTGCCCGGCCAGATGCATGCCCCGGACCCGCGCCAGCGGAAGGCCCTGGAGAAATGCCTGTGCGTCGTAGCCATGGTTGCAGGCATTGACATAGACATTGTTGACGTCCAGCAGCAGCTCGCAGTCGGCCTCGTCGAGCACTGCCCTGATGAACTCCAGCTCACTCATCGCCTGATAGGGGGCGGCGTAGTAGCTGATGTTCTCGACAGCGATGCGCTGCTGCAAGGTGTCCTGCACCTGGCGAATACGCGCACTGACCTGGCGTACGGCGGCTTCGGTGAAGGGAAGCGGCAGCAGGTCATAAAGGTGGCCGTCATCAGTGCAATAGCTCAGATGCTCGCTGTAGTGTCGTACCTGATAGCGATCGAGAAACTGGCGGATCTGCCCGAGCAGTTTACGGTCCAGCGGCAAGCTGCCGCCAAGCGAAAGGGAAAGGCCGTGGCAAGCCAGCGGGAAGCGTTCTGCCAGTTGAGCCAACCCCTGCCCCAAGGCACCGCCGACGCCGATCCAGTTTTCCGGGGCGCATTCCAGAAAGTCCACCGTACCTTCCTCCAGCGCCAGCAATTCGGGCATCAGGCTGCGACGCAGGCCGAGGCCGGCGTGCATGGGCGTGGTATTCATCTTCGAGTCTCCATAACAAAGCACAACGCCCCGGCTGACGTGCAGACGGGGCGTTGGTGCATTTCTCAATGCATTCTATTCAGGACTGTTTTTTGCCGTGACCGCCATCGCCACCGCACTTGCCTTCACCACACTTGCCTTCGCTCTCGCCGGCCTTTTCACTGCCGCCACATTTGCCTTCGCCACACTTTCCCTCGCCGTGGGCCTTGGCCGATGCCAGCTGGTAACCCTGGCTGAGAGGTTCGACGGCGAATGCCTGGCTGCCGATGGCCATGCTGCCGATCAGTGCAGCACCGATCAGCCCGAGCTTGTTAGGGGTATGCGTCATGTTGAAGCTCCACTCTGGATAGCAAGAGGGGCTATTCAACCGTTGCGGCGCCTTGGCCGGTATCGCCTGATTCGGCTGCCGCTGTAGGACCTCACCAACCAATCAGCAAGGCTGACGCCGCTCAATCGTCCAGTGGCTTGGGGGGCGCGGCAGGCTTGGCCGGTTTGCCAGGTTTGGCGGCCTTGCTGTCCTTGGCCTTGGGCTCGGGCACAGCAGCCGCCACGGGTTCAGGCGCAACCGCCGCTTTTTCACTCGCCGGAAGTTCATCGACGGCCTTGAAGATCGCCTGCGGGTCGATCTTCTCGCCCGACTCATCATCCTTGAGCACATGCCGTTCACCGTCCAGGCCCACCAGGATCACCTTGGTGCCCTTGCTGGCGCCCAGCTTGAGCTCGCGAATAAGGGCCATCGTGGTCTGCTGTTCGAGGTTCTTGTCCTCACGCTTGCCCATCATCTGGGCAACGCTGAACAGCACCAGGTTGCGCTCCTTGAAACCCGCCTGGGTAGCCGGGTCCTTGAGCGCCTCGTTCAACCCGCGCAGGGTGGGGTCGGCGCTGCTCGGAGCGATAACGACCAATGGCCTGGCCTTGCCCAGTTCCTTGGCCAGCGGCGCATCACTGTCGGCAGCAAACAGCGGGCCGGCAATAGCGAGCAAAGTGGCGAGGGTCAGTGACCGGACGAGCATGCAAATCTCCTTATTCTCTCGATAAACCAAAGACTACAGATCATGGAGAAAGATCCGACGTGCGAGCCTAAACCAACTGCACTGCCAGAGGGTTTACGCAAAGGTAACTTCGCGTGTCTCGGCAAGGGCGCCTGACGCTGCAAAAAATGCCAGCGCCCGAACCTGAGCATAGTCCATCGGGACGTCCACGCCCGTCGACGGCCAGCGCAGGAGGCTCTGGCCGTGCCGACGTGATCAGCGAACGTAAATGACCTCCTGTTCACTGTTCGCATCCAGAACTTCGAGCGTCAGTGCCTGCATCAGTTCGCCCTCGGCAAGCCGCTGCTCGCGGGCGAGCGTGTCGATTTGCGCTGCACGCTCAGGCTCTGCCATCGCGTTGTCGCCCTGCAAGACCTCCAGGCGCTCATGGAACGGCGCATTGAGGTCATCGAAACGTGCCGGATAGGCGCTACGCAAGTGGGTTTGCCAGAACGCGCGGTCGATCAGCGAGCTGGCCAGTCGCTCACCGGTTTCATGGCGCAGCACCCGGTTGCGTGCACGCGCTATTCGCCGCGCATCGACACCCGCGATGGGCCGGAACGACATGCCCTGGGTTTGCAAGGGAAGGTCCAACGCCTCGCGCAACGCGATGCGATAGGCCAGGACCACCTCAATCTGGTCCGGGTCGCTGCCACCGAGCTGGCGTTCCTGAATATCTGACAAGGCAATCCGGTCAAGCTCCTCAAGCCGCCACAGCTGCCGCCCCAACCGCAGCAGCCCCTGCTCCTGAGTACCGGTTGCCGCCTGCGCCTGGGCACGCCAGACCAACAGCCGCAGTTCAAGATCGCCGAAACGCAGGGCGACGCTGTCCTGGCAGGTCAATTGTGCAGCATTGCTGAACAGCTGCTGGCACAGCTCGGCCGAGTCGGTCATGGCACGCATCATCTCCAGCACCCGGCCAGCCAGAAAGCGCGCGCCGGTGGCATGCTGAAAGTCAGCCGTTTCCATCAGGCGCTCGATCAAGGTGAAGAATTCAAGCGCGTTCGGCAACGCTTCCAGCGCTCGCCAGTGCCTGTCCAGCTCGCCGCGCAGCTGCGCGCCGCCGGCATCCATCCAGCGTAACCGGGCAGACACCGGCGCCGCCTCTTCCTCCTCAGGCACCACGGCCGCTGCCTGCAACGCATCACGCAGGCCCAAGGACTCTGACTCGGAAAACGGGTTACCGCTCAATTGCACATCGCCTTCGATCCACAAGCGGCTTTGGTAAAAACCCTCAGGCATGCCTGTGAGCAGGTTGTCACGCAGGTCAACGGTCCTCAGCGAAGTACTCTGCATCAACCCATAGGGCAATTCGCTGATGCCCGTGCCGGCCAGCTGCAGTTCGCGCAGCTGAGGTAGCCCGGTCAGCGAAAACGCTCGCCCCAGCGGATTGTGCGAAAGGTTCACCTGCGTCAGGTACGGGCAACTGGCGAGGATCGTCGCCTGGCCAGGGTCCAGGCTGATGCGGTTTGCGCGCAGGTCCAGTGACTGCAGGTTGGGCATGCCCAGCAGCGCCTGCGGAACGCGCGCCAGGCGGTTATAGGGCATTTCAACCGCGTGGACATTGGGGAAGGCGCGCAGGAAACTCTCGGGCAGGTGTTCAATCTGCATGTTGCGCAGGGTCAGCACACGGACGTGATCGAACACGATAGGCTCGGGGAATTCGGGGAGACTGCTGGAGCTGGCAACCTCCCAACGGTAGACCGTGTTGGTGCCCTCAGCCTGCATGCCCTCATCATAAGCACGCTGCCAACAGCCGCGCAGCGCCCGCCTCAACCTGCGCCGGTCCTCCCTTTCCCGGCCACTGGCCGCCTCATGCACCCACCTGCGCAACTGCGTGTTGAGCGCCTCGAACTCTCGTTCGAACTGCTGCAGCGTGCGCTCCAGGCCGATTGCAGTGCCACGCGCCTGCTCGATCCAGGCGAATACCTCCTCATCGGTGAAGGCCGGGTAAAGGTAGCGTACACGCCGCAGGAAAGGCCCAGGCCGGTAGCTGGAGGACGATGAGCCCGGGTTGCGACCGCTCAACGGGTAGCCGATCCGGCCATCGTCCAGCCGCGACGGCAGGCGCAGGCCACCTGCGCGTGCAGGGCTGAGGAGTTGCTCGACTTCCTGGCGCCTTGCTTGCGCCAGCCGGGTGACCATCACGCGAAGATTATGTGCAAAGGGTTCACCTACCTGCAGGGCGCGCCGTTGATCGTCGGCATAGGCACCCGCCATGACCTCGAACAGTTCGCCCGCCTCACCGACCGCATCGCCCTGGGCATCGGTGCGCTGGAAGATGCCGTCGCGGTGAACCAGCCCGCTGGCATGTGTCCCCTCCTGCGACGTGGCCAGGGCCCGCGTGCCAGTATCACCCTCGAACAGGCTCCAGCGCACGCCCCGCCCAGCGGCTGGCAGGTGCTTGAGCATGCCGAGCGTAACCCGGGCAAGGTCGAGGTTTTGTGGCGTGTCCCAGTGCAAGGACTCGAAGACACGCGCCATGCGAACGGGCACCAGCATGCGCCGGGCGGCCTCGGCCAGGCCCAGCGTTACCCGGCCGGCAAGCAGGCGTGTGCGCTCTGCACTGCTGGCCTGAGCGAGCAGCGCCCGTGCGGCATGCCCATGCAGGCTGGGAAACTGGCGCTGCAGCGCTTGCACCTCGCGGTCGCTGTGAAAAGCCTCGGCGGCATAGAGCCGCTGAAACAGGACCCGGCGCTGTTTCCAGATCAACTCGGCGAGGTCCTGATCATTGAGCCCCTGGCTTCCTTCCAGGTTGCGCGCCTGCTCAAGCGCGGCACTGTCGTCCTCTGTCGCCAGCCCCAAGCGCAACCGGTTGACCAGCCGACGAATACGCTGATCGAGCAATACCCGCTGGACACTATCGAGCAGACCAGGCTCAGGGGCCTGCCCTAGAACGTGAATGGCTCGCAAGTGCTCCGCCTCCAGGCGGTGTATCGCCAGCACCTCTGCAATCTGCTCGTCGTCGAGCGTGGCCATCTGGCCGCCCAGCCGCCTGAACAGATAAGCACGGCCTTGCCACTGCAGCGGTTGTTCGCTCCACAAGCGCCATGCACCTGCGCCATTGTGCAGCAACAACGGACCATGGCCGTCACGCGGCAGCAGTTGCCAATGCCCATCGGTCGCGCGCTGTACAGCCCGATAATGATGCCCGTCCATGGCAACCCAGGCCTGCCCGCCGTAGCGCCACACCCCTTGTTCATCGCGGGTCGCCGCAAGCGGCAGCGCGCTGCGATACGCCGACAGGTCGGCGTTCCACAAGCGTTGCGTACCGTCTTCCAGGCGTGCCTGCGACAAACCATCGACCAGCGCCGAGCGTGTCCACACACGCTGCGCCGCGCTGCCAGCCGCCGCCGTGGCGGCAACCAGGGTGGCCTCGATCACAACCTGGGTCACATGCTCCAATGCTTCGCGTGTCTCGCCCTCACGCCAGGACTCGACGGCCTCGAATACCTCGCCCAGCCAGCGCCAGGCGATCATGGCCAGCAGCGCCAGGCCCAATACCGGGACGTAGAGACTGGCTGCACTCAACAGTGTCACGCTCAACGTAGCCAGGTACCGCTCATGGGCCGCCTGGACCTCACGGTCGAGCTTTGCCACAGGTGTGGCAATCAGTGCCGCATCGTCCTTGATCTGAGCCGTGCGCATGGCCGCGAAGTCCTTGAACAGATAGCCGCCGACCTGATGCATGCGTTCGTGCAGATCGATGTTGGCCCAGACCGGCAAGCCTGCGTAGCCGGTAATGACCTGGGAGAAAAACGTCTGGCTATCGCGACGGCGCACGAAGCGCGCGAAGAACGCTTGGTAGTCGGCATCGCGCAGCCGTTGCCCGAGAACCTTACGGGCGAACCGGTGCAGATCATCATGCGCGCTCCACGGGCCATGCGGATCGCCCGGTATGTACACCAGCACACGTTGGCTCGAGGTGTAGATCGGGGCGAAGGTTTCATCGCGCACATCCAGCACGACAATCTGCTGCAATGGGCAGCCCAGGACCTCCAGGCGCTTGCCAACGACACGCGTGTCATTCAGTTGCGGCAACCAGCCTTGGCGCCACAAGCCGATCACCAGCTCCAGTTCGGCCTCGCTCAGCACGCGGTCGTGGCGCGCCCTGAAAGCATCCAGCAGCATGCCATGGCGCATGTTCTCGGCAAACAGGGCCTGGGTTTCAGCGGTGCCAAGCCGGGCGTGCAGATGCGCCTGGTAGCGTTCCCCCAAGTCCAGCTCACGCACCAGTGCAGCGAATTGCGTCGCACTGAACGAGGCAAGCCTGGAGCCAGCAGCATCGTACAGGCCATTGCCAGGGGCTTGTCCGCCCGCCTGACTCTCGTCTAGGGTGAAATTCCTCAGTGCCGCTTCGAGCAGCGGTATCTGGTAGTAGACTTTTTCACTCAAGGGTACGCGGATAGGCGCATAAGTGCTCAGTGGGCGTTCAGAGGCCGCGCGAAACCACAGCTGGCCCAGTTCATGCCCGATGTTGAAACGCTCCCGCAACGCCTTTTGCAGAATTGGCGCTGTGAACTGCTCGACTCCGTCGATGCGCTGCAGCAGCGCAGCGAGGCGGTACCGGCAGTCCAGGCTGCCATTGAGTGCCTCTCGCAGCACCGCTGCATGCGCGGCGCTGACGGCAAGCATCCAGCCTGGCAGGCGCTTGGCGATGATCCGGTCCTGCTCAGCCTGCTCCAGGCGATCATGTGTGTGTGCGGATGTGCCCATGTTGAATAGCCCCGAGTGATGAAACCTTGAGGCTATCGCTGGGCGCAGCCTTGCGGCGCCTATGTGGCTACCACCTGCGCCGCGGTCCTGGCGCGCCGTTTCAATGCCATGGCAAGGCCGGCACCAGCAACACGGCCATCAGGTGCCTGTCCACCGCCTCACGGGTGAGCTGTCTGTACACGTTGATCTCTCGCTGGCGCACCCGATCCTGCAGGCGGTTGATTGCAGCAGGTGACGCATTGCCTTCGACCAGCGCCTCCAGCTCGTCATGCAACGCCTGCGGAACTTCGAGCCGTCCGGGATACCTGCTGGCCAGGTATTCCCTCCAGAAGCGTGTGGTCGACAGATAATCCACCAGCACATCCCTGGACTGCACAGCCCTGACAGCACGCACAGCTGCATGCAGGTCCACCACTGACAGGTTGGCCACACCAGGGTTGAGCATCTCGTCATGCTCGATGGGCAGATCGAGTTCATCAACCAGGCTCAGGCGATACGACAGTGCGAATTCCAGCGACTCGTCAGGCCGGCCCACGCGTATGGCATGCCAGCCACCTACATCGTCGAGCATTTCCAAGCGCCAGCACTGCGCACCCAGGTGCAACAGCACCGGCTCCTGATCACCGAGGACGTCGTTGTGCAACGCTTTCCACTGGTTGACACGTACCTCCAGATCACTGAACCGCAGCGTGGCATTGTCCTGGCAGTGTTCGGTCAGCGCGTGCGCGTAGAGCTCGGTTTGCAATGCCGGCCGCTCGGCCATGTAATCAAGCATGCGTAGCACACGCATGGCCAGGTAACGGGACAAGAACTCACTCTGGAAGTCCGCCGAAGTGGTCAGCCGCTCCAGCAAGTGGAAGAAGTCTCTCGAGGCGCTGTCGCCGAAGAGCGTGCCCCAGATGTTGGCCATGCGGTCACGCTGATCCGTCGCCACCAGATCAATCCAGCGCTGTTTCACCGGCACCTGGTCATTCACCGCTTCCCCCCAGACATCCTGCGCATCGAGCAACGGATTATCGCTGAGCCTGACCCGCCCGGAGCGCCACAGCCTCGACCGATAGAACGCAAATGGCAGCGTCCGGATATTGTTGTCACCCACATCAAGCGTATGCAGGCTGCTGGACTCCATTACACCTGACGGCATTTGCGTCAGTTGCGTGTTGCGCAGCATCAAGGCATTGAGGCCAGGCATGCCGGTAACGGGAAACGCACGTTGCAATGGGTTATGCGAGAGGTTCAGATAGACCAGTTGCCTGCAGCCGGCGAGCAGGTCGACATCCTCGGCCTCCAGCTTGATCTGGTTGCCAGACACATCGAGCATTTCCAGTCGCGCGGCCAGTGCCGGGGTCAGCGGCAGGCTGCGCAAGCGGCAATTGGTGATACTCAGTGACCTCAGCCCATCGAATGCCCGCAGAAACGTCTGCGGCGCTCGGCGTATCTGCAACGCGCGCAGCGCGATATCCGCTACATGGGGGAAGCTGACGCCCGCTGGAATAGGTGGCAGTTCATCCAGATCGCCGGCAAAACTGCTAAGCAGATAGCCCCTCGCTTGTTCAAGCTCCAAGGCCTGGTGGGGTATCAGGTAGCGCCAACAATCGATCAGCCCCCGTGCAAACTGGCGGCGGGCGGGCCAACACCAGAGCTTGACGGTCGCGGTCTGCCAGCTGGCCAGGCGTTTGCGCAAGGCCTTGAGTTGCCCCTTGAGGGCGAGCAGTTCGGTAGCCGGGTCACGCTGGAGCACACGCAGGTGTGCCAACCATTGTTCGACCTGCTCATCATCAAAGCCTGGGTACAGGTCCCGTACCTGTGCAGCCAGGTTCCTTACCCCGCGACTGCCGGCAGGCACACGTTGCCGCCAGCCACTCAGAGGATAACCGAGCCTGCCATTGGCCAGACGCTGCGGCGCCAGAAAGGCTTCACCCGAGCGCACGATGCCCAGCAACTCGCGGATCAGCTCCCGGTGCTGCGCAACACGCCGTGCCATGTACGCTCGCAGCTGCAACGCGAACGGCTTGCCGATGAACAGGGCGCTTTGCTGCGCAGGAGAATAGCCGCCAGCCAGCTGCTGGAACAATTCGCCCGGCTCACTCAGCGTATTGCCCTGCTCATCGCTGCACTGGAATTCGCCAGCCTGAAAACGAATACGCCGTATCGCTCCCATACCGGTACTGCTCGACAACGGCTCTGCCACGTCGCCATCGAACAGTTGCCAACGTGGGCCGCTGGCCGCCCCGGGCATTTGTTCAAGCAACTTAAGCACGACACGGGCCAGGTCAAGATTTTGCGGGGTATCGAACAGCAACGCCTCGTGCACCCGAATGCAACGGATGCGCTTGACCATGGACGCTGCGGCACCGTTCAGCCCCGCGCTGTCGACCATACTTAACAGGGCTTCGGCCGCCAGGCGATGAAGGCTGGCAAAGTCTCGCTGCAACACGTGCGTGGCGGCGGTCACGGGATACTGCTCGTAGTAAAGCTGCTGGAACAATGATCGCCGACGACTCCAGACCCGCTCGGCCAACTGGGCGTCCGTCAGTGCCTGCGTGCCAGCCCACTGGCGGACTTTGGCGAGCAGCGCCGAGTCCTCCGGCTGATTGCCCGAACGCAGCTGAGTGACCAGCGTCAGGATGCGGTTCAGCGTCTCTACCCGGCTTACGCTATCGACAAGGCAGGCATCGGGCGCCTGGCCACAGATGTGCAAGCCGCGCAAATGGCTGGCATCCAGGCCATGGATGTCAAGCACCTGGCCGACCTGCTCATCCTCGAGAACGCTGAACCCGCTGCCCAGGCGACGGAACAGGACTTGCGGTGCCTCCCACTCGATCGGTTGCTCGCACCAGACCCGCCAGGCGCCGGCACCGTTATGCCTGAGCTGTGGGCCATGCCCTTGCTTGGGCACAATCTGCCACTGCTCGTCGGGCTGCTGCAGCACCTCGTAGAAGTGGCCCTCCATGTTCACCCAGCAGCGCCCGCGCAGACGGTAGATGCCTTCGGCGTCAGCCAGTGCCTGCAGGGGCGGCGCCGCACTGCGAAAAGGGCTGAGGTCGAACCGCCAGAGCTTCTCGCTGCCGTCTTCCAGGCGAGCGGTCGCCAACGCGTCTACCTGGTGCCATTCACGCGCCACAGCCGCTGCCCCCACCGTGGTGATACCGACCATGACCACGGTTTCGGCCACGCTCAGCAGGTGCTCGAGCGCCGCATCGATGTCGCCTTCGCGCCAGTCCTCCACGGCATGGAAAACATCCTTGAGCATGTCCCAGACCATGACACCGCCAAGGATGAGACCGAGCCCGGGCACGAACAGTCCTGCCACGTTGGCGATGGTCCATGCCGCAGACACCAGGCGATCATCCCTGGCCTGGCGGACCGCGCTGTCGATATCCCTGACCGGCACGGCAATGACTGCCGCATCATCCTTGATCTGGTCTACCCGCGCCTGGGCCAGGTGATCGAAAAGCGGCAAGCGGTAGGCCGCCATGTGCTGATCCATGTCACGGGAGGCCCATACGGCGACATCCGTCAGCTCGCTGGCCACCTTGGCAAAGAATGCGTCGCTGTCACGGCGACGGATGAAACGGGCGAAGAAGCGCTGATAAGGCTCGTTACCCAAGCGCTTGCCCAACGTGCGTCGAATAAAGGTGTCGAGGTCATCTGCCGCATTCCAGGCGCAGACCGGGTCACCGGGGATGTACACCAACACACGCTGGCTGGACAGGAAGCCAAACGTGCTAGCGATCTGATCGAGCACGATCACCTGTTCGACCTTGCAGCCATAAACGCTCAGCTGCTTGGCGATCACCGGCTTGCCGTCCAACATGCTCGGCCTGGCATCGCGGCACAGGTCGAGGATCACTACCAGCTCTTGCGCCGTCAGGATCCCTTCCGTCCTGGCCTTGCAGGCGTCAAGCAGCATCGAGGCGGCTTGCAAGGCCTTGCAGGAGGCCTTGAAGCCCGAGGCTGCCGTGACCGGACTGTCCAGGATCGAGGCAAGATGCTCCTGATAACGCCTGCCCAGGTCCAACTGCCGACAGCGCTTGGCGAACGCCGAGGCCGACAGCGACGTGAGCGTGCTGCCGTCGGTTTGCACCAGGCAATTATCACGAGGCATCCCGCCAACTCGCGACTCGTCCTCGGTGAAATTGGCCAGTGCCGCATCGAGCAGAGGGATGTCGTAGCTGTTCTTGTCTTGTTGCGGTGTAAGCCCGGTGGCCCACACAGGCTCCGGCGACACGGTGAAGTAGAAGTGCCGATAGAAAAGCGTGTCGACGTCTTGCGCAATGTTCAGCGCACGCTGCAGGAGCGGCCTGCAGTACTGATGAATGGGCTCGATTCGCCCTATCTCCTGGCGAAGACGCTGGCGGCTGGCATAGCTTGTTTTCAACGCCTCGAACATGGCCTCCAGTTGCTCGGCCGTCAGCGGGCGATCCGCGGACGGTTCGGACAGCCGCAACGAGCGGATCCAGGCGGGCAAGCGACGGGCGATCATGCCATCCTGAAACGCTTGCTCGATGGCCAGCTGGGCATTGTGCTCTTGTACCGGGTTTGCGCGGGGTTGCATGACACACCTCCTGAGTCGGGAAGTGCGAAGCTAATGTCCGGTATCACGCAGCAAGCCCTAGATAACTACCCCTACTTCAGAAAAGCAGCAGTTGGCGGTCGGTCAGGGCACTGAAGTCATCACCGACGAAGGGCAGGATGGCATCCGCCACTGGCTGCAGCTGACGGCTCAGGTAATGCTCGTAATCGACAGGCGCCAGCAGGTTCTCCAGCGGCTCGGGGCCAGCCGTGGTGATCAGGTAGCTGATCCAGCCACCGCGCTGGTATTGCCGCGGGCGGCCGACCCGAACGTTGAACTCATCTGCCAGGCGCGCGGCCCGTACGTGCGGTGGCACATTGCGCTGATAGTCGGCCAGCGGCCGGCGCAGGCGCTTGCGATAGACCAGCAGCTCATCCAGTTCACCGGCCAGGGTCTGACGCACGTACTCGCGCAGGTAATCGCGATAAGGCTGGCCACGGAAAATCCGCCCGTACAGTTCCTGCTGGAAGCGCCGGGCCAGTGGCGACCAGTCGGTGCGCACCGACTCCAGGCCCTTGTAGACCATCTCTTCGCTGCCATCGGCCCGCTGCACCAGGCCGGCGTAACGCTTTTTGCTGCCTTCGTCGGTGCCGCGGATGGTGGGCATCAGAAAGCGCCGGTAATGCACCTCGAACTGCAACTCCAGCGCGCTTTCAAGGTTCAGGGTGGTGCGCAGGTGCTCGCGCCACCACTGGTTGACCTGGGCGACCAGGTCGCGCCCGATCCGCGCAGCCGCCTCCTCGGCGTGCGCACCCTTGAGCCAGACGAAGGTCGAGTCGGTATCGCCGTAGATGACTTCGAAGCCCCGTGCTTCGATCAGTGCGCGCGTCTGGCGCATGATCTGGTGGCCGCGCATGGTGATCGACGATGCCAGGCGCGGGTCGAAGAAGCGGCAGCCGCTGGAACCCAGCACGCCGTAGAAGGCGTTCATGATGATCTTGAGGGCCTGCGACAACGGCGCGTTGCCCTCGCGCTTGGCCGCCTCTCTGCCTTGCCACACACGCTCGACGATGGCGGGCAGGCAATGTTGGGTGCGCGAGAAACGCCCACCGCGAAAGCCCTCCACCGAATGCTCGTCATCGGGCAGGCGCAAGCCTTCCACCAGGCCCACCGGGTCGATCAGGAAGGTGCGGATGATCGACGGATACAGGCTTTTGTAATCCAGCACCAGCACCGAGTCGTACAGCCCCGGGCGTGAATCCATGACAAAGCCACCGGGGCTGGCCTCGTCCGGACGGCTGCCAAGGCTCGGCGCGACAAAGCCCATGCGGTGCATGTGCGGGATATACAGGTGGCAGAATGCGGCGACCGAGCCGCCACTGCGGTCCACCGCCAAGCCGGTGACCGACGAACGTTCCAGCAGGAAGTCGAGCAGCCGGGTGTGGGCAAAGATGCGCGTGACCAGCTCACAGTCCTTGAGGTTGTAGCGAGCGCCGGTTTGTCTTCGGCAAAGCGGCGGTTGATCTCGTCCATGCGCTGGTAAGGGGTGTCGATGGCCTTGCCTTCGCCGAGCAGCGTCTGGGCGACGCTTTCAAGGCTGAACGAGGGGAAGCTCCAGGTCGCCGAGCGCAGCGCCTCGATGCCGTCGATCAGCAGGCGCCCCGGGGCATCGGCGAAGACATGGCCACCGCCGGCATGGCTGCGCAAGGTCATTGGCGCGCCGTTGCGCCCCAGCGCCAGTGGCACTTGCAGCAGCTTGGCGTGCTCATGCAGCAGACGCAGGTCGAACTGGATCAGGTTCCAGCCGATGATCGCGTCCGGGTCATGCTCGGCCATCCACTGGTTGAGGCAGGTCAGCAGCTCGGCGCGGTCAGCGCAGTAGCGCAGCTCGAAATCCACGCCAGCGGCATCGCCATTGGCCGGGCCGAGCATGTACACCTGGCGCTGGCCGCAGCCTTCCAGGGCGATGCTGTACAGCTCGCCGCGCTCGCTGGTCTCGATGTCCAGCGAGGCCAGGCGCAAGGTCGGGCGGTAGTCTGGCAGCGGCTTGAGCTGGGCCTCGCAGTACACGCCCTGCTCGTCCCGCTGGCCGGTGAACTGCACCGGCGCTGTGATGAAGCGCTCCATCAGGTAGCGCTCCGGCGGGCGGATATCGGCCTCGAAGACGTCGATGCCAGCTGTACGCAGGCGTTGCTCCAGCTGCATCAACTGACGGTGCTGGCGCGTGTAGAGGCCGAGCATCGGACGCTGGTCGAAGTCCTTCAGGCGCAATGGCTTGAGCTGTGCGCCCTGCTCCTTGGCCAGCAACACCCGGGCGTGCTCAGCCTGCGCCTGCGGGATGAAGGCCACCGATTCCTGCGGCGCCAGGCGCAACAACCGTGGCCCGGCATCGGTGGCCAGCCAGAATTCCACGCAGGTGCCTTCGGGCGTGTCATGCCAATGCCGGGTCAGGACAAAGCCCTGCTGCAACTCCACCGCGTCGACCTCAGTTCAAAAACACGATTCTACGCGATTGCAGCCCTGCCACGTAGCCATGCTCAGCCGTACAGGTAGTTGATGTCCTTGTAGCTCAGCGGTGGCACCTGGCCGAGCAGGAAGTCGCGCAGCTTGTGCATCTGCCGTGCCTTGGGGCTGCTCTTGAGCCAGGTCATGTAGTACCCGTCACCGGTCGACACCGCATGCTTGAACGGCGTCACCAGGCGCCCGGCCGCGAGGTCGGCACTGGCCAGCACCAGGTCGACCACCGAGATACCCAGGCCCTGCTGCGCGGCCGAGATGCCCTGGTCGAGGGTGTCGAACACCTGGCCCTGGTCGATGCTGATGTCCAACGCATCCATGCGCGCCAGCCAGCGCCGCCAGTCGCGGCGGTCCGGTGATGGGTGGAGGAACTCACACTGGCGCAGGTCGGCCAGCTCGGGTTGCGCCTGTGCCATGTAGTCGGGGTGGCACACCGGGATCAGCCATTCATCGAACAGCTTGACGCTCTCGACATCGGCCGGGAAGCGGCCGTTGGCCAGGAGAATGGCGCAGTCGTAGGGCTCGGAGTAGAAGTCCACCGAGTCGATGTCCATCCACACGCTCGACAGCTGCACGCTGCAGTTGTCTTCGAGCTTCTTGAAGCCGTCCAGCGCTCGCAGCAGCCAGCGCACGGTCAGCGTCGAGGGGGCCTTCAAGCGCAGCCCATAGCGATCCTGGCGCAGCAACGCGCAAGCGTTTTCGATGATCTTGAAGCCGACCTTGAGCTCCTGGGCCAGCACCCGCCCATGCTCCGTGAGGCTCAACTTGGGGCCACGGCGCTCGAACAGGTCGCAACCGAACATCGATTCGAGCGTCTTGATGTGATGGCTGACCGCCCCCTGGGTCAGGGCCAGCTCTTCGGCAGCCCGGGTGAACGAGCCGTAGCGCGAGGCCACCTCGAAGGCACGCAGGGCGTGCAGCGCTTGAATCCGTTCCGACATGATGCCCTCGAAGCATGAGTAAGACTAATAGTAGGTCATAGTTCCACGCGTTTTACAACGTGAAGAGCGTCTCAGAAAATGCAGGTAAATAACAACGATAAGTATCCAACCTGCCTGCATATGAGTGGAACGCTCTTTTACTTAAATCTCCTGGGGAAATCATGTTTACGGTTTATGGAAACTGCTATCGCCTGGATGCGCTAGAGCTGGCCGATGAACATGCACGGAGCACTCAGCACTGGACGCACCAAACCCTACAGCATTTTCGCAGCGTGCTCGCCAACCCCGACTTTCCGTGCCTGTTCGGGCGCAAGGCGGTAGCCGGCGCATCCTGCCACATCCTCTTCGCCCGTGCCGAGCAACTGGCCGACGATATCGCCCAGGGCCTGGCCGAGTATGTCCGCACCATTAGCCCTGTGCCGATCAAGCAGCGCATCGGCAGCCCGCTGGTGGTGTTTCTGCAAACCGCCACCGACAGCACCCTGGCCGAACAACAGGCGCTGGCCTGGAAAGTCCTGCGCGGGGTCCACGCCCGGGACCCGCATCCGTGGCCACAGGCGATCCCCACCGACCCGCACGACAACGCCTGGTCGTTCTGCTACGCCGGCATGCCGCTGTTCATCAACATGAACTTCCCCGGCCACCGGCAGATGAAAAGCCGCAACCTGGGCCCGCACATCACCTTCGTCATCAACCCGCGGGAGAACTTCGACGAAGTGGCCAACGCCAGCACCGAAAGCGGGCAACGCATTCGCGCCCGCATTCGTGATCGCGTGCGCCATTACAACGACGGGGTCATGCCCGAAACCCTGGGCTTCTTTGGCCAGGACGACAACTTCGAATGGAAGCAATACCAACTGCAGGAAGCAGGCTCGCTCAATCCGTCGCGCTGCCCCTTTCATGCCCACGTCCATGCAACACCCGACACTCTGATCGAGAACTGACCGTGAATACCGCACTGACACTGACTTACGCACTCACCGTCCTGCTGTTGATCGCCACCCCCGGCCCGGTGGTGGCACTGATCGTCAACACCGCCGCAGCCTCCGGCTCGCGCAAGGCCATGTTCACCGCCGTCGGCACCAACTGGGCGTCACTGGTGCTGATCGGCGCCGCCGCCTGGGTCATCCTCACCAGCGCAGCCATCGACAAGGCCTGGCTCAGTGGCATGAGCCTGCTGGGCTGCCTGTTCATCGGCTACATCGCCGTGGGCACCTTGCGCGAGTGCCTGCAGGCGCCTGCCGTCGACGAAGCCGAACTGCAACCGGCCAAAGCCGGGCGCGGCGGTTTGTGGCAAGGCTTCATGGTCGGTATTTCCAACCCGAAGGACATCATCTTCTTCATCGCCTTCTTCCCACAGTTCATCCAGATCACCGAATCGTTCGGCAAGAGCATGGTGGTGCTGTCGCTGTTGTGGGTGCTGATCGATTTCGCTGTGCTCAGCCTGTACATCTTTGCCATTGGCAAGATCACCTCGCAGCGTAGCAACCGCCTGATTTCCCTGGCCTCGGGGGTCGTCCTGCTGCTGATCGCGGCCGGTGGCCTGGCCTATAACCTCAGGGAGCTGGCGGGCTGAACGCCCTGTACCGCCGCAACGTCAGCCGTGAAGGAGCGCCCATGACACCGCCCATAACCACCACGCACGTCCCGGGCCTCGCTTCGCCACTGCATCAGGATTACCAGCGCTTTCTGCTGCTGGGCAACCGCCGCGCCCCCCACACGCTGCACGTGCATGAAAGCGGCTATCGCTCCGGCACCATCAACACCGATGTCCTTGGCCTGCGCTATAGCCATTGCGCTGGCAAGCGCTTCTCCGCCGCCGAACGCGGCGGAGCACCGCGCATCAACCTGCTGGTCGGCGGCTCGACCGCCCTGGGCATCGGCGCCAGCTCCGATGAACATACGGTGGCCTCGCAGCTGTCGATGCTGACCGGTGAGGTATGGCTGAGCCTGGCCGGCTGCGGGCTCAATGCCAGCCAGGAGCTGTTGCTGTTCCTGACCCACCAGCACCGCTTCGGCGAAGTGGGCCATGTGGTGCTGCTCAGCGGCCTGAATACCTTGGCTCATGAAGCCCTCGGCGAAGTCCTGGCCGGCCCGCATGACCCACAACAGGCCAAGGCTCACCAGGCTTACCTGAACAGTTTCAACGAGGGCATGCCGCCTGCCGGGCCGGCTCGCCGCGAGACGCTGTGGCAGCGCCTGGGCCAGGCACTGGCACCGCGGCGCAACGAGCCTGCGCCCAACTGGTCGCTGTCCGCGCCGGAAAAGCGCCTGGCACGTGCGGCCGACAGCATCGGCCGCACCTTGCGCCAATGGGAGCGCATGCTGGCTGACAGCCACGCCACCCTGACCTTCATCCTCCAGCCCCTGCTACCCTGGTGCCGGGAAACCCTGCCAGCGGGTGAACAGGCGATGCTGGCCACCCTCGAGCAGCAACCGGGGAATTTTGATCGCCTGCTCGACGGTGCCTTTGACAGCCAGCTGCACATGGCCTTCTTCCGCCGCATCAAGAGCCAGGCAGACCCTGTGCCCTGCTACGACATGAACAGCATGCTCAGCAGCTCGCCGGTATTCGGCGCGGACCTGTTTGTCGATCGCCTGCACCTGAATGATCTGGGCCACAACGCCCTGGCCAAGGTGATCACCGCCAAACTGGGGCTGGCCCAGGAACGACACGGCCAGCGCAAGGTCACACCGATCAAGCTGGTCTGACGGCCGACCGTGGGGGTTTCGGTTTCGGCCTGCGCTTGGCTAGAATAGCCCGTCGTTCCGATTCGCCCGAGGCGTACGCGCAGTTGTGATCAATCATCAAGCCGCCCACCCTTACCCGGCAACCTGCCGGTTCCGTTCGTTGCCCGGGGCACGACTGTGAGCCGTGTCGCGTTGGCCTCGGCGCTGTTCATCGCGTTGGCCCCGCTTGCCGCAAACGCACTAGAAGTAAGCATCGACCCACACGCCGACCTGCTTTACCGCCAGGCGCTGCCACTGCTGGAACAAGCCGATACCCCGGACGACAACAGCACCCTGCGGACCGCCATGGGCGTCGACCCGGAGCTCAACCGCCAAGGCCGGGCGATGGCACACACCCTGCCAACGGCGGTGGCCCTGCTGAAAAAGTCGGTGGAGCTTGGCCACCCGGTGGCGCAGTATCGCCTGGCGCTGTACTACACCAACTACCTGCCTGCCGCACAGATCGCCGATGCCGCCTGCCCGCTGCTGGAAGCCAGCCTGAAGCAAGGCTTTGCACCACCGGCGACTGCTATTGCCACCTGGTGCCCTCCCTACAACGCCAGCCCGGCCTACCGCGAAGCCCTCGAAGCGATCCCGAGCATGGCGACCCTGTATGCGCCCTATTACCCGCAGCCAGCCGTCCGCCTGGCCTGCAGCCGCAGCCACCCGCAGGGCTTGCAGATGCAGTGGGGGCGCCAGCGCGACTACCAGGCCGAGGTCTACCGGCTGCTGGGCGACCTCGATCCGCAGCATCGCCAGGCGCTGCTGCAGAAGGCCGTGGACATCAATGGCTGTGTGGCGGCGCAGCATCGGCTGACCAAACGATAGTCGCCTGCCCCCGGCGCTTTCCCTGCAGGAGCGGCTTTAGCCGCGAAGGGCCGGTACAGGCAGCAAACCAGCAAGATCGTTCAAGCCACCCGTCCCACCGCTCTGTCATGCTGCCCTACCAAGCAAAATGTGTCGCAGCCATCATGCCCAGCAGCCCCCCCATCGCCCGCCAAGCCTTCCTGCACGGCGCCATTGCCATCCTGCCGCTGTCCCTGGCTGTCGCCCCCTGGGGCCTGCTCGCCGGCTCCATGGCCATCGAGGCCAACCTCAGCGCCTGGCAAGGCCAGGGCCTGTCGGCGATCGTCTTCGCCGGTGCCGCGCAACTGGTGGCCATCGGCATGCTCAAGGGCGGCGCCAGCCTGCTGTCGATCCTGCTCACCACCCTGCTGCTGACGTCACAGCACCTGCTCTATGGCCTGTCCATGCGCCCGCTGTTGTCCAACCAGCCATTGCGCTGGCGACTGGGCCTGGGCTTCCTGCTCACCGACGAATTCTTCGCCCTGACCAGCCACTACGACCAGCAACAGTTCAACCGCTGGTACGCCCTGGGTGTGGGCCTGACCTTCTACGTCGCCTGGAACCTGTTCACCCTGGCCGGCATCGTGCTGGGCCAGAACATCCCGCACCTTGACCAGCTCGGTCTGGACTTCTCCATCGTCGCCACCTTCGTCGCGCTGATCGCCCCGCTGGTGCGCAACCTCGCCACTGTGGTGTGCGTGGCGGTGTCGCTGTTTTGCTCAGTGCTGTTCAGTTACTGGCACTGGGAAACCGCACTGGTTGCCGCTGGCCTGCTGGGCATGGCTGCCGGTTTCATCTGCCAAAAATTCTCCGGAGGCCGTCCATGATCTGGCTGCTGATCTTCGCCATGGGCGCCGTGGTGTTCCTCAACCGCTACGCTTTCCTGGAACCGCGCCTGCCGCTGCGCCTGAGCTCCAACGCCCGGCAGTTCCTCGGCTTTGCCGTGCCCGGCATGCTCACCGCGATCTGCGGGCCGATCATCTTCCTGCCCGGCCATCAGCTCGACCTGAGCCCGTTCAACCCTTACCTGCTTGGCGCGCTGGTGGCCGTTGCGCTGGTGCTGTTGACCCGCAGCGTGTTGCTGAGCATGCTGGTGAGCATGTTGATCTTCTTCCTGCTGCGCAGCTGGCTGGCATGAGCACGCCCCTGCGCGAACAGACCCACCTCTGGCAGGCGCCGGCGCTCGGCGACGTCGAGATGCTGCATGCGCGCTACTTCCAGCAGCGCTTCGCCCCGCATGTACACGAAGGCTACGTGTTCACCGTGATCGAGTCGGGCGCGCAGCGCTTCTGGCACCGCGGCAGCGAGCACCTGGCGCCGGTCGGCAGCATGGTGCTGATCAACCCGGACGAACTGCACACCGGCGCCACCGCCCACGAAGCCGGCTGGCGCTACCGGGGTTTCTACCCAGAGCACGAACGGGTCACCGGTGTGCTGGACGAACTGGAACTGGGCCGCCACGGCATGCCGCGTTTCAAGGACAGCGTGATCCAGGACCCGGCCCTGGCGTGGGCCTTCAGCCAGCTGCACCAGCTGTCGGAAGCCGGTGCCAGCGCCCTGGAGCAGCAGACCGCCTGGCGCCAGGCGGTGCTGGCGCTGGTGCAGCGCCACGGCCACTGCCCGGGACCCACGGCCCCCGGCAATGAACCGCTGGCGGTGGCACGTGCCCGGGAGCTGCTGGAAAGCCAACTGGCAGACCCGCCGTCACTGGAGGCCCTGGCAGCTGCGGTCAATCTTTCACCGTTCCATTTTGCCCGGGTGTTCCGCCAGGCCACCGGCTTACCACCGCATGCCTGGCTGAAGCAGCGGCGCCTGGCGCGGGCACGGGAATTCCTGAAAAACGGCCTGGCGGCTTCTGACGTGGCGTTCAGCTTGGGTTTTGCCGACCAGAGCCACTTGAGTCGGCAGTTCAAGCAGGCGTATGGCGTGACGCCCGGCGCCTATCGCAGTGCCTGCCTGCACAGTTAGCGCCTGCGACGCCAAGCCTCAGGCAAGCCGGTCAGCCACTGCTACACTGACAGAGCTAAACGGAGGATCCCGCCATGTCCGAAAGAGAGCTCACCACCCTGATATCGCTGATGAACCAGCGCCAAGCCTGCCTGAGCAGTGCCTGCAAGGAAATTGCCGACTGGATCGACCGCCAGGGCGATGTGCCCGCTGCCGGCAAGATCCGCGCCAGCCTGAAAGCGCTGGAGGCCGATGAGGCCCAGGTCCGCAAGACCCTGACCTCACTGACGCTCGAAAGGCCGCTGCCACGCTTCCGTAGCTGAAGCGCGCAGCACAACGAAGAAGGGCCGCTTATGCGGCCCTTTTTGTCAGTCAGTGGTTCATGTGCATGTGGTCATGCCCACCGCCAGCCTCGGCGTTGAGCGGGCGCACTTCTGCTTGCACCTCGACGGTTTCCTTGGCGCCCTTGGCATCTTCGATGGTCAGGGTCAGCGGTACCTTCTCGCCTTCCTTCACCTGCTGGGTCAGGCCCATCAGCATCACGTGGTAGCCGTTGGGGTCCAGGCTCACCGGCTTGCCCGCTGGCAGTTCCACGGCCTTGACTTCCTTCATGCCCATCACGTCGCCGTTCATGGTCATCTCGTGCACCTGCACGGTCTTGGCCACTGGCGAAGCCACGCCGACCAGCTTGCTGTCAGCACTGGCAGTCAGGGTCATGAAGGCACCCGTGGACGGCTGGTGCGGCACGCTGGCGCGGACCCAGGCGTCGCTCACGGTGGTCTGCGCCAGGGCCGGCAGGGCCAGGCCCAGCAGGGCGATGGCGGCCAGGCCGCGCTTGATCGGTTGCAGTGCTACTGCCATTAGCAAATCTCCATCAGGGTTGCCAGGTCTTCAGCGCATTCCTTGGCATTCAGCGAATGGCCCAGGCTCAGGCGCAAGGTGCCACGTGTATCGTAGACGTAGCTGGTGGACGAGTGAGAGATGGTGTAGGTGTCACCGGCCGGGACCTTTTCGTAGAACACCTTGAACTCCTTGGCCACCGCGGCGATTTCTTCCGGGGTGCCGGTCAGGGCGGTAAACGAAGGGTCGAAGGCCTTGACGTAGGCATCCAGCACCTCGGGGGTGTCGCGCTCCGGGTCCAGGGTGATGAACACCACCTGGAAGATCTCGCGGTCGCGGCCCCTGAGCAGCTTCTTGATCTGAGCCGCACGTGCCAGGGTGGTCGGGCAGACGGCCGGGCACTGGGTGAAACCGAAGAAGATCATCGGCATGCTGCCGTAGAAGCTCGACAAGGTGCGGACATTGCCCTGAGGGTCCTTGAGGCTGAACTTGCGCCCCAGGATTTCGTTGCTCATGTTCTTGCCGTACTTGAACTCGAGCCCCCGGGCCGGGTTGCAGCCTGCCAGCAGGCCAAGCCCGAGAACGCCCATGCCGGCGACAACCGCGCGCCGGGTAAACAGATCAGTCATTAAACTATCCTTTACAGGCTACCTTTACAGGGAAGGTGCCGGCCCTCGGGATGGGCCGGCGAAAAACCGGGGCATTCTGGCATGACACCCGGTGAGCTTCTACCCGACCAAGGCGGTGATGGCCCGCAGCCCTTTGAATACGGGCTGCGGCCTGTTGTCGCAGGGGTTGAAACCGTAACACTTTATTGCTAGGCCTTGACCTCGAAAGATCAGTAGTAGGCGTTTTCTTTCTGAGTGTGGTCAGTCACGTCACGCACGCCCTTGAGCTCCGGAATGCGCTCGAGCAGGGTGCGCTCGATGCCTTCCTTGAGGGTCACGTCAGCCTGGCCGCAGCCTTGGCAGCCGCCACCGAACTGCAGCACGGCGATGCCGTCGTCGACCACGTCCACCAGGCTCACCTGGCCGCCGTGGCTGGCCAGACCGGGGTTGATCTCGGTCTGCAGGTAGTAGTTGATACGCTCGTTGATCGGGCTGTCTTCGTTGACCATCGGCACCTTGGCGTTCGGCGCCTTGATGGTCAGCTGGCCGCCCATGCGATCGGTGGCATAGTCGACCAGCGCGTCTTCCAGGAACGGCACGCTGACCGCGTCGAGGTAGGCGGTGAAGCTCTTCAGGCCAACCGGCTCGTCGTCGGGCTTCTCTTCGCCTGGCTTGCAGTAGGCGATGCAGGTCTCGGCGTACTGGGTGCCCGGCTGGGTGATGAAAATACGGATGCCAATGCCAGGCGTGTTCTGCTTGGAGAGCAGATCGGCCAGGTAATCATGGGCGGCGTCAGTAATGGTTATAGCGCTCATGGAAGTTCCTCACAGACTTGCGGCCAAGTGTACGCCAACCTGGCCTTTGAACAAAGTCCTAGTATTTGACTCGGGAAAGCGCAAATCCCGGGCTTTGCTCCCGTGGCGCCGCCAGCCAGGCCTGCATCCGCCGGTACAGGCCGCGCTCCAGCCACTGATAGCTGAACCACGACATTAGTCCAATGGACGGCACGCACAAGGCGAACACCAGGTACGGGTTCAGGCGCAGGCGCTGGCAGGCGAACCAGCCGGCGTACAGCACCAGCACGTGGATCAGGTACACCGAGTAGGAACAGTCACCCAGCGCCTTGAGTACACGGTTGCCCTTGAAGCAAGGCTCCAGGGCGATGAACGCCAGCACGATCATCGCACTTGGCACGCCCCAGTGCAGCAGGCGCTGCGAAGCGTCCAGGTGATAGATCGCATAACCGGCCACGCCCAGCACCGCCAGTGGCAGCCACAGGCCCTCACGGATCAGGCCGCGGCGCTGAATCACGCCCAGGCCGATGCCCAGCAGGAATTCGTAGATGATGTCGTTGTTGTAGAAACGGCTGAGCACGCCCATGCGGCCAAGCACTTCACTGACCAGCAGCAATGCTGCAGTCACCAGCAGCAGGTGATGGCGCTGGCGCACCAGGAAGGCCAGGCCGAACAACAGGTAGAAGAACATCTCGAAATTCAGCGTCCAGCCCACGTTCAGGGTCGGGTACAAACCGTAACCGCCGGGGTTTTCCGCTGGAATGAACAACAGCGACAGCAGCAGGTGATGCCAGTCGAAGGCCTGGTGCGGCATCCATTGGCTGAAGGCCAGCAGCAGGGCCGCCATCAGCGCGGTATAGAACCAGTAGGCCGGGACGATGCGCAGGGCCCGGTTGAGCAGGAACTGGCGCGGCTCGATGGGTTTGTCGCGGGTCGACAGGTAGATCACCAGCCCGCTGATGACGAAGAAGATGTCGACGCCCACGGCGCCGCGGTCGCTTAGCAGTTGGCCGATGGGCCCGGTGGCGTGGAAGTCGAAGAAGATTTGCATGAAGTGGTGGCAGACCACCACCCAGGCGGCGAACGCCCGCAGTGCCTGAAGCGAATACAGCATGGAATACCTGCGATTGCCGGTGCATTGAGGCCCGGAGGCTATAACAGCCCCCGGGCCACCCACCGTTTCCGACCGCAGCGTATTGGCAAAGGTCAACCGACCCGATCAGAGGTTCTCGTAGCGGTTCATGTCCAGCACCCCGGCCTCCACCGGCTGGGTTTCCTCGATGTAGGTGCTCAGGTCATGGAAGTAGCGCCAGAACTGCGGGTGGCTGCGGCGCACGCCCCAGCGCATGACGATACGTTCGAACTTCGCCGGGTCATCCTTGGCGTACTCCATGTCCTCGACGAACTCCGGCACATCCTTGGCCGGGATGTTGAAGATGAAGTTCGGGTAGCTGCTGAGCACGCCCGGGTACAGGGTCAGGGTATCCAGCCCCGGGATGTAGCGGTATGCCTCACCGAGCAGGAACGCCACGTTGCTGTGCGCGCGGTTACGCAGCAGGCTGTAGACCTGGCGCTGGCCGCCCTCGCCTTCGATGCGCAGCATGGTCGCCTCAGGCAGTTGGCTGATCACCTTCAGGCCGGCGGCCGGGCGTGACACCAGGCGGCTGAGCGACTGCTCGACGTTGCGCATTTCCTCGTTCATCTGCGGCCGCGAGCAATAGGCGCCGGTGCAGCGGTTGATCGGGTCTGGCGCGGCGTTCAGGCTGGCGGTGCGTTGCAGCAGTTTCAGGCCAAAGTCGCGCTTGGGGTCACGCGGGTCGAGCTTGATGCCGCTCGGCGTGTCAGTGTCGATGTCCTCGTAGTCCATCCACATCTTCACCTTGCCGCTGTTCTGATACCAGCTGCCGAGGATCTTGCTACGCTGGTCGGCCGGCATCAGGCGCAGGAAGTTGACTTCGGCGCCGTTGCGGATCAGGTCGAAATACAGGCGCGTCTGCAACTGGTGCGAGACATTGCCGAACACATCGAAGTTGACCGCCAACTGGTAGTAGGTGCGCTCGAACAGCGGGTAGTCGAACAGCCAGACCGTCAGCGGCACATCGCCGATCAGGCCCTTGGTTACCGAAGCGCTGTCAAAGTGGCGGAAGATGCTCAGCAGCGCATTGTCGTTGCCGGCCCACAGGGTTGCCCAGCCCGGCGCTGGCATTTCGGCATAGGCCTCACGACGCAGTTTTTCGTAATCGTTGCGCTTGTCGCGGTAGGCATGCCACAGGTTCAGCACGCTGCCGACATCGTCGATCTGCCCCGGCATGGCCAGCAGCGGTGTGGCTTCGCCGCGGTACTTGGCATCGGTGATGTAGCGGTCGTGGGCCGGCTCCTGGAACAACGCCCAGAAGTTGTCGCGGATCACGTCGGTGGCGATCTGCCCGCGGCACACCGGGCCACGGATGAAGGTACGCACGAAGTATTCGGCGTTATCCAGCATGAACTGGTAGCGCGCCACCGCCGGGATCGCCTCGAAGGTTTCGAACGGGTTGGCCCGGTGGCGTGGGCCGTAGCCCGGCAGCGCAGTGGCGTGCCAGTCGCCGGCGTAGAACAGCTGCTTGACGCGCTTGAGCTTCTGCGGCCCCATCGGGTAGGTGATGTGGGTCTTGTGCACGATCACGCCCTGCACCGGGATCAGGCGGTAATAGAAGTCGGTGCCTGGCGGGTCGTTGGGGCGGCGTGTGGCGATGATGTCGACCGGCTTGCCGCTTGGCGTGCGCGAACGTACCCACTGGAAGAAGTGGCCCTGCTCGCCACCGACGAAGTAGATGTGCGCGAGGAACAGGTGTTCGTACAGCCAGCGGGCGACCAGCGCCTCGGTGGAACCGGGGCGGTTGAGCAGCTCTTCCCAGTCGGTGATCTGCCTGGCCTCTGCCGCGTTTGGCTGGATCGGCTGATATTCGACCGGAGCGCCAGCAGCGAGCCAATGGCGCAGGGTGTCGTATTCCTTGTCGGTCAGGCCAGTGACCGCCAGCGGCATGCCCTCCTTGGGGTGGGCGCCGGCATAGGCGTCAAACTCTTCGGGCAGCGGGCACATGTTGTTGCGGTTAAGCCCCAAGACAATCTCGTCAGGCAGCTTGGCGTTGGGCGTGAGCGGGCTCTTGTGCCCCAGTTCGAGCATGCGCGCCATCAGCGCCGCCTGGCTGCCCTGGTTGTCGAGCACCGAATAGAAGCCCTTGTTGCGCCATTCACCTTCACTGTGGGCGTCGTAGAACAACCGCGTGGGGGGCACGGCCTTGCTGCGTTCGCCCTGGTACACCGGCACCTTGGTGGCACCGCGCACCGCACCTTCGGGGCTTTCCAGCTTGAGCTGGCAGGCGGCATCGTTGCAGGCGTGGCAGGCCACGCATTTCTCGGTGAAGATCGGCTGGATGTCCCGGGTGTAGGAAATCACCGGGCTCGATTGGGGGGCTTGTGCAAACGCCACGCTGCTGATGAGCAGAGCGAAGACGCTGACAAGGATACGATGCACCATGTGCGGAAAGTCCTGGGTTTTGAAAGCCATCACGATTTGCCTGGTCGTCCTTGGGTGCTCTGCTGGCATAACCTGCTTGACGCCGGCCCAACATGAACAGAATTCATGCAAAAGGGCAATGCACCTAAAAACCGCGCAGCTTTGTTATGATTCGGCACCTTCTGAAATTTGCCCGACCAGGTAGTTCCTATGTCCGACCGCAGCGCTCGTCTCCAAGCACTCCAGCACGCACTCAAAGAGCGCATCCTGATCCTCGACGGCGGCATGGGTACTATGATCCAAAGCTATCGCCTCGAGGAACACGACTATCGTGGCACGCGCTTCGCCGATTGGCCAAGCGACGTGAAAGGCAACAACGACCTGCTGCTGCTCAGCCGCCCGGACGTGATCGCCGCAATCGAGAAAGCCTACCTGGATGCCGGCGCCGATATCCTCGAAACCAACACCTTCAACGCCACGCAAATTTCCCAGGCCGACTACGGCATGGAATCGCTGGTGTACGAGCTGAACGTCGAGGGTGCGCGCATCGCCCGCCAGGTGGCCGATGCCAAGACCCTGGAAACCCCGGACAAGCCGCGCTTCGTCGCCGGTGTGCTCGGCCCGACCAGCCGCACCTGCTCGATCTCCCCGGACGTCAACGACCCCGGCTACCGCAACGTCACCTTCGACGAACTGGTAGCGAACTATATCGAGGCCACCCGTGGCCTGATCGAGGGCGGCGCCGACCTGATCCTGATCGAGACCATCTTCGACACCCTCAACGCCAAGGCGGCGATCTTCGCCGTGCAGCAGGTGTTCGAGGACGACAACGTCGAGCTGCCGATCATGATCTCCGGCACCATCACCGACGCCTCTGGCCGCACCCTGTCGGGCCAGACCACCGAAGCGTTCTGGAACTCGGTGCGCCACGCCAAGCCGATTTCCGTGGGCCTGAACTGCGCCCTCGGCGCCAAGGACCTGCGCCCGTACCTGGAAGAGCTGGCGACCAAGGCCGACACCCACGTGTCCGCCCACCCCAACGCCGGCCTGCCGAACGCGTTTGGTGAATACGACGAAACCCCGGCCGAGATGGCGCTGGTGGTCGAAGAGTTCGCCGCCAGCGGCTTCCTCAACATCATCGGCGGTTGCTGCGGCACTACCCCTGGCCACATCCAGGCCATCGCCGAGGCCGTGGCCAAGTACAAACCGCGCGAAATCCCGGAAATCGCCAAGGCCTGCCGCCTGTCGGGCCTGGAGCCGTTCACCATCGACCGCCAGTCGCTGTTCGTCAACGTCGGCGAGCGCACCAACATCACCGGCTCGGCCAAGTTCGCCCGGCTGATCCGTGAAGAGAACTACACCGAAGCCCTGGAAGTCGCCCTGCAGCAGGTCGAGGCCGGCGCCCAGGTGATCGACATCAACATGGACGAAGGGATGCTCGACTCCCAGGCCGCCATGGTCCGCTTCCTCAACCTGATCGCCGGTGAGCCGGACATCTCCCGCGTGCCGATCATGATCGACTCGTCCAAGTGGGAAGTGATCGAAGCAGGCCTGAAGTGCATCCAGGGCAAGGGCATCGTCAACTCGATCTCCATGAAGGAAGGCGTCGAGCAGTTCAAGCACCACGCCCGCCTGTGCAAGCGCTATGGCGCCGCCGTGGTGGTGATGGCCTTCGACGAGGTCGGCCAGGCCGACACCGCCGCGCGCAAGAAAGAAATCTGCCAGCGCAGCTACGACATCCTGGTCAACGAAGTGGGCTTCCCGCCGGAAGACATCATCTTCGACCCGAACATCTTCGCTGTCGCCACCGGCATCGAAGAGCACAACAACTACGCCGTCGACTTCATCGAGGCCTGCGCCTACATCCGTGATCACCTGCCCCACGCGCTGAGCTCGGGCGGCGTATCCAACGTGTCGTTCTCGTTCCGCGGCAACAACCCGGTGCGTGAAGCGATCCACTCGGTATTCCTCTACCACGCGATCCAGAACGGCCTGACCATGGGTATCGTCAACGCCGGCCAGCTGGAGATCTATGACGAGATCCCGGCCGCACTGCGCGAGAAGGTCGAGGACGTGGTGCTCAACCGCACCCCGCACGGCACCGACGCCCTGCTGGCGATTGCCGACGACTACAAGGGCGGCGGCGCCACCAAGGAAGTGGAAAACGAAGAATGGCGTTCGCTGCCCGTTGAAAAACGCCTGGAGCACGCACTGGTCAAGGGCATCACCGCCTTCATCGTCGAAGACACCGAAGAGTGCCGCCAACAGTGCGCGCGCCCGATCGAGGTCATCGAAGGCCCGCTGATGAACGGCATGAACGTGGTCGGCGACCTGTTCGGCGCCGGCAAGATGTTCCTGCCCCAGGTGGTCAAGTCGGCCCGCGTGATGAAGCAGGCCGTGGCGCACCTGATCCCGTTCATCGAAGCCGAGAAAGGCGACAAGCCGCAAGCCAAGGGCAAGATCCTCATGGCCACCGTCAAAGGCGACGTGCATGACATCGGCAAGAATATTGTCGGCGTGGTGCTGGGCTGCAACGGCTACGACATCGTCGACCTCGGCGTGATGGTGCCTGCCGAGAAGATTTTGCAGACCGCCCGCGAACAGAAGTGCGACATCATCGGCCTGTCCGGCCTGATTACCCCGTCGCTGGACGAGATGGTCCACGTCGCCCGCGAAATGCAGCGCCAGGACTTCCACCTGCCGCTGATGATCGGCGGCGCCACCACCTCCAAGGCACACACCGCGGTCAAGATCGAACCCAAGTACAGCAACGACGCCGTGGTCTACGTCACCGACGCCTCGCGTGCGGTGGGGGTGGCTACCCAGCTGCTGTCCAAGGAGCTCAAGCCCGGCTTCGTCGAGAAAACCCGCCAGGACTACGTGGAAGTGCGCGAGCGCACCGCCAACCGCAGCGCCCGCACCGAGCGCCTGAGCTACGCCCAGGCCATCGCCACCAAGCCACAGTACGACTGGGCCGGCTACCAGCCAGCGGTGCCTTCCTTCACCGGCGTCAAGGTGCTGGAAGACATCGACCTGCGCACCCTGGCCGAGTACATCGACTGGACCCCGTTCTTCATCTCCTGGGACCTGGCCGGCAAGTTCCCGCGCATCCTCACCGACGAAGTGGTCGGCGAAGCCGCCACCGCGCTGTACAAGGATGCCCGCGAGATGCTCGACAAGCTGATCGACGAGAAGCTGATCAGCGCCCGCGCGGTGTTCGGTTTCTGGCCGGCCAACCAGGTTGCCGATGACGACATCGAAGTCTACGGCGAAGACGGCCAGGCCCTGGCCACCCTGCATCACCTGCGCCAGCAGACCATCAAGCCCGATGGCAAGCCGAACCTGTCCCTGGCCGACTTCGTCGCGCCCAAGGCCAGCGGCGTCACCGACTACGTCGGCGGCTTCATCACCACCGCCGGCATCGGTGCCGAGGAGGTGGCCAAGGCGTACCAGGACAAGGGCGACGACTACAGCTCGATCATGGTCAAGGCCCTGGCCGACCGCCTGGCCGAGGCCTGTGCCGAGTGGCTGCACGAGCAGGTGCGCAAAGAGCACTGGGGCTATGCCCGCGACGAGCACCTGAACAACGAGGCGCTGATCAAGGAGCAGTACAGCGGTATCCGCCCTGCCCCGGGCTACCCGGCCTGCCCGGACCACACCGAGAAGGAAACCCTGTTCCGCCTGCTCGATGGCACCGCGATTGGCGAGACCGGGCCGAGCGGTGTGTTCCTTACCGAGCACTTCGCGATGTTCCCGGCGGCGGCGGTCAGCGGCTGGTACTTCGCTCACCCGCAGGCGCAGTACTTCGCCGTGGGCAAGGTCGACAAGGACCAGATCGAGCGCTACAGCGCGCGCAAGGGCCAGGACATCAGCGTGAGCGAGCGCTGGTTGGCGCCTAACCTCGGGTACGACAGCTAAGACCGCGTCGGCCTCTTCGCGGCGGTTCGGCGCGAAGAGGCCGGCACAGGCAACCTCCCGCCCATTGCCTACACTGTCCCTGATAGCCTCTGATTCTTCAGGAGCCACCATGGACGATTCCAGCCAAGGCAAGCCCCCGACCTTCTGGCAGATGCTGCACAGCATCCTCGCCGCCGCCTTCGGCGTGCAGAGCGGCAAGAACCGCGCCCGCGATTTCACCCACGGCAAGGCCAGCCACTTCATCGTGCTGGGTACACTGTTTACCCTGGTGTTCATTGCCGTGCTGATCGGCCTGGTGCAACTGGCGCTGCACCTCACAGCCCGCTGAACGCGCTGCAAACCAACAAAAACGCCTGCGGGATTCCCTCCCACAGGCGTTCTGGCTGCATCACGGTCTTGAGTTCAAGTCACTGGTGGCTGACCCAATATACGGCAGTGACCACCACCAGGACGATCAGGCAGAGGATCGCCCAGGCATCGACACTGCTGTCAGCTTTGCGGACCTTGGTAGAGTTTCCCATTGCATTGCCTCTTGTAGTGGTTATGGGAATGCACTTCACCACCAGCAGTTAAGACGAGCAATGCCCTTCGCTCAAGCAAGGTCTTTCAATAGTCGACGGGTGACGTCAGAAACGGGTATTGGTAGCTCGGCGGGCGCCCTTCGGCGCTGTAATGCTGGAAATCGACCCCGTAGTCGTCCCGTTCCAGCAGCTTCAGCCATCGCCGCGCCCTGGCCTGGTCAATTGACTGCAGCACCGGCAGCATGTGCTCACGCTTGCCGTCGCGATTCACCTCCAACCCGTGGGCATCGTCGTGCAGCAGCACCATGGCCCAGCCACCGAGCGTGGTGTGCCCGCCCATCAGCACGCCCAGGCGCCCATCGATACGGGCGCGCAAGGCTTCCGGCGAACTGTTGATGGCACCGAATACCACATCGCGCCCTGGCTTGCGCCCGGCCTCCTCGAACGCCTGCATGGCGCCGAGGGCCATCTGGTCGTTGGCAGCCCACACCAGCCGGGCCTTCGGGTAGCGCTGCAGCAACTGTTGCGCCTGCTCGTAGGCGCGTTCGCGGTTCCAGCCGCCATACACCACCTGGCGCAGGCGCACCTGGGGGAAGTCGGCCAACGCCTGGCGCATGCCCTCCTCGCGCAACTGCGAAGCCGGGGTGGTCTTGACCCCGGCAAAGGCCACCAGGTCGATCGGCTCATTGTCACGCGGCAGCAAGGCGACCATTTCATGCAGCATGCGAAAGCCCGCCTGCTGGTCGTTGGAGGTCAAGCTGCCGAGCACCTGCCCGTACTTGTCGGGCTGGGCCTGGATGCTCCTGGCCTGGCTGGCGGTGAGGCCGTTGTTGACCAGGAACAGCTTGACCCCGGTGCCCCGGGACAGGCGGATGATCTCTGGCGCCACGTACTGTTCATTGACCAGCACCAGGTAGTCTGGCCGCTGCGGGCCCTTGAGCACCGCCCGGGCCTGGCTCATCGCCAGCGTGGCATCGCGCTCGCTGTACTCCACCCGCAGGGTCATGCCCAGCTTGTCGGCGGCAGCCTGCATGAAACGCGAGTAGCTGGTCCAGAACGTCTCGTTCGAATGGCCAGGGTTGAGAAAGACCACCGAAGCGGCCTGAGCGGAAGCTGCCAGCGGCAGGCTCAGGCACAAGCTTTGGCAAAGCGCCTTGAGCATGCGGATACACCCCTTGAAACAAACCAACGAGTATAAACCCGTCGCACCTTGGGGTAACAAATGCCAGTCAGTCTCACTTAGTTCGTTTGGTTCTTTTCATATGCAAAAACATCACTTTAGCGCATAAACCCAACCTGCTATCGTTCCCCGGCTCCGAACCGGAGTGCGCGGCCGTGCGCGCGAATAGCTGCATGCAGCCTGAGACAGGACTTTTATGTACGTATACGACGAGTACGATCAGCGGATCATCGAGGACCGCGTCAAGCAGTTCCGTGATCAGACCCGCCGCTACCTGGCCGGTGAGCTGAGCGAAGAAGAATTCCGCCCTCTGCGCCTGCAGAACGGCCTCTATATCCAACGTTTCGCGCCGATGCTGCGTGTCGCCGTGCCGTACGGCCAGCTGAACGCCACCCAGGTTCGCACCCTGGCCAAGATCGCCCGCGACTACGACAAGGGCTACGCCCACATTTCCACCCGCCAGAACGTGCAGTTCAACTGGCCGGCGCTGGAAGACATCCCGGATATCCTCGCCGAGCTGGCCACCGTGCAGATGCACGCGATCCAGACCAGCGGCAACTGCCTGCGCAACACCACCACCGACCAGTTCGCCGGTGTTGCCGCGGATGAAATTGTCGACCCGCGCCCATGGTGCGAAATCGTCCGCCAGTGGACCACTTTCCACCCGGAATTCGCCTACCTGCCGCGCAAGTTCAAGATTGCCATCAACGGCTCGAAGGAAGACCGCGCCGCCATCGAAGTGCACGACATCGGCCTGGAGCCGGTGCGCAATGCCGCTGGCGAGCTGGGCTTCCGCGTGCTGGTCGGTGGTGGCCTGGGCCGTACCCCGGTGATCGGCTCGTTCATCAACGAGTTCCTGCCATGGCAGGACCTGATCAGCTACCTCGACGCCATCCTGCGCGTGTACAACCGTTACGGTCGCCGTGACAACAAGTACAAGGCGCGGATCAAGATCCTGGTCAAGGCACTGACCCCGGAAGTGTTCGCCGAGAAGGTCGAGGCCGAAATGGCCCACCTGCGTGGCGGCAGCACCACCCTGACCGAAGCCGAAGTCCAGCGCGTCTCGCGCCACTTCGTCGACCCGGACTACCTGGCCCTCGACAACGTCGACTACAGCGCCCAGGACGCCGAATTCCCAGGCTTCGCCCGTTGGCGCTCGCGCAACACTCGCGCCCACAAGCGCCCTGGCTACGTGGCCGTGACCCTGTCGCTCAAGCCGACCGGCGTTGCCCCTGGCGACCTGACCGACAAGCAGCTGGACGCCGTGGCAGACCTCGCCGAGCGCTACAGCTTCGGCTTCCTGCGTACCTCCCACGAGCAGAACATCATCCTCGCCGACGTCGAGCAGCGCCAGCTGCACGCGCTGTGGATGGAGCTGCGCGAGAGCGGCTTCGCCACGCCGAACATCGGCCTGCTGACCGACATCATCTGCTGCCCCGGCGGTGACTACTGCTCGCTGGCCAACGCCAAGTCGATCCCGATCGCCGAATCCATTCAGCGCCGTTTCGACGACCTGGACTACCTGTTCGACATTGGCGAGATCGACCTGAACATCTCTGGCTGCATGAACGCCTGCGGCCACCACCACGTCGGCCACATCGGCATCCTCGGGGTGGACAAGAAGGGCGAGGAGTTCTACCAGGTATCGCTGGGCGGCAACGCCGCGCGCGACGCAAGCCTGGGCAAGATCCTCGGCCCGTCGTTCGCCCAGGGTGACATGGCTGATGTGATCGAGAAGCTGATCGCCGTGTACGTCGAACAACGTACCGAGGAAGAGCGTTTCATCGACACCTACCAGCGTATCGGCATCGACCCTTTCAAGGAACGCGTCTATGCAGCGAATCATTAAGAACAACCAGATCGTCGACGAAACCTGGCACCTGCTGCCCAAGGACACCTCGTTCGACGAGCTGACCAACTGCGACGACTACATCGTCCCGCTGCAGATGTGGCGCGACCATGCCCACGTGCTCAAGGCCCGCGACGGCGGCCTGGGCGTGTGGCTGGACAGCGACCAGGAAGTGGAAGAGATCGGCGATGACGTGCAGCACTTCCAGGTCATCGCCCTGAATTTCCCGGCCTTCACCGACGGGCGCAGCTACTCCAATGCGCGTCTGCTGCGTGACCGCTACGGTTACAAGGGCGAACTGCGCGCCATCGGCGACGTGCTGCGCGACCAGCTGTTCTTCATGGCCCGCTGTGGCTTCGACGCGTTCGCCATCCGTGCCGACAAGGACCCGGAAGACGCGCTGCAGAGCCTGAAGGACTTCTCGGTGACCTACCAGGGCGCCACCGACGAGCCGCTGCCGCTGTTCCGTCGCCGCTGATCGTCATTCGCAATGCCCCACGGCCCGCCTTTTGGCGGGCCGTTTCGTTTGGGCAATTGCCCTTGCCAGAATCATAAGCGCACAGCCGATTCGTGACTCCAGGTCAAATGACATTGGCTCCGCCCTGTCTTAATCAATCCCAGGTAAACCCGCACACTGCCCCCCATTCGAGATCGACCGCACTCGAGCAACTAGGCTCAGTCCGGTCCACCTTTCACTCATAAGGAGCAGATCCATGAGCATTCCATCCTTCGGCCTCGGTACTTTCCGCCTTACCGGCCAAGCCGTCATCGATTCGGTCAAGTCGGCCCTGGAACTGGGCTACCGCGTCATCGACACCGCGCAGATCTACCAGAACGAAGCCGACGTCGGCCAGGCCATCGCCGAAAGCGGCGTGCCGCGTAGCGAGCTGTTCATCACCACCAAGATCTGGGTTGAAAACTACGCCGCCGACAAGCTGGTCCCCAGCCTGCGCGACAGCCTGAAGAAACTGCGCACCGACTACGTCGACCTGCTGCTGATCCACTGGCCGGCCCCAGGCAACGGCGTCGAACTGGCCGAATACATGCAAGCCCTGGCCGAAGCCAGGAAGCTGGGTCTGACCCGTCAGATCGGCGTGTCCAACTTCAACATCGAGCTGACCAGGCAAGCCATCGCCGTGGTGGGCAAAGGCGAAATCGCCACCAACCAGATCGAGCTCAGCCCGTACCTGCAGAACACCAAGCTGACCGCGTTCCTCAAGGAGCAAGGCATCACCGTCACCTCCTACATGACCCTGGCCTACGGCAAGGTGCTGAAAGACCCGGTGCTGGCCGAGATCGCCAACAAGCACAAGGCCACCGTCGCCCAGGTTGCCCTGGCCTGGGCCCTGCAGCTGGGTTACGCGGTGATCCCGTCCTCGACCAAGCGCGAGAACCTGGCCAGCAACCTGCTCGCCCGCGACCTGCGCCTGGACGACGAGGACATGGCCCGTATCGCCAAGCTCGAACGCAATGGCCGCGAAGTCAGCCCTGAAGGCCTGGCGCCGATCTGGGATTGATGCCATGTCCATCGCCGATTACCGACCGCCGCACTTCCATCCAACCGCGCAGGAGCCAGCCCAATGAAAGCCGGACGCGTCCTCTTCGCCCTGGCCATCGGTGCCTTTGGCATCGGCACCACCGAATTCACCCCGATGGGCCTGCTGCCGGTGATTGCCCAAGGCGTTGACGTGAGCATCCCCAGCGCTGGCATGCTGATTACCGCCTACGCCATCGGCGTGATGGTCGGCGCGCCGATCATGACCTTGCTGTTCAGCCGCTTCGGCAAACGCGCGGCGCTGATGGCGCTGATGGCGATCTTCACCCTGGGCAACCTGCTTTCGGCGCTGTCACCGGACTACTACACCCTGCTCGCCTCGCGCCTGGTCACCAGCCTCAACCATGGCGCCTTCTTCGGCCTTGGCGCCGTGGTGGCCGCCAGCGTCGTGCCCAAGGACAAACAGGCCAGCGCCGTGGCAACCATGTTCATGGGCCTGACCATCGCCAACATCGGCGGTGTGCCGGCGGCCACCTGGGTTGGCCAGCAGGTCGGCTGGCGCATGGCCTTCGCCGGCACGGCGGTGCTCGGCCTGCTGGCCATGGCGGCCCTGTGGTACGCCCTGCCCAAGGGTGAGCGTGGTAGCGTGCCGCATGTGCGCAGGGAACTGGCGGTGATCGCCCGTCCCAGCGTGCTGCTGGCGATGGCCACCACGGTGCTGGGGGCTGGCGCCATGTTCACCTTGTATACCTACGTGGCGCCGGTGCTGGCGCAACTGACCGGCGCCTCGGACAGCTTCGTCACCCTTGGCCTGGTGCTGATCGGCATTGGCTTCACGTTGGGCAACAGCCTCGGTGGCCGCCTGGCCGACTGGTCGCTGGATGGCTCGGCGCGCATCTTCCTCGGCGTGCTGGCGCTGATCATGCTGTTGATGCCGCTGGTGCTGGGCAGCCATATCGGTGCCGCCATCGCCTTGCTGGTGTGGGGCATGTTCACCTTCGCCGTGGTGCCGCCGCTGCAGATGCGGGTGATGACCGCCGCCATCGAAGCGCCCGGGCTGGCGTCGTCGATCAACGTCGGTGCGTTCAACCTGGGTAACGCGGTTGGCGCAGCGCTGGGCGGCGCAGTGATCAGCCTGGACCTCGGTTATGCCGCAGTGCCGATGGCGGGTGGCGTACTGGCAGCTGCCGGGTTGCTGCTGGTATGGCTCGGTGGGCGCAACAAGGCTACCGAGCAGAAGCTGAAGGCAGCTTAACAACCCGCTCTCACAGGTGAATCACCGCTATTGAGCCCCGTGAAACACCTGTGGGAGCCGGCTTTCCGGCGATGAGGCAGGCCGAAGCAACATCAGAATCTGAGCCCCACATTGATCATCCCCGCAGCCCTACTCCCGGATGATCACCCACCGGTGGATGGACGCGATCTGATCGCCAGCCGTTATCGGCTACGTTACGGCAACGGTGGCGATACCCAGCGCCACGCTGTTGAAGTGGATGGCCAGAGCAGGCACGACACCCCAGCCATCCTGACTACGCCACTCAGTGCGTCATCTTGTTCACTGCGGCCACCAGTATCGGGGCCAGCTCTGCATCGGTCATCGCCGGGCTGACCTGCATGTGCGCCAGGTCGCTCCAGTCCATCGTCCAATGCAAGACAGGTTGCAGGTCATTGCTTTCGACCACGGCAAAACCCTGCAGCTCGCCGACTGCATGCCAACGGCCATGGACCTTCAGCTCGGCGGGTGGCAGGCCGCCAGTCTTGGCGAAGCGGGCCATGACGGCGTTGCGGTTTTCCGGGGCAATGCTCCACTGAATGATGAAAAGCATGTGGCACCTCCCAGTTGCTCGGCACCTGTGCCAGACACCCGCCCCGGGGGCGCCGGGGCCTGGGGCGAGTGAATGCGCCATAGTTAGGCATAGCAGGATGAACAGCCGCTTGCCCGCCTGGCTGTCGGAATCTCTACCGCTTGGTGATCGACAACGCCACCCTGACGACTGAATGTCCGAATCGCGACAGTGAGTGCCTGTTCGACGTGAGACAGGCATTGCCCGGCTGGATAACCTCCGTCGGGCAATGCCTTGCCCTCACTCGAAAAAGAGCCTCGCCCATGACGACTCCTGCCGCCACCTTGGCCCCGACCGCCACCGCCGATCAACCCCAGGGCTTTCTGGTCCGCATCGTCGGTGCCGCCGCCTTCGCCCACCTGCTCAACGACCTGATCCAGGCCGTGCTGCCGTCGATCTACCCGATGCTCAAGCGCGACTTCTCGCTGAGCTTCGCCCAGATCGGCTGGATCGCCCTGATCTACCAGGTGACCGCTTCGTTGCTGCAACCCTGGGTCGGCATGTACACCGACAAGCGCCCCATGCCCTACCTGCTGCCCACCGGCATGCTGTTCACCCTGGTCGGCATCGCCCTGCTGGCTTTGGCCAATAGTTACGAAATGCTGTTGTTCGCCGCCGCGGTGGTGGGCATCGGTTCAGCGACCTTCCACCCGGAAGCCTCGCGGGTGGCGCGCATGGCCTCCGGCGGGCGCTTCGGCACTGCGCAATCGACCTTCCAGGTCGGCGGCAACACAGGTTCCGCGATCGGCCCACTGCTGACTGCCGCCATCGTCATCCCCCACGGCCAGTCGGCCATTGCCTGGTTCATGCTGGCAGCCGCCCTGGCCATCTTGGTGTTGCTGCGCGTCACCGGCTGGACCATCCGCCACGGCCAGATCCAGCTCAAAGGCCTGGCCGGGCAGCAGGCACCGGGGCTGTCGAAAGGCGCGATGTGGCGCGCGGTCGGGGTGATCTCGGTGCTGATGTTCGCCAAGTTCGTCTACATCGCGTCGTTCACCAACTACTTCACTTTCTACCTGATCGAGCACTTCGGCCTGAGCGTGCAGCAAAGCCAGCTGTACCTGTTCGTGTTCCTCGCCGCCGTGGCCCTGGGCACCTTTGCCGGCGGGCCAGTGGGTGACCGCATCGGGCGCAAGGCGGTGATCTGGATCTCGTTCCTCGGCGTGGCCCCGTTCGCCCTCGCCCTGCCCTACGCCAACCTGGCCTGGACTGCGGTACTGGCGGTGGCCATCGGCCTGGTGATGTCGTCGGCCTTTGCCGCGCTGGTGGTCTACGCCCAGGAGGCGGTGCCTGGCCGCGTCGGCATGGTCTCGGGGGTGATGTTCGGCCTGATGTTCGGCATCAGCGGCATCGGTGCCGCGGGCCTTGGCGAACTGGCCGACCTGCATGGCATCGAGTGGGTGTACCAGGTGATCTCGTTCCTGCCGCTGCTGGGCCTGGCCACCGCGCTGCTGCCGGCAACCCGCTCGAAAGCACGGCCTACCCGCTGCTGCTAAGATGGCCGCGCCTGTTGGACTGGACGAGAGCATCATGGTCAAACCCCAGCACGAACTGCTGATGGAGGTCGATGAATGGCCCTGGGAGGTAGCCAGCCGGGCAACCGACTACCCGCCAGACTGGTACATCGCCGCTCACTCGCATGCCAAGCACCAACTGATCTACGCCATCAAGGGCCTGATGCTGGTCGAGTCCCAGGCCGAACGCTGGACCGTGCCAACCAGCCGCGGCATCTGGATGCCCTGCGGCCAGGTGCACGCCATCCGCTGCGTGGGTGACGTGAAGATGCGCAGCGTGTTCGTGCACCCCGCTGCAGCGCTCGACCTGCCGCTGGCAAGCAAGGCCATCAGCATCTCACCGCTGCTCAGCGAGCTGATCAAGGCGTCGGTCGACTTCGCCGGGCCGTTTGTCGAGGACTCACGCGAAGCGCGGATCATGCGCCTGATCCTCGACGAGATCTGCGTGCTGCCAACCCTGCCGCTGAAACTGCTGCAGCCCAGCGACAAACGCCTGCGGGCCATCTGCTCGGCCCTGCACGAGCGGCCGCAGGACAGTTCGACCCTGGCCGACTGGGGGGCACACCTGGGCGTCGACGAGAAGACCATCCAGCGTCTGTTCCGCAAGGAAACCGGCATGACCTTCGGCCAGTGGCGCCAGCAGGCGCGGCTGATGCAAGCGCTGGAGCGCATCGCCCAAGGCCAGCGCATCATCGATGTGGCGGGCACGCTGGGCTATGACAGCCCCAGCGCCTTTGCCAGCATGTTCAAGCGCCAGTTCGGTATCACGCCCAGTCAATTCTTCAAGTGAGCGGAGCACCGCCGGCGTCGCAATTGCTACATAACGTTGCGGCCAGGGCGAAAACGCCTTGGCTGCGCCGCTAAACCCCGTAGCCTAGCCAGTTTGCCGAAAAGCTCAGCAAATACGGGCATTTGGCGGGCTTTTCATGAACATGAATTGAAACAACCCGCAGGTGGTTTTGTAGGACGCTTCCTCCGGGTAATGTAGGCAAAATCGCTGTATCGCCATTTTCCTGTATGAAACCCCAGTTCCCGCAAGAATTTGTCACTGATACGGTCCATTTTTCCTACAACGGCACGGATGCCAATGCCACGAGAGAAACATGGATCAATACAATAAATCCGGCCTGGCCTTGCAGAAGAATTTGCTCAACCTGCGTCGGCAGCGGGATCGCTTGAAGGCCGAAGGCAAGCATCAGGAAGCTGAACGACTGGGGCGGGAAATTTCGCGAATAGAGGCAGTAGTGGCTGCATTGCCTGCAGCGGCCAAACCGCCGACGCTGCAGTAGAAAAGCAAACGCCCCGTCAGCGCGGGGCGTTCTTGCAAGTGCGTAAGCTCACGCGCAGCGCTTGAGCAGGGTCTTGATCGGGCGCCTTACCCGGCGCTTGCCTACCGCCTTTGGCTTGATCCAGCGGCAGGCCTCGATTTCGTTGCAAGGGCGCGGCTTGCACGCGCTCTTGCGGGCTTCGAACAGGTAGTGGATGACCTTGTCCTCCCTGAACTCGGCGATGTAGCGCAACTCGTCGAAGGCCAGGCCGGTCTCTTCGACCATCTCGCGATGCGCCGCTTCCAGCGGCGTTTCATCGCGCTCCACCGTGCCGCCTGGCAGGTTCCATTTGGCGTTGCGCTTGCGTACGAACAGCACCTCGCCATCCTTGCGGTAGATCACCGTGGCGCGGAGCTTGATGCCCTTGCGTCTGGCCGTAGCCGTGTCCATTGCCTTCATGCGCGCGCGATCCCATTCGGTTGACCGGACTGGAGCCGTGCAAGGCTCCTGTCCCGACTGTAGGAGGGTAATGTGTCGATTGAGTGACCATGACCGGCGCGTGATAGTTCAGACAGCTGCCTTGCTGCGCATCGCCCGGCGCCCCGCCCCCAGGCAGGTCACGGCGAAGGCAACCACCAGCGCCGCAGTGCCCAGCAAGAAGATCAGCGGCTGGTTGGAGCCCTCAACCAGCAGGGCGATCAGCGCCGGGGTCACCGCCGCCGCGCCCATCAAGGTAATGCTGACCAGCGGCGTGAGCTTGCCGGTCGGGTCGTTGGTGGTGATCAGCGCCATGTAATACGACAGCGACAGCACCCAGCCGAAATTGATCAGCAACAACGCGACAAACAGCTGTATCGGCGTGCGGGTGTGGCCGGTGAGCATGGCAATGGAGATGAACACCGCCACCAGCCCCACGGCGATCATCAGCTGACGGTTGACCCGCGCCCCCAGCAGGCTAGGCAGCCCTGCCCCGGGCAGACCGCCGATGGCCGACAGCCCGAACGCCCAGCCGATATCGACACCGTCGATGCCCTGGTCACGCGCCAGCTGGTCGATAAAACCCCACACGCAATAGATGGCGATCTGCACGAACAACATCATCAAGAAATGCACTGTGGTCGATCCTGATAATTAATTTGTGGGGGGCCGGGATCATCCCTACCGTATGACGCTACTCAAGCCTCGGAAAAACGGCCCCCATCATGAACGACCGTGAGTTCATCAATGCCATCGACGCCGATGGCCACCCCCTGAACATCGCCGTGCGCGACGGGCGCATCAGCCACATCGGCCCGCAGCGCGCCAGCACCGCCGCCGTTGATTCCATCGACCTCGAAGGCCTGCTGGTACTACCCGGCTTCGTTGACGGCCACATCCACCTGGACAAGAGCTTCGTCGGCGACCGCTGGCGACCGCACCAGCCGGTCGCCAGCCTGCGCGAGCGCCTGGCCGTGGAAAAACGCGAACTCGCCAGCGCCCCGCCAATCGTCGAGCGCGCCGACGCGCTGATCCGCCAGGCCGCCTCGTTCGGCACCCTGGCCATGCGCTGCCATGTCGACGTTGACGCCACCACCGGGCTGACCAACCTGCGTGCCATCCTCGAAGCCCGCGACAAGTGGAAAGACCTGATCGACATTGAGCTGGTGGCGTTCCCGCAAGCCGGTGTAGTGACCTGCCCCGGCACTGCCGAAGTGATGGAAGCCGCCGTGCGTGAAGGCGTGCAGGTAGTCGGCGGCATCGACCCGACCACCCTGGACGGCGACGCCGAAGCCCAGCTGGATATCGTGTTCGGCATTGCCGACCGGCATGGCGTGAAGGTCGATATCCACCTGCACGAACCGGGCGACACTTGCATCGCCCAGCTCGCGCGCATCGCCGCCCGTACCCAGGCACTGGGCATGCAAGGCCTGGTGGCGGTCAGCCACGCCTATGGCCTGGGCGATGTCAGTGATGCCGTGGTTGACCGCACTGCCGAAGTGCTGGCCCGTGCCGGCGTTTCGATCATGACCAATGCCCCAGGCGAGCACGCCCTCCCGCCTGTACTGCGCCTGCGTGCCGGTGGCGTGCGGGTGTTCACTGGCAACGACAATATCCAGGACGCCTGGTGGCCCTACGGCAACGGCGACATGCTGCAGCGGGCGATGCTGGTCAGTTACCGCTCCGGGTTCAATACCGACGAGGAACTGCGGGTAGCGCTGGAGATGGCGACCGTGGCCAGTGCCGGGGTGATGGGCAAGCAGGATTACGGGTTGAAGGTGGGCAATGAAGCCAGCTTTATTCTGTTCAAGGCGCCGAATGCTGCGGCGGCGGTGGCGGCGGCCATCCATGAACGGGTGATCGTGCGCCATGGCGCATTCTGGGGCGGGCCTGCGCAGTTGCAGTTGAAGGCTGCGCAATTTGCTGTAGAACTGAGTCGCTAGTGAGACCCATAGGGTGGACTGCGCTGGCCCTCAGGGCTGTGCATTTCCTGTAGGAGCCGCGCTTGCCGGCGATGGGCTGCAAAGCAGCCCCCATACAGATACACCAGGTACCAATTGTTACCCCTGCGATAAACTCACGGCCGCTAACCTGATGGGTAAATTATCAGGAGGCAGGGAACATGGATCGTCCCCATTCAGATCGATTGAGGCTTGGCCGGTTTTCGGAAACCAGCCGGCTGTATCTCCTGACCAGCACGACGCTGGGCAGGGCACCTCAATTCACAGACTTTCACTCGGCACGTTTGCTGGTGGCGCAGTTCCGCCTGGCTCAGGAAGAGTGTGTCGCCAAATCTCTGGCCTGGGTGGTGATGCCCGACCATTTTCACTGGCTGGTCGAGCTCGGGCCAATGAGCTTGAGGCAACTGATGCGACGTGTGAAATCGCGAAGCACAATGATGGTCAATCGGCACAAAGGACGAAGCGGTCAGCTGTGGCAGAAGGGTTTTCATGACCGGGCATTACGCCGTGAAGAAGACATTCGGGCAGTCGCGCGATACATCATCATGAACCCGAAGCGGGCAGGCCTGGTCGAGAGAGTTGGCGACTATCCACATTGGGATGCAATCTGGCTCTGATTATTTTGACTAGGTCATCCACACCTGTGGGAGCCGCGCTTATCGTGGCGACGAAGCGCGTCGATGGGCCGCTCTGCGGCCCCCCGCTTACTCAGCCTCTGCCCGCAATATGCCAATCAGAATCTCGGCCAGCTCCTTGACCATCGGATCCGCCGTAGGCCGATGGAAGATCGCTGCCTCAAACACTCGAATCGGCTTGAACCCCTCCTCCGCCCCCAGCACCCGATGCCCAGCCGCCACCACCCGCGACGGCAACAGGCTGACCCCCAATCCATTGGCAACCGCTGCCTGGATACCCGCCAGGCTCGAACTGGTAAACCCGATGCGCCAACTGCGGCCCATGGCCTCGACCGCGCCGATCATGTCATCACGGTACAGGCCGCGCGGTGGAAAGGTCACCAGCGGGATCGGCTCCTGGGCGAAGCTCGGATACTGCGCGCTGTCGATCCACTCGATACGCTCCGGCTGGCAGGCATTGGCCTCGCGGCTGTGGCGGCGCTGCTTGACCAGCACCAGGTCCAACTCACCGCGGTCGTAGGTGCTCATCAGGTCACGGCTCAGGCCACCGGTGATCTCCAGCTTGACCGTCGGGTTGAGCCGGTTGAAGGCCGCCAGCGCCTGCATCGTCTTGCCCGCGACAAAATCGTCCGGCAGGCCGATGCGCACCGTGACCGAGACCCCGCCCGACATCGCCTCGCTCAGCTGGTTGCTCACCGAAAGCAGATGCCGTGCGTAGCGCAGCAGGGTTTCCCCGGCGTCGGTCGGGTGCACCTCGCGGTTGCTGCGGTCGAGCAGTTGGTGGCCGACCATTTCCTCCAGCCGACGCACCTTCTGGCTGACCGTGGACTGGGTGGAGTGCAGGCGCGCGGCGGCGGTGGTGAAGCTGCCGCAGTCGGCCACCATGACCACGGCGCGAAGCATGTCCAGGTCGTAGATGGCGCGGTTGGATTTGGTGCTGTCAGTCATTGGCAGGGGGTCGGTTTTCGAGTGGGGCTAGGAGCATGATGCCTGAAGCTGAGTCGCGGGGAAGTGCTTATTGCTGTCCGTTGTCACGGGGCAAGCCCAGTGAAGTAGACTTGGGCCTTTCTTTGCCCCTCCCCGGAAGACCTGATGAACAAACTGATCCTACCTGTGGCCATCTTCGTGTGCGTGATCATCGCGGGGAAACTGGCCGAGCATTTTGGCCTTGAGGGCAGCTGGAAAGTCGGTTTGCTCTGTGTCGTGGCAGCCTGCGTGCAGATCGCGGTCAACCGTATCCAGCGCTCGCAGCGGCAGAAAGCTCAAGGTTGAACAGCCGCCTGCTTCGCAAACGGTTGCCTGACAGCACTGACACGGCGCGCCATTGAATCGTCTCGATGAGTCATATTGATGCCTTCACACCTCAGGCTAATACTAAGGTCAATGTCTGGGGAGGCACGGGTCATGCAAACAAGATTTGTTATCGTTCCAGCTGTACCCATCGAAAAAGAATCCTTTCAATCAGGGTCCCGCTTCTACGCCGCTACGGTTTCGGGTGGTTTCGACATTTATGACAATCAAGAAAAACTGCGCTTGAAGCCGAGCTACTCGACTCGCTCGCTTGCAGAAGCGGCGCGCGTGAAGCTGAACGACGAATGCCGAAATCCAGACGAACTTTTCCCCTTCTTGCGGGTGGAATGCCCGGTCATGGAATCGTGAAAGCCATCAGCCCGCTTCGGCGGGCGTTCGATTGCACCATGGGCAAGCGCGCTTACTGGATCCTCTTGAGCTTTTCGAGCATGGCGGCGCTGCCCTTGAGGTAGCCGGTGACCTCGCCATCTTCCCTTTTGAACTTGATGCCCATCACTTTGTTATCCAGCTTGATCAGCTCGACCGATGCCCGGATGACTTCATGCGGATGAGTGACCGCTGCGGGCGCCTTGCCTTTTTGAATGGATACTTCGCTGACTGTCTGCTCGAAGACATTGCGTTCAACGTCGTACGACCAGGACGACTGCTGCACGATCTTCTGCATTGAGTTTTTTTCGCTGAGGATCAGAAAGTCGGTGGCTGAACCGTCTGCCTTGAGCAGCAGCAACGCCAGCGCCTGAGAGGTGCCGTCATCGGCGTTGGAGTACCAGACACCGTACAAGTCACTTTTCAGGTATTTGGGCGTTGTGATTGCCGTTTCGCTGGGTGCTTTGGCTGTGCCCGTTGTGGAGCAGGCACTGAGCAGCAGCGGGGCCAGCAGTGCGATTGTTACGGTAAGGTACTTTCTCATTTCATTCCTGGTGGCTTTTCAGCATCCGAAAAACGGTTTGCTCGGGAGTGTCAGGAAACCAGATTTTTCGCTGCCTTGCAGCTTGCTCGCTTGTCGGCAGCAGCGGCTGCCTTGGCGTTTGCAAGTGTTGCGGTAGCCGGCGCATGGCTGCGAACCGCTGAATCACCAGGGCTGAGAGAGCAACCCCACAATACTCCGGCATTGCCGGAGCACCATGGGGTTGGCATGACAGCGCCTACAGCGCGCCGAAACGCACCTCCACCGACAGGCTGCCCAGGTTATCGCTCAGGCCAGCCCCATATCGTCCCGCCAGGTCGTCATTGATGCACAGCTGCAACTCACCCTGCTGGCCACGCGGCAATTGCACCTGGCTACCCACCAGGAACGGCACGCCGTTGCTGCCGATACGCCCGATCAACGTCCCTTCGTTCTGCCCCGGCAAGGTGTAGCCGGGCTTGGCGATCAACGCGGGGTTGCCCTGCGCGCCAACCATGCCGGTGGCCGGGTTGGCCGTCCACTGCCCGCCCGTACACACTGCCAACTGCCAGCTCTGCCCATTGACCTGCATGCCCGTACCTTGCCATGCCTGGTTGGCTTGCACCTGCAGCGTGCGCTTGAGCAGGTCGCTGGCCACCACGTCGGCGGCCTGGAAGGTCAGCGCGGTGATGGTCAAGGTCGGGTTGGCGGTGCCGGTGGTGGGGAACACGCCGTCGCCAACCAGGAACAGATTGGGGTGGTCCCAGCTGCGCTGCTCCTTGTCCACCAACGACTTGGTGCGGTCCGAGCCCATGCGGTAAGTGCCCATCAGGTGGCCAGCGCCGAAGAACGCGTAGTGCTGGCCGTCGTACTCGAACACCGTTTGTGAGCCGGGTTCGAGCTTAGGGTTCAGGTTGGTCAGCTCGGTGGCGCCCATCAGCTCGGTGATGATATGCGTGGCGGCCAGGCGCGCCTGCTTGAAGCCCTCCTTGGTGTAGTCGGACAGTTCGTAGGTGATCTGAGGCCGAGGCAGGCCCAAGCCGTCGGTGAACGCCGTGGTCCTCTCCACCCGGCACAGCGCATTGTCGGGGTCTTTCTCCACCTGCTCGATCAGGAAGCCCAGACGGAACTGGCGGGTCAGCACGCTGTTGAGCTGCTGCACCAGCGCCTGGCCGGACAACGCCAGCTTGTCGGGGTTGGCGCCGCCGTTGTTGGTGCCGTCGATGAAATCGCAGACCGAGGCGTAGGGGTCGTTCACCGACCAGTTCCAGCCCTCGTTGCCGATCTCGATTCGCCAGGCAGCACGCTGGCTACGGAACGGGCCATCGCGCATGTCCTCGATCCCCGAGGTGGACAACGGCCCGCGGAACGGGAACAGCGGCTTGCCTTCGGGCATCAGGCCCCAGGCCAGGTACACCGGGTGGTCGGCCAACGCCTGGCCGACCTGGCCGCTGCTGTTGGCGACCCCTTCAGGGCTGTTCGGGCCGATGGAGTTGAGCAGCAGCTTCGGCGTTTCGATGGCGTGGGCGGCGATCACGTAGCGCTTGCCCTGGGCCGTGCCGTTCTGACGCGTGCCATCGTTCTGGTACTGGATGAAATCAATACCCGTGACCCCATTGGCATCGACCTGAACCTGGCTGGCCACGGTCTGGTAGAGGATGCGCACGTTGCCGGTATCCAGTGCCTTGGCCATGGTCACGGTGGCGTCGTATTTGGCCTGGATCGGGCAGATCGGCGTGCAGCTGGTATTGCCCGCGCACACTCGGCGGCCGTTGTCGTTCTGCGAGTTGCGCCCGGCCGGGGTCTGCCGGACATTGAGGGTGACGCCTGGGTACGGCTTGCCGTCGGGCGCCTTCTCCGCGCTCTGGTACACCGTGCCCGTAACGTTCTTGCCCAGGCCCTGGTCGACCAGCGACGGCGGGATGCCGTGCATGCTGTACTCATAGCCCTGCGGGAAGGTCACGCCCAGGTAGGTCTGCGAGGCGACATCGGCGGACACGCCCATCTCCTCCTCGGCGCGACAGTAGGCGGTCTGCAGGTCGTCGTAGCTGATCGGCCAATCGACCCCGACGTTGTACGCACTGCGCATGCGAAAGTCGTTGGGCAACAGGCGCAGGGCCGTGCCCATCCAGTGCCACATGGTGCCGCCGCCTACCCGCTCATAGGTGCTGGCGAACAGTTGCGGGCCCTTCTGTACCAGGTAGCTTTTCTGCACCTTGTTCGGGTCGCTGCTGCCGGCGGTGATCAAGTCCTGGATAGTTGCTCGCGGGGCGAACTGCGTGGCCGGGGTCTGCTCGGTCTGCTCCGGTGGGTATGGCGACTCGGGCGACTTGAGCACGGCGGTGTAGAAGCGCTCCAGGTACTCACTGCGGTTCGGCGGAATCGCCGGGCCCGACTCGAGCACCAGCACGTTCAAGCCGGCCAGGCCCAACTGGTAGGCCATGACGCTGCCGGCCATGCCGGCGCCCACGACGATCACATCGGCGGTTTCGATGTTCTGGGTGTGTAGAGTGCTCATGGCTGCTGCCCTTCCTTGGCGTCGACACCGGTGAATTGCTTGAGGGTCGGTGGCTGCTCGGCCCAGTAACCGAAGTGGTACTGGCTGTAGCCCATGGGGTGGGATTGGGCGATCTTCCACGCCCAGCTTTCCTTGTAGGCCTGGTCGGAGACCACATGGGTGTCGCCCGCGTGGGCATTGCCTTGGTCATAAGGCTGGTACCAGCTGCCGAGCAGCCACAGCTTCATGATCGAGCGAGCGCCCTGGGCGATCTGCGCGTCCGCGTTGCCGAGCACGGCGCTGGCAATCTGCGCTGGGGGTTGGCTCTTGAGACTGACGTACAGCTCCAGCAGGTTGCTGAACGCTGCGGTGCCCATGCCTTGCCGTGCGGTGGCGAAGAACACCGGCGGCAGGTTGATCGGGTCGATCGAAGGCGCCAGCAGGTCGGCTGACAGGCCAGTGAGCACGGCGGACAGGTCGATGAAGTTCTGCAGGTTCGGGTCGCTCATGGCATCACTCCTTGGCGCCAGTGGATTGGGCACGTTCAAGCAGGAAGGTGAAATCGGCGAAGCTGGTGCGCGGTGACTGGGTCACGCGGGTGGTCGCGTTGTTGTGACATTCCATGCAACTGGACGAAGCCTGCGGCGTCGTGCCCTGGTTATAGGTTTCCAGCGTGGCATTGGCCAGGAAGTTCGGCGCAGGCGTGCCGAGTGGGTTGGTTGGCGACGGTACCTGACAGTTATCGGCGGGGTCGGTTGGCCATTGGGTGCTGATCAACTGGTAGTTTGCCCATACGGTGCCCTTGAGCGCGCCCTGCCACTGCAGGTTGAGCTGGTGGGTTGCGGCAGTGAGCGGAATTTCCCGCACGATCTGCGAAGGCGTGGCCTTCTTCGACGGGTCCCACGGTCGCGCGGGTGGCTCGTTCACCGGGCGATCGCTGGCCTGGGCGTCGTAGAACAGGTAGGGGCCTTTGCGCTCGTTGAGCGGCGTGGTCTTTTCCGGCACGTTGCGCACGTGCTCGAAGCTCGACCACACCCACTGCGGCGCAGCATTGGTTTTGTGGACGATGTGCAGGCCGACCAGCCCGACCTTCTGCGCACTGCACGACTCGGGGATTAACGTGCCCTTGTTCGGGTCGGCGTTGCCCGGCGTGTAGACCAGCGCGTCGACGGAGTGGAAATCCGCCGGGTTGTCGCTGCCATCGAGCACTTTCCAGGCCGACTTGACCATGATGGCGCCGACCTGCTGGGCCTTTTGCGAACCGCAGGCGAAGGCGATGCGGTTGTCGGCCTTGCTCAGGAACGCTTGCTGGCCTTCCTTGCTGTACAGGCCATTGTTGACGATGTCATCGAACATCGGCTGGTTGACCATGATCGCGTTGCGCGTGTAGGTGCCGTGCTGGTCCACCAGCGGGCCGGTTTTGAACGGCTGGATGAATTCGTCGAGCACACCGGCGACCTTGCCCATCTGCTGCAGCACAGGCAGGTCACCCTTGCCTTGGCAGGCGGCGGGTAGCGGCGCCTTCTGATTCCAGGCGACCGGCTTCTGGCCCTGGGGCAGGAAAATCTCGTAGCTCTCCTTCCACGACTCCCAGACCGTCTGCCCCGGCGCGCCGATCTTCGCCGAGGTGTTGGCGCTGCCGTCGGCGTTGGCGGGCCAGTTCAGCGCGACGAATGTCTGCCACGACAGCACGTCGAAATCGTGCTGCAGGTTGTCCAGGGTGATGGGGGGATTGGCGGTGACGTCGAAGGGTATCGCAGGTGACAGCGCCGGCGGGCTGGCCGCATCGGCCATGGCTAGCGCGCTGGTGAAGCTTGCACCCATGTACGCCAAGCGTTTCAGGGTTATTTTCATTATCGTCTCCTCAGCAGATAAAGCGTCGGGACGACGAGGCGTACTGGCCCTCCATGGGCCGAATGTTCAGCGTTATCCCTGACGCTAGGCTGGAGGCTAGTCGTCGCACCAGACCCCTTAGAAATATCCGACTAGCGGTAGGGATAATACCGAGGACAGCACTGTCCCCGACCTGTTCATCCGCTCAATGACCGGGGGCGACAACGTTCGCCCCGGCCCTTATTGCCGCTGTTACTGGAGGTGCTGTTTGATCGCCTGTGCAGCTTGGTCCATCGCACTTCGGGTACCAGGCACTTCGCCCAGGACGTTGAGTAGGCCGAAGTCGTGAATCATCCCGTTGTAGCGCACGGCGGTTACCGGCACACCAGCGGCATTCAACTTGCGAGCATAGGCTTCACCTTCATCACGCAGCACGTCCATTTCAGCAGTTTGTACCAGTGCCGGCGGTAAACCTTTCAACTGATCAAGGCTGGCACGTAGCGGCGATGCGTGAATGTCGTCACGCTGCTTCGGATCAGTCGTGTAGCTGTCCCAGAACCACTGCATCATGTTGCGTGTCAGGAAGTGCCCTTCGGCGAATTGGTTGTAGGAACTGTTGTTGAAGTTGGCATCAGTCACGGGCCACAGCAGTGCCTGGAAGCGCAGCTTCGGAGTACCGGCTTCCTTTGCCTTGATAGCTACTACCGCAGCCATGTTGCCGCCGACGCTGTTGCCAGCCACCGCCAGGCGGCTGCCGTCGACACCGATCTGCTTGCCATGCTCAGCGACCCAGCGGGTGGCGGCGTACGCCTGGTTGATCGCTGTGGGGAACTTGGCCTCGGGCGATGGCGTGTAATCGACGTAGACCGCTGCCGCACCAGAGCCCACTACCAGGTCGTGAATCAGCCGCTCGTGGGTCGGATAATCGCCCAACACCCAGCCACCACCATGGAAGAACATGAACACCGGCAGGTCACCCTTAGCGCCCTCCGGCCGCACTACCCTGATCTCCAGCGGCTGACCATCGGCCTGGATGGTACGGCGCTCGACCTGAATACCGGACACGTCGACTTTCACGCTTGCCTGGGCGCCGGTCAGCACCGCTCGGGCGTCTTTCGGCGGCAAGGTTTCCAGCGGCTTGCCGCCGCCTGCAGCCAGAGCCTCAAGAAAGCCTTGGGTGGTGTGTTCCACGCCAGGGCTACCAGCGGCGAAGGCACTGTTGACAGCCAGAGCCAGCAGGCCGGCGGTGAGGGTTCGGGACAGTTTCATGGTTTGAGCTCCTAGGGCGTGGGCAGGCGTTCAGTTCTGGTTGCCTGCAGTGTTCGGGCGGATGTTTGCTGCTTGAGGCTAACTTTGCGCGATAATATTTTGCGCGCAAAATATATTCCCGCTATCGTCTCGATTAAGTCAGTGCATCAGCCCCATGGACCGCCGGCCCTGACAGAGGCTCGCCCCCCTTATCGAAAAATTACCGTGTGGTGCTTGACCGGAGAGAACGATCGTTCTACATTGAATCCATGAGCAGACCAACGATAGATCACAGAGCCCAGATCCTGGCCACCGCCGAGAAACTCATCTACGAAAACGGGATTCATGCCACTGGCATGGACCTGTTGGTGAAGACCTCTGGCGTTTCAAGGAAGGGTATCTACAACCACTTCGCCACCAAAGATGATGTCGCAGCTGCGGCCTTGAGCGCCCGCGACGTACGCTGGATGCAATGGTTCAGGACTGAATGCGACAAAGCCGCTACGCCGTACGATCGCATACTGAACATGTTTACTGTTTTGAAGAGCTGGTTCGAGACGGATGGTTTCCGCGGCTGTGCGTTCATTAACACGGCAGGCGAAGTTGGGGATCCTGAAGACCCCATCCGCCAGATCGCAAAGCTGCACAAGCAAAAGCTCTTGGACTATACGCTTGAACTGACTGAGCAATTGAATACCGAGCAACCGTTGGTCTTAGCCAGGCAATTATTTATTTTGATGGAAGGCGCAATCACCACGGCGCGTGTCATGGGTGATTATCACGCTGCTGATAATGCAAAGGAAGTTGCGCAGATGTTGCTGAGAGCGCTCGCGCCCTAAAGACTGAGCGTCAGAGACACTACTCATAGTTATCATCCAACGAGACTGGGGTCATTACCCTGTCCAATGCCCAAACTCGCCCGCCACGATAGCAACAGGTTTCAACCTTGTAGTTGGCAACACAGCTTTACCCCCGCAATCGAAGATCTAACGGGCCTTGCTTTAGGCCCGTGTTCCACAAGCACGCATGTTCCTGAATGATCCAATTAATCTGGAGGCACCACCATGTCCAATGCCCAAACTCGCCCGCCACTTCCTCCTTTCACTCGCGAAACAGCGATTGAAAAAGTTCGACTGGCTGAAGATGGTTGGAACAGCCGCGATGCCGAGAAAGTTGCGCTCGCCTACACGCTGGATACCCAATGGCGTAACCGTGCTGAGTTTGCTACCAATCGCGAGGAGGCTAAAGGCTTCCTTACCCGCAAGTGGAAAAAAGAGCTGGATTATCGCCTGATCAAAGAGCTCTGGGCCTTTACCGATAACCGCATCGCCGTCCGTTACGCATACGAGTGGCATGATGATTCCGGTAACTGGTTCCGCTCCTACGGCAACGAGAACTGGGAATTTGAAGCTGATGGCCTGATGCACCGTCGTTTCGCTTGCATAAACGACATGCCTATCAAGGAAAGCGAGCGTAAGTTCCACTGGCCACTGGGTCGCCGTCCGGATGACCATCCAGGTCTGACTGAACTCGGCCTGTAAGTCATCCTTAACCTGATCCTTTTCACTAAAAGGATCAGGTTTTTTCGTTTAGCCGCGATTCGTGATCCCTATTACGGCTTTTTTGCGATAGATCTGCGCGCCGTCGGCGGCTAGAAAGCCAATAGGGGGCTTTCTTCACCTGCGCATGGGTCTCACTCATCAAGGTCGCTGGATACTTCTTTCGCCAGCTCAATGAAAACCCGCACCGCCGCGCTCAGGAAAGCGTCTTTGCGCCGCATTAGAACGGCCCGTCGCTGCAAGCGCTCCGGCTCTAGCGTGATGGCCACCAGGTCGTCATGGGCCAACGCAATTCTGGCAGGCAATAAGGTCGAGAGATTCGTCCGGCGAACGATCTCGATCACTGCGCCTAGGGCATTGGCCTCCATCTGCACCTTAGGGCGAATCTCATATTTGCGGCAGTAGCGGTCGATTTGCTCGCGCGTGGCAAACTCTGTGCTGAGCAAGACCAAAGACTCAGCACTCAGGCCGTGCGAGGTAATGGAGCGTTCCTTGGCCAGGCGGTGTCTGCGGCTCGTAACCAAAGCGAGCGTTTCGTTCAGCAAGGGGACGGCTTCGATGTCCGGTGCATGTATTTCATCGAACGCGATCCCTACGTCCAACTCTCCCGCCAGCAGCAGCTCCTCGATACGCTCCTGGGAGATCTCTTTCAGGTTGACGGTGATCTTGGGATACCTGAAGTGAAATGCCTCAATCAGCGGCCCCACCAGATAGGTCGTGAACGTCGGCGTTACGGCAACACGCAATGAGCCACGGCTGAGGTCGCTGACATCATGTATAGCCCTTTTGGCTTCCTGCAATTCCTGATACGCACGGCGCGCATACAGAAGATAGACATCCCCCGCGTCAGTCAAACGCGTTGTGCGGCCTGAGCGGTCAAACAGCTGGGCTCCCAAACTCTCTTCCAACTGCCTTACTTGCTGAGAAAGGGCCGGCTGAGAGACATGCAGCGCCGCTGCAGCCTTGGTGAAACTGAGATGTTCCGCAACGGCCAGGAAGTACTGGATGTGTCGAGCGAGCATGACCATTCCCATAAGAAAATCTGATTCGACTCATAATAAATGAGACTTTTACCTTATGCCATGCACTGCTTAATCTTTGTCTCACACCCAGCGACATTGAGACAGCAACCATGAAAGCGATCATTGACGGATTTCTGAAGTTTCAAAAAAACGCCTTTCCTGAGCGGGTCAAACTGTTCAAGGACCTTGCCAATCAGCAGGCGCCAAAGGCGCTCTTCATCTCCTGCTCTGATAGCCGACTGGTGCCCGAGCTGGTCACCCAACGCGAGCCAGGCGATCTGTTTGTAATCCGCAACGCCGGCAATATCGTGCCGTCGTATGGGCCAGAGCCAGGTGGCGTTTCGGCTTCTGTCGAATATGCGGTCGCAGGACTTAACGTTGCAGACATCGTGATCTGCGGCCACTCCGACTGTGGCGCGATGACCGCCATTGCCACCTGCAAGTGCCTGGATCACATGCCCGCCGTGGCCGGTTGGTTGCGGTACGCCGACTCGGCCAAGGTCGTTAATGAGGCCCGTCAGCACGCTGATGGCCCAAGCAAAGTTGCTTCCATGGTGCGCGAAAACGTGGTCGCGCAGTTGGCCAACATCCAGACCCACCCATCCGTCCGCCTGGCTCTCGAAGAAGGCCGTGTGACCCTGCATGGCTGGGTCTATGACATCGAGACCGGACGTATCGACGCCTTTGATGGCAGTACCGGCACCTTCGTGTCTCTCGCGGAAAACCCAGAAGTCCACGCCGTTTCCCAGCAAGCCAGGCACGTCGCCTGAAACCTGCACCTGCACCTTTATTTACCCAGGAGATTCACCATGATCCAGACTCAAGCCACCCGCACCGCTCGCCAGGAACTGACCGAAGTTATCATTTTGGCCAAGGCTCGCAAGGACCTGTCCTTTGCGCAAATCGTTGACGGTACCGGCCTGTCCGAGGCCTTTGTCACCGCTGCCCTGCTTGGTCAACATCCGCTGCCAGAAAGCGCCGCGAAGGTCGTGGGCGAGAAGCTCGACCTCGACGCTGATCAAGTGGCGCTGTTGCAATCGATGCCGATCCGCGGCAGCTTCTTCGATGGCGTGCCGAGCGACCCTACCATCTACCGCTTCTACGAAATGATGTCGGTGTATGGAACCACTCTCAAAGCCCTGGTCCACGAGAAGTTTGGCGACGGCATCATCAGTGCCATAAACTTCAAGCTGGACATCAAGAAGGTCGAAGATCTGGACGGTGGCCACCGTGCTGTGATCACCCTGGACGGCAAGTACCTGCCTACCAAGCCCTTCTGATGTAGCTCAGCCCGGCGCCTTACGGCGCCGGGCCACCCCCAACATTTATGACGGACGAGCGCCGATTGGGTGCTCAGGCCTTCTTGCGCCCTCAGTACAGGTGATTACCATGAAACTGTTACTCGTTTTGTTCCTAGGCTGCCTTGGGTCTGTTGCGATGGCCGATGATCAGGGTATTCACACTGCACACATTACGGTCGAACCCTATCGCTACGCTCAGAACCTCGATATCGCGCACGTTGTGGCTGTTACGCCGGTACCCAATGTTTGCGATGTTGTGCCGATGCAGCTGACTTATGACGACTCCAATGGCGAGCGCCATATCATGGAGTACCGCGTGGTGGGGAATGGCTGCTCTAACAACTGATGCGCGCTTTCGCTTCGGGCTTTGAAAAGCCCAGAAACGCAAAAGCCCCGAATAATCGGGGCTTTTGCTGAAAAATATGGCGGAAGCGTAGAGATTCGAACTCTAGGATAGTTGCCCATCGACGGTTTTCAAGACCGTTGCCTTAAACCACTCGGCCACGCTTCCAGCTCGTTTTGCGGCCGCCATAATACCGTAATGAAACACGCTGTCAAACTCTCTGTGTCACGGGTTGCGGAGCCTCTGTTAGACTGCTTGCATCTGAACGTCCAAAACCACGGATCCATAAGGAGTGTCGCCATGCGCGAACAGGATTATGCCGTACACCACGGCCAGCAAGCCGAGCAGCAGGAGGTCAGCAAGGTCCTGCGCAATACGTACAGCCTGCTGGCACTCACCCTCGCCTTCAGCGGTGTCATGGCCTTCGTCGCCCAGCAGATGCGTGTCGGTTACCCGAACGTGTTCGTCGTGCTGATCGGCTTCTACGGTCTGTTCTTCCTGACCAACAAACTGCGTGATTCGGTCTGGGGCCTGGTGTCTACCTTTGCCCTCACCGGTTTCATGGGCTTCATCCTCGGCCCGATCCTCAACCGTTACCTGGGCATGGCCGGTGGCGCTGAAGTGGTCAGCTCGGCGTTTGCCATGACCGCCCTGGTATTTGGTGGCCTGTCGGCCTATGTGCTGATTACCCGCAAGGACATGAGCTTCCTCAGCGGCTTCATCACCGCTGGTTTCTTTGTCCTGCTGGGTGCGGTGGTCGCGAGCTTCTTCTTCCAGATCAGCGGCCTGCAACTGGCGATCAGCGCTGGCTTCGTGCTGTTCTCGTCGGTCTGCATTCTGTTCCAGACCAGCGCGATCATTCATGGCGGTGAGCGCAACTACATCATGGCGACCATCAGCCTGTATGTTTCGATCTATAACCTGTTCATCAGCTTGCTGCAGCTGTTTGGCATCATGGGTCGTGATGACTGATTGATTGCTGCTTGAGAAAGCCCGCTTCGGCGGGCTTTTCTATGCGTGGTGGAAAAGGGGTGGGGTTGTGGAGTGCTCGCCTTGAGGGGTTTAGCGCCTGTGAGATCGAACGCCGCCTAAATACCCCAGTCAGGCACCTGTCAGCCTACCCCACCCGATCACTGACTTAAAAGTCAGAAAAACAGGCAAATGGTCGCCGATCATGTCGCCATCGTACCTTCCCCTACCGCAATCGCACTTCAGCCCGTAGAATGCGCTCCTTTTTTCTTCCGGGGCAGCTTCACCGATGAGCTCACACGAACACAGCCCAGGCGCGGCGGCGCCTGCCAACGAACTGGTACTTGGCCTCGAGGACAAGCCACGGCTGTTGATCGGCCTGCTGGCAGCCCTGCAGCACCTGCTGGCGATCATCGTACCCATCGTTACCCCTGGCCTGCTGATCTGCCAGGCGCTGGGCGTTTCGGCTCGCGATACCAACCTCATCGTCTCCATGTCGCTGGTGATCTCCGGTATCGCCACCTTCGTCCAGTGCAAGCGCTTCGGCCCGTTCGGTGCCGGGCTGCTGATCGTACAGGGCACCAGCTTCAACTTCGTCGGGCCGCTGATTGCCGGTGGCGCATTGATGGTCAAGCAAGGCACGCCGGTGGAAAGCGTGATGGCGGCGATCTTCGGCGTGGTGATTGCCGGCTCGTTCGTCGAGATGGGCGTGTCGCGCATCCTGCCATTCGTCAAACGCCTGATCACTCCGCTGGTGACCGGCATCGTCGTATTGATGATCGGCCTGACCCTGATCAAGGTCGGCCTGATCAGCATGGGTGGTGGCTTCGGCGCCATGGCCAATGGCACCTTCGCCAACGGCGAAAACCTGCTGCTGTCGGGCGCTGTACTGGCGGTGATCGTGATCCTCAACCGCATCCCGGTGGTATGGATGCGCAGCTGCGCCATCGTCATCGCCTTGGCGGTCGGCTATGCCCTGGCCGGTTACCTGGGCCGCCTGGACTTCACCGGCATGCATGAAGCCGCGCTGTTCCAAGTGCCGACACCGCTGCATTTCGGCCTGGGCTTCTCCTGGGCACTGTTCATTCCGATGCTGGTGATCTACCTGGTGACTTCGCTGGAAGCCATCGGTGACGTCACCGCCACCAGCAAGGTCTCGCGCCAACCGGTCGAGGGGCCGCTGTGGATGTCGCGCATCAAGGGCGGCGTGCTGGTCAACGGTGCCAACTCGCTGCTGGCCGGCCTGTTCAACACCTTCCCCAGTTCGATCTTCGCCCAGAACAACGGCGTGATTCAGCTGACCGGTATTGCCAGCCGCCATATCGGTATCTGGATTGCCGCGATGCTGGTGGTGCTGGGGCTGTTCCCGAGCGTGGCCGGTGTGATTCAGGCAGTGCCTGAGCCGGTGCTGGGTGGCGCGGCGATGGTCATGTTCGGTGCGGTTGCCGCGTCGGGTATCAATATTCTCGCCAGTACTCGCCTGGACCGCCGCGCCCTGCTGATTATCGCCGTGTCGCTGGCGCTGGGCCTGGGCGTGGCACAGGTACCGGAGTTCCTCGCGCATATGCCGGCGGCGATCCGCAATGTGCTGGAATCGGGTGTAGCCACCGGTGGCATCTGCGCCCTGGTGCTGAACTGGTTCCTGCCGGAGAGCAAGGAAAACGCCTGACCCGCGCCTGCCCTGCCAACAAAGCCCGCGCCCACTTGCGCGGGCTTTTTGCTTTATCATGGCGGCATTCCTTTGCACGAGTTATCCATGAAATTCGCTATCGCGGTTTTTTCCCCGGCCCATGCGCCCTCCTCGCGCCGCGCCTTGCGCTTCGCCGAGGCGGTGCTGGCTGGCGGGCATGAGATTGCCCGGCTGTTCTTCTATCAGGACGGGGTGCACAGCGCCTCGGCCAACGTGGTCGCGCCCCAGGATGAACAGGACATCGCCGCCCAGTGGCGGGCCTTTATCGACATCAACCGGCTCGACGCGGTGGTGTGTATCGCTGCCGCGCTGCGCCGTGGCGTGCTCGATGAAGCCGAAGCCAGCCGCTACCAACGCCCGGCGGTGAACCTGCCCAAGCCGTGGGAGTTGTCTGGCCTCGGTCAGCTGCACGAAGCCGCACAAACGGCCGACCGCCTGGTCTGCTTCGGAGGCGACTGAAATGGCCAAATCCATGTTGATCATCAGCCGCCAGGCACCGTGGAACGGCCCATCCGCCCGCGAAGCCCTGGATATCGCCTTGGCCGGCGGTGCCTTCGACCTGCCATTGGCCATGCTGTTCCTCGATGACGGCGTGTTCCAGCTGGCGCCCGGCCAGCAACCTGCCGCGGTGGAGCAAAAGAACCTCGCCGCCAACCTGCAGGCGCTGCCGATGTTTGGCGTCGAAGAGCTGTTTGCCTGCCAGCACAGCCTGGCGCGCCGTGGCCTGGCCGCCGATGGCCTGGAGCTGCCGGTGGAGGTGCTGGACAACGCAGCCCTGCAAGCCCTGATTGCCCGTTTCGACCAAGTGGTGACGCTCTGATGCCAACCCTGCACGTGTTATCCCACTCCCCGTTCGGCGACGAGCGTCTGGACAGCTGCCTGCGCCTGCTGGGCGCCGACGACGGCGTGCTGCTGTGCGGCGATGCGGTCTATGCCCTGCGCGACGGCAGTGACTGCCAGCGCCAGCTGCAGGCTGCCAACCTGGCGCAGCGCCTGTTCGCCCTCGACGAAGACCTGCAGGCCCGGGGCATCAGCAGCGCGCTGGCCAAGGCCGTGGACTACCAGGCCTTCGTCGAGCTGTCACTGCACTACGACAAGGTCAACAGCTGGCTATGAGTACGCTGAACGTCGGCGATCGCGCCATCGCCCTGGACAAGGACGGCTTCCTGGTCGACCTGCAAGACTGGTCGCACCCCGTCGCCGAGGCCCTGGCCGAGCGCGAAAGCATCGCCCTGACCGCCGACCACTGGGAAATCCTCGAACTGCTGCGCCAGTTCTACAACGAATACCAGCTGTCGCCGGCCACCCGCCCGCTGATCAAGTACACCGCGCTCAAGCTGGGCACGGAAAAGGGCAACAGCCCGCACCTCAACCGCCTGTTCAACGGCACCCCCGCCAAACTCGCCGCCAAGCTGGCGGGCCTGCCCAAGCCGACCAATTGCATATGACCGACGCCCGCCCGCTGACCCTGGAAACCCCGGCCGAACACCCGTTCGCCGAATTCGTGCGCATCCTTGGCAAAGGCAAACGCGGCGCTCGCGGCCTGACCCGCGAGGAAGCCCGTGCCGCCATGACCCTGCTGCTCGAAGGCAAGGTCGAAGACACCCAGTTGGGTGCCTTCCTGATGCTGCTGCGGCACAAGGAAGAAAGCGCTGAGGAGCTCGCCGGCTTCACCGAAGCCCTGCGTGCGCACCTGCAGGCGCCGCGCATCGCCGTGGATATCGACTGGCCGACCTATGCCGGCAAGAAGCGCCACCTGCCCTGGTATCTGCTGAGCGCCAAGTGCCTGGCCGCCAATGGCGTGCGTATCCTCATGCACGGTGGCGGCGCGCATACGGCTGGGCGCATGTACACCGAACAGCTGCTGGCGCTGCTGCACATCCCGCTGTGCCGCGACTGGGCAGCGGTCAGCCAAGCCCTCGACCAACAGCGCCTGGCCTTCGCCCCGCTGCACGACTGGGCACCGCAACTGCAGCGGATGATCGACCTGCGCAACACGCTGGGGCTGCGCTCGCCCATCCATTCCCTGGCGCGGGTGCTGAATCCGCTGAGCGCACGCTGCGGCCTGCAGAGCATCTTCCACCCCGGCTACCAGGCCGTACACCGTGAAGCCAGCCGCCTGCTCGGCGACCATGCCGTGGTGATCAAGGGCGATGGCGGCGAGATCGAGGTCAACCCGGATGTCATCAGCCACCTGTACGGCACCCTTGCAGGCGAAGCCTGGGACGAGGAATGGCCGGCGCTGAGCGAACGCCGCCATGTGAAACCACCAAGCTTGCAACCCGAGCAGCTACTGGCAGTCTGGCGCGGCGAGGCCGAGGACAGCTACGGCGAAATGGCCGTGGTAGCGACCATGGCCCTGGCGCTGCGTGGGCTGGGCCAGGATCGCGAACAGGCCTTTACCACCGCTCGTGATTACTGGGCCGCACGAAACAAATCGAATAACTAGATAGTATAAGGGCGGTTTTTGCGCTAGTTATTCGAACGATTTGCCCTAGACTGGGCTCCAACGACAAACAACTTTGTTTCCGAGGAGCTCAGCATGGGCCTTTTGATCGACGGCCGCTGGCACGACCAGTGGTATGAAAACGGCAAGGACGGCACCTTCAAACGCGAAAACGCCCAGCGCCGCAATCAGCTGCCCGCCCCGGAAGCCGGCCGCTACCACCTGTACGTTTCGCTGGCCTGCCCATGGGCCCACCGCACCCTGATCGTTCGCGCCCTCAAAGGCCTGGAGCCACTGATCGACGTGTCGGTGGTCAGCTGGCTGATGCAGGACCATGGCTGGACCTTCGACCAGCAGCAAGGCTCCACTGGCGACCACCTCGACGCCCTGCAGTACCTGCACCAGCGCTACACCCAGGACGACCCGCACTACACCGGCCGCGTGACCGTGCCCGTGCTGTGGGACAAGAAAGAGAAGCGCATCGTCAACAACGAGTCGTCGGAGATCATCCGCATCTTCAACAGCGCGTTCAACGAGCTGACCGGCAACACCCTGGACCTGTACCCCGAGCCGCTGCGCCCGACCATCGAAGCGCTGAACGAACGCATCTACCCGGCGGTGAACAACGGCGTGTACCGCGCAGGCTTCGCCACCACCCAGGACGCCTACGAGGCTGCCTTCGATGAGGTATTCAACGAACTGGATCATCTGGAAGCGTTGCTGGGCCGCAATCGCTACCTGGCCGGCGAGTACCTGACCGAGGCCGATGTGCGCCTGTTCACCACCCTGGTGCGCTTCGATGCGGTGTACCACGGGCACTTCAAGTGCAACCTGCGCCGCCTGAGCGACTACCACAACCTGTCCAACTGGCTGCGCGAGCTGTACCAATGGCCGGGCGTGGCCGGGACTGTGGATATGGAGCACATCCAGAAGCATTACTACATGAGCCACAAGACCATCAACCCGAACGGCATCGTGCCCAAGGGGCCGCTGCAGGACTTCAACCAGCCCCACGACCGGGAGCGGTTGGTGGGCAAAGGGATCTATCAGGCTTGAGATAGCCGGGGCTGCTTCGCAGCCCCAACGATTTCAGCTGTTTTGCGAGCCTTCGAACCAGGCCAGCTTGTCGCGCAGCTGCACCACTTCCCCGACAATCACCAGGGTCGGCGCATGCACCTCATGCTGGGCCACCAGCTCCGGCAGATCCGCCAGGGTGCCGGTAAACACCCGCTGATTGCGCGTGGTCCCCTGCTGCACCAGGGCAGCTGGCGTACTGGCCGCCCGCCCATGGCGAATCAGTTCGGCACAGATGGTCGGCAACCCCACCAGGCCCATGTAGAACACCAGGGTCTGGGCCGGCGCCACCAGGTCATGCCAAGGCAGGTTGCTGGTGCCATCCTTGAGGTGGCCGGTGACGAAACGCACCGACTGGGCATAGTCGCGGTGAGTCAGCGGAATGCCGCCATAGGCGGAGCAACCACTGGCTGCGGTAATGCCCGGCACCACCTGGAACGGGATCCCCTGCTCGGCCAGCTCCTCGATCTCTTCGCCACCCCGGCCGAAGATGAACGGGTCGCCGCCTTTGAGGCGCAACACCCGCTTGCCCTGCAGGGCGAGGTCAACCAGCAGGCGGTTGATCTGGTCCTGCGGCACGGCATGGTCGGCGCGGCGCTTGCCAACGTAGATGCGCTCGGCATCACGCCGACACATCTCGATGATGGCCGGCGCCACCAAGCGGTCATAAAGCACCACGTCGGCCTGCTGCATCAGGCGCAAGGCACGGAAGGTCAGCAAGTCCGGATCGCCCGGCCCCGCCCCCACCAGATACACCTCACCGCCCTGCTGCAACGGCGCACCGTCTACCATTGCCTGCAACAGGCGTTCGGCCTCGGCGCCCTGCCCGGCCAGCTGGCGCTCGGCAATCGGGCCCTGGAACACGGTTTCCCAGAAGCCACGGCGCTGATTGACATCCGGGTACAAGGACTTGACCTTGTGCCGGAACCGCGCAGCCAGCCCGGCCAGCTCACCATAAGCCGACGGAATCCAGGCCTCCAGCTTGGCGCGAATCAAACGCGCCAGCACCGGGGCGTCACCGCCACTGGACACCGCGATCACCAACGGTGAGCGGTCGACGATGGCCGGGAAGATCACCGTGCACAGGGCCGGCGCATCCACCACGTTGACCGGCAGGCTCAGCGCCTGCGCATCGGCCGACACCTGGGCGTTGAGCCCAGGATCGTCAGTGGCCGCGATCACCAGCCGGCAGCCGACCAGGTCGGCCGCCTGATAGCCACGCACCAGCACCTCACCGCCACCTTCCCGGGCCAGCGCGGCCAGTTGGCCGTCGACGTCCGGCGCCACCACGCGCAGCGCGGCGCCGGCATCAGCCAGCAGGCGCGCCTTGCGCAAGGCGATCTCACCGCCGCCGACGACCAGCACCCGGCCGCCCTGCAGCTTGTGGAACAGCGGCAGGTAATCCATTTAGCGGATGACCTCGACGCCGCCCATGTACGGCTTCAGCACGTCCGGTACACGGATCGAACCGTCGGCCTGCTGGTAGTTCTCCAGCACGGCCACCAAGGTACGGCCTACGGCCAGGCCGGACCCGTTGAGGGTGTGCACCAGCTCGGGCTTGCCGGTTTCCGGGTTGCGCCAGCGGGCCTGCATGCGGCGGGCCTGGAAGTCGCCGCAGTTGGAGCAGGAGCTGATTTCGCGGTACTTGTCCTGGCTCGGTACCCACACTTCCAGGTCGTAGGTCTTGACGGCGCCGAAGCCCATGTCGCCGGTGCACAGGGCCAGCACGCGGTAGGGCAGCTCCAGCAGTTGCAGCACGCGCTCGGCGTTGGCGGTCAGGCCTTCCAGGGCTTCCATCGACTTCGACGGCTCGACCACCTGGACCATCTCGACCTTGTCGAACTGGTGCTGACGGATCATGCCACGGGTGTCACGGCCCGACGCACCGGCTTCACTGCGGAAGCACGGGGTGTGCGCAACCAGTTTCAACGGCAGCTGCTTGGCGTCGAGGATCTGGTCGGCGACCAGGTTGGTCAGCGAAACTTCGGCCGTCGGGATCAGGTAGAAGTCGGCTTCGCCTTCGCGGGTGATCTTGAACAGATCTTCCTCGAACTTCGGCAGTTGGCCGGTGCCCTGCAAGGCCGGGGCCTGCACCAGGTACGGGGTGTAGTGTTCCTCGTAGCCGTGCTCGCCGGTGTGCAGGTTGATCATGAATTGCGCCAGGGCGCGGTGCAGGCGGGCGATCGGCCCGCGCAGCACGGCAAAGCGCGCGCCAGACAACTTGGCCGCAGCTTCGAAGTCCAGGCCACCGCTGACTTCGCCCAGGGCGACGTGGTCCTTGATTTCGAAATCGAAAGCGGTCGGCGTGCCCCAGCGGCGCACTTCGACGTTGTCGTCTTCGCTGGCGCCGACCGGAACGCTGGCGTCCGGCAGGTTGGGGATGGTCAGCAGGATACCGTCCAGTTCGGCCTGGATACCGTCCAGCTCGACCTTGCCGGCAGCCAGTTCGTTGGCCATGCGCTCGACGTCAGCCATCAGCGGGGCAATGTCCTCGCCCTTGGCCTTGGCCTGGCCGATCGACTTGGAACGGGCGTTACGCTCGGCTTGCAGCTGCTCGGTGCGGGTCTGCACCGCCTTGCGGCGCTCTTCCAGTGATTCGATGCGCGCGACATCCAGGCTGAAGCCACGGGAGGCCAGGCGATCCGCCACTTCCTGAAGTTGGCCGCGTAACAGTTTGGAATCGAGCATATCGTTCTCTCGTTATGGATAAGTGTTGGTTCAGAATCGGGTCAGGGACAGGCCGGCCCAGGTGGCCAGAAGCCCGCCCACCACGCTGATACTGGTATAGCCCAAGGCGAGGGGCATTTGCCCACTTTCGATCAGGCGCACGGTATCGAGCGAGAAGGAAGAAAAGGTGGTCAGGCCGCCAAGGAAGCCGACGATCAGGCCGGCGCGCAGTTCGACCGGCGCCAGTGGTTTGTGCAGGAACAGGCCATAAAGCAGGCCGATCAGCAGGCAGCCAACCAGGTTGACCGCCAGCGTACCGAGATAGAAGTGCCGTGGCCAGTTGGCCGCGACCCAATTGGCGGCGGCAAAACGCATCAAGGTCCCGGCAATACCGCCCGCGCTTACTGCGGCGATCAGTGCAATCACGATTTTCTCCGTTGGCGAGGGCTGTTGCGGTCAAGGTCGGCCAGGTGGCGCAGCTTCTCGCCGATCTTCAGCTCCAGGCCTCGCGGCACGGGCTGGTAATACTGGCGCGGCTCAAGCGCTTCGGGGAAGTAATCCTCGCCGGCGGCATAGGCATCGGGCTCGTCGTGGGCGTAGCGGTATTCTTCGCCGTAGCCCAGTTGCTTCATCAGCTTGGTCGGGGCATTGCGCAGGTGCAGTGGCACTTCCAGCGAGCCATGCTCGGCAGCCTCGCGCAGCGCGGCCTTGAAGCCCACGTACACCGCATTGCTTTTCGGCGCGCAGGCGATGTAGGTGATGGCCTGGGCCACCGCCAGCTCGCCTTCCGGGCTGCCCAGGCGCTCCTGCACGTCCCAGGCCGCCAGGCACAGGCTCAAGGCGCGCGGGTCGGCGTTGCCGATATCCTCGCTGGCCATGCGCACCACGCGGCGGGCGATGTACAGCGGGTCGCAGCCGCCGTCGAGCATGCGGGCGAACCAGTACAGGGCGCCATCGGGGTTGGAGCCGCGCACAGACTTGTGCAGCGCGGAAATCTGGTCGTAGAACGCCTCGCCGCCCTTGTCGAAGCGTCGGCGGCTGTCGCCGAGCAGGCTTTGCAGCATCTCGACGTCGATCTCGCTGCCATCTTCAGCCAGGTCGGAGGCATTCTCCAGGAAGTTGAGCATGCGCCGGCCATCGCCATCGGCGGCGGCCATGAGCATCTTGAAGGCGTCGTCACCGACACGCAGGTTGCGCTTGCCCAGCCCGCGCTCTTCGGTCAGCGCACGGTTGACCAGCTTGCGCAGCGCCGCTTCGTCGAGGCTCTTGAGCACGTACACCCGCGCCCGCGACAGCAAGGCGTTGTTCAGTTCGAACGACGGGTTCTCGGTGGTGGCACCGATGAACAGCAGCGTGCCGTCTTCCACGTAGGGCAAGAAGGCATCCTGCTGGGACTTGTTGAAGCGGTGCACTTCGTCGACGAACAGGATGGTGCGCCGGCCATACTGGCCGGCCTGCTGCTTGGCCACCTCGACCGCCTGGCGGATCTCCTTGACCCCGGCCAGCACCGCCGACACCGTTTCGAAGTGCGCATCGCAAAACTGAGCCAGCAGCCGCGCCAGGGTGGTCTTGCCCACCCCTGGCGGCCCCCAGAAGATCATCGAGTGCAGCGCACCCTGCTCCAGCGCCTCGCGCAACGGTTTGCCGCGCGCCAGCAGGTGCTCCTGGCCGACGTACTCGTCCAGGTTGGACGGGCGCAGGCGGGCAGCGAGAGGCTGGGCGACGGGTTCGCTTCGAAACAGGTCCATGGCGAGCTCCGCTTACTCCTTGATGACGTCGGCGCCTTTGGGGATGTCGAACTTGAACTGGCTGTCCGGCACCGCCTGGTTGGCCTTGACGCCATTGAACAGGATGTTGGTGCGCTGGCCGACGCTGTCGATCAGCTGCATGTCATTGATCAGGCCCTTGCGGAACGACACGCGCAGCGAGTCGAACAGGGTGTCCTTGGTCTTCGGCTTGAGGGTGAAGTCCATCACATCGCCCTGCTCCTTGGAGGTGATGTCGAAGCTCTGGCTGATCTTCGACACATCACCGGACAGCAGCAGTGCCGGGGTCTGGTTCAGGCGCTGGTCGAGCTTCTTGATGGTCGCCTGTTCCAGGTCCGGGTCCCACAGGGTGACATTCTTGCCGTCGGACACCACCACCTGCTCCTGCGGCGCATTGGTGTGCCAGTAGAACAGGCCCGGGCGCTTCACGGTCATCTTGCCGGACGTTTCCTGCAGGCTGGTGCCGCCGGCGTCCAGGGTCAGCTGCGAGAAGTTGGCCTCGATGGTCTGGGACTTTTCCAACAGCTGGGTCAGGCGTTGTACGTCTTGCTCACCGGCATAAGCAGTAACCGAGCCCAGGGTCAGGGCAGAAACCAACAGCATGCGAATCGCGCGCATGGGAATCCTCATTGAGCATTGAAAAGGCCGGGCGCCACCGTTGGCGCCCGGCAAGGTGTTCATCAGTCGCGCGGGCCGCCCGGGGCAATCACTTCCCGCGAGCCGTTGCTGTTCATTGGGGTGACCACGCCGGCCATCTCCATCGACTCGATCATCCGCGCAGCGCGGTTGTAGCCGATCTTCAGCTTGCGCTGCACCGCCGAGATGGAAGCGCGGCGGCTTTCCAGCACGAACTGCACGGCCTCATCATACAGGGCATCGGTTTCGGCATCGTCACCATCGCCACCACCACCGCCGCCTTCGAAGCCGCTGCCGGCCTCCTCGACGCCATTGAGGATGTCGTCGTTGTAGTCCGGCGCGCCACGCAGCTTCCACGCCTCGACCGTGCGGTGCACTTCATCGTCGGAAACGAACGCACCGTGCACCCGGATCGGCAGGCTGGTGCCCGGCGGCATGTACAGCATGTCACCGTGGCCGAGCAGCTGTTCGGCGCCGCCCTGGTCGATGATGGTCCGCGAGTCGATCTTGCTCGACACCTGGAACGCCATGCGGGTCGGGATGTTGGCCTTGATCAGGCCGGTGATCACGTCCACCGACGGGCGCTGGGTGGCGAGGATCAGGTGGATACCGGCGGCCCGCGCTTTCTGGGCGATACGGGCAATCAGCTCTTCGACCTTCTTGCCGACGATCATCATCATGTCGGCGAATTCGTCGACTACCACGACGATGGTCGGCAGGGTCTTCAGCGCTGGCGGCTCGTCGTCCATGCTCTCGCGGCGGTACAGCGGGTCATGGATGATCTCGCCGGCTTCCTGGGCGTCCTTGATCTTGCGGTTGAAGCCAGCCAGGTTACGCACGCCCATGGCCGCCATCAGCTTGTAGCGCCGCTCCATCTCGGCCACGCTCCAGCGCAGGGCGTTGGCGGCGTCCTTCATGTCGGTAACCACCGGGCACAGCAGGTGCGGGATGCCCTCGTAGATCGACAGTTCGAGCATTTTCGGGTCGATCATGATCAGCCGCGCGTCTTCCGGGCTGGACTTGAACAGGATCGACAGGATCATCGCGTTGACACCCACCGACTTACCGGAACCGGTAGTACCGGCCACCAGCAGGTGCGGCATCTTGGCCAGGTCGGTGATCACCGGCTTGCCGCCGATATCGTGGCCCAGGGCCAGGGTGACCGGCGATTTCTGCTCGTCGTACTGCGGCGTGGCGAGCACTTCCGAGAAGCGCACCATCTGCCGGTTTTCGTTGGGGATCTCGATACCCACGGTGGTCTTGCCGGGGATCACTTCGACCACCCGCACACTGGTCACCGCCAGCGACCGCGCCAGGTCCTTGGCCAGGTTGGCAATGCGGCTGACCTTGACGCCAGCAGCCGGCTGGATTTCGTAACGGGTAATCACCGGGCCCGGGTGGATGGAGTCCACCGAGACTTCCACGCCGAATTCCTTGAGCTTGATTTCCAGCAACTGGCCGACACCGGCCAGGGATTCTGGCGAGTACTCGATCTTCTTCTCTTCGGCCGGGTCGAGGATGGAAATCGACGGCAAGGTACCTTCCACGGCGCTGTCGACGAACAGCGGCGCCTGCTTTTCCTTCATTACCCGCTTGCTCGGCTCCGGCGCCCTGGCGGCGGCCGGTGGCACGATGGTCGGCGCCGCTGCAATCGGCTGCTCGCGCGGCACCACGGGATCACGCGGCACGACAGGTTCGCGGGTAAGGGTCGGCTCGGTGCGCACGACAGGCTCACGCGCCAGGGTCGGTTCGCGGGGTTCAACGGGCTGGGCCGGCGCTTCCTCACGCTTGAAGATGCGCTCGCGCAGCGCCGGCTTGGCCGGCTCGCGCTTGTCGGTGGCCTTCGCCCCCAGGTCGAACACCGGGTCGTCAACTTCACGCAGCTGCGCTTCCAGGCGCTTGCGTTCGTTGCGCGCTTCCCACCAGCGGCTGGCCGCGCCCTGCACCAGCTCGAACAGGTCGAGGGTGATCTTGCCGGTCATGTCCATCACCTTGAACCACGACAGGTCGGTGAACACGGTCAGGCCGAACAGGAACAGGGCGATGAACATCAGCGTGCTGCCCTGCACGTTCAGCAGGTTGCGCGCCAGGTCGCCGAGGCTTTCGCCCAGCGCACCGCCCGCGGAAAACGGCAGGCTCGCCGGCGGGTGGAAATGGATATGCGCCAGGGCCGCGCCCGAGAGCACCAGGAACACCAGGCCAATCAGCCGCCAGGAGAACAACCAGCCGCTCCACTGCCACGGCTGGTGGCGTTCGCGGAAAATCTGCCAGGTCTTGATCGCCAGCAGCAGCGGGAAGATATAGGCGAAGTAGCCGAGCACCATGAACAGGATGTCGGCGAAGTACGCACCGGCACGCCCGGCGGCATTCTGCACCTGGTCGATGTTGCTGGTGTGGCTGAAGCCCGGGTCCGACGTATCGTAGGTCAGCAGTGCCATCCACAAGTACAGGCACAGGGCGCCGACAGCGATCAACGCACCTTCCTTGAGGCGGTAATGCAGCTGCTGCCGCCACAGGGGCACAGGCAAAGGAGCTGGAGTTGCGGTGGATTTCTTCAAAACGCGTCTATTCCTGCGCGTGCTGCGCGTCCAGTAGTGATCGGCCGGTGTCTGGCCAATGAACCACTACTTTTAACATTACTGCCCGCCAGCCGCCATGACGGCACGCCGTATGGAGCTCGAGTGGGGGCGACTTTCGTATAGGTGCAATTTGAGCATGCATTTTCTTTTGTGACAAAGGCTTATGCTGTGTTTTTGCACAGGTGTGACAGCAAATGTAGCGGATGGTGCCTATGCTTTCATGAATGTGTAGGAAATTGCCTATTCTGCTGCCCGCCAATGACTCTTGCCCCTGCCAGCATTGACCCCGCAAGCACTGCGCGCCATGCTGCCCTCTCCCCTCCCCCACCGCACGATAGACCATGCTCACCTGGCTAACCCGCGACTCGCTGACCTTCCCGCCCCTGGAAAAGGCCCTGCACGACCCCAACGGCTTGCTCGCCGCGGGCGGCGACCTGAGCCCCGAGCGCCTGGAGCAAGCCTACCGGCATGGCTGCTTCCCCTGGTACCAGGACGGCCAGCCGATCCTCTGGTGGTCGCCCGACCCGCGCACGGTGCTGTTCCCTGACGAGCTGCACGTCTCGCGCTCGCTGGCCAAGCTGATGCGCCAGGGCCGCTACCAGGTCAGTTTCGACAGCGACTTCCCGGCGGTGATTGCCGCCTGCGCGGCCCCGCGCGACTATGCCGACGGCACCTGGATCACCGACACCATGCGCAATGCCTACTGCGAGCTGCACCGGCGCGGTATTGCCCACTCGGTGGAAGTGCGCGAAGACGGCGAGCTGGTCGGCGGCCTATACGGCCTTGCCATCGGCCAGCTGTTCTTCGGCGAATCGATGTTCAGCCGCGCCGACAATGCCTCCAAGGTCGGCTTCGTGACGCTGGTCGAACATTTGCGCCAGGCCGGCTTCGTGCTGATCGACTGCCAGATGCCGACCAACCACCTGCACAGCCTCGGTGCCCGCGCCATCAGCCGCGCGCGCTTCGCCGACTACCTGGCACAGCACCTCGACCAGCCCAACAGCGCCCCCTGGGTTTGCTAGGCGAGTTCTGCCAGCTGGCTTACACTTAAAGCAAAGTCACACCGAGGGGGTTGATCATGACAGAGTTGGCGCGGTTGAAGTTCTATGCCACTCAACCCCACTCCTGCAGCTACCTGCCGGATGAACAGGCCACCACACTGTTCCTCGACCCCAGCCAGCCGATGGACGTGAATGTCTATGCCGACCTGTCGGAAATGGGCTTTCGCCGCAGTGGCGACCACCTGTACCGGCCGCATTGCCAGAACTGCAATGCCTGCGTACCGGCGCGCATTCCCGCCGCGCGCTTCATCCCCAACCGCCAGCAGCGGCGCATCCTCAAGCGCAACGCCGACCTGACCGTGACGGCCGCCCGCCCGGCGTTCAAGGAAGAGTATTTCGACCTGTACCGGCGCTACATCGAGACCCGCCACGCCGATGGCGACATGTACCCGCCGAGCCGTGACCAGTTTTCCACCTTCCTGGTGCGCGACCTGCCGTTCTGCTGGTTCTACGAATTTCGCCTGGAAGGCCGCCTGCTGGCAGTCGCCGTCTGCGACCTGCTGCCCAACGGCCTGTCGGCGGTGTACACCTTCTACGAACCCGAAGAAGAACGCCGCAGCCTAGGGCGCTTTGCCATTCTCTGGCAGATCACCGAAGCCCTGCGCCAGAACCTGGAGGCGGTGTACCTGGGTTACTGGATCAAGAACTGCAAGAAAATGAACTACAAGACGCAGTATCGGCCTATCGAGCTGTTGATAAACCAGCGCTGGGTCACCCTCAATTGAAAGCATTGGCTTGACACGCAGTTTTCGGGCATAATCCACGCCACTTTTTTGCCCGGTGCGGTTATGCGTCGGGCCAACACTGGATCCGAGGGCACTACTGCATGTCGAAAGAAGACAGCTTCGAAATGGAAGGCACTGTCGTCGACACCCTGCCCAACACCATGTTCCGCGTGGAGTTGGAAAACGGGCACGTCGTAACCGCGCACATCTCCGGAAAGATGCGCAAAAACTACATCCGTATTCTCACTGGCGACAAGGTCCGCGTCGAACTGACGCCTTACGACCTGAGCAAGGGCCGCATCACTTACCGTGCGCGCTAAGCTCTAGCCATGAAAAAGCCCGGCCATGTGCCGGGCTTTTTTGTGCCTGCTGAAAACGCATCGCGACCAAAGCCGCACCTACAAGGGCACACAACCCCCTGCAGGCGCGGCTTCAGCCGCGACGGGCCGCACAGCGGCCCCCTTTCGTCAGGCAACCTCAGCCGTAGTCTCGAAGTCGAACACCAGCTCGCCATCGCGCAGGTCGACGTGCACCACGCCCCCATGCTCGGCCAGCTCGCCAAACAGGATCTCCTCGGCCAGCGGCCGCTTGATCTTGTCCTGGATAAGCCGCGCCATCGGCCGTGCGCCCATCTGCACGTCGTAGCCGGACACCGCCAGCCAGCCGCGGGCGGCATCGCTGACTTCCAGCAGCACACGCTTGTCTTCCAGCTGCGCCTGCAGTTCGATGAGGAACTTGTCGACGATGCTCTTGATCGTCTCGGTGCTCAGGCGGCCAAACTGGATGATGGTGTCCAGACGGTTGCGGAACTCCGGCGTGAAGCTCTTGCGGATGACTTCCATGGCATCGGACGCGTGGTCCTGATGGGTGAAGCCGATCGAGGCCCGCGCGGCAGTTTCGGCACCGGCGTTGGTGGTCATGATCAGGATCACGTTACGGAAGTCGGCCTTGCGCCCGTTGTTGTCGGTCAGGGTCCCGTGGTCCATCACCTGCAGCAGCAGGTTGAAGACTTCCGGGTGGGCCTTCTCGATTTCGTCGAGCAGCAGCACGCAGTGCGGTTGCTTGGTGATCGCTTCAGTCAGCAGGCCGCCCTGGTCGAAACCAACGTAGCCGGGTGGCGCACCGATCAGGCGCGACACAGTGTGGCGCTCCATGTACTCGGACATGTCGAAGCGTACCAGCTCGACACCCAGCGCCTTGGCCAGCTGCCGCGCCGCCTCGGTCTTGCCCACACCGGTCGGGCCGGCGAACAGGAACGAACCGACCGGCTTGTCCGGCGACTTGAGGCCGGCACGGGACAGCTTGATGGCGGTAGCCAGCGAGTCGATGGCCTGGTCCTGACCGAACACGGTCAGCTTCAGGTCGCGCTCGAGATTACGCAGCAGCTCCTTGTCGGAACTGGTGACGTGCTTCGGCGGAATCCGCGCGATCTTGGCGACAATGTCCTCGACCTGCGGCACGTCGATACGCTTGACCCGGTTCGCCTCAGGCTGCAGGCGCTGATAGGCACCCGCTTCGTCGATCACGTCGATGGCCTTGTCCGGCATGTGGCGATCATTGATGTAGCGCGAGGCGAGCTCGGCGGCGGCGCGCAGGGCTTCGTCGCTGTACTCGATGTTGTGGTGGCTCTCGAAGCGGCCTTTCAGGCCGCGCAGGATGCCCACGGTGTCTTCCACCGATGGCTCGCTGACATCGACCTTCTGGAAGCGCCGCGCCAGGGCACGGTCTTTCTCGAAGATGCCGCGGAATTCCTGGAAGGTGGTCGAACCGATGCAACGAATCTCACCGGACGACAGCAGCGGCTTGAGCAGGTTGGACGCATCCATCACCCCACCAGACGCCGCACCGGCACCGATGATGGTGTGGATTTCATCAATGAACAGAATCGCTTGCGGGCGCTTCTTCAGCTCACCGAGCAGCGCCTTGAAGCGTTTTTCGAAATCACCGCGGTATTTGGTACCGGCCAGCAGCGCACCGAGGTCCAGCGAATACACCACGCTCTGCGCCAGCAGGTCAGGCACCTGGCCGTCGACGATACGCTTGGCCAGGCCCTCAGCGATGGCGGTCTTGCCAACACCAGCCTCACCGACCAGCAGCGGGTTGTTCTTGCGTCGGCGGGCCAGAATCTGCGCCACACGCTCGACTTCCTGCTCGCGGCCCACCAGCGGGTCGATACGGCCGGCACGGGCCAGCTCGTTCAGGTTGCTGGCATAGGCATCCAGCGGGTTGCTCGAAGAGGAGGTTTCGCCGCCCTCTTCGTCTTGCATTTCCTGGTCGCTTTCGGAATGCGAACCATGGCCCGGCACCTTGGAGATGCCGTGGGCGATGTAGTTGACCACGTCGATACGGGCCACGCTCTGCTGCTTGAGCAGGAACACGGCCTGGCTTTCCTGTTCGCTGAAGATTGCCACCAGCACATTGGCGCCGGTGACTTCGCGCTTGCCGGAACTCTGCACGTGGAACACGGCACGTTGCAGCACACGCTGGAAGCCCAGGGTCGGCTGGGTTTCGCGGTCTTCGTCGTTGACGGGGATCAGGGGTGTAGTGGAGTCGATGAACTCTTGCAGGTCGTGCTTGAGTTTGTCGAGATTGGCGCCACAGGCGCGCAGAACGGTCGCAGCAGCCTCATTGTCAAGGAGTGCCAGCAGCAGATGTTCGACGGTCATGAACTCATGACGCTTCGAACGAGCCTCCTTGAAGGCAAGATTGAGGGTGACTTCGAGCTCGCGGTTTAACATAGCTTCACCTCATACCCAAGTGGTCGGCGATTAACCGTCCTTCTCGATTTCACAGAGTAGCGGATGCTGGCTTTCCCTGGCGTATTGGTTGACCTGCATGGCCTTTGTTTCGGCGATGTCACGGGTAAACAATCCGCACACTGCCCGCCCTTCGGTATGGACGGTCAGCATGATCTTGGTCGCCAGCTCGCGGTTCAGACTGAAGAACGTTTCGAGCACTTCGACGACGAAATCCATCGGCGTGTAGTCATCGTTGAACAAAACCACCTTGTACATCGGTGGCGCCTGCAGGATCGGCTTGGCTTCCTGTACTGCAAGCCCCGAGCCGTCGTCCTCATTGGATTGCGGGCGATCCTGATTGAATGTTAGTCGAATCTCACTGGGTGCATGCATGGAAAGAATTTCATCATGAGCGTCAGGTTAAGGTTGTGGGTTGACTGCATTGGCGGCCGCTGGCGCACGCGCCACCTGACCTTGACTATCGGCAAAACGGTGTTACAACCAATAAGAACCCACCGTGGTCGATAAAGATCCGCGCAGTCAACCAGATTTTTCGCATGGTTCGTATGCGGATGAAGTGGATGATACTCCAGTGATGGAGTCCTTTGCAGAGGGACATAGGGATGGCAAGCGGTAAAGTCAAGTGGTTCAACAATGCCAAGGGCTACGGATTCGTCAATGAGGAGGGTAAAACCGAGGATCTGTTCGCGCACTATTCAGCGGTGCAGATGGACGGATACAAGACGCTCAAGGCCGGCCAATCCGTGGTATTCGAGATCATTCAGGGCCCTAAAGGCCTGCATGCGGTCAATATCAGGGACGCCGCCGCTGTTGCTGCCACCACGGCCAGCGCCGCAGGCCAGTCCGAGGGCGTAACCGTGCAAGTCTGACCCTTGCCCTCTGCCGCTATACGAAAAAACCGGCCGCTTCTTTAATGGAAGCGGCCGGTTTTCTATTGCCTTACATATGCTTGATCATCGCGTCACCAAAGCCCGAGCTGCCCACCAACGTAGCGCCGTCCATCAAGCGCTCGAAGTCGTAGGTCACGGTCTTGGCCGCGATCGCGCCGTTGGTGCCCTTGATGATCAGGTCGGCCGCCTCGGTCCAGCCCATGTGGCGCAGCATCATCTCCGCTGACAGGATCACCGAACCCGGGTTGACCTTGTCCTGCCCGGCATACTTCGGCGCAGTACCGTGGGTAGCCTCGAACATGGCCACCGTGTCGGACAGGTTGGCGCCTGGCGCGATGCCGATACCACCCACCTCCGCCGCCAGGGCGTCGGACAGGTAGTCACCGTTGAGGTTGAGGGTGGCGATCACATCGTACTCGGCCGGGCGGAGCAGGATCTGCTGGAGCATGGCGTCAGCAATGGCGTCCTTGACGATCACCTCACGGCCGCTCTTGGGGTTCTTGAACTTCATCCATGGGCCACCATCGAGCAGTTCGGCGCCGAACTCGTCGCGAGCCACTTCGTAGCCCCAGTCCTTGAAGGCACCCTCGGTGAACTTCATGATGTTGCCCTTGTGCACCAGGGTCAGCGACTCGCGATCGTTATCCACCACATACTGCAGCGCCTTGCGCACCAGGCGCTTGGTGCCCTCGCGGGAGACCGGCTTGACGCCGATGCCACAATCCTGGTCGAAACGGATCTTGGTGACGCCCATTTCCTCCTTGAGGAACTTGATCACCTTGTTCGCTTCAGGCGAGCCGGCCTTCCACTCAATACCGGCATAGATGTCCTCGGAGTTCTCGCGGAAGATCACCATGTCGACATCGCCGGGTTTCTTCACCGGGCTTGGCACGCCCTGGAACCACAGCACCGGGCGCAGGCACACATAAAGGTCGAGCTGCTGGCGCAGGGCCACGTTGAGCGAGCGAATGCCGCCACCGACCGGAGTGGTCAGCGGCCCCTTGATCGACACCACGTAGTCTCTCACCGCATCCAGGGTTTCCTGGGGCAGCCAGGTGTCCTGGTCATATACCTGGGTGGCCTTCTCGCCGGCATACACTTCCATCCAGGCGATCTTGCGCTTGCCGCCGTAGGCCTTCTGCACGGCGGCATCGACCACCTTGATCATCACTGGCGAAACATCGACGCCAATCCCGTCACCTTCGATATAAGGAATGATCGGGTTGTCGGGCACGTTGAGCGAATGGTCTGCATTGACGGTGATCTTGGTGCCGTCGGTCGGAACCTTGATTTTCTGGTATCCCATGCTTGCACTACTCCGCTGTCGGGTGTGATTGGACATCATGCGATGCAATGAGCCTAAACCACATCCGTCGACCTGCAAGCGGTGCGGCAATTCACCACATTGCCCCTACGTCTTTGGTCTTATAAATGGCGCCGATGTCACTTCGCCTTGCTGAATAGCCCGAATGGTTTGGTATACTCCGCCGCGACCGAAGGGTCATCGGGGCGAATCCCAGGAAAATGCGGACCGCCCTTGGCCATGAAGGCCGAAAAAGTCTGGGTTGTTACCGCAGCTCAGCATTGACGCTCGACTGATGCATCCACCATCACCGCTCGCAGCCTCTCGACTTTCCGCTCATGGCGTTGCCAGGGCGATGCGCCTACCCTGCGCAACACGAGACTCGAGCACGCTCAGCACACAGAGAGTTAACCCGCATGCCCACCCGTTCCAAGATCATCTATACCTTCACCGACGAAGCCCCCGCCCTCGCCACCTACTCGCTGCTGCCGATCGTCGAAGCCTTCACAGCTTGCGCTGACATCGCCGTCGAAACTCGCGACATCTCCCTGGCTGGCCGTATCCTCGCCGCCTTCCCGGAGCAACTGGGCGCAGAGAAGCAAGTAGGCGATCACCTGGCGGAACTGGGCCAGCTGGCTACCACCCCTGAAGCCAACATCATCAAGCTGCCGAACATCAGCGCCTCGGTACCGCAGCTCAAGGCCGCGATCAAGGAGCTGCAAGGCAAGGGCTTCAACATCCCTGACTACGCCGACGAGCCGTCCACCGAGGCCGAGAAAGAATCCCGCGCCCGCTACGACCGGATCAAGGGCTCGGCCGTGAACCCGGTGCTGCGCGAAGGCAACTCCGACCGCCGCGCGCCGCTGTCGGTCAAGAACTACGCCCGCAAGCACCCGCACAAGATGGGCGCCTGGGCCGCCGACTCGCAGTCGCACGTTGCCCACATGACCAACGGCGACTTCTACGGCAGCGAAAAAGCCGCACTGATCGAGGCTGACGACAGCCTGCGCATCGAGCTGGTCGGCAAAGATGGCAGCACCACCGTGCTGAAAGCCAAGACCGCCGTCAAGGCCGCCGAAATCGTCGACTGCGCCACCATGAGCCGCAAGGCCCTGAAAGCCTTCATCGCCGAGCAGATCGCCGATGCCAAGGCCTCCGGCGTGCTGCTGTCGGTGCACCTGAAGGCCACCATGATGAAGGTCTCCGACCCGATCATGTTCGGCGTCATTGTCGAAGAATTCTACAACGACGTGCTGGCCAAGCACGCCGCCGCCCTGACCCAGGTTGGCTTCAACGCCAACAACGGCATCGGCGACCTGTACGCCCGCATCAAGGACCTGCCAGCTGACAAGCAGGCCGAGATCGAAGCCGACATCCAGGCCCTGTACGCCGAGCGTCCAGCCCTGGCCATGGTCAACTCCGACAAGGGCATCACCAACCTGCACGTGCCGAGCGACGTCATCGTCGACGCCTCGATGCCGGCGATGATCCGTGACTCGGGCAAGATGTGGAACACCGCCGGTGAACTGCAGGATGCCAAGGCGATCATCCCGGATCGTTGCTACGCCGGCATTTACCAGGCCACCATCGAAGACTGCAAAGTCAACGGTGCCTTCGACCCGACCACCATGGGCAGCGTGCCGAACGTCGGCCTGATGGCGCAGAAGGCCGAAGAGTACGGTTCCCACGACAAGACCTTCCAGATCCAGGCCGACGGCGTGGTGCGTGTGGTCGATGGCAAGGGCAAGGTCGTTCTGGAGCAGAACGTCGAAGCCGGTGACATCTTCCGCATGTGCCAGACCAAAGACGCGCCGATCCAGGACTGGGTCAAGCTGGCCGTCAACCGTGCCCGCCTGAGCAACACCCCGGCGGTGTTCTGGCTGGACCCAGCGCGCGCCCACGACGGCGTGATGATCGAGAAGGTACAGAAGTACCTGAAGGATCACGACACCGCTGGCCTGGACATCCGTGTCCTGGCTCCGGTCGACGCGATCAAGTTCTCCCTGGCCCGCATCCGCGAAGGCAAGGACACCATCTCGGTGACCGGCAACGTGCTGCGCGACTACCTGACCGACCTGTTCCCGATCATGGAACTGGGCACCAGCGCCAAGATGCTGTCGATCGTGCCGCTGATGAACGGCGGTGGCCTGTTCGAAACCGGCGCCGGTGGTTCGGCTCCGAAGCACGTGCAGCAGCTGGTGGAAGAGAACTTCCTGCGTTGGGACTCGCTGGGTGAATTCCTGGCCCTGGCCGCTTCCCTGGAGCACCTGGGCAACACCTACGACAACCCACGCGCCAAGGTCCTGGCCAACACCCTGGACCAGGCTACCGGCAAGTTCCTCGACACCAACAAGTCGCCTTCGCGCAAAGTCGGTGGTATCGACAACCGCGGCAGCCACTTCTACCTGACCCTGTACTGGGCTCAGGCCCTGGCTGCCCAGACTGACGACGCTGCGCTGCAAGCGCGCTTCGCACCGCTGGCGAAAACCCTGGCCGAGAACGAGGAGACCATCGTCGCCGAGCTCAACGCCGTTCAGGGCAAGCCGGCCGACATCGGTGGCTACTACGCCCCGGATGCCGCGCTGACCGCCAAGGTGATGCGCCCAAGCCAGACCCTGAACAGCGCCATTGCCGCCCTGTAAGGTTCGCTTGACGTAACAGCACAAACCCCGGCCACGCACCGGGGTTTGTGCTTTCTGGACAAAGGACCCCGCAATGACCTGGCAACCGCACATCACCGTCGCCACCCTCGTCGAAGACCAAGGCAAGTTCCTTTTCGTCGAAGAATTCAAAGCCGGCCAGCACGTCTTCAACCAACCCGCCGGCCACCTCGAACCCAACGAGACCCTGCCCCAGGCCGCCCTGCGCGAAACCCTGGAAGAAACCGCCTGGGAAGTCGAGCTCACCGGCGTGGTCGGCATCTACCTGTACACCGCGCCAAGCAACGGCGTGACCTACCAGCGCATCTGCTTCGCCGCCCGCCCCGTGCGCCACCATGCCGAGCGGGCGCTGGACAGCGATATCGTCCGCGCCGTGTGGCTGACCCGTGACGAACTGCTGGCCGACCCCTCCCGCTGGCGCAGCGAACTCGTCCCGCGCTGCCTGGACGACTACCTCGACGGCCCGCTGCATAGCCTCGACTTGCTGCGTGACTGACGCGCCGCGCCGGTTTTGATAGAATCGGCGTTTTTCCCCCTTGATACACACCGGTACCCATGACCAGCCCAGCACTCAAAGACCCCGCCAAGACCCGCGTCATCGTCGGCATGTCCGGCGGCGTGGACTCTTCCGTCTCCGCCCTTCTGCTCATGGAGCAGGGCTACCAGGTGGAAGGGCTGTTCATGAAGAACTGGGAAGAAGACGACGGCACCGAATACTGTACCGCCCGTGAAGACCTGGCCGACGCCCAGGCCGTGTGCGACCGCATCGGCATCAAGCTGCACACCGCCAACTTCGCCGCCGAATACTGGGACAACGTGTTCGAGCACTTCCTCGAGGAATACAAGGCCGGCCGCACGCCCAACCCGGACATCCTCTGCAACCGCGAAATCAAGTTCAAGGCGTTCCTCGACTACGCCCTGTCGCTGGGTGCCGACCTGATCGCCACCGGCCACTACGTACGTCGCCGCGACACTCGCGAACTGACCGAACTGCTCAAGGGCCTGGACCCGAACAAGGACCAGAGCTACTTCCTGCACGCCGTCGGCGGCAAAGAGATTGCCCGCACCCTGTTCCCGGTCGGCGAACTGGAAAAGCCCGAAGTGCGCGCCATCGCCGAAAAACACGGCCTGGCCACCGCCAAGAAGAAGGATTCCACCGGGATCTGCTTCATCGGCGAGCGCCGCTTCAGCGACTTCCTCAAGCAGTACCTGCCGGCCCAGCCCGGCGACATCGAAACCACCGAAGGTGAAGTGATCGGCCGCCACCACGGCCTGATGTACCACACCATCGGCCAGCGTCAGGGCTTAGGGATAGGTGGCCTGAAGGACGCCGGTGACGAGCCGTGGTACGTGCTGCACAAGGACCTGACCCGCAATGTGCTGGTGGTCGGCCAAGGCAACGAACACCCGTGGCTGTTCTCCCGCGCCCTGCTCGCCTCGGAAATCTTCTGGGTCAACCCGATCGACCTGAGCAGCCCGCGCCAGCTCACGGCCAAGGTGCGCTACCGTCAGAGCGACCAGCAGTGCACCCTGGAGCTGACCGCAACCGGCTATCGCGCCGTGTTCGACGAGCCGCAGCGCGCCGTGACCCCGGGCCAGTCGGTGGTGTTCTATGACGGCGAAGTGTGCCTGGGCGGCGGCGTGATCGAAACCGCCGAGCCGTGGAGCCCACGCGCATGAGCAACCTGCAGGAGCAGCTGATTGCCCTGGGCGGCGTATTCCAGGCCGCCGTGCTGGTCGACCGCATCGCCCGTACCGGCCAGGCCAGCGAAGCCAACATCGGCTGCATGCTCGGCAGCCTGCTGGTGCGCGACCCCAAGGACACCCTGGAGGTGTTCGGCGGCGACGACCTCAACCTGCGTGACGGTTATCGCGCCCTGGTCGGCGCCCTGGAGCGCGACCCCAGCAGCCTGCAGCGCGAGCCGCTGCGCTACGCGCTGTCGATGCTCGGCCTTGAGCGCCAGCTGAACAAGCGCGGCGACCTGCTCGACACCATCGGCAACCGCCTGCCGCAAATCCAGTCCCAGGCCGACCATTTCGGCCTGGTTCACGAAAATGTCATCGCTTCCAGCGGAGCCTTGTACCAGGACACCCTGAGTACCTTGCGCCAGCGCATCCAGGTGCATGGCGACATGCGCTTCCTGCAGCAGGCCAGCAACGCCTCGAAGATCCGCGCCCTGCTGCTCGCCGGCATCCGCGCCGCGCGCCTGTGGCGCCAGCTGGGCGGGCACCGCTGGCAGCTGGTGTTCAGCCGCCGCAAGCTGCTCAACGAACTGTACGACATGATGCGTTCGCCCTCCTGACGCTGTGGGAGCGGGTTCATCGAAGCGTCGAACCGCCGCGAATGCGATGTTGGCCTCACTGCCGCATTCGCGGGTAAACCCGCTCCCACAGGGATCGCATCAAGCACTTTTATAGGGCTGACCTTTGGTCAGCCACCCGACTCGGGCGCAAAATTCATGTATGATATGCGCCCTTCCAAAAGCCTGACTGTCCGAGAACACCCCATGCAGCTTTCTTCGCTCACTGCGGTTTCCCCTGTAGACGGCCGTTACGCCGGCAAAACCCAGGCCTTGCGCCCCATTTTCAGCGAATTCGGCCTGATCCGTTTCCGCGCCCTGGTCGAAGTGCGCTGGCTGCAGCGCCTGGCCGCCCACCCGCAGATCAGCGAAGTGCCGGCGTTCTCCGCCGAAGCCAACGCCCTGCTGGACAGCCTGGCCAGCGACTTCAAGCTCGAGCACGCCGAACGCGTCAAGGAAATCGAGCGCACCACCAACCACGACGTCAAGGCGATCGAATACCTCCTCAAGGAGCAGGCCGCCAAGCTGCCTGAGCTGGCCAAGGTCAGCGAGTTCATCCACTTCGCCTGCACCAGCGAGGACATCAACAACCTGTCCCACGCCCTGATGCTGCGCGCTGGCCGTGACGACGTGCTGCTGCCGCTGATGCGCCAGATCGCCGACGCCATCCGCGCCCTGGCCCACGCCCACGCCGACGTGCCGATGCTTTCGCGCACCCACGGCCAGCCGGCTTCGCCGACCACCCTGGGCAAAGAGCTGGCCAACGTCGTGTACCGCCTGGAGCGCCAGATCGCCCAGGTTGCCGCCGTGCCGCTGCTGGGCAAGATCAACGGCGCCGTGGGCAACTACAACGCCCACCTGTCGGCCTATTCGCAGATCGACTGGGAAGAAAACGCCCGCGCCTTCATCGAAGACGAGCTGGGCCTGCAGTTCAACCCGTACACCACCCAGATCGAGCCGCACGACTACATCGCCGAGCTGTTCGACGCGATCGCCCGCTTCAACACCATCCTCATCGACTTCGACCGCGACGTCTGGGGTTACATCTCGCTGGGCTACTTCAAGCAGAAGACCGTTGCCGGCGAAATCGGCTCGTCGACCATGCCGCACAAGGTCAACCCGATCGACTTCGAAAACTCCGAAGGCAACTTAGGCATCGCCAACGCGCTGTTCCAGCACCTGGCCAGCAAGCTGCCGATCTCGCGCTGGCAGCGTGACCTGACCGACTCCACCGTGCTGCGCAACCTGGGCGTGGGCTTCGCCCACAGCGTCATCGCCTATGAAGCCAGCCTGAAAGGCATCGGCAAGCTGGAAGTCAACGAAGCCCGCATCGCCGCCGACCTGGACGCCTGCTGGGAAGTCCTCGCCGAGCCGATCCAGACCGTGATGCGCCGCTTCAACATCGAGAACCCCTACGAGAAGCTCAAGGAGCTGACCCGTGGCAAGGGCATCACGCCAGAAGCGCTGCTGACCTTCATCGACGGCCTCGACATGCCGGCCGACGCCAAGGCCGAACTGAAGCTGCTGACCCCGGCTACCTACATCGGTAACGCGGCAGCCCAGGCCAAACGCATCTAAGCTGACCGTCGCGTTCAACGCCCGGCCTAGCCGGGCGTTTTTATTCCCGGACGAAAATTACGTTTTTTCAATAGGTTGAACATGAATCCTGATACTCCACTGCAGCTGCTCGGCGGCATCTCGGCCCGCGAATTCATGCGCGACTACTGGCAGAAGAAGCCACTGCTGGTGCGCCAGGCCTTCCCGGACTTCGAAAGCCCGATCGACCCCGACGAGCTGGCCGGCCTGGCCCTGGAAGAGGAAGTCGAGTCGCGCATCGTCCTTGAACACGGCGCCCACCCATGGGAGCTGCGCCGCGGCCCGTTCACCGAAGACACCTTCGCCGAGCTGCCGGAACAGGACTGGACCCTGCTGGTGCAGGCCGTCGACCAGTTCGTCCCGGAAGTTGCCGAGCTGCTGGAGCACTTCCGCTTCCTGCCGAGCTGGCGTATCGATGACGTGATGATCAGCTTCGCCACCCCAGGCGGCAGCGTCGGCCCGCACTTCGACAACTACGACGTGTTCCTGCTGCAGGGCCACGGCGAGCGCAACTGGAAGATCGGCCAGATGTGCAACAGCGACAGCCCGCTGCTGGAGCACGCCGACCTGCGCATCCTCGCCGAGTTCGAACAGAGCGGCGAATGGACCCTGGAGCCGGGCGACATGCTCTACCTGCCCCCGCGCCTGGCCCACTACGGCGTCGCCGTGGACAACTGCCTGACCTACTCGGTGGGCTTCCGCGCCCCAAGCGCCGCCGAAGTGCTGACCCACTTCACCGACTTCCTCGGCCAGTTCCTGCCGGACGAAGAGCGCTACAGCGACGCCGACGCACAACCTGCCAGCGACCCGCACCAGATCCAGCACGACGCCCTCGACCGCCTCAAGGCGCTGATCGACAAGCACACCAACGACAAGGACCTGCTGCTGACCTGGTTCGGCCAGTTCATGACCGAGCCGCGCTACCCGGAGCAGGTGGTCGGTGAAGAAATGGACGAGGACGAGCTGATCGAAGCCCTGGAAGACGGCGCCATCCTGATCCGCAACCCAAGCGCCCGCATGGCCTGGTCCGAGCTCGGCGACGACCTGATGCTGTTCGCCAGCGGCCGCAGCTGCCCACTGCCGGCCAAGCTGCGCGAACTGCTGAAGCTGGTGTGCTCGGCCGATGCGTTACACATCGACAACCTTGAGCAGTGGTTGCAGGATGAAGATGGCCTTATGCTGGTACAGCAGCTGATCAAACAAGGAAGCCTGGGATTCGCCAATGAATAAGATTCGTGTGCGCCTAGCCGACTGGCACAAGGACAACGCTGATATCCGCCGTATTCGCGAAGCCGTGTTCATTGCCGAGCAGCATGTACCGCCGGAGCTTGAGTGGGATTCGGACGATCCGAGCGCCGCGCACTTCCTGGCGCTGGAAGGCGACTACCCGATCGGCACCGCCCGCCTGCTGCCTGACGGCACCATCGGCCGGGTCTCGGTGCTCAAGGACTGGCGTGGCCTGAAAGTCGGCGATGCACTGATGAATGCAGTGATCGTCGAAGCGCAGGAGCGTGACCTGAAGCAGCAGATGCTCAGTGCGCAGGTGCATGCCACGCCGTTCTACGAACGCCTGGGCTTTCGCGTAGTCAGCGAGGAGTTCCTCGAAGCCGGCATCCCGCACGTGGACATGGTGCGCGACTCGCGCGCCTGATCTGTAACCTGCACTGGCCCTTTCGCGGGTTTACCCGCGAAGAGGCCGGCACAGGTCAAGACACTCCCCCTCACAAAAAACCTGTACATCCATCCAGATAAAACTTGCCTCTGCGCCCCCGCTTGCGCATCCTAGTGCCCATCACTCCCGATGAAGCGTTCCCGGCCATGCGCCTGTTCCTCTGTGAAAAACCCTCCCAGGCCAAAGACATCGCCAAGGTGCTCGGTGCCAACCGCAAGGCCGACGGCTGCTGGCAGGGCACCGACGTCTGCGTGACCTGGTGCATCGGCCACCTGCTGGAAACCGCTCCGCCCGACAGCTACGACAACCGCTACAAGCGCTGGAACCTGGCCGACCTGCCGATCATTCCGGAAAAGTGGAAGATGCTGGTCAAGCCCAAGACCGCCAGCCAGTACAAGGCGGTCAAGCGCCTGCTTGGCGAAGCCCGCGAGCTGGTGATCGCCACCGACGCCGACCGCGAAGGCGAAATGATTGCCCGCGAACTGGTCGAGCATTGCCGCTACCGCGGCCCGATCCAGCGCCTGTGGCTGTCGGCCCTGGACGACGCCTCGATCCGCAAGGCCCTGGCGCGCCTGCTACCCGGCCAGGAAACCTTCAACCTCTACCACTCGGCCCTGGGCCGCTCCCGCGCCGACTGGCTGATCGGCATGAACATGAGCCGGTTGTTCACCCTGCTCGGTCGCCAGTCCGGCTACCAGGGCGTGCTGCCAGTGGGCCGGGTACAAACCCCTACCCTACGCCTGGTGGTCGACCGCGACCGCAGCATCGCTGATTTCGTGCCCGTGCCGTTCTGGGCCATCGATGTCCAGCTGGAAAGTGCCGGCCAGGTTTTCAACGCCCAGTGGCGCGCACCGGAGGACACCTGTGACGACCAGGGCCGCTGCCTCAATCAGGCGCTGGCCCAGCAGGCCGCTGCCGACATGAACAATGCCGGTACGGCACGGGTACTCAAGGTCGCCACCGAGCGCGTGCGCGAGGCCGCACCACTGCCCTTCGACCTCGGTACCCTGCAGGAGCTATGCTCGAAAAAGTTTGGCCTTGGCGCCCAGGAAACCCTCGACATCGCCCAGGCGCTGTACGAAACCCACAAGCTGATCACCTACCCGCGCAGCGACTGCGGCTACCTGCCGGTCAGCCAGCACGGCGAGGCGCCGGCCATCCTCGCGGCGCTGCAGCGGGCCGACGCCAGCCTGGCGCCGCTGCAAGCGCACCTGGAGCCACAGCGCCGATCACGCGCCTGGAACGACGCCAAGGTCAGCGCCCACCACGGCATCATCCCCACGGCAGCCGCCAGCGACCCGGCTCGCCTGCCGGCCAAACACAAGGCGGTCTATACCCTGATCCGTGCCCGCTACCTGGCGCAGTTCCTGCCCAACCACGAGTGCGACCGCACCCAGGCCGAGTTCGACTGCGCCGGCCATGCCCTGCGCGCCGTCGGCAAGCAAATCGTCGAGCCCGGCTGGCGCCGCGCCCTGCCCGAGGCGCTGACCCCGGCCAAGGGCCGCGAGGCCCAGCCAGCCCAGGTGCTGCCGGCCTTGCGTGAAGGCCAGGCCTGCAACGTGCACGGTTTGCAACTGAAGGACCTGTGGACCCAGCCACCCAAACCGTTCACCGAAGGCGACCTGATCAAGGCGATGAAGAACGTCGCCAAGCTGGTGGACGACCCAAAGCTGAAACAGAAGCTCAAGGAAACCACCGGGATCGGCACCGAAGCCACCCGCGCCAGCATCATCCAGGGCTTGCTCGACCGCGGTTATCTGCTGAAGAACGGCAAGGCCCTGTCCGCCACCCCAGCCGCCTTCAGCCTGATCGACGCCGTGCCCCGCGCCATTGCCGACCCCGGTACCACGGCCATCTGGGAACAGGCGCTGGACATGGTGCAGAGTGGCGAGATGAGCCTGGAAGAGTTCGTCACCCGGCAGTCGGCATGGATGGGCAAGCTGGTGGAGCGTTGCCGGGGGATGCGCATGACCATTACCGGGCCGGCGGTGGGCAAGGCGGCGCCGTGGAAGAAGAAGCGCCGCAGCAGTGCCGCAAAAGGCAAGGCGGCTGAAGGCAAAACTACTGCCCGCAAACCAAGGCGCAAAGCTTCAAGCTGATGGGTTGCCTGTCAGGTACCACTCTTCAGTCGGCTGAACGCCCGGGTCAGCTCGCGGTTGAACTCCTTGCCATTGTCATTCTTGCCATACAACCGCGCCCTCACTTCGGCAGGCGGATAAGTCCCCGGCGCATTGCGGATCTGCGCATCCACCAGCCCATCCGCCGCCGTGATCGCATTGGCGTAATGGATGGTGTCGGTAATCGGCGCGATCACATCCGGCCGCATCAGGTAGTCCACCAACTTCCACGCCGCATCCGCATGCGGTGCATCCTTGGGCACCACCAGCGCATCCAGCCAGATCAACGTGCCCTCCTTCGGAATGCTGTAATCCAGCTCAAACGCCTTGCCCGCCTGCTGCGCCTGCCCCGCGGCGATGGCCACGTTGCCGTTCCACGACATCGCCACACAGGTTTCGCCATTGGCCAGGTCGTTGATGTTGCGGTCATTGTCAAAGTAGCGAATGTACGGGCGCACCTTGCGCAGCTGCACCTCGGCCGCCTTCAGGTCCTCAAGGCGCTGCTGATTGATGTCCAGGCCCATGTAGCGCATCACCGCAGCAAACACTTCGTTGGGGTCGTTGAGCAGGCTCACCCCGCAGTCGGCGAATTTCGCCACCACCTGCGGGTCGAACAGCATCGCCCAACTGTCCAGCGGCGCGTCGCCCATACGCGCAGTTACTGCCTGCTGCTGGTAGCCCACCCCTGTGGTGCCCCAGGCATAGGTCCCGGCATAGCGGTTGCCCGGGTCGAACAAGGCCATGTGCTGGCGGAACTCTTCACCCACCCCAGCCAGGTGCGGCAGCCGGGCTTTGTCCAGCGGCTGCAGGGCGCCGCTGGCAATGGCCCGGCTCAGGTGCTGGCCGGCGGTCAGTACCACGTCGTAGCCACTGCCACCGGTCAACAGCTTGGTCTCGGCCGTTTCCAGCGAGTCGAAGTGATCGGCCACCACACGAATGCCGGTTTCCTGCTCGAACCGGGTCAAGGTATCGGGGGCAAGGTACTCGCCCCAGATATACAGGTTGACGGTCGGCTGTTGTGCCTCGGCAGCCTGGGCCGCCGAGGCGGCGCAGCCCAGGGCGAGCGCAAGGGTGAGTGCGCTCAGCTTCATCAGCGGCGGCCTCCTGCGTATTGCGGCATGGTGATGCAGGCGACATTGCCGCCGCCAAGCAGGATCTCGCGGGAGTTCTCGATACCGATGATGCGGTGATCGGGGAACAGCTCGGCCAGGGTCGCCTGGGCAACGGCGTCATTGCGGTCGCCAAACAGCGGCACGACGATGGCCGAGTTGCCGGCGTAATAGTTGATGTACGAGGCACAGATCTGGGTACCGGCCTCGCGCAGGTGTGTACCTTCGACCTGATCCAGCCCTGCGGCCTCTTCGGCCGTCCAGCGCAGCACGTCGGGCTGGGGCAGCTTGTGTACCTTGAGTTCACGCCCACGGGCATCGCGGCTGCTGCGCAGGATGTCGTAGGCCTCCTGGTAGATTTCCCACTGTGGGTCGTCACGGTTGTCGGTCCATTGCAGCACCACTTCGCCGGGGCGCACGAAGCAGGCCAGGTCGTCGACGTGGCCATCGGTCTCGTCGAACTTGCAACCACGCGGCAGCCAGATCACCTGCTCGGCACCCAGGTAGTCTTCAAGGCGACGGGTCACCTCGGCCTTGCCCAGGTGGGCGTTGCGGTTGCGGTTGAGCAGGCATTGCTCGGTGGTCAGTAGGCTGCCCTGGCCGTCACTCTGGATGCCGCCAAGCTCGGCGATCAGCGGCGCACGGTAGCGGTCCAGGCCTTCGATTTCGAGGATCTTCTGGGCAATCTGGTCGTCCTTGTCCCACGGGTAGTAGAGGCCACCATCGAGCCCGCCGTAGGCGTTGAACTCGAAGTCGACACCGCGCACTTCACCACTGTTGTCATTGACTACAAAGCAGGCACCGCTGTCACGGAACCAAGTGTCGTTGCAGGTCATTTCCACCACCCGCACCTGCGCTGGCAGCAGGCGTCGGGCGTTGGCGTACTGGGCAGCGGAGGCGCAGACCGTGACCGGCTCGCTGGAGGCGATCGCCGTGACGATCTCGACCCAGACCTTCTGCGCAGGCTTGGCGCCATTGCGCCAGACATCCGGGCGCTCAGGCCAGCCGAGCCAGCAGCCAGCCTTGCGCTCGAATTCGCCGGGCAGGCGGAAACCATCGGCCTTGGGGGTGGTGGTGAGCGAACGTGCCATGGGTCAACCTCGTGTCGGTGAGTGATGGCTGCACGCTACGCCGCCGCGCTGGCGGCATCCAACGATGAAAACTCAGCGATAGCTGAATTCAATTCAGCTATCGCCCAGCTGTTCGATGAACCATTCGATGAAGTCGGCCACCGGCGCACGCTCCAGGCGCAGCCGTTCGCACACCAGCGCGTACTGCCCCTGGGCCGTCACGCTGGCACTGAACGGGCGCACCAGCCGGCCGCTCTGCAGGTCAGCCTGGCAGGTCAGGTTGTCGCCCATCGCCACGCCCTGCCCCAGCAGCGCGGCCTCCAGCGCCAGCGCGGCATGGGGGAAATACAGCTGACGGGTGGGCAAGGCGTCCTCGGCATGGGTGGCCAGCCAGGTGGTCCAGGTGCGGCCATCCTGGTCGTCGTGCAACAGGCAGTGGCGCACCAGCTCGCGCGGGCGCTTGAGGCCGCCCTGGTTGAACAGGCCCGGGCTGCACACCGGAAAGAACTGCAGCAACGGCAGTGGCCGAACGAAGTGGGTGCTGGCGTCCAGGGCGCTGGTGCCGTAGGTGATGGCCAGGTCGACGTCCAGCGCCGGGGCGCCGGCATCAATCGGCTGATCGTGCAGGTGCAGGGTGATGTGCGGGTAGCGGCTGCTGAAGTCGGCCAGGCGCGCGACCAGCCATTTTTGCGCCAGCTCCGCTGTCACCGCCACCCTCAGCACCGCTTGGGACGCCGGGTCACGCAACTCGTCGCAGGCCTTGCCGATCAGCTCGAAGGCCTGTTGCAGGTGATGCAGCAGGCGTTCGGCTTCGGCGCTGGGGCGCACCTGGCGGCCCACGCGCTCGAACAGGGCGACACCGAGCTGCTCCTCGAGCTGGCGAATCTGGTGGCTGACGGCGCTGTCGGTGACGCACAACTCAGCGGCGGCGCGGCCGAAGTGGCCATGGCGGGCGGCGCATTCGAAGGTGCGCAGGGCGGTCAGGGAAGGCAGGCGGCGCATCGGAGATTCCTGTCAGAGCGGCTTGCGGATCATATACAACCCATCAAGAAAGACGAACGGCCCTGGCGCCATGAAAATTACCTGCTAAATTTTCATGAAAATAACCACAATAAATTTCACGAGGCCCAGGCATGTTCAAGCAATCCGCCCAGCACGTCGCCAGCTACTACGCCCAGACCTACCCCGCCAGCATCCCCCTGCGCCCTACCCTGCAAGGCCCGCACAACACCGATGTGCTGATCATCGGCGCCGGTTTCAGCGGCCTGCACACGGCACTGCGCCTGACCTTGGCCGGCAAACGCGTCACCCTGCTGGAAGCCAGCCGGGTTGCCTGGGCCGCCTCCGGTCGCAACGGTGGCCAGGCGTTGCTGGGCTGGTCGTGCGACATGCCGCCCTTGGAGAAAGCGCTGGGCGTGGAACGCACCCGGCGGCTGCGGGACAGCATGTGCTGGGCCGCCGACGAGATGCGCGAGCTGCCCCTGCGCCATGGCTTCGACATCGACTACCGGCTCGGCAGCCTGTGGACCGCCGTGCTGCCTCGGCGCATCAAGATGCTCGAAGACGCCCTGCACGACGCCGAGCACAAATGGGGCTACGACGCCCTGCGCCTGATCGGCCGTGACGAGCTGCCGCAATGGATCGACAGCCCGCGCTACCAGGCCGCGCTGTATGACGGCAAAGGCGCGCACCTCAACCCGCTGAAGCTGGCCCAGGGCCTGGCTGCCACTATCGAAGCCCATGGCGGGCGCATCTTCGAGCAGAGCCAGGTGCTCGGCTATCAGCCCGGCGCCAACGGCTACGTGGCCCGCACCGAGCATGGCGAGGTGCACTGCGACGTGCTGGTACTGGCCTGCAATGCCTACATCGACCGCCTCGACCGCGGCCTGTCGCGCCGGCTGCTGCCGGTCGGCTCATACCAGGTGGCCACCGCGCCGCTGGATGCCGAGTTCGCCCGCTCGCTGCTGCCGCGCAACAGCTGCGTGATCGACAACCAGTTCGTGCCCGACTACTTCCGCCTCACCCCCGACCACCGCTTGCTGTTCGGCGGTGGCTGCACCTACCTGGGCGGCATCCCCAAGGACGTCGCCAGCGCCACCCGCCCCTACCTGGAACGGGTGTTCCCGCAACTGGCCGGGGTGGCCATCGACTATGCCTGGGGCGGCCACATCGACTGCAGCATCCAGCGCACCCCGGACGTCGGCCGCGAGGGCCAGCGCTACTGGCTGCAAGGTTTCTCCGGCCATGGCGTACTGCCGACCCTGGCCGCCGCGCGGGCGGTCAGCGATGCCATCCTCGGCGACGACGACCTGCTGGCGTTGTACCAGGGCATCGACAACGGCCGCTTCCCCGGCGGTGACCTGCTGGCCGCTCCGCTGGAAGCGGCGGCCAAGGCCTGGTACAGGATGCGCGATCATGTCTGAAGACGCCCAGGGCCTGGCCCTGCTGATCCGCGACCTGCGCAAGCACCGCGGGCTGACCCTCGATGAGCTGGCGGGCAAGGTCAAACGCTCGCTGGGCTTTCTGTCCCAGGTCGAGCGCGGCCTGTCGCAGCCGACCGTGGCCGACCTCACGGCGATCAGCGAAGCCCTGCAGGTGCCGACCACCTACTTCTACCAGGCCAGCCAGCCACCCGCGCTGGACTGGGTCACCCGCCCCGGCGAGCGACGCACCATCTACTACGCCGAAGGCATCAGCGACGTGCTCGCCTCGCCGACCCTCAACGGCCGTTTTGCCATGCTCGAAAGCCACCTGGCGCCCGGCGCCAGCAGTGGCGAGGGGCACCTGGACGACAGCTCCGAGCAAGGGGGTTTCGTCCTCGAGGGTGAACTGACCCTCTGGCTTGCCGAGGACGAGCAAGCCGTGACCCTCGCGCCCAACGACAGCTTCCAGCTGCCACCCAACCGCCACTTTCGCTACGCCAACCTGACCAACCAGACGACCCGCGTCCTCTGGGTATTCCGATGAGAGCACAGCATGACCCTAACAACAGGCTTTCCCGATCTGCTCAGTGAAGTCCGCGCGTTCCGTGCCCGCTACCCCGACGTCAGCCATGTCGACCTGCTCAGCCTGGACATCCCCGGGCACTTCTATGGCAAGCGCTACCCCATCGACATGCTGGAGAAAGTCGCCGCTGGCAGCCCGCTGAAACTGCCGCAGAACTGCGTGCTGTTGGGCGTACAAGGTGGGCTGTTCCCGATTGGCGACTACTGCTTCAACGACGGCGACCCGGATGCCATCCGCCGCCTGATCCCCGGCACGCTCAAGCCGGTAACCTGGGAGCGCGAGCCGCTGGGGCAGATGCTGATCAGCTCCGACGGCACTGCCGCGCCGATCGAGTTCGAGCCCCGCGAGGTCCTCGCCCGTGTGCTGCAGCGCCTCGAACGACGCGGCATTCGCCCGGTGGTGGCGTTCGAACTGGAGTTCTACCTGTTCGACCGTGCGCTCAAGCAAGGCCTGCCGCAGTTCCCGCGTGATCCCCTCAGCGATGACCCCGACGACCAGCCCAACATGCACATCGAACGGCTGTCGCGCTTCAGCGACGTGCTGCACGACATGGTCGACACCGCCAATACGCAAGGTGTAGACGCCAACGTCATCACCGCCGAACTGGGCCCCGGTCAGTTCGAGATCAACTTCGGCCACTGCGACGACGGCCTGCAAGCCGCCGACTGGGCCGCCCTGTTCTGCCGCAGCACCCGCGGGGTGGCGCTCAAGCATGGGCTGCGCGCCTCGTTCATGAGCAAGCCCTACCTGCAGGCGCCGGGCAGCGGCATGCATGTGCATGTGAGCCTGTACGACCAGGCCGGCAACAACCTGCTGGCCGCCGACCAGCAACGCCCGTTGCGCCACGCGGTGGCCGGCTGCCTGGCGCTGCTGCCGCACTGCATGCCGATCTTCGCCGCCAACCACAATGCGTTCCGCCGCTACGGCGCCATGGTCAATGCCGCCAGCCGTGCCAGCTGGGGGTTCGAGGACCGTGATGCGTGCATTCGCATTCCCGAGTCGGATGCGCGCAACCTGCGTATCGAGCATCGGCTGGCGGGGGCGGATGCCAACCCGTACCTGGTGCTGGCGGCGATCCTGTGCGGCATGGAGCATGGGCTGGATGCCGGGCAGGAGCCGATTGCGCCGCTGAACGAAGATCGCAGCAGCGGGATCGATTTCCCCAAGGACATGCTCGGCGCGGTCGCGGCCATGCGCAGCCACCCGGCGGTGAACGAGGGGCTGGGGGAGGAGTTCGTGATGGTGTATTGCGAGAACAAGCGCCAGGACCATCTGGCATTCATGCAGGAAGTCAGTGCGCGGGAGTACCGCTGGTTCCTGTGACATAGATTTTGGCTTCTTCGCGGGTTTACCCGCGAAGAAGCCGGTACCGCCACCACAAATTCCAATGCCGTGCGCAATCCCTCCTATTCTCAATAGCTCACTTCGGTTCGTGCACTGAGGAGACACGACCATGAGCTACGTAACCACGAAGGATGGCGTTCAGATTTTCTACAAGGATTGGGGCCCGCGCGACGCGCCGGTCATCCACTTCCACCACGGCTGGCCGCTCAGCGCCGACGACTGGGACGCGCAGATGCTGTTCTTCCTCGCCAAGGGCTTTCGCGTGGTCGCCCATGACCGCCGCGGCCACGGGCGCTCCAGCCAGGTGTGGGACGGCCACGACATGGACCACTATGCCGACGATGTGGCAGCCGTGGTCGCCCACCTCGGCACCCAGGGCGCGGTGCATGTCGGCCACTCCACCGGAGGCGGCGAAGTGGTGCGCTACATGGCTCGGCACCCTGGTGACCCGGTCGCCAAAGCCGTGCTGATCGCCGCCGTGCCGCCGCTGATGGTGCAGACACCGGCCAACCCCGGCGGCCTGCCCAAGTCGGTGTTCGACGGCTTCCAGGCCCAGGTCGCCAGCAACCGTGCGCAGTTCTATCGCGATGTGCCGACAGGGCCGTTCTATGGCTACAACCGGCCGGGCGTAGAGGCGTCGGAAGGTATCATTGGCAACTGGTGGCGCCAGGGCATGATCGGTAGCGCCAAAGCACATTACGACGGCATCGTGGCGTTTTCGCAGACCGATTTCACCGAGGATCTCAAAGGCATCAAACAGCCCGTGCTGGTGATGCATGGCGATGATGACCAGATCGTACCCTACGAGAACTCCGGTCCGCTGTCGGCCAAGTTGCTGCCCAATGGCACCTTGAAGACCTACAAGGGATACCCGCATGGCATGCCGACCACGCATGCAGATGTGATCAATGCGGATCTGCTGGCGTTCATCCAGAGTTGATGGGGATTGCTGTACCGGCCTCTTCGCGGCGGTTCGACGCCTCGACAAGCCCGCAGAGGCCGGCACTGGCAACCGTTTGCGCCCAGGATTACCATGTCCCCCTTCTAGCGCGGCCTTTTGCCGCACGCCCTACCCTCTGCCTGCCAGCCACCATGCCCTTCGAACTCACCGTAGAACCGCTCACCCTGCTGATCCTCGCCCTGGTCGCCTTTGTCGCCGGCTTCATCGATGCCATCGCCGGCGGCGGCGGCCTGCTGACCACCCCGGCACTGCTCACCGCCGGCATGCCGCCGCACCTGGTGCTGGGCACCAACAAACTCAGCTCGACCTTCGGCTCGGCCACCGCCGGCTTCACCTACTACAAGCGCAAGCTGTTCCACCCGGCGCAATGGCGCCCGGCCCTGCTCGCGACGCTGCTCGGTGCCTCGATCGGCGCGGTGGTGGCCCACTACATGCCAGCCGAGTGGCTGAACAAGATGCTGCCAGTGATCGTCTTCGCCTGCGGCATCTACCTGCTGTTCGGCGGCACGCCCAAGGCACCGCTGGATGCCGATGCACCAATCAAGAAGAAATGGCAGTTTCCCCAAGGCTTCACCCTGGGTTTCTACGACGGCGTGGCCGGCCCCGGCACCGGGGCGTTCTGGACCGTGAGCACACTGCTGCTCTACCCCATCGACCTGGTCCGCGCCAGCGGCGTGGCGCGCAGCATGAACTTCGTCAGCAACATCGCGGCGCTGACGGTGTTCATCATTTCCGGGCAGGTGGACTACATCGTCGGCCTGTGCATGGGCCTGTCGGTGATGGTCGGCGCCTTCTTCGGCGCACGCACGGCGATAAGTGGCGGCAGCAAGTTCATCCGCCCGGTGTTCATCACCGTGGTGCTGGCGTTGACCGTACGCCTAGCGTGGCAGCACTGGTTCGGGCAGGCCTGATGGGCAATGACACCCCTGCTTTCCCGCCCTATCTGCGCGAGAAATGTCCTCCGCCGTCGTTGCAGGATTTGGCAATGGAATGACCATTGCCTGCATCCTGCGCCTAGTCGGTGGTCATTTCTCACTGCAGCTAGGACGGGAAAGCAGGGATGTCACTGCCCAGCCGCCTGGCCACGTACAAGTCGATCAGGTAACGGGCGATAGAGCGCCCAGCCGGCAGCGGCGGCAGGTCATGGACGCTGAACCACTTGGCATCCTCGATCTCGTCCGGCTGCATGACGATCTCGCCCCCGGCATATTCGGCATGGAAGCCCAGCATCATCGAGTGCGGGAACGGCCAGCACTGGCTGCCGACGTACTGGATGTTGCGCACCTCCACCGCCACCTCTTCGCGCACTTCGCGTACCAGGCAGTCTTCAGCGGATTCGCCCGGCTCGGCAAAGCCCGCCAGGGTGCTGTATACACCCGTGACGAAGCGCGGCGAACGGGCCAGCAGGATCTCGTCGCCCCGGGTCACCAGCACGATCATGCTCGGCGAAATGCGCGGGTAGCTGCGCAGGTCGCAGGGCTGGCAGTACATCGCCCGCTCCCAGCGAATCTGCGTCATTGCCTGGCCGCAGCTGCCGCAGAAACGGTGCTCGCGCGCCCAGGTGCCGATCTGCGCGGCATAACCGAGCACTTTGTAGATGTCGAAGTCACCCTCCAGCATGAATGCACGCAGGCCACGCCAGCTGCAACCCGGTACCTCGGTCGCGCTGCGCAGCTCCAGCAGGAATACCGGCTCGCCGTCGAAATGGCCGATGCCGTGCTCGCCCAGCACGTCCAGGTCCTGGCGCTTGAGCCAGTCGCGAGGGAACAGCGCGCCGTTGGCGTCCACCAGGAACCCTTCCGGGCTGCGGGCCACGGCCAGCCCCCCGGTGAGCTGTGGGTCGAGTACTGCGGTAGTCCAGCGAACTGACATGTCGGGGGTTCCTTTACTGCGCGTCCCCCGGCCCGGTCAGTCGGCGAACGTCGGTTTCTGTTTGCTCATGTGCGCCGCCACGGCCACGCGCAGGTCTTCGGACTGCAGCATCGCGGCGTTCCAGGTGGCGATGTAATCCAGGCCATCGTCGATGCGATGGTCACGCATGTAGCTGAGCATCTCCTTGGTGCCGGCCACAGCGATCGGCGATTTTGCGGCAATCTCGCGGGCAATGGCAAAGACCCCGTCGAGCAGCGCGGCCTGATCATCATAGACCCGGTTGACCAGGCCGATGCGCAGCGCCTCGTCGGCGTCCACATTGCGCCCGGTGAAGGCCAGCTCACGCATGATGCCGTCGCCGATGATGCGTGGCAAACGTTGCAAGGTGCCGACATCGGCGGCCATGCCCATGTCGATTTCCTTGATCGAGAATTGCGCATCGCGGCTGCAGTAGCGCATGTCGCAGGCAGAGATCAGGTCGATCGCACCGCCAATGCAATAACCCTGCACCGCCGCCAGCACCGGCTTGCGGCAGTTGTCCACGGCATTGAACGACGCCTGCAGGCGCTGGATGGTCTTGCGCAGGAAGCGGGCATTGCGGCCAACGTCCTTGCCCATCTGCCCGGCCAGCGACGCCAGCATCATCAGGTCGATACCGGCGGAAAAATGCTTGCCGGCACCGCTGATCACCACTGCACGCACGGCATCGGTGTCATCGATCCACTGGAAGATGTCGACGATTTCCGCCCAGAAGGCCGCGTTCATCGCGTTGATCTTTTCCGGGCGGTTGATCTGTACATGGGCGATGTTGTCGGTCAGTTCGACCTTGAACGCGGTGTATTCGGTCACGGGCGGCACTCCTGTGGAGATAGGGTTCACGGCGTGGATGGTAACCCAGGCAGGTGACCGTGCTTGTGCCAAAAACGGGACTGCATGCCCTGTCGAAATGGCCGCGTGCCGTTCGACCATAGGTGAATCATCAACCCCGACAGGCCTTTCAGGAGAGCCGTCATGCGCAAACTCATCGTAGCCGCCTTCGTCAGCCTCGACGGCGTCATGCAGGCCCCCGGCGGCCCACAGGAAGACAGCAGCGGCGGCTTCACCTATGGCGGCTGGCTCGTGCCCCATGCCGAGGAAGTGTTCGGCCAGGCCATGCAGGCACTGTTCAACCAGCCTTTCGAATTGCTGCTGGGAAGGCGCACCTACGATATCTTTGCCGGCTATTGGCCGAAGGTGAAGGACGATACCGAGGATTTCTCCATCGCCAACCTGTTCAACAGCGTGGCCAAGCACGTCGCTACTCATGAGCCGAGCAGCCTTGGTTGGCATAACAGCCATGCACTGGGTGCGGATATTGTTGCAGCAGTACGTACCTTGAAGCAGCAGGACGGCGCCGATCTGCTGACCCAGGGCAGTGCAAATGTGGTGCAGCAACTGCTTGCTGCCGGGCTGGTCGATGAGCTTCAGTTGCTCATTCACCCTGTGTTGCTGGGGCATGGCAAGCGGTTGTTCGGTGATGATGCGGCGCCTGGGGTTTTCAAACTGGAGCGTTCTCAGGTGACACCCAAGGGTGTGATCATTGCCCGCTATGTGCGGGTGGGTGAGGTTGAGACCGGATCGTTTGATTTGCCGCCGGAGAATGGGTGAGGGCTGACAGGCGCTGCAAATGCCAAAGCGAACCAATACAACTTTTACACCCTACCCGCATCCAATCAAAAGTAAGCCCCACACTCGCTGACAGGAGGTTTGCCATGGCGATGCGCAAGGCCCTTATGCTTTCCTGCATGACCCTGGCCCTGATGGGCTGCGTCGGTTCCAACGACGATCACCACACCCCGCCGACCACCGAACAGGTCGACCTGCACCGCTACCAGGGGACCTGGTACGAGCTGGCGCGCCTGCCGATGTTCTTCCAGCGCAACTGCGTGCAGTCCGAAGCCCATTACGGTTTGCGCGAGGATGGCCGCATCGACGTGACCAACCGCTGCAAGGAAAAGGACGGCGCATTGAACGAAGCCCGCGGCATCGCCGAAGCCCAGGTGCCGGGCCGTACCGACAAGCTCTGGGTGCGCTTCGACAACTGGTTCAGCCGCCTGGCGCCGGGGCTGACCAAGGGCGAGTACTGGGTGCTGTACCACGACAAGGACTACCGCGTGGCACTGGTCGGCCACCCCAACCGCGAATACCTGTGGCTGCTGTCGCGCACGCCGGCAATCACCGACCAGACCCGCGACCAGCTGTTGGCGCTGGCCCAGAAGCAGGGCTACGACACCAGCAAGCTGATCTGGCGTCAGGACGCCCCTGCCGAGCCCTGAGCATCGACGCCCTGCAGCATTCCGTCTAAGGTGTGGCTCCCCCACGCATGGAGCAAAACATTGGACCTGCAGTTTCTGGGCACCTCCTCCGGGGTGCCCACCAAAGCCCGTAATGTCAGCGCCACCGCCGTCATCGAAGCCAGCGGCAAACACTGGTACCTGGTCGATTGCGGCGAAGGTACCCAGCACCAGCTGCTGCACAGTTCGCTGTCGGTACGCGACCTGCGCGGCATCTTCATCACCCATGTGCATGGCGACCATTGCTTCGGCCTGCCGGGGCTGCTGGCCAGTGCCGGGATGGGTGGGCGCAGCGAACCACTGGACCTGATCCTGCCCGCCGCCTTGCAGGACTGGGTGCGCCTGAGCCTGGCGGCGAGCGAAACCTACCTGCCGTTCGAACTGCGCCTGTTGCCGGTCGAGCACCTGGGGCACTGGCACAGCGAGCACATCCAGGTCAGTACCGTGCAGCTGTCGCACCGAGTGCCGAGCGTTGGCTTCGTGTTTACCGAACTGAACCCTGAACCACGCCTGGATATTCAGCGGCTGGAGGCCGAAGGGATCCCGCGTGGGCCGTTGTGGGGTGACCTGGCCAAGGGCCTGGCGGTCGAGCATGACGGGCAGCAGCTTGAGCCGCGAGACTACCTGAAAGCCTCTCGACCACCGCGGCGGGTGATCGTCTGTGGCGATAACGACAACCCGGAATTACTTGCCGAGGCCGCCAGGGACGCAGATGTGCTGGTGCATGAGGCAACCTATACCCAGCCCATCGTCGAGCGCAGTGGCAATACGTTTGGCCACAGCACGGCGGCGGCAGTGGCGCAGTTTGCTGAAGCGGCCGGGGTGCGTAATCTGGTGTTGACGCATTTCAGTGCGCGGTATCAGGGGGATCCTAAGCGCAGCCCGTGCATCGATGATGTGCGTGATGAAGCGTTGGCTCACTACAGCGGGCATCTGACCTTGGCGCAGGACCTGCAGCGTTACCATATCGGGCGTGATGGGTGCCTGGTGGCCGTTTCGTCTTGAGATCGCCGGGGCCGCTTTGCGGCCCCGGTCAGAGCGTTGCTATGCCGCCAGCCGCCCGCTGGCGATCGCCTCCGACGCCGCCAGCATGGCCCGCAGCAACACGGCACAACCCGCCGCCAGGTCTTCTGGCGTGGCGTTCTCGATCTCGTTGTGGCTGATGCCATTCTCGCAAGGCACGAAGATCATCCCCGCCGGCCCCAACTCGGCCAGGAAGATCGCGTCATGCCCTGCCCCGCTGACGATGTCCATGTGCGGCAACCCCAGTGCTTGCGCCGACTGGCGTACGGCATCGACGCAACCGCGGTCGAAGTACAGCGCCGGGAAGTCTGCCGTGGGGATCAGTTCATGGCTCAAGCCATGCTTGGCACAGGTCGCCTCGATCACCGCGCGCACTTCGGCGATCATCGCATCCAGCTGGTCGCCTTCCAGATGGCGGAAGTCCAGGGTCATGCGCACCTCCCCCGGGATCACGTTGCGCGAGCCGGGGTAGGCCTGCAGGCAACCGACCGTGCCACAGGCGTGCGGCTGATGCGCATGGGCGGTGCGGTTGACCGCTTCGACCACGGCTGCGGCGCCCACCAGGGCGTCCTTGCGCAGGTGCATCGGCGTGGGCCCGGCGTGGGCTTCGACGCCGCGCAGGGTCAGGTCGAACCACTTCTGCCCGAGGGCACCGAGCACCACACCGATGGTCTTGGCCTGGTCCTCAAGGATCGGCCCCTGTTCGATATGCGCTTCGAAGTAGGCGCCTACCGGGTGCCCGAGCACCGCGCGCTGGCCGGCATAGCCGATGGCGTTCAGCGCCTCGCCGACCGACACGCCCTGGGCATCACGCTTGGCCAGGGTTTCTTCCAGGGTGAACTTGCCGGCGAACACACCCGACCCCATCATGCAGGGCGCAAAACGCGAGCCTTCTTCGTTGGTCCACACCACCACTTCCAATGGGGCCTCGGTCTCGATGCCCAGGTCGTTGAGGGTACGCAGCACTTCCAGCCCGGCCATCACGCCGAAACAGCCATCGAACTTGCCGCCGGTTGGCTGGGTGTCGATATGGCTGCCGGTCATCACCGGTGGCAACTTGGGGTTACGCCCCGGGCGGCGGGCGAAGATGTTGCCCACCGCATCGACGCTGACGCTGCAACCGGCAGCCTCGGTCCATTGGACGAACAGGTCGCGAGCCTGGCGGTCAAGGTCGGTCAGGGCCAGCCGGCACACGCCCCCCTTGGCGGTGGCGCCGAGACGGGCAAGTTCCATCAGCGATTGCCACAGGCGTGCGCTGTCGACGTGGCGCTCGGTGGATTTCAGGACATGCTGGGATTGGCTCATGGTGTTTCTCCTCAGGCATTTTTATTGGTTTGCACTGGCGCGATCGCCGGCCCGTGCACCGCCATACCGCCCAGGGCGTAGTACAGCGCCCCGCCCAGCAGCGACCCGGTGAACCAGCCATAGTCGTAGAACCAGCTGAAACTGCTGTTGCCGATGGCCAGCACGGTCAATGCCACCGGGAAGGCGAACGCGACGAAACCGGCCCAGTTCCATGCTGGGTACACGTCGTCGCGGTACAGCCCGGCCAGGTCCAGGCGCTGGCGGCGGATCAGGAAGTAGTCCACCACCATGATCCCGGCGATCGGCCCGAGCAGGCTGGAGTAGCCCAGCAACCAGTTGGAATAGACGCTCTCCAGGCTCAGGTCAGAAACGATCCAGCCCAGTTTCTTCAGCAACTCGTGGCTCATCAGCGCCAGGCCGATGAAACCGGTCAGCCACACGGCGCGGCTGCGCCCGATCAGGCGCGGGGCGATGTTCTGGAAGTCATTGGTCGGCGAGACGATGTTGGCGGCGGTGTTGGTCGACAGCGTGGCGATCACGATCAGCGCCATGGCCAGCGCCACCCAGCCGGGGCTGTGGATCTTGCCGATGAGGGTGACCGGGTCGGACACCGTTTCGCCCACCAGCGATGCCGAGGCTGCGGTCATCACCACGCCCAGCGAGGCGAACAGGAACATGGTCAGCGGCAGGCCGAAGATCTGCCCGAGAATCTGGTCCTTCTGGCTTTTCGCATAACGGCTGAAGTCCGGAATGTTCAGCGACAAGGTAGCCCAGAAGCCGACCATGGCAGTGAGCCCGGCGCAGAAGTAACCGACCACGCTGGCGCCTTCCGGGCGCTTGGGTGGCTGCGCCAGCAGTTCGCTCATCGACATGTGCGGCAAGGCCCAGAACAGCAGGCCGAACCCAACCGCCACCAGCAGCGGTGCCGACAGTGTTTCCAGCCATTTGATCGACTCGGCACCACGCAGCACCACCCACAGGTTCAGCGCCCAGAAGATCATGAAACCGATCACCTCGCCGGTACCGCCCAGCGCCTTCCAGCCGTCGAAGATCGAGCCGAGGAACAGGTGGATGGCCAGGCCGCCGAACATCGTCTGGATGCCGAACCAGCCACAGGCCACCACCGCGCGGATCAGGCACGGTACGTTGGAGCCGAGGATGCCGAACGACGAGCGCAGCAGCACCGGGAACGGGATGCCGTACTGGGTACCCGGAAAGGCGTTGAGGGTCAGCGGGATCAGCACGATGAGGTTGGCCAGCAGAATCGCCAGCAGCGCCTCGCCCACGCTCAGGCCGAAGTAAGCCGTGAGCACGCCGCCGAGGGTGTAGGTGGGCACGCAGATGGACATGCCCACCCACAGCGCGGTGATGTGCCATTTGTTCCAGGTGCGCTGGTGCACCTTGGTCGGCGCGATGTCGTGGTTGTAGCGCGGGCTGTCGAGGACGTCACTGCCTGCGGACAGCTCGAACAGGCCTGCCTGCTCGATCACTTGCGATCTGCTCTGTTGCATGGGGCCTTCTCCAGATTTCTTCTAGTTGTTTGCTCATCGGGCTAACGCGATGGCCGGAGGACACACACCACCAGTACTGCTCCTCCGGCCCGGCCTGGCGGTTGTGGCCGTACTCAAATTGCGTGCCGGGTTGGCTTGCGCCTACCCGGCCGGCCGCCGCCGACCGGAGGTAAACAACTGATCTGCATAGCATTGTTGTGCGGCAGGCGCGGGCACGGTTATCCCCTCGCCTGGCGCTTGCGCCGCCTTGGGCCGGCCTTGGCCCCTGCAACAGGTTTCAAACTGGTGCAGCCTGGTTTTTCAACGGCGCGGCCTGCGCCTCGAAGCCAGTAATCAAGCAGCTGATTTTGCATGGAAAATCTTGACCAATTTGGCTTCTTGTCAAGTGCGTCAAAATGGTGAAAGGCCTCACCATTTTGGTGATTTCAACAATTTATCGTTAATTATCAATTAGTTATTAGAGCTATAAGCATATAAATTATTTTCTTGAACAATCCTGAAACTGCATCTAAATTCCAATCTTGTCAGGCCTGACAGGATTAACACGCCGCCTTCAGCCCCTGGCACATAACAACTTCAAGAACCGGCACAGACCGGTCAGCCTGCGAGGAAGACGGCATGTCCCTGTTGATCCGTGGCGCCACCGTGGTTACCCATGAAGAGAGCTATCCCGCCGATGTGCTGTGTGTCGATGGCCAGATCCGCGCCATCGGCAAAGACCTCGAAGCCCCGACCGAGTGCGAGATCCTCGACGGCAGCGGCCGCTACCTGATGCCCGGCGGCATCGACCCGCACACCCACATGCAGCTGCCCTTCATGGGCACGGTCGCCAGCGAGGACTTCTTCAGCGGCACCGCCGCAGGGCTGGCCGGTGGCACCACCTCGATCATCGACTTCGTCATCCCCAACCCGCAGCAATCGCTGCTGGAGGCCTTTCACACCTGGCGCGGCTGGGCACAGAAGAGTGCATCCGACTACGGCTTCCACGTCGCCATCACCTGGTGGAGCGAGCAAGTCGCCGAAGAAATGGGCGAGCTGGTCAGCAAACATGGGGTCAACAGCTTCAAGCACTTCATGGCTTACAAGAACGCCATCATGGCGGCCGACGACACCCTGGTGGCCAGCTTCGAGCGCTGCCTGCAGCTGGGCGCCGTGCCCACGGTGCACGCCGAGAACGGCGAGCTGGTCTACCACCTGCAGCAAAAATTGCTGGCCCAGGGCCTGACCGGGCCGGAAGCGCACCCGCTGTCGCGCCCTTCGCAAGTCGAAGGCGAAGCCGCCAGCCGCGCCATCCGCATTGCCGAGACCATTGGCACACCGTTGTACGTGGTACACATCTCCAGCCGTGAAGCGCTGGACGAAATCACCTACGCCCGGGCCAAAGGCCAGCCGGTGTACGGCGAAGTGCTGCCGGGCCACCTGCTGATCGACGACAGTGTCTACCGCCACCCGGACTGGGCGACCGCCGCCGGTTATGTGATGAGCCCGCCGTTCCGCCCGCGCGAGCACCAGGAGGCGCTGTGGCGCGGCCTGCAATCGGGCAACCTGCACACCACCGCCACCGACCACTGCTGCTTCTGCGCCGAGCAGAAGGCCATGGGCCGCAACGACTTCAGCCGCATCCCCAACGGCACGGCCGGCATCGAAGACCGCATGGCGGTGCTGTGGGACGCCGGGGTCAACAGCGGGCGCCTGTCGCTGCACGAGTTCGTCGCGCTGACCTCGACCAACACCGCGAAAATCTTCAACCTGTTCCCACGCAAGGGTGCCATCCGCGTCGGCGCCGACGCCGACCTGGTGCTGTGGGACCCGCAGGGCACGCGCACCATTTCCGCCCAGACCCACCACCAGCGGGTCGACTTCAACATCTTCGAAGGCCGCACCGTACGCGGCATCCCCAGCCACACCATCAGCCAGGGCAAGGTGCTCTGGGCCGATGGCGACCTGCGCGCCGAGCCTGGCGCCGGTCGTTACGTGGAGCGCCCGGCCTACCCCTCGGTGTACGAGGTGCTGGGCCGACGCGCCGAGCAACAGCGCCCGACACCCGTTCAGCGCTGACCTGACCCGCATTGCCGTACCGGCCCTCAGAGGCCGGGCGGCGCCGTATTGCCGTTGACTGCCACAACCAAAAAGAAAAGAGAGGCTACAACCGTGATCGAAGCCCTGAACCACTTGCCGCGCCCGCGTGCCGGCAGCGACCAACTGGCCGAGCGCTTTAGCGACCTGGCGCCGCCCCTCACCGCCCGCCAGGCTGCCGTCGAGAGCGCCCGCTGCCTGTACTGCTACGATGCCCCCTGCGTGAACGCCTGCCCGAGCGAAATCGACATCCCGTCGTTCATCCACCGCATCAGCGACGAGAACCTGCAAGGCGCTGCCGAGCGCATACTGTCGGCCAATATCCTCGGCGGCAGCTGCGCCCGCGTGTGCCCCACCGAGATCCTCTGCCAACAAGCCTGTGTGCGCAACAATGCCCAGGAATGCGCCCCGGTGCTGATCGGCCAGTTGCAACGCTACGCCCTGGACAATGCCCACTTCAGCGAGCACCCGTTCAAGCGCTCGCCCAGTACTGGCAAGCGCATCGCCGTGGTCGGTGCCGGCCCCGCCGGGTTGTCGTGCGCCCATCGCCTGGCCATGCACGGCCATGATGTGGTGGTGTACGAGGCCTGCGACAAGGCCGGCGGCCTCAACGAGTACGGCATCGCCCGCTACAAGCTGGTCGATGACTACGCCCAGCGCGAAGTGGAATTTCTGCTCGGCATCGGGGGGATCGAGATCCGTCACGGCCAGCGCCTGGGCGCCAACCTTGGCCTGGGCGAGTTGCGCGACCAGTACGACGCAGTGTTCCTCGGCCTGGGCCTGAACGCCGTGCGCCAGCTTGGCCTGGCCGACGAACAAGCCCCCGGCCTGCTGGCTGCCACTGCGTACATCCGTGAACTGCGCCAGGCCGACGACCTTGCGCAACTGCCACTGGCCGACCGCTGCCTGGTGATCGGCGCCGGCAACACCGCCATCGACATGGCTGTGCAGATGAGCCGCCTGGGCGCCCGCGACGTCAACCTGGTGTACCGCCGCGGTTTCGCCGACATGGGCGCCACTGGCCATGAGCAGGATATCGCCAAGGCCAACCAGGTACGCCTGCATACCTGGGCCCGCCCCGACGCCGTGCTGCTCGATGACGACGGCCACGTGCGTGGCATGCGCCTCATGCGTACCGAACTGGCCGACGACCGCCTGCGCGACACTGGCGAAACGTTCGAGCTGGCCGCCGACGCCATCTTCAAGGCCATCGGCCAGCGCTTCGACGACGCCAGCCTCGGCGACCCGGTCGCCGCGCAACTGGCGCGCGACGGCGAGCGCATCCGCGTCGACGACAACCTGCGCACCAGCCTCCCAGGCGTGTACGCCGGTGGCGACTGCACCGCCCTGGGCCAGGACCTCACCGTCCAGGCCGTGCAACACGGCAAGCTGGCCGCCGAAGCCATCCATGCCCAACTCATGCTCAACGTGGAGGCAGCGTAAATGGCCGACCTGTCCATCGAATTCGCCGGCATCAAGGCACCCAACCCTTTCTGGCTGGCCTCCGCGCCACCGACCGACAAGGCCTACAACGTGGTCCGCGCCTTCGAGGCCGGCTGGGGCGGCGTGGTCTGGAAGACCCTGGGCGAGGACCCGGCGGCGGTCAACGTGTCGTCACGTTATTCCGCGCACTACGGCCCCAACCGCCAGGTGCAGGGCATCAACAACATCGAGCTGATCACCGACCGCTCACTGGAGATCAACCTGCGGGAAATCACCCAGGTGAAGAAGGACTGGCCCGACCGCGCATTGGTCGTATCGCTGATGGTGCCGTGCGTGGAAGCGTCGTGGAAGTTCATCCTGCCGCTGGTGGAGGCCACTGGCGCCGATGGTATCGAGCTGAACTTCGGCTGCCCCCACGGCATGCCTGAGCGCGGCATGGGCGCGGCGGTCGGCCAGGTGCCGGAGTACGTGGAGATGGTCACCCGCTGGTGCAAGATGCACTGCTCGCTGCCGGTGATCGTCAAGCTCACGCCAAACATCACCGACATTCGCCAGTCGGCCCGGGCGGCCTATCGCGGCGGCGCGGATGCGGTGTCGCTGATCAACACCATCAACTCGATCACCAGCGTCGACCTGGACCGCATGGTCGCCCACCCCATCGTCGGCGACCAGAGTACCCATGGCGGCTACTGCGGCTCGGCGGTCAAGCCGATTGCGTTGAACATGGTCGCCGAAATCGCCCGCGACCCGGAAACCCGCGGGTTGCCGATCTGCGGCATCGGCGGGATCGGCAACTGGCGCGATGCTGCCGAGTTCATCGCCCTGGGCAGCGGTGCGGTGCAGGTGTGTACGGCGGCGATGCTGCATGGCTTCCGCATTGTCGAAGACATGCAGGATGGCCTGGCGCGCTGGATGGACCAGCACGGCCACCGCAACCTTGAGGCTTTCCGCGGGCAGGCCGTGGGGCACACCACCGACTGGAAGTACCTGGACATCAACTACAAGTCGGTGGCGCATATCGACCAGGAGGCCTGTATTGGCTGTGGGCGTTGCCATATTGCCTGTGAGGATACTTCGCACCAGGCGATTGCCAGCACCTTGAAGGCTGATGGGACACATGCCTACAACGTGATCGAGGACGAATGCGTGGGCTGCAACCTGTGCCAGATCACCTGCCCGGTGGAGAACTGCATCGAGATGGTCGCGCAGGATACCGGTAAGCCTTACTTGAACTGGACGCAGGATCCGCGCAACCCCTACCGCGAGGCTGGTTGAAGCCATTGGGGCCGCACAGCGGCCCCGTTCACTCATGGCTCCAGCCCGATCCCGCGCAAGATCACACAAGTCACCGTCTGCACCGCACTTTCGAACGCCCTGTCGGACAATGGCTCACCTTCGTTGAGCAACGCCACCTGGTAACCAAAGTCGGCATAGTGCTGGGTCGACGCCCAGATCATGTAAAGCAGCGCCGAAGGCTCCACCGACAGGATGCGCCCCTCCGTCACCCAGCGACGGATCTTGTCCTCCTTGAGCTTCGCCCACGGCACAAGGCTCTCCGCCAGGTTCACCCCCAGCACCGGCGCCCCATGCAGCATCTCCTCGGCCCAGATCTTCGAACCCAGCGGCCGTGAACGCGAATGGCCCATCTTGGCGCGGATGTAGCTGGTCAGCACCACCCGCGGGTCGTCGAAGTTCTCGAAGCACAGCGCGTCCTGCTTCCACACATCCAGCAGGTCCTGCAGCACTGCGCGGAACAGCTCGTCCTTGGTACTGAAGTAATAATGCAGGTTGGAACGCGGCAGCTCGGCCTGCTCGGCGATGTCACCCATCGAGGTGGCGCCATAACCCTTTTCGGCAAACACCTTTTCTGCGGCGACGAGGATCTTCTCGATATTGCGACGGCGAATTTCGATCTTGTGGTTGGCCATCAGGCTTGGGCCGTCCACACAGCAAGTTCGTATCCGTCCGGGTCGATGAAATGGAAACGGCGACCACCCGGGAAGGCAAAGGTAGCCCGGCTGATTGTCGATCCGGCGGCCTCGACCCGCTGTTGCGTGCCTTCCAGGTCGTCGGCATAAAGGATGATCAGTGGCCCGCCCGGCCGCACCGCTTCGCCAGTGGTGAAGCCGCCGGTCAAGCGCCCATCGCTGAACTCGGTATAGGTCGGCCCGTAGTCGGTGAAGCGCCAGCCGAACACGCTACCGTAGAAAGCCTTGCTCCGTGCGATGTCGCTGACGTTGAATTCGATGTTGTCGATCTGCCGATCGTGGCCACGAACGCTCATGCGTGCTCCTTGCCGAATGGGGGTTGCCCTAGTCTACTCCGGTACTTTCCCCCGATTGAATCAGGCCGCCTGAAATAACCGGGCGATGACGGGCTGCTGACGATGGCGGGCCTGCCAGATGTCATAGTCGGCCTGGATGGCGAGCCACATCCGAGCTGTACTGATACCTGCCATTTCCAGACGCAGCGCCAGGTCTGGCGACATGGCCGCACGGCCATGCAGTACCCGCGAAAGCGCTTCTCGAGAAAACCCCAGATGCGTTGCGAAAGCCTTTACCGTCAGGCCGAGCGCTGGCAATACATCCTCACGCAAGGTTTCGCCGGGATGTGGCGGATTGTGCAAAGGCATGATCAGCCCTCCTGTTCAGTGATAATCAAGGTAATCGACCCATTCGACATCCGAACCCACGAAACGAAAGATCAGCCTCCAGTTGCCGCAAACACTCACTGACCAGAAGCCCGACAGCTCCCCCTTGAGCGGATGCAGTTGCCAACCTGGCAGGTTCAAGTCCTGCGCGATGATGGCGCGTTCCAGAAATTGCAGCTGTCGCTTCAGGCGTTTTGCATGAGTGGCCTGAATACCTCGGGTGTTGCCCGTTTCGTAAAAGAATCGCAGTCCCTTGTGTCGAAAACTGATGATCATGGGTAGCTCGCCGTGTCCATTTGGGAGTGCGGCAGAGTGTGACCCCATACATCACACGAATCAAAGTATCATGTGTGACGCAATGCGTCACACACTAAATTCATCGCTAGCCACATCGTGCCCGATCGCGCACCGGGCATTGCGCCCGATGCAGGTTCAGCGCCGTGTTGATGATGCCGATATGGCTGAACGCCTGGGGGAAGTTGCCGAGCATGCACTTGCCGGCCGGGTCGTACTGCTCAGCCAGCAGGCCGACGTCGTTGCACAGGCCGGTGAGCTTCTCGTACAGCGCCTGGGCCTCGGCCTCGCGCCCCAGCAGCACGTACACATCGGCCAACCAGAACGAGCACACCAGGAACGTGCCCTCCCCTGGGGTCAGCCCGTCGCTGCAGCTGTCGCTGTCGTAGCGCAGCAGCAGGCCGTTCTTCAGCAACCGTTGCTCGATCTGCGCCAGGGTGCGCTGAAAGCGCGGATCCTCCACTGGCAGAAAGCCGGTCAGGGCGATCTGCAACAGGCTGGCGTCCATCTCGGCCGAGCCATAGGCCTGGACGAAGTGCTGGCCGCCAGCATCGAGCCCTTGCGCGCAGACCTCGCGATGAATCTCGTCGGCCACCTGCCGATAGTGTCGGCCCTGCTCGCGGCCTTGCTCGGTGGTGTCGGCCAGCCCCGCCGCGCGGTCGAAGGCGACCCAGGCCATGACCTTGGAGTGGACGAAATGCTGACGGCCACCGCGCACTTCCCACAGCCCTTCGTCAGGCTCGCGCCAGATACGCTCGACATAGGGCAGGATCAGCCGGGAGATCGCCGCACTGCGCGGGTGGCGCGGCAGGCCACCCTTGATCGCCTGGGTCATGGCATCGGCCAGTTCGCCGTAGATATCCAGTTGCACCTGCTCGGAAGCCGCGTTGCCGACCCGCACCGGCTGCGAGTGTTCGTAGCCCGCCAGCCACGGCAAGGTGTACTCCTGCAGGTCACGCTCGCCCGCCAGGCCATACATGATCTGCATCTGCTCGGGGTTGCCGGCTACCGAGCGCAGCAGCCACTCACGCCAGGCCTGGGCTTCATCGAAGTAGCCGAGGTTCATGAAGGCCAGCAAGGTCATGGTGGCGTCGCGCAGCCAGCAGAAGCGGTAGTCCCAGTTGCGCTCGTGGCCGATGCTTTCGGGCAGCGAGGTGGTGACCGCTGCGACGATGCCGCCGGTGGGCGCGTAGGTCATGGCCTTGAGGGTGAGCAGCGACCGGCGCACCAGACCGGTGTAGGGGCCCACTTCAGGGCAACGGTCGGCAAACGCCTGCCAGTGCCTGAGGGTGTGTTGCAGGGCATGGTCGATGTCGCAGTCGGGCTGCACCGGCAAATGCGAGGGCTGGTGACGCAGGCTGAAGATCTGGCGCTCACCTGCAGCCACGCGAAAACGGGCGACGGTGTGGTGGTCGAGGCCGTGGGGTACCACGCTGCTGCGCAGGATCACGCGATCGGGGCCGGCCACCGCACTGAGCGTCAGCGGGTCGATTTTCTCTACCCAGGGCACGCTGCGACCGTAGTCGAAGCGCAGTACCAGGTCCATTTCGAAGTTGGTCTCGCCGGCCACGCCCTCGACGATGCGCACCACCGAGTTGACCTCGTCCAGCGGCATGAAGTCGAGCACCCGGGCGCGGCCGCTGGCAGTGACCCAGGTGGTTTCCAGCACCAGGGTGTCGCCCAGGTACTGGCGGCTGGTGTGCTCGACGGGGTCGCTGGGTGCCACGCGCCAGCGGCCGTTCTCTTCGTTGCCCAGCAGTGCGGCGAACACGGCCGGGGCGTCGAAGCGCGGCAGGCACAACCAGTCGATCGAGCCGTCGCGGCTGACCAGGGCGGCGCTGCGGCAGTTGCCGAGCAGGGCGTAGTCTTCGATGTGGGCGGGCATTGCACCTCCTGTATGGCGTCACCCCAACTTGTGCCACTCACGCTTGTCGCGAGTCAGCAACTCAGTGCCAGCTTCAGGGCCATCCTCGCCCGCCGGGTACTCATGCACCTCGCCGCCCTGGGCCCAGGCATCGAGAAACGGCTGTACCGCGCGCCAGCCGTTCTCGATGTTGTCGGCCCGCTGGAACAAGGTCTGGTCGCCGGTCAGGCAGTCGTAGATCAGCGTTTCGTAACCGGTGGCCGGGGTCATCTTGAAGAAGTCCTTGTAGGCAAAGCCCAGCTCGATGTTCTCCATCACCAGCTCCGGCCCCGGCCGCTTGGCCTGCAGGTCGAACCACATGCCTTCGTTGGGCTGGATCTGGATCTTCAGGTAATTGGGCTTGGGCCGCTCCAGCTCCGACTCGCGAAACTGCGCGTAGGGCGCCGGCTTGAAGCAGATGGCGATCTCGGTGTCGCGCACGCTCATGCGCTTGCCGGTGCGCAGGTAGAACGGCACCCCGGCCCAGCGCCAGTTGTCGATCATCACCTTGAGCGCCACGTAGGTTTCGGTCTGGCTGTCGGGGGCGACGTTGCTTTCCTGGCGATAGCCCGGCAGCGGCTTGCGGCCCTGCTTGCCTGCCACGTATTGACCCCGCACCGAGTTCTTCAGGGCCATCTTCGCCGTCCAGGGGCGGATGGCACCGATCACCTTGGCCTTCTCGCCTCGCACGGCATCGGCCCCAAACGCCGCCGGAGGCTCCATCGCCACCATCGCCAGCAGCTGGAACAGGTGGTTGGGCACCATGTCGCGCAGGGCACCGGTGGTGTCATAGAACGCGCCGCGGGTCTCGACACCGACCGTCTCGGCGGCGGTGATCTGCACATGATCGATGTAGTGGTTGTTCCAGAACGACTCGAACAGGCCGTTGGAGAAACGGCTGACCAGAATGTTCTGCACCGTTTCCTTGCCCAGGTAATGGTCGATACGGTAGATCTGCCGCTCGCTCATCACTTTCAACAGGCAGGCGTTGAGCGCCTCGGCACTGGCCAGGTCGGTGCCGAAGGGCTTCTCCACCACCACACGCCGGAAGCCACCGGCCGACTCGTCGAGCAGCCCGGCTTCGCCCAGGCGCTTAGCCACCTCGGGGAAGAAACGCGGCGAAGTGGCCAGATAGAAGATGGCGTTGCCGTGGCGGGTTTTCTCGATGCGCTTGGCCAACGCCGCATAGGTCGCCGGGTCGAGGAAGTCTCCGGTCTGGTAGTCCAGGCGCTTGGCCAGACGTGCCCAGAGCGTTTCGTCGAGGCACTTGGCAGCGCCCTCGCCGCCTTTGTCGCGCGCCTGCATGAAGGCATGCAGGCGCTCGGCGAATTCATCGGCCGTGGCCGGGTTGTGGTCAACGCCGACGATGCGCAGGTTGCGGTCGAGCAAACCGTCACGGCTGAGGTTGTAAAGCGCCGGCATCAGCAGGCGCTTGACCAGGTCACCGTTGGCGCCAAACAGGAACAGCGTGCAGGGCGGAGCAGCAGGAATGGTCTGTTTGGTCATCAGTCTTTTTTCTCGACGTGACCACCGAAGCCCAGGCGCATGGCCGAGAGAATCTTGTCAGCATAGGTGCCCTGCTGCTGGCGCGAGCGGAAGCGGGCGAACAGCGCGCTGGACAGCACCGGTACCGGCACCGCCTGTTCGACGGCGGCGTCGATGGTCCAGCGGCCTTCGCCACTGTCGGACACCGAGCCACTGAACTGCGCCAGCTGCGGGTCGGCCACCAGCGCATCGGCGGTGAGGTCGAGCAGCCAGGAGGTGACCACGCTGCCACGGCGCCAGACCTCGGCGATCTCGGCCACGTTCAGGTCGAAGCGCTGGTCTTCCGGCAGTTCGTTGCCACCCTTGCTGCGCAGCAGGTCGAAGCCTTCGGCGTAAGCCTGCATCAGGCCGTATTCGATACCGTTGTGCACCATCTTCACGTAGTGCCCGGCGCCGGGCGGGCCGGCATGGATATAGCCATGCTCGGCACGCGCGTGCTCACCGCTGCGGCCGTGGGTACGCGCAATGTCGCCGACGCCCGGCGCCAGTGCCTTGAACAGCGGCTCCAGGCGCTCGAACACGTCCTTCTCACCACCGATCATCATGCAATAGCCACGGTCCAGGCCCCACACACCGCCAGAGGTGCCGACGTCCAGATAATGCAGGCCGCGCTTGCCCAGTTCGGCCGCACGGCGCATGTCATCCTTATAGAAGGTGTTGCCGCCGTCGATGATGGCATCGCCCGGTTCCAGCAGCTCGGCCAGCTGGGCAATGGTCTGCTCGGTGGGTTCACCGGCCGGCAGCATCACCCACACCGCGCGTGGCGCCTTGAGCTTCTGCACCAGCGCGCCAAGGTCGTGGGCACCCTGGGCGCCCTCGCCTTCCAGCCCGACGATGGCATCACGGTTACGGTCATGGACCACGGTGCGGTGGCCGGCGCGCATCAGCCGCCTTGCAATATTGCCGCCCATGCGGCCCAGCCCGACGATTCCCAATTGCATGAGCCGATGCTCCCCTTACGAAATGGATGACAAACACAGTTCAACTTTTCAGATTAGTCCAGCACGGCGCCCGAGGGTTCAGCGACGAACGGCGTGACAACGTTAACCAAAAAAGTTCCCATGGGCAGCGAAAGAATTCAGAATGCGCGCCGCGTGAAGCGTCTACGCTTTAACTGTCACCAGCCAAAACCGCGAGGTGTGCTCATGGGTACCTTGATGCCTGCTACTCCAACCCAGACCCTCTATGTCTCCGTGCGCCGCGATGAGCTGCGCAAGTTGAAGGACGAACGTGACCAGCTGCGCCAGCAGGTCGCTCAATTGCACATGCTGCTGGAACAGGCGCGTAGCGACGGCAAAATCGTCAGCCTCTGATTCATCCCCTCCCCTGGTGGGAGCTTCGCGCTCCCACACTGCTGAATTCCCGCCCCATCATGGTGCATGAAACGCTGGCCAGCCACCCCATGGCGCACGCGTCAAACAGCCTTGCCCCACCCTCGAACAGCCCTGTTCATATTCGGTCACACACGCCAACGTTTGCGTCTATCTCGCGTCATAACGAAAGTGACCAGTGGGTCACCTTTTTATCTCCGGCTCTCCTACACTGAGGTTTCGGCCCGCCATTTGCTCAGAGGAAGAGCGACGTAAAAAAGTCGAACTTTTGGAAACGGTGGTGGGTCAGCAACTAAGTAGGCCAAATGCAATAGGACTTCCTTCGCAAGGCCCGACCCCAACCAGCCCAATCGCCTTCGGCCGGAATGCTGATCGTGTTGTGCCTGCGCGCACGACTTCGGGGCATGGATAGCTATACGCAACTATCGAATCAGAGAGAACCCGCACGAGATAACACCAAGGGTGCCAGCACCCTGCCAACACTTAGGGACGGAGAGAAGTATGATCAGTGCCGCTGTCGAGCCTCACGTAGATTCATTCAACCCGGACAACCGCGATCCGCTCACCCCGGACTTCGCCAAGACAGGCACGGCACCCGGCGCCCAGCGCCAGCACAACCCGAACAAGCGCAAGATCCTGTTCGTCACCTCGGAGATCGCCGACCTGGTCAAGACCGGCGGCCTTGGCGACGTTTCTGCGGCGCTGCCGCGCGCCTTGGCGCACCTGCACGATGTACGGGTGCTGATCCCCGGCTACCGCCAGGTGATGGAAAGCGACAACCCGATTCATATCGTCGGCGAACTCGGCGGCCACGCGGCCCTGCCACCGTGCAAGATCGGCCGCATGGACATGGCCGACGGGCTGGTCATCTACGTGCTGATCTGCCCCGAGCTGTACCAGCGCGACGGCACCCCCTATGGTGCCAACAACGGCCGCGACTGGCCCGACAACCACATCCGTTTTGCCCGCCTGGGCCTGGCCGCAGCCGAGATTGCTGCAGGCGAAGGCAGGATCCACTGGCAACCCGAAGTGGTGCATGCGCATGACTGGCCTGCCGGCCTGGCACCGGCCTACATGCACTGGCGCGGGCTGAACACGCCAACCTTGTTCACCATTCACAACCTGGCGTATCAAGGCGTCTACAGCCGCGGCTGCAGCCCCGAGCTGGCGATCCCTGACCATGCCATGCAGCAAGAAGGCATGGAGTTCTACGGCAAACTGTCGTTCCTCAAGGCCGGCCTTGCCTACTCCAGCCACATCACCACGGTCAGCGCCACCTACGCCCAGGAAATCACCACCCCGGAATTCGGCTGCGGGCTCGATGGCTTCCTGGCCAGCAAGGCCCAGCAAGGCCTGCTCGGCGGCATCCCCAACGGCATCGACGAAAGCTGGGACTCGGCCACCGACCAGCACCTGCAGCACAACTTCAGCATCAACGACTGGGACGGCAAGGCACGCAATACCGCCGAAGTGCGCAAGCTGTTCGAACTGGAGCCGTGCGAAGGGCCACTGTTCGCCGTGGTCTCGCGGCTGGTCTACCAGAAAGGCCTGGACCTGACCCTGGGCGTTGCCGACTACATCGTCGAGCAAGGCGGGCAGATCGCGATCATCGGCCGCGGCGAGCCGGAAGAAGAACAGGCCATGCGCGAGCTGGCCCTGCGTCACCCTGGCCGCATTGGCGTGCGCATCGGTTTCAACGAAACCGATGCCCGGCGCATGTTCGCCGGCAGCGACTTCCTGCTGATGCCTTCGCGCTACGAGCCCTGCGGCCTGAGCCAGATGTATGCCCAGCGCTTCGGCTCGCTGCCGGTGGCGCGCAACACCGGCGGCCTGGCCGACACCATCGAGAATGGCGTCACCGGCTTCCTGTTCGATGAGTCGACCTTCGAGAGCTACCGCGAAGCGCTGAGCCGCGCCTTCTACACCTATGGCAAGAAGGACTTGCTCAATGCCATGCGCTGCCTGTCGATGACCCAGCCGTTCAACTGGTGCCAGGCGGTGGAACCCTATGCCCGCCTCTACGAGGACCTGGTCAAGCAGGCACACCTGAGCCATTACTGAGCGGGGTTCGAAGATGCACAGACATGGCGCACACCTCCTGGACGCCACGTCGGCGCGCTTCGCCCTATGGGCGCCAGATGCGCGCAGCGTGAGCCTGGAACTGGAGCAGCAGCCCGCCATCGAGCTGCAGCCCGAAGACGACGGCTGGTACACGGCGGTTGCCGCGTGCCAGGCCGGCGACCGCTATCACTACCGCATCGACGGCACACTGCAGGTGGCCGACCCAGCGTCGCGCTATCAGCCCGAAGGCGTGCATGGGCCGAGCCAGGTGGTGGATGTCGGCGCCTACGCCTGGCAGCACCCCTGGCAAGGCCGGCCTTGGCACGAAGCGGTGATCCAGGAGCTGCACGTCGGCGTGCTCGAAGGCTACCAGGGCGTCGCCCGGCAGCTGCCCAGGCTCGCCGAACTGGGCATCAGCGCCATTGAGCTGATGCCGCTGGGCCAGTTCCCCGGTGAGCGCAACTGGGGCTACGACGGTGTGCTGCCCTTTGCACCGCAACACAGCTACGGCAGCCCCGAGCAGCTGTGCGCGCTGGTGGATCACGCCCACGGCCAGGGGCTGATGGTGATGATTGATGTGGTCTACAACCACTTCGGCCCTGACGGCAATTACCTGCACCAGTACGCCAGCCCGTTCTTCCGCGAAGACCGCCAGACGCCTTGGGGCGCCGCCATCGATTTTCGCCGCCGCGAAGTGCGCGAGTACTTCATCCAGAACGCCCTGATGTGGCTGTGCGACTACCGCTGCGACGGCCTGCGCCTGGATGCGGTGCATGCCATCGACCAGCCCGACTTCCTGGTCGAGCTGGCGCAACGGGTGCGCGCCGCCGTCGAACCTGGCCGGCATGTGTGGCTGGTGCTGGAGAACGAGCACAACCAGGCCTCGCTGCTCGAACAGGGTTTCGATGCCCAGTGGAACGACGACGGCCACAACGCCTTGCATGTGCTGCTGACCGGTGAAACCGAAGGCTATTACGCCGACTATCAGGAACAGCCCATCGACAAACTGGCCCGCTGCCTGTCCGAAGGCTTCGTGTTCCAGGGCCAGGCCAACCGCCACGGCACACCACGCGGCGAACCCAGCGGGCACCTGGCGCCGAGTGCCTTCGTGCTGTTCCTGCAGAACCATGACCAGATCGGCAACCGCGCCCTGGGCGAGCGCCTGACCCGCCTGTGCCCGCCAGCGGCCTTGCGTGCGGCCACCGGCCTGTTGCTGCTGGCACCGATGATCCCGTTGCTGTTCATGGGCGATGACGATGGCAGCTGCCGGCCGTTCCTGTTCTTCACCGACTTCCACGATGCGTTGGCCGATGCCGTGCGCGAGGGCCGCCGGGGCGAATTCGCCCACTTCAAGGCGTTCACCGACGCCGAGCAGCGCGAACACATACCCGACCCCAATGCCCAGCAGACCTTCGAGGCATCGCGGCCGCAAAACAAGGAGGTCCTCGCCGGCTGGCATGGCCTTTACCACCAGCTGCTCGACCTGCGCCAGCGTCACATCATCCCCCACTTGCCCGGCAGCCGCGCCCTGGGCGCAGAGGTGCTGGGCGAAAAGGCCCTGACCGCACGCTGGCGCCTGGGTGATGGCAGCACCCTGCGCATCGACCTGAACCTGGCCGCCGCGCCGCAGGCAGTGGCACTGCCCGCCGCAGAACGGCGCCTGTTCGACAGCAGCGACACCACCCACCCAGATACTGCGCTGTCCGCCTACAGCTGCGTGGTCAGCCTGTTTCCACCTGGCCAGGAGCACCCATGAGCGAAACCGCCTTGCACCGACTGGCCGCCCGCGTAGGGCTGGCCCGCGACTGGATCGACGCTAACAACCGGCCGCAGCAGGTCAGTGACGAGGTCCTGCGCAAGGTCCTCGAAGGCCTGGGCCATCCCGCCGACGACGAGGCTGCCATCCAGGCCAGCCTGCAGGCCGTGGAGGCCGCCGAGGACGCCGAACACCTGCCCCCGCTGATCACCGCCGACCTTGACCAGCCGCTGCCCTTGCGGCGCTACTTCCCGCCGGGCAGCGCCGTGCGCTGTACCCTGGAAAGCAACCGCCTGCAGTACCTCACCCTCGATGCCCAAGGCAACCTGCCCGGCGGGCTGCCGGTGGGCTATCACCTGTTGCAGATCAACGACCGCAGCTTCACCCTCGCCGTGGCACCGCCGCGCTGCTACAGCCTGGCCGACGCCGTCAGCGAACCGCCGCCACGCTGCTGGGGCCTGGCGGTGCAGCTCTACAGCCTGCGCCGCAGCGGCGATGGTGGTTACGGTGACTGCCTGGCCCTGGAACAACTGGCGCGCAGCGCCGCCGAACGCGGCGCCGATGCCCTGGCGATCAGCCCGATCCATGCCCTGTCGGCCGCCGACCAGCAACACTACAGTCCCTACTCGCCGTCCAGCCGCCTGCTGCTCAACACCCTGTACGCCAGCCCCGGCACGCTGCTGGGCGAGCGTGCCGTGCGCATGGCGATCGAAGCCTGTGGCCTGGAGCAGGTGCTCGAAGACCTGGAGCAGCGCCCGCTGGTGGACTGGCCCCGCGCCGCCGACGCCCGCCTGCGCCTGCTTGAAGCGCTGTACCAGGACTTCAGCCAGGCCGACCACCCGCTGCGCAAGGACTTCGACAGCTTCCGTGAGGCCCGCGGCCAGGCCCTGGAACACCACTGCCGCTTCGAAGTGCTGCAGGCGCAAGCCGTCGAACACGGCCTGGGCGCCGACTGGCGCAACTGGCCCAGCACCTGGCACGACCCGTACCACCCGGAAGTCGAAGCCTTTGCCAACGCCTACCCGGCCAAGATCGAATTCCACGCGTTCTGCCAGTGGCTGACCGAACGCAGCCTGCAACGCGCTCAGCACGCCGCGCGCAGCAACGGCATGGCTATCGGCCTGATCGCCGACCTGGCAGTGGGTGCCGACGGCGCCGGTAGCCAAGCCTGGAGCCGCCAGGACGAACTGCTGGCCAACCTCAAGGTCGGCGCCCCACCCGACATACTCAACCGCGCGGGCCAGGACTGGGGCATCTGCGCCTTCTCCCCCGAAGGCCTCAAGCGCAACGGCTACCGCGCCTTCATCGAAATGCTGCGGGCCAACCTGGCCCATGCCGGTGGCCTGCGCATCGACCATGTGATGGGCCTGCGCCGGCTGTGGCTGATCCCCCGTGGCTGCAAGCCCGACGAGGGCGCCTACCTCGACTACCCGCTGCAAGACTTGCTGCGCCTGCTGGCCCTGGAGTCGGTGCGCCACCAGGCGATCATCCTCGGCGAAGACCTCGGCACCGTGCCCGAAGGCCTGCGCGAGCAGCTGGCGGCCAAGGCCGTGCTGGGCATGCGCGTGCTGCCTTTCGAGCAGACCCAGCCCGGCCACTTCAAGCCGATCCTCGACTGGCCGGACGACGCCCTGGCCACCACCGGCACCCACGACCTGGCGCCACTGGCCGGTTGGCTGCAAAGCCGCGACATCGACTGGAGCCAGCGCCTGCAACTGATCGACGCCGCCACTGAATTGCACTGGCGCCACGCACGGCAGAAGGAGTGCGAAGGCCTGCGCCGCACCCTGGAAGCCAACTACGGCCCGCAAGCGGACAACGACGCACTGATCGATGCCGCCATCCGTTACGTCGGCCACACCCGCGCCCCGTTGGTGCTGATCCCGCTGGAAGACCTGCTCGGCAGCGACGAGCAGCCCAACCTGCCCGGCACCACCAGCGGCCACCCCAACTGGCGCCGGCGCTTCGCCGCGCCGGTGCGCCAACTGCTCGACGACGAAGACGCCGCACGGCGCCTTGAACTGCTGGCCCAGGCCCGCGAACAAGCCTGGGAGCGTGACCGATGAAGCCACTGACAGCGACGCTGCGCCTGCAATTTCACAGCGACTTCAGCCTCGATGACGCCGTGCCACTGGTGCCGTATTTCGCCCAGCTGGGTATCAGCCACCTGTATGCCTCGCCGATCCTCAAGGCCCGCGCCGGCTCGCGCCACGGTTACGACGTGGTCGACCCGACCTGCGTCAACCCTGAGCTCGGTGGCGAGGCAGCGTTGCAACGGCTGGTGGCTGCGCTGCGCCAGCATGGCATGGGGCTGATCCTCGACACCGTGTCCAACCACATGGCCGTGGGCGGCGCCGACAACCCCTGGTGGCAGAGCTTGCTGGCCTGGGGCCGACGCAGCCCCTATGCGGAGTTCTTCGACATCCAGTGGCACTCCAGTGACCCACTGCTGGCCGGCCAGTTGCTGCTGCCGTTCCTTGGCAGCGACTATGGCGCGGCGCTGAAGAACGGCGAAATCCCGCTGCAGTTCGACAAGCAATCGGGCTTGTTGCAGATCGCCCACTATCAGCACCGCTTCCCGATCTGCCCGCTGGATTATGGCTGGATCCTCGCGCAGAGCCCTGAGCCTGCGCTGAAGGCCCTGGCCGAGCATTTCACCGCGCTGCGAGAGGCGCCTGAGCCACTGGCAAACGCCCTGCCCCTGCACGCCGAACTGGCGCGCCTGGTGCGTGAAGGCGCGGACCTGGCGTCGGCCCTGGACGCCTTCGACAGCCGCAGCGAACCCGGCTTCAAGCGCCTGCACCTGCTGCTTGAACGCCAAACCTATCGCCTGGCCAGCTGGCGCACCGCCGCCGATGACATCAACTGGCGGCGCTTCTTCGACATCAACGAACTGGGCGGCCTGCGGGTGGAGCGTGCCGTGGTGTTCGAGGCGACCCACGCCAAGCTGTTCGAGCTGATCGAACGCGGCCTGGTGGACGGCCTGCGCATCGACCATATCGACGGTCTGGCCGACCCGCGCGGCTACTGCCGCAAGCTGCGTCGCCGGGTCGACAGCCTGCTCGCCAGGCGCCCGGTGCAGGCCGCGCTGGAGCACTTCCCGATCTACGTGGAAAAGATCCTCGGCGCCGATGAACACCTGCACCGCGACTGGCTTACCGACGGCACCACCGGCTACGAGTTCATGAACCAGGTGTCGCTGCTGCAGCACGACCCGGCCGGCGAAGCACCCTTGACCGAGTTGTGGGCCACGGTCAGCGAGCGCCCAGGGTTCCCCGAGGAAGTGCGCCAGGCGCGTCACCTGGTGCTCAACGCCAGCCTGGCCGGCGATTGCGAGTCCGTAGCCCAGGCCCTGTTGCAGGTCGCCCGCGACGACCTGATGACCCGCGACCTGACCCTCGGCGCGATCCGCCGCGCACTGCAGGCGCTGGTTGCGCATTACCCGGTGTATCGCACCTATTTCAACGCCTGCGGGCGCCCGGCCGAGGACGAACGTTTCTTCCAGCAGGCCCTGGCCAATGCCCGCCAGGACCTGGGCGAAGCCGACTGGCCGTTGCTCGACCAGCTTGAGCAATGGCTCGGCGGCCAGCCCTGGCGCCAGATGCCACCGGGCCGGCCACGCAAGCACCTGCGCCATGCCTGCGTGCGCTTCCAGCAGCTCACCGCACCCAGTGCCGCCAAGGCCGTGGAGGACACCGCCTTCTACCGTTCGGCACGGCTGCTGTCGCGTAACGACGTGGGCTTTGAGGCCGAGCGCTTCAGTGCCAGCCCCGAACATTTCCACAACGAGGCCCAGCGGCGTCTGCGCGATTTCCCCGACAACCTGCTGGCCACCGCCACCCACGACCACAAGCGTGGCGAGGACAGCCGCGCCCGCCTGGCCGTGCTGAGTGAGCGCGGGCCCTGGTTCGCCAGCCGTGTGGAGCACTGGCGCGAGCTGGCCGCACCGCTGCGCGAGCAACTGGATGACGGCGTGGCGCCCAGCCCAGGCGACGAACTGCTGTTATGGCAGACGTTGCTGGGCAGCTGGCCATTGACCCTCGACCTGCACGACGACAACGCGCTGCGCCAGTACGCCGAACGCATCCGCCAATGGCAGCAGAAGGCCCTGCGCGAAGCCAAGCTGCGCAGCAGCTGGAGCGCGCCGAACGAGGCCTACGAGGCAGCCTGCGCCGCCTATGTCGATGGTTTGCTGCTGGATCGGCAAAACCAGCAACTGCGCCAGTCGCTGGCCGATGCCGCACAACTGATCGCCTGCCCCGGCGCCCTCAACGGCCTGGTCCAGAGCCTGCTGCGCATGACCGTGCCGGGTGTGCCTGACCTGTACCAGGGCAACGAGTACTGGGATTTCAGCCTGGTCGACCCGGACAACCGCCGTGCCGTGGACTACGCTTGCAGGCGCCGCACCCTGGACGATGCCACCACGCCCGGCGAACTGCTGGCGCACTGGCGCGACGGCCGCATCAAGCAGGCTCTGATCGCCCGGTTGCTGGATTGCCGCCAGGCCCATGCCGAGCTGTTCCGCCGGGGCGCCTACCTGCCCCTGAACGTGCAAGGCCGGCATGCCGACCAGGTCATCGCCTTCGCCCGCCTGGGCGAAGAGCAACGCGTCATCGTCGTCGCCCCGCGCCTGGCCAGCGGCCTGCTCGGCGGCGCCACTACACCGTTGATCCCGGCACAGAACTGGGACGACACCCGGGTGATCCTGCCGTTTGCCTTGTCGCCTGCCACTTGGACTGGACTTTTTGGCGGTGCCGCTGTCAGCCCTACAAGGGAGCTGATGTTGAGCGCGGTATTGGCGGAATTCCCAGTCAACCTGTTGATTGAACATGCATAGCATTCAGGAGCGTCGTGATGAGTGTCGAAGAAAAACGAGTACGCGAATTTGCTTACCAGATCTGGGAATCGGAAGGTAAGCCCGAGGGCCAGGAGGAACGGCACTGGGACATGGCACGCAAGCTTGCCGAAGCCGAGGCGCTGGCCCCCAAGGCAGCGCCGCGCAAGCGCGCACCGGCCAAGCCCAAGGTAGCAGCTGAGCCGAAGGCTGCGGCATTGCCTGGGGCCAGCAAACCGGTGGCGGCCAAGAAGCCTCGGGCAGTGAAAAAGCCGACTGCTGGTTAAGCCTGTTCCGGCCCTTTCGCGGCTAAAGCAGCTCCCACAGGTTCTCCACTGCTTTCTAATTCAGTGCAATCCCTGTGGGAGCGGCTTTAGCCGCGAAGAGGCCGGCACAGGTCTGCGCAATATCCCCTCCATCACGGCCAATCGAGGACCGCCATGAGCCCCCGCACCCCGAAGAAAACCCGCTCCGTCGCCCCGTCGCGCATCCGCGAAGGCCTGCCCTTCCCCCTCGGCGCCACCTGGGACGGCCTGGGGGTCAACTTCGCCCTGTTCTCGGCCAACGCCACCAAGGTCGAGCTGTGCCTGTTCGACTCCACCGGCGAGCAGGAAATCGAGCGTATCGAACTGCCCGAGTACACCGATGAGATCTACCACGGCTACCTGCCCGATGCTCATCCCGGGCTGGTCTACGGTTACCGCGTGTACGGCCCTTACGAGCCGGAAAACGGCCACCGCTTCAACCCCAACAAACTGCTCATCGACCCCTATGCCAAACAACTGGTCGGCAGCCTGAAATGGTCCGAGGCGCTGTTCGGCTACACCATCGGCCACCCCGATGGGGACCTGTCGTTCGACGAGCGCGACAGCGCGCCTTTCGTGCCCAAGTGCAAGGTCATCGACCCGGCCTTCACCTGGGGCCGCGACCAGCGCGTGCAGGTGCCTTGGGAGCGCACGATCATCTATGAAGCCCACACCCGCGGCATCAGCATGCGCCACCCGGCGGTACCGGAAGCACTGCGTGGGACCTTTGCCGGCCTGGCCAACGATGAACTGCTCAAGCACATCAAGGACCTGGGCGTGTCGAGCATCGAGCTGCTGCCCATTCACGCCTTCGTCAACGACCAGCACCTGCTGGACAAAGGCCTGAACAATTACTGGGGCTACAACAGCATCGCCTTCTTCGCGCCACACCCCAAATACCTGGCCAGCGGCAAGATCGCCGAGTTCAAGGAGATGGTCGCGCACCTGCACGACGCCGGCCTGGAGGTGATCCTTGACGTGGTCTACAACCACACCGCCGAAGGCAACGAGCGCGGCCCGACGCTGTCCATGCGCGGTATCGACAACGTCTCGTACTACCGCCTGATGCCCGACGACAAGCGCTTCTACATCAACGATTCCGGCACCGGCAACACCCTCGACCTCAGCCACCCGCGGGTGCTGCAATTGGTCACTGACTCACTGCGCTACTGGGCTGGCGAAATGCGCGTGGACGGTTTCCGTTTCGACCTGGCGACCATCCTCGGCCGTTATCACGACGGCTACAGCGAGCGCCACGGTTTCCTCGTGGCCTGCCGCCAGGACCCGATGCTCAGCCAGGTCAAGCTGATCGCCGAGCCCTGGGACTGCGGCCCTGGCGGCTATCAAGTCGGTAACTTCGCACCGGGCTGGGCCGAATGGAACGACCGTTTCCGCGATACCGCACGGGCCTTCTGGAAAGGCGACGAGGGCCAGCTGGCCGACTTCGCCGCCCGCATGACCGCCTCGGGCGACATGTTCAACAACCGTGGCCGCCGGCCATATTCCTCGGTCAACTTCATCACCGCCCACGATGGCTTCACCCTGCGCGACCTGGTGTCGTACAACAGCAAGCACAACGAAGACAACGACGAGAACAACCAGGACGGCACCGACAACAACCTGTCGTGGAATTGCGGCGCCGAGGGCCCGACCGATGACCCTCAAATCAATGCACTGCGCATGCGCCAGATGCGCAACTTCTTCGCCACCCTGCTGCTGGCCCAGGGCACGCCGATGATCGTCGCCGGCGACGAATTCAGCCGCACCCAGCACGGCAATAACAACGCCTACTGCCAGGACAGCGAGATCGGCTGGGTCAACTGGGACCTGGACCAGGAGGGTGAAGCGCTGCTGGCCTTCGTCAAGCGCCTGACCCGCCTGCGCCTGGCCTACCCGGTGCTGCGCCGCTCGCGCTTTTTGGTGGGGGATTACAATGAGGCGATCGGGGTCAAGGACGTGACCTGGCTGGCGCCGGATGGCAGCGAGATGAGCGTGGAGCAGTGGGAAGACCCGCACGGCCGTTGCCTGGGCATGCTGATCGATGGCCGCGCCCAGGTCAGTGGTATCGCACGGCCCGGGTCGGAGGCGACCATGCTGCTGATCTTCAACGCGCACCATGATGTGGTGCCGTTCCTGCTGCCGGCCGTGCCGGAAGGCGACTACTGGAGCTGCCTGATCGACACCGACCGGCCGGAGATGCGCAAGCCGCCACACCTGCAGTTCGACAGCACCTTCGAGGTCAAGGGGCGGTCGTTGCTGCTGATGGTGTTGCAGCGCGAGGAAGAATGAACCGGAACAGGCGCACCCTGTCCCACCTGTATCCGTAGCGTTGAGGAGCCACCGTGAACCTCGAAGCCGGCAGCCCAGGTTTCGCCAGCACCCGCCAGGCCCCGCCGGTGAAACGCCTGCGGGTGCTGACGGTGAACACCCACAAAGGTTTCACCGCCTTCAACCGGCGCTTCATCCTGCCTGAGCTGCGCGAGGCAGTGCGCAGCACCCAGGCCGATGTCGTGTTCCTCCAGGAAGTGCTCGGCAGCCACGACCGCCATGCCGCGCGCTACCCCGGCTGGCCGCAGACCTCGCAGTACGAATTCCTCGCCGACAGCATGTGGAGCGACTTCGCCTATGGCCGCAACGCGGTCTACCCCGACGGCCACCACGGCAATGCGCTGCTGTCCAAGTACCCGATCATCGAACACCGCAACCTTGACGTGTCGATCACCGGCCCCGAGCGTCGCGGCCTGTTGCACTGCATCCTCGACGTTCCCGGGCAGCACAAGGTGCATGCCATCTGCGTGCACCTGTCATTGCTGGAAAACCATCGGCAGAAACAGCTCAAGCTGCTGCGTCAGCTGCTCGAATCGTTGCCTGCCGATGCGCCAGTGATCATCGCCGGCGACTTCAACGACTGGAAGTCCCATGGCAACCGCACCCTCGGCCTGCAACGTGACCTGCACGAGGCGTTCGAACGCCACCATGGCCACCTCGCCCGCACCTACCCGGCGCGTTTGCCACTGCTGCGCCTGGACCGCATCTACCTGCGCAACGCCGATAGCCATGCGCCGCAGATTCTGGGGCACAAACCTTGGACGCACCTTTCCGACCATCTGCCACTGGCCGTGGAGGTCAGGTTGTAACAATGATTCGGCATAGCCAGTGCCGCAGAAATAGCGATCATCGCTATATCCGACAAAATAACTTGGATAATCAAAGGGTTAATGACAGCCACGGAGTTTCAACAGACCTTTCACGCTTTCTTGACGCAAGCGCCGGTCTCTCCTTAGCTGAACACTATCACTAGATGTAAAAACTCGCGCCGAGCCTCTAGCTCGCGCCTTTGTGCGCGCTCGCAAAAGCTGGCGTGCTGGTTTGGGTCGCCCTCTGTTTTTGTCGTACAGCTCGTGACAACAGGCCAGGTCCTTGGGCTGTACAACAAAAAAAAAGAGGAGATCCGCCATGAAAAGAACCTCGAATCCCTTGCGCTTCGATCATATTTTCTGCGCGGTTTCCACGTCGATGCTTCTGGCAACCCCGGTGGAAACTTTCGCGTTCGAACTGCAGGAAGATCCGATCTCCCCCACATACCTGCAACAACCGACCGTGCCGACACCCTCGCTCGACCCGGTCAGCGCCAGCGGCCTGAACCTGGCTACGCTGAACGCCTTCAGCGCGAAAATGGGCGAACGGCACACCCTGCCAGCACCCGACCTGGCGGGCGGCCAGTGGGCACAGTTGTTCCCTGGCGCCACACCACAACCTGGCGCGCGGGCGCCAGAGCAGCTGGAAGCGCCCAGCCAGCAACTGATGATCGGCCCGGACCTGTTCGTGCGTGAAACCGCCGATGGCAACGTCCACCGTGCGGGGATTTTCGTGGGGCACAACAACCTGCAGAGCAGCTTCAATGGCGCGCGGCCATTGCTGGGCGAGCAGCAGCGCAACGCGGTCAACCTCAGCGGCGAGAGCCTGGGGGTGTACTGGAGCATGACCCATGAGCAAGGCTGGCACCTGGATGCCGTGGCCATGGGTTCGCGCATCGAGGTGATGGGCCGCGGCGAAAGTGGCCAGCGCCTGGATGACAGCGGCCATGCGATGACCTTTTCGGTGGAAGGCGGTTACCCGATCGGCCTGGGGGGTGGCTGGGTCATCGAGCCCCAGGCACAGTTGATCAATCAGCAGTTCTTCCCGGGCAACCAGGTGCAGGCGGAGACCTTGAAGGCCTTCGACAGCCAGCCCAGCTGGAGCGGCCGGGTGGGTGCCAAGTTGTCCGGGCGTTATGAGGTGAAAGGCATGGGGATCGAACCCTATGTGCGGACCAACGTCTGGTATGACTTCAACGACACCAGCGAAGTGAAGCTGGATCAGGTCGACAAGATCTCCAGCTCGCGCTATTCGACCACGGTGGAATTGGGCCTGGGGTTGGTGGCACGGGTGACACCTGCGGTGGCGCTGTTTGTCAGTGCCGATTACAGCAGTGATGTGGATGGCAACGACATCAATGGGTTGATTGGCAGCCTTGGAGTGCGGATGCGGTGGTAGGCAGGTCTGGCCCTATCGCGGATCAATCGTGATCCCCGTAGGAGCGGATTTATCCGCGATGAGGCCAGCACAGGCAACCCATCAGGCCGGTTTCATCACCAGCACCCCCAACGGCGGCAGGTTCAGTGCCAGTGACAACGGCTGCCCATGGCTGGCCACCTCATCACTCTGCACCGCCCCCAGGTTGCCGACATTCGACCCGGCATACAGCCCGGCATCGCTGTTCAGCAACTCTTGCCAACGCGCCCCGAACGGCACGCCAATCCGGTAGCCCTCACGCGGCACCGGGGTGAAGTTGGCCACCACCAGCAACGGCTCGCCCTGGCTGCTCCAGCGCAACCAGGCGTACACGCTGTTGTGCGCATCATCGCCGATCAACCACTGGAAGCCCTGGGGCTGGCAGTCCTGCTCGTGCAGCGCCGGCAGTTCGCGGTACAGGCGGTTGAGGTCGCCGACCAGGCGCTGCACGCCTTGGTGCTCGGGGTACTGCAGCAGGTACCAGTCCAGTTGGTGATCATGGTTCCACTCGCGCCACTGGCCAAACTCGCAGCCCATGAACAGCAGCTTCTTGCCCGGGTGGGTCCACATGAAGGTCAGGTAGGCGCGCAGGTTGGCAAACTTCTGCCAGCGGTCACCGGGCATCTTGTCGATCAGCGAGTGCTTGCCGTGCACCACCTCGTCGTGGGAGATCGGCAGGATGAAATGCTCGGAATAGGCATAGATCAGGCCGAAGCTCATCTCGTTGTGGTGATAGGTACGGTGCACCGGGTCGTTCTGGATGTAATGCAAGGTGTCGTGCATCCAGCCCATGTTCCACTTGTAGGCAAAGCCCAGGCCGCCCTGCTGGGTCGGTTGGCTCACACCCGGCCAGGCGGTGGATTCCTCGGCGATGATCAGCGCGCCCGGTGCCTCGTGGGCGGCGATGCCATTGAGGTGGCGGATAAAGTCGATGGCCTCGAGGTTTTCGCGCCCACCGTGGCGGTTGGGCACCCATTCGCCAGCCTTGCGCGAGTAATCGCGGTACAGCATCGAGGCCACCGCATCGACGCGCAAACCATCGATGTGGAAGTGCTTGAGCCAGTGCAAGGCCGACGCCATCATGAAACCACGCACCTCGTTGCGGCCGAGGTTGTAGATCAGCGTGTTCCAGTCCTGGTGGTAGCCTTCCAGCGGGTTGTCGTACTCGTACAGTGCGGTGCCGTCGAAGCGGGCCAGGCCGTGTTCGTCAGTGGGGAAATGCGCCGGCACCCAGTCAAGGATCACGCCGATGCCACCTTGGTGACAGGCATCGATGAAGGCGGCGAAGTCTTCAGGCGTGCCATAGCGCGAGGTTGGCGCGAACATCGACAGCGGCTGGTAGCCCCAGGAGCCACCGAACGGGTGCTCCATGATCGGCAGCAGCTCGATATGGGTGAAGCCTAACTGCTGCACGTAAGGCACCAGGCGTTCGGCCAGTTCACGCCAGTTGTAGTAACGCGACACTTCGCCCAGCTCGTCGAGTTCGCATTGCCAGGAACCAGGATGCAGTTCGTAGATCGACAACGGTGCACTGTAGGCGTGGCGCTCGGCGCGATGTGCCATCCACTCGTGGTCCTGCCAGTCATGGCTCAGCTCAGCGGCCACCTTCGACGCGGTGCTCGGCGGCAATTCGGTGGCGCGGGCTAGCGGGTCGGCCTTCAGCGGCAATATGCCGTCCTTGCCGAGCACTTCGAACTTGTAGGTTTCGCCCACACCCAGGCGCGGCACGAACAGCTCCCACACCCCGGCGCTGTGGCGCAGGCGCATGGGGTGGCGGCGACCGTCCCAGTTGTTGAAGTCGCCCACCACCGACACCCGCCGCGCATTCGGCGCCCACACCGAGAAGCACACGCCCTCGACACCCTCGACCTGAAGCGGCTGTGCGCCGAAACGCCCGGACAGGTCGCGGTGGTTGCCTTCGGCGAACAGGTAGAGGTCCATGTCGCCGAGTTGCGGGCCGAAGCTGTAGGGGTCTTCGGTCACCTGCTCGCCACCGGCCCAGCCGATCTGCAGCAGGTACGGGTGCGCCTCATCGAGGTGCGCGCTGAACAAACCGGGCAGGCTGCTCTGCACCATTTCGGCGAGGATGCGCCCATCATGGCGCGCCAGCACCCGCACGTTGAGGGCATTGGGCAGGAAGGCACGGACGAACACGCCGCCCTGCCCGTCGTCGTGGGGGCCCAGTACTGCAAATGGATCGGCGTGCTCGGCGCGGGCCAGGGCATCCAGGTCCCGTTGCCGAAGGCCGCCGTTTTCACGCGTGGTTGCATTCATCTATGACTCTCCCCAGGTACTGATCAGTCCATGCAGGCCATGCAAAGGCACGGCCAGCCAACTCGGACGGTTCTCGGCTTCGTATGTGATTTCGTAGGCGGCTTTTTCCAGGCAGAACAACTCCAGTGCGGCGCGCTCGCCCTCGGCCTCTTGCCAAGCGTGCGGCATGGCGGCGGTGGCCAGGCCATAGGCTTCGACGAAGGCATGCCGCGACTGGTGCAGGTACTGCCGGGCAACCCGTTGCCGGGCTTGTCGCGCCGGGCCGGAAAGGTCCACCGCAGACGCGCTGCGCAAGATCATCGCAGCAGCATAGTCGAAGGATCGCAACACGCCGCTGACATCCTTGTACGGGCTGTGTTTGGCCCGGCGCTCGTCCAGCGGACGGGCCGGTTCGCCCTCGAAATCGATCAGGTAGGCATCGCCTTGCACCACCAGCACCTGGCCCAGGTGCAGGTCGCCGTGCACGCGCATCAGCAGGCCGCCCTGGGCCTGTTCGGCGAGCTTGGCAATGTGCTGGGCCAGGCCGTCACGCTGCTGTTGCAGGTCATCGACCAGAGCCTGACTGTCGGTGTCGAGGTGCTCGCGGTGCTGCGCCAGCAGATCGAGGGCGTGGCCCAGTTCGGCGCTGATCTGCGCGCTCCAGCGTTGGCTGTCGTCGGCGTCGCTGGGGCGTGGCTGGAAGGCTTCATCGTGGGTCGGGGCAGCCAGCAACAGGTGCATCTCGCCCAGGCGCTGGCCGAGCAAGGCGGCGAAGCCGTTGAGTTCGGCCAACGCGTCGGTGTGCGCTTCAGGGTCGGTGCTGGTCGGCTCCATCTCGTCGCGGATGGCCCGCTCCAGGGTGTTCTGGGTCCAGGCCCAGGCATCGCCCTGGTTGCTCAGGTAGCCTTGGGCGATCATCAACAGGTGCGGCGCGCCCTGCTCATTGACGCGGCTGACCCAAGCCAGCAGCGGCGAGATGTTGGCGAAGCCGGCGGCGGTGAGGTAGGCGCTCATTTCCAGCTCGGGGTGAATGCCCGGGTTGACCCGGCGAATCAGCTTGAGCACCACGCGGTCGCCAATCACCACCGAGCTGTTGGACTGTTCGGCGCTCAGGTAGCGCACCTCGCTCTCGTCGCTCAGCGCCAGGCCAGCCAACGCGTCGGTGCATGCGAAGCGCAGCTCGCCTTCACCGTTGCCGCAGGGCAAGCGCACGCCGTCCTGACAGGCACGCAACACGGCGCGAATGAACGGTTCAAGGACGAAGGCGTCGGTGATCAGGCCAACCTGGCGGCCACGGCGTACCCGCGACAGCGCCAGCTGCTGCGGCAACGCCGTGTTGATCTGCTCCTCCGGCAGCAGGCCGAACGGCAGCTGGTAGCGGGTCGCTACGCCGTCGCTGAGCACTTCGATCTCGCTGAGCAGCACCGGCGTGGTGGCGGTGCCGAAGCGCACGCCGTAGCGCAGCTGCACCTGGTCGATCGGGCCTTCCTTGCCGGCGAACCAACGGCGCTTGGGCAGGTATTGCGGCAGGACCGTGTTGTTCAGGGTGTCGCTGGCGGGGGACTCGAGCAGTTCTTCCATGCGTTTGCGCAGTACTAACGTAGTCAACTCGGGTAACCCCTCGGTAGCTTGGATGTGCCAACTGGGCATGCGGTCGTGGGCAGCCAGCAGGAACCAGTAGAAGGCATAAGGCGGCAAGGTCAGCAGGAATGGCAGTTGGCCAATCGGCGGGAAGGCGCTGCCACCGAGCATCTCCACCGGCACTTTGCCTGCGTATTGCGACAGCTCGAGCTCCGCCGCCTGGGCAGCGCGGGAAACGTTGGCGACGCAGAGGACCACCTCGGTGTTGCCGTCGGCGTCGGTGTACTCACGGATGTACGCCAGGATGCGCCGATTGCTCGGTGTCAGCGTGCGCAGGCTGCCGCGGCCAAAGGCCTTCTGCTGCTTGCGCACTGCCAGCAGGCGGCGGTTCCAGTTCAGCAGCGAGTGCGGGTCGTGGGCCTGGGCTTCGACGTTGACGGTCTGGTAGCCGTACAACGGGTCCATGATCGGCGGCAGTACCAGGCGCTGTGGGTCGGCCCGGGAGAAACCGCCGTTGCGGTCCGGTGACCACTGCATCGGCGTGCGCACGCCGTCGCGGTCGCCGAGGTAGATGTTGTCGCCCATGCCCAGTTCATCGCCGTAGTACAGGGTTGGCGTACCGGGCATCGACAGCAGCAGGCTGGTGAGCAGCTCGATGCGCCGCCGGTCACGCTGCAGCAGCGGCGCCAGGCGCCGGCGAATGCCGAGATTGATGCGTGCACGGCGGTCTTCGGCGTAGTAGTTCCACAGGTAGTCGCGCTCGCGGTCGGTGACCATTTCCAGGGTCAGCTCATCGTGGTTGCGCAGGAAGATCGCCCACTGGCAGTTGGCGGGGATTTCCGGGGTCTGGCGCAGGATGTCGGTGATCGGGAAGCGGTCTTCCATGGCCAGGGCCATGTACATGCGCGGCATCAGCGGGAAGTGGAAAGCCATGTGGCATTCATCGCCTTCGCCTTCGCCGAAGTACGGGCGGGTGTCTTCGGGCCACTGGTTGGCCTCGGCCAGCAGCATGCGGTCAGGGTAGTTGGCGTCGATCTCGGCGCGGATCGCCTTGAGCACCGTGTGGGTCTCGGGGAGGTTCTCGTTGTTGGTGCCGTCGCGTTCGATCAGGTACGGAATGGCGTCCAGGCGCAGGCCGTCCACGCCCAGGTCGAGCCAGAAGCGCATCACCCCGATCACCGCCTTGAGCACCTGCGGGTTGTCGAAGTTGAGGTCTGGCTGGTGCGAATAAAAGCGGTGCCAGAAGTACTGGCCGGCGACCGGGTCCCAGGTCCAGTTGGACTTCTCGGTGTCGAGGAAGATGATCCGCGTGCCGTCGTACTTCTGATCGTCATCCGACCACACGTAGAAGTCCCGCGCCTTGCTGCCGCGCTTGGCGTGGCGGGCGCGCTGGAACCACGGGTGCTGGTCGCTGGTGTGGTTGATGACCAGCTCGGTGATCACCCGCAGGCCACGCTTGTGGGCCTCGGCGATGAAGCGGCGGGCATCAGCCATGCTGCCGTAGTCCGGGTGCACGGCCTTGTATTCGGCGATGTCGTAGCCGTCGTCGCGCCGTGGCGAGGGGTAGAACGGCAGCAGCCAGAGGGTGTTGACGCCGAGCTCGGCGATGTAGTCGAGCTTGCTGATCAGGCCGGCGAAATCGCCGATGCCGTCGTTGTTGGCATCGAAGAACGACTTGATGTGCAGCTGGTAGATCACGGCGTCCTTGTACCACAGCGGGTCATCGATGAAGGCTGCCGGGCGGGAACGCTTGGCCATGGGTGACTCCTTTCTGTCCTCGGTTGCACGCAACTGTCTGGGCGCGCGGGCTAGCGGGCCTTTTCGATACGCCAGATACCGAACGGCTGGTGCCAGGGCTCGATGCGCATCCACTGGGTCTTGCCATGCCAGGTCCAGCGGTGGCCGTTCATCAGGTCCTCACCCAAGGTATCGGCGTTGTCGTCCAGCCCCAGCTCCCACAATGGCAACTCGAAACTGGCCTCTTGTGCGTTGTGCGGGTCGAGGCTGATCGCCACCAGGATGTAGTTGTCGCGCTCGGGCGTGCGCTTGGCGAAGTACAGGATGTTGTCGTTCCAGCAATTGAAGAACGCCACCCCAAGGTGCGTCTGCAACGCCCGGTTCTGACGTCGTATGCGATTGAGCTGGGCAATCTCGGCAATGATGTTGCCTGGCTGGTTGAAATCGCGCGGACGGATCTCGTACTTCTCCGAATCCAGGTACTCCTCCTTGCCCGGCAACGCTGCGCTTTCGCACAGTTCAAAGCCTGAATACATGCCCCACAGCCCCGAACCCATGGTCGCCAGCGCGGCGCGGATGAGGAACCCGGCGCGGCCCGAGGTATGCAGGAAATACGGGTTGATATCCGGCGTGTTGACGAAGAAGTTCGGGCGGTAGCAGTAGCACCACGGCGGCTGGTTGAGTTCCTCGAAATACTCGCGCAGCTCCTGCTTGCTGTTGCGCCAGGTGAAGTAGGTGTAGCTCTGCGCATACCCCACCTTGCCCAGGCGCGCCATCATCGCAGGCTTGGTGAAGGCCTCGGCGAGGAAGATCACCTCGGGGTGCTGGCTGCGCACATTGGCGATCAGCCATTGCCAGAACGGCAGCGGCTTGGTGTGCGGGTTGTCGACGCGAAAAGTCTTCACGCCCTCCTCGACCCAGCCGACCACCACGTCACGCAGGGCCAGCCACAGGCTCGGTACGGCGTCGGCGGCGTAGAAGTCGACGTTGACGATGTCCTGATACTTCTTCGGCGGGTTCTCGGCATAGCGGATGGTGCCGTCCGGGCGCCAGCTGAACCAGCCGGGATGCTCCTTGAGCCAAGGGTGGTCCTGGGAGCACTGGATGGCAAAGTCCAGGGCGATTTCCAGGCCATGCTCGGCCGCGGCGGCGACCAGCCGGCGGAAGTCCTCGCGCGTGCCCAGCTGCGGGTGGATGGCCTCGTGGCCGCCCTGCGCGCTACCGATGGCATAAGGGCTGCCAGGGTCGCCGGGCTCGGCGCGCAGCGCGTTGTTGCGGCCCTTCCTGTGCTGGGTGCCGATCGGGTGGATCGGCGGGAAGTACAGCACGTCGAAACCCATGTCGCGGATCATCGGCAGGCGCTGATGCACGTCGTTGAAGGTGCCGTGGCGCTCGGGGCTGTCGGTGACCGAGCGCGGGAACAGCTCGTACCAGCTGGCGAACAGCGCTGCCGGCCGGTCGACATCGATGGGGAATTCAGGGCTGCGGGTCAGGTAACTGCGGTGTTCGGCTGCGGCCATCAGCCGTGCGGTATCTGGATGCAGCAGCAGCGCCACCTGATCATCGGCCTTGAGCGAAACCAGTTGCTGTTGCAGGGCTTCGATCTCCTCGCGCAGCTCGCCTTCGCTGAGGTTGATACCCTGGCCAAGCATCAGCCGGCCCTCCTCCAGCTCCAGCTTGACCTCGACCCCGGCGTGGTACTTCTTCTCCAGGTCGTGGCAGTAGGTGGCGAACGGGTCGATCCAGGCCTCGATGCTGAACAGGTGGGGGCCCAGTTCGGTGGGGGTGAACTCGGCCAGCCACAGGTCGTTGCCCGGCGACTGCATCGGCACGCAGTGCCAGCGGCGGCTATGGGCGTGGCGCCAGTTGAGCACCACCGCCAGGCGGTCGTGGCCGTCGCCGTAGACCTTGCTGCTGACGGCGACTGCTTGGCCACTGACGGCCTTGGCGGCGAAGGTGCCGGCTTCGAGCACCGGTTGGGTGCCTTCGATCACGATGCGCGGCGCCAGCAGCGCCTGGGACAGGCTGATGGCCTGGTCCGGGTGATCGTTCGCCACGGGCACGCTTGCAAAGGGCTCGTTTCGTGTCATCGACCTTGCTCCCTCAGGCTGTTGGCGGTAAGGGTTCAGAGCCGGGCACAGGCATGGGGTTCAAAAAAATTGAGCGAACGGCAGCTTCCAGCGGTCAGAGCCTGCAGCACCTCTTCAATTCCCCCATGCGAGGTCAGGCAATGAACATCCCAATTCCACCGGAAACACCCGACCCCAACATCGACGACCCGAGCCTGCCGCCAGCCGTGCCGGAGGAAGACCCGGACGAGCTGCCGATCAAGCCGACCATGCCGCCGACGGTGGGGGATCCGCCGAATGATGAACCACCGGTGAAGGCTTAAGGGTAGACGACCGGACCTGATATTTTTGCCAGTAGCGCGGTTGGTGCGTTGTTTCGATGATGAGTCTCCTCATTACTACAGGAAGATTCACCATGGAGGACGTAATGACTACCGCTGAGCAAAAAGAGTATGAGCAGTACGTTATGGAGTATCTGGAGGATGCGGGCATTGTCGAGCCGACGCCAGGCACACGCTTGGTCGACATGGACAGAGAGAAGCTCAACTTCGCCGCCTTGCAGTTGAAATCGGACTTCGATGCCAGCTTCAAGCTGGAACCCAGCAGTATGACTGTCAGTACCCTGGCTCAAGAATTGTGGAAAGCAGTAAAGTCGCGCTGATCTGACTGCCCTCTTCGCGAGTGTGGCCGCGAAGAGGGCAGTAAAGCTCATGATTCAACCAGAGGTTACAGCCATAATCTCCGACACACTGATCTCCCGCATCAGGAACTTCTGCACTTTCCCTGTGACCGTCATCGGGAATTCCTCAACGAAGCGGAAATGCCGCGGCACCTTGAAGTGTGCAATCCGCTCCTTGCACCAGGCCTGAAGTTCCTCAACCGTAGCGCTGTGCCCCGGATGCAGCTTGATCCAGGCGACGATCTCCTCGCCATAACGGCTGCAAGGAATACCGACCACCTGCGCATCGGCCACCGCCGGATGGGTATAGAAGAACTCTTCCAGCTCACGCGGATAGATGTTCTCGCCGCCGCGAATGATCATGTCCTTGTTGCGCCCGACAATGCGCACATACCCGTGCTCGTCCATCACTGCCAGATCGCCCGAATGCATCCAGCCGGCCGGGTCGATGGCGTCTGCCGTGGCCTGGGGGTTGTCCCAGTAGCCGAGCATCACGCTGTAGCCACGGGTGCACAGTTCGCCAATCTCGCCTCGGGCAACAATGCAGCCATCGGCGTCCACCAGCTTGGTTTCCAGCTGTGGCTGGGTGCGGCCGACGGTGGTCACGCGCAGCTCCAGTTCGTCATCCGGGCCGGTCTGCAGCGACACCGGGCTGGTTTCGGTCATGCCATAGGCGATCTGCACTTCGGCCATGTGCATCTGGTCGATCACCCTGCGCATCACCTCGATCGGACAGGTGGCGCCGGCCATGATGCCGCTGCGCAGGCTCGACAGGTCCAGCTGCGTACGCGACGGGTGGTCGAGCATGGCGATGAACATGGTCGGCACGCCATACAGGATGCTGGCGCGCTCCTCGGCCACGGCGCGCAGGGTGAGTTCGGCATCGAAGGCATCGTTGGGGTAGACCATGGTGCTGCCGTGGGTAATGCAGCCGAGGTTGGCCATGACCATGCCGAAGCAGTGGTACAGCGGCACCGGGATCACCATGCGGTCGCGTTCGCTCAGGCCCAGGCTTTCGCCAACCATGAAGCCGTTGTTGAGGATGTTGTAGTGGCTGAGCGTGGCACCTTTGGGTGCGCCAGTGGTGCCGGAGGTGTACTGGATGTTCACCGGCTGGTCGAACTGCAGGCCCTGCTGACGCGCTGCAAAGGCTTCGCTCGAGATCTGCCCTGCCCGCTCGGCCAGTGCCGGCCAGGGCAGGAAGCCGCTGGGCGGGTTGGCCGCCAGGCTGATCACCCCGCGCAGCTCGGGCAGGCGTTCACTGGCCAGTTCGCCAAGGTTCGCGGTCGCCAACTCCGGTACCAGTTCCTCAACCATGGCATGGTAATCAGAAGTCTTGAACGCATCGGCACACACCAGCCAGCGGCAACCGGACTGGCGTAGTACGTACTCCAGTTCACCCACGCGATAGGCCGGGTTGATGTTGACCAGGATCGCGCCAACCTTGGCGCTGGCCAGTTGCAAAATGCACCACTGGGCGCAGTTGGGCGCCCAGATGCCGACCCGGTCGCCGCTGTTCACGCCCAGGGCCATCAGGGCGCGGGCATGGGTGTCGACCTGTTCGGCCAGCTGCCGCCAGCTGTAGCGCAGGCCCTGGTGGCGCACCACCAGCGCTTCGCCATCGGCGCAGCGGGCCACGGTGGCGTCGAAGGCCTGGCCGATGGTCAGGGTTAGCAGCGGTTGGTCCTGGCGGCCACGGGTGTAGCTTGGTTGACTCATGGGTGTCCCTTCTTGTGGTTGTTCTGGGCACGGCTGAAGCGAGCTGGGAATACTCTGGCGCAGATTTACGTTTACGTAAAGGTGATGAGCGGATTGACAGTAATCGAAGGCAGGTTTACGTTAACGTAAAGGTGATGAACCACACCTGTCCCTGCACATCCGCCAGCGAATCCATGGGCTACGGTGTAATCCAATTTCAAGAACAACAAGGTGCCCCAGCATGCATTACCCCTCCCTGAACTTCGCCCTGGGCGAAACCATCGACATGCTCCGCGACCAGGTGCGCACCTTCGTTGCCGCCGAGCTGGCCCCGCGCGCCGCGCAGATCGACCATGACAACCTGTTCCCCGCCGACATGTGGCGCAAGTTCGGCGACATGGGCCTGCTGGGCATTACCGTTGCCGAGGAATACGGCGGCGCCGGCCTGGGCTACCTGGCCCATGTGGTGTCGATGGAAGAGATCAGCCGCGGCTCCGCTTCGGTCGCCCTCTCCTACGGCGCCCATTCCAACCTCTGCGTGAACCAGATCAACCGCAACGGCACCCATGAGCAGAAGCTCAAGTACCTGCCCAAGCTGATCAGCGGCGAGCACATCGGCGCCCTGGCCATGAGCGAACCCAACGCCGGCTCCGACGTGGTGTCGATGAAGCTGCGCGCCGAGAAGCGCGGTGACCACTATGTGCTCAACGGCAGCAAGACCTGGATCACCAACGGCCCCGACGCCAACACCTACGTGATCTACGCCAAGACCGACCTGGACAAGGGCCCGCACGGCATCACCGCGTTCATCGTCGAGCGCGACTGGAAAGGCTTCAGCCGCAGCAACAAGTTCGACAAGCTGGGCATGCGCGGCTCCAACACCTGTGAGCTGTTCTTCGACGGCGTCGAAGTGCCGCAAGAAAACATCCTCGGCCAGCTCAACGGTGGTGTGCGTGTGCTGATGAGCGGCCTGGACTACGAGCGCGTGGTGCTGTCCGGTGGCCCGACCGGCATCATGCAAAGCTGCATGGACCTGGTGGTGCCGTACATCCACGACCGCAAGCAGTTCGGCCAGAGCATCGGCGAGTTCCAGCTGATCCAGGGCAAGATCGCCGACATGTACACCCAACTCAACGCCAGCCGCGCCTACCTGTATGCCGTAGCCCAGGCCTGCGACCGTGGCGAGACCACCCGCAAGGACGCCGCCGGGGTGATCCTCTACACCGCCGAACGCGCCACGCAAATGGCCCTGGAAGCGATCCAGATTCTCGGTGGCAACGGCTACATCAACGAATTCCCGGCGGGCCGCCTGCTGCGCGACGCCAAGCTGTACGAAATCGGCGCCGGCACCAGCGAAATCCGCCGGATGCTGATCGGCCGCGAACTGTTCAACGAAACCCGCTGAGCACAGGGGACGGGCGCACATGGCTACCTTGCACACCCAGATCAACCCGCGTTCGGCGGAGTTTGCCGGCAACAGCGCGGCCATGCTCGAACAGGTCCAGGCCCTGCGCGGCCTGCTCGCCCAGGTGGCCCAGGGCGGCGGCCCCAAGGCCCAGGAGCGGCACACCTCGCGGGGCAAGCTGCTGCCGCGCGAGCGCATCGACCGCCTGCTCGACCCGGGCTCGCCGTTCCTCGAGCTCGGCCAGCTGGCCGCCCATGAGGTGTACGGCGAAGACGTGCCAGCCGCCGGCGTGATCGCCGGCATCGGCCGCGTCGAAGGCGTGGAATGCATGATCGTGGCCAACGACGCCACGGTCAAAGGCGGCTCCTACTACCCGCTGACGGTGAAAAAACACCTGCGCGCGCAGACCATCGCCCTGCAGAACCGCCTGCCGTGCATCTACCTGGTGGATTCCGGCGGCGCCAACCTGCCGCGCCAGGATGAAGTGTTCCCCGACCGCGAACACTTTGGGCGGATCTTCTTCAACCAGGCCAACATGAGTGCCCTGGGCATCCCGCAGATCGCCGTGGTGATGGGCTCGTGCACCGCGGGTGGCGCCTACGTGCCGGCCATGGCGGACGAGGCGATCATGGTCCGCCAGCAAGCGACCATCTTCCTCGCCGGCCCTCCGCTGGTGAAGGCGGCAACCGGTGAAGTAGTGAGCGCCGAAGACCTCGGCGGCGCCGATGTGCACTGCCGCACCAGCGGCGTCGCCGACCACTACGCCGACAACGACGAACACGCCCTGGCCATCGCCCGGCGCAGTGTCGCCAACCTCAACTGGCACAAGCTCGGCAAGCTGCAGCGCCAGGCGCCAGTGGCACCGCTGTATGCCGCCGACGAGCTGTATGGCGTGGTCCCGGCCGATGCCAAGCAGCCGTTCGACGTGCGCGAAGTGATCGCACGGCTGGTCGACGGCTCGGTGTTCGATGAGTTCAAGGCGCTGTTCGGCACCACCCTGGTGTGCGGCTTCGCCCACCTGCATGGCTACCCGGTAGCAATCCTGGCCAACAACGGCATCCTCTTCGCGGAAGCTGCGCAAAAAGGCGCGCACTTCATCGAGCTGGCCTGCCAGCGCGGCATCCCGCTGTTGTTCCTGCAGAACATCACCGGCTTCATGGTCGGCAAGAAGTACGAGGAAGGCGGCATCGCCAAGCACGGCGCCAAGCTGGTCACCGCCGTGGCCTGCGCCCAGGTGCCGAAGTTCACGGTGATCATCGGTGGCAGCTTCGGCGCTGGCAACTACGGCATGTGCGGCCGCGCCTACGACCCGCGCTTCCTGTGGATGTGGCCCAATGCGCGGATCGGCGTGATGGGCGCCGAGCAGGCCGCCGGGGTGCTGGCCCAGGTCAAGCGCGAGCAGAGTGAACGCAGCGGCCAGACCTTCAGCGCCGAGGACGAGGCAAAGCTCAAGCAGCCGATCCTCGACCAGTACGAGCACCAGGGCCACCCCTACTACTCCAGCGCCCGCCTGTGGGACGACGGTGTCATCGACCCGGCGCAAACCCGCGACGTGCTCGGCCTGGCGTTATCCGCCGCGCTGAACGCCCCGATCGAACAGAGCCGCTTCGGCATTTTCCGGATGTGACCCATGAGCGATTTCAGCACCCTCGAAGTGATCCGCGACCCCCGCGGCTTCGCCACCCTGTGGCTAAGCCGCGAGGACAAGAACAACGCCTTCAATGCGCTGATGATCCGCGAGCTGATCGTCGCCCTCGACCAACTGGCCGAAGACGCCAGCCTGCGTTTTTTGCTGCTGCGCGGCCGTGGCCGGCACTTCAGCGCCGGTGCCGACCTGGCCTGGATGCAGCAATCGGCGCAGCTGGACTTCAACACCAACCTGGATGACGCCCGCGAGCTCGGCGAGCTGATGTACGCCCTGCACCGCCTCAAGGCACCGACCCTGGCCGTGGTGCAAGGCGCGGCCTTCGGCGGCGCGTTGGGCCTGATCAGTTGCTGCGACATGGCCATTGGCGCCGAAGACGCCCAGCTGTGCCTGTCGGAAGTGCGCATCGGCCTGGCCCCGGCGGTGATCAGCCCGTTCGTGGTCAAGGCCATCGGTGAACGCGCCGCACGCCGCTATGCCCTTACCGCCGAGCGTTTCAGCGGCGAGCGGGCCCGCGAGCTGGGCCTGCTGGCCGAGGTGTACCCGGCCAGCGAACTGGACGCACAGGTGGAAGCCTGGGTGAACAACCTGCTGCAGAACAGCCCGCAAGCGCTGCGCGCCACCAAGGACCTGCTGCGCGAAGTGGACGACGGCGAACTCAGCCCGGCCCTGCGCCGTTACTGCGAAAACACCATCGCCCGCATCCGCGTCAGCGCCGAAGGCCAGGAGGGCCTGCGCGCCTTCCTGGAAAAGCGCCGCCCCGCCTGGCAAACCGACGACAAGAAGGAGCCGCGCCCATGAGCCGCCCCGCTTTGACCACCCTGCTGGTCGCCAACCGTGGCGAGATCGCCTGCCGGGTCATGCGCACCGCCAAGGCCATGGGCCTGACCACCGTCGCCGTGCACAGCGCCACCGACCGTGACGCCCGCCACAGCCGCGAAGCGGATATTCGCGTCGACCTGGGCGGCAGCAAGGCCGCCGACAGCTACCTGGTGGTCGACAAGATCCTCGCTGCGGCCAAGGCCAGCGGCGCCCAGGCCATCCACCCGGGCTACGGCTTCCTGTCCGAAAACGCAGGCTTTGCCCGCGCCATCGAACAGGCCGGTTTGATCTTCCTCGGCCCACCGGCCAGCGCCATCGATGCCATGGGCAGCAAGTCGGCGGCCAAGGCCCTGATGGAAGAAGCCGGGGTGCCACTGGTACCTGGTTACCACGGCGAAGCCCAGGACCTGGATACCTTCCGCGCCGCCGCCGAACGCATCGGCTACCCGGTGCTGCTCAAGGCCAGCGCAGGGGGTGGCGGCAAGGGCATGAAAGTGGTCGAGGACGAAAGCCAGCTGGCCGACGCCCTGGCCTCGGCCCAGCGTGAGGCGCAGTCGTCGTTCGGCGATGCGCGCATGCTGGTGGAAAAGTACGTACTCAAGCCACGCCACGTGGAAATCCAGGTGTTCGCCGACCAGCACGGCAACTGCCTGTACCTCAACGAGCGTGATTGCTCGATCCAGCGTCGCCACCAGAAGGTCGTTGAGGAAGCGCCAGCGCCGGGCCTGTCCGCCGAATTGCGCCGGGCCATGGGTGAGGCCGCAGTACGCGCAGCCCAAGCCATTGGCTATGTCGGTGCCGGTACCGTCGAGTTTCTGCTCGATGCCCGTGGCGAGTTCTTCTTCATGGAGATGAACACCCGCCTGCAGGTCGAGCACCCGGTCACCGAAGCCATCACTGGCCTTGATCTGGTGGCCTGGCAGATTCGCGTGGCCTGCGGCGAGCCGCTGCCGATCACCCAGGAGCAGGTGCCGCTGATCGGCCATGCCATCGAGGTGCGGCTGTATGCCGAGGACCCGGCCAATGAATTCCTGCCGGCCACCGGTACGCTCACGCTGTACCGCGAGTCGGCACCCGGCGAAGGCCGCCGGGTGGACAGCGGGGTCAGCGAGGGTGATGTGGTGTCGCCGTTCTACGACCCGATGCTGGGCAAGCTGATCGCCTGGGGGCAGGACCGCGAGCAGGCGCGCCTGCGCTTGCTGGCGATGCTCGACGAATTCGCCATCGGCGGGCTGAAGACCAACATTGCCTTCCTGCGGCGCATCCTGGCCCACCCGTCCTTTGCCGCAGCCGAACTGGATACCGGCTTCATTCCCCGGCATCAGGATGTGTTGCTGCCAGCACCAAAGGCACTGCCTGCGGGCTTCTGGGAAGCTGCAGCAGAAGCCTGGCTGCAAGGCCAGGCGCCACACCAGCGGGCCGACGATGCACGTTCGCCGTGGGCCGAGCGCAATGGCCTGCGCCTGGGGCTGCCGGCGCGCAGCAGCCTGCACCTGGTGAGTGGCGGCGAAAACCAGGCGGTTGCCCTGGAGCGTAGCGCCACCGCTACCTGGCAGCTTGACGGGGAGCAGCTGGGCCATGACCAGGACGGTATCCGTCGCCGCTATCTGGCGGTACGTCGCGGGGGCACGCTGTTCCTGCGTTGGGATGGCGAGGTGCATGCCGTCGAAGCCTTCGACCCGATCGCCGAGGCCGAGGCCAGCCACAGCCATCAGGGTGGGCTGGGTGCGCCCATGAACGGCAGTATCGTGCGGGTGCTGGTGGAGCCTGGCCAGCCAGTGGAGGCTGGAACCGCGCTGGTGGTGTTGGAGGCGATGAAGATGGAGCACAGCATCCGTGCGCCCCATGCCGGGACGGTGAAAGCGCTGTTCTGCCAGGAAGGGGATATGGTCAGCGAAGGGACGGTGTTGGTCGAACTGGCCGAGTAAGGCATACAGGGGCCGCTGTGCGGCCCCAGCAATCTAGAAGACGCCGTGCACCCGCACGACCACGCCGAGAAACTCGCAGCCTTCTTCACACACCAGCGTCGGATAACTGCGGTTCAGCGCCTTCAGGTACTGCTGCCCACCCTCCTCGGCCAGCTCACGCAGGATCGCCGTCTTGCCCGGCTGCCGGGCAATCACCAAGCGCCCCGGCTCCACTTCCAGCCCCGGATCCACCAGTATTCGCATGCCCTGCGGCACACTGCGGCCACTGGCCGAGCTCATCGTGTCGTTTTCCACGGTCAACCAGAACGCCTTGCCCTGGGCCAGGTAGTCCGTCTGTTCGAATACACCAGGCTCGACAGCCTCTGCGGCACCTAGCTCATCCCACGCCAACACCGGGTAGCGAAAGCACACGATGTATTGCATGAGGTCGAGTTCGTCATCGTCGTCATCCACCTCGTAGATGCCACGCTCCTCGCCAACCTGACCCTGAATGCGCAGCTGCAAGCTGACGCTGTAGTGGGGCATGCCAATCTCGACGAACGTACGGTTCATCGACTCGATCTTCGGCTGGCGCCGCTTGTTCACCCAATGCCCCACGCTGCCTTGAGACACGCCAACGCGCTCGGCAAGCTGCTCTTGAGTGAGCTTCAGCTCCTCCATCCGGTCACGGACGAGGGCAATCCATTTATCCATATTCATCGCTGGCACGATACGGACTGCCTTCTGGCGCTCAATAAACATTCAGTATTATTTCTAGAAAAGCACATAAATACCCAAGGTATTAAACTCAGGCAGAACCCTTTCCCATTGGCCTGCGCAGGTATCAGGATGAAACCACCGAAAGACGACGTAACAGATCTCGACAGCGAAGCAGCCCGCCGCGCGCTCGATTACTACCTTAATCCGAACCCCACGCGCCCAAGCGCGCATAACAGAATCTGGACCCTGCACGAAGACGTCACCGCCGAGCAGGCCCAGAACCACGCCATCGAGCTGCTGCGCTGCGCCGCCGCCACAGCCCACGAAACCGCCACTCACCAGGAAGGCAGCACCCGCGAACTGACGTTCGCGCTAATGCACATGATCGACATGGCCAGGGCCCTGCTGGAGCACAGACGCGCCCTGCAGAACGGGTTATAGGCAAAAGAAGAAGGGAGAAACGTGATGGCCGAATACCGGCCAAAGGCCCCGTTTGCCGGGACAAGGAAGCGCGCCGGTAAAACTTTTTTACCGGATAAATGAAAATTCATTTGACTGGCAAATGATAACGATTATTATTGCACTCAGCTGATCGCAAGATCTGCTGGATAACCCGGAGCTTAGGTCGCTCCAGATTATCTCCTCATCAGGCTAATCACGGTTTTTGACCCGGCTTTTTGCCGGGTCTTTTTTTTTGCTCTTCAGGCTAATGAAGATCGTTGATGGCGCGCATGATAGCAAAAGTGTTTCAGAGCGTGAACGCTCATTACAAATCTTTGCGGAATCAGCACTTGAGAATCAATCTCGTTTTAACTACGCTGTTTCTGCATCAAGGACGATGCCCCCACCCCTACCCCGAGCAAGGAGCTGTCCATGAGCCGTCTGCTGCTGCCCCTTGAGCATCCCACGCCTTCCCGCGAACATGCTGTCGAGAATGAGCTGCTGTATGCACTCAAGCGCCTGCCTCGGCGTGTGCAGCAAGTGTTCCTGCTCAACCGCCTCGATCAGCTGGACTTTGCCAGCATCGCCAAGCGCCTCGACCTCCCGCTGCTCAGCATCGAACGCAACATGAACCAGGCCCTGCATGTGGTGCAACCACGCGGGGATGCACTGGCCAGTCTGGCCGGGCAATGGTATGTGCGCCTGCAGAGCCCGGACGTGACGTCGTGCGAGCGCATCGACTTTCGCCGCTGGCTGGATGCGGCACCTGCACACCTGCAGTCGTTTCACGATACCGAGCTGCGCTGGCGCAGCCTGCTCGCCCCGGCGCGGGAGCTGGGGCACGATGGCTGGTATCGGCAAGGGCGTGCGGCCCTATCGTTGGGCGGGTGTTCGGTGGCGGTTGGCTTGGGTATCGCAGCGCTGTTGTTGTTTGGCTATTGGGCGTGAGCGAGCGCGTCATCCTACCGGACTGCACCGACCTTCAACGGCTGTTTAAAAGTCGTCAGGTCGACTGAGGCTTCATCGTCTGATAACGCCTGCTTGTAGTAAACAACACAACTGCAGAAGCGACCGCCAATACTCCCCAGCCGTAATTATAAGTGCCGAAGACATCTCGCAATAAGCCAACAAGCGGGGGCGTCAAGATAACGGATACCTGATTGGCTGTCATGGCCATACCCAGCGCGAAGCCTTTACGGTCAGCGGGGGCAGTTTCTGCTACGTAGGCTACCCACGGGCCATACCATCCGTAGACAAAAAATCCAGTGACTGCCATGAATATACTCAGGGTCGCCAGATCTAAACCCTTTACCAAGGGTAATAGTATCAATAAGGCAGTTACTGCACCTAGGCAGGTCATCACAGGATAATACCTCCCTGCCTTGCAACGGTCACTCCAAGCTGCGAGGCTTATTCTTCCGACGATGCCCGACCCCAGCACCAGAAAGAACATCATGGTCGCCATGAAACTATCAAGTCCAAGAGCCGTGTGCAGATACAGCACTAAAAACACAGAGATAGCGTACTGCGCGGCCGTCAGGCAAGCACCCGAAACCATGATATTTTTCATGGAAGGCTCCGTAACCATCGATAGCCGAGATTGGATGATATCTCTCAGATCGATCTGCTCTTTTGGGCTGCACGGAGACAGTCCAGGACTCCGATACAACAGCATAAACAAAAGAGCACCCACCAAGGCGACCAAGCCGCCTGCCAGAAAAGCTGCTTGAACAGAGTATTCGACAGCAATAAATGGCAGCAGCAGGATCGCCATGGCGCCGCCGAGTGGCAACCCGGCTTGACGAATGCCCATGGCAAAACCCAACTGGCCACCTTCGAACCAATTTGATACAGACTTGCTCCCTCCAGGCTGGGCAGTACTGTAACCGAAGCCTAATATGACAAGAATTATGAGCAACTCAGTGTAGCTATTGACCAGGGCTGCAACGCACAGTGAGCCCCCGACGATCAACGTCCCAATACCTACAACGAACCTCTCGTCAAATCTATCCAGCAATTCGCCAGCCACCAACAACCCAATCATCGGGACCAATTGCGCGGCTGAAACCAGCATACCCACCTGCCAGTTATCAAGACCCATGGCATTTTTTACGTCTAGTGCGATCGCCCCAAAGCCTTGAACAAAAAAGCAGGCACATGCTTGTGCAAGTGTAGCGGCGAAAAGAACCACCCAACGATACTGATTATTTCGTAACCCCACGCCCCAGCCCTCCTTCTAAAGCACTCAAAATGTACGACCATGAAGAGATGAACCCATTTTTTCGGAGCACCCGCTGATAGTGACTTGCACCTCGCTGACGGGTAAAAATTGCGGCCTTTGCAGGTCGATGGGTAGACGCGAGTCTTGCTCCCGTCAGAGCGAACACCTGCAACGCAATTTTATTTGCAGGGTCGACCCAGTGCTCGACGGACGGAAAGATCTCATTCAGCTCATCAATCAAATGCGGAAAATGGGTACAACCAAGAATCACGGTATCGACAGATAAACGTTCCTTTGCTGTCAACTGATCGCTGACCCAATCAGAGAAACCCTTGAAATCGGGCTTTTGCCCCGACAGCTTTCTTTCAGAGAGGGTAACTAAAGACTGGGCAGCCATTGACCACAGATTTGCGTGCATTCTGGCACCTGCTACTTTATGGCAGATATAATCACTCTTGACCGTGCCGGGAGTGGCAAGCAAGACAATCTGCTTACTCACCGAAACCTCAAGTGCCTCTTCTATGAGAGGGACGACCGAAAATACATGATGATTACGCGGTTCAAAACCATGTTCTATTAGCGCTATTGACGCGGTATTACACGCCAATACGAACGCCGAGGGCTTGACCTGGTTGCATAGCTGATCAAACAATTGCTGGACTCTTCCAGCAACTGCGCTGCCGGGTTTATTACCGTAAGGATACCAATCGTTATCCACTACATAGAGGATGCTTGCGCCTGGAATCAGCCGCTCCAGTTGTCGCACGACAGTCAAGCCGCCCACGCCTGAATCAAGTACCACGATTGGACGTTCTGAGCCGAACCCTTGAACATCATTAAAACTGACTTCGTCATCAAACCAAAAACCGGGTGGAACTACCCGTGGCGTTTTTTGGGCTACCATCGATATCCTATGCATTGATGGCGCGAGTACTTATAGAGTTCCGCATCGCACGAGACGATTTCAAACTTGATGCGAACACCACCCTCGACAACCAGCGAGCGCGTTCACCATAGTGAGCCTTGAAGGAGTCCCGTGCATGCACGCAACGATAGTTATCGATGAAGGCGCAATCGCCGGGTTCAAGCATGAGTGCTACACGATTCTCTGCGAAGTGCGTCAGCAGCCTTTCCAGTGCTTGCCGCTCGATGCCTTCATACTCATCAATACTCAGCGTTGCAGCGTTGATCTTGACGTAGGGGACGTCGCTGTGCCCGAACAGAATACTCTGGGCGCTTTCCTCTATTACATTAGACGTGACATGGATTGGATTGTGAGAAATTCTGAACCTTGGCTCAAACAGCACCTTTCTCTCCTCAGCACTCAACTTGATATTATCGAGACTTGAAATAATGGTTGCTGCGCGCTCTTCGTTGCGCATGCATACCAGTCCCACGTACTCAGGCCGAGCGGGATGAAAGGCATCTTCCACATGGAAGCCAAAGGCCAAGTCAGACCCTGCGCTCGAATTGGCGATTGTTTTATTTCCTTCAAGAGGAACAATAGTATTGTAAATACTACCGTTACGTTGCGATGTGAACCCAATTGCCTCGCCTAGTAACGACCCATAAAGGCCATGCAGTATCTCTGCATCATTCAAACGATAGTCTTCGTCTAACTCGACGTATCGGGACGGCGTGGGTCCCGGACCATCAGCCAACACCGGATTTGCCGACAACCACAAGCGCCGAATCATCTTCCCTTCGCTTGAAATCATAAAATGCTTCGCGTATGCCTATCGGTAGCTCATGGGCATACAAAGCAGCTTTTTCCATGAAGCTGTATTGATTTGACATTGCGGGTTGTTGAAGGATTTCATCCAACAAGCTGCGGACCTGTATATGCTCGGCTCGGGTTAACAGAATTCGCTTTACTGAGGTCGCCATAATAAACATCTCCCTCCACTTATTGAAGTATCACTACTGGGGCTTACCAAGGTGGAAACGAGAATAAATACTTCAACTAAGGACAGTCAACCTTCACCACTGTAGGGCATTTCTTTTTTAGCATGAGAAAAATCAGTGCTTTAAAAAAAATGAGCTTTTTCCATATCATCGTTAAAACCCTCTGACCGTAATTGACTTGGGTGTGTGTGTGGGAGGGGCTGTGGTAGTTTGGCCATTAGGCCTGAGTTACATACCCGCTGGGGCCGCAGCCACCCGCGCTTTACGCTCCAAGCCTTTCAGATAGACGAGCAAATACCAGCCTGCAAGGCTGGAAGCAATAAAGCCCAGCGCCAGACTCATCGGCAAGCTGCCGCTGATCGAAGCCACCAGCATGCTGGCGCCCCCACCGAATGCAAACAACATCGTATTGTTGAGCGAAGCCGCTGCACCTGCCCGCTCTGGGTGCCGGCCCAACGCATGTGTCGTTGCAGCTGGCCGAACGATGGTTGTACCGATGGTACAGAGCACCAATGGAAACAGAAGGCTGAAAACTCCAAGCTCATGTACGGTTACAACCAAACATAGAGCAACCCCAGCCAGACCGATGAGCGCGAATCCCCAACCAACCTGCGCCTGCATCCCCATGCGGCCATTCAGCCAGCTGGCAATGAATCCGCCGACCATGTATGCCAGCCCATATCCGAGAAAGACCATGGAGAAGGCGAACTCCGTCAGGCCCAGCTGTTCGATTAGCATCAAGGGGGACACAACCACAAATGAAAAATGACAGGCGAACGCCAAGCATGAAAAAAGCGAGCTGACGAGAAAAGTGCGATCCTTGAGCAAAACCTGATAACTACTCAACATGCCTGCACTGCCAGGTAATGTCGGCTTCTCTTGCAGTAACCTCAAGGCAAGCACCAGCACAACAACGGCCAGCACCACAAAGACCTGAAGCTGCCTGCCCACCCGAAATACTGCTGGAGCACGCTGCCTGCAAGCGGCGACAAAGAAATAAACAAGCCACTTCCGCTGGTCATCAGGATACGCATCGCATTGCGCTGCTGGCCACTGAACTTATCCTGCACCAGCGCCTGGCTAAGCACGAAGCACCCGCAGCCCAACGCCTGTAGTAAACGAAAGGCAATGAAGCCTTCGTAACTGGTTGCGACGATACACCCCACCGCACCTGCAACGGAAACCACTAGACCAGCAATCAGCAGGCGCTTTCGCCCCATTCGGTCAGAAAGCGGACCGATGATGGTTTGCGAAATGGCGACACCGACAGCGAACAGGCTGATCGAATAGGCAATGTACTGCGCATCGACAGCAAAGTCCCGGGCCAACAAAGGCACAGAGGGTAAAATCACATCGAGCGGAAATACGCCCAAAAGTGTGATAAGAAGGAGCAATAAAACATAACACTTAGTGGACTTCGGAGTGTCTCGCCTACTCATCGAGCCAGCCCTTTCCTCAATCTATATAAATAAGATGTAATCGAGCCCGACTACCTAATTGAGTACCGCGTCATTCTGACGCCCGATATTTCGCCATTAAAGAAAGATGCGCAAGATTAATCTTTGAAGGAAAAGCCCATAGCACTTGTAGGAAACTTCCCGCACCCCAAACTCGCGCGCCCGTTAGTCCACCCACACACCCACCCTCAAGCGGTGTACAGTACCCCCACAACAAATCCCAAGGAGCCCGCCCATGACCGTGAAGCTGTCCCCCCTGCAAATCGACTGCGATTTCGATTCCGGCAACATCCAGGTCCTGGATGCCAGCAACCCGGCCCAGGTGCACCTGGCCATCCGCCCGGACACGAACAGCGGCCACTTCCAGTGGTTCCACTTCAAGGTCAGCGGCCTCACCCCGGGCCAGGTCCACCGCTTCAGCCTGGACAACGCCAGCGAGTCTTCCTACAAGAACGCCTGGAGCGGCTACAACGCCGTCGCCTCCTACGACCAACAGACCTGGTTCCGCGTGCCGAGCCAGTTCGATGGCAAGGCGCTGTCGTTCGAGCTCAAGGCCGAGCAAGAGCAGGCCTGGTTCGCCTACTTCGAGCCCTACCCGCGTGCCCGCCACAACCAGCTGATAGAACGCGCCCAGCAGATCCCTGGCGTCGAGCTGCTGGCCCACGGCCGCAGCGTGCAAGGCCGGGACATCCCACTGCTGCGCGCAGGCGATGGTGCGGCGGGCAAGCGCAAGCTGTGGCTGATTGCCCAGCAGCACCCAGGCGAGCACATGGCCGAGTGGTTCATGGAGGGGGTGATCGACCGGCTGCAAGCCAATGACCCAACCGTTCAGAAGCTGCTGGAAAAAGCCGACCTGTACCTGATCCCGAACATGAACCCGGACGGCGCCTTCCTCGGCCACCTGCGCACCAACTTCAAAGGCAAGGACCTGAACCGGGCCTGGCAGGATGCCAGTGTCGAGTTCAGCCCGGAGGTGTTCTTTGCCCAGGCGCAGATGAAGCAGTACGGGGTGGATGCATTCATCGACGTACATGGGGATGAGGAAATCCCGCATGTATTCACGGCGGCCTGCGAGGGCAACCCGGGGTACACGCCACGACTGGCCAAGCTGGAACAACAGTTCCGCACGACCTTGTGCAGCGTGACCCCGGACTTCCAGACGGTGCATGGCTACACGCGGGACGAACCGGGGCAGGCGAATACCACGCTGGCGTGCAATGCGGTGGGGATGGCGTATGACTGCCTGTCGCTGACCCTGGAGATGCCGTTCAAGGACCATGACGATGCACCGGAACCGCTGGCCGAATGGTCGGGGGCGCGGTCCAAGGTGTTGGCCGGGGCGGTGCTGGAAACTTTGTTGAAGATGGTCGACGATTTGCGCTGAGCAGGTTAGAACGCCACATCCAGGATCACATTGTCGACATAACTCGCCGCGGGTGGCGTGGCCTGGTCGGTGTAGACCTTGGCGTTGTAGTTGAACACCTGGCTGCCCGTCCCGGTTCCGTTTCCGGGGTTTACATCGGCATCGCTGCTCGCGCGCCGGGCGCTGGTCAGCGAACCCCAGCGCACGGTGCCGGCGCTCTTGAAGATGTCATAGTCCAGGTAGTTGCCGGCCGTGGATTTCATCCGCCGCCGCCCACCCGACACGTTCTCCCCATCATTCAAGCCCACCGTGTAGGCGCTGCCCTTGGTGCATGACAGGCTCACGCTCTGGCTCACCGTGCCAAACCCGGCCACCACCGGCGCACTGCCGAAGCTGATGCTGGGGGTGGTGATCTGGCAGTCGTTGCTCACTGTCAGGTTTACGATCATCGTCTGGCTGCCAGAACCGATATCTCGCCCCAGACAGATGCTGGCGACACCGATCCCGGAGCAGTAGTTCCAGCTCCAGGCGATGGTCAGGGTTTCCTGGTACAAACCCGCCGCGACATTGCTGCCGACCTGGGTCTTCATGTACAGCGGCACTGACTTGGGCGTGGTGCCATTCAACAACCCCAACAGATCGAGGATGCCGTTTCGGGCGAAGTCAAAGGCAACGCCGCGTGTGATCGGGTAGCTGGTGCTGTTGTCTGCGTACAGGGTGTACGCAATGACGTCGCCCGTCGGGCCGACCAGCCCGCTGGTAGACGAGGTGATGGTCGCGTAAAAATGGTCGTTGGAACTGAGCAGGCTCAGCAGCGACCCGGTGCACTGCAGCCCGGAGTTGGTACTCGAAGCGTTCTGCACCGTGGTACGTACCAGGGTCGAGTTGATCGTGCCGAACGCCGCTGGCGTGGTTGCCACCGACGAGCACAGCGCCCAGGCAGAACCTGCCGGCAACAGCAGCAGACTGCACAACAGCCGCTTCATTTGCATGGCAGCGGACCAATCAACGGGATCGAACCCGCCGACTCCGGCAAATCGAATTCGACCTGACACTGCCCTCCTCCTTCCACTGCAATCTGCAGGCGGTTGTGCGGCGACAGGTTTTCCAGGTACACCAGGCCATCCCAGCCGACCACCGCCTGGCTGCCGCTTTCCTGATGGCTGACCTTGCTGCCAAGCTTCAGCGGTTGCTGATTGGCATCGACCAGCTCGATGCTCGCCGCCAGCACGCGCTTGAGCGGGAACTCCAGCAGGTAGCCGCTGCCACGGCGCACCGCCACCCGTTGCTCCACCTCGGCGGCCAGCACATCGGGCGGCAGGTTCATCGGGTCGATCTCGTATTTGCCGCGGTAGTAGCCGCTGCTGTAAGGCACCAGCAAGTGACCGCTACGGTCGGTACGGCCGATTTCCTGGTTCTCGTAGCGCACCGGCACATCGGCGTAGCCACCGGTGCTGACCACCACGAAGGCATCGTCGATGCGGTTGGCGGCGTACACGCCGGAATCCATCCACACCAGCGAACCGCTGGCGTCGGCCCAGCGGGTCATCTCGCCGCTGCTGCCGTATACGCCGGCCTGCAGCTGCACCGATTGCAGGCGCCAGGTGACATCAGCCTGGCGATAGGCATCGCGGTCGCTGCCGCTGGCATAGCCGAGGTTATAGCCGACGCCGCCACCCACCGGCACGGCGCGGCTGTAATTGACCCGCTGCAGGCTCTCGCCGTCCTTGCCGTGTTCGGTGCCCACCGCCAGGGTGCCGCCGAAGTCGAACGGAATCACCACCTGCGCCTGCACCGCCCAGTTGCTGTCGCCGACCTCACGGTTAGCCGACAGGTACAGGCTGCTGTTGCCCCACAGCGGCTTGCTCCAGCTCAGGTTGATCAGCCGGGTGCGCGTGTCGTCGCCGGCACGCACATCGAAATAGCCGGCGCCAAGGCTGCCGTACTGGTCGAGGTTGACGCTCAGGGTCACCTGTTCGCTGCGCTGGCTCAGTTGCATGTCGGGGGTATCGACCCGGGTCAGGTCCGAGTACTCGCCATGCCGCTGCAGGCGCTGGTAGTTGAAGCCGAAGCGCTGGCTGTTGTACTGGTAACCGAGGGCAACCTGATGGCCCTTCTCGCCTTCGAACTGGCTCTGCGCCAAGGCGGCATTGAGCACACCGAAGGTCCCCAGGCGCATGTTGCCGCCCAGGCCGCCGAGCAGCAGCGACTCGGCAGTCTCGACATGGGTTTCGAGCGTGAAGCTGTCGCTGACGCCGTGGCGCAGGCTGGCCGAGGCAACACCGGTACCGTAGCCGAAATCTTCCACGGCATAGTCACGGCGCAGGCTGCCGGCGGCCACCGAGAAGTCCGACAGGCCTTTCTGCAGCAAGCTGCTGGTGACGTAGAACGGCAAGGTAGTGGACACCTGCCGGCCCAGGGCATCGGTGGTCACCACCACGGCCTCGCCGGCGCCGTTGATGAACGGCACGTTGGTCAGGGTGTAGGGGCCTGGCTGCAATTCGGCGGTGCTGGACTTGTAGCCGTTGATGAACAGGTCCAGCGACGTCGGCACCGCTGCTTCACCAGCAAAGGCCGGCAACGGATAGGTCACCAGATCCGGACGGGCGCCAAAGTCACGCGACAGTTGCACGCCGCCCACCCGCACCGAACTGGTCCAGGGCAAAGCCCCGGTCACGAAGTCGCCTGCCTCGTAAGTGAGCAGGCGCTGTTCATCGGTGAAACGCCAGGTGGTGTCATAACGCAGAAAGCCCTGCCGGTTGGCATCGCTCTGCGCGCCATTAAACGACTGGCGCCACTGGCCGGTGGTCGAGAACGTGCCCCAGCTGTCGAACAGGCGCAGTTCGTTCCAGGCTGCCAGGTAGGACCCGCCATCGTCGGTGTCGTTGAGGTACAGGTCGTAGTTGAACAAGGCGCCGAAGCTGCTGCGCGCCTCAGTGGCTGGATACAGGCCGCGATCACCGACCTGCTGGTCTGGCAACCAGGCCGGCGGCACCTGCAGCAGCAGGCGCTGGTTCTGGCTGTCGTAATCGCTGTGCAGGCCCGGCACATCGTCCAGCGCCAGCTCACCCTGCGGGTCGCCCGGCAGCTGGATACTGAGGTTGCGCAGCACATCGCTGTCCAGGTACAGGCGCCCGGCACGTTGCTGCACCGCTACCAGTTCAGCCCTGGGCACCTGGTTCACCAGCAAGTCGAGGTACAGCGTGGCGTCGGCGATGGCCATGGATTCGCTGGGCGGCGGTGGCAGGTCGTCGGCCAGCGCCAGGCAGGGGCCGAACAAGGTCAGCCCCAGGCACCAGCGGCGCGAAGCCCGCGACAGCCGTCTCACACACGGATTCCGACCATTGCCAGGTCCTCCATGGCCCATGCCCTTCATTCAGCGGCGGGCTCATTGCCCTTGCCGGATCGCTTCGGCCACTTCCTGGCCGTTCACCCTCCCCTTGATCACGCTGCCCGCGTTCGGCACCACCGGCGCCGGCCAGCGCATGCTGGCACCGGGCAGCACATAGCCAAGCAGGCCTTCGGCCAAGGGTTTGCCCTGGCCGCCCTGCAGCACCACCACATCGGTCAGGCGTGCATGCACCGGGCCGGTATTGCGCATTTCCACATAGGGTTTGCCCTGCACCGTCACCGGGCGCCAGCTGAGCTGCGGCTTGCCGATGCCGTCGGCGTTGCGCTTGCCCTGCGGGTCGGGCTTGCCCCACAAGCCTTCGCCATAGACGAACAACGGCACCGAATAGCGCATCTGCAGGCGGATCGCTGCGGTGGTGCCCTGGCTGGCAGTATCGGTGGGCATTGGCGAGGGGATCTCGTCGATGATGATGCGGTAGGCCTGCTCCTGGCCGACCGGCGAACTGCCCGTGCGGGTCAGGCGGATCAGCTGCTTTTGCCCTGGGGCAATGGTGGCCACGGGTGGGCTACCGATGATTTCGCGCTGGGCCTGGAACTGCTCCTGATAATCGCCCTGGCGCCAGGCGAACACCCGTACCTGCAAGCTGGCCGGCGCCGTGCCGCGGTTTTCCAGCCACAGGGCGCCGGCCTTCTGGTCAGCCTCCAGCACCGGGTCGATCGGCCAGATCAGCACCGAGGTGGCCGCCCCTGCCGGCAGGCTCGCCAGCAGCAACAGACCGATCACACCTTGCGCCCACTTCGCGCCTACCCCCATGCCACTCTCCTTGGTTTCTTTTTCTAGGCTGCTGGTGTGTTCACCAGGTCACCGACACTTGCACCACATCGGTGTAGGTCCCGGCCGGCAAAGTGCCAGGCAACTGGGTACGGCCATACACCGGCAACTTGATGGCCGTGGCGTCGGTGTAACTCACCGTCACGCTCTGGCCGATCCCCAGGGCCTGGCTGTAGGCCGCGTCCTGGTACAACTGGTAGGCCAGCACCTGCGTGCCGCCCGTGCGCTTGAGGTTGCGCGTACCACTGGCACTGTTCTGGCCGCCGTCCAGGCTCATGCTCATGGCCACCCCCGGGGTGCACTGGAAGGTCACCGTGGTGCCGCCCAGTGAAGTACTGAGGATGCCGGTGGACAGTGCCGACTGGGTGCCGAAATCGAGCACGCCATAGCTGGTCACCCCGCCCACCACCAGGCAGCCGGCAACGATCTGCGCGCTCACCTGGAAGGTACTGCTGGTCGCCGCATCCAGGGGCGCGGCCAGCAACATGCCGAGCCCCGTCAGGCCACCCGCGAGCCAGGCACGCATGGCGTTGAACATGGCTCAGAACGACAACTCGACAGCCACCGTGTCGGTGTATGTCCCGGCCGGTAGCCCTGCCTTGCCACGCGCCTGGCCATACAAGTTGACGGTTTGCGCCACGCCGGTGCTGGTCGGCAAGGTGATGGTGCCGTCGATGGCCAGCAACGTGGAGTGACCGGCATCGGTGTAGAAGTCGTAGGGCACGAAATTGCCAGCGCCATCAGCCAGCGCACGCGTACCACCCGTCGACTGGCCGTCATGGGACCCGGCGCGCACGCGGATCGCCGGGACCGTGCCTGCCGAGCACAGGATGCTCATGGCCCCGCCGCCGCCGCCCAGCACTTGGGCGTTGGCCGTGGTGAACAGGGCCTCCTGGGTACCGAAGTTGAGGGCACCGAAGTTCAACCCTGAGGTGCCGCCACTGCCGTTGACCTGGCACGCCGAGGTCAGGGTCAGGGTCGAGGTGATGGTCCCGGTCACCGTAGCGGCCTGGGTGTGAGCTGCCATGGCCAGGCCGAGGCCGGCGAGCATGCAACGGGTGAAAGTCGTTCGCATCGGAGTCTCCTTGCGTCGTTTACCAGTCCAGGGTCACTCTCAGGGTGTCGCGGTACAGCCCGGCCGGCAGCGCGCGCGGTTGCGCCACTACCACACCGTAGATGGGAACAGGGACCTGCTCGGTACTGCTGATGGTGAAAGCACGGGCCTGGCCGATGCCGTAGCGGCTATTGCCACCTGGGTCGACCGCCAGCTGATAGGGGATCATTTCGCGGCCGTTGCTCAGCCGACGCACGCCATCGTCGCCATTCAGGCCAGCATTGATGCGCACGTTGAACGCCCTCACCTCGGGCGTGCAGCTGATCTGCAAGCTGCCCTCGCCCACCGCCTCGTCAACCCGGCTGCGCAGCGGCGCATCCCAGTTCGGGCCGCGCTGGCCAAAGTCCATCAGGCCTGGGTTGCCCAGCGTAGCGGGCGGCTGATCACCACTGTTGATCTGGCAGGCGGCGCTGATCACCAGGCGGGCCTGGATGAACCCGGTGCTGGTGCCATGCGCCACGCCACTGGGCAACAGCAGCGGGCCGAGGCTGAGCAGCAGGATTGATGTGCGGTTCATCTTGTGCATGGCGGCCTCGCTACCAGGTGACCGTGACTTTGAGCAGGTCGGCGTACTGCCCGGCGCGGGGCACCCAGGCCAGCTTGTCGATTCGGGCGTAGAGCGGCAGCTCGACCGACCCACTGCCTGGCACACGTGCGGCATGCGGCTCACCCACCACCACGGGTTCGCGCCAGGCGGCATCACGGAACAGGCGATAGGGGATCGGCTTGGCCTTGGTGTCATGGCTGGCGAGAAAACGCAGTTCGCCGACACCGCCGTGCTGGCCACCGTCGACGCGCACCTGATAAGGCGTGTCTGGGTTGCATTCGAGGCGTGGCGGGCGCTGGCTGAGCAGTACGCCACTCAATGGCGCATCCGGGCCGTCCAGACGAGCGGTAGTGCCCAGGTCGATCCGACCCAGGGCCTGGGCGCCCGCGTCACGCTGCTGGGTGACCAGCATGCAGCCCCGCTGCACCAGTACCCGCACCTCGACCAGGAAGTCCGCCGCTACGGCACTGCCGCTCAACAACAGGCCAAACAGCGCGGCCAAAAAGCGTTCCGTCACTGGATGTTCCTTGTTTCTCTAGTGTGATTCTGAGCGTAGCAGCAGGTGGCAGAACCGTGATGGCTGGGTGCCATTCTTTTGTGCTAACGACAAAGCGCTGGCGCGCCGGCAAGAAATTTCCCAATCCAGGCGAACCCCTGGGCATCCCATGCCTCCAATGGCCATGAGCCGGCAAAGCGGTCGACATTCTGCTACGGTGCGCGGTAGCCAACAGCCGGCACCCGACGCAGGTAGTAGGCATGGAAGAACATCACAGGAGCTTTTCCATTGATGACAGACAAAGCACTCGCCGCAGCTGTGGAACGCTGCGCCGAGGAGCCGATCCAGGTCCCTGGCAGCATCCAGCCGCACGGCTTTCTGCTGGCACTGGATGAACACGACCTGTGCATCCTCCAGGCCAGCGAAAATGTCGAACGCTGGCTGGGTGTGACGGCCGCAGCACTGATCGGCTGCACCTTCGCCGACGTGGTCAGCGAAAGCTTCGACCTGCGCGCCCAGCTCGAACGCCTGCCCAACGACGACGCCTTCCCGTTCCATATCGGCGATGTGCGCTTGCGCCAGGGCGCGCCCTGCCGCGACACGCTGCGCCTGTTGGTCCATCGCCACGACCAGGTACTGATCGCTGAGTTCGAACCCTTCCGCCTGCCTGCCGACTTGGCCGATCCGGGCGACTACTACCCGATTGTGCGCGGTTTCGTCAGCAGCCTGCACAACGCCGACACCCTGCAAGAGCTGTTGCAGCAGTGCGTGGTTCAGGTCAAGCGCATCACCGGCTTTGGCCGGGTCAAGGCCTACCGTTTCGATGCCGAGGGCAATGGCCAGGTGCTCGCCGAACTGGCCGACGCCGGTTACCCGCGTTACCTCGGCCTGCATTTTCCCGCAGCGGACATCCCGCGTCAGGCCCGCGAGCTGTACCGGGTCAACCGCATCCGCGTGATCGAAGATGCCAACTACCAGGCCTCACCCCTGCTGCCGGCCACCAACCCACGCACCGGCAAGCCCCTGGACATGAGTTTCGCCGCCCTGCGCAGCGTGTCGCCGGTGCACCTGCAGTACATGCGCAACATGGGTACCCTGGCGTCGATGTCACTGTCGATTGTGGTCGATGGCCAGCTCTGGGGCCTGATCTCCTGCCACCACGCCCAGCCGCGCGCGGTCGAGCTGCGTACCCGCACGGCCTGCGAACTGCTGGCCAGCGTGCTGTCACTGCAGATCGAGGCCCGCGAATCGCACGCCAGGACTCGCCAGCTACTCGACCTGCGCCAGCACGTCGTGCGCATGATCTCCTCGATGGCCGACCACGACAGTGTCAGCGAAGGCCTGCGCGACTTGCCCGAGGTGCTGCTGGCCTTCGCCAGCGCCAGCGGCGCGGCGTTAATCTCCGCCGAGCGCTGCGACCTGATCGGCCAGACCCCGCCTGCGGCGCAGGTTACCGCCCTGGTGCACTGGCTGGAGCAACGCGGCGAGGAAACGGTATTCCACAGCGACAACCTGCGCCGAGACATCGATGAACTGCCAGAGCTGGCAGCCCATGCTGGCGGCGTGCTGGCAGTGGCCATCTCGCAGATCCACTCGCACTACCTGCTGTGGTTCCGCCCCGAGCAGGTGCGCACCGTCGACTGGGCCGGGCGGCCCGACAAGCAGATTGGCGCCCACGGTGCGCTCGACCCGCGGCACAGCTTTGATCGCTGGCAGGAGCAGGTCAGCGGCTACTGCGAACCTTGGGACCCGCTGGTCATCGAAGGCGTGCTCGAACTGCGTACGGCTGTGCTGGGTATCGTGCTGCGCAAGGCCGAGGAGCTGGCACAGCTGGCCAACGAGCTACGCCGCTCGAACAAGGAGCTCGAAGCCTTTTCCTACAGTGTGTCCCACGACCTGCGCGCCCCGTTGCGTCACATCGCCGGCTACTCCGAGCTGCTTGGCGAAATCGAGGGCCGCGCGTTGAGCGAGCGCGGCAAGCGCTATCTGCAACACATCGAGGAAGCCGCGCACTTCGCCGGCAGCCTGGTCGACAACCTGCTCAATTTCTCGCAGATGGGCCGCTCGGCCTTGCGCCTGTCGGATGTCGACCTCAACGCACTGGTCGATACCATCCGCCAGGACCTGGCCCCGGATTACCAAGGCCGCGAAATCATCTGGGACATCGCGCCGCTGCCCAAGGTGATCGCCGACCCGGCATTCCTCAACCTGGCCTTGCACAACCTGATCGCCAACGCCATCAAATACACCCGGGGCCGTGACCCCGCCCACATCGCGGTCCGCGCCCGCCAGCACCAGAGCGAGATCGAGGTGTACATCCGCGACAATGGTGTAGGCTTCGACATGGCCTATGCCAACAAGCTGTTCGGGGTGTTCCAGCGCCTGCACCGCATGGAAGACTTCGAAGGCACCGGGATCGGCCTGGCCAGCGTGCGGCGGATCATCGAGCGTCACGACGGGCGAGTCTGGGCCGAAGGCCAGGTCGACCAGGGCGCCAGCTTCCACTTCACCCTGCCCCGTCACCCGGCAACTACCTGAGGTACCCGTATCACCATGCTCAAGCCCATCCTGCTGGTCGAAGACAACCCCCGCGACCTGGAGCTGACGCTGCTGGCCCTGGAGCGCAGCCAGCTGGCCAACGAAGTGATCGTTCTACGCGACGGTGCCGATGCCCTCGACTACCTGCTGCGCCGCAACACATACGCCGAACGTGCCGATGGCAACCCGGCCGTCCTGCTGCTCGACCTGAAGCTGCCGAAGGTCGATGGCCTGGAAGTGCTCAAGGTGGTGCGTGCCACGCCCGAACTGCGCAGCATACCCACCGTGATGCTGACCTCCTCGCGGGAGGAGCCCGACCTGCTGCGGGCCTACGAGCTGGGGGTCAATGCCTATGTGGTCAAGCCGGTGGAGTTCAAGGAGTTCGTCGCGGCGATTTCCGACCTCGGCGTGTTCTGGGCAGTGCTCAACGAACCACCACCCGGCTCGCTGCGCCTGAACCGCCGTGGCAGCCACTGAGGCCCCCGCAAAGATGTTACCGACACCGCTCAAACTGTTGATGGTCGAAGACAGCTCGCTCGACGCCGAGCTGACCCTGATGCGCCTGGAGCGCAGCGGGTTGCAGGTGCAATCGCAGCTGGTATTCGACCATGCCGGGGTCGAACACGCCCTGCTTGAAGCCAGTTTCGACCTGATCCTTTGCGACTGCGTGCTGCCCGGCTCTTCCGGTACCGAGGTGCTGGCCATCGCCCAGCGCCTGGCGCCCGACACACCGTTCATTTTCCTCTCCGGCATCTATGGCGAAGAACATGCGGTTGAGATGATTCGCCTGGGCGCCACCGACTATGTGCTGAAGAAGAACCTGCCGCTGCTGCCCAAGGCCGTGCGCCGGGCCCTGTCTGAAGTGCTGGAGCGCCAGCGCCGGCGCCGTGCGGAAGAGGCCCTGGCCGATGTCGAGGCACGCGCGCGCATTGCCATCGATGCCGCCGGCATGGGCACCTGGGACTTCCGGCCGCAACAGGGCCTGCTGATCTGGGATGACCGTTGCAAGGCCCTGTTCGGCCTGCCGGTCGAGACCGAGATGAACCTTGGGGTGTTCTACGCCGGCATCCACCCCGACGATCAGGCCAAGGTGCGCGAAGCCGTGGAGCAGGCCATGCGCCCGGACAGCGACGGCCTGTACCGGGTCGAGTTTCGCATTGTCCAGGCCAATGGCCTGGAACCGCGCTGGCTGCTCAGCAGCGGCCAGTGCCAGTTCGTCGACGGCCAGTGCACGCGGTTTACCGGCGTGCTGCAGGACATCCATACCCAGCGCCAGGCGACCCAGGCACTCAGGCAGCTCAACGAGATGCTCGGCGAACGGGTCGAGCGCCGTACCCGCGAACGCGACCGCGCCTGGGAGCTGTCCCAGGACTTGCTTGCGGTGCTCAACAAGGACCTGACCCCGGTGGCCCTCAACCCGGCCTGGGAGGCCAGCCTGGGCTTTTCCCGCGAACGCCTGAGCCAGGCTTCGCTGCTGCACCTGCTGCCCGAAGTGGATCAGGAGGCGTTGCTCACCGAGCTGGCCGCCCTCGCCCATGGCCGCACCAGCGCCCGTTTCGTTGGCCGGATCCAGCACGCCGGTGGCCAGTTGCGCTGGTTGTCCTGGGTGGTGGTGCCAGAAGACACCCTGCTCTACGTGGTGGCGCGGGACATCACCAGCGAGCGGGACACCGCCTTGGGCCTGGCCGAAGCCAATACCCGCCTGCGTGAACAGATTACCGAACGCGAACGTATCGAGGCGGCGCTGCAGCAGATGCAGCGGCTGGAGGCCGTCGGCCAGCTCACCGCCGGCGTCGCCCACGACTTCAACAACCTGCTCACGGTCATTTTGACCGGCGCCAGCTTCCTTGAGCGCGACTTGGCCAAGGGCGACCTGGACAAGGCCCGCAGCCGCCTCACGCATATCCGCGAAGCCGGTGAGCGCGGCGCCAAGCTGACCTCGCAACTGCTCGCCTTCTCCCGTCGCCAGCGCCTGGAGCCGGTGCCGCTGAACCTGAACCGCACCCTCTGCGGCCTGGAAGAACTGCTGCGTCGCACCCTCGGCGGCAACATCCGGGTGCGCCTGGACCTGGACCACAGCCTGTGGCAGGCGCTGACCGACCCGACCCAGACCGAAATGATCATCCTCAACCTGGCGATCAACGCCCGCGACGCCATGCCCGACGGCGGCCAGCTGACCCTTGCGACCCGCAACACACGCATCAAGGCCCGCCCGCAGCGCCCGGAGGACCCGGAGCCCGGCGAGTACGTGATGCTGAGCATCCGTGACACCGGCTGCGGCATGAGCGAAGAGGTGCTGGCCAAGGTGTTCGAGCCGTTTTTCACCACCAAGGACATCGGCAAGGGCTCCGGCCTGGGCCTGGCCCAGGTGTTCGGTTTCGCCAAGCAGTCCGGCGGCGGTGTGCGCATCGACACCGAGCCTGGGCATGGCACCCAGGTGGCGGTGTACTTGCCGGCGGTGAAGCAGGAACTGGCGATCGACCCTGTAGCGCCAACCGCCCCCCTGGCAATCGATGACAGTGGCCGGGACCGCACGGTGCTGCTGGTGGATGACGATCACCTGGTGCGCGACATGCTCGGTGACGTGCTACGCCAGTATGGCTACCAGGTGCGCCAGGCACACAGTGGGGAGCAGGCGCTGGCCCTGCTGGACGACGATATCGACCTGCTGCTGACTGACTTTGCCATGCCTGAATTCAACGGTGGCCAACTGGCCCTGGCGGCGCGCGAACGCTATCCGCGGTTGCCGGTGGTGTTCCTGACCGGGTATGCGGAGTTGGAAGGGCTGGAAGTGCCAGGGAGCCTGGTGATGCAGAAGCCGGTGCTGGCCGATGAACTGGCCAGGGTACTGAATGAGCTGCTGCGGGTAGCGGGTTAGATTCGCTGTGCCTGTACGGGCTCTTTGCGGGGTAAAACCGCGAAGAGCCCGTGCAGGAAACAGAAACGGCAAAATCCAGCGCCGGCGTTCGCCTGCACTGATTGAGAAATTTAATATTTGAAGAAAAAAATGGCAGGGGCGACTGGATTCGAACCAACGCATGGCAGGATCAAAACCTGCTGCCTTACCGCTTGGCGACGCCCCTGTA
>NZ_VZII01000013.1 GCF_009391885.1 Pseudomonas sp. MN1F | reverse complement strand
TTGGTGGGGGTGGGGAATTTGCTGTGTGCCTGGGCAGTCGGGGTTGGGGGGTATGTGGCGTTTGCCTTGGCGAGCCTGGTGTTGGGGGCGGGGGCTGGGCTGCTTAATGGGGATACGCAGAAGAACATCATGGCGTGTGTGCCGCGGGAGCGGACGGGGATGGCTTCGGGGTTGAGTACGACTACGCGGTTTGGGGCGATTGTGTTGGCGATTGGGGGGCTTGGGGGCGTGTTGGCTGCACGTAGTGGGCAGTTGCTGCGAGAGGCCATGGCGGGGTTGGCGCCGGAGCAGATGGGCAGGGTGGGGGAGATGGCTACGCGGGTTGCTGCGGGTGATTTGCAGGCCGCTTTGGCATTGCTGCCACCGGGCCTGCGCGAAGCGGCGGCACCGCTGGCGCGGGAGGCGTTCATGGGTGGGTTCGAGGCGTTGTTGCAGGTTGCCGGTGTGAGCGCGTTGGTGCTGGCGGTGGTGGTCGGCGTATTGCTGAGTCGCCCGTTTCTGCAACAGCAGAGCGGCGTTACGCGAAACACAGTGGCTGAAAACTTTACACGTGGTAGGGGGTAATAGGGCGTGTCGAGGCTTGTGGTATGCCTGATGATCCGGAATCCGCTGTGTTTGTTTACCTGTGAGAATGCACAGCTTGGACAGGCTGGTGGCCTTTTGCTTAGGGTATTGGCAGACAGTCGATCAATCAGGAGTGGCCTGCCATGAAGAACATTTTTGCCGTTGTCGGTTTTATCGTGATCGCTACCAAGGGTTACGAGCTGTACCGCGAGTACAGCGAAATGAAGCGTGAAAAGGAGGCTCGAGAGGCGGCAGCCGGATCAGTGTGACAGTCATGGCAAAAAGCTATCTTCCCGGATAGGCTGGGAGCGGCTTAGCGCCCGCCGATCACACAAGGAAACGGATCTTGGCTACACAAACCATCGAGCAGTTCTTCACCGGGAAGACCCTGGAAATTCCCGCCTACCAGCGCGACTACGCCTGGACGACCAGCAACATCGATGACCTGTTCGAGGATATCGAAGAGGCCATGGAACTGGATGGAGGCCATTACCTGGGTACTTTCATCCTCTCTCAGACGGGCAAGACGGCACCGGTCAAGGTTGTAGATGGCCAGCAGCGCCTGACGACGCTGACTCTGCTGATCGAAGCGCTGGTCGATGCGGTGGAGGAACCGGCGATCAAGGAGCATTACCGGGGCACCTACATCAAACACCCGGTGCACGGCCTGAAATTCACGGTACTCGGCGTCAACCAAGCGTTCTTCTCCGCGCTGCTCAACGATCAGCATCCACAACCGGAGTCCGATGGGCAGCAGCGTCTGCTGGCAGCCCATCAATGGGTTCGTCAGCGGGTGGCTACTATCAAGACCCGTGACGGGCAAGAGGCCATCAAGAACTGGCTGCTGGCGATCAGCCGCCTCGAGGTGCTGGATTTCACCGAGGTCAACGAAGGCAAGGCCATCCGCATGTTCCAGTCGGTGAATGACCGTGGCGTGCCGCTGGCCAAGATGGACATCGCCAAGAGCTTGTTGATCTATTACTCCAACCGTTTCCTGGATGGCCAGTTGGATGCCCTGGTCTCCGATCGTTTTGGCGAGGCGTTCCGCTGCTTCAGCCGCTTGAAGAAGCTGGCAGGAGAGACGGGTTACCAGATTCGCGTGATAAATCGCGACCCTTTCCGTGAAGACGATGTGCTGCGTTATCACTATTTCGCCTTTGATGGCGAGAAGCATGACGTGCAAGCGGGTGCGGATCATGGTGCGACTTCGGAGACGGTTCTGGAGTCGTTCCTCAAGCCTGCGCTCAAAGGCATGCGCAACGACCCTGAGCGCCTGGCGGCTTTCATCGAAGATTACGTATGCGACCTGGAACGGTTCTTCAAAGGCCTGCTGGCCCTGGCTGAAGCTACCCGCAGCAATCGTGAACTGTACTTGCTGCTGGTGGTGCAGGACCTGGCCGCGACCCTCTACCCGCTATTGGTCCGCTTGCACAATGACCAGATGCTTGATGTTCGCGTGCCGGAGCATCTGGATTACACCTTGCTGCAACTGGTCGAACTGGCGGACTTGCGTGTGTTCAAGTTACAGGGCACCAACCCGCAGGCGGACATGGCTGCGTTGATGCGCGAGTTCGCTGGGTTGAGCCCTCAGCAGATTGCCGGTCGCCTCGTGAGCTTCTGCCAGCGGTTCATGCCCAGTGCCCGTTTTGAGGCCAAGTTGGCCAATGACGACATGTTCCGAAACCCGGGCCTGCCGCGCATTCTTCTTGAGGCCGAAGGTGCGGCGAGGCGTGCGGTGGGCCTGCCTGATCTGGATATCGCCGACCTGGTCCAGATCAATACCGAGGGGCTGACGATCGAACATATCCTGCCTCAGGAAACCACGTTCGGTGTGCGTATGTATGGCTTCCACAGTACGGAGTCGTACTACGAGCATCTCCACCTGATCGGGAACCTGGCACCGTTGGAGAAGCGGATCAACAGTGCGTGCAGCAATTGCTCTGCGGAAAAGAAGATGAGCGAACCCAAGCTCTACAGGAGTTCGCAGTTCAATTTGATCAAGGCATTGGCCGCCGGTGGCGCCAACGTTAGCCCCGCATACTCGAAGAACGCCGTAGTGGAGCGGAGCCAGGCGCTGGCCAGTTTCGCGGTGAAGCGTTGGCCGCTGGCGCCGGCTGACTTGGCCGAGGTGTAAACCGCTTACGACTGACGAGCACGAACCGCCGCTCCGACTTTCGGCCCTGGCCATTTTGGCCCAGGGACGGGCGGCGGCCTGGCTGCTCAATGGATCACTTGCCTGCTCTGGGATTTATGGCAGCTGAATTATGGAGGGGGAAGGACCATGCCAATTCGTCCAATGCCCTATAGGTTTGAGTGTTCAAAATGTAGCTGGAGCAAGACGGTTGCGCCCGCCAGCGATGCCTTGTTACCGGGGCAGTGGTACGAACGCTGCCCACGTTGTGGCGGTGCTGTCTGCAGAAAAGTGTTGAGCGGGCCGATACAGCAAATACTCGCCAGATGGTGGGTGTCGATGCGACCGAAGTGAACTTGACAGTCGTAGTGGCAAAATGCAACTTTCCGGGCGAATTGGATCCGGCCGAGGACGATTAGGGAACGATATGAGTAAGGCTCAAGATTTCTCCAAGCTTTACGCTCGGGTAGCGAGCGACATTGCCACTGCTCTGGACGATGTCTCCAGGCTGGATGTCAGCAATGACAAAGGGAATGCCCACCTCGCAAGCGTCAAGGAAAAACTCGGTGAAATGAAGTCGCGTTTTGACGGCGAAATTACCTACCTTGAGAAACACGCCGAATGGGACAACTTCACCATTGCCTTTTTCGGTGAAACCAACGCTGGCAAGAGCACCATCATCGAGAGCCTGCGCATCCTTTTCGAAGAAAAGAAACGCCAAGCCTTGATTGCGCGTAATCAGGCGACCGCCAGCGATATCCAGGCGGTCTTCTCAAGCAAAAGCGACGAGCTTATCGAAGAACTCAGCACCCGCTATGTCAACTTCTGTGAAGACATTGCCACGCTGGGCGACGACATCGGCGCGCTGGTGAACCAGACCCAGCGTGATCTGCAAAGCACGCGTCAGCAGCTTGAACACACCCAGCAGGATTACGCTTACTGCAAAGAGCGCCTGAGCGTTGCGACAAACGATCTGGACAGTACCCGACAGACGCTGCAGGGCACTGAAACGCGGCTGGCGGATAGCCAGAGAGCGCTGGCCCAGAGCCAGGGCGAACTGCAGCAGGTTGGCCTGCAGCTGCAGGGTGTGCGCAGTGACTTCCAGCGAAGCCAGCAGCAACTTACGGAGCAAGGGGCTCAGTTGCAGACCGCTCAAACTCAATTGAGCGAATGCCTGCGCCAGAGCGAAGCGGCCCGCATTTCGCTGGAGCAGCAGGCAAAACTGAAACTAGTGATTGGATTGGTAGGGGGTGTGGTGATTGGTGTCATCGCTGGCGCCGTGGGCTACGCGCAGTTGCTGTGAGCCCGGGCATCGATGGCTCTGTAGTTTTCTTCCTACCGTAGAATCCGGACACCACTCATGCGCGAACAACATTCCTTGAGCGAGTTGGTCAGTGACAGGCTGCCAACCCTGCTGAAACAACAGCAACAACTCGAACGCCTGCAGCGCAGTGCCGGCCAGGTCGATGGCGAAATCGTCGGCACCGGCCAGGCAGACTTCACCCAGGACAACGTCATCTATCAGTTCAGCCACCAGGGCAAGGGCTTTCAACTGATCGACGTGCCGGGCATCGAGGGTAACGAGTCGAAGTATGAAGCGATGGTTCAAGCTGCCATCGCCAAGGCCCATCTGGTGTTCTATGTGAACGGCACTAACAAGAAACCCGAGAGCAAGACCGCCGAGAAGATCAAGCATTACCTCAACCGTGATGCCAAGGTTTACGCGATCTGCAACCTGCGCGGCAAAGCTGACTCCTACGAGTTCGACCACGACCGTGAAGCGCTGGAGCGTACCCATAAAGATGCCGTCGAGACCCGCGAGCAAACACGCGAAGTGCTTGAAGGCATTCTCGGTGCCGAACTGGTCAGCGGTTGCCAAAGCCTGCAAGGCTTGCTCGGTTTTACAGGGGTGGCGTTCGACGAGCGTGGCCTGAGCAGTATTCATCCGAGCCGTACCGATCTGATCAAATCGCAACGTGCCTACAAGCAGGATTTCGTCAGCCAGCAGGCAATGCGCAACTTCAGCCAGCTGGATCAGTTGCACAAGGTCATTGGCGATGGCTGCGCCAACTTTGAAGTCGACATTGTTGAAAGCAACAAGCGCAAAGTGGTGCGTTTGCTGCGGGACACCGTGAACGATTTGCAGAAGCAGCGAGACGAGCATCAAGAGTTCTCCGACAAGATGGGCGCGGAGATCGAGGATTGCCAGAGGGTCATTCGCAAGAGCTTCGAGGACCTGAAGAGCAGTTTCAGCAGCAAGCGCAGCAACGCGCTGAATAGATTTTTCACTGAGTTGAATTCGGCAGCGCGCGATGCTGTGCAAGCGCATTTCAGTGACAAGGACGATGTAGAGCGAGCGATCAACCAACTCGTCGAAGAGGGGCAAGAGAAGCTCGCGCAAGAGCTTGAAACGGCTCAGGAAGCATTGGTCGAGGGCATTTCGCAAGCGATAGAACGTGCGCTCAAACGCTTGCAGGAAAACGCAGCGCGCGTGAATTTCCAGCAACGCTTGAGTCAGGCAGCCAGTAATTCGTTGTCGCTTTCCAGCGCGATGGATGCCATCAGCTTCAATTTTTCAGACGTCGGCGGGTTGCTGCTGAGCATCGGTGGATATGCATCGAGCGGCTTTGTGCTCGGCTCGATCATACCGGGCGTGGGCAACATTGTCGGCGCAGTCATTGGCGGTGTTGTCGGCCTCTTGGCCGCTGGTCTGAGCTACGTCTTTGGCGGGCGCAACAAGAAGATCCTTGAAGCTCAAGGCAAAGTCAGCGATGCGATCAAGAAACAGCACACAGCCAGCAAGGAAACGTTTGATCAAGATACTCAAACCATGGTGAAGAACATCAAGGACCAGCTTGAGAAAACCACCCTCGCCCAGTTGGGAGACGAGCAGCGGAAAATGGCCGATATCACAACCTTGTTCGACAAAAAGATTGCCTCTATCCAGACACTGAAAAACCAAGTGGAAGCCAAACCCCATGGAACAATTTAAGCAGTTCAATGCCAGTAAGACCGAGGTCATCAAGTCGCTCGACAACCTCCAGAAACTGGTGGGTGCGCTTGAAGAACTGGGGCTGGATGTTTCCCAAGACATCGACAAGATCAGGAAAGCCATTGGCGATGTACAGTCGGATGCGCTGCGCATCGCCCTGCTGGGCGCTTTCTCCGACGGCAAAACCAGCGTAGTGGCCGGCTGGCTGGGCCAGGTCATGAAAGACATGAAAATCGACACCAACGAGTCCTCGGACGCGCTGGCGATTTACCGCCCGGATAACCTTCAGGACCGTTGCGAAATCGTCGATACCCCTGGCTTGTTCGGTGACAAGGAAAAGGCTGAAGAGAGCGGCGCACTGGTGCAGTACGGTGATATCACCAAGAACTACATTTCCGAAGCACACCTGATCTTCTATGTGGTCGACGCCACCAACCCGCTCAAGGAAAGCCACCAGGACATCGTGCGCTGGGTGCTGCGCGATCTGAACAAACTGAGCTCCACCATCTTCGTCATCAACAAGATGGACGAAGTGGCCGACCTGCGCGATTCCGAAGAGTTCGAGCAGCAGAGCACCATCAAGAAGAACAACCTGCTGGATAAACTGCAGCGTTTTGTAGATCTCACGGCTGCCGAGCGTGAAGCGATCAACGTGGTATGTGTTGCCTCCAATCCGAACAGCCGTGGCCTGGAGTTCTGGCTTGCGCAAAAGGACCTGTATGACCAACGTTCGCGGATCAGCGAACTGAAACAGGTCACTCAGCAGGTGCTTGACGGCAGCGGCCGTGAAACCCTGATCAGAAAGACCGGCATCGATGTCGTGCGCGATGTGCTGGGTAAAAAAATTACCTCAGCGAAGGATGAGTTGATCAAGTTCGAGCTGCTGGCCAATAACCAGCGTCAGGACTCGAAACGCATTCAGGAGGACATCGACGAGGGGAAGAGGAGTGTTTTGGCCACTGTGGACAACCTCTACAAGGAGCTGAACAACCTCGAAGCCGATCTGCTGAACAGCATTCGCACGTTGCCCCGTGATCAGGTGCGCGCTTTCCTCGAGACGGAAATCGGCTTCTCCAAGGATGACATCGGCGAAAAACTGCGTTTTCGCATCGATCACTTGTTCCGCACAGCATTCAACCAATCTTCAAGCATCATGAGCGGCATCAGCGCGAAGATCGAGCATCAGCTGGACAGCTCTTCGAATTTCGCCGACAGCATCACCGCTTCGGCGCTGACTGCATCGAGCCGCGCACTGACCGCGGTGTCGAAGATCCCGGTCGAAAGCATCAAGAGCGGTGTGTTCCTGGCTCGTGAAACCCTGAAAAACCTCACCGGTTATGTCTACAAATTCAAGCCCTGGGAGGCGACCAAACTGGCCACTAACATCGGCCGCTGGGCCGGGCCGATCGGTGCAGGTATCCAGGTGCTGACCGATGTCATCAGCGTAGTCCAGCAACAGCGGGCCGAAACCGAGCTGAAGCAGTTGCAGGATGATCTGGCCGAAATGGTCAAAGCCCATTTCGAAGAGCCGAGGAAGTTGCTTCAGGATCATGACAAAGTCATTGAAGTCTTTGCCCCGCAGATCATTGCGTTCGAGAAAATCCTGGCCGAGCAGCAAGCCAGTCTCGAGACCCTGAGCAAGCGCCAGGCACAATTGGCAGAGCTTGAGACACACTTGAGCCAGGCGTTCGGCTCGCAGTCTGTGATCGAAGGCGAGTATCGAGTGGTCTGATCCGCCAGACCTGGTCAGCCACAGGGCTGGCCAGGTTTTTTCAAGGCGTCAGAGCAACCCTTCGTTATCGAGCTTGAAGCGGGCGTAGAAGAGAATCGCAACAGCCGGAATCAACGCCGAGTAACCCGGTTTTACCGCGCTCTTCAAATTGGTTACAGCAGCCTTGATGCGCTGGGTCGGAATCAGTTCAGCGAACGTCGAGAGTGCCGATGCGGAAATCAGCGTCAATTCTTTGCTGGCTCTTGCAGGGGCAGTAGTGCGGTAATCGGGTTTAGGCGCTTCAGACGTCGAAAAGTACGAGGTCATGGTAAGGCTTGTCGCCAACGCATCGACCTGCTCGAAATAACCTTTCTCGGTCATGGCATCCATCTGCGCCACGATGTCCGTTCTTGCCCCGAGCACATGACCCTCGCCGAATGAAGACCGGAAGCACTTGCTGATGAGCAGCGCCTCCATTTCAATCACCTGTGCACAGTCGTGCAGCTCACTTACCAGATCGTAATGCTCAGCCAGCATCAGCAGGATCTGCACGTACTTCAGACCACGTCCACGTGCCAGGTTGACCAGGCAGTGACCGCCCAGCAGTTGGAACTCCTTGGTCAGCAGGTACACCGAGTTCTCGATTTCAAGGCTCGCCCAGCTGCTGCTGCGCACGTGCTTGACGACCTGGTCACGGATCCTGCCACTGGTCAGTTCGAGCAGGTCGTAGAGCAGGTGATCGGCGAAGACAGGGTCGGGGGTCTTGACCGTTGGCAGAGGCTGGTTCAACGCGGGTATCCCGCCTTGGTAGCCATGGAAGCCTGATTTTCGCAATACCTGTTCCAGTTGCGGCCAATAGTCGGTATGGCCGAAGCCAGACATTGGTACATCCACGCAGTTTTCGACTTCATGCCGACCCGCACTGCTTTCCCCCAGATTGAACAGCAATATGTTGTCATCGCTGGAGCGGGCGTTGTAGAGCTTGCCTTTGAGGCGCTTGCCGATGGCGAGCGCATCCGCCCCTGACAGTTCGGTGGCGGCCGCCATCAACAACACGTCGCCAATCTCCAGCTTGCCGTCGGAGGGTTTTTTCATCCAGTCGAGCAGGGCACTTACTACCACCCGACCGCCCAGCGAATGGCCGACCAGATTTACCCGCGATATATAGGGGTGGTGCTGGAAAAGATAGCGCTCCAGTTGTTGGAGCAAGGTCTTGCCCATTTCCGTGGCACGGTTGCGGCTGGTGTTGAAGTGAATCGCCCGATCAGCCACTGCGGCGGCGGCGCCGGCGAGCACATTGAGCCGGGTAATCGCTGACACGCCACCGCTGGACATGTTGTCGAACTGGCTCCAATGCCCTGACGGCCAGAAGGCGAAGATATTGATGCAGTTGTGCAGGGAGGACGGAATGCACTTGCGCAACGCACAACGGTCTTCCATGTCGTGGCCGGCGGAGTAGCCGTGAATGAAGACGTTGGCAACTTCACCGGAGCGCTGGGGGAGGGTATGGAACTTGAATTTTTGGTTCACGACGGGAGGTTCGAGGCTGGGCGGGAACCGGATGATGGCAGTTGGCCTTTTTCTTGTAAACCAAGGGCTGGTTGCTGGTTTTCGAATCTGAGTGAGCTGTTTGCAGAAACCTAGTCGGCGTTTGTAGAAGTACGCGGTAAGCAGTTGTGGTGCTCGGAGGTAGTAGGGGGCAGAGCAGCTTCGGTGACATATGCCTAGTTCGAAGCCGTTGTTCCGTTCTGGGAGGCGGCTCCGAACTTCTTGTCCATCGCACTGCGTTGGACACCAGACGTTGTCGGTTCTACGGCAGAGCCTTACTTCTGCGCTTGGCTTTTGGAGCTGCAGTGCGCTGGGCCTTGATACGTTCCAGTAGTAGGCTGGCCGGTTCGTCGTTCGGATCTTGTGGCACCAGTTCGCCTCGGAAGGCCTTGGCGAGGATGCTCTGGGTCAGGCGATCGACGCGGACTTGGGCAGCCTTGACTCGGGCTTCCAGTTGATCGGCGAAGGCGAAGAGTTGTTCAACGCGGTGTACAATTTCGATTTGTTCAGCCAATGGTGGCAGGTTAATCGGCATCTTCTTCATCGAGCCAACGTTGAAGTGCTGCTGTGCAACACCCACTTGATTTTCCGCAACATTTCGCTGGGCCACTTCAGAGTTCATGTAGATACAGCCGAACCAAGGATTGAGCTTTTCCGATGGTCGGGCGATTACAAGGTCGGAGCAGTTTGCTACGGGCAGCGACTCTGGGATCACGCACGTAACTCCAGGGGCGCCTGAGCGAACGATTGCCAAATCGCCAGGCTCAAGCCGAGACTTTAAGATTGATGAGTGAAACTCCTCCGAGATATAGAGAATGTTCTCTTGTGAAAATCTCATAGGCCTTACATTCTGGGAACGCAGAAAAGGTACGCCCTCTTCCTGGTATTGATCGGCCATCTTCCCGACGTAACCAACGGTGATTTCTCTGCAGATATCCCCAAATACTGTTTCTGCCCACCCCGCCGGAGATATCTCTGCTCCGCTGGTTTTTTGGGTTTGCAGCTCCCGCCACGTCTCGGTCAACCGTCCGGAAACGGCGGCGGCGAGGACGGACTGGCGAAAGCGTTTGAGCAACGCGGGGACTCCGTCGATGCGGGCTTTCAGAGTATCGACCTGAGCCAGCAACTCGTCGAGCTTGGCGGCGATGCGAATTTGTTCAGCTGTCGATGGTATTGGGAGTGGAAATGACTCTAGCTTTTCTGAATCGATGCTTTGTACAGTCGTGCCATCTTTGGCGCATGCTGAAAGAATTTTTCCCCCTAAACCCTTTAACAGATAGAACGCGAATTTCGGAGTTATGCCGTCGACTGGGCGGAGAACTTTGATGTCCTGATTGACCGTCAACTCGGTAGCAGCTAAAGCGACAGGAAAGGTGTGCTGCAAGATGCTACTGCGTGTCACCATCAGCACAGATCCAGCCGGATAAAGGACCATCCCAGCTTCGTCTACGGCAACCTGCGAAATCCGGTCCTCGGCATCTTCTAGCAGATCTCTCTTCATATCCTTCGGCGACACCCAAGGAACGTCGCGGTTCGACCAGAACTCGGCATTTGCTTTCGAAGGTGTTTTACCTCCCGACAAACCACCCAGATCTCTTAAAGTAAAACTGTTCCAGCCAGCCGGCGACTCACTCATTACTAGCCCCCAATTCCAACCCCATTACTTCCGCCATCAACTGCTTCTGCGCCGCCACTTCATCGCTCGCACCCAGCGCCTTCATCAGCTCTTCCAGTTCGTGCAACGCCTCGGTCAATTCGGCCATTGCTTCGCCAGCCAGTACTTCAGGGGCAGGCAGGTTGACAGCATCGACGCTGCTGTCGTTCTTCAGCCAGCTGATATCTAGCGAGTCACCGCGCTCGTGAATCTGATCGCGGGTAAACACGCGGAAACGGCTCAGTTCGCCGATGCCTTCGATGTTTTCCGCTCGCCGACTATTGCCATTAGGGTCAATACCATAGGCATTTTCAAAGGTATCGAGGTGCTGTACTCCAAACGGGGTACGCTTACCGAAGCTAGGCATATTACTGCGCAGGTCGTAGATCCAAACCCGCTGGGTGCAAGCTTCGTCCTGGCGCGGATTGTCTTGACTGCCTTTCTGGAAGAAGAGCACGTTTGTCTTCACACCTTGGGCGTAGAAGATGCCGGTTGGCAGACGCAGGATGGTGTGCAGGTTGCATTTGTTCATCAGGTCGCGGCGCACATCAGTACCAACGCCAGCCTCGAACAGCACGTTGTCCGGCAAGACCACGGCGGCACGGCCACCGGGCTTGAGGCCACGGTAGATGTGCTGGAGGAACGCCAGCTGCTTGTTGCTGGTGCGGTAGGTAAGGTCGTCTCGGGTGGGACCGCCGCCGCCTTTGGCGGTACCGAATGGCGGGTTGGAAAGAATGACATCTACTCTCGGCAGGTTGGCCCCGGTCTGACCCAGCGCGTTGCCCAGATGCACAACGCCTTCGTCATCACCTTCCATGCCGTGCAGCAAGGTGTTCATCAACGCCAGACGGCGAGTGCCGGGCACCAGCTCCACCCCGACAAATGCGCGGTTGCGCTGGAAGCTGCGGGCTTTTTCGTCGAGGTTGTAGTGGTCGTCGGTCTGGCTTTTGATATAGGCGTCAGCAGCAATCAAGAAGCCTGCGGTGCCAGCGGCCGGATCCTGGATGGTTTCACCGGGCTGCGGTTTGATACAGCGAATGATGCTGTCGATCAGCGGGCGCGGTGTGAAGTACTGGCCAGCACCCGACTTGGTCTCGCTGGCGTTCTTCTCCAGCAAGCCTTCATAGAGATCGCCGAGGCCATCTTCGCGGGCGCTGAACCAGTCGATGCCATCCAGGCTTTTGATCAATTGCTCCAGGTGACGCGGCTCCTTGAGCCGGGTCTGGGCGTCGGCATAGATGGCGGCAATCAGTGGGTCGCTGTTCTTGCCTAGGTCCAGCAACAACTGCCGGTAGTAGTCGAGCAGATTGAGCCCGGATTTACCAGCCAGGTCTGGCCAGCGTGCACCCGCTGGCAGCTTGTGGCTGAAGGCGTCGTTGTTCTGTACCTGCTCGTATTCCATCTTGATGAACAGCAGCAGTACCAGTTCGGTAACGTAGTCGCTGTAGTTGATCCCGTCGTCGCGCAGTACGTCGCACAGGTTCCAGAGCTTCTGGACGATGTCGGAGTTGGTCATGGTAACTCTCAAGAAAGATAGGACTGCGAGCCCGCGTTGTTTGAGCAGCGCGAATTGCAAAGGAATGTCGAGACCGGGTTTGCTGAAAAGCCACCGGGGAAAGAAAACCCGCTCAATGTCTGCGTAGCTGCCGGAGCAACCCTAGGCATGGCGGGTGTATTGCAGGGGAGGTTATGCACGGCAGATCTGTTTTGCAAGCTGATTCGGGCACCGGCCCAGTGAGCGGATAACACGAATTTCCGCTCGACCGGGGCGCGATATGGAGACTTGCTGATAGCTTCAAGCCGCCGTCCACAAATTATCGTTCAGCGCTTCCAGCACCTGTTCCAGTTTACCGCCAAGGTTGCGGTCCAGGCCTTTGATGCCGCCATCGACCCGGAAAGCGTCATTGACTTGCTGCGTATCGATCACCACCTCATGCACCAACTGCCTGGCAAGTCGATCCAGCCAGCGGCGCTGTACTGGGGTCCAGGCCTGCATGGCATAGATCCGTTTCATGGCCTCTGCCACGCGTTGATCGAACGGCAACAGTGCCTCGCCAATAGCAGCCTGGCGAATATAGCCGAGGATGCTCGCCGCGATTTCCTGGTTGGTCTGATTACGCCAGGCGCTTTTCAAGCTGGCTTCGCTGAAACCGTTCTGATCAAGCAGCAACCGCACTTCGCGCAAATGTTCGCGAGTCAGGTCTTTGGGGCGGCTGACCACTACGCCTAGCGCTGCGGACTGGTTCAACTGCTTGTGGATGAACTCGTTAAAGCTTTCGAGAAAATCAGCCGGCTTATCATACTTGCCATAGTTCTGCTCACGCACAACCAGCTCGTCTTCGTGAACGGAGATGATCGGATACCGGTCAGTTCCAAGCAGGGCGCTGACTGCAGCCAGCTGGTTGAGCAGTTGGCCATGTTGGCGAACGAAGTGGGCGGCCTGCTGCGGCCCAAGCTCATGCAAATGGCTGTGCAGTTTGCCTGGCTCGACTCCCCAGGCATCCTGCAACTCGTCGAGCTTCTGCTTGATGGCTGGATTGTTTTCGGCTTTATGCTCGGCCTTGCGCAGAATACGCATGACGCGTTGGTTCAACTGATCGAGCACGTCATGGGCGTGACTGCTGTCTTCCTGGCTGCCAGGGGCATCGTGGCTGGCGTCGTCGGTAAGCTCACCCACCAATTGCTCCAGGGAGATATTCGGGTTTTTCACCAACGGCTTCATGGTGTCGACCTCTTCCAGGCTGGCATAGAGGTCGACGGGGTCATAGATGCGGAAAACCGTCTTGCCTATCTCGTCACAGCGACGGGTAGCCCGGCCTTTCATCTGCTCATAGAGGATGCGCGAGCGCACACGGCGCATGAACACCAGGTTGCAGATGGTCGGCACGTCGATGCCGGTGGTCAGCAGGTCGACGGTGATGGCGACACTTGGGTGCGGTTCGTTCTTGTAGCAGCGAATCAGTTGCTCGACCCGGTCGCTCTGACCAGTGATGATGCGTACGGTCGCTTCGTTGTACTGCTCCCCATACGCGGCCTTGAAGGCATCATCCAGCAGATTTTTCACGCGCTCTGCGTGGGCCTGGTTGACGCAGAAGATCATGGTCTTTTCTTCGCCGAAGGGGTCCAGTTCCTTGGCTAGTTCATCGCAGATGACCCTGTCAAAGGCAGCTGTGATGACGCGACGGTTGAACGACTCGATATTGAAATTGAGCTCGTCTTCCAGTTCCGTCGTATCGACTTCACCGGTCTGGGCGTTGATGACACTGACTGACTCGCCCTTCTCATAGTGGATGCCGCGCTGAGTCAGTTGGGTTTCGTAGCGGATCGGCGGTTCGTGGTCGATCAGCCAGTCATCGGCCACTGCTTCCCGGTAGCTGTAGGTGAATACCGGCTTGCCGAAAATTTCGCTGGTCTGTTTCGCCGGTGTAGCTGTTAGGCCGATACGGCAGGCGTCGAAGTAATCCAGCACGCGACGGTACTGCGAGAGGTATTGGCTGGCATCACGCACCACCAGCTCGCCCTCGGTCATCTCCTGGTCGAGGGTATAGCCCCGGTGGGCCTCGTCGACGATGATGCAGTCGAACTCGCCTACAGGTGGCGGGTTGTCCGAGCGGAAAATTCGGCTGACCATGGCTTGCACTGTGGCCACTTGAACACGGGTTTCTGCTTCGGCAGCCATGTCGCCCAGCGCTTTGATGTCGTAGATCTGAGCCAGAGTGTGGTTCTGCTCAAGCGTGGTGTCGTTGAACGAATCAATGGCCTGTTGACCCAGGGCGCTGCGGTCGACCAGGAACAGAATGCGTTTGAAACGTTCGGCCTTGAGAAAGCGGTACATCAGGCCAATGATGGTGCGGGTCTTGCCCGTGCCTGTTGCCATCGCCAGCAAGCAATTGCGTTGATTGCCTGCCAGCGCCTGTTCCACGGCCTTGATGGCTTTCTCTTGGTAGTCGCGCAACTTCAGATAGCCGAAGCCTTCCTTTGCCAGCTTTTCCTCGGCGTCAGCCTTGCTGCGTTTAAGCAGATCGAGGAGGTCACCAGGCGTGTGGAAGTCCTGCAGCGGCCGACGGGTATTGGCAGGGCTGCGCAAGTCGCGGAACCAGGTGCCAGACTGTTCAGCAAGCTGCTTGATATAGGGGCGACCATTGCAGGCAAAGGCAAAGGGCAGCTGGAAGTGGCCGCTACTGCCGTCATTCCAAGGCTGGAGTTGGCCAGCCAACGGCCAGGGCTGCACATGTTCGGCAGAGAATCTGAATTCGCGGGCGTACCGTTCGGCCTGGGTGATCCGGTCGGCTACGTCGATGCCTTGGCGTTTTGCCTCGACGATGGCGATGGGGACCAAGCCGGCGAACAGTACGTAGTCGGCGCAGGCTTTCGGGCTGCTGGTGGGCCATTCGGCAATCGCTTTGTTCTTGCCTTTCTCCGGGCGAGCACCTTTGCTGTAGGTGAGTTCCAGGGAGTCCGCTTCCCAGCCGGCGTCGTTCAACTGCTGGTCGATGAGGATGCGGGTAAGGTCCTCCGACAGTTGGAACTTGTTGCTGGCCTTTCTGGTTTTCTCGGCAACTTCCTTGCTGGCCTGCGGCTGCGCGGCGAGTTGCTGCTGCAGGGCCTTGAGGCTTTGCTCATGTTCCGCGCGCAACTGGGTCAAAGCCGCTTCGTGTTCTGCTGCCAGCTGCTTGTGGTTCCGCGACTCGGCATCCATCTGCTCGGCGAGGACTGCGTATTCCTCCGCTTCACGCTTGAGCAGGGTGGCGAGTTGCTGGTTGCTTTCCAACTGCTGGCTGGACTCGCTGAGCTGCGCCTTGAGCTGTTCGATCTGGCTTTGCAGGTCACGTAGCGAAGTACTTGGGTCGCTAGGCGTAACGAAAGGCCCGGGTTTGAAAGTAGCGGTGTTCTTGCCAAAAGACTGGTGGTACCAGATGGCTAAAGCGCGCCCCACCTTCAGCCCATCCATGGCCTCACGGTGCTGCGTGCGAAACTCGTGAGTGGCTTTGTTCCCTTCCACGCGCAAGGTGTGGAACAGGTTCCGAATGTTCTGATCCAGCTGGATTTCGCGGCTGAGTTTGTACAGCAGGTCGGACTGGGTGGTGTGGGCATCGAACTCGATACCAGCACGGCTGGCCAAGTCCTGGGCAAAGGCTTCACCGAGCTGGCGCAGTTTGATCAAAGTGGTGTTTGGATCACTGGCGAATGCCTGCTCGGCCGTACGCGCAAGCTGAAGGAACACGGGATCATGTTCCTGGAGAAAGGCGAAATTGCTGCTGGCTGCCATGGTCGTTCCTTCGGTTGCTTGGCCACTTTGTTCGCACATCTGAGGATGCGTAAGTGGCGGTAGCTTAACCAAGGTAAGAAGGGTTTGGCCATGGCAGAAGGCCATGCTGCAGGCATTCGTAAACTGCAGCGGGCATGTATGCTGCCGATACAGGCACTGGTGGTTATTTGAAGTCGTATTCGAAATACAAGGAAAAGCTCAATGACGCTGTACGAGTCGATCGTTCTGGAAGTGGAGCAGGGGGCTTTGCCTCGTCAACTGCGGGCCACGGACCTCTTGGGAGAGGACCGTCGAGTCATCCGTCAGACACCTGAGGGAGACGTTGAGTGTTATCGGATTGGCTTTGGCTTCTTCAAGAAGAGCCATATCCGCACGCAGATGGCCAACGCGGCTCAAGGCACGGGCTATTGGGTCAGGGCAGGCCAGGCGCCGCAGTACAAGCGTATCGCCGAAGGGCTCTATGAGGTATTGGGCCTGAATGAGCAGGAGGAAACTGCCGTGCAGGCCGAAGCACCCGAGCCGATGCTCGCACAGGTGAGCCTGCAAGCCGCCCCAAGCATCGAAGCGCGCTTGGTGAATCATCTGATTCAGACACCTTTCCAAATCTTCGACCGCAAGCGCCGCACGCTTTACCCCGTGCAACCGGTGACTGGTTTCAAGGCTCGCCTGGACGCTTATTTCTGGCCATCCCCGGCAACCGGTTACAGCGCCACTGAAAAGGTTCTCGACGGTTTCGTTGTGCGAGCGCGCTTGCTGGCTGCGGATCTGGACAGCAATGCTGGCGCAGTGCTTCAGCTGTTCGCTGAAATCTGTGAGTGGGGCGGAGTGCGCCTGCCCACGGAAGATGCCCAGGTGGTGGTCGACAGCCTGCGCCTCGCCCAGCTTGGTAGCCGCAAGCAGGTGGCCGCGATGAATGGCGCCTGGACCAAGCTGTATGCAATGTTCTACCCCGATGATTTCCTCATCTATGACTCGCGGGTGGCTACAGCATTGCTTGGCTTGGCCGAGCAGGCACTAACGGATTCTGAAATCGAGCTGTTGCGCCAGCGCTACCCTGCACTGGGCCGTGTTGCTGGTCGCGGCGGGTCGCGCCCTCGGGCGACCAGTACGGCCTGGCGTAATGCCTATACGTGCTGGGCGGCCCAACTCGACGCCAATGCGCTAGGCCAGGCCATGTTGGCTGCTTTGAATCAGGTAGGCCCCGAGCAGTACAGGTTGCGGCATCTCGAGGCGACGTTGTTTATGGAAGGTTACTGAGGCGAGGGGTATTTCTACTAATCGCCAGCGTACATTCTCAAGGCCCGACCTAACGCATGCTTGATGTGATTGCGAAGGTAGTCGGGCCCCAGGACTTCGATTTCGTCAGCGTTGCTCATCAGAAACAGGCGCAGACCCTGGGTATCTTGAATAGCGCATTCCAGAATCGCACCATCATGGATGTGCTGATTTTTGCTCAGCGGGTTTTCCGTAAGACGGTTGAGGAGATTGGATTCAAGACGTAGCCGCAACTCGATTGGCTCTTCGTGATGAATAGTCACCAGATCCTTTTGCACTTCAAACGACCCTACGCAGTAACCCTCCGGATCAGCTGTGTCCCGCCAATAGGTCTTGACGCTAACCATCCGGTGAAGCATGAGCACACACTGCTTGCCAGGGCCATTGCTGCTGTATTTCCCACGCGGGGTATTCGCTTCGGGTGCTTTGCCTTCGAGCCATTGTTCGGATTCGACGAAGGCCGAGAGATAGATGTTGGAGTCCTGGAACGACAAGGCAAGTGGCTTCAGGATGTAGGTGCATTCGAGCTTACCCACATCGCGAGGCTTGTAGACAACTTCTAGGGTTTGGCCCTCAAGCATTGCCGCCTGGATCGTCTCGAGGTGAGCGGGATCATAAGCACCAGGCAGCAGGGTCATGAAGCGAGTGCCTGTAGTGATTCTGCCCTGGCCGATCAGGTCATGCTTCGAGTTGCGGCTAATCACCCCAAGCGCATAATCCCGCAGCTCGACGAGCTGATCAGCTACCACTTTGAATCCGAAACGCTCGGCATGTTGCAGTATGGCTTCCAGCGTCATCGACTCGGATGGCGTCAGTGCGAGATCCAGTCGAGCTTTTCGCAACTTCCAGCGATACGACTTTTGCCCTGCTGGTTTTTCACCAGAGACCCATCCCTGCGCTTCGAGGCTTTGCAGGTCGCGCAACGTGGTTTTGATATGGGGGACCTGATCGATCCAATGGGCTTGCTGAGCGTGAAGCTCTTCAGTGATCAGCGAGCCACGCTCACGCTGCAGGATACCGAGGAGTGCCTTGCACCTCCCTTCCTTGGAAATTTTCTTAGCCACAGGCACCTCACGGACAAAATATGTCCCTATTGTCCGTCAGTATCACTTTGCCAGCAAGAAAGGCCCTCAAATTAGTGGAGCGTCGCATGAAGATCAAGGTCTCGCACCGTAGTTACCCCGCTTACAAAGACCGCGCAGAGGTCAATGCTTTCATCGAGTGGCTCGCCGAGCTCCTTGGGTCGAACAAGGAAGTGAAGCATGGCTACACCAATCGGCAGACGGCCAAGCGGTGGCAGTTCTCCAGTCTCCACGATGCCTACGAGCAATACGAATGGCATCACCCTGGTGTGTCGCATTTGAATATCGGTGCGGGCAGTTGCGCAGATAGCAATGCTCAAGCCCTTGAAGCTCTGGGGGCGGACCTTGGTGCTGCGACCTGTGACAACACCATGCTGCGTGCCACTCAAGCCACGATGGCCTGGGGCGGGGTTTCTGCTCGAAACAACCAATGGCTTGAAGAGAATCGGGTGGGGCTGGCAGCGATGGTTGAACAGGTCGCTGAGGTATTGCGACAGGGGAATCTCGACAGTCCGGAATTCCTCGGCGACCTGCGCTTCAACGCTGGCATGACCAAGGTTTACTCGCTGTTGTGCGACAACTTCATCATCTATGACAGCCGCGTCGCTGCGGCCCTTGGCTGGCTTGTGATGAGATATTGCCGCGAACGGAAAATGTCCGCACTTCCGGATGGTCTTCGCTTCCCTTGGGCGCCGGCAAAGGAGGCTCAGAACACTACCACGCCCAAGAACCGCGACCCGGGTAACGAGAATGAATTCAAGTTTCCTCGCTTGCGGCGCGGTCATCACCACGCGCTCTGGAACATGCGCGCGAGCTGGGTGCTGAGTGAAGCTTTGGCTCATCCATCGGCGCAAGGAAGCCGCTTTCATGAGGGGGCCGGGAAGCCTATTCGGAAGCTCGAGATGGGGCTGTTCATGGTTGGTTATGATCTTGGAAGCTGCTGAGTTCAAGGGGAAACACCATGAGCAATTTGCCTGAACTTGAGGCGCTGATCCTGAATCTGGTTGGTTCGGGGATTACTCACTCGATGTTGAGAGACTTGGTAGCCACGCAGGCACCTCAAGTGTCTCGCCAAGCGCTCGATGCTGCGCTCGTAGAGCTTCAGTTCTCCGGTGCTTTGCGTCAGTTGCAAAGTGAGGAGGGATGCATCTGGGCAATGGGGCCAATGGAGGAAGAACTTTTTGAGCACATCAATCCTGATGTGCTCGAGCAGATCCTCAATCCCGGAGAATTCATTGAGCTGGATGTGGATCAGCTACTTGCAGAGCTGGATGCAATGATTGTCCGTGCACGGAAGAAGTAGGTGGCCGTCAATCCGTGAGGTTGCTGGTATTGCTGGGGCCGCTTTGCGGCCCTTTCGCGACGCAAGGCCGCTCCTACAAAAGAGCGGCGGCGGGGGCTATTTCAAGGCGCTTTTGCCATGCCCAATTCGGCGTCATCCAGCAGAGCCTTGGCCATGGCGCAAAGGTAGTGCGAGGCCCAGAGCAGCTGGGGTTTGTCTTCCATCAGGCCATCGATGCTCAAGTCGCGAGCGTAGCCCATCAGTTCCGAGGCCTGTTCGCGGGCGGCCTGGCAAGGGATGCCGGCTTCGATGCGGAACAGCGGGTGGGTCTCGTTTTCACCTTGGAAGAAGGTAGTTTTGCCGACGGTGAATCGGGTTTCTTCGGTAGCCATTGCTTGATCTCCCTGAAGTCGTAGAGGCCTGGCCTGGCGGGCCAGGCAGATCATGATGCGGATCAGTGCAGCGTTTGCGGATCGGCGGGCTTCTGGATCTGGGCCAGCGCCGTTTCGAGCAATCTGCGCAAGCTGTCGAGCTCGTGCATTGACGTCATGATCAGTAGCGACACGGGTGACTTGGGCTGCATCAGCATCGCCTGCTGGGCGACGGCTTCGGCGCATAGCGCGTAGTCGGCGGCCATCATCAGGGTGTCTTCCAGGGAGTGGAGGAGGTGGGGTGGATCGGGGACTATCTTCAACATGATTGCTTCCATTTCAGGGCCGTCACCATCTGCTGTCAAACAAAGGGTGGCAGCTGTACGCGGGTTGACAGACCGGCGGAAACAACAAGTTCCGGCGCACGCAAGCGTGCCCGCACGTACAGCCGCCATAACGACGAACCGTTTTGTTGTTTACCGTCGCGACCTGTCAAAGTCATGCCGTTGATGTGCAACGACCCACCGAGACTAAAACCCTGAAAAAGCGACCGCAACGGAAAACAGGGGCGGAGAGTATCTTTGGGAAATGCCCTACAAGAAAGGGGTTAAATCTGATTTTTTCGCTGCATTTCGAAACAATCCGTAACGCCTAAGCAGGTGGGTCAGATTGTTCCAGACACAAAAAAAGACGCCCTAGGGCGTCTTCTTTCTTGGATTTGGTGGAGCCGGGGGGATTTGAACCCCCGTCCGCCAGTACTCCGCTGTCGGTACTACATGCTTAGCCGTGTCTACTGATTTAATCCGCAGCCGCCCGACGGGCAGGGTGCTTTGGATGAGTTGGGTAAGTTTTAGTCGCTTTGCCCCCAACGTGCTACACGACGATCCTGTTCTGTATGACAATCATTTCGGGTTTACAGGCATCCCCTGATGATTGCTGGAGCCGAAGCTACCAGGAGAGCGGGCTCAGCTGCTTACGCAGCGAGAGCGTAACCCTCGTAGTTTTCGTCATTGGCAACTATAGAAAGTTGCAACAGTGGATTTACGAGTTCTGTTACCAACTCGGCATGCACCTAGAGTTTCGCTACCGGCGTCGAATCCTGATCGGCCCCACACTAGCTCTTGGCTAACGCACCTTACGGCACGTGAGACGGAGTATACGCCATTGCGCGGGCGACGTCGACTGCCGGTCCTGTCGCCCGCGCTGCGAGGGCTCAAGCGCCGCTGCCGCCCGCCGAACCGCTGCCTTTCTCGGTCTTCTCCAGGCGCTCCAGCACTTTGCTGGTGATGGCGATGCAGCCTTTGGTGTCGCCCGAAGCCTGGGCGGCCTTGGCTTTGTCGACTTGCTCGGTCAGGGCTTTGTCCAGGCCCTCTGAGGTAGCACCGGCGGTGGCCATGCTGTCGTCGATCTTCTGCAGGTTGGCGGTGCACAGGTCTTCGGCAGCGAAGGCCGGGGATGCCAGGAGGGTAGCGGCCGCGAAGAGGGCCGAAAGCGCGGTACCTTTCATGGGTGTCTCCTTTTATGGCCGCTGGAGGTGGGCCTTGTAAGGGTGGACTGCTGTAATTTGGCGAGGGTTCAATCGGGGTGATGCTTGAGGGTTTTGGCGCCTGGGAGATCGAACGCCGTTCGCGCGGCGCTCGATCTCCCAGGCGCCGAAAATCTCACGGCAAACTGCGCGGCCGGGTAACGCGGTCCACCAGATACACCAACCCGTGATAGTCGATCCCGCTATGGCTGGACAGCCCAATCTCACAGGTGCGGCTAGTGGAGATCCCCTCGCTGCAATACTGCACCGCATCCTTCAGGCTGCGCAGCGAATGGGCGTTGAGCTCAGGCGTGGTAAAGCCCTTGTCGCCGGCAAAACCGCAGCAGTGGATGCCTTCCGGAATCACCACCTGCTTGCTGCAACGGCGCGCCAGGTCGATCAGCGCCTGGCTTTCACCCAGATGCTGGGTGCTGCAGGTCACATGCACGGCCACCGGCTCGTCCTGCGGGGTGAACTCCAGTTTGTCGACCAGGTGAATGCGGATGAAACGCACCGGGTCGTACAGGTCCAGCCGGGTTTCGCCCAGGTCCTGCACCAGGCGCAGGGTGCAGGGGCTGGTGTCGCAGTAGATCGGGTCAAGGCCGCCGCGGCTGGCGTGAAGCAAGGCGTTGATCAGTTCCTGGCGCTTGTGTTCGGCCTGCTCGGGGTACCCCTTGGAGGCGAACGGCTGGCCGCAGCAGAGACTGTCGTTATTCTCCGGGAACACCACCTGGTAACCGGCCTTTTCCAGCAGGGCGCGGGTCTTGTCGAGCAGCGAGCTTTGCTCGCGGTCGGCGTAGGCGGGGCCCATCACCCTTGAAACACAGGCGGCGAGGTAGACCACGCGCGGCCGGGCATCATTGCTCGCCGGGCCGAAGTCCATCGTGCGCAGCGGCTGTGGCATGGCCGGGGTCCACTGTGGCAGGTGGCCTTTGCTGGCCTTGCTCAGGGCTGCACTAAGGCGCCCTAGGCGTGGGGCGCCGAGCAGCTTGCGGGCGGTGTTGGCGGCGGTCAGGGTGAAGCGGGCGCCGGCCAGGGCGGTGGGGAAATGGTCGGCCAGCCAGTCGGCAGTCTTCGCGTGGTCGGCGGCCTGGCTGCGCAGTTTCTTCACCAGCTCGCCGGTGTTGATGCCGACCGGGCAGCGCTGGGCGCACAGGCCGGTGGCGGCGCAGGTGTCGATGCCTTGGTACTGGTAGGTCTGCAGTAGTTCGCGGGTGTCGATGCCGGCGCGTTGCTTCGCCTGGATGTCGCGCCACATGACGATACGCTGGCGTGGGCTGAGGGTCAGGCCCTTGGAGGGGCAGACCGGTTCGCAGAAGCCGCACTCGATGCACTTGTCGACGATCTCGTCGGCGGCGGGCAGCGGCTTGAGGTTTTTCAGGTGGATGTCTGGATCGATGCTCAGCACCACGTCGGGGTTGAGGATGCCATTGGGGTCGAGCAGACGCTTGAGCTTCCACATCAGCTGGTAGGCATCAGCGCCCCATTCCAGCTCCACAAATGGCGCCATGTTGCGGCCGGTGCCGTGCTCGGCCTTGAGCGAGCCGCCGAATTCAACGGCGACCAGTTGCGCGACGTCGTCCATGAAGGCCTGGTAGCGCGCGACTTCTTCGGCACTGTTGAAACCTTGGGTAAAGACGAAGTGCAGGTTACCTTCCAGCGCGTGGCCGAAGATGATCGCCTCGTCGTAGTGGTGCTTGTCGAACAGCTGGATCAGGCGGTTGACGCCTTCGGCCAGTTGCTCGACGGGGAAGGTGACGTCTTCGATGATCACCGTGGTGCCTGTCTGGCGAACGGCGCCGACGGCGGGGAAGGTGTCCTTGCGGATCTTCCACAGCTGGTTGTACACGGCAGGGTCTTCGCTGAAGTCGACCTTCTGCTCCAGCGGGTAGTCGGCGATCGAGGCCATCACCAGCTGCAGTTGTTCGTGCAGCAGGCTCTGGCTGGCGGCGCGGGACTCGATCAGCAGGGCGCAGGCGTTGTCCGACAGGCCTTTGACCCACAGCGGCATGCCCGGCATGTTCTGCACCGAGCGCAGGCTGCGGCGGTCGAGCAGTTCGACGGCGGACACCGGCTGGCGCTTGAGCACGGTGACGGCGCGGCAGCAGCTTTCCACGCTGGGGAACACCAGCAGGGCGCTGGCCTTGTGCGGGTGGTCGGGCACGGTGTCGTAGGTAACGGCGCTGATGAAGCCCAGGGTGCCTTCGGACCCGACCAGCAGGTGCTGCAGGATATCCAGCGGCTGGTCGTAGTCCACCAGCGCGTTGAGTGACAGGCCGGTGGTGTTCTTCAGCCGGTACTTGTGCCGGATGCGGTCGGCCAGTGCGGTGTTGGCGCGGGTTTCGCGGCCCAGGCGGGCCAGCGCTTCGAGCAGTTCGGCGTGGCTGTTTTCAAAGGCCGCGACACTGGCTGGGTCTTCGCTGTCCAGGCGGGTGCCGTCGGCCAGCACCAGGCGTAGGCCGGCGAGGGTGTGATAGGTGTTCTGCGCGGTACCGCAGCACATGCCGCTGGCGTTGTTGGCGACGATGCCGCCGATCTTGCAGGCGTTGATCGAGGCCGGGTCGGGGCCGATCTTGCGCCCATAAGGGGCCAGCCAGGCGTTGGCCTGGGCGCCGATGACGCCGGGTTGCAGGCGAATTTGCTCGCCCTGGCCGCGGATTTCACGGCCATTCCAGTTATCGCCGAGCACGATCAGCACCGAGTCGCTGATGGCTTGGCCGGACAGGCTGGTGCCGGCGGCGCGGAAGGTCACCGGCACGCGATCGCGCTGGGCCAGTTGAAGCAGCCCGACCACTTCGTCTTCGGACTCGACGCGTACCACCAGCTTGGGGATCAGCCGATAGAAGCTGGCGTCGGTGCCGAAGGCCAGGGTAGAGGTCGGGTCGTCGAAACGGCGTTCGGCAGGGATCAGGCGCTCGGCATCACGCAGGAACGCAGCGGGCAGGCTCATGCAATCTCCTCGCGGGGCCGCGGCGTCTGGCGCGCGGCGTACCCCGGTCATTCAGGCGGTACTGTGGAGGGGCGCTCAGGCGCCCAGTTCGCGGACCAGCGAATCGCGGGTGATCTCGCTGATCGACTTGGCGCCGGTCAGCACCATGGCTACGCGCATTTCTTTCTCGAACAGTTCGAGCAGGTTCTTCACCCCGGCTTGGCCATGCACCGCCAGGGCCCAGAGGAAGGCACGGCCAATCAGCACGGTATCGGCGCCGAGGGCGATCATGCGCACCACGTCGAGGCCGCTGCGGATGCCGGAGTCGGCGAGGATCTTCAGGTCGCCTTTGACCGCATCGGCAATCGCCGGCAGGGCGCGGGCACTGGACAGCACGCCATCGAGCTGGCGGCCGCCATGGTTGGAGACGACGATGCCGTCGGCGCCGAACTTGACCGCGTCACGGGCGTCGTCGGCGTCGAGGATGCCCTTGATGATCATCGGGCCGTCCCAGAATTCGCGGATCCACTCCAGGTCCTTCCACGAGATCGACGGGTCGAAGTTGCTGCCCAGCCAGCCGATGTAGTCGGCAAGGCCGGTGGGGTTGCCACGGTACTTGGAGATGTTGCCCAGGTCGTGCGGGCGGCCCATCACGCCAACGTCCCACGCCCATTCGGGGTGGGTCATGGCTTGCAGCACGCGGCGCATCGGGCCGTTCGCGCCGCTCATGCCGGAGTGGGCATCGCGGTAGCGGGCTCCGGGCACCGGCATGTCGACGGTGAACACCAGGGTTTTCACGCCGGCGGCCTTGGCCCGCTCCAGGGCGTTGCGCATGAAGCCGCGGTCCTTGAGCACGTACAGTTGGAACCACATGGGCCGGTCGATGGCCGGCGCCACTTCTTCGATCGGGCACACCGACACCGTTGACATGGTGAACGGAATACCGTGGGCCGCCGCCGCACGCGCCGCCTGCACTTCGCCGCGGCGGGCGTACATGCCGGTGAGGCCGACCGGGGCCAGGGCCACGGGCATGCTCAGGGTCTCGTCGAACAGCTTGGTTTCGAGGCTCAGCTCGGACATGTTCTTCAGCACGCGCTGGCGCAGGGCGATGCTGGCCAGGTCCGAGACGTTGTGGCGCAGGGTGTGCTCGGCGTAGGCGCCGCCGTCGGCGTAGTGGAAGAGGAAGGGGGGCAGCTTGCGTTGGGCCGCGGCGCGATAGTCGGTGGAGGCGGAAATGATCATGGATTCTCGCAGCGTGGGTTGAAGGCGATGCCGGGCGCGTGATGGCGCCCGGCCCCTTTCACTTTAGTGATGAACCAGCATGCCGGTCAGCCAATAGGCCTGGATCAAGGTGATCAGGCCGACGATGGTGGCGAAGAACAGGCTGTGCTTGACGGTGAAGCGGAACAAGTCGGATTCCTTGCCGACCAGGCCGGTGGCGGCGCAGGCCACGGCGATCGACTGCGGCGAGATCATCTTGCCGGTCACGCCACCGCTGGTGTTGGCCGCGACCAGCAGGGTGTCGTTGACCCCGATCTGGTGCGCCGTGGTGGCTTGCAGCGAGCTGAACAGGGCGTTGGACGAGGTGTCGGAACCGGTCAGGAACACGCCCAGCCAGCCGAGGAACGGCGAGAAGAACGGGAACGCGGCGCCGGTGCCGGCCAGGACCAGGGCCATGGTCGAGGACATGCCCGAGTAGTTGGTGACGAAGGCGAAGGCCAGCACCATGCCAATCGACAGGATCGGCCAGCGCAGTTCCCAGAAGGTCTCTTTAAAAGTGGTCAGACCAGTTTTGAAGTTGATCTTCAGCACCGCCATGGAGATCAGCGCCGAGAGGAAGATCGCGGTGCCGGTGGCGGAGATCGGGTCGAGCTTGAACACCGCTGGCATGGCGGTTGGCGCGGTGACGATCGGTGCGGTCTTGATCACCAGCTGGTCAAGGTGCGGGATGGCGAAGTTGAACACGAAGTTGTACATCGCGCCGCCTGGGGCGAAGGCCGCTTTGAACGGCTTCAGGGTCCAGATGGTGACCAGCACGGTGAGGATCAGGAACGGCGACCAGGCCTTGAAGATCTCGCCGAAGCTGTACGGGGTCGGCTGGCTGCCGCTTGGCTGTACCACGGCGGCGCCGACGCTGCCTTTGGCTTCGGCGAACGCGCGCTTGGGCTGCCAGACTTTCAGGAACAAGGTCAGGCAGATCAGGCTGGCCAGGGCCGAGGTGATGTCTGGCAGTTCAGGGCCGATGAAGTTCGAAGTGAAGTACTGGGTCACGGCGAAGCTCAGGCCGGCGACCAGGGCGGCAGGCCAGGTTTCCTTCACGCCGCGCAGGCCGTCCATCATGAACACCAGCCAGAACGGTACGAACAGCGACAGCAGTGGCAGCTGGCGGCCAGTCATGGCGCCGATGTGGAAGGCGTCGATGCCGGTGACCTGGCCGGCCACGATGATCGGGATACCCAGGGCGCCGAAGGCCACCGGTGCGGTGTTGGCGATCAGGCACAGGCCAGCGGCGTACAGCGGGTTGAAGCCCAGGCCCACCAGCAGCGCGGCAGTGATTGCCACCGGGGCGCCGAAGCCGGCCGCACCTTCGAGGAAGGCACCGAAGCAGAAGCCGATCAGCAGTACCTGCAGGCGCTGGTCGTCGGTGATCGACAGCACCGAGCTGCGGATCACTTCGAACTGGCCGCTCTTGACCGTGAGTTTGTACAGGAACACCGCGGCAACGATGATCCAGGCAATCGGCCAGAGGCCGTAGAGGAAGCCATAGCCTGCGGCAGCCAAGGCCATGTCGACAGGCATCTGGAAGGCGAAGATCGCCACCAGGATCGACAGGCCAAGGGTGATGCTGCCGGCCACGTGCCCTTTGAGGCGGAACACGGCCAGGGCCAGGAAGAAGAACACGATAGGGATGACCGCCGCCAGTGCGGACAGGCCGAGACTACCAAGCGGGGTATAGAGTTGTTGCCAGGTTTGCATATGGGGTGGCCCCTAATTGTTGTTGGTCAGGCACTGGCATTGGATAATTGGTAAGACCAATTTACAATGGCTGGTCGCTAGGTTAAAAGCGCTGTTGTGGGTGTGTCAATTTGTCTCGTGCAAAACTTTGGTCGCGGGTCGATGAACGGGCAGCTGCTTGCTGGCGAAAACCGTCGCCTGATGCGTGCTGGCGCGGCGTGGATCGGCGAGAATAGGCAACCCCGTGAAATTGGCCGGGGTTTGTGGAGAGCATGTGATGGTTTTTGATCAGGTCCGCCAACGGCGCCTGTCCGACGACATCGTCGATCGGTTGGAAGGGATGATTCTGGAAGGCACGCTGACCTCGGGGCAGCGGCTGCCGGCCGAGCGCGTCCTGGCCGAGCAGTTCGGTGTATCGCGCCCGTCACTGCGTGAGGCGATCCAGAAGCTGGTGGCCAAGGGGCTGCTGGTGAGCCGCCAGGGGGGCGGCAATTACGTGGCCGAATCGCTCGGTTCGACCTTCAGCGACCCGCTGCTGCAATTGCTTGAACACAGCGCTGAAGCACAGCGCGACTTGCTCGAGTTTCGCCATACCCTGGAGGCGTCATGCGCCTATTACGCGGCCCAGCGCGCTACCGAGCCTGATCGTGCGCGGCTCAAAGCGGCATTCGACGCCCTGCAGGATTGCTATGCCCGGGCTGACGAGGTGACGCGGGCGGAAGAGGGCGCGGCCGATGCGCGCTTCCACCTGTCGATTGCCGAGGCCAGCCATAACGCGGTGTTGCTGCACACGATTCGAGGCTTGTTCGACCTGCTCAAGCGCAATGTGGTGACCAACATTGGTGGCATGTACCAGCAGCGCACGGAAACACGCGACATGCTGATCAGTCAGCACCGCGAGTTGTACCTGGCGATTGTCGAGGGCAGGGCGGAGGATGCGCGGGAGGTGTCCAGCCGGCACATTCTGTATGTGCAGGAGGTGCTGGAAGAGGCGCAGGACGAGGCCCAACGGGTGGCGCGGGCGGAGCGGCGCAGCGGGCGTTGAGATGGGTGCCGGCCCTTTCGCGGGTAAACCCGCGAAGAGGCCGTCACAGGCTAAAGAGTGATTACTCTTCCTTGCCCTTGTTCCGCACCGCACGCTGCAGCTCGCGGTTGGAGTCGCGTTCGCGCATGGTGTCGCGCTTGTCGAACTCCTTCTTGCCCTTGCCAAGCGCGATCTCGCACTTGATCAGGTGCTTGCTCCAGTACAGCGCCAAGGCCACGCAGGTGTAACCCTTCTGCGCCACGGCGGCTTCCACGCGTTCGAGCTCGCGCTTGTTCAGCAGCAGCTTGCGGGTGCGCATGGGGTCGGCGATGACGTGGGTGCTGGCGGCGGTCAGCGGGGTGATGTGGCTGCCGAACAGCCAGGCTTCGCCATCCTTGAGCAGCACGTAGCTGTCGGTCAGGTGCGCCTTGCCGGCCCGCAGGCTTTTTACTTCCCAACCGGACAGGACCAGCCCGGCCTCGAACTTGTGTTCGATGAAGTAATCGTGTCGCGCCTTTTTGTTTTGCGCGATGGTCCCGGTCGGATGTTTCTTTTGTTTAGCCATAGGGGCGGCATTATAGGCAAGTCATCACGCGGTCGGCTATGGGATTTCGGTGTGCTTGAGCCACTGCAATGAATACCGGACAATACAAGGCCTGTTCTATGCACAGAACCTGTTTTCGGCGCGCTGCGAAGCGCCGCCAACCAGCCTTGGAAGTGACGCCTGGATGACTACCCATATTCAACGTTCCGCCCTGCTGCCGTACCCTGCCCAGGCGCTCTACGATCTGGTCAATGACGTGGCCAGCTACCCTGAATTCCTGCCTTGGTGCTCGGCGTCGACAGTGATCGATGCCAGCGACACGCACATGCGGGCGAAGCTGGAGGTGGCCAAGGGCGGCATGAGCCAGCAGTTCGTTACCCGCAATGTGCTGGTGCCGGGGCAGTCCATCGAGATGAACCTGGAAGAGGGGCCATTCACCCAGTTGCATGGCCTGTGGGTGTTCAAGCCGCTTGGTGAAAAAGCCTGCAAGATCAGCCTGGACCTGACCTTCGACTATGCCGGCGCGATCGTGCGTGCCACGCTGGGGCCGCTGTTCAACCAGGCAGCCAATACCCTGGTGGATGCGTTCTGCCAGCGTGCCAAGCAGCTCAATGGTTAAGGTCGAAGTGGCCTACGCCACGGCCGAGCGCCAGTGGCTGTTGGCCTGTGAAGTGCCGGATGGGGTGACAGTGCGTGAAGCGTTGCGTCTGTCCGGGATTGCCGGTCAGGTGAGTGGGCTGGATATCGAGCAGTGCCCGGTGGGCATTTTCGGCAAGGTGGTCGCGGATGCGCATGAACGCCTGGTCGAGGAGGGGGATCGCCTGGAAATTTACCGGCCTCTGCTGCTCGACCCGATCGATGCGCGCAGGCGGCGTGCCGCACAGGCCAAGGCCAAGCGCTAGCTGAACTGGCAGGCAATAAAAAGCCCGGACCTTGGTCCGGGCTTTTTCATCTGGCCGTGAATTACTGCGGCGAGGTTTCCAGCGGTGCCGGCGTCGGCACTGGGGTGGTCTCGATGGTGTCGATCTCGCGCTGGATGGACTCTTCCGTCGAGCCTGGCTTGGCTGGTTTTTCTTCCTGCTGCGGCTTGGCCTGCTCTGGCTGGGTGGCCGGGCTGACCGTGGTGGTATTGCTGCCGCCGAGGATTTCCTGGTCGCGGCTCACGCCTGGCATGAAGTCGCCGGACAGGCTTACCAACTGGTCGCTGTCGTTGAAGAAGATGCTCATGCGCTCCTGCTGACGTTTGCCGCCACCAGGTTGCAGGCTGTACAGGTAGTCCCAACGGTTGGTGTTGAAGGTGTCCTGCAGCAGCGGGTTGCCCATGATAAACCTTACTTGCCGACGGGTCATTCCGGGGCGTAATTGGTCTATCATGTCTTGCGTGACGACATTGCCCTGCTGGATGTCGATTTTGTAAACCCCGGGAAACGAGCAACCGGCGAGTGCGAGCAGTCCCGCGAGGGCGAGGCTGTTTAGCAAGAGCTTGGTGTTTTGCATCGGTGGGCGACTTCCACTATCTTGGCTGGACAACGTAAACCCCGATCATACCCGTATTAAGAGAAGCTGCGAAGCAGCATCGGCGAGAAAGCTGACCATGGTTGAAAATAGCGAATTGCGCAAAGCCGGTCTCAAGGTGACACTGCCTCGAGTCAAGATCCTTCAGATGCTCGACTCGACCGAGCAACGTCACATGAGCGCCGAGGATGTCTACAAGGCGCTGATGGAGGCTGGCGAGGACGTCGGTCTGGCAACCGTGTATCGCGTACTGACCCAGTTCGAAGCGGCTGGTTTGGTGGTGCGCCACAACTTCGATGGTGGCCACGCGGTGTTCGAGCTGGCTGACGGCGGTCACCACGACCATATGGTCAACGTGGAGACCAGTGAAGTTATCGAGTTCATGGATGCTGAAATCGAGCGCCGCCAAAAAGAGATCGTGGCGGAGCATGGCTACGAGCTCGTGGACCACAATCTGGTCCTCTATGTGCGTAAGAAAAAGTAACGATTTAGCGCGTTATGAATGACAAAGGCGACCTTCGGGTCGCCTTTGTGCTTTCTGGAGTGGGCCTCAGGCCTTGCCAGAAACCACCATCTTGCGCGCATGGGCAAGGGATTCCTTGGTCAGGTCAATGCCGCCAAGCATCCGAGCCACTTCCTCGACCCGCTCGCGCTTGCCCAGGCTGGCCACTGCGGTGTGGGTGGTGTCGCTGTTGCGCACCTTGTGCACGAACAGGTGATGGTGCCCTTGCGCGGCCACCTGGGGCAGGTGGGTCACGGTCAGCACCTGGCCACGCTCGCCCAGGCGTCGCAGCAACTGGCCGACGATTTCGGCCGTCGGGCCGCCGATGCCGACGTCCACTTCGTCGAACACCAGGGTCGGAATGCGCGAGGTCTGCGCCGTGATCACCTGGATCGCCAGGCTGATGCGTGACAGCTCGCCCCCGGACGCCACCTTGGCCAGGCCCTTGAGCGGTTGCCCGGGGTTGGCGCTGACCAGCAGTTCGATCTGCTCCAGGCCGTGGGGCGACAGGTCGTTGCCTTCGTTGGCTGTGAGCTCGATGCAGAACCGGCCGCCCGGCATGCCCAGGCGCTGAATCTCCTGTTCCACTGCGACGGCCAACTGCTTGGCTGCCTGCTGGCGCAGGGCGCTCAGCTCCAGCGCCTTCTCCTTATAGTGCTGGGCAAAGGCGCCAAGCTCTTCGCCCAGGCGTTCGATCGACTCGTCGCTGGCGTTCAGGCCTTCGAGTTCATCCATCAGCTGTTGCTGCAAGTGCGGCAGTTCGGTGGGGTGCACGCGGTGTTTGCGCGCCAGGGTGTAGATCGTGTCCAGGCGCTCTTCCAGGGCCTGCAGGCGCATGGGGTCGGCATCGAAGTTGTCGAGAAAGCGGTTGAGCTCGCCCATCGCTTCTTCTACCTGAATCTGTGCGCTGGCGATCATGTTTGCGGCCTCGCCCAGTGCGCGCGGGGCGTTCGCTGCGGCGCCGAGGCGGTTGAGGCTGGAAGTGAGGGCGCTGAGTACGTTGCCCGAATCGCTTTCGCTGCACTGGTCGATGACCTGGCGGCAGATGCCGAACAGGGCTTCGGCATTGGTCAGGTTCTTGTGTTCCTGCTCCAGTTGCTCCAGTTCGTTTTCGCCCAGGCCAAGGTTGTCGAGCTCTTCAAGCTGGTAGCTGAGCAGTTGATGACGGGCGCGTTGCTCGTCGCCGGAATTGCTCAGCCGCTCGAGCTCAAGGCGGGTCTGGTTCCAGCGCTTGGCAGCAAGCTGCACCTGGCGGGCCAGGTCGATGGCGCCGGCGTATTCGTCCACCAGGCGGCGGTGGGTGTCGGTCTTGAGCAGCGACTGGTGTTCATGCTGGCTGTGGATGTCGATCAACAGCTCGCCCAGCGCCTTGAGGTCGCCGAGCGTGCAGGGCGTGCCGTTGATGTAGCCGCGGCTGCGGCCTTCGGCGGTGATGACGCGGCGCAGGATGCACAGCCCGTCGTTGTCCAGGTCGCGTTCGGCCAGCCAGGCATGGGCTTCGGGAATGTCCACCAGGTCGAACGTGGCAAGGATGTCCGCCTTGTCGGTGCCGGGGCGCACCACGCCACTGTCGGCACGGTCGCCCAGGGCCAGGCCGAGGGCGTCGAGCATGATCGACTTGCCCGCACCGGTCTCGCCGGTGATGACCGACATGCCGCGGGCGATTTCGAGGTCGAGGTGCTCGACGATGGCGTAGTTGTGAATGGACAGGTGCACCAGCATGGGGGCGGCTCCCGAAGTTCAGGTCTGGTTATTTATACAGTAGTTTTTTCGCCCCTGCCAATGCCCTCTGGCGGATTCTGTTGTGGCCTGCAAAACCCACTTGCCCCTTGAAGCTGGTTTTTCCGGCCCCATATAGCCGGCAGACACGGCGAGCTTTGCTCGTACAACAGAAATTGCGGAGGAGAGAACCCATGGCTGACGAACAGCTGAATGAAAAAGACCTTAACGCCGAAGAGGCTGGTGCAGTGGATAACGGCGCCCGCGTTCAGGAGCTCGAGGAGCAGCTGGCCGCCGCCAAGGATCAGTCCCTGCGTGTCGCTGCAGAGGCGCAGAACAGCATTCGCCGCGCCGAGCAGGAGGTCGACAAGGCCCGCAAGTTCGCCCTCGAGAAGTTCGCTGGCGACCTGCTGCCGGTGATCGACAGCCTGGAAATGGCCCTGTCGCACCTCAATCCCGAGGACGAACAGGTCAAGAACACGCGTGAAGGTGTCGAGCTGACCGTGAAGATGTTCCAGGACACCCTCAAGCGCTACAACCTTGAAGCCATCGACCCGCACGGCCAGCCGTTCAACCCTGAGCACCATCAGGCCATGGCCATGCAGGAAAACGCCGAGGTCGAGCCAAACAGCGTGCTCAACGTGTTCCAGAAGGGCTACCTGCTCAACGGTCGCCTGCTGCGCCCCGCCATGGTGGTGGTCAGCAAGGCACCAGCGGCAGCGCAACCTTCTATCGATGAGAAGGCTTGAAATCCTCCGGGGCATCCCCATCTAGGTGTCAAGCGTTCAAGTATTACCGCAGTTGGCCACGACAGTAGCCGCTGCCGCCAAATTCAAGTTTCGGGAGAGTAAACATGGGCAAAATCATCGGTATCGACCTGGGGACCACCAACTCGTGCGTCTCCATTCTGGAAAACGGTAACGTCAAGGTCATCGAAAACGCCGAAGGCGCGCGTACTACCCCTTCGATCGTGGCCTACGCCAACGATGGCGAAATCCTGGTGGGCCAGTCGGCCAAGCGTCAGGCTGTCACCAACCCGCACAACACCCTGTTCGCCGTGAAGCGCCTGATCGGTCGTCGCTTCGAAGAAGACGTCGTACAGAAAGACATCAAGCTGGTGCCGTACAAGATCGTCAAGGGCAGCAACGGTGACGCCTGGGTTCAGGCCAGCGGCAAAGACATGGCGCCACCACAGATCAGCGCCGAAGTGCTGAAGAAAATGAAGAAGACCGCCGAAGACTACCTCGGCGAGGCCGTGACCGAAGCGGTCATCACCGTTCCGGCCTACTTCAACGACAGCCAGCGCCAGGCCACCAAGGATGCCGGCCGCATCGCCGGTCTGGACGTAAAACGTATCATCAACGAGCCGACCGCTGCTGCACTGGCCTACGGCATGGACAAGGCCAAGGGCGACCACACCGTCATCGTTTATGACCTGGGTGGTGGTACCTTCGACGTTTCGGTCATCGAAATCGCCGAAGTCGACGGTGAGCACCAGTTCGAAGTACTGGCCACCAACGGCGACACCTTCCTGGGTGGCGAAGACTTCGACATGCGCCTGATCGACTACCTCGTCGACGAGTTCAAGAAAGAGTCCGGCATGGACCTGAAGAACGATCCGCTGGCCCTGCAGCGCCTGAAAGAAGCCGCTGAAAAGGCCAAGATCGAGCTGTCCTCGGCTCAGTCGACCGACGTCAACCTGCCGTACATCACTGCAGACGCTACCGGTCCGAAGCACCTGAACGTGAAGATCTCCCGCGCCAAGCTGGAGTCGCTGGTAGAAGACCTGGTCAACCGTACCATCGAGCCTTGCCGCATCGCCCTGAAAGATGCCGGCATCGACGCCAGCAAGATCGACGACGTGATCCTGGTCGGTGGCCAGACCCGTATGCCGATGGTGCAGAAGGCCGTTTCCGACTTCTTCGGTAAAGAAGCGCGCAAGGACGTCAACCCGGACGAAGCCGTGGCCATGGGTGCTGCCATCCAAGGCGCCGTGCTGGCCGGTGACGTGAAAGACGTACTGCTGCTGGACGTCAGCCCGCTGACCCTGGGTATCGAAACCATGGGCGGCGTGATGACCCCGCTGATCGAGAAGAACACCACCATCCCGACCAAGAAGTCGCAGGTGTTCTCGACTGCCGACGACAACCAGGGCGCCGTGACCATTCACGTGCTGCAGGGCGAGCGCAAGCAGGCTGCGCAGAACAAGTCGCTGGGCAAGTTCGACCTGGCTGACATTCCGCCAGCGCCACGTGGCGTACCGCAGATCGAAGTGACCTTCGACATCGACGCCAACGGCATCCTGCACGTCGGCGCCAAAGACAAGGCCACCGGCAAGGCTCAGTCGATCGTGATCAAGGCCAACTCCGGCCTGTCCGACGAAGAAATCGAGCGCATGGTGCGTGACGCCGAGGCCAACGCCGAGGAAGACCGCAAGTTCGAAGAGCTGGCCGCTGCCCGTAACCAGGGTGATGCGCTGGTGCATTCGACTCGCAAGATGGTCGTTGACGCCGGTGACAAGGTCACAGCTGAAGAGAAGGCCGCGATCGAAGCTGCCGTGGTTGCCCTGGAAGCCGCTGTCAAAGGCGACGACAAGGCTGCCATCGATGCCAAGGTCGAAGAGCTGTCCAAGGTTTCGGCTCCAGTTGCTCAGAAGATGTACGCCGAGCAGCAGGCCGAACAGCCTCAGGGTGGCGCTCAGCAGCACGCCGAGCCGGAAGCCAAGCACGATGACGTGGTTGACGCCGAGTTCGAAGAAGTCAAAGGCGACGACAAGAAGTAATCGTTGCATGCTGTCGACCCGTTCACCGGCGTGTGCCGGTGAACTGGTAGGATGTCGCCGCGCGGGGGCTTGCTCCCGCGTTGGCGTATCTGGAATTCGAGATTTTTTACAGCATTTGTCCGGGCCATTCGTGGTGTGCAGGCAGGTGCTGATGGCGCGGCGCAGATGCCTGACGCCCCAAAAGGTGCAAATGACCTATGTCCAAGCGTGATTTTTATGAGGTCCTGGGTGTCGAGCGCGGCGCCAGCGAAGCTGACCTCAAGAAGGCCTATCGCCGCCTGGCGATGAAGTACCACCCGGACCGCAACCCGGGCGATAAAGAGTCGGAAGACAAGTTCAAGGAGGCCAACGAGGCCTACGAAGTGCTGTCGGATGCCAGCAAGCGTGCGGCGTTCGACCAGTACGGCCACGCTGGCGTCGACCCGAGCATGGGTGGCGGCGGTGCCGGCTTCGGCGGCGCCAACTTCTCCGATATCTTCGGCGACGTCTTCAGCGACTTCTTCGGTGGCGGTCGAGGCGGTGGACGCGGCGGTGCCCAGCGCGGTAGCGACCTGCGTTACACCCTGGAACTGAACCTGGAAGAAGCGGTGCGTGGCACCACGGTCAGCATCCGTGTGCCGACGCTGGTCAACTGCCAGCCGTGTGACGGTTCCGGTGCCAAGAAGGGTTCGACCCCGTCGACCTGTCCGACCTGCGGCGGCATCGGCCAGGTGCGCATGCAGCAAGGCTTCTTCTCGGTGCAGCAGACCTGCCCGCGTTGCCATGGCCAAGGGAAGATCATCACCGACCCATGCACCTCCTGCCATGGCGAAGGCCGTGTCGAGGAATACAAGACCCTGTCGGTCAAGGTACCGGCTGGTGTCGATACCGGCGACCGCATCCGCCTGTCCGGCGAGGGCGAGGCGGGCACCCATGGTGGGCCAACCGGCGATCTGTACGTTGTGATCAATGTGCGCGAGCACGAGATCTTCCAGCGTGATGGCAAGCACCTGTATTGCGAAGTGCCGATCAGCTACACCGACGCCGCCCTCGGTGGCGAGCTGGAAGTGCCGACCCTTGATGGTCGCGTGAAGCTGAAGATTCCGGAAGGCACCCAGACCGGCAAGCAGTTCCGTCTGCGCGGCAAGGGTGTTGCTCCGGTGCGCGGTGGTGGTGCTGGTGACCTGCTGTGCCGCGTGGCGGTAGAGACCCCGGTCAACCTGACCCGTCGCCAGCGCGAACTGCTCGAAGAGCTGCGCAGCTCGCTGGAAGGCGACAACTCGCCCAAGGCCAGTGGCTGGTTCGATGGCGTGAAGCGCTTCTTCGGCGATCTCTGACAAGGAACAAGGCTATGCGACGTATTGCAGTGATGGGCGCGGCGGGGCGGATGGGCAAGACCCTCATCGAAGCCGTTCAGCAAACCCCGGGTGCGGGGCTGACAGCGGCGATCGATCGACCGGACAGCTCGCTGGTCGGGGCGGATGCCGGTGAACTGGCAGCGCTTGGTCGGATCGGCGTACTGCTGTCCGATGACCTGGCCAAGGTTGTCGACGAATTCGACGTGCTGATCGACTTCACCCACCCTTCGGTGACGCTGAAGAACCTGGCGTTCTGCCGCAAGCACGGCAAGGCGATGATCATCGGTACTACCGGTTTCTCCGTTGAGGAGAAGCAATTGCTCGCCGAGGCGGGCAAGGACATTCCGATCGTGTTCGCTGCCAACTTCAGCGTCGGTGTCAATCTCAGCCTCAAGCTGCTGGACATGGCGGCGCGGGTTTTGGGTGATGATGTCGACATCGAGATCATCGAGGCGCACCACCGGCACAAGGTCGATGCGCCGTCGGGGACCGCGCTGCGCATGGGTGAAGTGGTTGCCAATGCGCTGGGGCGCGACTTGCAGGAAGTGGCGGTGTATGGCCGTGAGGGCCAGACCGGCGCGCGTGATCGCAAGACCATCGGCTTCGCCACCGTGCGTGCCGGCGATGTGGTCGGTGACCACACCGTGCTGTTCGCCGCTGAAGGTGAGCGCCTGGAAATCACCCACAAGGCCTCCAGCCGCATGACCTTCGCCAAGGGCGCGGTGCGTGCGGCGCTGTGGCTGGATGGGCGCGAGCCGGGCCTGTACGACATGCAGGACGTGCTCGAGCTGCGCTGATCAGTTCGGGCCGCTGCGCCCTCTGTCGCAATCATGTGTTTTAGAGACACATATGCGGTAGACCGAAAACGCACTTTTCTGTAAGCTACAGCTTTAGTGTGTCCACTAAAAGCGCGCAGCGAATTGAATTCAGCACATGAAAGCGGGGTGACGTGTCCATACGTCACTCCGCTTTTTTGCAACCTGCGATCGCCCTTTCATGCTTGATTTACGGGAGGTCTTCTTGACAAAGCCAGCCATACTCGCCCTTGCCGACGGCAGTATTTTCCGCGGTGAAGCTATCGGTGCCGACGGTCAGACCGTTGGTGAGGTGGTATTCAACACCGCTATGACCGGCTACCAGGAAATCCTTACAGACCCTTCCTATGCGCAGCAAATCGTAACCCTGACCTACCCGCACATCGGCAACACCGGCACCACGCCGGAAGACGCCGAGTCGAACCGTGTCTGGTCCGCTGGCCTGGTCATCCGTGACCTGCCGCTGCTGGCCAGCAACTGGCGTAACACCCAGTCGCTGCCTGAGTACCTCAAGGCCAACAACGTCGTCGCCATCGCCGGCATCGACACCCGTCGCCTGACCCGTATCCTGCGCGAAAAAGGCGCTCAGAACGGCTGCATCCTGGCCGGTGACAACATCAGCGAAGAAGCCGCCATCGCTGCCGCCCGCGGCTTCCCAGGCCTGAAGGGCATGGACCTGGCCAAGGTCGTCTCCACCAAGGAGCGCTACGAGTGGCGCTCCAGCGTGTGGGAACTGAAAACCGACAGCCACCCAACCATCGATGCTGCCGACCTGCCGTACCACGTGGTCGCCTTCGACTACGGCGTCAAGCTGAACATCCTGCGCATGCTGGTTGCCCGCGGCTGCCGCGTGACCGTGGTGCCTGCCCAGACCCCGGCCAGCGAAGTGCTGGCACTGAATCCGGACGGCGTGTTCCTGTCCAACGGCCCTGGTGATCCGGAGCCATGCGACTACGCGATCCAGGCGATCAAGGAAATCCTCGAAACCGAGATCCCGGTATTCGGCATCTGCCTCGGCCACCAGCTGCTGGCCCTGGCTTCCGGCGCCAAGACCGTGAAGATGGGCCATGGCCACCACGGTGCCAACCACCCGGTCCAGGACCTGGACACCGGCGTGGTCATGATCACCAGCCAGAACCACGGTTTCGCCGTTGACGAAGCCACCCTGCCGGGCAACGTCCGCGCCATCCACAAGTCGCTGTTCGACGGCACCCTGCAGGGTATCGAGCGCACCGACAAGAGCGCGTTCAGCTTCCAGGGTCACCCTGAAGCGAGCCCAGGCCCGACCGACGTCGCGCCACTGTTCGATCGTTTCACCGATGCCATGGCCAAGCGCCGCTGAGCATCCTGCATCAAGGCCCCGGGGCGGCTTGTGCCGCGCCCGGACGCGCCTGACCCAGATTGTTCAAGACGGCTTGCCGACTGACCCGCGGATTTGAGTGACAACCATGCCAAAACGTACAGACATCAAAAGCATCCTGATTCTCGGCGCTGGCCCGATCGTGATCGGCCAGGCCTGCGAGTTCGACTACTCCGGCGCCCAGGCCTGTAAAGCCCTGCGCGAGGAAGGTTTCCGCGTCATCCTGGTGAACTCCAACCCGGCCACCATCATGACCGACCCGGCCATGGCCGACGCCACCTACATCGAGCCGATCAAGTGGCAGTCGGTGGCCAAGATCATTGAAAAAGAGCGCCCGGACGCGGTGCTGCCGACCATGGGTGGCCAGACTGCACTGAACTGCGCCCTGGACCTGGAGCGCCACGGCGTTCTGGAAAAGTTCGGCGTAGAGATGATCGGTGCCAACGCCGACACCATCGACAAGGCCGAAGACCGTTCGCGCTTCGACAAGGCCATGAAGGACATCGGCCTGGAGTGCCCGCGCTCCGGTATCGCCCACAGCATGGAAGAGGCCAATGCGGTCCTCGAGAAGCTCGGCTTCCCATGCATCATCCGTCCGTCGTTCACCATGGGCGGCACTGGCGGCGGTATCGCCTACAACCGTGAAGAATTCGAAGAAATCTGCACCCGTGGTCTGGACCTGTCGCCGACCAAGGAACTGCTGATCGACGAATCGCTGATCGGCTGGAAGGAATACGAGATGGAGGTGGTCCGTGACAAGAAGGACAACTGCATCATCGTCTGCTCCATCGAGAACTTCGACCCGATGGGCGTGCACACCGGTGACTCGATCACCGTGGCGCCGGCACAAACCCTGACCGACAAGGAATACCAGATCATGCGCAACGCCTCGCTGGCGGTGCTGCGTGAAATCGGTGTCGAAACCGGCGGCTCCAACGTGCAGTTCGGTATCTGCCCGAACACCGGCCGCATGGTCGTGATCGAGATGAACCCGCGCGTTTCGCGTTCGTCCGCCCTGGCATCCAAGGCCACCGGCTTCCCGATCGCCAAGATTGCCGCCAAGCTGGCCATCGGTTACACCCTCGACGAACTGCAGAACGACATCACCGGCGGCCGCACCCCGGCGTCCTTCGAGCCTTCGATCGACTACGTCGTGACCAAGCTGCCACGCTTCGCCTTCGAGAAATTCCCGAAAGCCGACGCCCGCCTGACCACCCAGATGAAATCCGTGGGTGAAGTCATGGCCATCGGCCGTACCTTCCAGGAATCCCTGCAGAAAGCCCTGCGCGGCCTGGAAGTCGGAGCCTGCGGCCTCGACCCGAAAGTCGACCTGGCCAGCCCGGAAGCGGCCGGCATCCTCAAGCGTGAACTGACCGTGCCGGGTGCCGAGCGTATCTGGTACGTCGCCGACGCCATGCGTTCGGGCATGTCGTGTGAAGAAATCTTCGCGCTGACCGGCATCGACATGTGGTTCCTGGTGCAGATGGAAGACCTGATCAAGGAAGAAGAGAAGGTCAAGACCCTGGCCCTGTCGTCGATCGACAAGGACTACATGCTGCGCCTCAAGCGCAAAGGCTTCTCGGACCAGCGCCTGGCCAAGCTGCTCGGCATCACCGACAAGAACCTGCGTCGTCACCGCCACAAGCTGGAAGTGTTCCCGGTGTACAAGCGCGTCGACACCTGCGCCGCCGAGTTCGCCACCGACACCGCCTACCTGTACTCGACCTATGAGGAAGAGTGCGAGGCCAACCCGTCGACCCGCGACAAGATCATGATCCTGGGTGGCGGCCCGAACCGTATCGGCCAAGGTATCGAGTTCGACTACTGCTGCGTGCACGCTGCACTGGCGCTGCGTGAAGACGGTTACGAGACTATCATGGTCAACTGCAACCCGGAAACCGTCTCCACCGACTACGACACTTCCGACCGCCTGTACTTCGAGCCGCTGACCCTGGAAGACGTGCTGGAAGTCTGCCGCGTCGAGAAGCCGAAGGGCGTCATCGTTCACTACGGCGGCCAGACCCCGCTGAAGCTGGCTCGCGCCCTGGAAGAAGCCGGCGTACCGATCATCGGTACCAGCCCGGACGCCATCGACCGTGCCGAAGACCGTGAGCGCTTCCAGCAGATGGTTCAGCGCCTGAACCTGCTGCAGCCGCCAAACGCCACCGTGCGCAGCGAAGACGAAGCCATCCGCGCTGCTGGCGGCATCGGTTATCCGCTGGTCGTGCGCCCATCCTATGTGCTGGGTGGCCGTGCCATGGAAATCGTCTACGAACTGGACGAGCTCAAGCGCTACCTGCGTGAAGCCGTACAGGTGTCCAACGACAGCCCGGTACTGCTCGACCACTTCCTCAACTGCGCCATCGAGATGGACGTGGATGCGGTCTGCGACGGTACTGACGTGGTGATCGGCGCGATCATGCAGCACATCGAACAGGCCGGCGTTCACTCGGGTGACTCGGCGTGCTCGCTGCCACCTTACTCGCTGAGCAAGGAAGTGCAGGACGAAGTGCGCGTACAGGTATCGAAAATGGCCCTGGAGCTGGGCGTTGTCGGCCTGATGAACGTGCAGCTGGCCCTGCAGGGTGACAAGATCTACGTGATCGAAGTCAACCCGCGTGCCTCGCGTACCGTGCCGTTCGTGTCCAAGTGCATCGGCACCTCCCTGGCAATGATCGCTGCCCGCGTCATGGCCGGCAAAACCCTGAAAGAACTGGGCTTCACCCAGGAAATCATCCCGAACTTCTACAGCGTCAAGGAAGCCGTCTTCCCGTTCGCCAAGTTCCCAGGGGTTGACCCGATCCTCGGCCCTGAGATGAAATCCACCGGTGAAGTCATGGGTGTCGGCGACAGCTTCGGTGAAGCCTTCGCCAAAGCCCAGATGGGTGCCAGCGAAGTGCTGCCGACCGGCGGTACCGCGTTCATCAGCGTGCGTGACGACGACAAGCCACAAGTGGCTGGCGTTGCCCGCGACCTGATCGCCCTGGGCTTCGAAGTGGTTGCAACGGCAGGCACTGCCAAGGTCATCGAAGCGGCTGGCCTGAAAGTGCGCCGTGTGAACAAGGTGACCGAAGGTCGCCCGCACGTGGTCGACATGATCAAGAACGACGAAGTGTCGTTGATCATCAACACTACCGAAGGCCGCCAGTCGATCGCCGATTCCTACTCGATTCGTCGCAATGCGCTGCAGCACAAGATCTACTGCACCACTACCATTGCGGCCGGTGAAGCCATCTGCGAAGCGCTGAAATTTGGGCCTGAAAAGACCGTTCGTCGCTTGCAGGATCTGCACGCAGGACTCAAAGCATGAGCATTACCAAATACCCGATGACCGTCCAGGGCGCTCGCGCCCTGGAAGAAGAGCATCTGTTCCTGAGCAAGACCGAGCGCCCGCGCCTGAGCCAAGCCATTGGCGAAGCGCGTGAGCTGGGCGACCTCAAGGAAAACGCCGAATACCATGCCGCTCGTGAAGAGCAGGGCATGGTCGAGGCGCGCATCCGCGATATCGAAGGCCGTCTGCAGAACTCGGTGGTGATCGACGTCACCACCATCCCCCACACCGGCAAGGTGATTTTCGGCACCACCGTGTTGCTGGCCAACACCGAGACCGGTGACGAAGTGACCTACCAGATCGTCGGCGAAGATGAAGCTGACGTGAAAATAGGCAAGCTTTCGAGCAGTGCGCCGATCGCCCGTGCCATCATTGGCAAGGAAGAAGGTGACACCGTGGTGGTGAAGACGCCAAGCGGTACGGTCGAGTACGAGATTGTCGAAGTCAAACACATCTGACCGGCGCCTGCGGGCGCCATCCCTCGAGGGGATCCTCTGGCAACTGGCCCAGGTGTTCTGGGTCGGTGGCCTGTGGGTGTTCCATGTGGGGCTGGTGCCGGCGCTGAAAGTCAGTGGCCTGGCACCTTTGCTGGTGCAGGACGTCGCCGGGCAGATCGACCGTTGGTTGATCGGCGTGGCATTGCTTGGCTTGTTGACCCAGCTGGCGGTGCTGGCAAGGGTGGACGGCCTGGCGGCCTGGTGGCGGCAGTTTCGCGGGCAGATGCTGTTGTTGGGCTTTGCGGCCTGCGTGGGGTATTACACCTTGCGCTACGGCATCTCGGTCGGCGAGCGCTGGCAGATGTTCTGTTTTCTCGTGTTGGGCTTCTCCGGCATCGTGCTGGTGGCCCAACCGGTCCCGGTCAGGGCGCGCCAGGCGCGCCACTGAGCGGAGCCACCGTCACTTGTAACGGTGGATGTTGGACAGTTGCTTGTTCGGCTGCGGATTCTTGCGATAGATCAGTGCCTTCTTGCCGATGGTCTGCACCAGTTCGGCACGGCCGGCCTTGCACAGTTCGGCAATGACGGCGGCGCGCTCTTCGCGATCTTCCGAGCGAATTTCGACCTTGATCAGTTCGTGATCGACCAGCGCACGCTCCAATTCGGCGATCACGCCTTCGTTCAAACCGTTGCCAGCAACGATCAGGACCGGCTTCAGGTCATGACCAATGGACTTGTATTGCTTCTTCTGCTCGTTATTGAGCGGCATAATCTGACCCTTTCCGTCTGATTCTGTAAAATTGACCGGCATTTTACCCGAGGGCCACCGGCTCCGCCCAGTCAATCACGACGCATATCATCGAGGTGCCCCGTGGTACAACGTTCCAAAAGCAGCGCAAACTGGCTGCGAGAGCATTTCAACGATCCTTTTGTGAAACAGGCACAGAAGGATGGCTACCGTTCGCGTGCGAGCTACAAGCTCCTTGAGATCCAGGAAAAGGACCGTCTGATCCGCCCTGGCATGAGTGTAATTGACCTCGGCGCGGCCCCGGGTGGCTGGTCACAGGTGACCAGTCGTCTGATTGGTGGCCAGGGCCGCCTGATCGCTTCTGACATCCTGGAAATGGACTCGATCCCGGATGTGACCTTCATTCAGGGCGACTTCACCGATGACGCGGTGCTCCAGCAGATTTTGCAGGCGGTCGGCGATTCGCACGTAGACCTTGTGATTTCCGACATGGCCCCCAATATGAGTGGTACGCCCGAAGTGGACATGCCGCGCGCCATGTTCCTTTGCGAGCTGGCCCTGGATCTGGCAACCCGCGTACTGAAGCCTGGCGGTGATTTCCTGATCAAGATTTTCCAGGGCGAAGGCTTCGATATGTACCTGAAGGACGTGCGCACCAAGTTCGACAAGGTACAAATGCGCAAGCCGTCCTCTTCGCGGGACCGTTCTCGTGAGCAGTACCTGCTGGGCAAAGGTTTCAAAGGCGTTTGAAAGGCGTGACACGTGGTGGCTGATAGTTATTTCCAATCGGCTGCCCCGTCTGGATCGTCCGAACTTCGTGTAGTCTAGGTTTCACAAAGGGTTACAGACGGTGCCTGCGGATGCGTAGGTAATGTAGTAAGTTAGGGCGATGAATATCATGCGAGGCACGGCTGCGTCGTGCGCCGGCCTCAGAGGGTAGCGAATTGAACGACATGGCAAAGAATCTGATCCTGTGGTTGATCATCGCAGCTGTCCTGGTGACAGTGATGAACAACTTCTCCAGCCCTAACGAGCCGCAGACCCTCAACTACTCCGACTTCATCCAGCAGGTCAAGGATGGCAAGGTCGAGCGTGTGACCGTCGACGGCTACATCATTACCGGCAAGCGCGCCGACGGGGACAACTTCAAGACCGTGCGTCCGGCCATCACCGACAATGGCCTGATCGGCGACCTGGTCGACAACCATGTGGTCGTAGAAGGCAAGCAGCCTGAACAGCAGAGCATCTGGACTCAGTTGCTGGTCGCGAGCTTCCCGATCCTGGTGATCATCGCCGTGTTCATGTTCTTCATGCGCCAGATGCAAGGTGGTGCAGGTGGCAAGGGCGGGCCGATGAGCTTCGGCAAGAGCAAGGCGCGCCTGCTGTCCGAAGACCAGGTCAAGACCACCCTGGCTGACGTCGCCGGTTGCGACGAGGCCAAGGAAGAGGTTGGTGAGCTGGTCGAATTCCTGCGTGACCCGGGCAAGTTCCAGCGCCTGGGTGGCCGCATCCCGCGTGGCGTGCTGATGGTCGGCCCGCCCGGTACCGGTAAGACCCTGCTGGCCAAGGCCATTGCAGGTGAAGCCAAGGTGCCGTTCTTCACCATTTCCGGTTCCGACTTCGTCGAGATGTTCGTCGGTGTGGGTGCCAGCCGTGTTCGTGACATGTTCGAACAGGCCAAGAAACACGCGCCGTGCATCATCTTCATTGACGAGATTGACGCCGTGGGTCGCCACCGCGGCGCCGGCATGGGTGGTGGTCACGACGAGCGCGAGCAGACCCTCAACCAGTTGCTGGTGGAAATGGATGGCTTCGAAATGAACGATGGCATCATCGTCATTGCCGCCACCAACCGCCCGGACGTGCTCGACCCTGCGCTGCTGCGCCCTGGTCGCTTCGACCGTCAGGTCGTGGTCGGCCTGCCGGATATCCGTGGGAGAGAGCAGATCCTCAAGGTACACATGCGCAAGGTGCCGGTCGGCGAAAACGTCAACCCGGCGGTCATTGCCCGTGGTACCCCGGGCTTCTCCGGTGCCGACCTGGCCAACCTGGTCAACGAGGCGTCGCTGTTCGCCGCCCGCTCCAACAAGCGCCTGGTCGAGATGAAAGAGTTCGAGCTGGCCAAGGACAAGATCATGATGGGCGCCGAGCGCAAGACCATGGTCATGTCCGAGAAGGAGAAAAGGAACACCGCCTATCACGAGGCCGGTCACGCTATTGTCGGTCGCCTGGTGCCTGAGCACGATCCGGTCTACAAGGTTTCGATCATCCCGCGTGGTCGTGCCCTGGGTGTCACCATGTTCCTGCCGGAAGAAGACCGCTACAGCCTGTCCAAGCGTGCGCTGATCAGCCAGATCTGCTCCCTGTACGGTGGCCGGATCGCCGAGGAGATGACCCTGGGCTTCGATGGCGTTACCACCGGTGCTTCCAACGACATCATGCGAGCCAGTCAGATCGCTCGTAACATGGTGACCAAGTGGGGCCTGTCGGAAAAGCTCGGTCCGCTGATGTATGCGGAAGAGGAGGGCGAGGTGTTCCTCGGTCGTAGTGCTGCCAGCCAGCACGCCAGCGTCTCCGGCGAGACGGCAAAGCTGATCGACTCCGAAGTGCGCAGCATCATCGATCAGTGCTATGCCACTGCCAAGCAGCTGCTGATCGACAATCGCGACAAGCTCGAGGCGATGACTGAAGCGCTGATGAAGTACGAGACCATCGATGCCGATCAGATTGACGACATCATGGCTGGCCGCACTCCGCGCGAACCCCGTGATTGGGATGACGACAAGGATTCGGGCACCCCGACTGCCCAGAATGATCGCCCGGAATCGCCAATCGGCGGCCCAGCGGCTCAACACTAAGGGCACTTATGAGCTCACAGCTGTACCCGACCCGGTTGCCTTGCGGCAACCGGGTTCTTGATCTTTCCCGTACCCATGTCATGGGTATCCTGAATATCACTCCCGATTCCTTCTCCGACGGTGGCCGTTTCAGCCAGCGCGATGAAGCGTTGCGTCATGCCGAGGCGATGGTTGCGGCGGGCGCCACGCTGATCGATATCGGTGGTGAGTCGACTCGCCCCGGTGCGCGTGCAGTTTCCGTGACCGAAGAGTTGGAGCGTGTTGCGCCGATGGTCGAAGCCATCAACAGCCGTCTCGATGTGGTCATTTCGGTGGATACCTCAACGCCTGCGGTGATTCGCGAGTCGGCGCGGCTGGGTGCTGGCCTGATCAACGATGTGCGAGCCCTGGAGCGCGATGGCGCCCTGGATGCGGCGGCGGACACCGGCTTGCCGGTATGCCTGATGCACATGCGTGGCGAGCCGGGGAACATGCAGGACGATCCGCATTACGAAGATGTGACTGCCGACGTAACGCGCTATCTTGAACAGCGGATGGCCGCTTGCGCAGCAGCGGGCATCCCTGCCGAACGAATCATTCTTGATCCAGGCTTCGGCTTCGCCAAGACACTGGCGCACAACCTCAGCCTGTTCAAGCACATGGAAGCGCTCTATCGCCTTGGGCGCCCGCTACTGGTGGGCGTTTCGCGCAAGAGCATGATCGGCCTGACGCTGGATCGTCCGGTCGGTGAGCGACTGTACGGCAGCCTCGCGCTGGCGGCTCTGGCCATGACCAAGGGGGCCAGTATCCTGCGCGTCCATGATGTGGCCGAGACTGTCGATGTGGTGCGCATGATTGCCGCGGTACAGAACGCCGAATAAGAACATTGGAGTCCCTATGAGCAGAAAATACTTTGGTACCGACGGCATCCGTGGCCGCGTCGGCGAATTTCCGATCACCCCGGACTTCATGCTGAAGTTGGGCTGGGCTGCCGGCATGGCCTTCCGCAAGCAGGGCCATTGCCGCGTGTTGGTGGGCAAGGACACGCGTATTTCCGGTTACATGTTCGAGTCTGCGCTCGAAGCCGGCTTGTCTGCAGCGGGGGCTGATGTGATGCTGCTCGGGCCGATGCCGACGCCGGCCATCGCTTACCTGACCCGCACCTTCCATGCCGAGGCTGGTATCGTCATCAGTGCTTCGCACAACCCGCACGACGACAACGGCATCAAGTTCTTCTCCGGCCAGGGCACCAAGCTGCCCGACGAAGTCGAGCTGATGATCGAGGAGTTGCTCGATCAGCCGATGACCGTGGTCGAGTCGAGCAAGCTGGGCAAGGTTTCCCGTATCAACGATGCGGCTGGTCGCTATATCGAATTCTGCAAGAGCAGCGTGCCGAGCAGCACCAGCTTCGACGGGCTCAAGCTGGTGGTCGACTGCGCCCACGGTGCCACCTACAAGGTTGCCCCAAGCGTATTCCGCGAGCTTGGCGCCGATGTGACCGTGCTGCATGCACAGCCGGATGGCCTGAACATCAACGAGGGCTGCGGTTCGACCCACATCGAATCGTTGCAGGCTGCCGTGCTGGTGGGGCATGCCGACCTGGGCATCGCCTTCGACGGCGATGGTGACCGGGTATTGATGGTCGATCACACCGGGGCCATCGTCGATGGCGATGAGCTGCTGTTCATCATCGCTCGTGACCTGCATGAGCGCGGCAAGCTGCAAGGCGGCGTAGTTGGCACGTTGATGAGCAACCTGGGCCTGGAGCTTGCGCTCAAGGACCTGGACATTCCGTTCGTGCGGGCCAAGGTCGGCGATCGCTATGTGATGGCCGAGCTGCTCGAGCGCGACTGGCTGGTGGGTGGTGAGAACTCGGGGCACGTCGTGTGCTGCAACCACACCACTACCGGTGATGCGATCATTGCCGCGCTGCAGGTGCTGATGGCGCTCAAACGCCGCGGCGAGACCCTGGCGCAGGCGCGTCAGGCCCTGCGCAAATGCCCGCAGGTGCTGATCAACGTGCGTTTCGGCGCTAGCAAGGTCGATCCCCTGGCGCATCCGGCCGTCAAGGAAGCCAGTGCCAAGGTCACTGAGGCCATGGCTGGGCGTGGGCGTGTGCTGCTGCGCAAGTCCGGCACCGAGCCTTTGGTGCGGGTGATGGTCGAAGGTGACGACGAAAACCAGGTGCGCGGCCATGCCGAAACCCTGGCCAAGCTGGTCGCAGAAGTTTGTGCCTGAAAGAGGCTTGCCAGCGCAGATCGGGTTGGGTAAGATCTGCGCCCACTTTGACCGACGAGGTAAAGCATGCGTCGCCCTATGGTAGCTGGTAACTGGAAGATGCACGGTACCCGCGCCAGCGTCGCTGAGCTGATCCTGGGCCTGGGCAACATGCCGGTGCCAAATGGTGTTGAAGTCGCAGTGTTCCCGCCAACGCTGTTCATCAATCAAGTGGTTGATGGGCTGAAGGGCAAGGGGATCACTGTCGGAGCACAGAATTCTGCGGTAAAGCCCGAAGAGGGCGCGCTGACCGGTGAAGTTGCACCAAGTCAGTTGGTTGAAGCGGGTTGCAAGTTGGTCTTGATTGGCCACTCCGAGCGTCGCCAGATCATCGGCGAAAGTGAAGAAGTGCTGAAAGAGAAGTTTGCAGCCGCTCAACTTAGTGGTTTAATGCCGGTGCTCTGCGTAGGGGAGACTCTCGAAGAGCGCGAGGCAGGCAAGACACTCGAAGTTGTCGGGGGTCAACTAAGCAGTATCATCGACGCGTTCGGTGTTAAGGCTTTTGCCAATGCTGTAATCGCCTATGAGCCGGTTTGGGCCATTGGCACAGGTTTGACGGCTTCGCCTCAGCAGGCTCAGGATGTGCATGCAGCCATCCGTGCTCAGTTGGCGGCCGAAGACACCGAAGTTGCCGCGAATGTGCAGCTTCTCTACGGCGGCAGCGTGAAGGCGGCCAATGCGGCCGAACTGTTCGGCATGCCGGATATCGATGGGGGGCTCATTGGTGGAGCGTCCCTGAACGCAGACGAATTCGGTGCAATTTGTCGCGCCGCAGGAAACTGAACAAATGCTGGAAACAGTTATCGTTGTTTTTCATCTGTTGGCAGCGCTGTCGCTGGTAGTGCTGGTTCTGCTTCAACAGGGTAAAGGTGCGGAAGCAGGTGCATCTTTCGGCGCGGGTGCCTCTAATACCGTGTTCGGGAGCCAAGGCTCTGCAACGTTCCTGAGTAAATTGACTGCAATACTCGCTGCCACTTTCTTTTTGACAGCACTTGGGTTAGGATACTTCGCGAAGCAACAAGCTCACCAGCTTAGCCAAGCAGGTCTTCCAGATCCAGCAGTGCTTGAAGTGAAAGAGCCGCAGAAACCGGCAGTTAATGATGATGTACCGGTGCTCCAGGAGCAGAAGAGTGACACCGCCCCTAAAGGTGATGTTCCTCCTCCAGCCGAAGAGCAGAAGTAACGGGTTTCAAATGTAGTATTGCCGAGGTGGTGGAATTGGTAGACACGCAACCTTGAGGTGGTTGTGCCCATAGGGTGTAGGGGTTCGAGTCCCCTTCTCGGTACCAATTGAAGCTTGAGAGCCCGCTTTAGCGGGCTTTCTTGCAGGTGAAGGTTTGGGTTTGACCCATAAGCAGGTTAAGTCTTATACTTTCGCCCCAGCTTTGTCGCGGGGTGGAGCAGCTTGGTAGCTCGTCGGGCTCATAACCCGAAGGTCGTTGGTTCAAATCCAGCCCCCGCAACCAGCTTCAGCGGAGCCCCTTTTCAGGGGCTTTTTGCTAGCCGAACAAAATTTACGGCGTCGTTGTCCTACGGCGCTTTCAGGGATGGGCGCTTCGCCCATTTTTTATTTGCACAGCATGCACGAGGGGGTTCAGGTGTCGAGCAAGCTAGAACAGTTGCAGGCCTTGTTGGCCCCGGTGGTCGAGGGTCTGGGCTATCAGTGCTGGGGGATCGAATTCGTATCCCAGGGTAAGCATTCGGTACTGCGCATCTATATCGACAAGGAAGACGGCATCCTGGTGGACGACTGCGAAGCAGTCAGCCGTCAGGCCAGCGCGATCCTCGATGTGGAAGATCCGATCAGCAGCGAATACACCCTTGAGGTCTCCTCTCCAGGCATGGATCGCCCACTGTTCACTCTGGAACAGTTTGCCTCGCATGCCGGCGAACAAGTGAAGATCAAGCTGCGTTCACCCTTCGAGGGTCGTCGTAACTTCCAGGGCCTTCTCCGCGGTGTGGAGGATCAGGATGTGGTGGTCCAGGTGGATAACCAAGAGTTCCTGCTGCCGATCGACTCGATCGACAAGGCCAATATTATTCCCAGTTTTGACTGAGACGTGCCGGGCCCGGCGGACTATCCGGGCCCAATGGCTTGCGCAAGGCGAGGCGTACGATGAGCAAAGAAGTACTGCTGGTTGTTGAATCGGTATCCAACGAAAAAGGTGTACCGCCCGGCGTCATTTTCGAAGCGCTGGAAGTGGCCCTGGCTACTGCAACCAAAAAACGTTTTGAGGACGAAGTCGACCTGCGTGTGGAAATCAACCGCCACACCGGTAGCTACGAGACTTTCCGTCGCTGGACCGTGGTCGACGAGAACGACCTGGACGATCCGGCGATCGAAACCTGGCTGGACAAGATCAAGGACACTCACCCGGAAGCGAAAGTCGGTGATGTGATCGAAGAAAAGATCGAGTCCATCGAGTTCGGCCGTATCGCCGCGCAGACCGCCAAGCAGGTCATCGTGCAGAAGGTCCGTGAAGCCGAGCGCGCCCAGGTGGTCGACGCCTACCGCGAGCGGGTCAACGAGATCATCTCCGGCACCGTCAAGAAGGTCACCCGCGACAACGTCATCGTCGACCTGGGCAACAACGCCGAGGCCTTGCTGGCGCGCGAAGACATCATTCCACGCGAGACCTTCCGGGTCGGTGTGCGCCTGCGCGCACTGCTCAAGGAAATTCGCACCGAAAACCGTGGCCCTCAGCTGATTCTTTCGCGCACTGCGCCGCAGATGCTGATCGAGCTGTTCCGCATTGAAGTGCCGGAAATTGCTGAAGGCCTTATCGAAGTCATGGCTGCATCCCGTGATCCGGGGTCGCGTGCCAAGATCGCCGTCCGCTCCAAGGACAAGCGCATCGACCCGCAAGGTGCCTGTATCGGCATGCGCGGTTCGCGTGTCCAGGCCGTATCCGGAGAGTTGGGCGGTGAGCGTGTCGATATCGTCCTGTGGGACGATAACCCGGCGCAGTTCGTCATCAACGCCATGTCGCCGGCTGAAGTCGCGGCGATCATCGTTGACGAGGATGCCCATGCCATGGACATCGCCGTCGCCGAGGACAACCTGGCCCAGGCCATTGGCCGTGGCGGTCAGAACGTTCGTTTGGCCAGTCAGCTGACCGGCTGGACCCTGAACGTGATGACCGAGAAGGACATCCAGGCCAAGCAACAGGCCGAAACCGGCGACATCCTGCGCAATTTCATCGATGAACTGGAAGTCGACGAGGAGCTGGCCCAAGTGCTGGTCGACGAAGGCTTCACTAGCCTCGAAGAAATTGCCTACGTACCGTTGGAAGAAATGCTCAACATCGATGGCTTTGACGAAGATATCGTCAATGAGCTCCGCGCTCGAGCCAAGGACCGTTTGTTGACCAAGGCCATCGCTACCGAAGAAAAACTGGCAGACGCCCACCCGGCCGAAGACCTGCTCTCCCTTGAGGGCATGGACAAGGACCTGGCGGCTGAACTGGCGGTGCGCGGCGTGGTTAACCGCGAAGACCTGGCCGAGCAGTCGATTGACGACCTGCTCGACATCGACGGCATCGACGAAGAGCGTGCCGGCAAGTTGATCATGGCCGCCCGAGCCCATTGGTTCGAGTAATTAGGCGCGGCCTGAGGAGAGAAGTGCATGACGCAAGTCACGGTGAAAGAACTGGCCCAAGAGGTCGAGGCACCGGTAGAGCGCCTGCTGCAGCAGATGCGTGAGGCAGGTCTGCCGCACACCGACGCCGGTCAGGTAGTGACCGACAATGAGAAGCAGACTCTGCTGACCCATTTGAAGAGCAGCCACAAGAGCAAGGTGGAAGAGCCGCGCAAGATTACCTTGCAGCGCAAGACCACCAGCACCCTGCGTGTCGCCGGTAGCAAGAGCATCAGCGTAGAAGTACGCAAGAAGAAAGTTTTCGTGCAGCGCAGCCCGGAAGAAGTCCAGGCTGAGCAGAAGCGTGAGCTGGATGAGCGCCGCGCGGCTGAAAATGCCGCTCGCGACAAGGTTGACGCCGAAGTTCGCCAGCGCAACGAAGATCAGGCTCGCCGTCTGGCAGCCGATAGCGCTGCTGCAGCGCCAGCCCCTGCGCCTGCCGCCAAGGCCGAGCCAGCGCCTGCTGCCGCTCCAGCCCCGGTAGTCGCCGACGTGCCTGCGTCCGAAGACGCCGCAGCCCGTGCTGCCGAGCGCAAGAAGGACGAAGCCCGTCGCAACGAAGGCCGCACCCGTGACGAAGACCGTCGTGGTGGCGAGCGTCGTGGCGAAGCGCCGCGCGTGTCGATCAAGGTCAAGGTCAAGGAGAAGGAAAAGGCTCCGACTCCTCGCGCCGCACCGCGCACCACCGACGAAGAGAGCGATGGCGCTCGTCGTGGCCGTGGTGGCAAGAGCAAGCTGAAGAAGCGTAACCAGCACGGCTTCCAGAACCCGACCGGCCCCGTCATTCGTGACGTGACCATCGGCGAAACCATCACGGTTTCCGAACTGGCCAACCAGATGTCCGTCAAGGGCGCCGAAGTGGTCAAGTTCATGTTCAAGATGGGCACCCCGGTTACCATCAACCAGGTGCTCGACCAGGAAACCGCTCAGCTGATCGCAGAAGAGCTGGGCCACAAGGTCACTCTGGTCAGCGATACCGCCCTGGAAGACTCCCTGGCCGAATCGCTGAAGTTCGAAGGCCAGACCGAGTCGCGTGCGCCGGTGGTTACTGTCATGGGTCACGTTGACCATGGCAAGACCTCGCTGCTCGACTACATCCGTCGTGCCAAGGTTGCTGCTGGCGAAGCCGGTGGTATTACCCAGCACATCGGTGCCTACCACGTGGAAACCGACCGCGGCATGGTCACCTTCCTCGATACCCCGGGCCACGCAGCGTTCACTCAGATGCGTGCTCGTGGTGCCAAGGCTACCGACATCGTCATCCTGGTGGTGGCGGCGGACGACGGCGTGATGCCGCAGACCCGCGAAGCCGTTCAGCATGCCAAGGCAGCTGGCGTTCCGCTGGTGGTTGCAGTGAACAAGATCGACAAGCCGGGCGCTGATCTCGATCGCATCCGCAACGAACTGTCGGTCGAAGGCGTGACCTCCGAGGACTGGGGTGGTGACACGCCGTTCGTCAAGGTTTCGGCGAAGATGGGTACGGGTGTAGACGAACTGCTCGAAGCCGTTCTGCTGCAGGCCGAGATCCTCGAACTGAAGGCTACTCCGACCGCTCCAGGTCGTGGCGTGGTCGTTGAATCGCGCCTGGACAAGGGCCGTGGCCCGGTGGCGACCATCCTGGTTCAGGACGGTACCCTGCGTCAGGGCGACATGGTCCTGTGCGGCTCCAACTATGGCCGCGTGCGTGCCATGCTCGACGAGAACGGCAAGCCTGTGAAGGAAGCCGGCCCGTCGATCCCGGTCGAGATCCTCGGCCTGGACGGTACCCCGGAAGCCGGTGACGAGCTGTCCGTGGTTGCCGACGAGAAGAAGGCTCGCGAAGTTGCCCTGTTCCGTCAAGGCAAGTACCGCGAGGTCAAGCTGGCCCGTGCTCACGCCGGCAAGCTGGAAAACATCTTCGAGACCATGGGTCAGGAAGAGAAGAAGACCCTCAACATCGTCCTCAAGACCGACGTGCGCGGTTCCCTGGAAGCACTGCAGGGCTCGCTTGCTGGTCTGGGCAACGACGAAGTTCAGGTGCGCGTGATCGGTGGCGGCGTCGGTGGTATCACCGAAAGCGACGCCAACCTGGCGCTGGCTTCGAATGCAGTACTGTTCGGCTTCAACGTGCGTGCCGATGCCGGCGCGCGCAAGATCGTCGAGCAGGAAGGTCTGGATATGCGTTACTACAACGTGATCTACGACATCATCGAAGACGTCAAGAAGGCCCTGACCGGCATGCTCGGCAGCGATGTTCGCGAGAACATCCTGGGTGTTGCAGAAGTCCGTGACGTGTTCCGTTCGCCGAAGTTCGGCGCCATCGCTGGCTGTATGGTCATCGAAGGTACCGTGTACCGCAACCGTCCGATCCGCGTACTGCGCGAAGACGTTGTGATCTTCGAAGGCGAGCTGGAATCGCTGCGTCGCTTCAAGGACGACGCTTCCGAAGTACGTTCGGGCATGGAGTGCGGTATTGGCGTCAAGAGCTACAACGACGTCAAGGTCGGCGACAAGATCGAAGTCTTCGAGAAAGTCCAGGTTGCTCGTACCCTTTAAGGGTGAGCAGGGCGCCAGCCCCCGCCGCAGGGCGGTGGGCAGCGCCTCAGTAGGTAGCGCCCGGTCAGGCTTCAGCCTCACCGGGCGTTTGCCGCTTTAAGTTACAGGTAGCAAGAATGGCCAAAGAATACAGCCGTACCCAACGTATCGGTGATCAGATGCAGCGTGAGCTGGCCGAGCTGATCCGCCGTGAAGTCAAAGACCCACGCGTCGGTCTGGTGACCATCACCGCCGTGGATGTGAGCCGCGACCTGGGCCATGCCAAGGTCTTCATCACCGTCATGGGCGAAGAAGCGCCAGACGCCGTGCAGCAGTCGCTCAAGGCCCTGAACAGCGCCGCAAGCTTCCTGCGCCTGCACCTGGGCCGCTCGATGCAGCTGCGCAGCGTGCCGCAGTTGCACTTCCACTTCGATGAAAGTGTCAGCCGCGGTGTCCACCTGTCGGCGCTGATCGAGCGTGCAGTGGCCGAAGACCGCCTGCACAAGGATGCCGACGAGCTGGACGCCAAGGAGTAAACGGTGGCCCAGGTCAAACGTATCCGCCGCAATGTCAGCGGCATCATCCTGCTCGACAAGCCGCTGGGTTTCACCTCCAACGCTGCGCTGCAGAAGGTCCGCTGGCTGCTCAATGCCGAGAAGGCCGGCCACACCGGCAGCCTCGACCCGCTGGCCACCGGCGTGCTGCCGCTGTGCTTCGGTGAGGCGACCAAGTTTTCGCAGTACCTGCTCGATTCCGACAAGGGCTACGAAACGGTCATGCAGATGGGGCAGACTACCAGCACCGCGGACGCTGAAGGCGAAGTCCTGCAGACCCGCGAGGTGACCGTTGGTCGCGCCGATATCGAAGCCGTGATCCCGCGTTTTCGCGGTGAAATCCTTCAAGTACCGCCGATGTACTCGGCGCTCAAGCGCGACGGCCAGCCGCTGTACAAACTGGCGCGTGCAGGAGAGGTAGTGGAGCGCGAGGCGCGTTCTGTTACTATTGGCCGCTTGGAGTTGCTCGAGTGCGAAGGCACCCGTGCGCGGTTGTCGGTTGGCTGCAGCAAAGGCACCTATATCCGCACCCTGGTGGAGGATATCGGCGAGGCCCTGGGCTGCGGCGCTTATGTCGCCGAACTGCGCCGGACCCAGGCCGGGCCTTTCGCCCTGGCCCAGACGGTAACCCTCGAGGAACTCGAGCAAGCCCATGCCGAAGGTGGCAACGAAGCGCTCGATCGCTTCCTGATGCCGTCCGACAGCGGGCTGCTGGACTGGCCACTGGTGTGCCTGTCCGAGCACAGCGCTTTCTACTGGCTGCATGGCCAGGCAGTGCGTGCGCCGGATGCACCGCAGTTCGGCATGGTCCGCGTACAGGATCACAATGGTCGCTTCATCGGTATCGGTGAAGTGAGCGAAGACGGGCGTATTGCGCCGCGTCGACTGATTCGGTCGGAATGACCGAAACCACAGGCCGAGGCTTTGGCTGAAACCGGTGGACCGAGGGTGGCTGTCAGTAGGCACGGTCACAGCTCATTTTATTAATACAGGGTTTTGTCCCTGGCCTATTGGAACCCGCTTGCGGGATCCGTTTAATTTGGAGAAGCCTCATGGCCCTCAGCGTTGAAGAAAAAGCTCAGATCGTTGCCGATTACCAGCAAGCCGCCGGCGATACCGGTAGCCCGGAAGTGCAGGTTGCTCTGCTGACCGCCAACATCAACAAGCTGCAAGGCCACTTCAAGGCCAACGACAAAGACCACCACTCCCGTCGTGGTCTGATCCGTATGGTTAACCAGCGTCGTAAGCTGCTGGACTACCTGAAGGGTAAAGACACCACTCGTTACAGCGCCCTGATCGGTCGCCTGGGCCTGCGTCGCTAATAGCGGCCTGGTCAGTGGTGTGCATGGCGTGTCGCAAGCTTCGGCTATGCTGTTTTGCAGCTTCGCCGTCGGGCACGCCACGCGTATCTCCGAGGTTGGCAGCCTGGTTTTGCTGAGCGGTTTACCGCGCAGCAGCCAGGCTCCCAACCTCGTGTTGTATCTGGACGGTCAATGGGGCCGATTCCCCGTTCTGCCCAAGAATTCGCAAGAAACCAGTTCCCCCAGAGCCACTGAAAAAGGTAGGAAACCGTGAACCCGGTAATCAAGAAATTCCAGTTCGGTCAATCGACCGTTACTCTCGAAACGGGCCGTATCGCCCGTCAGGCAACCGGCGCCGTGCTGGTTACCGTCGACAACGATGTCACCGTGCTGGTGACCGTGGTCGGTGCCAAACAGGCCGATCCAGGCAAGGGTTTCTTCCCGCTGTCGGTCCACTACCAGGAAAAGACCTACGCCGCCGGCAAGATCCCGGGTGGCTTCTTCAAGCGTGAAGGCCGTCCTTCCGAGAAAGAGACGCTGACCTCGCGCCTGATCGACCGTCCGATCCGCCCGCTGTTCCCAGAAGGTTTCATGAACGAAGTGCAGGTTGTCTGCACCGTGGTTTCCACCAGCAAGAAGACCGATCCGGACATCGCTGCGATGATCGGTACTTCGGCTGCCCTGGCGATCTCCGGCATTCCGTTCGAAGGCCCGATCGGCGCTGCCCGCGTTGCCTTCCACGAAAGCACCGGCTACCTGCTGAACCCGACCTACGAGCAACTGGCTGCCTCGAGCCTGGACATGGTCGTTGCCGGTACTTCCGATGCTGTGCTGATGGTTGAATCGGAAGCTCAAGAGCTGACCGAAGACCAGATGCTGGGCGCCGTCCTGTTCGCCCACGACGAGTTCCAGGTTGTTATCCAGGCTGTCAAAGAGCTGGCCGCTGAAGCTGCCAAGCCGACCTGGGACTGGAAACCGGCCGTTGCCAACACTGAACTGTTCAACGCCATCCGCGCCGAATTCGGCGAAGCCGTTTCCCAGGCCTACACCATCACCGTCAAGGCCGACCGCTATGCGCGCCTGGGCGAGCTGCGCGACCAGGCGGTTGCCAAGTTCTCCGGTGAAGAAGGCCAACCTTCGGCTGGTGAAGTCAAAGACATCTTCGGCGAAATCGAATACCGCACCGTTCGCGAAAACATCGTCAATGGCAAGCCACGTATCGACGGCCGCGACACCAAAACTGTTCGCCCGCTGAACATCGAAGTCGGTGTGCTGCCGAAGACTCACGGTTCGGCACTGTTCACCCGTGGTGAAACCCAGGCCCTGGTCGTAGCGACCCTCGGTACTGCACGTGACGCCCAGCTGCTGGACACCCTCGAAGGCGAGAAGAAAGACCCGTTCATGCTGCACTACAACTTCCCACCGTTCTCGGTAGGCGAGTGTGGTCGCATGGGTGGTGCCGGCCGCCGCGAGATCGGCCACGGCCGTCTGGCCCGTCGTTCGGTTCAGGCCATGCTGCCTGCCGCTGACGTGTTCCCGTACACCATCCGCGTGGTTTCGGAAATCACCGAATCCAACGGTTCCAGCTCCATGGCTTCGGTCTGCGGTGCCTCCCTGGCACTGATGGACGCTGGCGTACCGATGAAGGCTCCAGTTGCCGGTATCGCCATGGGCCTGGTCAAGGAAGGCGAGAAGTTCGCAGTCCTGACCGACATCCTCGGTGACGAAGACCACCTCGGCGACATGGACTTCAAGGTTGCAGGTACCGCCAAAGGTGTTACCGCACTGCAGATGGACATCAAGATCAACGGCATCACCGAAGAGATCATGGAAATCGCCCTGGGCCAAGCCCTGGAAGCGCGCCTGAACATCCTCGGCCAGATGAACCAGATCATTGGCGAGTCGCGTACCGAGCTGTCGGCCAACGCCCCGACCATGATCGCGATGAAGATCGACACCGACAAGATCCGTGATGTCATCGGCAAAGGCGGCGCTACCATTCGCGCCATCTGCGAAGAGACCAAAGCGTCGATCGACATCGAAGACGACGGCTCGATCAAGATCTTCGGCGAGACCAAGGAAGCGGCAGACGCTGCCAAGCAGCGCATCCTGGGTATCACCGCCGAGGCCGAGATCGGCAAGATCTACGTCGGCAAGGTCGAGCGCATCGTCGATTTCGGCGCCTTCGTCAACATCCTGCCTGGCAAGGACGGCCTGGTGCACATCTCGATGCTGAGCGACGCTCGCGTAGAGAAAGTGACCGACGTGCTGAAAGAAGGTCAGGAAGTCGAAGTGCTGGTACTGGACGTGGACAACCGCGGCCGTATCAAGCTGTCGATCAAAGACGTTGCCGCTGCCAAGGCTTCGGGCGTCTAAGCGACTGACACGCACCAGAAGAAGGGCCCCGTCGGGGCCCTTTTTTTATGGCTTTCGGGAACCTTTTGCGGACTTGCATCTTGCATGCAGGTTTTTCGCCCTGATTGCAAAATGCACGACATCCGTTAGCGTCAATTTTCCCTAACTTATTGATTTATAAGGGAACAAGCGAAGCGTAAAAGCTGGCACAGCACATGCAACTACACTCTTACCTGCCGCCAGGACATACGGCGCAGACCTTTCGACAAACAGGAGTGACCCAAATGAAGAAGTTCGCCATTGCTGCCGCTACTGCTACCGCGCTGACCCTGACCATGGCCAACGGTGCCTTTGCTGCCGAGGCCACTCAGGCTCCGCTGATGATGGCTGCCAATACCGTGGACAACGCCAAACAGGAAGGCTCTGATACCTGGATCACCACCAAGGTCAAAGCTGACCTGATGACCGAGAAAGGCGTACCGGGTAGCGATATCAAAGTGGAAACCAGCCACGGTGTCGTTTCGCTGTCTTCTGACGTGAAGGTGACTGAATCGCAAAAGGCTGAAGCTGTCCGCATCACCAAGAACATCAAAGGCGTAAAAAGCGTGATGGCTGATGGCTTGAAAGCCGAATAAGGAATGTCCCGTCGGCCAGAGGGATTTGGCCACCTGCAGCGAAGCCCCGGCAATTGCCGGGGTTTTTTCATTGGGCCTCAGTACACCGGGTTACGGGCGATCACGTCGCTTTCAAAGCACGCCTGCTCGACGATCAGTGGCTCGACCAACGGGCGGCTGTCGCGGAAATGGGCGGTCTGGGTGTGCGCTTCGTACGCATCGTCGTCGCGGTAGATCTCGTACAGGTAGATCACGTCTGGGTCGATGCGGTCCTGGGAGACATCGAACACCAGGCAGCCTGGCTCGGTGGCGACGGAGGCAGCGGCATTGACCTTGATGGCGGTGAGAAAGTCTTCTGCGCAGCCGGGTTTGACGCGGGTCTTGATGAACAGGCTATACACAAGGCGCTCCTTTTGTTTTAAATTCAATTACTAATTGTATACAAAAATGGAGTCGCGCCAATGTCCGAATTACCTGCCCGTCCCGGTCGCCTGAATGGCCTGCGCCATATTGCCTTGCTGGTGCCCAACCTGGAGGAGTGCGAGCGTTTCTATGTCGATGTGATGGGCATGGAGGTGCTGAACCGGGCCAACGAAGACCTGGTATACCTGACCTGCGGTAATGACAACCTGTCGCTGGGGCGTGGGGCAGGGGCGGCCAATGGGCTGCAGACCCTGGACCATTACGGTTTCATCGTCGATAGCGTCGAGGAGTTGGAGGCCTGGTATCAGTACTTCAAGGCGCGTGGGGTTACCTTGCTCGACAAGCCATTCAACCATGGTGATGGAGCGCGCAGCTTCCACTTGCTGGACCCGGCGGGCAACAAGGTGCAGCCGCTGTATCACCCGTCGGTGTCGGGCCAGCGGCTGGTGTAAGCCTGCCCCGGCCCTTCGCGGCTGACGCCGCTCATTCAGCATCCAGATGCATCGGCGTGACCACCCGCCCATCGCTCTCAGCCTGCCCCAGGTTGGTATCGATGAAGTACACCCGGTCATCCTCGAGTTTGCCCTTGTCGACCAGGTAGTCCTTGATGCTGCTGGCCCGCTCCTGGCCAAGGGTGCGCAGCAATGCCGTGCTTTCAGCCCACGACTTGATCACCGCCTCTCGCAGCTTGGCGGTGCGCTCGTCCCGGCTCAGTTGTTCCCATTCAGCCGGTGGCTGCTGCTTCAGGCGGGTGCGGTAGATACCTTCGAGCATCGCCGGCTTGTCGCTGTCATCGACCTGTAGCATGGAGGCATTGGCCGGTACCTTGTCACCACGACGCTGCAGGATCTTGTACCAGTTCGCCTGGTATTCGCGCTCCAGGCGTTGCTGGGCAATCAATGGGCCGTCGCTGCTCTGCGCGCTGGTCCCTTCGATCTCCAGGCGCAGCTCCGGGCGTTCCTTGAGGGCGGAAGCGAGCTTGTCCAGCGTCGACTGCGCATCGCCACTGAGTTCACTGGAGCCAGGGGCAAACGCCACCGTACCGAGGTCTTCCGAGCCGCCACCAGAAATCAGCCCACCGATAAACTTGAACGGCGCCTGGGCCGCACGGAGCACCAGGTTGCGCAGGGTCTGCCAGACGATCGGCATGACGCTGAACTGCGGGTTGTTCAGGTCACCTGAAACCGGCAGTTCGATGGAGATCCGCCCTTCGGTGTCCTTGAGCAGGGCAATCGCCAGGCGGATCGGCAGGTCCACCGCATCCGGGCTGTCGACCTTTTCACCCAGTTGCAGCTGCTCGACCACCACCTTGTTCTCGGCCTTGAGCTGGCCGTTGGTGATCAGGTAATGCAGGTCGAGGTTCAAGCGCCCCTTGCGGATGCGAAAGCCAGCGAACTTGCCGGAGTAGGGCGTCAAGGTGGTCAGTTCGACGCGCTTGAAGCTGGTGGCGATATCCAGGCTGGCCAGCGGGTTGAACGGGTTGAGTGCGCCCTTGATGGTGACCGGGGCATAACGGTCGACCTTGCCTTTGACATCGACCTTGGCCGGTGCCGGCTTGCGGTTGTCGATGGTGCCGATCTGGCCATTGAGCTGCTGGATGGCGGTGGCGAAGTTCGGGGTCAGGGTCAGGTCGGCGAAGTTGGCCGAGCCATCGTTGATGTCGATCTGGCCGATGTGGATGCCCAAGGGCTTGCTGCCCGAGGCACTGGCTGGCTTGGCCGGGCTGCGGGCCGGCGCGCCGGCCGGCTGCGGGATGAGCAGGTCGTCGACGCTGGTGGTGCGGTCTTCGTTGATGATGAAGCGCGCATAGGGCTGCAGCAGGGTCACCTTGTCGATCGACAGGGCATCACCGTGTACATACGACAGGCCGTCGACGTTGACTTGCTGCCATTTGACGAAGTCTCGGCCCTTGATGGTGTCCAGGGTGTGCAGCTGGTTGACCTGAGCCTTCCCGGCAACGCTGAAGGCCAGTGGTTCGGTGCTCTTGAGGTCGACCTTGAGGTCGCTGGCGAGCATGCCACTGCGCAGTTCGAGGCGAATGAACGGGCTGATGTAGGCCTGGGCGACGCGCAGGTCGATGTCACGGGTGCTGACATCGAGCTTGGCCGTGACCGGCGCCAGGTTCACTTCACCTGCCGCCTGCAGCTTGCCTTGTTTACCAATGCCGGTGTCGAGCTTGAGGGTGAAAGGCGACTGGTTGAGGCTGTCGAAACCCTGCATGTCGAGGTTCAGCGGGCCAACGTCCAGCGCCACCGGCTCCTTCTGGCTACGGTCGGCGAGGTGCACCTGATAGTTGCGCAGTTGCACGTCCTTGAGCAGTACCTGCCAGGGCTTGCTTGGCGCTTTAGCGGCTTTTTCTTCTGCGGTCGGTTCGGCAGCCGCCGGCTCGGCCTTTTCTTTCGGTGAGGGCTTGGCCGGCTGGCTGGCGAACAGCGTCTGCCAGTCGAGCTGGCCATCCTTTTCCAGGGCCGCCCAGGTTTCCAGTTTTTCGCTGCGGACCTTGCCGACGGTGACCAGTTGCTTGGCCAGGTCGATGGACGTCTCGCTCACCTCCAGGTTGGCCAGGCGCACCAGCGGCCGGCCATCCGGTGCTTTGATGGCGAAAGGCGCAACCTTGAGCGAGGTGTTGTCGAGCAACAGCTCGGTTTCCTTGGACAGGTTGAGCTTGTAGTGGGTGTCGAGGTTGACCACGCCGTCCTCGAGCACAAGGGGCAAGGCATCGCGCACATAGGGCCAGAACAGCTTCATCTTGCCGTCGGTGACTTTCAGCGTGCCTTGCGAGGCGATCGGCGCCAGGCTGAGGGTGCCGTTCCAGTCCACCCGCCCGCCGTTGGGGCCAAGCGCCACCAAGGTCATGTCGGCGTTGTCGTCCGGCAGGGTGCTGAGGTTCTTCAGCTCCAGGTTCATGTCGTCGTAGATGAATTCGATCGGCTCGCTGGGGCGCTGATCCTCGAAGTGCAGGTAGCCGCCACTGAGCTTGATGCTGTCGATACGCAGCGGGAACGGGTCGCTTGGGGGGGCTTCGGGTTGGGGTTCGCTGGCAGGTAACTTGAACAGTTGGGTCAGGTTGAGGGTACCGTCCTTGGCGAACAGCACCTCGTTGCGCGGCTTGTCGAGCTCGATCGCCTGCAGGTGCAGGGCACGTTTCCACAGGCTGTCGAGTGCCAGGTTGGCGTACAGCCGTTCGAAGCCGACCTGCTCCTTGCCGGGTTCGCCCAGTTGCAGGCCCCACACGGTCAGCTCAAGGCTGAAGGGGTTGAGTTCGATGCGTTGCAGGTGCGCCGGCACGGTGGCGTATTGCGCCAGCTGCTGGTTGGCGATACGCAAGGCGACACCAGGGAGAATGAGGAAGCCAAGCAGGCTGTAGAGGGCCACGAGAGCCAACAGGGCGCCGAGGGCGCGAGTCAATCCTTTGTACATGTGTCGCTTCGTCTGTCTAAGCAGGAGTGCTTGGAGTATGGCACGTTAAATCGGTTCCGCTGGGGCGACCATTTTCCCGTCACTCGATACCCATGCGTCGCCTGGCCCGGTGCGCCGAGCCGTCGCGCATGGCCCAACGCAGGATCGGTGCTGTGCGCTGCAGGCCAAGGCGGATCATGCGCCGTTGCAGCGGCCCCTGCTGCAGGCCGAGCATGGCCTGGGCCCAGTCCGGCAGCAGGTCGATGCCTGCCAGCAGCATCAGCTTGCCGACTGGCTCGGCAAGGCGGCTCGGGGCCGGGGCCTCGAGCAGGATCCCGACTACTTCCAGGCTACGTGCGCTGCATTGCAGTTGTGGGCGCATCTGCTGCAGATAGTCCTCGACCTGCTGGCAGGAGCGTGGCACCCCACGGGCACCCAGGCGTTCGGCAATCAGGGCGATCTCGGCGTAATAGGCGTCCTGCTCGGCACGTGACAGCTGGGGATCGCGGTAGCGCAGGTGGGCAGCGAGGAAGCTGCTCACTTCGGCCACGTGCACCCAGGTCAGCAGGTCCGGGTCGCTGGCGGCATATGGACGGCCATCCGGCGCGGTACCGGTTACCTGCAAGTGGATGGTGCGCACCTTGTCGATCAGCCATTCGGCATCGCGGGTGGAGCCGAACGTGGTGCCGGAGATGAACTGGCTGGTGCGCCGCAGGCGACCGAGCAGGTCTTCGCGGAAATTGGAGTGGTCCCACACCCCGGCCAGAGCCAGCGGGTGCAGCAGTTGCAGCATCAGGGCGCTGATGCCGCCGACCAGCATGCTCGGGAAATCACCATGCACCCGCCAGCTGATGCTGTGTGGGCCGAACAGGCCGGGGTCGCCCTTGGGGGATTCGAGGTCGAGCTGACCGAGGGCCAGCCCGGTTAGGCTCATGACCTGGGTTTCGATGCGTCGGCGTAGGGCTTCCATGGCGTCCTGTGCGTCAGGACGGCCATGGCAAGTGGCCGCCCGTTATTGATTGAGGCGTGTGTCGATCAGGCCCTGTACCACGCTTGGGTCGGCCAGGGTCGAAGTGTCGCCGAGGTTGTCCAGTTCGTTGCAGGCAATCTTGCGCAGTATACGCCGCATGATCTTGCCCGAGCGGGTCTTGGGCAAGGCCGGGGCCCACTGAATCAGCTCCGGCTTGGCGAAACTGCCGATCTCCTTGCTGACCAGCGCCAGCAACTCGGCCTTTAGCGTGTCGTCCGGGTCGATGCCGTTCATGGGGGTAACGAAGGCATATACGCCCTGGCCCTTGAGGTCATGCGGGTAGCCGACCACGGCAGCTTCGGCGACGCTGTCGTGCAGCACCAGCGCGCTTTCCACCTCGGCGGTGCCGATGCGGTGGCCGGAGACGTTGATCACATCATCGATGCGGCCGGTGATCCAGTAGTCGCCGTCGGCATCGCGGCGGGCGCCGTCGCCGGTGAAGTAGTAGCCGGGCATGGGTTTGAAGTAGGTGTCGACCATGCGCTGGTGGTCGCCGTAGACGCTGCGGATCTGCCCGGGCCAGCTGGCCTTGATCACCAGCAGGCCGGCGCCGGGGCCTTCGATCAGCTGGCCTTTTTCATCCAGCAGCGCGGGTTGCACGCCGAACATCGGCTGGGTGGCACAGCCGGGCTTGAGCCTTTGGGCCCCCGGCAGTGGGGTGAGCATGATGCCGCCGGTTTCGGTCTGCCACCAGGTGTCGACAATGGGGCAACGTTGCTGCCCGACGGCTTCGAAGTACCACTCCCAGGCTTCCGGGTTGATCGGCTCGCCCACGCTGCCGAGCAGGCGCAGGCTTTTGCGCGAGGTACTCTGCAGTGGTGCCGAACCCTCACGCATCAACGCACGCAGGGCAGTGGGCGCGGTATAGAAGATGTTGACCTGGTGTTTGTCCACCACTTGCCAGAAGCGCGAGGTGTCCGGGTAGTTGGGTACACCTTCGAACATCAGCGAAATCGCACCGTTGGCCAGTGGCCCGTAGACGATGTAACTGTGGCCCGTGACCCAGCCGACGTCGGCCGTGCACCAGAACACCTCGCCCTCGCGGTAGTCGAACACCACCTTGAAGGTCATCGTCGCCTGCAGCAGGTAACCAGCGGTGGTATGCAGTACGCCCTTGGGTTTGCCGGTACTGCCGGAGGTATACAGGATGAACAGTGGGTCTTCAGCGTCCATCGGTTCGGGCGGGCAGTCGTCGCCGGCCTTTTCGGTGACTTCGTGATACCAGTGGTCGCGGCCCTCGCTCCAGGCGACATCGCCGCCGGTTCGACGCACCACGAACACGCTGCTTACCGCCGGGCAGCTGGCCAGGGCCTTGTCGACGTTCTGCTTGAGCGGGATGCGCTTGCCGCCACGCACGCTCTCATCGGCGGTGATCACGGTGCGGCAGTCGGCATCGAGAATGCGATCACGCAGGGCATCCGGGGAGAAACCGCCGAACACCACCGAATGGATGGCACCAATGCGTGTGCAGGCGAGCATGGCATAGGCGGCTTCGGGAATCATCGGCATGTAGATGCACACCCGGTCGCCTTTGTGCACACCGCGTGCCTTCAGGGCATTGGCCAGGCGGCAGACCTGGCGGTGCAGCTCGCGGTAGCTGATGGCCTTGGAGTCCTTGGGGTCGTCACCTTCCCACAACAGGGCAGTCTGCTCGCCACGCTGGGCCAGGTGACGATCGATGCAGTTGTAGCTGACGTTGAGTTGGGCGCCGTCGAACCAGCGAGCCTTGCCGGTGTTCAGGTCGCATTGCTGCACGCTCGACCAGGGTTTGACCCAGTCCAGGCGTTTGGCCTGTTCGGCCCAGAAGGTGTCGGGGTCATCGACCGACTGGCGGTAGAGGCGGCGGTAGTCGTCGGCGCAGAGGCTGGCGGACTGGCTGACGGCCAGGGCCTGGGGATACTGCTTGATATCGAACATGGCGGGTGGTCCTGCTCTTGTGAGGGGCGAGGGACAGCAGCGGCTATTCGATGGACAGTGTAGCTGGAGGGCGCGTTCAACCTGTGCCGACCCCAAGGTCGGCACAGGTTTGCGGTCAACCGCGGTGACGGCCGCGGAAGTAGTTGATCAGGCCCTGGGTGGAGCCGTCTTCGGCGCTGTCTTCGAGGCTTCCCACAAGACGCTGGTAAACACCTTTGCCCAGCTCCTTGCCCAGCTCCACGCCCCACTGGTCGAAGGCGTTGATGCCCCAGATCACGCTCTGCACGAACACCTTGTGCTCGTACATCGCCACCAGTGCACCCAGGCGGCGCGGGCTGATGCGTTCGACCACCAGGGTGTTGCTCGGGCGGTTGCCCGGGATCACCTTGTGCGGCGCGAGCTTTTCGATGTCCGCTTCGTTCAGGCCTTTCTGGCGCAGTTCGGTCTCGGCTTCTTCACGGGTCTTGCCGAGCATCAGCGCCTGGCTCTGCGACAGGCAGTTGGCGTACAGCCACTGATGGTGGTCGGCCACCGGGTTGAAGCTGACCACGGGCACGATGAAGTCAGCCGGAATCAGCTGGGTGCCTTGGTGCAGCAACTGGTGGTAGGCATGCTGGCCGTTGCAGCCGACGCCGCCCCAGATCACCGGGCCGGTATCGGTCTTCACCGGGGTGCCATCCTGCAGCACGCTCTTGCCGTTGGACTCCATGTCCAGCTGCTGCAAGTGCTTGGTGATGTTACGCAGGTAATGGTCGTATGGCAGGATCGCGTGGCTGTTGGCGCCCCAGAAGTTGCCATACCAGACGCCCAGCAGGGCCAGCAGCACCGGCATGTTCTTGTCGAACGGCGCGGTCTGGAAGTGCTGGTCCATGGTGTAGGCACCCGACAGCAGCTCCTTGAAGTTGGCGGTGCCGATGGCCAGGGCAATCGGCAGGCCGATGGCCGACCACAGCGAGTAGCGCCCGCCTACCCAGTCCCACATCGGGAAGATGTTCTCTTCACGAATGCCGAAGGCCACGGCGGCGGCCTTGTTGCTGGACACCGCGATGAAGTGGCGGTACAGCTCGGCTTCCGAGCCGCCCTGGGCCAGGTACCAGGTGCGCGCGGCCATGGCGTTCTTCAGGGTCTCGAGGGTGTTGAACGACTTCGACGAGACGATGAACAGCGTGGTTTCGGCGCGCAGGTTCGCCGACAGCTCATGGAATTCGCTGCCGTCGATATTGGCCAGGTAGTGGCAACGCACGCCGCGCTGGGCGTAAGGCAGCAACGCTTCAGAGACCAGCTCGGGGCCGAGGAACGAGCCACCGATACCGATGTTGACCACATCGGTGATCGGCTTTTCGCTGTAGCCACGCCACAGGCCATCATGAATACGGCCGACCAGCTCGGTGATCTGGTTGAGTACCTTGTGTACTTCCGGCATCACGTTGACGCCGTTGACGCTGAGCTTGTCGCCTACCGGGCGGCGCAGTGCGGTGTGCAGCACCGGGCGGCCTTCCGAGGCGTTGATGATCTCGCCGCTGAACATCGACTTGATCGCATCCTGCAGGCCGACCTGTTCGGCCAGGTCCACCAGTAGCTTGCGGCTTTCGTCGGTGATCAGGTTTTTCGAGTAGTCGAGGAACAGGCCGCAGCAGCTCAGGGAGAACTGATCGAAGCGTTTGGCATCGGCGGCGAAGGCTTCGCGCATGCTGAAGCCTTGCATGGCGTCGCGGTGTTTCTGCAGGGCCTGCCAGGCAGGCAGGGCCGTCACATCGTGGGGGGTACGGTAATACGCCATTGCGCGGAATTCCTTGATGCGTGGTGAGCCTTGGACAGGGCAGTGATTGCCGGGTTCAGACTGGCCATCATTATAGGCAAAGGCCGCGCGCAGGGAATGGGTATGAAGGGAGGATTTTGGGGCCGCCAAGCGGCCCCAGGAGGCTTAGGCGGTCTTCTCGTCCAGGTGCAGATACAGGTTGTCGATCAACCGGGTGTTACCCAGATACGCCGCCACCAGGATCACCAGGTCCCGGTCACCAAAGGTCGCCGGGCGCAGGTTCAGCGCATGGCGCACTTCCAGGTAGTCCGGGCGCAGGCCGGCAGCGCTCAGCTGCGCCTTGCCTTGCTCGATCAGTGCCGCGAAATCGACCTGGCCGCGGCCAAGCGCCTCGCCGATCTGCTGCAAGGTGCGATACACCACCGGCGCCGTGGCCCGTTGCTCAGGCGTCAGGTAACCGTTGCGCGACGACAGCGCCAGGCCATCTTCGGCGCGCACGGTTGGCTCACCGATGATCTGGATCGGCATGTTCAGGTCGCGCACCATGGCGCGGATCACCGCCAGTTGCTGGTAGTCCTTCTCGCCGAACACGGCCAGGTCCGGCTGGACCATGTTGAACAGCTTGTTGACCACGGTCGCCACACCTTCGAAGTGCCCTGGGCGGCTGGCACCGCACAGGCCTTCGGACAGGTTGGGCACGCTGACGCGGGTTTGTACGCTCATGCCGTCGGGGTACATCTCTTCCACGGTGGGCGCGAACAGCAGGTTGCAACCGGCCTGCAGCAGGCGCTCCTGGTCGGCGGCGAGGGTGCGCGGGTATTTGTCGAGGTCTTCGTTGGCACCGAACTGCAGTGGGTTGACGAAGATGCTGGCGACCACGAAATCGGCACGTTGGGCGGCCTTGGTCACCAGCGCGGCGTGGCCGCTGTGCAGGTTGCCCATGGTCGGCACGAAGCCGATGCGCTTGCCTTCACCGCGTGCACGGGCGACGGCGGCACGCAGTTCGCGGACGGTCTTGACTGTGTTCATGCGCTGAATCCGTGCTCGGCGGCGGGGAAGGTAACGTCCTTGACGGCCTTGACGTAGGCGGTGAGGGCGCTCTGGATATCCGGCTGGCCTTCCATGAAGTTCTTCACGAACTTCGGTACCCGGCCGCTCAGCGACAGGCCGAGCATGTCGTGCAGGACCAGTACCTGGCCATCGGTGGCGTTACCGGCACCGATGCCGATCACCGGAATGTTCACCGCCTGGGTGATTTCTGCAGCCAGTTCGCTTGGTACGCATTCGAGCAGCAGCATCGCCGCGCCGGCTTGCTCCAGGGCAATGGCATCGGCGCGCATCTGCCGCGCTTGCGCTTCCTGGCGGCCCTGGACCTTGTAACCGCCCAGCACGTTGACGGTCTGCGGGGTCAGGCCCATGTGCGCACACACCGGCACGCCGCGTTCGGCCAGCAGGCGGATGGTTTCGGCCAGCCAGGCGGCGCCTTCGAGCTTGATCATGTGGGCGCCGGCCTGCATCAGCGTGGCGCAGTTGGCGAAGGCCTGCTCGGGGGTGGCGTGGGCCATGAACGGCAGGTCGGCGAGGATCAGCGCACCCTCATTGCCGCGTTTGACGCAGGCCGTGTGGTAGGCCATCTCGGCAGTGGTGACGGGCAGCGTACTGTCATGGCCTTGCAGGACCATGCCCAGGGAGTCGCCCACCAGCAACACGTCGACGCCGGCCTGGCTGCAGGCCTTGGCGAAGGTCGCGTCGTAGCAGGTCAGCATGGTGATCTTTTCACCCCTGGCCTTGAGGCCATGCAGGGTGGTCAGGGTTACTTCAGGCATGTAGGAAAATCCTCGTTCAGGCGCTGTGAAAAACGACTGCATACAACGCGTGTAGTCATCTTCCGGAGCGGCACATCATCGCGCGTGATGTTCGGGCACAGGTCCGTCCGGGCCTAAATACGGGTATGCGGCACTTTGGTGCCACACGGGACGCCTATAGTCGTGAGCGAGGTGGGGGAAGTCAATCACCCTGTTACCGCATTGTTACTAACAGGGTGTTACTGGCGTTACCGTGTCCTGGTGAATATCTCAAACGCCCGGTTTACAGGCGTTCCAGGCCGACGAATGGGCAGGCTTCGAGGAGTTGGGCGAGCGCGCGGCCATCGGCCAGGCAGAAGTCGTCCGCCACCAGTTCGGCCAAGGGGTACAGCACGAAGGGGCGTGCATGCATGTGGTAGTGCGGCACCTGCAGGCGTGGCACGTCGATGACTTGGTTACCGAACAGCAGGATATCCAGGTCGAGGGTGCGCGGGCCCCAGCGCTCCTGGCGCACGCGGCCCTGGTCGTTCTCGATGGCCTGCAGGGCGTCGAGCAGGTCCAGTGGTGCCAGGGTGGTGTCCAGGGCTGCCACCGCGTTGGTATAGCGCGGCTGGCCGGGCAACAGCGAATCGCTGGTGTACAGCGCCGATGCGCCCGCCAGGCGGCTGTCGGTAATCTGGTCGAGCGCCTGCAGGGCGCTGCGCAGTTGTTCTGCGGGCGCGTCCAGATTGCTACCGAGGCCGATGAAGGCGCGCGTGGTCACTCGAACGCCTCGTCACCGCCGCTGCGCTTGCGCTTGCTGCCACTGCGCTTGCGTTTGCGCGGGCCGGCACCGGTGCCTTCGTCACGGCTGCCAAGCTCGCGGATCATCTCGCGGCGCTCGCTGTCATTGGCATCCTGGTAGTCGGTCCACCACTGGCCGAGCTCGTCGGTTTCCTCGCCGGCGCTTTCGCGCAGCAGCAGGAAGTCGTAACCGGCACGGAAGCGTGGGTTGTCGAGCAGCAGGTCGGCACGCTTGCCGCTGCGGCGCGGCAGGCGTTCCTGCATGTCCCAGATCTCGCGGATCGGCAGGGTGAAGCGCTTCGGAATGGCGATGCGCGCGCACTGCTCGGCGATCAGATCGTGGGCCGCGCCGTTCATGGCGGGGATCGGCGGCACGCCTTGGTTCTGCAGATGCAGCACGCGGCCTGGCAGGGCTGGCCAGAGCAGGGCGGCGAACAGGAAGGCCGGGGTGACCGGCTTGCCTTGTTTGACGCGCAGGTCGGTGTTGTTCAGCGCCTGGCTGATCAGGGTATGGGTGTAGGTCGGGCGCTCGTCCAGGGCATGGGCACTGGCTGGGAACAGCGGCTCGAACAGCTCCAGGTCGACCAGCATTTCGAAGGCGATGGCGCCCTGCCCGGAGAGGAACAGCTTGAGGCATTCCTCGAACAGGCGTGCTGGCGGGATCTCGCGCAGCAGCGGGGCCAGTTTGCGAATCGGCTGGAAGGTGTGCTTCTCGATGCCGAAGTTGAGCTTGGCCGCAAAGCGCACCGCGCGCAGCATGCGCACCGGGTCTTCCTGGTAACGGTGGGTCGGGTCGCCGATCAGGCGCAACAGGCGGTTGCGGATGTCGTGCACGCCGTTGGCGTAGTCGAGGATGCGCTCGCTGACCGGATCGTAGTACAGGGCGTTGATGGTGAAGTCGCGGCGTTGCGCGTCTTCTTCCAAGGTGCCGTACACGTTGTCACGCAGGATGCGACCACTGGCGTTGTGCGACGAACGGTGGCTATCGCCCTGGTCGTCTTCCGAGTGTGGCGCACGGAAGGTGGCGACTTCGATGATCTCACGGCCGAAATGCACGTGGACCAGCTTGAAGCGCCGACCAATGATGCGCGCGTTGCGGAACTCGGCACGGACCTGCTCGGGCGTGGCGCTGGTGGCGACGTCGAAGTCCTTGGGCGTGATGCCCAGCATCAGGTCGCGGACGCAGCCACCGACCAGATATGCCTGGTAGCCCGCACTCTGCAGGCGCTCGACGATGTTCACCGCGTGGCGGCTGAACTGGTGGCGCTGCAGCGAGTGTTGGCTCTTGTTGATCACCTCAGGCGTGGTGCGCCGGTGGTGCTGGCCCGGTACGGGAGGGCGGAACGACTGGAACAGCTTCTTCAGCATGGGATGCACTGTTTGAAGGAATGTTCGGCCAAGAATAGGAGAATGGCCGCATGATGGGCGGGGATTCTAGCATTTACTCGGGGAATGGTGTAGGCGGTAGCAGGAGAGCCTGCCGAAGGGGAGAAACGACAAGGGGAGCCTAAGCTCCCCAAGAAGTCGTTGCGTGCTCTTATTGTTTTTTTACTGGGCTTCTTGTTTTTGTTGAGTGCCCTGTCCACAAATCTCAAAGCTTGTGGACGACCCCCAATCCAGGGGTAAAGAGCAAACGGATTGCTTTGGCCGCTGATGTCACGTTGATCCTTCGATCCAACCAGTTCAGGCGCTGCTTTTAAGTGCAGTTTTTGTTGTTCTCTGCCTGGTCGTGGGGCAAGCCCCAAACACGCATCCTCTCCAAAAGAATCAGTTAGCTGCGCCTCCGCCGTCTTGTTTTTATTGTGCGTGAGCCGTTTCGTCTTGTTCTTATTCTGAGTTGCTGTGCTTGTTATTGTTCTTGTACCAGACATATAGCAGGTGCCGTGCCAACTTTTTGAAACCCAGTAAAATCAAGGGGTTGAGGCGATTCGGCGGATTTCGGCAGGTCGAAAATGCAGGTTTTTCGTTACCGTACACCTCGGGAACTGTTACGTCGGAAAGGTTGGGTAACAGATTTGTGCGGGACCTGAGGTGTTACCTGGGGGAGGGGCTGTGGCCTTACCGCCGCGAAGCGGGCGGTAAGGCGGATGGCGCTCTGAATCAGTTGTCGCTGGTTACGTTGCTCTTGCGCCGCGGGATGCCCAGGCGCTGGCGCCGTTCCCACAGGCACTTGCGGCTGACACCGAGCTTGCGTGCCAGCTCGGTCTCGGTCATGTGGTCCTGGTGCTCGAGCACGAAGTGCTGGAAGTAGTCTTCCAGCGAAAGGTCTTCGGTCGGCTCATGGCTGGCACTGCTCGCGCTGGCGCTGGCCGCGACCAGGGCATTGTCGAGGAGGTCATCCTCTTCAAGGTCGCTCAGCTCGATGTCGATGCCCAGCATGTCGGCGGAAATTTCCGCGCTCTCGCTGAGGATCACCGCGCGCTCAACGGCGTTTTCCAGTTCGCGTACGTTACCCGGCCAGCTGTAATGACGAATGGCTTGCTCGGCTTCGGCCGAGAAGTGCAGGTCGTCACGGCCGATGCGTGCGCTCTGGCGGGCGAGGAAGGCATTGGCGATCTCGTTGACGTCACTGCCGCGTTCGCGCAGGGCCGGCAACTTCAGGGCGATCACGTGCAGGCGGTAATAAAGGTCTTCGCGGAACTGCCCGGCCTTGGCCAGGTTCTTCAGGTCGCGGTGGGTCGCGGCGATCAGGCGCACGTCGACTTTTTGCGACTGTACCGAACCGACCCGGCGAATCTCGCCTTCCTGCAGCACGCGCAGCAGGCGCGCCTGGGCTTCGAGCGGCAGCTCACCGATTTCGTCGAGGAACAGGGTGCCACCGTCGGCGGCTTCCACCAGGCCGGCACGACCGGCGCTGGCGCCGGTGAAGGCGCCTTTTTCGTGGCCGAACAGTTCCGATTCGATCAGGGTTTCCGGAATCGCCGCGCAGTTCACCGAAATCATCGGCGCCTTGGCGCGCCGCGACAGGTTGTGCAGGGCACGGGCGACCAGCTCTTTACCGGTGCCCGACTCACCCTGGATCAGCACGTTGGAGTCGGTGGGCGCAACCTTGCGGATCTTGCTGTACATGTCCTGCATCGGCGGGCACGAACCGATGATGCCGATCTCGCCATTGGCGGCGGCGGCAGCCTTGTCGGCTGGCGCGGCCTTGCCGTTGGCCCGCGGCTCGGCGGCCGGGGACGGCGCGGCTGCCGGGGCGTTCTGGCGGTCGCGCAGGATGCGCGCCACGGCCTGGAGCATTTCATCGTGGTCGAAGGGTTTGGCGATGTAGTCCACCGCGCCCATCTTCATCGAGTCCACCGCCGAGCGCAGGCTGGCGTAGCTGGTCATGATCAGCACCGGGGTGCCCTGGCCGAGCTTGATCAGCTCGGTGCCCGGGGCGCCCGGCAGGCGCAGGTCGCTGACGATCAGGTCGAAGGTGGCAATGCTGAAGCGTTCCTGGGCTTCCTGCACCGAGCCGGCTTCGCTGACCTGGTACTGGTTGCGTTCGAGTAGCCGACGCAGGGCCGAGCGGATGATGGTTTCGTCTTCGACGATCAGAATATGCGGCATTGATTCAATTCTCTCGACGGTCTCGAATTTCAGGGGACGTCGCTACGACATGCCGGGGCAGGGTCACGCGGATCCGGGTGCCACGTTGCCGTTCGATGTCGGCCGGGCTGTCGATGGTGATTTGCCCATAATGCTCTTCCACGATGGAATAGACCAGAGCGAGCCCCAGTCCGGTTCCTTCGCCCGGGTCCTTGGTGGTGAAGAACGGTTCGAACAGGCGGTCCATGATGTTCTTCGGGATCCCGCTGCCTTCGTCCTCGACGATCAGGTCGACGGTGTGCTCGCTGACTTCGCTGCGCACCCGCACGGCGCTGCCGGGCTTTGATGCGTCGCGGGCGTTGGAGAGCAGGTTGATCAGCACCTGGGCAAGGCGCTGTGGATCCCCCTCGGCCCAATGGTCCGGGTCGCAGAGGTTGAAGAACTGTACTTCGAAGTTGCGCCGGTTCAATGCCAGCAGACCGATGGCGTCTTGCGCCACCTCGGCCAGGCATACCGGTTCTTCGCTGTTCTGATGGCTGCCGCCAGCGTGGGCGAAGCTCATCAGCGACTGGACGATGCGCGACACGCGCTTGGTCTGTTCGAGGATCTGGCTGGACAGCTCGATGATTTCGCCATCGCCTTCGCGCTCCTCGCGCAGGTTCTGCGCCAGGCAGGCGATGCCGGTGATCGGGTTGCCGATTTCGTGAGCCACGCCGGCCGCCAGGCGGCCGATGCTGGCCAGGCGCTCGGAATGCACCAGCTTGTCTTCCAGGGCCTGGGTTTCGGTGAGGTCTTCGACCAGTAGCACCAGGCCGCTGTTACCGGGCGCCAGGGGCTCGTCGATGGCCGCCTTGTGCAGGTTCAGCCAGCGCGGCTGGCCGTCCAGCGCCAGGCGCTGCTTGTGCAGGTGCTCGTCGGGCACGTTGATGAAGCCTTGCAACAGGCCGCGCCAGGGCTCGTCAATGGTCATCAGGCGCGAGCCGACCACGTGCTTGGCAGCGATGCCGGTCAGCTCTTCCATGGCCTTGTTCCACATGAGGATTTCCTGGTCCTTGGCCAGCGAGCAGACGCCCATGGGCAGCTCCTGCAGGGTCTGGCGGTGGTAGCGGCGCAGGGCGTCGAGTTCGGCGGCCAGGCCGGTGAGGCGCGAGTGGTAGTCTTCCAGGCGGCTTTCGATGAAGTGGATGTCCTCGGTAACGTAGTTCTCGTTACCGGACTTGTATGGCAGGAAGGTCTCGACCATGTCCTGGGCCACACTCGGCCCCATCAGGCCAGAGAGGTTGGCCTCGATACGGTCACGCAGGCGGCGCAAGGCATAGGGGCGGCGCTCGTCGAACGGCAGGTAGAGGTCGCGCAGGGCCTGTTCAACTTCCTTTTGCGCCGCCTTGGCGCCCAGCGGCTTGGCCAGCTGGGTGGCGAATTCCTGTGGCGATGCGGCATGCAGCTCGCGGCGCTGTGGCCGGCGCACGTTATCCACGGCGCAGGCTTCGGCCGCGCTGACTTCTTCGCTGCTGGCATTGGTGAACAGTGAAATCAGCGTAAACAGCAGAACATTGGCTGCCAGCGAAGCGATGGCCGCCATGTGCCAGCTGGTGTCATCGAGCACATAGATCATGTCCAGCAGCGGGATGTAGAAGCCCTGCAGGTTGCCCAGCAGCGGCAGCAACATGGTCACCAGCCACACCACGGTCCCGGCCAGCAGCCCGGCGATGAAGCCGCGGCGGTTGGCGGTCGGCCAGTACAGCACCGACAGCACACCTGGCAGGAACTGCAAGGTGGCGACGAAGGCGACGATGCCCAGGTTGGCCAGGCTCTGGTGGTTGTTCTGGGTCAGGTAGAAGACGAAACCGGCCGTGATGATGGCGACGATCAGCGCCCGGCGGGTCCATTTCAGCCAGCGGTAGATATTGCCTTCGGCCGGTGGCTGGTACAGCGGCAGCACCAGGTGGTTGAGGGCCATGCCCGACAGCGCCAGGGTGGTGACGATGATCAGCCCGCTGGCGGACGCAAGCCCGCCAACGTAGGCCAGCAAGGCCAGCGCCTGGTTGTTGGCGGCGATCCCCAGGCCCAGGGTGAAGTACTCGGGGTTGGTGCTGGCGCCCAGGCGCAGGCCGGCCCACAGCACCAGCGGTACAGCCAGGCTCATCAGCAGCAGGAACAGCGGCAGGCCCCAGCTGGCGCTGACCAGCGAGCGCGGGTTGAGGTTTTCGGTGAAGGCCATGTGGTACATGTGCGGCATGACGATGGCCGAGGCGAAGAACACCAGCAGCAGCGTGCGCCATGGCCCTTCCTGCAGCGGTGTGTGCAATGCCGCCAGGGCAGTCTGGTTCTGCAGCAGCCACACTTCCAGCTGGTGCGGGCCGCCGAACACGCCATACAGCGCGTACAGGCCGATGCCGCCCAGGGCCAGCAGCTTGATCACCGATTCGAAGGCGATGGCGAACACCAGGCCTTCGTGCTTCTCACGGGTGGCGATGTGGCGCGAGCCGAAGAAGATGGTGAACAGGATGATCAGCGTACAGAAGGCAAAGGCCACCCGGGCCTTGACCGGTTCGCCGGTGAGGATGCTGATCGAGTCCGCCACCGCCTGGATCTGCAGGGCCAGCAAGGGCAGCACGCCGATCAGCATGATGACGGTGGTCAGTGCGCCGGCCCAGGTGCTGCGAAAGCGGAACGCCAGCAGGTCGGCCAGTGACGACAACTGGTAGGTGCGGGTGATCTTGAGGATCGGATACAGCAGCACCGGCGCCAGCAGGAAGGCACCGGACACCCCCAGGTAACAGGCGAGGAAGCCGTAACCGTATTGATAGGCCAGGCCCACCGAACCATAGAAAGCCCAGGCACTGGCGTAGACGCCAAGCGACAGGGTGTAGGTCAGTGGGTGGCGAATGATGGAACGCGGGATCAGCCCACGCTCGCTGATCCAGGCCACGCCGAACAGCACCATGAGGTACGCGGCGCTGATCAGGATCATCTGGGTCAGGCTAAAGCTCATCGGCATCTCGTTGGCTCTGCAGGATGAAGGTGACGACGATCAGGATCAGCCAGAGCAGGTAGGGGCGGTACCAGGCACCGGTCGGTTCGATCCACCAGTCCATGATGGCCGGGGAGAACAGGTAGATCCCCACGACCAGAAGCAGGACCAAACGATAGATGTACATGCTGGCCTCGATGGTTGGGCGCTGCGGGCTTGGACTTATTATTGGCGCAAATGGCTGGGGGGATGCTAGCGGGAATCCATAGGGTTCGCCAAGGGTTTGAATTTGTTGGGCTTTTGATTTTTAGAGGTGTGTTGCCTGTGCCGGCCTCACAACAAATCGGCCTCTGGCACCGTGGCCCGCTGCGCAATCGCGTCCGGCCGCCACTGCTTGCGGGCAATCGCCAGCACTTCAGCAGGGGTCGCCAGCAGTAACTCCGGGTCTGCTTCCTGGCCCAATGCCCGCAACGCTCTCAACAACAGCGGCGTCGCATGCTCCGCCTGCAACGGCGGTGAACGGTACGACTTGCCCAGCTTGTGCCCATCCGGTTGCACGATCAGTGGAATATGCAGGTAACGCGGTTGCGAAAAGCCCAGCAACTCCTGCAGGTACAGTTGGCGCGGCGTGTTGTCGAGCAGGTCGGCGCCGCGCACGATGTCGGTGATGCCTTGCCAGGCATCGTCCAGCACCACCGCCAGTTGATAGGCATACAGCCCATCACGGCGCTGGATGACGAAATCGCCCACTTCGCGCCCCAGGTGCTGCTGGAACTCGCCCTGCACCCGGTCAGTGAAGCGGTAGGTCAGTTCTGGCACCCGCAGCCGGATCGCCGCACCTTCACGGGCATGCCCGGCGTTGCGGCAAAAGCCTGGGTAAATGCCGTTGTGCCCCTCCAGCTGCTTGCGCGAGCAGGTACAGGCGTAGGCCAGGCCCATGCTGAACAGGCGGTCGACCACAGCGGCATAGGCTTCGTGGCGCTGGCTTTGATAAACCACTTGGCCATCCCATTCCAGGCCGTAGCGTTCGAGGGTCTGCAGGATCGCGTCGCGAGCCCCTGGCATTTCCCGGGGCGGGTCGGTGTCTTCCATGCGCAGCAGCCAGCGGCCGTCTACCGCGCGAGCGTCGAGCCACGAGGCCAGGGCGGCGACCAGCGAGCCGAAGTGCAGGAAACCGCTCGGAGTAGGGGCGAAGCGTCCGATGTAACGGGAGTCTTTCATGGCATTGCCGGGCATATAAATGAAACGGGGCGCATGATGCGCCCCATTCGGATAGAGGAAGAGTCAGCCTTTGCCGACGGTCTTTTCCTTTTTCTCCGAGATTTCCTTGCAGTCGAAGCACAGGTCGGCGGTCGGGCGGGCTTCCAGACGGCGCAGGCCGATCTCGATACCGCAGGACTCACACCAGCCGTAATCGTTGTCCTGGATCTTCTGCAGGGTCTTGTCGATCTTTTTGATCAGCTTGCGCTCGCGATCGCGGTTGCGCAGCTCCAGGGCGAACTCTTCTTCCTGGCTGGCGCGGTCGGCCGGGTCGGGGAAGTTGGCTGCCTCGTCCTTCATGTGGTCCACAGTGCGGTCCACACTGGTCATGAGCTCTTGCTTCCAGGCCCCGAGAAGCTTGGTGAAGTGCTTTTTCATGGGCTCGCCCATGTACTCTTCGCCCTTGGTCTCTTTATAGGGCTCGACACCGTACATGGTCTGACCGGTTTTTTGCTTTTCTACGGTGGACATGAATAGACCGCCTCTCACTCATCTGATCCAATGCGCAGGCTGCTCCATCTCCGGCACCCGCCGGCCCTGCGACTGCGAGCCGCCGAACTTACCAGATAGATCGGGGGTGCGCTACCCCGCCCGACCCTAGCTGTTGACAGCGGCACGCGCCTCACGTTCGCTGCCGTGCAAAGGTAGAATCAACAGTTTAGACCCAATTGAGAGAAGGTCATGGCCCACACCTACAGTGCGCGCAGCCGCGCCATCGAACCCTTCCACGTCATGGCCTTGCTGGCGCGGGCCAACGAGCTGCAAGCGGCCGGCCATGATGTGATCCACCTCGAAATCGGCGAGCCGGACTTCACCACCGCCGCACCGATCGTCGCTGCCGGGCAGGCCGCATTGGCTGCCGGGCATACCCGCTATACCGCCGCCCGCGGGCTGCCAGCACTGCGCGAGGCCATCGCGGGCTTCTATGGCCAACGTTACGGCCTGCAGATCGACCCTGAGCGGATTCTTGTCACGCCGGGCGGTTCCGGGGCGCTGCTGCTGGCCAGCAGCCTGTTGGTCGACCCCGGCAAGCACTGGTTGCTGGCCGACCCGGGTTACCCGTGCAACCGCCACTTCCTGCGCCTGGTCGAGGGCGGCGCGCAACTGGTGCCGGTGGGGCCGGAGGTCAACTACCAGCTGACTGCCGACCTGGTCGAGCGGTACTGGGACAAGGACAGCGTCGGCGCCCTGGTCGCCTCGCCAGCCAACCCGACGGGTACCGTGCTGGGCCGCGACGAGCTGGCCAGCCTGTCCAAGGCCACCCGTGAGCGCCATGGGCACCTGGTGGTGGACGAGATCTACCACGGCCTGACCTATGGCATGGATGCGCCGAGTGTGCTGGAAGTGGACGACTCGGCGTTCGTCCTTAATAGTTTTTCCAAGTATTTCGGCATGACCGGCTGGCGGCTTGGCTGGCTGGTGGCGCCACCCAATGCCGTGACCGACCTCGAGAAGCTGGCGCAGAACCTCTACATCAGTGCCCCGAGCATGGCCCAGCATGCGGCGCTGGCCTGTTTCCAGCCAGAGACGCTGGCGATTTTCGAAGAGCGCCGTGCCGAATTCGCCCGCCGCCGCGACTACCTGTTGCCGGCCCTGCGTGAACTGGGCTTCCGCATTGCCGTCGAGCCGCAGGGGGCGTTCTACCTGTATGCCGACATCAGCGCGTTCGGTGGCGATGCCTTTGCCTTCTGCCAGCACTTCCTCGAAACCGAGCACCTGGCCTTCACCCCGGGCCTGGACTTCGGCCGCCACCTGGCCGGCCACCATGTGCGGTTTGCCTATACCCAGAGCCTGCCGCGCCTGGAACAGGCGGTCGAGCGCATTGCCCGTGGGCTGCGGAGCTGGCAGGGCTGAATGGTGTTCTTTCCCCAACTTGAGCAGGGGCGCCTGCTGCGTCGCTACAAGCGCTTCCTGGCTGACATCGAGCTGACCAGTGGCGAGCAACTGACCATCCACTGCCCGAACACCGGTTCCATGCTCAACTGCATGCGCGAGGGCGGGCAGGTGTGGTTCAGCCGCTCCAACGACCCCAAGCGCAAGCTGCCAGGCACCTGGGAAATCAGCGAAACGCCCCAGGGCCGCCTGGCCTGCATCAATACCGGGCGTGCCAATGCACTGGTTGAAGAGGCACTGCGCGCCGGGTTGATCCACGAACTGGCTGGTTTTACCGCGTTGAAGCGTGAAGTGGCCTACGGCGAAGAACGCAGCCGGGTGGATTTTCGCCTGGAATTTGCCGGCGGGCCGGCCTATGTCGAGGTCAAGAGCGTGACCCTGGGTTATCCGGATACCGCCGTGGCGGCGTTCCCGGATGCCGTGACCCAGCGTGGCGCCAAGCACTTGCGCGAGCTGGCGGCCTTGGCCCGTCAGGGCATTCGCGCGGTGCAGCTGTACTGCGTGAACCTTACCGGCATCGCGGCGGTACGCCCTGCCGATGAAATCGACCTCGCTTATGCCAACGCCTTGCGCGCTGCGGTGGCAGATGGGGTCGAGGTGCTGGCCTACGGCGTACGCCTGGATAGCGAGCAAATCGTCATCGACCGCCCGCTGCCGGTGCTGCTCAACCCTTGAGCCAGATCCCCTGGCTGTCTTCATGGCAGTCCAGGGCCTGCAGCATTTCGCCTTCGCAGGGGCCGGCCACGCACTCACCACTCTCCATCAGAAACAGTGCGCCATGATGGGCGCAGTGGATCAGGCTGGCGCTGTCGTCGAGAAAGGCGTCTTGCGCCCAGTTCAGCGGGATGCCGCGGTGAGGGCAGCGGTTGCGGTACAGGTACACCTGGCCTTGGCGGCGCACACCGAACAGGTCGATGCCGTCTACGCTGAAGGCGCGGCTGTGGCCCTCGGCCAGGGCCGTGGAAGGACAGAGATAATGCATTGCAGGGAAGGCTCGTGAAACAAAGTGATGGCTTGACGCGTCAATGCGAATAATTATCAAATTGCCCGCATTTGCTGCGCCGCCCGCCTATGGTGCGCAGTTCCGCCGCCCGCCACAAGGCGTGCGGCCCTCCTTCAGAAGGAATCCGATGATGCGCCTTCCCGCTGCCTTGCTCGCCCTGTGCGCAGCTTTCGTTGCTTCCACCCAGGCCTTGGCCGCCGAATTGCCGCAGCGCTGGGTCAGCGCTGGCGGGGCACTGAGCGAGTGGATCAGTGAACTGGGCGGCGAGCCACGCCTGGTGGGCGTCGATACCACCAGCCAGCACCCCGAATCGCTGAAGGCCTTGCCGAGTGTCGGTTATCAGCGGCAGTTGTCGGCCGAGGGCATTCTCAGCCTGCGCCCGGATGTACTGGTGGGCACCGAAGAGATGGGGCCGCCGCCCGTGCTGGCGCAGGTGCGCAAAGCGGGGGTGCGGGTCGAGTTGTTCTCCAGCCAGGCCGATCTGGCTGCCGTGGACGAGAACCTCAGGCACCTGGGGACCTTGCTGGGCGCTGAGGAGAAAGCCGCACAGTTGGCGGCGCGCTATCACCAGCAACTCGCAGCGCTGCAATTGCAGGTCAAGCAGGCTCAGCAAAATCACAAGGCACCTGGGGTGTTGCTGCTGGTTGGGCATGCGGGCGCCAAGCCGCTGATTGCCGGGCAGGGTACCGCAGGTGACTGGGTGCTGCGCCAGGCGGGGGCGCGCAACCTGGCCGGGCACCAAGGCTACAAGAACTTCTCCAACGAGGCGCTGGCGGCGCTCGACCCGGATGTCGTGGTGTTCTCTGATCGTGCGTTGAGCGGCGAGCAGGCGCTGCAGGCGTTGCTCAAGGAAAATCCGGCGCTGGCCGCTTCCCGTGCCGTGCGCGACAAGCGCCTGGTGTCGCTCGACCCGACATTGCTGGTGGGTGGCCTTGGCCCGCGCCTGCCAACCGCCTTGCAGGAACTGGCGGCTGCGTTCTACCCGCCAAGCGCTGCCCAATGAAACAACGCATCCAGCCGCGGACGCTTTTTGTTTGCCTGACATTGTTGTGCCTGCTGGCCGTCTGGCTGTCGCTGGCCTTGGGGCCGGTCAGCCTGCCGCTATGGGACACCTTGCGCGCCGGCCTGCGTTTGCTCGGGCTGCCAATTGCCCCGGGGGGCCTGGAACAGGCCGACATGATCCTTGGCCAGATCCGCATGCCCCGCACGCTGCTGGGGCTGGCAGTGGGCGCTGTGCTGGCGCTTTGCGGTGTGGCCATGCAGGGGCTGTTCCGCAACCCGCTGGCGGACCCTGGCTTGGTCGGCGTCGCCAGTGGCGCGGCACTGGGGGCGGCGGTGGCGATTGTCGGCGGCAGCTGGCTAGGGGGCATCCCGGAATGGTTTGGCCCGTACCTGCTGTCGGCCTGCGCCTTCATCGGCGGGTTGGGCGTTACGGCACTGGTGTACCGGTTGGGACGGCGCGATGGTCAGACCAACGTCGCCACCATGCTGTTGGCCGGTATTGCGCTGACAGCGCTGGGCGGCTCGGCGGTGGGGCTGTTCACCTACCTGGCCGATGACGCCACGCTGCGCACGCTGACTTTCTGGAATCTGGGCAGCCTCAATGGCGCCAGTTACGAGCGGCTCTGGCCTTTGTTGCTGGTGACGGCGGGGGTTGCGCTGTGGCTGCCGCGCCGGGCTCAGGCGCTCAATGCATTACTGCTCGGTGAGTCGGAAGCGCGGCACCTGGGCATCGAGGTGGAGCGGCTCAAGCGTGAGCTGGTGTTCTGTACGGCTTTGGGGGTTGGCGCCGCAGTTGCCGCAGCGGGCCTCATCGGTTTCGTTGGCCTGGTGGTGCCGCATCTGGTGCGGTTGTTGGCTGGCCCCGACCACAGGGTATTGTTGCCAGCCTCGCTGTTGGCGGGGGGGACCTTGCTATTGTTCGCCGACCTGGTGGCGCGCCTGGTGTTGGCGCCGGCTGAATTGCCCATTGGCATCGTGACCGCTTTCATCGGGGCTCCGTTCTTCCTGTTTTTGCTGGTTCGAGGGCGTAATTGATGCTCGAAGTGCAAAACCTTCATTTGCGCCGAGGCAGCAATGAAGTGCTGCATGGCATCAACCTGCAGCTGCTGCCTGGCCAGGTACTGGGTGTGCTGGGGCCCAATGGCGCGGGCAAGAGCAGCCTGCTGGGGGCCTTGTGCGGTGAGCTCACGCCAAGCCACGGGCAGGTGACCTTGCAGGGCAAAGCCCTGGCCGAATGGCCGGGCCAGGCGCGGGCACAGCGCCTGGCAGTGTTGCCACAGGTATCCAGCCTGGGCTTTGCCTTCCGTGTCGAAGAAGTGGTCGGCATGGGGCGGCTGCCCCATGGCAGTGGTCGGCAGCGTGACCGGGAGATTGTCGAGGCAGCGTTGCGTGCCGCCGATGCCTGGCATCTGGTCGAGCGCAGTTACCTGGCGCTGTCCGGTGGCGAGCGCCAACGTGTGCATCTGGCTCGAGTTCTGGCCCAGCTGTGGCCGGGTGAACAGGGTGCCACGCTGTTGCTCGACGAACCGACCTCCATGCTCGACCCTTTGCACCAGCATACGACGCTGGAGGCTGTGCGCAGCTTCGCCGACCGGGGTGCAGCGGTACTGGTGATCCTGCATGACCTGAACCTGGCAGCGCGCTACTGTGATCGCATCCTGCTCCTTGAAAGTGGGCGTTGCCATGCCCTGGCCGCACCACCGGAGGTACTGACGCCTGCCTCACTCAAGGCCGTGTTCGGGATCGAAGTGCTGGTGCAGGCGCACCCGGAACGGGGCCACCCGTTGATCATTACCCGTTAGGAGGCACTGCCCATGGGTCACCCTTTGCTGTGCGGTTCATTACTCTGCCTGGCGCTGGCGTTGGGGGGCTGCCAGGCCAGCCTGCCGCCTCTGCCGGCCTGGCAGAGCAGCGAAGGGCGGGATAACGCCGAACTGGGGCATATTCACGATCTGGCCAGCGGGCAGGTGATCAGCCCTGAGCAGCTGATCGAGGCCCTGGCCGCTGCGCCGCGGGTGTTGGTCGGCGAGAAGCATGACAACCCGGATCATCACGCCTTGCAGCTGTGGTTGCTGCGTGCGTTGCAGCAACGCCGGGCGCAGGGCAGCCTGCTGCTGGAAATGTTGCAACCCGAGCAGCAGGCCCGCGTCGATGCACTCGCGGGCCAGGCGCATTTGCCACAGGACCTGCCCAAGGCCCTGGCCTGGGAAGACGGCTGGGACTGGCAGCTTTACGGCCCTATCGTGCGAGAGGCCTTGCAATACCCTGTGCCGCTGCTGGCGGCCAACCTGTCACCCAGCGAAATGCGCCAGGCCTATCGGCACCCGACGGCGCTGTCGGGAACCCGGTCCAATGCGCCAGCGGTGAAGGCGGCACTGCTCGAGCAGGTAAAGCAGGGGCATTGTGGCCTGCTGCCGGAAAGCCAGCTGCCAGCGATGCTGGCCGTGCAACAACAACGGGATCGGCGTATTGCCGAACGGCTGCTGGCGGCGCCGCAGCCGGCATTGCTGCTTGCTGGTGCGTACCATGTGCGCAAAGACCTGGGGGTGCCTTTGCACCTCGCCGATCTGGGCGCGACAGGCGAGAGCAAGGTGGTGCTACTGGCCGAGGTGGGCGAGCAGGTCGAGACCGGGATGGCCGACTATGTCTGGTACACCGCGGCGATGCCGGAGCAGGACTACTGTGCCCAGTTGCGCCAATAGCGCTCACGCATCTGGCGGGGTAAACCTGCGGGCAAAAAAAGACCCGGCAAAATGCCGGGTCAATAACCGTGATTAGCCTGATGAGGAGATAATCTGAGAGTCCGAACCAGGGGCTCTTAGCTTATCCAACCAGTCTCGCGACCAGTTGTGGTAATCATAACGATTCTCATTACCGCGTCAATCCCCTTCGTGCGCTTATTTCAGTTTTTTTTGGGTACAGGGCATTTCGCATCGAGTTGTTGATTGAGCGCTTCCTTGCGTTCGGCTGGCAAATCGTTCCAGTGCATGTCCAGCAATGCACCTTCAATGGCGTACAACAGCACCTTCGACGCCCGGAAACCTCGTGTTTTCACCGCTTGGTAGGCACCCACCGCGCCCAGCCGGCGCAAGTCCGATGCACTGTGGATACCGGCCGCGTGCAACCACTGCGCAGAGGTCTTGCCAAGATTCTTCAGGTGCTGCAATTCATCGTTCATCGAGCCTCCTTGCGATGGCTGAACGGGTCTAGGGGATAAATCGCGAGCAGGTCAGAGAGGAGTGTAGCGGGGGTTGGGAAATGCGCGGCCTTTTGCCATCGGGGACGACGAGCTGACAGTGGCGGCCTGTACCGGCCTCTTCGCGGGCGTGCCCGCGAAGAGGCTGACAACAGGAAACGGTGAACTTACAGGCCAGGCAGACGCTGGCGAATCTGCTCGATCACCTGGTCCATGCCGCTGGCTTCCTGGGTATCGATGCGGGTGCTGTGTACCCGCTCCTGGGCATCCAGTGGTTCACGGCTGGCCTGCTGGGCCTTGACCACCTCCAGTGTGGCATCCGAGGGGTCGCTGTTCTCGGCCTGGCGCTGCTCCAGCCAGCTGGCGATTACCGCTTCCGGGGCATGGCAGTCGAGGATCAGGAACGGCACGCCAGTCTCGCTGGCCACGGCTGCGGCGGCATGGCGCTGCTCAGCCTTGAGGTAGGTGGCATCGAGCACCACCGGGAAGCCGGCGCGCAAGATCGTCGCTGCCAGCTCATGCAGGCGCTGATAGGTCGCCACGCTGGCGTCCTGGTCATAGATGCCGGCAGCGAGCTGACCCGCATTCTGTTGCGTCTGTTCACCGAACAGGCGCTTGCGTTCTACATCCGAGCGCACGCGAACCGCGCCCAGCGCTTCGACCAGGCGCATGGCCACGTGGCTTTTGCCCACTGCCGAAACGCCGTGGGTAATGGCCAGCAGGCGGGAAGGGATGGCGCTGTAGCTTTCCGCCAGGTTGGCGTAGTTGCGGTAGGTGCGCAGGGTGGTGGCGCGCTGCACGGCATCGGCATCGGCCGACAGGCTGAACAGGGCGACCTTGGCCCGTACCAGTGCGCGGTAGGCCTTGTAGAAGTTCAGCAGTTCCAGGCCTGCGTAGTCGCCGGTCAGCTCCAGGTACTGGCTGATGAAGCGACGGGCCAGGCACTTGAGGCCACGGTCTTCCAGGTCCATGGCCAGGAAGCCGACGTCGGCGTAGACGTCGGTCAGGCGGAACGGCTCATTGAACTCGATGCAGTCGAAGATCACCACCTTGCCGTCGATCAGGGTGGCGTTGCCCAGGTGAATGTCACCGTGGCATTCGCGGATGAAACCATTGGCCTTGCGCGCCTGCAGCAGGCCATGCAGGCGCTCGAAGCTGCTGCGCGCCCAGGCCTGCAGGTTGTCCAGTTGCTGCAGGTCGGCTTTTTCGCTGAGGAACGGGCGGATCTGCTCGAAGTTCTGTTCGACCGGAGCCATCACGCTCTCCGGGGTGCCCAGCGGATGCTCCGGCGACACTTTCGGCGCTTGCAGGTGGAACTCGGCAATCTGCCGGGCCATCTGGTCGATGTGGCCGGTGTTCAGCTCGCCATTGGCCTGCAGGGTGTTGAGCATCTGGCCCTGAGGGAACTGGCGCATCTTCAGCACATATTCGATCGCTTCGCCGTCACCACCGATCTGTGGTGCTTCGGCACTGCCGGTGATCGGCAGGACTTCAAGATACAGCCCTTCGGTCAGGCGCTGGTTCAGGCGCAGTTCTTCGTTACAGAAATGCTGGCGCTGGCCCAGGCTGGTGAAGTCGAGGAAGCCGAAGTTCATCGGCTTCTTGATCTTGTAGGCGTACTCGCCAGTGAGCAGGACCCATGAGATGTGCGTCTCGATGAGTTGGAACCCGTCCACGGGGTGAGGGAACAGGGCAGGGTTCTGCAACGCGTTGATCAAGGCTTGGCTCACGGGAAATCCTTCCGGCGTCAGGGAATTCGAAAGCGCCATTATGGTCAATGGTGCCGTCCCTGCCTACCGCCAGAGGGCGCCTGCCTACCCTTTATAAAGTGCGTATAATCCGCCGCCATGACTCGAACCCGAAATCCCCGTACCCCTCAGAAACGCCCGACCGGCCGCTCGCGCGCCTGGCTGGGCTGGGCCTTGAAGCTCAGCCTGGTCGGCCTGGTGATCGTCGCCGGCTTCGCGGTTTACCTTGATGCCATCGTTCAGGAGAAGTTCTCCGGCAAGCGCTGGACCATCCCGGCCAAGGTGTATGCCCGGCCGCTGGAGCTGTTCAGCGGCCAGAAACTGAGCAAGAACGACTTCCTCACCGAGCTCGATGCCCTCGGCTACCGGCGTGAAAGCGCAGCCAGCGGCCCGGGTGCGGCGGCGATCAACGGCAATACCGTCGACCTCAATACCCGTGGCTTCCAGTTCTACGAGGGCATGGAGCCTGCGCAGTTCGTGCGTGTGCGCTTCTCCGGCGACTACGTGGCAGACCTTGCCGGTGCCAATGGCAAGAAGCTTGACGTGGTGCGCCTTGAACCGCTGATGATCGGTGGTATCTACCCGAAAAACCTCGAAGACCGCATCCTGATCAAGATCGACCAGGTGCCGCCATACCTGCTCGAAACCCTGGTAGCCACCGAGGACCGGGACTTCTACAGCCACTTCGGCGTGTCGCCCAAGTCCATCGCCCGGGCCATGTGGGTCAACACCTCGGCAGGCTCGATGCGCCAGGGCGGCAGTACCCTGACCCAGCAGTTGGTGAAGAACTTCTACCTGACCAGCGAACGTAGCCTCAGCCGCAAGCTGACTGAAGCGATGATGGCCGTGCTGCTGGAGATGCACTACGACAAGCGCGAAATCCTCGAAGCCTACCTCAACGAAGTGTTCGTCGGCCAGGATGGCCAGCGCGCGGTGCATGGCTTCGGCCTGGCCAGCCAGTTCTTCTTCAGCCAGCCGCTTTCGGAGCTGAAACTGCACCAGATCGCCTTGCTGGTAGGCATGGTCAAGGGGCCGTCCTACTACAACCCGCGGCGTTACCCTGACCGTGCGCTGGCGCGGCGTAACCTGGTCCTCGACCTGGTGGCCGAGCAGGGCGTGGCCAGCCAGGCGGAAGTCGATGCGGCGAAGAAGATGCCGCTGGGCGTGACCAAGCGCGGCAGCCTTGCCGACAGTTCGTTCCCGGCGTTCCTTGACCTGGTCAAGCGCCAGCTGCGCCAGGACTACCGCGACGAAGACTTGACCGAAGAAGGCCTGCGCATCTTCACCAGCTTCGACCCGATCCTGCAGATGAAGGCCGAAACCTCCATGGCCGAAACCTTCAAACGCCTGGCCGGGCGCAAAGGTGCCGACGAGGTGGAATCGGCGATGGTCGTGACCAACCCGGAAACCGGCGAAGTGCAGGCATTGATCGGCAGCCGCCAGTCCGGCTTTGCCGGTTTCAACCGTGCCATCGACGCCGTGCGGCCGATCGGCTCGCTGGTCAAGCCGGCGGTCTACCTGACCGCGCTGGAGCAGCCAAGCAAGTACACCCTGACCACCTGGGTGCAGGACGAACCGTTCTCGGTCAAGGGTGCCGACGGCCAGGTATGGCGCCCGCAAAACTATGACCGGCGTTCGCACGGTACGATCTACCTGTACCAGGGCCTGGCCAACTCGCTGAACCTGTCGACCGCCAAGCTCGGCCTGGAAGTGGGTGTGCCGAATGTGATCAAGACCATTGGCCGCCTCGGCGTCAACGTCGACTGGCCAGCCTTCCCGGCGATGCTGCTGGGCGCTGGCGGCATGTCGCCAATGCAGGTCGCGACCATGTACCAGACCATCGCCAACGGTGGCTTCAACACGCCGATGCGCGGCATCCGCAGCGTGCTCACCGCCGAAGGCGAGCCGCTCAAGCGCTACCCGTTCCAGATCCAGCAGACCTTCGACCCGGGTTCCATCTACCTGGTGCAGAACGCCATGCAGCGGGTGATGCGCGAGGGTACCGGCCGCTCGGTCTACAACGTGCTGCCAAGCTCGCTGACCCTGGCGGGCAAGACCGGCACCAGTAACGATTCACGCGACAGCTGGTTCTCCGGCTTCAGCCAGGACCTGCTGGCGGTGGTGTGGATGGGCCGTGACGACAACGGCAAGACGCCATTTACCGGTGCCACCGGCGCCCTGCAGGTCTGGACCAGCTTCATGAAGAAGGCCGACCCGCTGCCGTTGGACATGCCGCAGCCCGACAACGTGGTGCAGGCGTGGATTGATCCGTACAGCGGCCATGGCTCCGACAGAAGCTGTCCGGGAGCCGTGCAGATGCCGTATATTCGCGGCAGTGAACCGCCCGCCGGCGCAACCTGTGGCGGCGAGCAGAATCCCGTAGAGTCGGTCATGGACTGGGTCAAGGGCTGGATGAACTGAGCCCAATGCAGCATTGATGAGGTGTGAATTGAATAAGTGGCTGTTTCCTGCCGTGACGGCGCTGGTGGTGCTCCAGGGTTGTTCCAGCGTGCCGCGAGGCAACATTCCGGTAGTGGACTCGAGCACCCGGGTGTCCAATAGTGAGCGCGTCCAGGCCCACCGTTCGGCTGCGGGCATGAGCAACGGCACCGCGCAGGCACAGTCGCTGCCCGAGGACTCGGGTGTGACCGTGATGATTCCGCAAGGTGCGGGTGCCGCTGGCATCCAGACCTTCCCGGCGGGCAATGGCGCGGCGCCGATCAGTACCGGCCCGATCACGCCAGGCCCTGTCACGTCGGGCCCGGTCACTTCGGCACCGATGACCACCAATCCCAACCCGATCGCCGACGAACCGTTCGACATTGCTTCGATGAGCAACGCGCCGGTCGCTGCCAGCGCACCGACCGGCATTCCGCGTAGCAACGCGGCTTCCGGTGGCCTCTCGGCCGATGAACAGCTCGACGGCCCGGTACTGGCTTTGCTGACCACTGCCCAGTCGCAGCAGGGCAGCGGTGACTACAATGGTGCCGCGTCGAGCCTGGAGCGTGCCCAGCGCATCGCCCCGCGCGAGCCGCAGGTACTGTTCCGTCTGGCGCAGGTACGCCTGTCGCAAGGCGACGCACCACAGGCCGAGCAACTGGCCCGCCGTGCGCTGACCTACGCCAATGGTCGCCCCGACCTGCAGGCCGAGCTGTGGAACACCATCGCCCAGGCCCGTGAGAAGCAAGGTGACAGCGCCGGTGCCGCCCTGGCGCGGCAGAAAGCGCGGGTCAACTCGTGATGGTCGAGCAACGCATTCTCGATATCGCCGACCACCTGCTGCTCATCGAGCGTGAGCTGCAGGTGCAGGGTTGGTGGGATGACGCGCCGCCCAGTGACGAAGCGCTGGCCAGTACCGTGCCGTTCGCGGTCGACACGCTCAGCTTCGAGCAGTGGTTGCAGTGGATCTTCCTGCCGCGCATGAAGATCATCATCGAGCTCGGCCACCCGCTGCCCAATGCCTCAAGCATCCTGGTGATGGCGGAAACCGTGTTCACCGATCGTCCGGAAGAAAGTCGCGAGCTGCGCCGGCTGTTGGCAGCATTCGATCAATTGATCGCTCCTTCCGCCTGATTTCTTCAGTTTTTCCTTCAAGGGCCGCAGATTGTGGCCCTTTTTTATGGAAATCTTATTTATTCTGCTGCTGACTCGGTTTTTAGTGGTGGCAGGAATTCATCTTGGGGAAAAATTGGCAATAATTTTTCTTGACTTGTAGGCGCCAAATCACAAGAATCCAGATTCCGCTGTAGAGGGACTGCCAGAAGCAGACCCGCTAAGCAGATCATGAGGCGCATACCCGCGCCGCCTGTTACACCCCGCAACGCGTTACCTCGCGCTGGGTGGGAAAACCCCGCAACACTCTGGGGTGCTCCCAATACTTGCTCAGTCAGTGCTGAACGTTCGCTCATGCTCTGCTTGGCAGTAAACCTATTAAGACCCGCCCAGTGAGGGCGGTATTCTGGCGTTTTAGAGGTGAACAACGTGGAGCTTTTATCTGGCGCTGAAATGGTCGTCCGCTTCTTGCGTGACGAAGGCGTTAAGCACATCTACGGGTACCCTGGTGGTGCTCTCCTTCATGTTTACGACGCACTGTTCAAAGAACCGGAAGTGGAACACATCCTGGTTCGTCACGAGCAGGCGGCAACCCATATGGCGGACGGCTACGCCCGCGCCACCGGCAAGGCCGGTGTGGTGCTGGTAACCTCCGGCCCAGGCGCGACCAATGCCATTACCGGCATTGCCACCGCCTACATGGATTCGATTCCGATGGTCATCCTGTCCGGCCAGGTGCCTAGCACCATGGTAGGTACCGATGCCTTCCAGGAAACCGACATGATCGGTATCTCGCGGCCGATCGTGAAGCACAGCTTCATGATCAAGAACCCGACCGAGATCCCTGAAGTACTCAAGAAAGCCTTCTACCTGGCGCAATCCGGTCGCCCAGGCCCGGTCGTGGTCGACATTCCAAAAGATATGACCAATCCGGCCGAGAAGTTCGAGTACGTCTATCCGAAGAAGGTCAAGCTGCGCTCGTACAGCCCGGCTGTGCGCGGTCACTCCGGCCAGATCCGCAAGGCTGCCGAGATGCTCCTGGCCGCCAAGCGTCCGATCGTCTACGCCGGTGGCGGCGTGATCCTCGGTGGTGGCTCCGAAGCCCTGACCGAAATCGCCAAGTCGCTGAACCTGCCAGTCACCAATACCCTGATGGGGCTGGGTGGCTTCCCGGGTACCGACCGTCAGTTCCTCGGCATGCTCGGCATGCACGGCAGCTACACCGCCAACATGGCCATGCACAATGCCGACGTGATCTTCGCTGTCGGCGCGCGTTTCGACGACCGCGTGGTCAATGGCCCGGCCAAGTTCTGCCCGAACGCCAAGATCATCCATGTCGACATCGACCCGGCGTCGATCTCCAAGATGATCAAGGCCGACGTGCCGATCGTCGGCCCGGTCGACAGCGTGCTCAGCGAAATGCTCGGCATCCTCAAGGAAATCGGCGAGCAGCCTGACAAGGTGGCGCTGGATGCCTGGTGGAAGCAGATCGACGAGTGGCGTGGCAATGGCGAACTGTTCCCTTACGACAAGGGCGACGGCAACGTCATCAAGCCGCAAAAAGTCATCGAGACCCTGTGCGAAGTGACCCATGGCGATGCCTTCGTCACCTCCGACGTTGGCCAGCACCAGATGTTCGCGGCGCAGTACTACCGCTTCAACAAGCCGAACCGCTGGATCAACTCCGGTGGCCTGGGCACCATGGGCTTCGGCTTCCCGGCGGCGATGGGCGTCAAGCTCAACTTCCCGGACCAGGACGTTGCCTGTGTGACCGGCGAAGGCAGCATCCAGATGAACATCCAGGAGCTGTCCACCTGCATGCAGTACGGCCTGCCGGTGAAGATCGTCAACCTGAACAACGGTGTGTTGGGTATGGTCCGCCAATGGCAGGACATGGCCTACAACGGTCGTCACTCGCACTCGTACGTCGAGTCGCTGCCTGATTTCATCAAGTTGGCCGAGGCCTATGGCCATGTCGGTATCCGCATCACCAGCCTGAAGGATCTCAAGCCGAAGCTGGAAGAAGCGTTTGCGATGAAGGACCGCCTGGTGTTCATCGACATCGCGATCGACCGCAGCGAGCACGTCTATCCGATGCAGATCAAGGATGGCTCGATGCGTGATATGTGGCTGAGCAAGACGGAGCGTACCTGATATGCGGCACATCATTTCCCTGCTGCTGGAAAACGAACCCGGTGCTCTGTCCCGTGTGGTCGGCCTGTTCTCCCAGCGCAACTACAACATTGAAAGCCTGACCGTGGCGCCGACCGAAGACCCGACCCTGTCGCGTCTGACGCTGACCACCGTTGGCCATGACGAAGTGATCGAACAGATCACCAAGAACCTGAACAAACTGGTCGAAGTGGTAAAGCTTGTCGACCTGTCGGAAAGCGCTCACATCGAGCGTGAACTGATGCTGGTCAAGGTCAAGGCCACCGGTGCCCAGCGCGCCGAGATCAAGCGCACCACGGATATCTTCCGTGGCCAGATCGTCGATGTGACCGCCAGCGTGTACACCGTGCAGCTGAGCGGCACCAGCGACAAACTGGACAGCTTCATCCAGGCGATCGGCACCGCATCGATTCTCGAAACCGTGCGCAGCGGCGTTACCGGCATTGCCCGTGGCGACAAAGTGCTCAGCATCTAAATTCAAAAATTAGCGATGGCTCCGCAGGGGGCCGAGATATAACCAGGGGTATTTTCATGAAAGTTTTCTACGATAAAGACTGCGACCTTTCCATCATCCAAGGTAAGAAAGTCGCCATCATCGGTTACGGTTCCCAGGGCCACGCTCAAGCGTGCAACCTGAAGGACTCCGGTGTAGACGTTACCGTCGGTCTGCGTAAAGGTTCGGCAACCGTTGCCAAGGCTGAAGCCCACGGCCTGAAAGTTGCCGACGTGGCTACCGCCGTCGCTGCTGCCGACCTGGTCATGATCCTGACCCCGGACGAGTTCCAGGGCGCTCTGTACAAGAACGAAATCGAGCCGAACATCAAGAAGGGCGCTACCCTGGCCTTCTCCCACGGCTTCTCGATTCACTACAACCAGGTTGTTCCGCGTGCCGACCTCGACGTGATCATGATCGCGCCGAAGGCCCCGGGCCACACCGTTCGCTCCGAGTTCGTCAAAGGCGGCGGCATCCCTGACCTGATCGCCATCTACCAGGACGCTTCCGGCAACGCCAAGAACGTCGCTCTGTCTTACGCTTCGGGCGTAGGCGGCGGCCGTACCGGCATCATCGAAACCACCTTCAAGGACGAGACCGAAACCGACCTGTTCGGTGAGCAGGCTGTTCTGTGCGGCGGTACCGTCGAGCTGGTCAAAGCCGGTTTCGAAACCCTGGTCGAAGCTGGCTACGCGCCAGAAATGGCCTACTTCGAGTGCCTGCACGAGCTGAAGCTGATCGTTGACCTCATGTACGAAGGCGGCATCGCCAACATGAACTACTCGATCTCCAACAATGCCGAGTACGGTGAGTACGTCACCGGTCCGGAAGTCATCAACGAAGAATCCCGCAAGGCCATGCGCAACGCTCTGAAGCGCATCCAGGACGGCGAGTACGCGAAGATGTTCATCTCCGAAGGTGCTACCAACTACCCATCGATGACTGCCAAGCGCCGTAACAACGCCGCTCACGGCATCGAAATCATCGGCGAGCAGCTGCGTTCGATGATGCCTTGGATTTCGGCTAACAAAATCGTCGACAAGACCAAGAACTAAGTCTTATCGAAAGATGAAAAACGCGGCTTCGGCCGCGTTTTTTCGTTCTGACAGTCAGCTTCTGGTATAAAGCAGACCAGTGGCTCGCCGTCAGAACCTGTTTCGCGGGCCCGTGTCGAACATTTTCCATCCTGTTGCAAGGTACCCTCCATGAGCGAACGTCCCGAAGAGCCGAACAAGCCCTCCGACGCCGAAAGCCTGCTACCTGTCGATGAGCACATTGAAGAAGGGCATGACGCCGAAGGGCGCAAGGTGCGTCATCGCGGCATCTATCTGCTGCCTAACCTGTTCACCACCGCCAACCTGTTTGCCGGTTTCTATTCCATCATCAGCTCCATGAGTGCGCAGAGCGCTGGCGACCCGCGCGAGGCGAGCAAGTATTTCGCCTTCGCCGCCATTGCGATCTTCGTGGCCATGGTGCTCGACGGCCTCGACGGCCGTGTGGCGCGCATGACCAATACCCAGAGCGCCTTCGGTGCCGAGTACGACTCGCTGTCGGACATGGTCGCCTTTGGCGTGGCCCCGGCCTTGCTGGCCTTCGGCTGGGCGCTGGGTGACATGGGCAAGGTCGGCTGGATGGTCGCTTTCATCTATGTAGCGGGTGCTGCGCTGCGCCTGGCGCGTTTCAATACCCAGGTCGGCACTGCCGACAAGCGCTACTTCATTGGCCTGGCCAGCCCGGCCGCCGCCGGTGTGGTCGCCGGGACCGTCTGGGCATTCAGCGACTACGGCATCCAGGGTTCGAAGCTGTCGTTCCTGGTGGCACTGCTGGTTGCCGCTGCCGGCATGCTGATGGTCAGCAACATCAAGTACAACAGCTTCAAGGAGCTGGACCTCAAGGGGCGCGTGCCGTTCGTGGCAATCCTCGCGGTGGTGCTGGTGTTTGCCGTGGTGTTCAGCGACCCACCGCGCATCTTGCTGCTGATATTCCTCGCCTATGCGGCATCGGGGCCGATCCAGTTCCTGCTGCGCGGTCGTCGGCGCAAAGCGTGATAATGATTTAATGCTGGAATAACCCTCCGGCTCCATAGTCTTACTGGTACATCCGATATCCAGTGCTATGGAGCCGACCATGCTCTTCAAGCTTCCCAGGTCTTCCGACTGCAAGGCAGCGGAGATCACCCCCGAAGGTATCTACCTTTCCCGTCGTACTTTGCTCGGTGGCTCGCTGGCCGGTCTGGCCCTGGGCGCGTTGCCCGGCGGGGCGAGCGCGGCTGATGTGTCGCGCTATGCCGATGTGGCGCCCGGCGCTGCGCCAGGCTGGTTCACTGACAAGCTCGCTGCCGCTCGCTGGCAGGCGGTGACGGTCAAGGACGAGGCGATCACGCCGTTCAAGGATGCCACTCACTACAACAACTTCTACGAGTTCGGGCCCGACAAGGGCGACCCGGCCGCCAATGGCGGCAGCTTGAAAACCGAGCCTTGGTCGGTCGTGGTGGATGGCGAGGTGGGCAAGCCAGGGCGCTATGCACTGGAAGACTTCGTCAAACCCTATCAACTTGAAGAACGCATCTACCGGCTGCGCTGTGTCGAGGCGTGGTCGATGGTCATTCCCTGGCTGGGTTTTCCCTTGGCGCAGGTGCTCAAACAGGTCGAGCCGACTTCGAGGGCACGCTATGTCCGTTTCGAGACGCTGAAGGATCCGCAGCACATGCCCGGGCAGCGTTCAGGCTTTGCCTTGATCGACTGGCCATATAGAGAAGGCTTGCGCCTGGATGAGGCGATGCATCCGCTGGCGATTCTGGCCGTAGGGATGTATGGCCGGGAGCTGCCTAACCAGAATGGTGCACCGTTGCGTCTGGTGGTGCCTTGGAAGTACGGCTTCAAGAGTATCAAGTCTATCGTGCGAATCAGCCTGGTGGCCGAGCAGCCGGAGACTACCTGGCAGGGGCTGGCACCCGATGAGTATGGCTTCTATGCCAATGTGAATCCGACCGTTGACCATCCGCGCTGGACTCAGGCGCGCGAGCGGCGCTTGCCCAGCGGGCTGTTCAGCCCCAATGTGCGGCAGACACAGATGTTCAATGGCTACGCCGATGAAGTGGCGTCGCTGTATACCGGTCTCGATCTGAGGAAGAACTATTGATGCGCTATCCCTGGTTGCGTCTGGGCATCTTTGTCGTGGGCTGTTTCTTCCCCGTGTGGTGGTTGTATGAGGCCGCAATGAGCCTGCTGGGGCCGGACCCCGGGAAGATCATGATGGACCGCCTTGGGCTTGGGGCGCTGACCTTCCTGCTGGTTACCTTGAGCATGACGCCACTGCAGAAAGTCACGGGGTGGTCGGGCTGGATCGTGGTGCGGCGACAGCTGGGGTTGTGGGTGTTTGCCTATATCGTGCTGCACATCTTGGCCTACCTGTTCTTTATCCTTGGGTTGGATTGGGGGCAGTTGGCAGTTGAGCTGCGCAAGCGGCCTTACATTATTGTCGGTGCGCTCGGCTTTCTCGGGTTGCTGGTGCTGGCGGTTACCTCGAATCGATATAGCCAGCGGCGACTGGGCGCGCGGTGGAAGAAGCTGCACAGGCTGGTTTATGGGGTGCTTGGTCTGGGGCTGCTGCACTTCCTGTGGATCGTTCGCTCGGATCTGAGGGAGTGGGCTGTTTATGCAGGCGTTGGTGCTGTGCTCATGTTGATGCGGGTTCCTGTGGTTTCGCGGGTGCTTCCGAGGCTTGCTCGGAGGCAGGGGAGGGCGGTTTGAGGGTGGGGGCTGGCGAGCACCTGGTGGCCCTGACGCGGTCTTTTCCTCTTATATTTCAATTTATTGAAATTAAAGGTTGACGGCCTTTCGAATCCCCTTATAATGCGCCCCACTTCCAGCGACA
>NZ_VZII01000012.1 GCF_009391885.1 Pseudomonas sp. MN1F | reverse complement strand
ATCAGGCCGACCTGGTGAAAATCAGGGCCTGCCTAACGGCAGGCCGTTACCGGCCCGCACACAAAAAATCTGACAGTCCCGCGGCGCTCGATCTCACAGGCGCAATCCCTCCAAGAGGTTGACTCCCCGGCACAGCTCAACCCGAGTTTCGCACGCCCGCCGGCCGCCCACACCTGACATTTTTACCAGTTTCGGATTTGCATTCCCCCCATTAGCCTTCCCCCAACGTTGTACGGCTGTTCACAGCAACACGCGTATTCGGGAGATGGCAATGGCAAAACCAAAGGCCGGCAAGGCCGCATCGCTGTTCGAAAAGCTGCTCGATACCGAGCCAGGCATCAAGGTCAAGCTCAAGTCCACCCCGCTGGCCGACAATTTACTGGTCGGCCTGCAGCACCTGCGCCCGACAGCGTTGATGGCACAGTTCCCGACCCTGACCCACGCGCAAGCGAAGCGGCTCAAGGCACGCCTGGATGTCAGCCGCGCGGCCATGATGCGGGCCTTCCGGGAAAAGCGTTTGAGCGATGGCCGCAGGCGCTCGGCGGACGAACTCAAAGGCCCTCTCGCGCAGTCGACCGGGCCCACTTTCGAAAACCAGTTTCGCCCAAGCTGGGGCAATAGCGCTGATCCTCAGGCGGTGGATGCGACCATCTCGCCTGCTGCCTACTTGATCGATTTGCTCCTGTTCGTCCAGTTATGCCTGGAAAGCACGGCCGATGAAGACCGTGCGCTGTCCCTGCGAGCGCGCCGGCCCGATTTGTTCGAGCTGATGGTTGACGCGCAAACCATGAACCAGCAGGTGACCCAGGTCGAACTCGTCATCCATGTGCTGCAGAAACTGATCAAGAGGCAGCAAGCGGCGAATGACTTGACGCAGATCGAGGACAAGCTGCTGGCGGTTCGCTACCCGCCGCGGTTGTTTCCCTACGAAGCCTACTGGGCGCAGATCCGCACAGTCCTGGGCCACAGCAAGGTCCACCTGAGCGAAGTCTCCCGCCTGAGTGACACCCAGGCGCCATATTTCATCCGCCCAGGCGCCCACTCAGCACACTCTGACGATGCCTTGCTGCAGGACACTTCAATGGGGCCGCTGCTGCGCCAGATGCTCCTTGAGGTGCCCTATTTCGAAGAAGGCACCGGGGTTCAGCTGAGCCCACGGGCGGCACAACTGCATGCGATGCACAAGGGCAGCCGCGCCGGTGACGACGACGAAAAGCCGTCTCCCCAAGAGACGTTCTTCAAGCACAATTTTGGTGTTCAAGGGTTCCACAACCTGCAGAACGTGGTCAATTTCTACCAGGCGCTGCAGATCGATCAGCCGGGCATGGAGCAGCTCTTCGCCTTGGCCGACCACACCCCGCTGCGCTCGCCCAACGTGCCCGTCGCAGCCACCGGCAAATGGGCAAGCGCCAGCCAGGCAGGCGCGCGTTTCATCAACAGCGGCGGCGGCGAGCCGGTCGGGGTCGGCAGCAAGGACGGTGATGAAACACAGCACGAATTCCACTTTCTCACGGCCGCCCGGTGCGACCGGCTGAACCGCCTGGTGCGCGTGGCCAGCGCCCTTGGCCTGGCGTACGCGCAAGCCGACCAGCTGCTCTGTGCTGCCATCGATGGCGAAACGCGCAGCGTGATCGAGCGCAGCCGCGGGCGCCTGACCAACGTCGACGGGCCGATGGTGATCACGCCCAACACGCTACGCAGCCTGGGCCTGTTCCAGTTCCTGCGCGAACGGTTTGCCATGGCCGACACGCCGGAGAGCCTCGCCCGCTTCACCGAGGGGTTCTCGGCCTTGCTGTCCGGCATGTCCATCTACGGTACCAGCATGGCGTCCAGCCTGTTCGATCAGGTGTTCAATGGCGACGGCCCGAACGCCCTGGTGCTGGATGACCAACCGTTCAGCCTGGCGGCTGACGACAGCGCCAGCAAACGCACCGTCGACCAGTTGTGCAGCGGCTTGGGCATCAACATGGAGACCTTCCGGCCACTGTCGCGGGCGATCATGCAGGCCCAGGGCGGGGCAGGCCTGACCCGTTCGTTGGCGGTGGTTTCGGCGTTCTACCGGGTGGTATGGCTGGCCCGCCTGTTGTCGATCACCCCGGTCGAACTGCTGTCTTTGCTGGAAGTGCTCAACCCGGAGGGGCTGTACGCGCTGCAACTGGCGGGCAAACCCCAGGTCTCGATGTACCGCAACGACACGAGCCAGACCGATGTGGTCAACGTTGTCCATGCCCTCGCCACGTGCGTGCTCTGGTGCCAGGAGCAGGATATTCCGATTGCCTGGCTGGTGCGCCAATTGCTGCCCCTCGAGCGTTCGGATGTGGCGTCCATGGAGGTCAGGGTCACGCTGACCGAGCTGGCCAGCAAGCTGCAACCCTTCCGTGACTTCAACAGCCTGCTCAAGGACGCAGGGGTGATGCCGCTGAACAAAGGCAATTGGCAAAGCTACCTGGTGCAGATCGTGGATGGTGAGGGCTTGATCAGCGACAGCGGCAGCCCGGAAGAGGACTTCGACCCGGTGAAGTATGAAGACTTCGCCAAGCGGGAAATCCAGGCCGTGATCAAGCGATTGCAGCCACCGGAGGATGACCCAGGGCGCTCGGCCGAGGACGCCGAATTGCCGGAGTTGATGGAGGATGAAGCCGAGCACCTGACCAGCCTGATTCTTGGGGTGGTACTGCGCGTGCGCTTGCAGCAATGGGGCGTGGTGCAGGAACAGTTGGCGCAGTTGTTCGGCCTTGAGTCCAACATGATCGTCCCGGTGATTTACTGGGCCGAGTCCAACGTGCATCAGTGGATGGCCAGCGCGGTCGCGTTCGACCCGGGTCAGCTGGACTCGCGCGAGCTGGAGATCATCCTGCCGCTGGAGCGGCGCATGCAGACCCGCGCCGAAGTGGCCAGGCGCTTTACCTTGAGCCCGGCCTTGTTCTCCAGCTTGCTGGTCCGTGTGCACCGCCAGCGCTTGAGTATTCCGTCACTCGACCTGACCTTTGCGACGCTCTACTACCTTGAGCGCTACACCCGTTTGCTGCGCATGGCCAAGCAGTCGGAAGCGCAACTGTTGGGCTACTTCGCGTTGGTCGAGGCCCTGGGCGACATGACCGACAACGAACGCCGCCTGGTCAAGGATGCCGCCGCCGAGAAGATTGCCAACTGGCTGGGCTGCGGTATTCGTGAGGTGCTGGACGTGGCCAGCCTGATCTCGGCAGATGGCATCATCCGCAACCTCGGCCAATTGTGTGCACTGCTCGATACCCGCGAATTGTGCCGGCGAACCGGCTTGAGCGCTGCCTCGTTGATGAAGCTCAGCCAGCTTGGCCCCGGCAGCGATATTGCAGCCTTCCGTGCCGCAGCTGAAGAAATGCTCAGCAGCCTGCTGCATTCGGCCGGTGCACCGACGGATGACGAGGAACTGCGCCAGAGCCTGTCCACGCGCTGTACCGCGACCTCCCTGCGACTGGTGGCCAACGTGGTGGGTCACAAGCTTGAACAGCAGTACGAGGAACATGAAAAACGCACGACGTTGACGTTGACCTTGCTGGACATGAACAACAGCCCGGTATCGGACATTCGGGTGAATTGGTCCACCGACCAGGGGGTATTGCTCGACCATTTCAGTTACACGGATGAGCAAGGGCGTGCTGAGGTGACCCTGCAGGCGGGTAACACGCAGGGGGTTGCGAACGTCAAAGCCCGTTATCTGCTCGACAGCGAGGCGTTCGCGCCACCCGTCGTCATTGATTGCGATGACGCGACCTTGAGGATGTGGGCCGCCAGTGACCGGCCCCAGGAGCCTTGGCTCCCTGCGGGCAACCAAGGCACGTACACCCTGCGTTTCCAACTTGTGGATCAACTCGACAACGTGGGGGGGGATCGCCCTGTGCACTGGTCGACCAGCATCGGCCGTCTGGTCGACAGCGATGGTACCACCGCGACCGATCATGAAGGCTACAGCACCATGCGCGTGCAGAGCATGGCGGCGGGCACCGGCATTGTCATGGCCTGGTTCGGCGATTTGGCCCCGTTGCAGCGCGAAATCGGCTTCGCCAATCAACCGTTCATCAGCACCCTGACCCTTGTCTCGGCGGCTGTGGCCGGCGAGCCGATCGTCATCCGAGCCTTGATCAACGGCCTGGATGGCAACCCGGTGGGCAATCAGCCGCTGCGCTGGGAATGCGAAGGGGCTGAACTGGATATGGCTGACGCGCAGAGCGACAAGGACGGCATGGCCAGCGCCACCTTCAAGAATGCCGTCGCCGGTCCCATGCGGGTCACGGTGTTTTTGACCACTGATGGCCTGGACTACGTCAGTAAAGACCTGGCGTTCGAGGTACTGCTCGATGCCGATGAGCATGAGCTCATCCAGCCTTGGGACTGGCCAATGGCGGACGGTATCTCGGCGGCTGAATTCGCCGTGAAGATCTGCAGTTCCAAAGGCGAGCCGGTGGCGCGTTATCCGGTGACCTGGAAGGTGCTGGAAGACGATGCCCTGTCCACGGTGCAGTTGACCGGGGCAGAAGGTATCAGCCGCTTCTTGCTTAAGAGCGATGAACCGAAAACCTCCCAGGTCGTTGCCAGCTGGGCTGGAGAGGAACGCGAATTCGACCCCATCGAATTCCTGCCGGCGCTGGAGATTGACGTCGAACTGGACGGTGAGCCCGCACCACAGGGTGTCGAGATCACGCAGCCATTGTCAGGGCAAAGCACGCACGTTCTGAGCTTCCACCTGAAAGACCATCCATTGCTCGGCATGGAAGTGAACTTGCGCTATTTCGGCCGCCATTCGGCGTACTCGCTGGGGCTTTCCGTCGACCCTGGGCTTGGCGAGAAGCAAAAATTCGTCGATGGCAAGGTGCAATGGACCCTCGTGTGCGAAAACACGGCGTTGCCTGAAGCCCGCGCAGGCGAGTTCCGGCTGATGTACGACCATGCCGTTGACGGCGTGCTGGTTCCGGTCAAAGTCCATCCAGCCCGCTGAATCCCTTTTACCAAGACCCGGTCTTTCATCGCGGCTACCGAGGTGACCATGAACACTGCATTGAGCAATCAGCTGGCCGAACAATGGCGGGACGCCTTGTCGAACTACTGCATTCACCATGTTTTGCCCGACGTGTTGCAGGCGTCGGCGCTCAACATGGTGACGCCCGAGCACTTGAGCAAATACGTCTTGCTCGATACCCAGGTCACGTCGGCGGTGACCACGTCGTACCTGGCTGAAGCGCTGGCCTGTGTACAAACCTACATCAACGGCATTTTCAACAATATCGAGCCAGGCTATGACGAGGCGTTTGCACAGGACTTGCGCACGTTCTGGCAGCAGGGCATGGCCAACTATTCGATCTGGGCCGGCTACCAGATGCTCGAAGACTACCCGGAGAACTACATCCGCCCGGAACTGCGCTTCGACAAGACCGCGCTGTTCCAGACGCTGGAAAGCGACCTGGCCCAGGGCAAGATCACCGATGCGGCCGTGCAGAACGCGCTGTTGAACTACCTGAGCGGCTATGAGTTGCAGAACAGTATCCGCGTGCAGTCAGGCTACATCGATTATCCCGGCCCGCAGGGGGACGAGGGCCAGTTCCCCGGTTATACCTTGGCCAATTCGGATTACTACCTGCTGGGCTGCGACACCGCGTCGCCGCCGAAGTATTACTGGCGCAAAGTCGCTGTGCGCTTGGACCAGGACGCCACCTATGTGCAACCCGATGCCTGGAGCGAGTGGCAAGCCATCAGCATGCCGCCTGCCGCCACGGTACTCGAGGCCCGACTCGTGCTGTTCTGCGGGCGCTTGCACCTGGTGTGGCTGCAACAGGAAGCGCCGCGCGAAATCGAAGAGGGTACCAAGAAGCACTACGACTTCAACGTGCAGTTGATGTACCTGGGCTTGGATAAACAGTGGTCGACACCGGAGCTGTTGCTCAGTAGCTATGAGGAAACCGTAAAGGATAAAGATCCCCTAAAGCCCATCAATTATCGTTTACTGACCTTGGCCGTCGGTAAGGCGCAGGGTAGCGACGACCAGTTGTATGTCGCCTGGGTGGAAAACCAAACACTGGTCGGGCACGTGCAACGTGATGTTCTTAAGCGCGATACGCCTGAGGATAAAGTCTTCAGTGAAACTGACCGTAACGCGCTGCTCGCAACCTTTGCCGATCCAGCGGGCGGCCTGGCTTTTCAGCGCCGAATCACCCATGCGAAGCAGGAACCGGTGACGGTCACGCGAAAGCCTGGAAGTGACACCTTTCTTGAAGTGGATGTATCGCTTGAAGCACACCCAGCAGAAACCTACACACTTCGCGCACGAGGTCGCTGTGCCAAGGTTGAACCCATTCTGCGCCCCAAGTCGGTTTATCTCAGCAGCATTGGGGCTCATTTTGTCATCACGAGTGGCGTGAACGCAGAGGTGTTCACTGGCCCGTCCGGCGTGTTGTTGCTGCGTTGCATCACTCCTTTCTTACCAGCGTTCCAGAGTGTGGAGTTGAAGCACGAGGGAAAACCCGTCACTCAGGTATTGAGTAACAAATTCAAAATGCGCCGTTATGGCTGGTACGAGGTGGAGGTTGAACTTGAAGACTTTGATGTTCAATTGCTCGGCTATAAAGCCAGCGAAATCCTCAAGGGCGCCGGTTTCACCTTCAGCGTTGATGGCAGCCCGGCACGGCCACTGGCGAGCCACAACAACTTTATCACTGGGCTGGTCGAGACAATGGCCACCAGAGACTTCACGCTTACCATTGCTGGAGAAAAATTTGGCGCGCAGACCTTGACGCTGAACGGGAGCGCCACCAGCGCCTGGAGAAGTAAGCCGCTGACAAAAGGAGCCGATGAGGTCACGATCACATTTGCAAGTGGCAGCGAATCCGCAGAGTTTGTGGTCGAGCTGGGCAACCTGATCGATGTCGGTAAGGCACCGATCATCGCTCGGCAGGCGAGCGGTACGGACTTTCTGGTCGTGCGCTTGTATCAGGCGAAGGATAAATATCGAGACGTTATCTCGCGCTTGAACTCCCAGCATGTCACCGATCTGATCAACCGAGCGCAGGCCTCACCCCAGGCCGTTTTTGCCTGGGATGCCCAGCTGCTGCAAGAGCCCGCCTACAAAGCCAGCACGAACAGTGTGACTTATCAGGGATGGCAGCGCGCGGACAATGATCCCAGGGTGGAATATTTCGACGCCAATGGCCTGTACCTTCGCGAACTGTACTTCCATGTACCGCACCTGATCGCCTCGCGGCTACAGGAGGAGGAGCGCTTCGAGGACGCGCGCCGTTGGCTGGGGCTGGTGTTCGACCCGCAACGCAAGCAGGCGGCGACCGAACAGGCCGGTGTCGATTACTGGAGTTGTGCTTGGCTACTGGAAGACGACACCCAGGCCCCCGGCCTTGAGCACCAGCTGGCCGACCCCCACGCGATTGCCTTGCATGCACCGTCCCACTACCGCAAGGCGGTGTTCATGCAGCAGGTGCAGTTGCTGATCGGTGAGGCCGACCTGCTCTATCGGCGCCAGACCCGTGACAGCCTGGCCAATGCCTGGTTGCTCTACAACATGGCGGCAGACCTGATGGGGGAGGCGCCGAACGCCAGGGCGATTGATACCTGGCAGCCCAAGACCGTCGATGCGTTGCTGGAAGCATTCGATGGCGGGCAGATGAGGCTGCTTGAGCATGCCCATGCCTTGCAGCCCGCCGATCTGCCCAAGCAGCTGGAGACGTTCGTCTGGTGTGGCGCGGCGGCGCACCCGGCCTTCCGCGCACCGGCGAACCAGCAATTGCTGGACACCTGGGGCGTGCTGGCACGGCGGTTTCATAACCTGCGGCATTTCCTCACCCTCGAAGGCCAGCCGATGCAGTTGCCGCTGTACGAGGCCCCAGCCAACCCCTTCGACCTCCTGCTCGCGCGCATGGGCGGCAACGCCAGCCTGGCGCACCTGCAGGGCTACCGCACCGTGGTGCCGCCGTACCGCTTCCGCACCCTGCTCGCCAAGGCACAAGAAACAGTGGCCAGCCTGATCCAGTTCGCTGAGTTGCTGCGCGGTTTCATGGAAATGGAAGATCGCATCAATCAAGAGCAGCTGCAGTTCAGCCATGCGGCGGAGATCGCCGAGTATGCCATCAGCATGCAGCAACAGCTGTATGAGCAGCAGCGCAAGAACCATGACGTGCTGACGGTGATGCAGGCTGGCGCGCGAGAACGCCATGATCATTACAAGAAGCTGTATGACGAAAATGTCTCGGTCCTGGAAACCACGGCAAGGATTGTCGCTGGCGAGAGCTCGGCTGTTACCATCGCTGGCAGCGTGATGATTGCGAAAGGCTATCTGATGAATACCCCGCCGAATATCTTCGGCGTAGCTAATGGTGGGCAACAGCTGGGCAATCCCCTGATCGCAGCAGGGACCTTAACCCACGCGGCGGGAAGTGCGGTGGAGGTCGCCGCGAAAAACATGCAAGACACCGAGATGTACCGCCGCCGTCGGCAAGACTGGCAGTTGCAGTACAAACAGGCTGAAAAAGAGCTACAGGTGCTGGACAAGCAGCTCGCAGCCCAGGCACTCGCCACCCAGGCGGCACACGATGGGTACGTTCACAGCTGTAAAGCCCGGGACCAGGCTAAGGCTATGGTTGAGTTCTACACCAAGCGATCGACCAACGGGGACCTGTACAAATGGCTGCGAACCCAGGCTACCACATGGCTTTCGACGTTGTTCGATGTGGCCGTCAGCCTCTGCAACAGCGCCGAAGCCTGCTGGCAGTTTGAAAGCGGCAGATACGACAAGCGCATCATCCGCACGACAGTGTGGCAGGCCGACCGCCGCGGCCTCAATGCGGGCGGAGAGTTGCGCCTCGACCTGCAACGCCTGGAGGCTGAAGCACTGCTGCGCAACGAGCGGCACCTTGAGATTCGCAAGACGGTCTCCTTGCAGCAGTTGCTGCTGGGCGATGAGCAGCTGCTGTTCGATAAAAATGGCGACCCGATCAAGGACTGGGCCGGTGTGCTCAAAGCGTTGAGCTCTGACGACGGGCTGGCGTTAAACCTCTCGCAATCCCTGTTCGACCGAGATTACCCCGGCCATTACATGCGTCGTTTGCACAGTGTGGCCGTGACGCTACCTGCACTGCTGGGGCCTTATCAGAATATCTGCGCCACCCTGACCCAGACACAAAGCAGCTTGATGATCAGGCCTGACATCGCGGCGGTGAACTTCCTGACGCCACAGGCCCAACGCGACGGTGATGGCCGCAACGTGATGATCAGCCTGCGCTCGCACCAGCAAGTGTGTCTGTCCACTGGCAACCAGGACCTGGGGCTGGTGACCGCCGCCGACGCAGATGACCGCTACCTGCCGTTCGAAGGCACCGGCGCCGTTTCGTCCTGGCACTTGCAGTTCCCGCTTCCCGACTCGCAAAAGGCGTTGCTGGAAGGGCTTAGCGATATCGTCCTCGACGTACGTTACTTCGCCTTGCCCGGCGGCGTGCAGTTCACTCGCGACGTAACAGCGTTGCTGGCTCCAGTGCGGATAACCCCTGCGCCATCCCCTCTTTCAATGCAGCCTCAGGCTGGAGACGATCATGTCCAAACTTCACCAAGCGAATGACGAAAAACCGGGCGTTCCCAGCGGGCGCCAGGGCGATAAGCAAGAGGAAAGCAAGAGCCATGACCTGGTCAGGGAACCTTCGTTCCCACTCGGTAGCATTGGTACCGGCAAGGCCTGGCAGTTCAAAGGCGATTACGAGCAACCGAGCGCCGCCTACCCCTATGTGGCCCTGTACCCTGAGGCGCAATTGTGGCAGGACATCGTCTTGCCGGTTGCGGCAAACCCTGTCGACGATGCTCGGCCCGATTACTGGGTGGGTTGGGAATATGACACCGGCAGTTTGACTGACTGCACATTGACGGTTCATGACTTCAGCGAAGGGAAAGAAGGGGCACTGCTTGACACCCTGGTCATGGAAGGTGTGAAGGCAACCCCGCCCGCGCATGGATTGCCACCCGTGCCCAAACCGGAGAACGTCAACTGGACAACCCGTGATCTGCAGCGCATCAAGGGGCTGCACAGTGGCATTACCGCGATTCGAATCAAGTTCGAAGCGGGTGACGGCCGCTCCTACCTCAATTTGCGCAACACCGACCTGGATGTGCGTTTGCCCGAGTTGAAGGCCAAGGTAACGCTGGTCGTCGACCCGGACGGCCTGAAGATCGAGCAGGCTGCAGCCCCTTACCAGTTTTGCCATGGGGCAGAGCATCGGCTTGAGGTTTCAGGGGACGAGGCTGGCAGCTGGCTGGATCAGCCTGTTGCCTTGAGCTGGCATGAGGATAAATTGCCGATCGAGCTGGCGTTGCAGGCCGCCCCGCCTTTTCAGCGCGGCGACGTCGACGGCGACAGTTTCCAGAATACGCTCAGCGCCACGAAAACCGCCTGGACCATTACCTCGAGCGCAGATGCCACAACCGCTTCCGTGCCCTTGTCGCTGGGTTTGAAAAGCTGGTGGCAGGCGGCGATAGGCAAGCACGATGCTAACGTCGGCGACTACGTCTATGGCTTGAGCAAGATCGAGGGGGGAGAGGTCGCACTGGTCATCGACGACCAGAACGCCAACAGCGCCACGCTCACCACTTACGTTTCCAACTTTTTCGTGCCTGGGCGGAGCATCAAAGGCGCGCAAGTCCAGTGGTTGGTCAATGGCGTCCCCTTCGCAACCGAGCCAAGCGATGAACGTGGCCAGGTGCTAGTGAAGTACACGGCCCAGAAGGGTGATGAGGGTACCGGCAACGAAGCTGAGTTAAAGGCAATTTGCACAAGCCTGGAAGGCTATTCAAGCGAAAAAAACCAGAAGATTCGTGTATTTGCCAGCAGCCCTTGGGCCGATGAAGTGGAGGTGTGGCTCAACGGCAAGCAGGTGGATGGGAAAACGGGTGGCCTGCACCTGACGCTTGGCTCCGGAGAGCACAAATTGCAGCTCAAGCCCAAAGGCGGGTTCTTCATTGATAAGGAGATTGCGCTGCAGTCGCCGGGCGGCAATGCAGAGAAACTGGGGATCGGTTTTTCTCCCAGCGGCTCGAGGCGCATGACCGACCAGGGGCTGGAATGGACAATCACCAGCGGTAATCAGCGAGGAGTGTTCGTCCTGGATGCCGTCGCGGCGGGTTTGAACGTACCGTTTTCGCTGGAAGGCGGGCAGACCTCGGCGAACCTGGCAGATGAAGTCGACTTCAAAGTGGCAGGTGTCATTACGCAAAAACCTCCCGTGTTCTGGCGCAGCAAGGCTCAGGTTTTCAGCATGGTGCCGAAGCCTGACAGCCCGCTCAAACGCTTGGCGCTGAAGGCTACTTTGACATTTGTCGATGGCAGCGTGGCAAAACCTCACATGTCAGCCGTTCCAGAATTCGGCAAGGAGAACGCTCAGGAGGAGAGCGGGTGGTCGTGGTCGCTCACGGGCGGAGCTGCCAGCGGTACTTTTGGCCTGAGTGTAAGCCTTGAAGGTTTCAGTGCACCGGTGTCATTGGCCAAAGCCATGTTGTTGTCCACGCGATTGGATGACGAAATGCTAGTGACAGTGAAGTGGCTCTCACCAAGTAGCGAAGTGTTCTACCGCGGGTTGGAGCAAGAAGTCAGGCTCGTGCCCAGGGCCGGTAGTCCGATCGCCGATGCGTCGCTCAAAGCGAGCTTAACCTTTGTCGCCGGGACGCTTGCCAAGGAGCACATGAAGGCGGAGCCAGACTATCCTGAAACCCAGGATATCACCGCGAGTGGAGCGAGTTGGTTGCTTACCGGCCAAGAGGCCAGTGGCACCTTTGGTTTCAAGTTCAGTGCCGACGGCTTTTCCGAATCGATTGAGTTGAGCGGGGGGGCTCTGCTGTCTACCCTTTTATCAGATGAGCTGGATTTGGAATACAGTAGTCAGGTTTTACAAAGGGGGAAGGCAGCAACCTTTAGTGTGCGACCCAAGCCTGCAAGTCCACTGGCGAAACTCAAATTGCGTTGCAAGCTAGAACTCAAATCCTTGGGGCCAATAACGAAAGATACAGTGTCCGCTGAACCGAATTATGCTGAGCTGGTCGATTGGGTTGATGGCCGTATTCAGTGGTTATTAACGGGTAAAGAGGTCAGCGGGTATGTGGACTTGCAGGTGATTCTCGAGGGGGATAGATCGAAGGTAACTTCTAATTATCTCGTGCTGGTGTCAACCAGTCTCATCGACGAAGCGGACCTGATCATCAACGGTAAACCAGTGCAGTATGACGCATTCATGTTGCCGCAAGGTGAAGAAGTTACAGCGCTAGTGCGGCCGAAGCCGGGTAGCCCGGTGGAACGTTTAAGCGCCTTCTTCGACTATTTCACTGTTGAGGTTCCTTCTACTCCGGAAAGGATAAAATCACAGCGTTTGACGGAAAATGGCGCCACCTGGAAGTTGACTGTTCCAGCGGGCAGTCAGAAGCTGAAGATGGGGTTTTATGTGCCAGGGATTGATCGCGGGTGGGAGAGAGAAAAGTTCTTGGTTTTGCCGAGCAATCTGGAGGATTCGCTGGAAATTACGCGTGAACTCGTTGCTATAAAACCGAAGGAGACAGTGGTCGATTATTTTAAGGTTAAAAGTCCAGTCGGGAGTGTATTGGCCGAGGCAGGCGAGGAAGTCAATGTTTTCTATGATATCAGCGGGCCTATGCCGAGAGTAAGCTTTTCGCCGGGCACGAATGTCAAAAGAACACTGATCGCAGGGGGCACGCTAGCATGGGATGTCATAGGTGATGATTTTGTAAAAGAGTCAGGTGCCGCCCGTGTGATATTTCAGAATCGGCTTTATGACAGGCCGGCATCTGCCGGTACGATAGTGTGGCTAACAGGAGTTCCGTATGATGATCTGGCTTTATGGGTGGATGACAAAAGGGTGGGGCCTGGCTCAACGTGGAACGTGGGCATAAAATCGGGAGTCAAGACTAAGTTTGTGTGGGCAGGGATTGATAATTTTTTGCGCGGAGGAGCTAAAGTCAGAGTTTCTGTCGACCTTGCTTACCGTGTAAAGGGATATTCAATTGATCACGTTGATGAAAAAACTTTTTATGTTCAGGCGACTAAGGAGGATGATAGTGCGTACTTGAGAGTTGTTTGCGAAATTTATGAGGGTGAGAATATTTTTCATCGATATGGAAATTTAAAAGTTCAGATTGAGTGACCGGTTCGAGTTGTTTTACTGTAGTTTTATCTGAAAGACACAATCAGGTACGGCCCCTATGTCAGAACACGCTCGTTCTATTTCCATGGACGCAGAAGGCGGTAGTGAGTCATTTTTCACCGCCCCGTCACTCCCCAAAGGCGGTGGCACCGTGTCCATCGGCGGCGGCATGCTCTCGGCCGGTGGCCCGGACGGCGCCGCCAGCTGGCAGCTGCCTTTGCCATCGCCCGCCGGTCGAGCCTTGGGCGCTGAACTGACCTTGCAATACTCCTCCGGCGGCGGCAATGGCGCATTCGGCGCCGGCTGGGATTGCCCATTGCCAGCCGTGGTGCGCATGACCCGCTTCGGTTTCCCCAAGTACGGTACCAGCGATCGCCTGGCCGGCCCGTCCGGGGAGGAGATCCGCCTGGCCGGGCCCGCGCGCCAGGCCAACCGCCTGCCGCTGGCCGACACCCCGGGCAGCTACACCGTGACGCCGTGGCGTGCGCGCCGCGGCAGCGCAGCGGAGCGCCTGGAACACTGGGTGGACAATAGCGGCGAACAACCGGCAGGCTTCTGGTTGCATTACCCCGGCGATGGCAGCCTGTCGCTGTATGGCTGGTCGCCATCGGCCCGTCTGCAAGACCCGGCCCAGGCGCAGCATGTGGCCTGCTGGTACCTGGAAGAGACCGTGTCCACCCGCGGCGAGCATGTGGTGTACCGCTATCGCGGGGAAGATGAGCAGGGTTGCAGCGACGATGAACGGGCTGCTCATCCGCAGGTCACGCATGTGTACCCGGCGTCAGTCCACGCCATGAACGTCACGCCCTCGGATGCCCTGTTGATCCCACAGGGCGCGTTCGTGGAAAGCGACTTCCTCACCTTTACCCTGTTCGATTACGGCGAACGCGGCGCCGACACTGGCGCACCCCCTCCGTTCGATACCAAACAACCCTGGCCGCTGCGCGAGGACCGTTTCTCGTTCTGGCGCTACGGCTTCAATGTGCGTGTGCGCCGCCTGTGCCGCGATGTGTTGCTGTGGCACCGTACGGCGCGCATGGCGGGCACGGACGACGACACACCGACCTTGGTCGCGCGCCTGCACCTGCAATACGACAGCAGTGCGGTTGCCAGCGTGCTGACACAGGTGCAACAGGTTACCCATGAAGCCAGCAGCCACATGCCGCCGCTGGAATTCGCGCTGAGCCGGCCAGGGCGTGACAAGCCGGTGTGGGAGCCGCTGGAGGCGCTCGACGGCTTCTGGTCGCCGGCCTGGCAATTGGCCGACCTCTATGGCGAGGGGATTCCCGGCCTGTTGTACCTCGACCAGGGCGCCTGGTACTACCGGGTACCGCAACGGCGGCCAGGTGCTCAGCAGGATGAGATCACCTGGGGCGCCCCTCAAACCCTGCGTATCCAGCCAGACAGCTCGACAGGTACCTTGATGGACCTGGACAGCGATGGTCGCCCGGAATGGCTGGTCACCGCGGGCTTGCGGGGCAGTTTCACCCTGGCGCCCGATGGCACCTGGGGCGGCCTGGTGCCGTTGAGCGCCTTGCCGACCGAGTTCAACCACCCCCACGCGCGGATGACCGACCTGACTGGCAACAGCCAGCAGGATGTCGTGCTGCTGCGCGCGCTGGGGCCAAGGAGTGTCCGGCTGTACCCCTCCAACGGCACCGCAGGCTGGTTGGCCGCGCTTAATCAAGGGTATGACGGGGACGAACCGTTGCCCTCGCTGGAGCCTTCCGAGCACCAGCTGGTGGCTTTTGCCGACCCTGCCGGCAGTGGCCAGGCGCACCTGGTGCGCATCACCGGCCAGGGCGTGACCCTGTGGCCGTCGCTGGGCCATGGCCGTTTCGCCGACGCCATCGCGATTGCCGGTTTCGAAGTGGAAGACTTCAATGCCTCCAGGGTGTTCCTGGCCGATACCGATGGTGCTGGCACCACCGACATTCTGTACCTGCAGCCCGATGGCATCCGTGTGTTCATCAGCCAGAGCGGCAACCGTTACCAGGAAGGCGCGTTCATACCCGCGCCACCAGGTGTGACGCTGGATACAGAGTGTTACCTGCAGGTTGCCGATATCCTCGGGCAGGGTACGGCAGACCTGCTGCTGACCAGCCTTCACCATGGCAAAGACCTGAAGCCGTGCAGCTGGTTGTACCGTTTCAACGATAAGCGCCCCTGGTTGCTGGAAACCGTACTGGACAATGCCGGCAGCTGCACGGAGCTGACTTATCGCAGCTCGGCGCAGGCCTGGCTGGACGAAAAGGCGGCGGTGATCAAGGCAACCAAGAAGACGCCGGTCAGCTACCTGCCATTCCCGGTGCATACGGTCAGCAAGATTACCCGATACAACCTTATCACCGGCCTTCGCTTGGGCAGCGAGAGCACTTACCTGGGGGGCGTATGGGACGGCAAGGAACGCGAGTTCGCCGGTTTCACCCGGTTGCAGCAGACCGACACCCATGAACTGGCCAGTGCCGGCGCCGCGCAACTTTCGCCGCCGGCGCGCACCTGCAGTTGGTTCTATTGCGGTATCGAGGCCCATGATCAATTCGCCCTGGGCGCCTATACCGAAGCCGAACATGGCTTCGATCCTGGCGCGGTGCGCTTTACCCAATGGCAGGACGAGGGCGAGCAGGCCTACGAGCCTGGGCCGGATGAACGAGCGTGGCTGTTTCGCGCCCTGCGCGGCCAGCCGATGCGCGTGGAAGTCTACGGTGACGATGGCCACGCCCGTGCCGACCGGCCCTACAGCGTGGCACGCCCGCGCCTGCAGGTGCGCGCCTGCCCGACGGCCGACCCGCTGCGCCCGGCGGCGCTGGTAACACCGGTGCAGGCCCTGGCCATCACCTGCGAACGCACCCCTGAAGACCCGCAGATCAAGCAGGACATCGTGCTGCGCCAGGATGCCTACGGCACGGTGCTGGAAAGCGTCAGCATCCATTACCCGCGGCGCCTCTCGCCAGGGGCGCTCGAGGCCGAGGAGCGAGACCGGGCGATCTATCCGAAGGCATTGCCCGAAGGCCTGATCACCGCCAGTTGCGACCCCCAGCAATACGATTGCTGGGTCAATCTCACGCGCACCACGGTGCACAACCTGGTCGACGACGACAGCTGGGTGATCGGCCTGCCCGACACGCAGCGCAAGGATGTGGTGCGCCTTGCCGCCAGCGATGAGCCGGCGGGTGGTTTCACCCTTGAGTACCTGTTGGAAAAAGGCCTGCCGCTGGCCGACCCGGGGAAGACCACCTTGGCGGGTTACGAGAAAGTGGTCTGGCGCGATGCCAAGGGCACTGGCGTGGCCAACGTGCCGTCACCTCAGGCGCTGGTGGCCTATAGCCGCACCGCGATGCTCGACAAGGCTTCGCTGGACGTGCTGCGCCCGACGTTCGAACAGACCTTGCACGACCTTGTAAGGCAAGCATTGAACTCCCCGGACAACCATCCAGAGGTCTTGCAACGGGTGCGCCAACGCCTGCCAGCCCTGGCCGAGGGCACGTCGCTTTACCCGGTATTGCTTGCCTACCTGAAGACTGCGCCAGACGATAAAGCAGCCAGTGGCATATTGCGTGAAGCCTTGAAATCGGTGATTTCGGTGGATGCCCTGCGCCTGCGCCTGCTGGATGCCGACCCGGCGCACTTGCCCGAAGGCCTGCAGGCGGCGATATACAAGCAAAGCCGCGTGCCGGATACGGCACTGTGGGCGGTGCTGACCTGGTTTGCCAGCCATGAGGAGGAGGGCGGCACGACCCTCAACCTGTTGCACGGCAACGCCGATGCAGCCCTGGCACGCGCCGACGCTACCCCCGTACTCTGGCGTGCCGTGCTGAATGCCCTGCAACCGGGCGCGGATGACGTGCCGTTGCCACAGGCCAACCAAACCTGGCTGGCCGCTGTGCAGGCGCTGCTCAACCAGCGCGTGCAAGCTGAGACGCTGCCTGAGTTGCTCAAGCGCGGCGGCTATGTCGCCATGAGCCGCGCCCCGGACGCGCCGGAGCTGGCAGACCCCCACGATCCCGAGGATATTGGCGTACCGGGCATCCCGGGCGAGCCGTTGGTCGAGGAAGCCTATTGCGGCCACCATGGCATCAGCCACTACCACGACAGCAAGCTGTTCTGGCTGCCCAGGACAGTGCAGGAGAACACGGTCACCGGGCCCAGCCAGCTGGAATACACCGCCCATGGCCTGGCGCTGCGTCTGGTCACCGACGCCGCCGGCCTGACCACCACGGTCGAGGCGCATGACTGGCGCTTCATCACGCCGATCCAGATCAAGGATGCCAACGACAACACCAGCACCGTCGAGCTCGATGCCCTGGGCCGGGTCCGGCATACCCGCTTCTACGGCACTGAAACCCCTGGTGGCAGTGATCAGGCGGTGATGAGCGGCTACACCCCGGACGTGCCCTTCGACCCACCTGCCACGGTCGAGGCCGCGGTGGCACTCAATAAGAGCAAGGAGGTTCCGGTGGCCCAGGCGTTCACTGTCGTGGCCGACAGCTGGATGCCGTTGGCGCTGAAGGCCGATGGCAGCACCGACAGCAGCAGGCGTTGCGGTGAGCTGGCCTGGCGCCGAGATGCCGAGCGCTTGCGCCGCGATGGGGTTTCGGTGCCGTCGATGATGGAGGGGCGCACGCCACCCTACGTGATCCAGATCCAGACCGACCGGTATGACAGCGACGAGGAGCAGCAGGTCAGGGTCAAGGTGGTGCTAAATGGGGGCGGGCAGGTCCTGCAGACGGCCATCCTCAATCCGTCGGGTGAAGCCTTCGTGCGCACCGAGGCCGGCGGCCTGCAAACCGATGGCCAGGGCCAGGCCGTCGTCAAGGACACTCCGGTGCGCTGGGCGGTGACCGGCAAGACCGAGTTCGACAACAAAGGCCAGGCGGTGCGCGTGTGGTTGCCGTTCTACCTCGATGACTGGCGCTGGGTCAGCGACGACAGTGCGCGCGAGGGCATCTACGCCGACACCCACTACTACGATGCGCTGGGCCGTGAATACAAGGTGGTGTGCGCCAACGGCGAGGACGTGGAAGGCCAGTGGGCGAACTACGAGCGGCGGGTGCAGGTGTATCCCTGGTTCACCGTGTCGGAGGACGAGAACGACACCTGGGCCGAGGTCATCGAACTGGCGCGGGACAGGGCCCGGCGGACGTTGCACTGAGTGTGGACGAAGCGCATGAGCGAGCTATCGTTACCGACCCTGCATGCTGGCACGCCAGAGGTGGCCGTCGTCGCCAGCAGCGGCATTCAGGTGCGGGCGTTGCACCTGTTGCGCCAGCCGGACCCGGCACAGCCCATGCGCTGGCTGACCGTGCGCACGGTCATTGATCCACTGTCGCGCACCGGCTGCCAGTTCGGCGCCCGACCGCTAAAGGCAGCGGCCGACGCGCCAGTGCTGGCTGACGCCACCACCGTGCTGGGCCTTGACGGGCAAACGCTAAGGCTGCACACAGTTGACGCTGACGCCACCCTGGCGCTGACGGACAGCGCCGGCCGAGCGCTGTGGGCAAGCAATGCCCAAGGCACGGTCCTGACGCACGTGTATGAACACGACAGTGCCGGCGGGCGCTTGGTCGAGGTTTGCGAACAGGCGGCGGGCGATGTGAAACGTCAGCGTGAGCGCCTGGACTATGGCGAGCCGCTGGCGGCGCGCCGGGGCCACAACCTGGCGGGCGAACGTGTCGCGCACTTCGACAATGCCGGGGTCATGTACACCCACTCGCTTTCACTGGGCGGCCGGGCCCTTGAGACATGCCAGCAATTGTTGCGCCCGCAGGCGCAACAGCCTGACTGGGCGGGCAGCAGCGAGCAGGAACTGGAGCCGCCCCTGCGCGTGATCAACCGTATGGATGCCGTCGGAGCGCGCCTTGAGCAAGTCAATGCAGTGGGCGTCAGCACGCGATCGGTCTACGACGTCAGCGGTGCGGTAGCACAAACCTGGATGGGGCAGGGTGCAGGTGAAACCCTGGTGCTCAAGGCCGTGCAACGGCGCGCGGATGGCGTGCCGTTGTCGCAAACGGCAGGCAACGATGTGACCGATACCTATGCCTATTCGGCCCGTTCCCAGTACCTGAGTCGCCATCGAACCCACCGCCGCGGTGATCATCCACAGGGCAAGCTGGAGATCAGTGACCTGCACTACACCTACGACCCGGTTGGCAATATCCTCAGCCTGGACGATCAGGGCGCCTCCCCGACCTGGCATCGCAACACACGCGCCGATGGCCTGCGTGAATACGGCTACGACACGCTGTATCGCCTGGTCTCGGCCAGCGGTAGAGAGCGCATTCAAGTAAGCGGCATCTGGTCGCCGGCCTTCTCGGCTGCGGACCGCAAGGGGGGCAATGCCTGGAGCAAGTACACCGAGCATTACACCTACGATGATGGCGACAACTTGATCGTGCTCAGCCACAACGGTGGGGCCGGTTCGCGCAGCCGCAAGCGGATGGTGTCCAAGCAGAGCAATCGTGCGATGCCTGAGGGGCACGAGCTGACACCGGAAACCGGGTTTGTGCCTGGCGGTTTGCAGAAAGCCCTGGCCGATGGCAGGCCTTTGAGCTGGCAGGCGGACAACCAACTGCGCCAGGTCAGCCTGGTCAGGCGTGCCGAGGGTGAAGATGACGTGGAGCGTTTCCACTATGCCGACGGCGGCACTCGTACGCGCAAGGTCACCACACTGAAGTTGGCGCAAGGGTTGCAGACCACCCTCGTCACCTATGCGGGCGGCTGCGAAACCCGTAGCCGGCAGCTCGATGGGCAATTGCAGAAACAGGTGGTTATCACTGAACACGCCGGCGTGCGCTGGATACAGTCGCCCCTGAACGGTGAGTATCAGCTGCGGTATGGGTTCACCGACCACCTGGGCAGCAGCAGCGGCGAAACCGATGCGCTTGGCAGGGTGGTGGCTCGCCAAGAGTACGCGCCCTACGGTGAAACGACCGGGAGTGATGAGGACAGCGTTGAAATCGACAACCTGCAGCAACGCACCTTGCGCTACTCGGGCAAGGAACTGGATGCGACGGGGTTGTATTACTACGGATGGCGTTACTACCTGTCAGCGTTTGGCTGCTGGTTGAGTGCAGACCCGGCAGGCACGGTCGATGGGCTCAATCTTTTCTGCATGGTTCTGAATAACCCGGTAGTGCGGGTTGATGAACAGGGTTTGATGTTCTCACCTGAGTCTCTGGTCAGAGGTATGAGAGGTCTGATGGACCAAGGACGGCCACTCACGCCCGAAGCGCCAGCACAGGGAGAGCCCAACCAGGATGAGTCTGAAACGCCTGAGGAAGCCGCATCATCATCCAGAATGGTCGAGCCGGCCGCAGAAACAGCTGTTGATCGCAAGCCAGGCAAGCCCGGCAAGAAAAAGCGCGAGGCGAAAAAGGCGTCCATGGATGCAGCCCTCGCGCACGAAGAAGACAATGATGGTTTTTCTACAGTCGCTTCACGTTCTTCGCGTGGATCCTCAACTTCGAATTTGTCCCGAGCGTCCACCCAGCCGCCGAATAGTCCTGTCAGAGTAATTGGAGGCGGGCAGGGCAAGAAATACACAACTGACCCGACGGAAATGGTCCGGTACCTGAGTAAGCTGACAATGAGTGTTGAACAGGGCGTGCAGGTAATCGGCGCAGGCGAGCGCCCCAGGCCGGACGTGCACGGTAATAAGGTGTTCTACCTCACCAAAGGCAAGGGCATGGGTTTGAATCATGTAGTGAGGAGACATGAGCAAGACTTCATGGACGCAGGTATCGCCATGACGGATCTGCCGGTCTTATTGCTCGAAGCACTCGCTGCAGGAAACATAGTGGAAGGGGAGGGAAATCCCACTCGTCCGGTTTACCAAGTCAACTTCAAAGGTAAAAAACACTTTATCGCCATTTCGGTAGGCAAAAGGGGGCAAATAGTGGGTGCTCACCCGCATAACCGATTTCGCGGTCTTCAGGCGAGAGAAGCCAGGCTCTTTACGAGAGTCTGAGGAGGAACTCGCAGGCGTAATCCCTCTTCCGGTGAACACTGTTGCCCCACAAACACCCCTGAAGCATTTTGCCCCCATCCCAGCACCAAACCCCCGTCAAACCCCAACAAAATCAACCCCTTGAACCCGGCACAACTCCTGCAACAGGCCTCCCAAAGCCCAGTCCCCGCAGGAGCGCCCTTGAACACACCCATTTTCCCCCTGATCCCGCTCTGCACCGCACTGGCCTTGCTCGGCTGCGGCAAAGCCGAGCAGCACACCGCGCAAAGCACCACGCCGCAACCGGGCGGCACCCTGGTCTACGCCACTGACCGCGAACCCACCTGCCTCGACCCGCATGTGGCCGGCGACATGCCCCAGGTATTCGTCGCCCAGCAATACCTCGACTCGCTGGTGTCGATGGACAGCCAAGGCCAGATCGGCCCCTGGCTCGCCACAAGCTGGGAAGTCTCCCCGGACGGCCTGCGCTACACCTTCCACCTGCGCCGCGACGTGCACTTCACCGACGGCACCCCCTTCAACGCCGAGGCGGTCAAGGCCAACCTCGACCACATGGCCAAACCCAAGACCCAGTCCAGCACCGCGGGCGGCTATATCCGCCAGTACCGCGGCACCAGGATCATTGACCCCTACACCGCAGAGGTCACCCTGGCGACGCCCTATGCGGCCTTCCTCGAAGTGTTGGCCCAGGGCTTCCTCGGCATCCAGTCACCCACCGCGCTGCTGCGCAGCCGCGACCAGAACTGCGAAAGCCCGGTGGGCAGCGGGCCATTCAAGGTGGCGCGCTGGGACCGGCAGAACCAGGTGGAGCTGGTGCGCAACCCGGACTACAACTGGGCGCCACCGACCGCCCAGCACCAAGGCCCGGCCTACCTCGACCGCATCGTCTGGAAGTTCATCCAGGAACCCTCGGTGCGCTTCGCCTCCTTGCAGGCCGGCGAAGTCGACGTGATCGAAGCGCTGCCGCCAGAGTCCCACGAAGCCGCGCGGCGCAACCCGAACGTGGACCTGATCATCGCCCAGCGCCCCGGCAACCCCACCAACGGCACCTTCAATCTGCGCCGCGTACCCTTCGACGACATCCGCGTGCGCGAGGCCTTCGTGCGCAGCGCCGATGTCGAGGGGGCGCTCAAGAGCGTGTACTTCGGCGAGTTCCCCCGCGCCGGTGGCCCGCTGAGCATCGCCACACCGTTCTACAGCGGCGACTTCGAACACAGCCAGGACTACGACCCGGCCCGTGCCGCCAAATTGCTCGACCAAGCCGGCTGGACCAGCCGCGACAGTGAGGGCTACCGCACAAAGAACGGCCAGCGCCTGCGTGCCGTGGTGCTGATCGGCGCGCGCACGCCATCCTCGGAGCTGACCTTGTGGGAACAGGTGCAAGCCACCACTCGCCAGGCCGGCCTGGAGCTGGTGCTCGACCAGATGAGCGATGCCCAGGTCACCGCCCGCCAGGCCGCCTGGGACTACGACATCCGCACCGGCTACTGGAACACCAACACCCCCGACGTGCTGCGCATCATCTTCACCACTGCCTTCGTGCAGCCGGCCGGGGTCGGCGGCTATCACCAGAACTCCTCCGGTTATGCCGACGAAGGCTATGACGCGTTGCTCGACAGCGCCCTGGCCACCCAGGACGCCGACCAGCGCCGCCAGCGTTACTTCAAGGCGCAACAACAGGCCGCCGCGCAGTACTTGCAACTCACTACCTACCCGCAAAGCACACGCCTGGGCATCTACAAGACCGCCCACGGCGTGCGCCTGGAGCCTTCGCTGGCGGTGACCTACCTCTATGACGCATGGGTGAACAAATGAGTACGACGACACTCGCGGTGACCGACCCGCGCCGCGAACGCCTGGCCGCCCTGGGCCGGCGCGCTGCCATCCGCCTGGGCGGCGGTGTGCTGGTGCTGTGGGCGGTGGCAAGCCTGACCTTCTTTGCCCTGCGCCTGATGCCGGGCGACCCGGTGCTGGCCATCCTCGGTGGCCCCAGCGCCAACCCGACACCGGAAGCCATCGAGGCTGCCCGTGTGGAATTCGGCCTCGACCAGCCATTGGCTGTGCAATACCTGCTTTACCTGGGGAGGTTGCTGCAAGGCGACCTCGGCGTGTCGTACTCGCAGCACCTGCCGGTCACCCGCGTGCTGGCCGAGCAGGGTGGGGCGACACTGGAGCTGACCATCGCCGCGTTGGGACTGGCCTGGCTCTTGGTCCTGCTGTTGACGGTGATAACTGCCGGGCGTGGCAGGCTGGTGGGCGGCATCGCCTCGCTTGCCGAAACCCTCAGCGCAGCCTTGCCGCACTTCTGGCTCGGCGTGGTGCTGCTGGCCGTGTTCGCCTTCGGCTTGCGCTGGTTCCCGCCCGCAGGTAGCGACAGCGTTGCCAGCCTGGTGCTGCCGGCGTTCTCGCTGGCGATTCCGCTGGCCGGGTTCATTGCCCAGGTCACGCGCGAATCCCTTGAGCTGACCCTCGAACAACCCTTCGTACTGACTGCCCGCACCCGGGGCCTCAGCGACCTCGCCGTACGCTTCCGCCACGCCCTGCGCCATGCCTTGCTGCCCGGCGTTTCACTGTCGGGCTGGGCCATCGGTGCGCTGATCAGCGGTGCGGTGGTGTGCGAGGTGATCTTCTCGCGCAAGGGCATCGGCCGCCAGCTGTACCAGGCGGTGCAGGCCCAGGACATGCCCCTGGTGATCGGCGTCAGCCTGGTGGTAGCGGCTGGCTATGTACTGGCGAACATTCTGGTCGACCTGCTGTACCAGTGGATCGACCCGCGGCAACAGGAGGCTGCAGCATGACTGACCTGACCCTTGATCGAACCCTTGCGCCGTTGCGCCGGCAGCGCCAACTGCAGCTGCCGCCGCTGGGTGCCAGCCTGGCGATCCTGTTCCTGTTCGCCTTGCTGCTGGCTGCGTTGCTGCCGGGGCTGTTTACTCGCATCGACCCGTTGGCCATCGTCCCCCGTGACGCCTTTCAGCCGCCGAGCTGGGCGCACTGGCTGGGCACTGACCAGTCGGGCCGTGACATCTTTGCGCGGATCATTCACGGCGCGCGGCAAAGCCTGCTGATCGGCGTCGCGGCCACGGCCATCTCCATGGCCATCGCCATCACCCTCGGCTTGCTCGGTGGCCTTGGCGGGGCGCGGGTGGACCGTGCGCTGGGCTGGCTGCTGGAAGTGCTGTTCGCCTTCCCCAGCCTGGTGCTGGCGCTGCTGTTCGTGGCGGTGTTCGGCAGCGGTGTCGGCCCGCTGATCGTCGCCACCGGGCTGGGCGGCGCGCCGGGTTATGCGCGCATGGTGCGTGGCCAGGTACTGGCGGTGCGCAATGCCGGTTACATCGAGGCGGCGCGGGCGTTGGGGCATCCGACTTCGCGCATTGTGCTGCGTCAGCTGTTGCCCAACGCGATGCGGCCGCTGGTGGTGACGCTGACCATGGGCGTCGGCCAGGCCATCGTCTGGGCCTCGGCGCTGAGCTTCCTCGGCCTGGGTGCACGGCCACCAGCGCCGGAGTGGGGGACCATGTTGTCCATGGGCCGCGACTTCATTGCCAATGCCTGGTGGCTGACGTTCTTCCCCGGCCTGTTCATCGTCCTCACCACCTTGGCCACGACCGTGACTGGCCGCTACATCCAACAACGCCTGGAGGGGCGCCTGCCATGAGCGACAAGACCTTGATCGTCGAAGGCCTGAACGTGGCCTTCGCAGGCCGCAGCGTGGTGCGTGAGCTGTCCTTCACCTTGCAACCAGGCCGATGCGTGGCGCTGGTGGGTGAGTCGGGTTCGGGCAAGAGCGTCAGTGCCCGCAGCCTGGTCGGCCTGGCCGGCGCCAAGGCCCAGGTGAGCGCCCGGCAGCTGAGCTTTGCCGGGCATGACCTGCTCGACTTGAGCGAACGCCAGTGGCGTGCGGTACGTGGCAAGGACATCGGCTTCGTGCTGCAAGATGCCTTGGTGTCACTCGACCCACTGCGTCCCGTGGGCAAGGAAATTCTTGAAGTGCTGCAGACGCATCAGTACGGCGACCGCCAATCGCGTGCGACACGGGTGCATGAGCTGCTTGAGCGGGTTGGCGTGCCCGACGTCGAGTTGCGCGCTCGACAGCGCCCTGGTCAGTTGTCCGGTGGCCTGCGCCAGCGTGCGCTGATTGCCAGTGCCCTGGCCCTGGACCCTGCACTGGTGATCGCCGACGAGCCGACCACCGCGCTCGATGCCACAGTGCAGGCGCAGATCCTCGAGGTGTTTCAGCAGATCAAGGCCCGTGGCGCCTCATTACTGATCATCAGCCACGACCTGGCGGTGGTCGCGCAGCTGGCCGACGACGTGGTGGTGCTGCGCCACGGCGAAGTGGTGGAGCAGGGGCCGATGCAGCAGGTACTGCGCCAGCCACGCCACCCCTACACCCAGGCCTTGCTGGCGGCGGTGCCGGCCGAGCATCCGCGTGGCAGCCGGTTGTCGCCGGAGCGGGCAGGTGTGCGCCGCGAGCCACGGGCACGTGCGCACAGCGACGTGCTGCTCGAAGGCCGCGGCCTGGGCAAGCGCTACCTCGGCCCGGATGGCCTGTTGCGCCAGGTGGTGCAGGGGGTCGATTTCACCCTGCGCGCCGGGCGCACCCTGGGTATCGTCGGCGAGTCCGGTTCGGGCAAGACCACGGTGGCACGCATCGCCCTCGGCCTGCTGCAGCCCGACCAGGGCGAAGTGCTGTATCGCGGCCAGCCGTGGAACCGCCCGGCCAATGCCGTCAGCGAAGCAACACGGCGGCCGTTGCGTCGGGAGATCAGCGTGATCTATCAGGACCCGCTGGGCTCGTTCGACCCGCGCTGGAGCGTAGCGCAGATTCTCGATGACGCCTTGCAGGTGGCCGGTGTCGAAACGGCGGCCCGACCGGCACGCATTGCCGTGCTGCTCAATCAGGTGCGCCTGCCGGCGGACCTTGCCCAGCGCCGGCCATTGCAGCTGTCCGGTGGCCAGCGCCAGCGCGTGGCCATCGCCCGGGCGATTGCCAGTGAGCCGAAGGTGATCATCTGTGACGAGCCGGTCTCGGCGCTGGATGTGTCGGTGCAGGCCCAGGTGCTCGACCTCTTGGCCGACCTGCAGGACGAACTGGGCCTGGCCTACCTGTTCATTTCCCATGACCTGGGCGTGATCCGCCATGTCAGCGACGACGTGCTGGTGATGCGCCACGGCCAGGTGGTGGAGCAGGCGCCGGTCGAGCAGCTGTTCGAGCGACCGGCCCACGCATACACCCAACGGCTGCTCGGCGCGGTACCGCGCCTGCCCGGCAGCGGCGCCGAACTGGTGGTGCCGCCGCTGGACCTGGAACACGAAGCCTTCGACCTGTTCGACGAAACCCGCCTGTGGAAAATCGCCATCTAAAGGACTGAACCATGACCACTTTCCAACGTTTCCCAACCCAGGCTCCGGCGACCAATGTTGCGCAGCTCAAGGCCCGCATCCTTGCCCTGTTGCCCGCCATCGGCGCAGGCGCCGCACAGCGCGAACGCGAACGCCAGCTGCCTCATGAAGCCATCGCCCAGCTCGCGGCAGCCGGGCTTTACACCGTGCGGATCCCTACCCGTTACGGCGGCCCTGGGGGCGCCGTCAGCGATGTGATCGAACTGCTGTTGCAGATCGCCGCGGTCGACTCCAACGTCGCCCAGGCCCTGCGCCCGGGCTTCGCTTTCGTCGAAGGCCTGCTGGTCGCCCAGGGCGAGGGCGCCGAGCAGGAGCGTGAACGCTGGTTTGCCCGTTACCTGCAAGGCGCCGTGATCGGCAACGCTGGCTGGGAACTGGGCGGGGCCAACGGCGCCATTGCGGCACGCCTGGTCCGTGACGGCGAGCACTACCGCGCCAACGGCAGCAAGTTCTACAGCACCGGCGCCTTGTTCGCCGATTACGTCAGCGCGGTGGCATTGGATGAGGATGAGCAACCCGTGTCGTTCATCCTGCCGCGTGACCGCGAGGGCCTGGAGCTGGTCGACGATTTCGATGCCATGGGCCAGCGCCTGACGGCCAGTGGCACCACGCACCTGCGCAATGTGCGGGTCGAGGCCAGCGAGATTCGCACGCGTACCGTGGAGGAGGGCAAGCGCACGATCGTCACGCCGTTCCTGCAGCTGTTTCTCGGCACCGTCCTGGCCGGCATCGCCCGCAACGCACTGACTGATGCCACGCGTTTCGCCCGCGAGCATGCCCGGCCAATCAAGCACAGCACGGCCAGCCGTTCAGTGGATGACCCGTATGTGGAGCTGTCGGTAGGCGATATCGCTGCCCGCGCTTATGGCGCCGAGGCGCTGGTACTCAAGGCCGCAGCGACGATCGACAGGGCTTGGCTGGCGCAGCTGGATGATGCCGCCGTAGAACAGGCCGCCATTGAGGTTGCGCAGGCCCAGTATCTGGTCGCCGAGCTGGCGCTCAAGGCGGCTGAAACCCTGTTCGACGTCGGTGGCGCCTCCACCACCGGCCGCCAGCACAACCTTGACCGGCACTGGCGCAATGCCCGTACCGTGGCCAACCACAACCCGCGCCAGTGGAAGGCGGCGGTGGTCGGTGTCTGGCAGCTCAAAGGCACCCGCCCACCTGTGTCGGGGCTGTTTTGACCGCCCAGCCGGCCCTGCTGGCCGGCCACCTGCAAAGCCCCAAGGTGCCGGTGATCATTGGCGCCGCGCTGTTCATGGAGCTGCTCGACAGCACGGCGGTGATGACTGCCTTGCCGCAGATGGCCGCGGACTTCGGCGAGCCAGGGCTGCGCATGAACCTGGTGGTGTCGCTGTACATGCTGGCCCTGGCACTGTGCGTGCCGGTCAGTGGCTGGGCCGCCGAACGCTTTCGCCCGCGCCGGGTGATGTTGCTGGCGATGGGCTTGTTCACCACCGCCTCGCTGGCCTGCGCCCTGGCCGATACGCTCTGGCAGCTGTGCCTGGGGCGCATGCTGCAGGGGGCGGCGGGGGCGTTGATGACGCCAGTGGGGCAGGTGATCATCCTGCGCTGGTCAAGCCGCGAACAGCTGCTGCAAGCCATGTCCTGGCTGGCCCTGCCGGCCCTGGTCGGGCCGTTGATCGGGCCACTGCTCGGCGGGCTGCTGGTGACGGTGCTGTCATGGCACTGGATCTTCCTGGTCAACCTGCCGATCTGCCTGGTCGGCTGCTGGCTGGTCCTGCGCCATGTGCCGGACTACCCGGCACGGCCGGTGCCGCCGCTGGATGTACGCGGCCTGCTGCTCAGTGGTGGTGCCTTGGCCATGCTGGTGTTCGGCCTGGAGTCGCTGGGGCTGGGGCAATTGCCAAAGGCCTGGGCGCTGGCGCTGGTTGCCGGTGGTCTGGCCTGCGCCTTGGGTTACCTGCTGCATGCCCGGTGGCACCCCAGCCCACTGGTCGATCTGTCGCTGTTGCGCCTGCGCAGTTTCGGCGTGGCCCAGGCCGGGGGCGGGCTGTTTCGCCTGGGCTCGGCGGCGCAACCGTTCCTGATCGTGCTGCTGTTGCAGAACTGCCTGGGCATGAGCCCGCTGGCGGCCGGTTGGCTGGTGGTCAGCGGTGGCGTGGGTGCGCTGTTGATGAAGCTGCTGGCCGTGCCGCTGGTGCGGCGCTATGGCTATCGGCGGGTGCTCAGTTGCAACGCCGTGCTCAGCGCTGCGGGGATTGCCTTGTGTGCCGGTTTTGATCGCGACACCGCGGTCTGGCTGATGGCGCTGGTGCTGTTCGCAGCAGGCCTGGTGCGGTCACTGCAATTCTCGACCTTGGGGGCTGCCAGTTACCAGGACGTGCCAGGTGAGCGTTCGGCGGCGGCCAGTTCGCTGTCGGCGATGTCGGTGCAGCTGACCATGGCCATGTCGGTGAGCCTGGCCGGGGTGATGCTGGGGCTATTGGCCGTGCTGGACGGGCGCAGTGAAACCTCGGTGGCCGACATTGCCACGGTGATGCTGCTGTGCGCTGGGGTGTGCGGAGCATCCGGACTGGTGTTCCGGCGTTTGGCGGGCTGAATCGAGGCCGTATCGCCCTGGCATTTTTGTCAGTAGCTCCTACCCGCGCGTTCGGCTAACGTTCCACTGTGGCGCAATGGAGCTGGCTATGGACAACAGAGCCTGTGAGGTGCATCGAAACACTCCAAACGTGAGTGTGAGTGACAGTCGCGGGCTTCTGGTGCGTGATCTTGTCTATAGCCGCCATCCGGACACGCCGCAGGGGACAGAAGCGCTCGTCACGAAGCACAGCCAGGACGCGCGTGGTTACCTTGCATGCAGCGCAGATCCGCTGCTGAGTCGGGCCGGGGTTGTCAACGTCGTTGGGCGCTACGATTTACCGGGCAACGCTGTACGTTGGCAGAGCGTGGATGGCGGAACCTGCCTGCAGCTTACAGATACTGCCGGCCAGCCATTGCTGCGTGTCGCCCACATCGCCACGCCTGACATGGCGGCGGACGATTACAGCCAGGCTGTAACCCAGTACTGGCACTACGAGCTGCAGGGCCTTCCCGGGCGGCTGGTGGCCATGACCGAACAGGCAGCTGGTGCCCCCCTCCGGTGTGCCGAGCGTCGTGTCTACGCCGGGCCGGACCTACAGCACCAGCAGCGTAATCTGGCAGGGGTATCAATTCTGCATTACGACACGGCAGGGCAGATGAAGATTCTCAGTGTTGCCCTGAGCGGCGTACCGTCTGGCGTCAGCCGGCGGTTGATGACCGAGGCGGACGATATCGGTGCGCAGGTTGACTGGCAAGGCGAGGACCCATCGGCCTGGGATGAAATGCTGGTTCCGCAGCATCAGGGGCACATCACCTTGAGTACGCTGGATGCGATGGGCACGCCGCTGAACCATGAGGATGCGGCGGGCCATGTGCAGCGTATGGCCTATGACCTGGCCGGGCGGCTTGCCGCGACCTGGTTGACGCTGCAGGCAGGTGCTGAGCAGGCTGTTGTCAAGGCACTCAATTACGGTGCAGCCGGGCAGAAGCTGAGCGAGGCCCACGGCAATGGTCTGTTCACCCGCTATCGCTTCGAGGCCCGCACCGTTCGCCTGCTGGGCATCGCGACGGTGCGGGAGCCCGAACTGAAAGTGCTGCTGGACCTGGCTTACACCTATGATCCGGCAGGTAATGTCCTGCGCGTGGCGAATGCCCAAGCGACCCGCTTCTGGCGTGGGCAGAAGATTGAAGCGGGCAACCAGTATGTCTACGACAGCCTTGGTCAACTGGTGCGCGCCAGTGGTCGTGAAATGGCCTTGGCGAGGCATGCGTTCATCACCTACGACCACGCGACCTACAGCCAGTACACCCGCACCTATCGCTACGATGCGGGAGGTAACCTGATGCAGATTCGCCACAGCGGGCCGGCCACTGGCAACAGCTACACCACGGATTTCACTGTGAGCGATCGCAGTAATCGCGTGGTGTTGAGCGCGTTGACGCCGAATCCGCGGGAAGTGGAGGGCATGTTCACGGCTGGAGGCCAGCAGCGTTTGCTTTATCCGGGGCAGCGTCTGCTCTGGACGCCACGCGGCGAGTTGCAACAGGTGTCGCCTGTCACCCGTGAAGGCGCAGATGACGATTTTGAAGGTTATCGCTACGCCGGCGACCGACAGCGGGTGTTGAAGCTGACTTCGCGAGAAACGGCTGGTGCCAGAATGGGGCAGCGGGTTGTGTATTTGCCTGGGCTGGAGTTGCGTTCCACATTCATTGGAGGCGCACAGACGGAGGCGCTGCAGATAGTCACCATGGGTGAGCCTGGTCGCGCCCAGGTGCGGGTGCTGCGTTGGCATGTCGGCCAGCCGGCTGGGGTCGAAAATGATCAATGGCGCTTCAGCCATGATGACCTGAGCGGCAGCTCCCTGCTGGAGACGGACGGCAAGGGCAGCGTCATCAGTCAGGAAGAGTTCTATCCGTACGGGGGGACAGCCATCTTTACCGGGCGTTCCGCGACCGAGGCGAGCTACAAGTGCTTGCGCTATTCCGGCAAGGAACGTGATGTCAGCGGGCTGTACTACTACGGCTGGCGCTATTACCAACCTTGGGTCGGACGTTGGCTGAGCGCCGATCCTGCTGGCATCGTGGACGGTCTCAACCTGTACCGGATGGTCAGGAACAATCCGACTTCAGCCGTCGACCCTGATGGCAAGAATTCGCAGGATTTGGCTACCGAGCATGCTAACCCAGGTTCGCATTTCGAGGCGCCACCGCGCCAGCTTGTCGACATGATCCGGGAAACTTTTCAGGTGCGCGCACGTGAGATGAGCCTGGTTCCAAATGAGCGGGTCATTCAAACGGATCAATTCACCTTGTATCGGGGGGCCGCGCAGCCAAAGCGGCTCAAGATTATCTCCCATGGCAAACCAGTTGCTACGCCGGCCACGGATGGCCAGCATGTAGAACGAGTATTTACCGCACCAGCCAACATGAACTTTTTCACTGAAAACGGCTTCATGGCTATAGTCGCTACCGAACCGGCGTCACCGAACTCGCTTGAGTCTTTCGTCAAAGGTGAGCGGCCGGTGAGAGAGCGGCTTTTGCGGGGTGACAATGTTTCTAACTATACATTGGCAGAGCTGGCGCCAGGAAAGAGATCAAGTGAGACGGTGAAAGAGTATGAGCGAGCGCCGTTCAAGATGAAGATGGAGCGGATGGCGAATCACAATGAGGTCGATGTCCTATTGATAAACGCACCGGTCAATGTCCGCGACGTGCTGCAATCGCTCGAGTCCCGGGGATTGCACTATTCCTCCGTTGATAATCTGTACTGCCGCGGTGCAAGGCCCGTTCGAGGGCCTCGGTTCTGGCGCGGGCTTGTTGGGCGTCTGCAAAATTGGCGGGACGGCGCCGGGCCGCAGCGTGCCGCCCACAGATAGCCCGCGCATGGGCCGGCACAGGAAAACTCAGATGGACAACCGCACCACTCGGTTATCCAGCACCTGCAGCTCCTGCGCCCGGCGTTTGTTCACCACCAGCTCCCCGATCGCAATCAGCCGCGTACGTGTGACGTTGCGCGACAGCCCCAGCAACTGCGCGGTATGCACCTGGTTGTAATGGCAGAAGTGATACGCCGAACGCAGCAGGGCATTCTCGACCTTCTCGTACAAATCGCCAGGCTGCTCCTCATACAACCGGCTGAATGCCTGCAGCAGCAGATCGTCCACGCCAGGGTTCACGGGCGCTTCCTCCTGGCGCTCCAGGCGCAGGTTGGACAGTCGCAGGTCCTGCGCCTGCACCAGCCCGTCGCCGCAGGTCAGCAGGCTGTGGTGAATGACGTTCTCCAGCTCGCGAATGTTGCCTGGCCAGCTGTACTCGACCAGCTTGGCCTGGGCCTTGGGGCTCAGTTCCACCGGCCCGTAGCCCAGCCGCTCGCTGTAACTGCGGATGAAGTGCCGGGCCAGCGGCAGGATGTCCCCCGGGCGGTCGCGCAGCGGGTGCAGCTGCAGGGTCACCACGTTCAGCCGGTAGTACAGGTCTTCCCGGAAATGCCCGGCGTTGATGGCTTTTTCCAGTTGCACGTTGGTCGCGGCCAGCACCCGCACATTGATCGGGATGCTCTTGCGCGAGCCCAGGCGCACCACTTCGCGCTCCTGCAACACGCGCAGCAGCTTGACCTGGATCGGCAGCGGCAGGTCACCGATTTCGTCGAGGAACAGCGTGCCGCCGTTGGCCTCTTCGAACCAACCAGCCTTGGCCGCCAAGGCGCCAGTGAAGGCGCCTTTTTCATGGCCGAACAGTTCGGCTTCGACCAGCGATTCGGAGAACGCACCGCAGTTGACCGCGATGAACGGGCCGTTGCGCCGGCCGCTGAGGTTGTGGATGTGGCGCGCGACCAGCTCCTTGCCCGTGCCGGTTTCGCCAATGATCAGGACGCTGGCCTCGCTGGGGGCGACCTGTTGCAGGTGGGCGAGCAGCGCCTGCGACCTGGGGTCTTCGAAGACCTGTGCGGTCGCCCTGATCGAGGTAGCCAGTGTCGGTGACGGGGGGAGGGTCAGCAGTTGCATGAGCGATCCTTAGGAATAGAAGGATGGGGCGGGGCGCTTGCCGCCGAGGGCCCACTCGCCGAGCTCGTGGATGCGGTAATCCACCGGGTCGTGCAGGGTTTGCGTCCTCAGGTTGCGCCAGTGGCGGTCGAAGCGCAGCGAGGCGTGGGTGGCGCGGGCGCCGGTTACCTCGAACAGGCGGTTGCAGATGTCCAGGCCGTGGCGGGTGGCCGCGACCTTGGCGGTGCCGATGGCCAGGGCCAGGTCGCCACGTTCCTCGGCGCTCAGCGCCTGTTCCTTGGCCCAGGCGCTGTCGAGCTGGCGGGCGGCGCGGGCGATCAGCAGGCGCACGCTCTCAAGGCCCACCCAGAACTCGCCATAGTGGCGCAGCACGTAAGGGTCTTCGGCGCTGCTGGCGGCCGTCGAGCGGAACCATGGGCGGCTTTCCTTCAGGCTGTACTGGCGCGCCTCGTCGAAGGCGCCTTCGGCAATGCCGAGGAACAGGTTGGCGAAGTGCAGCTGGGCGATCAGCGGGCGCAGGGCGGCGAACGGCGTGCTCAACGGCCCAGGGTCGAGCAGCAGTTCGGCGTGTTCGACGCGCACCCGTTCAAAGGTGGCGCTGCCGCTGTCGGTCTGGCGCTGGCCGATGTTGTTCCAGTCGTTGTGCAGGGTGATGCCGGTGCGCCCACTGGGGATCGCGGCGATCAGCAGCTTGCCGCCTGCGCGCTCGTCCACCGCCGAGGCGATCAGCATTTCCGAGTCGCTGGCGCCGGAGCAGAAGCTCTTCTTGCCGGAGAACTCGCACCAGCCGTCGAGGTGCCTGACTACGGTGCGGGTGTCCAGCGGGTTGAGGGCGTTGCCCCAGAACCAGTGCTTGCGCGCGGTCTGCTCGAACCACGGTTGCCACTGCTCAGGGCGCGAGAACAGGCGCACGGTGGCCAGCATCAGGTGATGGAAGCCGAACACGTGGGCGATCGAACTGTCGACCCGGGCGAACTCGCGCACCACCTCGAAGGTGTCATGCCAGTTTGCACCCTGGCCGCCATAGGCTTGGGGAATGACCAGCGACAGCAACCCGCTGTCGCGCAGGGCATCGCGTTCGGCCTTGGGCGTGCCACCACGCTCGTCACGTTCCACTGCGGTCTGGGCGAACTGTGCGGCCAGTTCGCGCGCTACCGCCAGGGCCGGACGGGCCGCATGCAAAGGTGCATTCATGGCGGTTCCTCAGGCGCTTTGACGCAGTGCGTAATGGGCGCCGAACAGCGGCACGGCGCGCTCGGCGGCCAGGCGGATGCGTGCGCCAAGGGCGTCGCTGGAAACCTGGTAGTCGGCAAGCTCCGCTTGGCTGGCGTAGACGCCGATCGGCAGGGTCAGGGCCTGCAGGAAGCTGAACAGCGGGCGCAGCTGGTGGTCGAGTACCAACGCGTGGCGCTCGCTGCCACCGGTGGCGGCGAGCAGTACGGGCGTGTCGACCAGGGCGTCCTGGCCGATCAGGTCGAACAGGTGCTTGAAGTGGCCGGGGAAGCTGCCGCGGTAGACGGGCGTGGTCACCACCAGCAGGTCGGCCTTTTCCACCAGACGCAGTTGTTGCTCCACCGCTTCGGGCAGTTCGCTGCGCCACAGCGCGGCGCCCAGTGGCCGGGCGATATCGCCCAGTTCGATCAGCTGCGGCTTGATGTGCAGGTGTTGGCCGAGTTCGGCGAGGATGGCCTCGGTCAGGGCCAAGGTGCGAGATGGGCGGCTAGTACCGCCAGACAGGGCTACGACGTTCAATGGGGTGCTCATGGGCAGGTCTCCGGTTCTTGTTGAGCGGGGGACTTTGCTTGAGCAATCGTCGTGCCGATTTATTAATTCGTTATGGATCAACAGGTTGCGAATACTGATGCGCTGCCGCTGTTGCCTTGTGGGCGTTGTTTGTTGATCGGGTGTTGCGCTGCAGACAGTTGGCCGGGTGTTGGCGGCTGTACAGTTGGGAGAGTTATAGCGGAATTGAATTTGGTTAAAAAAGAATAAGAATTTATATTCTTATGCCTATTTTGTTGGGGTGCATGAGGCCGGTGCAGGTATCACCGAGTGCTGCGTCCATACGCCTGGCTGATGCGGTCGATCACCATGGCCAGCGCGACGATGGCCAACCCGGCTTCCACGCCCTGGCCGACATTGAGCGTCTGGATCCCTGCCAACACATCCTCACCCAGCCCCCGGGCACCGATCATCGATGCCACCACCACCATCGACAAGGCCATCATCACCGATTGGTTGAGGCCGGCCATGATGCTCGGCAGCGCCAGCGGCAGGGCGATGCGCCGCAGCCGCTGCCAGCGGCCGGCACCCAGGCCGTGGGCGGCTTGCAGCAATGAGGGGTCGATCTGGCTCAGGCCCAGCTCGGTCAACCGCACCAGCGGCGGCAAGGCATAGATCAAGGTGGCGAACACTGCCGGCACCTTGCCCAGGCCGAACAGCATCAGCACCGGGATCAAATAGACAAAGGCCGGCAGCGTCTGCATCACATCCAGCACCGGCAACAGCAGGCGCCGGGCCAGCGGGCGGGTGGCCAGGAGGATGCCCAAGGGCACGCCGATCAACACGCACAGGCCGGTACTGACCAACACCAGGGCCAGGGTCTGCAGCAGTTTGTCCCACAGCCCGAGCACGCCGATGAACGCCAGCAGCGCGACCAGCACCGCACTGCGCAGCAGGCTGCGGCTGGCGTGCCAGGCGAGCAGGCCGACCAGCAGCAACAGCAGCCACCAGGGCATCAGGCGTAGCAGGTTCTCCAGGCCGACCAGCACTTGCAGCAGCTGGTCGGAGACACTGCGCAGGTGGTCGCCGTAGTGCAGCACCAGCCAGTCGACCAGGCGGTTGATGGTGTCGGCAAAGGACAGTTGCAGGGCTTCGGGGAAGCCCGTGCTCACAGGCTGGCCTCGACCTTGCCGGCCACGTCAGCGGGCAGCCAGGCCTTCCACACATCGGGGTTGGCGCGCAGGAACGCCTTCGCGGCATCGGTGGGTGGCTGGCGCTTTTCGTTCATCTCGGCCAGGGCCTTGTTCAGCCGGTCGAGGGGCAGTTCGACTTTCTCGAATACTGTCACCAGGTCCGGGTAGCCCTCGCGAAATGCTTTGGACACACCGATCGACAACTTCGCAGGCAGCGACTGGCTGCCTTTCGGGTGGGGGTTTTTCGCGTCGGTCAGGGTGGCCCAGGCCGCCGCATCGAAGGGGGGTTCTTGCAGGCGCACCAGGTCGTAGCGGCCAATCAGCGGGGTGGGGCTCCAGTAATAGAACAGCACCGGCTGGCCGCGGCGGATGGCCGAGCTGATTTCGGCGTCCAGCGCCGCGCCCGAGCCACTGCGGAAATTGTTGTACAGCCCGTCCAGGCCATAGGCCTTGAGCTTCTGGCTGTTGACGGTCTCGGAAGTCCAGCCGCTGGGGCTGTTGAGAAAGCGGCCCTTGTCTGGCATCTCGGGGTCGCGGAATACCTGCGGGTAGCGCTTGAGGTCGTCGACGCTGCGCAGGTCTGGGGCCAGCGGCTCGAGTTTGCGAGCCGGGTCGCCCTTGATCACGTAGGCCGGTACCCACCAGCCTTCCTCGGCGTTCTTCACCGTGTCGCCCAGGGCGAACACCTGGCCGGCCTGTTCGGCCTTGACCCAGGCGGGGCTGCGCCCGGCCCACTCCTCGGCTATCACTTGCAGGTCGTTGCGGGCCAGCGCCACTTCCATGCTCACGGAACTGCCGGGGAGGGTGTCGGTGGGGTAGCCGTAACCATGTTCGACGATGTGGCGCAGGATTTCCGTGGTCAGGGCGCCGCTTTCCCAGCCGATGGCGCCGAAGTGGATGGGTTTGGCTTGCTCTGCCGATGCGGCACTGTCGGTGCTGGCCAGGCCGATGGCGAGCAGCAGGCTCGCCAGCAGCGTTGGAAGTTTCTTCATCGGGGCCTCGTCGTTAGCGTGCCTTGGGTGGAGCAAGTGTAGACGACGGATCGGAGCGGCCCGCCAGGAAGGCTTTCGGCATGCTAGCGAGGGGGCCCCGGGGGGAACAATCCAGCGGCGCATGACACCTCGTCATGCCCTTGAGGAGCGCAGGCCAATGAACCTCGATCTGGATTTCGTGTACTACCGCAACCTTCGTTTCGACGGCAAGTTTCATGTCCGATGTGCCGGCGGCGATCTCGACAAGGTTGCACGCATCCGCTATGAACTGGAGCGTATCGAGCCGGAGGGGCCGGTACACCTGACGGGTGAGTCGAGCGTCTCCATGGCATTCAGTGGGGCGCTGGTCGACCATGGATGCCCGGCGACGCTGTTCACCGCGGCCCGCTCGGGTACCTACCGGATCAGCCCCAGGGTCATCCTGCTCGATGCCCAGGCCCTGGCGCACGGCTTGCCACCGGGCGCGCTTGGCGTGATCGACCTTGAGCCACTGACGCTGGTCATCACCGAGCAGGATCTGACCCGAAGCGTTGTGGATGCCGTGCCGCTGCGCCGTCGTCGCCGTGCGTTGGCGGAACCGGCGACTGCCCCATCGCTCGATGAGCCTTTCGCCCAGCTGAGTGAACCTGCCGGCCACTCGGCTGTTGGCACATCACTGCCGCCGCTGCTGGTCAGGTTTGCTCCAGGCGGTGTCGATCAGTTACTCGCCGACCTCCAGCCTCAGTCGCACTCGATGCTGGCGCGTCTGTGGCCGAAACTCGGCGAGGTGATCGAACTGCGGCCCTTGCTGGCCGCGCACGAGCAGGACAATCCACGCTTGCAGGTGCTTGCCGCGTACGGTCTGATCGAGCAACCGCGCAGCATGCTCAATGATACCTTCCTGGCACTGTCGCGGACCTTGGCCTCGCTCGACTACGTGCAGACGATACAGTTCCTGGCCGAGCAACCTGACCCGCACCCTGTCGTGCTATTCGTGGCCGGCGCACTGGCGACCTTGCTGACCGGCGTTGCAGTGGTGGCTGGCGATCGTGCGTACGAGAATGCCTTGCCCACCCCGGACTATGAGCCGCGCCAGGATTATCTGGACGCCCCTCGCGGGCGCTGGCAGGGCTTGAATGTGCGCCAGGCGTGGAGCCAGCAGGTAAGGGGCAAAGGGGCAAGAGTCCACTTCAGCGATGGGGGGTTGTTCCCCGATCATGAAGACCTGCGCAACAACCCCGCGCTGAAGATCGTTGCACTGGAGCCCAATGATAACCCCCGGCATGGCACGGCTTCGGTTGGCCTGTTGCTGGCGGCCAACAACCACTTCGGGGTCACCGGCATCTGCCATCAGAGCGAGTTGTTCGTCTATCACAATCGGGCGACGGATGGCGCAGGCCATCTGCGTACCCTCAAGGACCTGCTGCGCCAGGTGGAGCCAGGCGACATCGTCGGGATCAATCGCCAGACCGCCAACGTCAACGACCCTTACACCTTCCTGCCGAGCGTACATGACTACGCCTGGTGGGACACGGTCCGCAGCCTGACCGAGCGAGGTGCAGTGGTGCTGGCCGCAGCGTGCAATGGCAGCAATCGGACGGACGAGCGAATCGGCAGTGTGACCGGGCAGGGAGTCGACCTTTCGCACTGGCCTCACTTCAAAGATCACGGCGATGCCGGAGCGATTCTGGTGGGCGCCTGCCAATCCTGGGATGGCAAGGCGCATCAGTTCTCCAACCATCACTATCGCTACCGCATGCTCAATGCCTGGGGTGACAGCGTGATGACCCTGTCCTACGGCAAACTGCAGGACAAGCCCGGCGATGATCGCGACTACACCGCCAGCTACAGCGGTACGTCATCGGCAACGCCCATGGTGACCGGCGCCTTGAGCCTGATCCAGTCCTATGCCATCGGGCAGCACCATATCTACCTGAACGCCGACCAGATGCACCTGCTGGTCATGGCGTCGGGCTATGACGATGCCAGCGAGGCCGGCAGCGAGGTATTGCCAATGGGGGCCAGGCCCAATGTGCAGGGGGCATTGCTGTTGCTTGACCAGCTAATGGGTAGTGGTCGTTTCCTGAGCGCGCATGACGAGTTGTGAAGCGTGCCCGGGCCGCTGTGCGCTTGGCACGGCGGCCCGGGGCCGGGCGGGGGATCAGACGCGGAACTGGTCCATCAGCGCTTGTTGCTGGTTGGCCAGGCTGTTCAGCGACTGGCTGACCCGCGCCGACTCGTTGGCCTGGCCGGACAGCGATTCGGTGACATCGCGGATCGTCGCGACGTTGCTGTTGATCTCTTCGGCCACCGCGCTCTGTTCTTCGGCGGCCGAGGCGATCTGCAGGTTCATGTCGGTGATCACGCTCACCGCCTGGCCGATGCGCTGCAGCGCGGTCACCGCCTGGCTGACCTGCTCCACACCGCCCTGGGCCTGACGATGGCTGTGGTCCATGCTGCCGACCACATCGCGGGTGCCGGTCTGCAGGGCTTCGATCACCTGGCGGGTTTCTTCCACCGACTCCTGGGTGCGCTGGGCCAGGTTGCGCACTTCATCGGCGACCACGGCAAAGCCACGGCCGGCTTCACCCGCACGGGCCGCCTCGATGGCGGCGTTGAGCGCCAGCAGGTTGGTCTGCTCGGCGATCGAGCGGATCACCTCCAGCACCGAGCCGATCTTCTCGCTGTTCTGCGCCAGGCCTTCGACTTCGGCCATGGCCTCGCTCATGTTGGCGGCCAGGGCATCGATGCTGGTGGTGGTGCGGTCGATCACCGCCAGGCCTTCGCGGGTGGCCTGGTCGGCCTCGCGGGCGGCTTGCGCAGCTTGGGCAGCGCTGCGGGCAACGTCCTGGGCGGTGGCGCTCATTTCGTGGGAGGCGGTGGCCACCTGGTCGACCTGGCGGTATTGCTGCTCCATGCCGGCACTGGTTTCAGTGGCGATGGCCGAGGACTGGTCGGCGGTACCGCGGGCGGCCTGCACCGAACGCTTGACCTCGGCGATGGTCGGTTGCAGCTTGTCGAGGAAGCGGTTGAACCAGCCGGCCAGCTCGCCGAGTTCGTCGCGCTTGTCGTAGGTCAGGCGGCGGGTCAGGTCGCCTTCGCCGCTGGCGATGTCCTTGAGCATCGCTGCCACACCGAGGATCGGTTTGGTCACGCCACGGGCCATCAGCCAGACCAGCAGCAGGCCGGCGATCGCTGCGGCCAGGCCCAGGCCCAGCTCCAGCAGGGTACCGCTGGTGTTCAGGGTGTCGAGCTCTTGCTTGAGCTTTTCGGCGGGACCGGTCAGGGCATTTTCCGGCACATCCAGCAGCACGCCCCAGGGTTGGGCACCGGGGATCGGTTCGAAGGCCGCCAGCACTTTCAGGCGAGCCTGGTCGTGGAGGGTGCTCAGCTTGCCAGTGGCCAGCTTGCCTACCAGCTCGGCGCCCTGGCGCGGGTCGACCTGGTCGAAACGCTGGGCCAGCTTGCTGGCGTCGGCGCTGTAGCCAGCCAGCAGGCCGACCGGGCTGAGGATGCCGACCGTGGTGCGGCCTTCGTAGAGGCTGCGGCTGGCATCCTGGCTCAGGGCCTGCAGGCTGTTGAGGTTGATATCGATGGACAGGGTGGCAATGATCTTGCCGTTGACTGCCAGCGGGAAGACGATGCTGGTCATCAGCACGCGCTGGCCGTCGATGTCGTAGAAATACGGCTCCACCACGCAGACCTTGCCGGTGCTGCGCGGGCAGGTCCACCAGGTGTTGGCCGGCTGGCCGCTTGGGCCGATCTCGGTGTTGGCCAAGTCGTGTTCGGGCAGGGCCATGGCGGTCAGCTGGCCGGCGCGTGGCTGCGACCAGTACAGGGAGAAGCGCCCGGTTTCGTTGCTGCCCAGCTCGGCTTTGCCGGCGAACAGGCTGTCCTTGTTGTCCAGCGCATTGGGTTCGAACACCAGCGACAGGCCGAGCAGGTCGGGGTTGGCTTGCAGTGCGGCGCGCACTTGGCGGGTCAGGTCTTCGCGCAGGTCGAAGGCGTCGAGGAAGCGTTTTTCCGCCTGTTCCCGCAGGAACAGCACCTGGCGCGAGAAGCCTGCGCCGTACTGGTAGGCGTCCATGAACTGGCGGCGGATGTTCAGCGCCTGGACTTCACCTTGCGACTCGATGCGCGACTGCGCAGCTTCGGAAAGCATCTGCATGCTGCTGGCCTTGACCAGGTCCGAGCTGTGGTCCATGCGGTACAGTGAAAGGCCGACGAGCAGGGTGACGATGCTGGCGAGGCAGAGACCGGCGAGCAGGGTGATCTTCCACTGGATGGAAAGTTGTCGCAAAGGCATGTGGGGAATCCCTTTTTTTGTCAGTAAGGGTTTGGCGGTGGGGCTTGGAGGTGTTTGGCTTGAGGTGTTTGGCGCCTGTGAGATCGAGCGCCGCCCGCGCGGCGCTCGATCTCACAGGCGCTGAAAACCTAAAGGCAGGCATCTCTGAGCTTCCCCCTATATCGGCCCTGGCGCTTTTTTCTTTATTCAAACATTCAATTTAAAATGCCAGCGAAATGCGCCGCAACATGGCGCTTTTGACATCCAACTCCCACTCCGTCACAGTGCGCGCTTTTTTGTCTGCCGCTATGAGGAACCCCAAACCATGAACGCAGTGATCGCCGCCGTCGGCATCATGCTCATACTCAGCCTGTCCCGCGTGCATGTGGTCATCGCCCTGATCATCGGCGCACTGGCCGGTGGCCTGGTGGGCGGGCTGGGCATCGAAGGCACGCTCAAGGCCTTCAACGGCGGCCTCGGTGGCGGCGCCACGGTGGCACTGTCCTACGCGCTGCTCGGCGCCTTCGCCGTGGCCATCGCCAAGTCGGGCCTGGCCCATGCCCTGGCCGACCGCGCGCTGAACATGATCGATCGCCAGGGCCATGCCAACGGCGGCAAGGTCAAATGGCTGCTGATCGGCCTGATGCTGGTGGTGGCGGTGTCGTCGCAGAACATCCTGCCCATCCACATCGCCTTCATCCCGTTGCTGGTGCCGCCGCTGCTGTACGTGCTGACCCGCCTGCGCATCGACCGCCGGCTGATCGCCTGCGTCATCACCTTCGGCCTGATCACGCCGTACATGTTCCTGCCGGTGGGTTTTGGCAACATCTTCCTCAACGAGATCCTGCTGGCCAACGTCGCCCGGGCCGGGGTCGATGTCAGCGGGGTCAATGTCACCCACGCCATGGCCATCCCGGCCGCCGGCATGTTCGTCGGCCTGCTGCTGGCGGTGTTCATCAGCTACCGCAAGAAGCGCGACTACGACCTGGCGCGCATCGAGCAGGTCGAGCAGGTCAGCGTGCAGTACAACCCGCTGACCCTGCTGGTGGCGGGGCTGGCGATTGCCGCGGCATTCATCGTGCAGCTGTGGCTGGACTCGATGATCATCGGTGCCATGGTCGGCTTCCTGATCTTTTCGCTGTCGGGCATCGTGCGCTGGAAGGACACCGACGACCTGTTCACCGAAGGCATGAAGATGATGGCCATGATTGGCTTCATCATGATCGCCGCCTCAGGCTTTGCCGATGTGATGAAGGCGACCGGTGAGGTCAACAGCCTGGTCGAGGCTTCGGCGCAGTGGATCGACCACAGCAAGGGCATTGGCGCCTTGCTGATGCTGCTGGTGGGGTTGCTGGTGACCATGGGCATCGGCTCGTCGTTCTCGACGGTGCCGATCCTGGCGGCGATCTTCGTGCCGCTGTGCGTGCAACTGGGCTTCGACCCGCTGGCCACGGTGTGCATCGTCGGTACCGCAGGTGCCCTGGGCGATGCCGGCTCGCCGGCGTCGGACTCGACCCTCGGCCCGACCTCGGGGCTGAACGTGGATGGCCAGCACCATCACATCTGGGACACCGTGGTCCCGACCTTCCTTCACTACAACTTGCCGCTGCTGGCGTTCGGCTGGCTGGCAGCGATGACGTTGTAAGGTGTCAGCCCTTGGTGGGGGGCGGTGAGATGCTGTTGAGGACGGTGCTGCCGTCCTTGCTGCGGGTCAGGTAGATCGGCAGCACCTTGGGCAGGTTGTCCACCAGCCGCTCGACCTCGCGAGTGTTGTAGATGCCGCTGATGCGGATGCGCCCGGTGCCGGGGTCGGCCAGCAGCAGCGGGGCGTCGAGGTAGCGGTTGATCACCGGCAGGGCCTGTTCCAGGCTCAGGTTGTCGAGCACCAGCTTGCCGTCGCGCCAGGCCAGGCTGTTGTCGTAGTCGCTGTTCTCGGCCAGTTGCGGCTCGAAATCCCCGGTGTGGTAGCTGGCCTGCATGCCAGGGCCAAGGCGGTAGCCGCCAGCGCTGCCATCGCTGCTGACCAGCACCGAACCCTGCACCAGCGTGACCTTGACCTGGTCCTGGTACTTCCAGACGTTGAACTGGGTGCCGGTGACGCGGGTCTGGCCGCGGCCGGCGCGGACGATGAACGGGTGGCTGCTGTCGTGCTGCACCTTGAAGAAGGCCTCGCCGCGCTTGAGTGTGACCTGACGCTGGTCCTTGTAGTTGAGGTAGGTCAGTTCGGTATGGAGATTGAGCTCGACCGTGCTGCCGTCGCTCAACTGCACGGTCTGCATCTCGTTACCGGCTTCGAAGTGCTGATAGTGGTTGGGCAACCAGCCTTGCTCCCAACCCACCCAACCGGCCAGCGGCAATACCAGCAGGGCCAGCGCCGCTGCCGACGCCAGTGGCCGCCAGTGGCGTGCCCGTGGCACATGCCGCGCAGGCGGGTTGAAGTCGATGACCGTGGCGGTGCGCGGCAACAGTTCGGCGGTTTGCCAGATTTCCAGCATCGCCTGGTATTCCTCGGCGTGACGCGTGTCGGCCGCCAGCCAGCGGGCGAAGGCTTCACGTTCGACCTGCGTGCAATCGTCGGCGTGCAGGCGCATGCACCAGTGCGCGGCGGCGTCGGTGATGGCATCGTCTGGGCTGGGATTGTGGCGGTCTTGGTTCATCGTGGCTCCGGGTTTTGCGCATTCTACCCCTGCAAAGGGGCTCCCGAGAACCGAGGTAATGGCGAATGACTATCAGTTATGTGTGTTTTTCGTCGGTTTCGCAAGGGATTTCCAGCGATTGAGAACGCTTCGCGGCAAGCACGAAGCGCTCCCTTGCCGGCTCAGAACTGCTCGGCTGCCATCGCGTACAGGCTGGCGCTACCGGCGCGGATGCTGGCATCCAGGGCCAGGCTGCGCGGCAGCAGGCGCTGGAAGAAGAACGCCGCACAGGCCAGCTTGGCGCCATGGAAGGCCGGGTCTTCGGCGTGCCTGGCCTGGGCCACCGCCGCCATGCGCGCCCACATGTAGGCGTAGGCGGTCAGGCCGAACAGGTGCAGGTATTCCACGGCCACGGCGTTGACCAGGTTGGCCTCCTCGCGTGCCCGTGCCCGCAGCCATTCGCTGGTGGCTTCCAGGCGCGCCAGGCTGGCCTGCAGGGCTTCGCGGTGCAGCGGTGCCCCGGCACTGAAGGCCCGCACTTCGGCGGCAAAGCAGGCCAGGGCCTGGCCACCATCGGCCAGCACCTTGCGCCCGAGCAGGTCGAGGGCCTGGATGCCGTTGGTGCCTTCGTAGATCTGCGCGATGCGCACGTCGCGCACCCGTTGCTCCTGGCCCCACTCGCGGATGTAGCCATGGCCGCCATACACCTGCTGGCCAAGCACGCAGCTTTCCAGGCCGTTGTCGGTGAAGAACGCCTTGGCCACCGGGGTCAGCAGCGCGACCAGGCGCTGGGCATGCTCGCGTTCACCTCCATCCTCGGCGTAGCGTGCCAGGTCCAGCTGCTGGCCGACATAGGCGGCAAAGGCGCGGCCGCCTTCGGTGAGGGCGCGCATGGTCAGCAGCATGCGCCGTACATCGCCATGTTCGATGATCGGGTCGGCGGCCTTCTCAGACGCCTTTGGGCCGGTGGCGGCGCGGCTTTGCAGGCGCTCGTTGGCGTAGCGTGCGGCGCTCTGGTACGACGCTTCAGCGCAGCCGATGCCCTGGATGCCTATCGACAGGCGCTCGTAGTTCATCATGGTGAACATCGCCGCCAGGCCCTTGTTCGGCTCACCGACCAGGTAGCCACTGGCGCCGTCGAAGTTCATCACGCAGGTGGCCGAGGCCTTGATGCCCATCTTGTGCTCGATCGAGCCACAGTGTGCGGCGTTGCGCGGGCCGAGGCTGCCGTCGGCCTCGACCTGGTACTTGGGCACCAGGAACAGCGAGATGCCCTTGGCCCCGGCCGGGGCGTCCGGCAGCTTGGCCAGCACCAGGTGGACGATGTTCTCGGTCAGGTCCTGTTCGCCACCGGTGATGAAGATCTTGCTGCCGCTGATGCGATAGCTGCCATCAGCCTGGGGTTCGGCGCGGCTGCGGATCAGCCCCAGGTCGGTGCCGGCGTGGGGCTCGGTCAGGCACATGGTACCGGCCCAGCGGCCTTCGTACAGCGGCGGCAGGTAGGTGGCCTTGAGCGCTTCGCTGGCATGGGCGTCGATGGCCAGGCAGCTGCCGGCGCTCAGCGCCGAATACAGGCTGAAGCTGCAGTCGGCGGCGTAGAGCATTTCTTCAAACAGCACACCGAGCATTTTCGGCATGCCCATGCCGCCGTATTCGGGGTTGCCACCCAGGCCGACCCAGCCGCCTTCGCGGTAAGTACGCCAGGCGTCGCGAAAGCCCTGCGGGGTGGTGACGTTACCGGCGTCGAAGTGCACACCTTGCTCGTCGCCGTTACGGCTGAGCGGGGCGATCAACTGGCCAGTGACCTTGGCGGCCTCTTCGAGAATGGCGTCGGCGGTTTCGCCGTCGACGCGCTCGGCCAAGGCGGGCAGGCGTGCCCAAAGGGCCGGGCCCTGGAACACGTCATGGAGGATGAAGCGCATGTCGCGCAGCGGAGCGGTGTAGTCGGTCATGTCAGGCTCGATAACGGTTCACAGGGCCTTGGCGCGGTCGCGCAGGACGTATTTCTGGATCTTGCCGGTGGAGGTCTTGGGCAGCTCGCCGAAGACCACGGTCTTCGGCACCTTGAACCCGGCCATGTGCTCACGGCACCAGCTGATGATGTCGCTTTCGCGGGTCTGCTCATGGCCGGGCTTGAGGGCGACGAAGGCACAGGGCGTTTCGCCCCATTTGTCGTCGGCGCGGGCGACCACGGCGGCTTCCAGCACGGCGTGGTGCTTGTACAGGGTGTCCTCGACTTCGATGGTCGAGATGTTCTCGCCGCCGGAAATGATGATGTCCTTGAGCCGGTCCTTGATCTCGACGTAGCCGTCGGCGTGCCACACGGCCAGGTCGCCGGTGTGGAACCAGCCGCCGCGGAAGGCCTCGGCGGTGGCCTCGGGGTTTTTCAGGTAGCCCTTCATCACCGTGTTGCCACGCATGAAGATCTCGCCCAGGGTGTTGCCGTCCTGCGGTACCGGCTGCAGGGTCTGCGGGTCGGCGACCATCAGGCCGTCGAGGGTGGGGTAGCGCACGCCTTGGCGCGACTTGATCCGCGCCCGTTCCTCCAGCGGCAGTTCGTCCCATTGGTCATGCCAGGCGCAGACGGTGACCGGCCCGTAGACCTCGGTCAGGCCGTAGGTGTGGGTGACGCGGATGCCCATCTGCTCGACCGCGCCGATGACCTTGGCCGGTGGTGCGGCGCCGGCGACCATGGCCTGCACCGGGTGGTCGATGGCGGCCTTGGCGGCCTCCGGCATGTTGACCAGGGCGTTGAGCACGATCGGCGCGCCGCACAGGTGGCTGACCCGGTGTTCGCGGATCAGGGTGAGGATCTTCTGCGGGTCGACCCGGCGCAGGAACACGTGGGTGCCAGCCAGCGCGGTGATGGTCCAGGGGTAGCACCAGCCGTTGCAGTGGAACATCGGCAAGGTCCACAGGTACACCGGGCGGTGGCCCATGGTCCAGGTCATCTGGTTGCCGATGGCGTTCAGGTAGGCGCCACGGTGGTGATAGACCACGCCCTTGGGGTTGCCGGTGGTGCCCGAGGTGTAGTTCAGCGAAATCGCCTGCCATTCGTCCTCGGGCCATTCCCAGGCAAAGTCCGGGTCGCCTTCGGCCAGCAGCGCTTCATAGTCGAGCTCGCTGAGCGCACGGCCTTCGCCGTATTCGGGGTCATCCACGTCGACCACCAGCGGCGGGTGTTCGAGCAAGGCGAGGGCGGCGGCGATCACGCCGTGGAACTCGCGGTCGGTGATCAGCACCTTGGCTTCGCCATGCTGCAGCATGAAGGCGATGGCCTCGGCGTCCAGGCGCACGTTGAGCGTGTTGAGCACGGCACCGATCATCGGCACACCGAAGTGCGCTTCAAGCATGGCCGGAATGTTCGGCAGCATCACCGCCACCGTGTCGCCGCGGCCGACACCGCGCCCGCTCAGGGCGCTGGCCAGTCGCCGGCAGCGCTGGTAGGTCTCGCGCCAGTTGCGGCGGATGGCGCCGTGGATCACGGCCGGGTAATCGCCGTACACGGCAGCGGTACGTTCGATGAAGCTCAGCGGGGTGAGGGCGACGTGGTTGACGGCAGCGGGCATCAGGCCCTGGGCGAAGATCGACATACGGTAATCCTGTAGGGGAGGCAGACGCAGCCTGTGCGTGTGGCCCCCCGGTGGCTGATTGTTAGCTCTGATCAGGGTGCGGGCAGCGCGCCGATGGCCGCTTGCCCCTGTCGCAGTTTTACGCGAACCGCTATCGTAGATGGAATATCGACTATAGCAATATAGTAAAACTACTATAAGAACGAGCGCCGACAGTGGACCAGACCCTTTCACCCTTGCTCGCCAAGGACCCACAACCCAGTGTGCTGCTGGCCGCCGATGCCCGTGCCCTGGCAAGCAACCCGGCTTTGCAGGCGCTGATTGGCGCAGGCGCGGTGCTCAACGACTGGCTGCCGGGCAACTGTGCGGCGCTGGTGCGTGCCTGCCTGCGTCAGCACCGGGCAATCGCCGATGTGGAAAAGCAGGTCGGCGATCGCATTCTGCTGTGGACCTTCATCCCCGATGACCAGGGCCAGCGGGTGCTGGTGCGCTGCCGCGATGCCAGCGAGGAGCGCCAAGGCGCCCGTGAGGCGAGCCGCGCGCGGCGCCTGTATCGGCTGATCATCGAGAACACCACCGACCTCATTTCCCGGCACAGCCCGGACGGCCGTTTCCTCGATGCCTCGCCAGCCGCCTACCGCCTGCTTGGCCTGTGGCCGGAGCAGCTGCGCGGCATGCCGGTACGGGCCCTGCTGCACCCGCACGAGCGGCGCCAGGTGCTGCGCCAGGCCGGTGCCGCATTGGACCAGGACGGTTATCACACCATGACCTGCCGCGTCCGCCATGCCAGCGGCGCGTATCGCTGGTTCGAGATCGCCAGCCGGGCGATCCGTGAAACCTACACCGGTGCGGTGGTGGAGGTGGTCAGCGTGTCGCGTGACATCACCCTGCGCATCGAGGCCCAGGAGAACCTGGCCCATAGCGCCCGGCTTGCCACCTTGGGCGAACTGGCGTCGGGGATCGCCCACGAGATGAATCAGCCGCTGGCTGCGGTGGTCAACTATGCCAATGCCAGCCAACGCTACCTGCAAGGCCTGGAGCGCGACCCGCAGGCGCGTGAGCGGGTCGGCCAGGGCCTGCAACGCATCACCGAGCAGGCGACCCACGCCGCCGAGGTGATTCGCCGCCTGCGCGCCTTCCTGCGCAAGGGGCCGCGGCGTCTGCAGGCGGTGGAGGTGGCCGAAGTTGCGGCTGAAGCCATGCGCCTGTGCGCCTGGGAGGCGGCACGTGACCAGGTCGCTGTCGAACTGCGCATCGGCGGGCAATTGCCAGCGGTGTTCGCCGACCGGGTACTGCTCGAACAAGTGCTGCTCAACCTGCTGCGCAATGCCATCGAGGCCAACCGCGAGCAGCATGGCGCGCAGCCGTCACGTATCCTGCTGGGCGCCGTGCGCGAGGGCGACGGGGTGCTGATCGAGGTCGCCGACCAGGGGCCGGGCGTGGCCGCCGAGCGCCTGGATGAGATCTTCACCCCGTTCAGTACCAGCAAGGCCGATGGCCTGGGCCTGGGCTTGAGCATGAGCCGCAGCCTGATCGAAGGTTTCGGCGGCAGCCTCTGGGCGCGTGCGGGTGAGGCGGGTGAGCTGGTGCTGTGCTGCCGTCTGGCAGTGAACCGGGGATAAGGAGAGAGCAGGGTGCAAGCGAAGGTGTATGTAGTCGACGACGACCAGGGCATGCGTGATTCGACGGTGTGGTTGCTGGAATCGGTGGGCCTGCAGGGCGTGCCGTTCGCCAGCGGCCAGGCGTTTCTCGATGCCTGCGTGGATGATGGGCCGGCCTGCGTGCTGCTGGATGTGCGCATGCCCGGGCTGGGTGGCATGGCGGTGCAGCAGGCGCTGCGCGAGCGCGGCCAGCAGATCCCGGTGATCTTCGTCAGTGGCCATGCCGATGTGCCGATCGTGGTGCGGGCGTTCAAGGCCGGGGCGAGCGACTTCATCGAGAAACCCTACAGCGACCAGTTGCTGCTCGACAGTGTGCAGGCCGCGCTGGAGCGGGCAGGGCAGGCGCGCCAGGACGACCTGGTGCTGGCCGCGGTGCAGGCACGCGTGGATGCCCTGACGCCGCGTGAGCGCGATGTCTTCGTGCCGCTGGCCCAAGGCTTGAGCAACCGCGAGATCGCCGAGCGCCTCGGCATCAGCGTGAAGACCGTGGACCTGTACCGAGGGCGGGTGATGAAGCGCTTGCAGGCGGGCAGCCTGGCCGAACTGGTGGGCATGGCGATCGCCTGCGGGGCCGTGGAGGCGCTGGGTTTGCGTGCGCGGTGAAACGTTGCCGGCAACGGCCGTTTCATGAAAATTTGCATAGCCCCCTAATCAAAGCTTTGACATTCACTGCCTAGGCAGTAATATTTTTAAACAATTGCCCGAGCAGACCCCGATGTCCCATTTCACCCCGGAAAACTTCCAGACCTGTGCCATCGGCATGCTGCTGGGCCGTGCGGCGATCCTCAAGGACCGCATTCTCGACTGGCACCTCGAATCGGAGGGCGTCACCGCCGCACAGTTCAAGGTGCTGATCATCGTCACCCAGTACGAGGTGGATACCCCGGCCGAACTGTGTCGCTACCTGGGCCTGGACAGCGGTTCGATGACCCGCATGCTCGACCGCCTCGAGCAGAAGGGCCTGATCCTGCGCAACCGCTGCGCCGATGACCGCCGCCAGGTGCGCCTGGCGCTGACCGCCGACGGCCAGCGCCTGGCTGACCGCCTGCCGGAGATCGGCGCGGCGGCGATGAACGAACTGGTCGGCGTGTTGCAGCCAGACGAGCTGAAGACCCTCGAAGGTTTGCTGGCCAAGGTTCTGCTGGGTGCCGGCGACCCTCTGACGATCCGCCGCTTCGGCGATCGTTGATCCCTGTTACGCATATTCCAAGGTATTGTCATGGCCACTCCCACAGACACCGCAACTCCCCCCGCCGACGCGCCAGCGTCGGGCAAGCGCAAGGCCTGGCTGCTCGGCCTGATGTTGCTGGTGCTGCTCGCTGGCGCCGGCACCTGGGCCTGGTACAGCCTGGTCGGGCGCTGGCACGAAAGCACCGACGACGCCTACGTCAATGGCAACGTGGTGGAGATCACCCCGCTGGTGACCGGCACCGTTACCAGCATCGGCGCCGATGACGGCGACCTGGTGCATGCCGGCCAGGTGCTGTTGCAATTCGACCCGTCCGACAGCGAAGTGGCCTTGCAGTCCGCCGAAGCCAAGCTGGCGCGCAGCGTGCGCCAGGTGCGCGGGTTGTACAGCAACGTCGACGCGCTCAAGGCCCAGCTGGAAACCCGCCAGGCCGAATTGCAGAAGGCCCAGCAGAACTACAATCGACGCAAGGTGCTGGCCGACAGCGGCGCAATCGCTGCGGAAGAGATCTCCCATGCCCGTGACGACCTGACCGTGGCCCAGGCCGCCGTCAACAGCGCACGCCAGCAGCTCAACACCAGCACTGCGCTGGTCGACGACACCGTGGTGTCCTCGCACCCTGAGGTGATGGCGGCTGCGGCCGACCTGCGCCAGGCCTACCTCGACCACGCCCGCACCACCCTGGTGGCGCCGGTCACCGGTTATGTGGCCAAACGCACCGTGCAGCTTGGCCAGCGCCTGCAGCCCGGCACCGCGACCATGGCGGTGATCCCGCTGAACGAGGTGTGGATCGACGCCAACTTCAAGGAAACCCAGCTGCGCGACATGCGCATCGGCCAGCCGGTGGAAGTCAGCGCCGACCTGTATGGCGGTGAGGTCAAATACAGCGGCACGGTCGACAGCCTCGGCGCCGGTACCGGCAGCGCCTTCGCCCTGTTGCCGGCGCAGAACGCCACCGGCAACTGGATCAAGATCGTCCAGCGGGTGCCGGTGCGCATTCACCTCAGCCCCGACCAGCTCAAGGACCACCCGCTGCGTATCGGCCTGTCCACCGTGGTCGAAGTCGACCTGCACGACCAGAGCGGCCCGACCTTGGCCCAGCAGCCTCCGCAGCAGGCCAGCTACACCACCCAGGTGTATGACCGCCAGCTGGTCGAGGCCGACAACCTGATCGCCCGGCTGATCCACGAGAACAGCGCCACCGGCAAGACGGCGCAGCGATGAGCAACAACGCCCCGGCGCAGTTCACGCCGCCGAGCCTGCTGCTGACCACCATCGGCCTGTCGCTGGCGACCTTCATGCAGGTGCTCGATACCACCATCGCTAACGTGGCGCTGCCGACCATTTCCGGCAACCTGGGGGTGAGCTACGAGCAGGGCACCTGGGTGATCACCTCGTTTGCGGTGAGCAACGCCATCGCCTTGCCGCTGACCGGCTGGCTGAGCCGGCGCTTTGGCGAGGTGAAGCTGTTCATCTGGGCCACGTTGCTGTTCGTGCTGGCATCGTTTCTCTGTGGTGTTGCCCAGTCGATGCCGGAACTGGTGGGCTTTCGGGTGTTGCAGGGTGTGGTGGCCGGGCCGTTGTACCCGATGACCCAGACCTTGCTGATTGCCGTGTACCCGCCGGCGAAACGGGGCATGGCGTTGGCGTTACTGGCGATGGTCACGGTGGTGGCGCCGATTGCCGGGCCGATATTGGGTGGCTGGATCACCGACAGTTACAGCTGGCCGTGGATCTTCTTCATCAACGTGCCGATCGGCCTGTTCGCCGCTGCCGTAGTGCGCCAGCAGATGCGCACGCGCCCGGTGGTGACCAGCCGCCAGCCGATGGATTACATCGGCCTGCTGACGCTGATCGTCGGCGTGGGGGCGTTGCAGGTGGTGCTGGACAAGGGCAATGACCTGGATTGGTTCGAGTCGTCGTTCATCATTATCGGTACGCTGATTTCGGTGGTGTTCCTGGCGATCTTCATCATCTGGGAGCTGACCGACCGCCACCCGGTGGTCAACCTGCGGTTGTTCGTGCACCGCAATTTCCGGGTCGGCACCATTGTGCTGGTCGGTGGTTATGCGGGGTTCTTCGGTATCAACCTGATCCTGCCGCAGTGGCTGCAGACGCAGATGGGCTACACCGCCACCTGGGCGGGGCTGGCGGTGGCGCCGATCGGTTTGCTGCCGGTGATCATGTCGCCGTTCGTGGGCAAGTACGCGCATCGCTTCGACCTGCGGGTGTTGGCGGGGCTGGCGTTTCTGGCGATTGGCACCAGCTGCTTCATGCGTGCAGGGTTCACCAGTGAGGTGGACTTCCAGCACATCGCCCTGGTGCAGTTGTTCATGGGAATTGGCGTGGCGCTGTTCTTCATGCCGACGTTGAGCATTTTGCTGTCGGATTTGCCGCCGCACCAGATTGCTGATGGTTCGGGGCTGGCGACTTTCCTGCGCACGCTGGGGGGGAGTTTTGCGGCTTCGTTGACGACGTGGATCTGGATTCGTCGGGCGGACCAGCATCATGCCTATTTGAGCGAGCACATCAGCCAGTTCGACCCGGCGACGCGGCATACGCTGGAGCAGTTGGGCGGGGCGAGTGCGCAGAACTATGCGCAGCTGGAGCAGATCGTCAATGCGCAGGCGTACATGATGTCGACGGTGGATTACTTTACCTTGATGACCTGGGTGTTTGCCGGGTTGATATTGTTGGTGTGGTTGGCCAAGCCGCCGTTTACTGCCAAAGCGGGGCCAGCTTCGGCGGGGCATTGAAGCAGTAGCGTTGCTCTTGCTCTTGCTCTTGCTCTTGCTCTTGCTCTTGCTCTTGCTCTGCTTTTGCTTTGGCTTCTAAGTGCGCGATAGTTCAGGCGACGCAGATTGCGACTTCAGGAGGCCGAACGCAGGTCTTGCGGAGGGAGGTGACGGGCATGGATGCCCGTCA
>NZ_VZII01000079.1 GCF_009391885.1 Pseudomonas sp. MN1F | reverse complement strand
CCTGCCGGGATGCCCGCGAGCAGGCCTCGGAGTTGATGGGCTATGTAAGAGAGCTGACCATCATCGGCCTGATGGATGAAAAGCCCATGATGATCTGGGCCTCGCACTACCTGAGTGCGATGGCCAAGGCACTGATGGATGATGCTGAGCTAGGCATGGCGCGATGAAGCGATAGATCAGAGGCTGAAAAAAGGGCCGGTATGCAGTGCATGCCGGCCCTTTTTGCATTGCGCGGGGTTGAATCAGGCAATAACCAGCGGCTGGAAGCCCTTGATCAGGTCATCCAGCGCCTTGATCTGCGCCAGGAACGGCTCCAGCTTGTCCAGCGGCAGGGCGCTCGGGCCGTCGCACTTGGCCTGGTCCGGGTTCGGGTGAGCCTCCAGGAACAGCCCGGCCAGGCCAACCGCCATGCCGGCACGCGCCAGGTCGACCACCTGCTCGCGGCGGCCACCCGAGGCAGCACCCGATGGGTCGCGGTTCTGCAGGGCGTGGGTCACGTCGAAGATGATCGGCAGGTTGTCGCAGGTGCGCTTCATCACGCCAAAGCCCAGCATGTCGACCACCAGGTTGTCGTAGCCCATGCAGGTACCGCGGTCGCACAGGATCAGCTGGTCGTTACCGGCTTCCTTGAACTTGTGCACGATGTTCTGCATCTGCGACGGGCTGAGGAACTGCGGCTTCTTGATGTTGACCGGCTTGCCGGTCTTGGCCAGTGCCACCACCAGGTCGGTCTGGCGGGCCAGGAACGCGGGAAGCTGCAGCACATCGACCACTTCGGCCACCGGGGCGCACTGGTAGATCTCGTGCACGTCGGTGATGATCGGTACGCCGAACTCGGCCTTCACCTTCTCGAAGATACGCAGGCCTTCTTCCATGCCCGGGCCACGGTAGGAGTGGATCGAGGAGCGGTTGGCCTTGTCGAAGCTGGCCTTGAACACGTAAGGGATGCCCAGTTTCTCGGTAACCCGAACGTACTCGGCGCAGGCGGTCAGGGCCAGGTCCTCGGACTCGAGCACGTTGATGCCGCCGAAGAGGACGAACGGGGCGGTGTTGGAGCACTCGATGGTGGGGGTGATCTTGATCATGGTCTACTCTGCAAATCCCAGTCACTGGTTTCAGTGGCGATAGCCAATCTTACAGACTCACACCTTCAACACCAACTTGCCGAAGTTCTCGCCGCTGAACAGCTTGAGCAGCGTCTCGGGGAACGTCTCCAGGCCATCCACCACATCCTCCTTGCTCTTGACCTTGCCCGTGGCCAGCCAGCCGGCCATTTCCTGCGCGGCCTTGCCATAGTCCTTGGCGTGGTCCATCACCACGAAACCTTCCATGCGGGCGCGGTTCACCAGCAGCGCCAGGTAGTTGGCCGGGCCTTTGACGGCTTCCTTGTTGTTGTACTGGCTGATGGCGCCGCAGATGACGATGCGCGCCTTGAAGTTGATGCGGGTGAGCACGGCGTCGAGGATGTCGCCGCCGACGTTGTCGAAGTACACGTCGACGCCTTTGGGGCATTCGCGCTTCAGGCCGGCCAGCACGTCTTCGGCCTTGTAGTCGATCACGCCGTCGAAGCCCAGTTCGTCCTTGAGGTACTGGCACTTCTGCGCGCCACCGGCGATGCCGACCACACGGCAGCCCTTGAGCTTGGCGATCTGGCCGACGATGCTGCCCACCGCGCCGGCCGCACCGGAGATGACCACGGTTTCGCCGGCCTTGGGCTGGCCAACTTCAAGCAGGGCGAAGTAGGCGGTCATGCCGGTCATGCCCAAAGCCGAGAGGTAGCGGGGCAACGGCGCCAGGCTGGGGTCGATCTTGTGCAGGCCCTGGGGTTCGCCGGTGAAGTAGTCCTGCACCCCGAGGGCGCCGCTGACATGGTCACCGGGCTTGTAGTCCGGGTGGTTGGAAGCGACCACTTCGCCCACACCCAGGGCGCGCATCACCTGGCCGAGGGCGACGGGCGGGATATACGACTTGCCTTCGTTCATCCAGCCGCGCATGGCTGGGTCCAGCGACAGATACAGGTTGCGTACCTGGATCTGGCCGGCGGCGGGGGCTTCGGCGGGCACCGTCTCGAAGGTGAAATCGTCACGGCGCACGGCGCCGACCGGGCGTTTGGCAAGCAGGAAGCGGCGGTTGGTCTGGGTCATGGCAGGTCCTTGTGGGCGATGAGGCACAGCGGTCAATTTAACCTGCTGATGCAGGTTGGTCCGCAAAATCACTGGTAAGCATGGTAGCCCAACCGCTGCCTTGATGATGCTGCCCAGCCGGGCGGTGGGCTGACTAGACTCAGGGCCCATCCATCACCCTCAGGAGCAGACGATGAGCATGACCTTTTCCGGCCAGGTAGCCCTGGTCACTGGCGGTGCAGCAGGTATTGGCCGGGCGACGGCATTGGCCTTTGCCCGCGAGGGCCTGAAGGTGGTAGTGGCTGATCTCGACGCGGCCGGGGGCGAGGCCACGGTGGCCTTGATTCGCGAAGCGGGTGGCGAGGCGCTGTTCGTGGCCTGTGACGTAACCCAGGACGCCCAGGTGCGCCGGTTGCATGAGCGCGCTATCGAGGCGTATGGCCGGCTGGACTACGCCTACAACAATGCCGGCATCGAGATCGAACAGGGGCGCCTGGCCGAAGGCAGCGAGGCCGAGTTCGACGCCATCATGGGGGTCAACGTCAAAGGCGTGTGGCTGTGCATGAAATACCAGCTGCCACTGCTGCTGGCCCAGGGCGGTGGCGCGATCGTCAACACCGCCTCGGTGGCGGGCCTGGGCGCTGCGCCGAAGATGAGCATCTACGCCGCCTCCAAGCATGCGGTGATCGGCCTGACCAAATCGGCGGCCATCGAGTATGCCAAGAAGGGTATCCGGGTGAATGCCGTGTGCCCGGCGGTGATCGACACCGACATGTTCCGCCGTGCCTACGAGGCAGACCCGCGCAAGGCTGAGTTTGCCGCCGCGATGCACCCGGTAGGGCGTATTGGCAAGGTCGAGGAAATTGCCAGTGCGGTGCTCTACTTGTGCAGTGACGGGGCGGCGTTCACTACCGGGCATAGCCTGGCCGTGGATGGTGGGGCTACTGCGATCTGAACTTCGGCTGGTGCAGGTCGTACGCCTCGTGTATAGGCGGTTTGCTGATTCGCTGTGTATACTTTGGCTCTTCAGGTTTTGGAAAGCGACATGGAGACAGTCAGCGCCCAAAAGCCCGGCTGCCATGCCTCGATATTGGATTTTGCGGCTTGCCGGGGTATAGCCGAAGGACCCGTGTTCATCGTGGCATCGGGAGCATCTGCCAAGGGCTTCCCACTGCAGCATTTCGCTGGTGTGCCGATGATCACCGTCAACGGCGCGATTTCGATGTTCGCCGACCATGGCGTGCGTCCTTACTTCTATGTGTGCACCGACACCGGGTTTGCGCAGCAGCAGCCTGAGCTCTACGCCAAGGCGGTACGGCTCAGCCAGCGGTTGGCGATCTGGCCAGATGAAGTCGATACTTTGCCGGAGCCAATCAACGGGCAGGTCTTCCCGTTGGCCAAGGCAGCCCGCTCGAGCCTGCAGGAATCGCTGTTCAACCCCGACCCATTGCTGGTGCGCAGCCGGGTTTTATGGGGCAGCCGCTCGCGTTCGGTAGGTTTCAGCAAAGATCTGTCGCTGGGGTTTTTCGATGCACGTACGGTAGCTTATGCGGCGTTACAGCTTGCCTATCACCTGGGTTTCAATCAGGTTTTCCTGGTGGGTGTAGACCTCGACCAGGCAGTAGGGCGCTTTTATGAAACGCCGGGCCAGGCGGCTTCTCGCTGCCATCTGGACGAGTCCTATGAGCGGCGCATCCTGCCCTCGCTGAAGCTGATGGCCGACCGGGTTGTGAACGAGCACTTCGCCGTCTACAACCTTTCTGCCACATCGAAGATCCCGGCGGCGGTCATCCCCAAGATCAGCCTCGATCAGGCCGAGAGGCTTATCCTCGGCCGCGCGTCTCAGGCGTTCTTGTGCAGCCACCCCGCGTGACTCGAAGCTTTACCGGTTGATTGCCTGATGCCCGCTTTGCCTTGCGCCTTGTAACGAACCGGCAACCGCCATGCACCCCACCAGCAAGACCCCGCCAAACCCCTGCAAGGCCACACCCGAGCCCAGGCGGTCGCTCAGTACCCCGGTCAGGATCACCGGCACGCTGAAGCCCAGGTAGGCCAGCAGGAAGAACCCTGCGCTGGCGCGGGTCTTCTCGGCCCCGGCCAACTCGTTCACTGCCGCCAGCCCGCCGAGGTAGATGAACCCATAGCAGGCGCTGCTGGTCGCCACCGTGCCGGCCAGTACGGCCCAGAGGTGGCCATTGTGCGCGCCCCAGGCCAGCAAGGCATAGCTGCACGGCAGGATCGCCATGCCCAGCAGGGTGGCCGAGCGGCTGGACATGCGCCGGGCCAGAGGCTGGAACAGCAGGCCGCAGCTGATCACGCAGAACGTCGAAAACCCCGACCAGTCGCTCAGGCCATGCTGGCGCAGGATGCCGGGCAGCAGGGCGATCACCAGCCCGACGCAGGCCCAGGCCAGCAGAATGGCCAGGCCATACACCACGCTGCCGCGCGGGTAGCAGGGCAGGCGCAGCATGGCACTGCGCTGTGCCGGTCGCGGGTCGGGCAAGCGCCACACCAGCAGCAGCGCCACTGCGCCTAGCAGCAATTGCAAGTGGAAGCTGCCGGGCGTCAGGCTCGGGCCGCGCAGCAGGAACAGGCTGGTCAGTGCAGCGCCGAGGCCAAAGCCCAGTGAGGTGCTGGCGGTGACCCAATTGGCGGCGCGGGCGCTGCTGCTGGCGCCCATCAGTTCCGCCATGTAGGCGGTTGCCGTGGCCGAGGCCAGGCCGGTGCCCAGGCCCAGGAAGAAGCGAGCCACGCCCAGCGTCTGCAGGCTCGGTGCGAACAGCATGAGCAAGGTGGCAACCATCGACAGCGCGAGCGCGGCGAGGATCAGTGGCCGTCGCCCGACCCGGTCGGCCAGTCCGCCCAGGGCCAGCAACACCGGCAGCACGCCCAGTACGTAGCCGGAGAAGGCCACTGCTGTGGCGGCGGCGCCTTGGCCGGAGAGATCGGCGTAGGTGATGTAGAGCGGGGCCTGCAGGTTGACTGCCAGGGTGATCAGGCACAGGGCGAAGGCCAGCAGGGCGGGGGAGTGGCGCGGGGGCATGGGATGGTCCTGGTTCTCGGTGCAGCAGACATTGCCCTGGGCCCAAGTATCCAACAAGGCACACCCAAGCCGCATTTATGCTTAACTGTTCGCTCAAAACAACCAATCACTTAGCCCATGCACTTCACCCTCGACCGCCAAAGCCCCACTGCGCTGGTGCAGCAACTCACCGACCACCTGCAAGCCTGGATCGAACAGCAGCGCCTGCGCCCTGGTGCCCGCCTGCCGTCGATCCGTACCCTGGCCCGCAGCCAGTCGGTCAGTGCTTCCTGCGTGATCGAGGCCTACGACCGCCTGGTCGCCAGCGGTTGGTTGGAAGCGCGACACGGCACTGGCTTTTTCGTTGCCGAGCGCAAAGCCGCCCTCGAAGCCGACAATCCACCGGTGTGGGGCGAGGCGGGCGATGGCAGCTGGCGCCAGTTCCGCGAAGGCCATGACGAACTGCTCAAGCTCGGTTGCGGCTGGCTGCCGAACAGCTGGCGCGCAGACGTCGAACTGGCCCAGGCGATCCGCCAGGTCAGCCGCGGCAACCCCCAGGACCTGTTCGACTACTGCCCGCCGCTAGGCCTGGCCAGCCTGCGCCAGCACTTGCACAAGCGCCTGGCGCGGTTGGACATCGCTGCCGGCCCCGAGCGCATCCTCACCACCCAGGGTGCCAGCCATGGCCTCGACCTGCTGGTGCGTACCTTGTTACGCCCCGGCGATACCGTGCTGGTGGAAAACCCTGGTTACTACAACCTCTACAACCTGCTGCGCCAGCATCAGGTGCACATGCTGCCGGTGCCGCGCACAGCGGCCGGCCCTGACCTGGCGGTGCTCGAACGCCTGCTGGCCGAGCACCGCCCGCGCTGCCTGTTCACCAACAGCCTGTACCACAACCCCACCGGCACCAGCCTTGCGCCCAAGGTTGCCTATCGCTTGCTGGAGCTGGCTCGCGAGCATGACCTGCGCATCATCGAGGACGATATCTACGCCGACTTCCAGGAAGGCCCGGCCACCCGCCTGGCCACCCTCGACAGCGAGCAGCGGGTGATCTACCTGGCCAGTTTCTCCAAGACCCTGAGCAGTTCGTTGCGGGTCGGCTACCTGGTGGCCGACGCCCCCTTGCTGGCGCGCCTGGCCGAGCTGAAGATGGTCAGCGGCATCGGCACTTCACGCTTCGCCGAGCAGGTGGTCGGCCAGATGCTGGCCAACGGTAGTTACCGCAAGAGCGTGCAGCGCCTGCGGGTGCGCCTGGGGCAACACATGGCCAAGTTGCTCGGCCAACTGGAACAGTATGGCTGGCAGGTGTTCTGCGAACCGTATGGCGGCATGTTCGTCTGGGCGCGGGTACCCGGGCGTGACTTCGCCAGCCTAGAGCGCCTGGCGCTGGAGCATGCGGTGTTGCTCACCCCGGGCAGCGCCTTCGACTACCAGGGCGCCAGCAGCGACTGGCTGCGCATCAATGTCGCCTACGGGCAGGACACCCGCGCCCAAGGCTTCCTTCAGCACGCAGGGCGACCTTGAGCTAGCTGATCGCGACACGCTCATAGCTATTTGACACCATTTTGGCGCCCACCTCTTGTTTGCAGGGCAACAAGGTTGCCACGCTTGGCCCTTGGCAAAACCTTGCACGGTGAAGGGGAATCGGTGATGGCGACGAGCAGGCACGGTGTTCTGGCCAACCTGGGCATGGCCCGCAAACTGGGCCTGGGTTTTGCCCTGGTGTTGCTGCTGACCGTCGCGGTGGCGGCCATCGGCATCGCGGCGCTGCACAGCGTTGGCCAGCGCTTCGACGGCCTGCGCCAGCTGGGCCAGATCAATACCGACCTGCTGCGGCTGCGCCAGCACGAGCAGGCCTTTGCCCTGCGCTCCGACATCAAGGAGGCCGAGGCCTTGCGCAGCGGCCTGCAGAACCTTGCCGAGCGCGCCCGCAGCCTGCCTGCGCTGGCGGCGGCCGAGGCAGACCTCTCGGCTTACGGCGAGGCCTTCGAAGCCTTCGTCGAAGCGGTGCAGGCCAAGGAGCTGGCGCTGGACATGGCCAGTTGGTCGGTGTCCAGCGTGGCCAACAACCTCGATGTGTTGCAGTCCGGCCTGGCTGACGATGCCACCTACACCCTCAAGCAGTCCCAGGGCCAGCAAGGTGGCGAGTTCCTCGAACAGGCCGGGCAGGTGGCACAGGTGTCGCGGCTGATGCTGCAGGCCATGGATGAAGCGCGGGTACGCCTGGACAAGAGCCGCAAGGGCGAGGAGGGGGAGCAAGGCCGCATCGCCCAGACGGTCGAGGCGGCGCAGCTGGTCGAACAGCTCAAGGCTGCTGTCGCTGACGCGGGTTACCAGAGTGTCCTCGGCGAGGTGGCCGGGCACATTGCCAGCTTCTCCGACAAGCTCAATGAATACACCGACCTGCTGGGCAAGGAGCAAGGCATCAAGGCGCAGTTGCAGGCGCGTGCCGAGCAGGTCACGGGGCGGGTCGACCAGGCCTATGCCGCCGATCAGCAAGCCATGCAGGCTGAACTGGCGCGCAACAGCCTGGCCATTGCCCTGGCCACCGGGCTGGCGTTGCTGGTGGGCATCCTTGCTGCCTGGCTGATTACCCGCGCCGTGGTCGGCCCGCTCAAGCGCGTGATCGGCCGTGCCCAGCGCATTGCCGCAGGTGAGTTGAGCCTGGAGAGCGAGGCGGCGCGCAGTGATGAAGTCGGCCAGTTGATGCAAGCCATGCAGCAGATGGCCGCCGGGCTGTCTGGCGTGGTCAGTGGCCTGCAGCAAGGTATCGAGCAGCTGGCCGGCAGCGCCCAGGCGTTGTCGGCGGTGACCGAACAGACCAACCGCGAAGTTGGCAGCCAAAAGGAAGAGACCGAGCAGGTGGCCACCGCCATGCAGCAGATGACCGCCACCGTGCACGACGTGGCGCGCAATGCCGAAGAAGCTGCACAGGCGGCGCAGGCCGCCGACGACAAGGTTGACGCCGGCCAGCGCGTGGTGCGCGAGAGCATGCAGCGCATCGAACAATTGGCCACGGCAGCGGACACCGCCAGCGCCGGCATCGACAGCCTGAGTGCCGAGATCCACACCATTGGTGATGTGCTGGAGGTGATCAAGAGCGTGGCCGAGCAGACCAACCTGCTGGCGCTCAACGCGGCCATCGAAGCGGCCCGGGCGGGTGAGCAGGGGCGTGGTTTTGCGGTGGTGGCCGACGAGGTGCGGGCGCTGGCCCGGCGCACCCGGCAGTCGACCGAGGAAATCGAACGTCTGGTGGCCAGCCTGCGCGGCAATGCCCAGCAGTCGGTGGCGCAGATCCGCGGCAGTACCGAGCTGGTGCGCCTGGCCGTGGCCGATGCGCTGCAGACCGAAAGTGCGCTGGGCAGTATTGCGGTGGCGGTGTCGTTGATTCAGCAGATGAACCAGCAGATTGCGGCGGCGGCCGAGCAGCAGAGTTCAGTGGCCGAAGAGATCAGCCGCAGCGTGACGCAGATCCGCGGCAGCGCCGACCAGGCGGCGCTGGCGATGCAGGACAATGCCCGGTCCAGTATCGAACTGGCTCAGTTGGGTAATGACCTAAAGGGCATGGTTGGCCACTTCAGGCTGTGACTGCCTGTGCTGGACTCTTCGCGGGTAAACCCGCGAAGAGTCCAGCACAGGCGATAAAGATCTTCAGGCCTTGCGCGGATTGAGGATCAGCAAGGTCAACACCCCCGCCACAATCCCCCAGAACGCCGAACCAATCGAGAACAGCGTCAACCCTGAAGCCGTCACCATGAAGGTAATCAGCGCCGCTTCCCGCTCCCGTGCCTCGCTCATGGCCACGGTCAACCCGTTCATGATCGAGCCGAACAGCGCCAACGCCGCAATCGACAGCACCAGCTCCTTCGGCAGCGCCGCGAACAGTGCCGCCAGGGTGGCGCCGAACGTACCGGCAATGCCATAGAAGATCCCGCACCACACCGCCGCGGTATAGCGTTTGCTCGGGTCTTCATGGGCATGCGGCCCGGTGCAGATCGCCGCGCTGATCGCCGCCAGGTTGACCCCGTGCGAGCCGAACGGTGCCAGCAGCAGCGAAGCCAGGCCCGTCGTTGAAATCAGCGGCGAGGCGGGCACCTGGTAGCCGTCGGCGCGCAGCACGGCCACGCCAGGCATGTTCTGCGAAGTCATGGCCACCACGAACAGCGGAATGCCGATACTGATGGTCGCAGCCAGCGAGAAGCTTGGCGTGGTCCACACCGGGGTGGCCACCTCCAGTTTGAAACCGCTGAAGTCCAGCAGGCCGAGGGCGCCGGACAACGCCGTGCCCACCAGCAAGGCGGCCAGCACGCAGTAGCGCGGCGACAGGCGCTTGACCAGCAGGTAGCTGAAGAACATGCCCAGTACCAGCAGGGTGCGGTGCTGGGCGGCAACGAAGATTTCGCTGCCGATCTTGAACAGGATCCCGGCCAGCAAGGCCGAGGCCAGCGACGCCGGAATGCGCTTGACCAGGCGCTCGAAGCTGCCGGTCAGGCCGCAGATCAGCACCAGCACCGCACAGGTGATGTAGGCACCGATGGCCTCGCTGTAACTGACCCCGCCCAGGCTGGTGATCAGCAGCGCCGCACCGGGGGTCGACCAGGCCACGGTGATGGGGGTGCGATAGCGCAGCGACAGGCCGATGCTGCACACCGCCATGCCGATCGACAGCGCCCAGATCCACGAAGAAATCTGCGCGTTGGTCAGGCCGGCTGCCTGGCCGGCCTGGAACATCAGCACCAGTGAACTGGTGTAGCCGGTGAGCATGGCGATGAAGCCGGCGACCACCGCCGACGGGGAGGTGTCTGCCAGGGGCCGCAGGCGTGCGGAGGTGGCATCGGTCATTGGGTTGGGTCCTTGTCCATGTGTAAGCAGTTTTTTCAGACTAACGCGGGCCGGATTGATCCTTGCCATACAGCAGGCATTGCTTTTAGCCGTACAGTCGCCAACTATTGGGCAAGTTTTCGCAACTGCATGGGAGGGGACGGTCGATGTTCAAGGTGTATGGTGACTACCAGTCGGGCAACTGCTACAAGGTCAAGCTGATGCTCAGCCTGCTTGACCGCCCGTATGAGTGGCAGGCGGTGGATATCCTCAAGGGCGAGACCGAAACCCCTGAGTTTCTGGCCATGAACCCCAACGGCAAGGTGCCGGTGCTCAAGCTCGAGGACGGTACCTGCCTGTGGGAGTCGAACGCCATCCTCAACTACCTGGCCGACGGCAGCGAATTCCTGCCCAGCGAGCCGCGCCTGCGGACCCAGGTGTTGCAGTGGCAGTTCTTCGAGCAGTACAGCCATGAGCCGTACATTGCCGTGGCGCGCTTCATCCAGTTCTACCTGGGGCTGCCGGACGAGCGCGTGGAGGAATACCGCAAGCTGCACAAGGGCGGTTACAAGGCGTTGAAGGTGATGGAGCGGCAGTTGCAGATGACGCCGTATCTGGTCGGCGACCAGTACTCGATCGCCGATGTGGCGCTGTATGCCTACACCCATGTGGCGCATCAGGGCGGGTTCGACCTGGCCGATTACCCAGCGGTGCGCGCCTGGCTTGAGCGGGTGGCCAGCCATCCGCGGCATGTGCCGATGGTCGACTGAGCTGGCACGCCCCTGTGGGAGCCGGCAAGCGCGGCTCCCACAAGGGGCGCGCAGGGCTTACGCGAAGCGCTTGTCCAGATAGGCAATGATGGCCTTGGATTCATACATCCAGGTCACTTTGCCCGCTTCTTCGATACGCAGGCACGGCACTTTCACCCGGCCGCCACCTTCGAGCAGCGCCTGGCGATGCACGTCGTCGTTCTTGGCATCACGCAAAGCCACCGGCACGTTCAGGCGGTGCAGGGTACGGCGGGTCTTCACGCAGAAAGGGCAGGCATGGAACTGGTACAGCGCGAGGCCCTTGGCCTCCTGCTCGACATGTGCCTGGGCCGCCACATCACGCTTCTGCTTGGCCGGGCGGCTGATCCAGTCGCCGAACACGATGAGCTGGCCGAGGCCGACCCGCAGGGCTTTGACGATCATGGGCTACTCCTGAAATGAAAAAGCCGACCCCTGGGGGCCGGCTTGGGATATGCGCCGATCACTTGATCAGGCTGAGAAACTCGCTGCGAGTCGAGGCGTTTTCACGGAACTCACCCAGCATCACCGACGTGAGCATGGTCGAATTCTGCTTTTCCACGCCACGCATCATCATGCACATGTGCTTGGCTTCGATGACCACCGCCACGCCAGCGGCGCCGGTCACCTGCTGCACAGCCTCGGCGATCTGGCGGCTGAGGTTTTCCTGGATCTGCAGGCGGCGGGCGAACATGTCGACGATGCGCGCGACCTTCGACAGGCCCAGGACCTTGCCCTTGGGCAGGTAGGCGACGTGGGCCTTGCCGATGAAAGGCAGCATGTGGTGTTCGCACATCGAATACAGCTCGATGTCCCGGACCAGCACCATCTCGCTGTTGTCGGAGGTGAACAGCGCGCCGTTGGTGACTTCTTCCAGCGTCTGCTCGTAACCGCGGCAAAGGTACTTCATGGCCTTTGCAGCCCGCTTGGGCGTGTCGAGCAGGCCCTCACGGGAGACGTCCTCGCCAAGTTGGCTGAGGATCTCGGTGTAGTTCTGTTCCAGGGACATGTATCTACCTGTGGGTAAAAATCGCAAAAAGGAAGGTTACGGCGCCGCGCGCGGCGCTGCAAGCACGGCGTTACTCGTCGCGGCCTTCCATCATGGTTCGCTTGAGCATCACATACACCGCGCCAGTGCCGCCATGGCGGGCCTGGCACGAGGTGAAACCGAGCACTTGCGGGTGCTGGCGCAGCCAGGTGTTGACGTGGCTCTTGATCATCGGGCGCTTGCCGTCCAGGCGTGCGGCCTTGCCGTGGGTCACCCGTACACAGCGCACTTCGAGCTTGGTGGCTTCGGCGATGAAGGCCCACAGGGTTTCACGGGCCTTCTCCACGCTCATGCCATGCAGGTCGAGGCTGCCCTCGAAGGCGATCTGGCCGAGCTTGAGCTTGCGGATCTGGCTTTCCTGCACGCCGTCGCGGCGCCACATCAGCTCGTCTTCGGCACCAACGTCAATGACGAACTGGTCGGACAGGCCGTCGATCACCAGGGCCTGGTCACTGCGCACGGTAGCGGCCTGGCGCAGGCCGGCCAGCTGTTTGCGGTCGGTTTTCGGCTTGCCCACGTCAGCGCGGTCGTGCTTGATCGGCTTGACGCCGCGCACTTCGGCGCTGAACAGGGAAAAATCGTCGTCTTGCATGGTGCCTCCACGTGGGCGGCGTAGTTTACGCGATCAACCCTGTGGCGTCTGCATCGGCCTCAGTCGTGCTTTTTCATCAGGTGCGGCGACAGGTTCAGCTCGCGTCCGCGGCGCAGGCGGATACGGCTGCGCCGCCAGAAGCGCACGCCAAAGTACAGCAGCAGCAGCCCGGCCACGGCGAGGATGCTGGCCAGCGGGCGGTTGGCATTGAGTTCGGCCAGGGCGGTGTAGTTGCCGAGCAGCCCGGCGATGCCGGCCATGGCCAGCAGCACGCCGAACGTGGCGATCAGGGCCGACAGGCCGGCGGCAATGCGCGCACCCCAGTTACGCGGTTCACGCGGGCGCAGACGCTTGGCGTCGAAACTGCCTTTGAGCTTCATTCCAGTTTCCTCTGTGGACATCCGGAATTCGACCTGGGGCCGGCCCTTGGGTTCCGCCCGGCTGCCGGGCGGTCATCGCAACGTCAGCTCAGATCAGGCTGGCGGTAGGGGCGACACAGGCGAAGTTGTCGGCCATCACGGCCATCTCGCACGCGTGGATCTGCGCGGCGGGGATCACCTGGTCCTTCAGCGCCAGGTCGCGGGTTGCCGAGGCGTCTTCCACCAGGGTGCAACGATAACCATAGTCCTTGGCGCGGCGCACGGTGGTGCTGACGCTGGAGTGGCTCATGAAGCCGCAGACGATCAGGTCCAGGTGCCCCAGCGCCTGCAGGGTGTCGTGCAGCTTGGTGTTCTTGAAGGCGTTGGGCATGCGCTTTTCGATGACGATTTCACCTTCGCGCGGCTCCAGGCCCGGGATGAACTGGCCGGCCGGGCCTTGCGGGTCGAAGCGCCCGCCAACGGTACCGAGGTGGCGAACGTGGATGATCGGACGGCCGGCCTTGCGGGCGGCGTCGAGCAACCGGGCGATGTTGGCCACGGCCTCGTCCATGCCCGACAGTTGCAGAGGACCGCTCAGGTATTCCTTCTGCGCATCGATGATGATCAGGCTGGCTTGGCTCAGCTTGGCCGGCGGATAGTCGCGGCCAGTGAGGCGGAACATCGTGGTTGGAACGGACATCAAGGGCTCCTTGGGTAGGGCTTTTGTATACCTATTCTCCCTTGCCTTGGCGCCAATGGGAATGGTTGACATCGCAAGCGGCGTGTTTACTGGCCTGTGGCCTGTCGTCGGGGCATCGCGGGGAACAAATCTGCGGGTGGGGCTGTTAGACTTTTGTACGTTCTGAATTAGGAGTACCCCGTGATCACATCTCGTCTGCGCACGTTGCGCGACCATATCCGCTGGGCGGTCAGCCGCTTCCACGAGCACGAGCTGTTCTTCGGCCACGGCGCCGACAATGCCTGGGACGAGGCCCGCCTGCTGGTGCTGGGCGCCGTGCACCTGCCATGGGAAATCGCCGACAGCTACCTGGACTGCCAACTGGAGGACGATGAGCGGGTACGCCTGCAACACCTGCTCAAGCGCCGCATCGAAGACCGCGTGCCGACCGCCTATCTGTTGGGCGAAGCCTGGTTCTGCGGCATGTCGTTCATCGTCGACGAGCGCGTGCTGGTGCCCCGTTCACCGATCGGCGAGCTGATCGAAAAGCGCTTCGAGCCGTGGCTGGCCCAGGAGCCGGCACGCATCCTCGACCTGTGCACTGGCTCCGGTTGCATCGGCATCGTGGCTGCCGAAGTGTTCCCCGAAGCTGAAGTGGTGCTGGCCGACCTGTCGTTCGACGCACTCGAAGTGGCCAACCAGAACATCGAGCGCCATGGCCTCGACGAGCGCGTGTTCACCGTGCAGGGTGACGGCTTCGCCGGCCTGCCGGGGCAGCGTTTCGACCTGATCCTGTCCAACCCGCCGTATGTCGACGCCGAGGACTTCGGCGACATGCCGGCCGAATATCACCACGAGCCGGAAATGGGCCTGGCCTGCGGCAACGACGGCCTGGACCTGGTGCGGCGGATGCTGGCCGAGGCGGGCGACCACCTGACCGAGAAAGGTTTGCTGATCGTTGAGGTTGGCAACAGCCAGGTGCATGTCGAGGCGCTGTACCCGGAAGTGGACTTCGCCTGGCTGGAATTCGAGCGTGGCGGGCATGGCGTGTTCATGCTGACTGCCGAGCAGTGCCGTCAGCACCAGGAGCTGTTCAAGGCTCGCGTCTGACGTTGGGCTGCGGGGGCCGCACAGCGGCCCCGGATCCTTACCGGGTAGCGATCCAGATCAGCAACCCCGCCTGGAACACGGCAAACGCCACCAGGCAGGTGATGGTAAAGCGCAACCCGCTGTCCTCGCGCCGATACTTGGCCACCCGCTCATCGCGCTCGCGCAGTTGCCCCTCTTTTTCCAGCAACTGCTGCTCGGCCTGTTGCAGCATCCCCGCCGTATCGAGAATCCCCAACTGCTGCACCTTTTCGGTATTCCAGCCGCCCTTGAGCTGGCTCACCGTGGTGTCGAGGGTGCGACCCTTGAGGTGCTGCGGGTCGGCGTATTCCACTTCCATGCCGCTGGCGGTGATGAAACGGTCGCGGCGCAGGCGGGTGTCCTCGTTCAGCGCATCCTTGTTGGGTAGCGCCATGCCTTCGACCCGGTAGTTCGAACAGCGGCGCTGCAGCCACTGCACGGCCTGGCCGAGCATGAAGCGGCCGAGGCCACGGTTCAGCGGCTCCAGTTGCAGGCCGCTGTCGCTGCCCAGGGTCACCAGGCGCTCGGCGTGATCCACCCGCACATCCAGCTGGTTCTGCTCCTTGCGCACTTTCTGCCCGGGCAGGCGGATTTCCATGCGCAGCAGGCTGTGGGCCTTGTCATGGCGCTCGGCGTAGGCGAACTCGACGAAGCGCAATGGCCGTGCACCGCTGTTGCGGTCGGTGGGCAAGGGCGCCAGACGCAGCAGCTGGAAGTGTTCGACGGCAAGGTCGGCCCAGGGCAGGGCGGCAGGCTCCGGGGCCTGTGGCTCTTCGGCCGGTTCGACGGCGGCGGGGGCATCGGTCATCAAGGCATTTCCTCAGGTACGGGCGGGTGCTGATCGGGGCGCAAAGCGGCCTCAATCAGCACCGATACCGCGTTATCGGCAGGTTTTGCCGATGTTTGAGGGTCAGGCCGATGGCAACTGGTGAATGAAGCTGACCACCCGCTCACCGAGCTCCCGTGCCAGGGGCAATTCCGGGTTGAGGTAGCTGTCACGCTGCAGGTGCATGTCCTTGGGGCTGATGCGCAGCATGTGGTTCATGCCGTCGATCAGTACCAGTTGGGCATCCGGCTTGGCCGCCTTGAGGCGTTCGGCGTCGGTCACGTCGACCTGCACGTCGTTACGGCCTTGCACGATCAGCGCAGGCATCGGCAAGCGGGCAAAGGCCTGCGCTGGGTCCTGCTGGAGCAAGGTGATCAGGTAGGGCTGCACACTGGGGCGGAACACCTGGCGCAGCGGTGCCGGCACGTCCAGGCTGGTCTGCCCGGCCTGCAGGCGGTCGAGCAGGGCGCTGCCACCGGCCAGCTGCGCTGGCGACATGCGCTGGGCCAGTTGCTCGCGCAGCACGTCCGCCAGGGGCCGGCCCATACCTGCCAGGGTGATCACTGCGCTGGCGCCGGCACGCTCGGCGGCCAGGCTGGCGATCAGCGCCCCTTCGCTGTGGCCGACCAGGATCAGCGGGCCGAAGCGTGGGTCGGCCTTGAGCTTGCGGCTCCAGGCCACCACGTCGTCGACGTAGCGTTGCACGCTGAGGTCGCGCTCATCGGGCGTGGCCGGCTGGCTGGCCGCCACCCCGCGCTTGTCGTAGCGGACGCTGGCGATGTGCTCGTTGGCCAGCACCAGGGCCAGGCGCTTGAGGTTGTCGACGCGCCCCGAGGCCGGGTTGTTGCCGTCGCGGTCGGTGGGGCCGGAGCCGGCGATGATCAGCACCACCGGCGGTGGCGTGGCCTGTTGCGGCAGCAGCAAGCTGCCGTGCAGCACGCCCTGGCCGGTGTCCAGGTCGATGGGGCGTTGCAGCACGGTCGGGGCAGCGGCCTGGGCCAGGCCGCTGCACAGCAGGAGGAAGAAGGCGACGAGGCGCGACATCATGCGGTACTACAGTGGGGAGATGCCGGTTTGACCCACTGTTTGCGGGAAGGTTCGCAGGCAAGGCCCGCGCCGCGCACAGACAGCCATTCCATCTGTATACTGCCCGCTTTCGTTCATCTCAGGCAGATTTCGCGGAGCGTCCATGTCCGGCAATACCTACGGCAAGCTGTTCACTGTCACCACCGCTGGCGAAAGCCATGGCCCGGCGTTGGTCGCCATTGTCGATGGTTGCCCACCTGGCCTGGAAATCTCCCTCGCCGACCTGCAGCACGACCTCGACCGGCGCAAGCCCGGCACCAGCCGGCACACCACCCAGCGCCAGGAAGCCGACGAAGTCGAGATCCTCTCCGGGGTGTTCGAAGGCCGCACCACCGGCTGCTCGATCGGCCTGCTGATCCGCAACACCGACCAGAAGTCCAAGGACTACTCGGCGATCAAGGACCTGTTCCGCCCGGCCCACGCCGACTACACCTACCACCACAAATACGGCATCCGCGATTACCGTGGCGGCGGGCGCAGCTCGGCCCGGGAAACCGCCATGCGCGTGGCCGCCGGTGCCATCGCCAAGAAATACCTGGCCACCCAGGGCATCCAGGTGCGTGGCTACATGAGCCAGCTGGGCCCGATCGAAATCCCGTTCAAGTGCTGGGATTCGGTGGAGGAAAACGCCTTCTTCAGCCCCGACCCGAGCAAGGTGCCGGAGCTCGAGGCCTACATGGACCAGCTGCGCCGTGACCAGGACTCGGTCGGGGCGAAGATCACCGTGGTGGCCGAAGGCGTGATGCCAGGCCTGGGCGAGCCGATCTTCGACCGCCTCGACGCCGAGCTGGCCCACGCGCTGATGAGCATCAACGCGGTCAAGGGCGTGGAAATCGGCGCCGGTTTCGCCAGCGTTGCCCAGCGTGGCACCGAGCACCGTGACGAACTGACCCCGCAAGGTTTCCTCAGCAACAATGCCGGCGGCATCCTCGGTGGCATCAGCTCGGGCCAGCCGATCGTCGCCCACCTGGCGCTGAAGCCGACCTCCAGCATCACCACCCCGGGCCGTTCGATTGACGTCGATGGCAACCCGGTCGACGTCATCACCAAGGGCCGCCACGACCCGTGCGTCGGCATCCGCGCCACGCCGATCGCCGAAGCGATGATGGCCATCGTGCTGATGGACCACCTGCTGCGCCACCGTGCGCAGAATGCCGATGTGAAGGTCAACACCCCGGTGCTGGGCCAGCTCTGATTTAGCCAGGCCCGCCCCCTTCGCGGGTAAACCCGCTCCCACAGGGATCGCACAATTTTGGACATTGTGCTGATCCTGTGGGCGCGGGTTTACCCGCGAAGAGGCAGGTCCAGGCTCACACAAGGCCCATTCGATGCCCCCGATCCCCTACTGGCGCCTGTCCAGCTTCTACCTGTTCTACTTCGCCCTGCTGGGCTCCACCGCCCCGTTCCTGGCCTTGTACTTCGATCACCTGGGTTTCTCCCCGGCCCGCATCGGCGAGCTGGTGGCCATCCCCATGCTGATGCGCTGCATCGCCCCCAACCTGTGGGGCTGGCTCGGTGATCGCAGCGGCCAGCGCCTGTTGATCGTACGCCTGGGCGCCTTGTCGACCCTGGCCACCTTCTCGCTGATCTTCTTGGGCAAGAGTTACGCTTGGCTGGCGCTGGTGATGGCGCTGCACGCGTTCTTCTGGCACGCAGTGCTGCCGCAGTTCGAAGTCATCACCCTGGCTCACCTGCACGGGCAGACTTCGCGCTACAGCCAGGTGCGCCTGTGGGGCTCGATCGGCTTCATCCTCACCGTGGTCGGCCTGGGGCGGCTGTTCGAATGGCTGAGCCTGGACATCTACCCGGTGGCCCTGGTGACCATCATGGCCGGCATCGTCGTCGCTAGCCTGTGGGTGCCCAACGCCCAGCCGGTGGAGCAGGGTGAGCGCCGCGAGGCGGGCGGCTTCCTGCGCCAACTGACGGCGCCGGGGGTGATCGCCTTCTATATTTGCGTGGCGCTGATGCAGCTTAGCCACGGCCCGTACTACACCTTCCTCACCCTGCACCTCGAACACCTGGGCTACAGCCGCGGTGCCATCGGTTTGCTGTGGGCGCTGGGGGTGGTGGCCGAGGTGCTGATGTTCATGGTCATGAGCCGCCTGTTTGCCCGTTTCAGCGTGCAGCGGGTACTGCTGGTCAGCTTCCTGCTGGCAGCGCTGCGCTGGCTGCTGCTGGGCAACCTGGCGGCTGAGCCGGCGGTGCTGATCTTCGCCCAGTTGCTGCACGCGGCCACCTTCGGTTGCTTCCACGCCGCGTCGATCGCCTTCGTCCAGGCCAGTTTCGGTGCCCGCCAGCAAGGCCAGGGCCAGGCGCTGTACGCGGCGCTGTCGGGTACTGGCGGTGCGCTGGGCGCCTTGTATTCGGGCTACAGCTGGAAACTGCTGGGGCCGTCCTTCACCTTTGGTATGGCCAGTGCCGCAGCGCTGGCGGCAGCCGTTATCATTGTCACTCGTTCGAAATCGACCAGGACCAGCAGCTGATGAGCATCCTCTGTGTTTTCCACCCGTCCAGCCCGGACTTGCCGAACAAGGTGCTGACCCACCACGACGACATCGCCGCGACCCTGGCCGAGCAGGGCGTGCGCTTCAGCCACGGCCCGCTGGCGCTGCGTGTGCGCCCCGGCAGCAGCCAGGCTGAAGTGCTCGACGCCTGCCGTGGGCACCTCGACCAGTTGATGACGGCCCAGGGCAGCGCGGCGTTCACGCTGCTCAACCGTGATGGCCTCGACCCGACCCAGGTCGATGTGCGCGACGAGCATGTGCATGACAGCGACGAAGTGTTCGCCGTGGTGGCTGGCCGCGCGCAAGTCGGCCTGCGCCTGGGCGAGAACGTGTATGCGGTGTTGTGCGAGAAGGGTGACCAGCTGGTGGTGCCGGCGGGGACGCGGCGCTGGGTGGAGCTGGGGGACAATCCGTTCTGCCTGGCGTTGCGCCTGTTCGGCAGTGAGCAGGGCGTGGAGCCTCGGTTTACCGGCGATGTGACTGCTCGGGCGTTTCTTGGGATCGACGAGCTTTAGTGTCTGACCGGGCCCTATCGCGAGCTGCGCTCGCTCCTACAAAGGCACCCCGCCATCCCTATGGGCAATGCGATACCCCTGTAGGAGCGAGCAAAGCTCGCGATAGGGCCGGTACAGACAAACCTCAACGGTAAGTCGGCAGCGCAAACCGCTGCTGACTCTGCAGCATGGAAATCACCGGCAGCTCACTGGCCTGCTCGGCCAGGTCACGGCGAATGGCACTGATCGCCCAGGACAGCTGCTCGGCGCTGTGCAGCTGGCCGTAGGTCAGCACTCGGCGGGTCACCTTGCCGTCAGCGGCGCGCAGGGTCAGCAGCACGCCACCGTCAGGGCGGGGCTGGGTGGCGACCTGGTAGGCCGAAAACACCGAGACGAATTTTTCCTGGATAAGGTCCATATCAACTCCTGACTGTTGTGTGGGCAGACGTGAGTTGATCGTTGCAGTGACCGTGCCAGAACGGGAAGTCGGGGAAAGTCCAGTAAATACAGGGTGTTACGGAGGATTTTCAGAAGTGGCATCGTGCAGGCTGCATGGTCGTGCATTTTGCACAGTGCATTTTGCACGGTTCAGGCTTTACCTATCAGCCTCATAGAATCTGAACCTTTGACCGCTATGGCATGCCTGACAAAGACTTGGGCAATCATTTATGCCAGGAGGTTCCCGATGTCCACTCAACCCACCGCTACCGCCATGACCGATGACGAAACCGCCGCCTTTGCCGAACAGGTCTTCGAGCGTGCCCGCCAGGGCGACGCCGAGATGCTTGGGCGCCTGCTGGCCAGCGGCCTGCCGGCCAACCTGCGCAATCACAAGGGCGATACCTTGCTGATGCTGGCCAGCTACCACGGCCACCATGAAGCGGTGCGGGTGCTGTTGGCCCACGGTGCCGACCCGCTGATCGCCAACGACAACGGCCAGTTGCCAATCGCCGGTGCGGCGTTCAAGGGGGACCTGGCGATGATCCGCCTGCTGCTGGACAGTGGCGTGCCGGTGGATGCTGCCGCGCAGGACGGGCGTACCGCGTTGATGCTGGCGGCAATGTTCAACCGCGGCGAGATTCTCGACTACCTGCTGGCCCAGGGTGCCGACCCGGCGCGCCAGGACGCACGTGGCGCCACGGCGCTGACGGCGGCGCAGACCATGGGCGCAGTGGACGCGGCCGCACGCCTACAAGCGCTGGCCGGCTAACCGCCCGGGGGCATTTGCGGCTATCCTTGGCGACTTTTCACCCGTCGCAGGCCCCCTTTCATGAAAAACCAGTTGCTCGAATTCATCAGCCTCATCGGCGCCGGCTGCATGCGCGACGAGGACATCGAGCGCATCGCCGACGAGGCCGCCCAGGCCTACGCCGACCCCGCTGCCTTCCTCGCCGCCAACCCGGACATCAACTACGACGACAGCTTCCCGATCCCGCTGGGTGAATGGGTGGTGCTCGGTAGCCTGCCAGACACCGTGGTCTTCCAGGCTGACAGCTACCAGGAACTGTTCCAGCACATCAGTGATTCGTTCGACCAGAGCGTGCCGTTCACCCTCAAGCCCAAGCAACTGGCGCGTACCGAGCCGCTGACCGCACTCAACCGCATCCAGGTGCAGATGGGCGCGTTGAACAAGGAAGCCGGTGGCTATGTGCTGCTCAACTTCAGCCAGTTGCTCGATGACGAGTTGCAGATGGTGATGGTTGGCCAGCAGGACCTGGCGCGGGTGCTCGAGCTCGGGGCAGAGGTGGGGATCAAGGTGGAGCCGGCGCTGGAGGCGTTGAAGGTTGCGGTTCACGTTTGATTTGTGGCGCCTGTGAGATCGAGCGCCGCCCGCGCGGCGCATCGCGAGCAAGCTCGCTCCTACATTTGTTGCAACGTGGCCATGCCTG
>NZ_VZII01000078.1 GCF_009391885.1 Pseudomonas sp. MN1F | reverse complement strand
CGACAACGGCTTTCAGTGCCTTGGCCACGGCCAGGGAATTCAGCTCGTCAGCGGCTTCGACCAGGATGGCGCGGTCGGCACCCAGTGCCAGGGCAGTACGCAACTGCTCCTGAGCGGTGGTCGGGCCGACGGAGACCACGACGATCTCGGTCGCGACGCCTTTCTCTTTCAGGCGTACGGCTTCTTCCACGGCGATTTCGCAGAAGGGGTTCATGGACATCTTGACGTTAGCAAGGTCGACGCCGGAGTTGTCCGCCTTGACGCGAACCTTGACGTTGTAGTCGACCACTCGTTTGACAGCTACAAGAACCTTCATGGATTCCTCGTTACTCTCCGGTGAATAGATAGTCGCCAGGGGCAGAGCCCTGCGATGCGCGTGGGTACAAGGGCACCTCTAAAAACGTACCGGGAGGAGCAAACTTCATGGTGACCGAGCAGTCTTGACGCGACTGTTGCGGCAAATACCCACGGGTCATTTTCTGTCGTGGCGTGTAAACTCCACTACAAATCGGCTTATATACCGAAAACCCTGCTCCACACCTGGTCTTTAGAGGTGTACCTGCGCCCGGCTGCAAGCCTACGGCGAACGTAAAACCGCTCGTATCTTGACCGTAACACCCAATCCGGTCAATACGGCAAATCGGTCACCTTCCAGCCGCGTTCCTGTGATTTTACTGGGCTCCGGCAAATTCAAACAAACGTTTGTATTGGACCCGCCAAGTGGTGTAGATATAATGCGCCCCAAGACAAAACGGTGTAGTCCGTCCATTGCGTAGCTACAGTTTCGCGCCAGTGAAGCGCCGCTGCACGCAAGCACCCATAAGACAAAGCAACAGCACGAGCCTTGATGAGTAGGAGAGAACCTGTGGAACGCGAATACATGGAATTCGACGTGGTCATCGTCGGCGCAGGCCCTGCGGGCCTGTCCGCCGCCTGCCGATTGAAGCAGAAGGCCGCCGAAGCCGGTAGCGAGATCAGCGTCTGCGTGGTGGAAAAAGGCTCCGAAGTAGGTGCTCATATTCTCTCCGGCGCAGTCTTCGAACCCCGCGCCCTGAACGAGCTGTTCCCCGACTGGAAAGAACTCGGCGCGCCGCTCAACACTGAAGTGAAGCGCGACGATATCTATGTGCTCAAGGACGCCGGCAGCTCGACCAAGGTCCCGGACCTGTTCGTGCCCAAGACCATGCACAACCACGGCAACTACATCATCTCGCTGGGCAACCTGTGCCGCTGGCTGGCCCAGCAGGCCGAGAACCTGGGTGTGGAAATCTACCCGGGCTTCGCCGCCCAGGAAGCGCTGTTCGACGAAAACGGCGTGGTCCGCGGCATCGTCACCGGCGACCTGGGTGTCGACCGTGAAGGCAACCCGAAGGACGGCCTGTATACCCCAGGCATGGAACTGCGTGCCAAGTACACCCTGTTCGCCGAAGGCTGCCGTGGCCATATCGGCAAGCAACTGATCAAGCGCTTCAACCTCGACAGCGAATCCGACGTCCAGCACTACGGTATCGGCCTGAAAGAAATCTGGGAAATCGCCCCGGCCAAGCACGAACAGGGCCTGGTGGTGCACACCGCCGGCTGGCCGCTGGACGTGACCAGCAAGGACAACACCGGCGGTTCGTTCCTCTATCACCTGGAAAACAACCAGGTGGTAGTCGGCCTGATCGTCGACCTCTCCTACGCCAACCCGTACTTGTCGCCGTTCGATGAATTCCAGCGCCTCAAGCACCACCCGGTGATGAGCCAGTACCTCGAAGGCGGCAAGCGCATCAGCTACGGTGCCCGTGCCATCTGCAAAGGCGGCTTCAACTCGCTGCCGAAAATGGTATTCAACGGCGGCGCGCTGATCGGCTGCGACCTCGGCACCCTGAACTTTGCCAAGATCAAGGGCAGCCACACCGCGATGAAGTCCGGCATGCTCGCTGCTGAAGCAGTCGCCGATGCTCTGATCGCCGGCAGCGAAGGCGGTGATCAGCTCAACGGTTACGTCAGCGCCTTCAAGGCCAGCTGGCTGTACGAGGAACTGTTCGCCAGCCGCAACTTCGGCCCGGCCATGCACAAGTTCGGCCCCCTGCTGGGCGCAGCCTTCAACTATGTCGACCAGAACTGGTTCGGCGGCAAGCTGCCATTCACCCTGCACGACACCAAGCCGGACTATGCCTGCCTCAAGCTTGCGTCAGAGTCGAAAAAAATCGACTACCCGAAACCGGACGGCAAGCTCAGCTTCGACAAGCTCAGCTCGGTATTCCTCTCCAGCACCAACCACGAAGAGGAACAACCTTGCCACCTGAAACTGACCGACCCGAACGTGCCGATCGCCAGCAACCTGCCGCTGTACGACGAACCGGCGCAGCGCTACTGCCCGGCGGGCGTGTACGAAGTGGTCAGCCAGGAAGACGGCAGCAAGCGCTTCCAGATCAACGCGCAGAACTGCGTGCACTGCAAGACCTGCGACATCAAGGACCCGGCCCAGAACATCACCTGGGTCACCCCTGAAGGCGCTGGCGGGCCGAACTACCCGAACATGTAAGGCCGCTGCCCTTGCAACAACAAAAAGCCCCCGACTCGTGAGAGCCGGGGGCTTTTGTGCATCAGCTATGGCTACTTGTCAGCACACATGGCCGGCATCGGCTCCGCCGCAAACGCCAACGGCTCACGACGCCCGAAATACAAGGCGGTCAGCAGCCCCACCGTACCCATGACCAGACAGAAGCCGACACACACCCACGGGCTCCATGGCATCAGTGCGATCAGCGCCAGCGGCGTGGTACTGGCCCACAGCGCGTAAGCCACGTTGTACGTGAAGGAAATCCCCGAAACGCGGATCTCGGCCGGGAACAGCCCGACCATCACCGACGGCACCACACCCACTACGCCACAGGCCAGCCCGGCCAGTGCATAGGCCAGCCAGGTCATGCCCCACTGCCCCACCAGGCTGGCGTACAACGCACCGATACCTAGCGGCAGCAGCAGGCTGTAGACCATCAGTGCGCGCCAGGCGCCCAGGCGGTCGACCAGTAACCCGGCCAACACGCAGCCAATATTGAGGAAGACGATCCCCACACTGCTCAGGGCGAAGGTATGCCCCGCCGTCATGCCGAAACGTTGCTGCATCACCGTCGGGGTAATCACCACCAGCACCACTACCGCAGAAGTCAGTACGCAGGTCAGCAGTGCCGCCGGGATCAACGCCGAGCGGTGCTCGCCCAGTACCCGTCGCAGCGGGAATTTCACCGGTTGCTCCTGACGCTCGCGCAAGGCCAGGAACACCGGGGTTTCGCTGAGCCAGCGGCGCAGCCACACCCCGATCACGCCAAATACCCCGCCGAGCAGGAACGGGTAGCGCCAGGCGTAATCAAGAATCTCCTGCGGCGTGTACACATGCGCCAGCACTGTCGCCGTCAGCGCCCCCAGCAGGTAACCAAAGGTCAGCCCCGCCTGCAGGAAGCCCAGGGCATAGCCACGACGCCCGTTTGGCGCATGCTCGGCAACGAAGGTCCACGCACTGGGTACTTCGCCACCTACGGCGGCACCCTGAAGGATGCGCAGTGCCAACAGGATCAGCGGCGCCGCGTAGCCGATATCGGCATAGGTCGGCATCACCCCGATCAGCAGGCACGGCAAGGCCATCATCAGGATGCTCAGGCTGAACACCCGCTTGCGCCCGAGGTGGTCGGCGAAATGGGCCATCAGGATGCCGCCCAGCGGCCGCGCCAGGTAACCGGTGACGAAGATGCCGAAGCTCTGCAGCAGGCGCAGCCATTCAGGCATTTGCGGCGGGAAGAACAGCTGGCTGAGGGTCAGGGCAAAGAACACGAAGATGATGAAATCGTAGATTTCCAGCGCGCCGCCCAGTGCCGCCAGGCCCAGGGTCCGGTGGTCGCCGCGGCTGAACCGGGGCGGGCGAGCGGTATCGATGGCAGTCATGGCAGGAGTCCGCAGTTCGGCAAAGGGCAAGAGGATAGCAAATGCCCGCCGCCCTGCCCCAGCAACGCCACTAACGGCTGAAGACGGTGTGGCCGAAGTTCCTCGGTTTGCGCGCATGCGCCGCGCCACCCGCCAGCCCCGAAGGCAGGGCAATCTTGCCGACCAGCACGGGGCTGTCGATGATCGCCATGAAGGATTGCAGCGCGTCGTTATCCGGCACCTGCGGCAGGCTCACACTGACGGCCTGGCGCTCGGTCTGCGGTACCACAGGCACTTTCAGGTGTTGCGAATGGTAAAGCAGGGCATGCTGGATCTGCGTACTGACCCGGCAGAACCGTGCCAGGTCGACGCCGGCATGGCTGGCCAGCTCGATATTGCCCAATAACAGGTTGAACGGTTGCAAGGCGCACTGCACCAGGCGCTGCAACTCTTCAAAAGACTCGACCGGGGCAATCCGGTAATAACCAAGGCCATTGAGCAGTTTTTCCAGCTGCAGACGCTGGTGCGGGTGCTCGTCGGCAATCAGGATGCGCAGGGTCTTGTTTGTCATTGTCGGACCTGGGCCGTCAGGTGGATGAGGGACAGCTCCCTGACCAAACTGCGCCAGCAACAGGCAACCACCAGGGCTGCACCTGGAGGGGTCAATTTAGATAGTTGTCGGGAAACGGGGAGAAATCAAGTGGCCATCACACAGAATTTTCACCTGCCCTTCACATTCAGGACTCCCACTGCCGCATGCGCACTCGGCAATGTTTCATGGCATTGACGATGTGCTTTTCCACCAGGCTGCGGGAAATACCCAGGCGCTCTGCAATCTGCTGATGTGACAGGCCATCGAGCTTGCGCAACAGAAAGCAGTCCCGGCACACCTTGCTCAGTTCATCCAGGGCCTTTTGCATCATGGCCAGGCGCTGGTCGAGTTGCAGGTCCTGCTGCAGCTCTGCGCTGAGCAAGCGCCCATCGGCATCCAGCGCATCCAGGGATTCGGCCTGGCGCACCTGATGGCGTCGGTGCCGGTCGATCACCAGGTTGAGCGCAGTACGGTAGAGGAATGCTCGCGGATGCTCGATCTGCGCGCTGTCGGTACGTTCCAGCACGCGCAGATAGGCATCGTGGGCAACGTCCTCCGCAGCCTGGCGGTTGCCCAGGCGCGCACTAAGGAAGCTCACCAGTTCGCGATAGTAATGTTCCACAACAGCACCTGAAATCGTCCTGGCAACCCACGTGCGGGACTGAGTGAGACCAGGCTGTGATAGTACAAATTATAACTATTCTCAGCAACACGCCCACTACCCGCTCGTTCAGGCTAAATCCGTCCGGCCAGCCTTCGTTTATCTGGGACTTCGGTGCGCGCCACGATTGGCAGCGCGTGACCACTACCCAGGCTGGAAGTCCGCATGAGCCCGTTAACCTCCCCCCGCCGCCAGTTCATCCTCGCAGCCGTGGGCCTGCTGAGCCTGGGCTGCCTGCTGGCCTGGCAAACCCTGCCCTTCGGCGCGCAACCGCCCGGTACCGTCACGGTTACCCGGGCAGACATCGAAAGCAGTGTGACGGCCCTGGGCACCTTGCAGCCCCGGCGTTACGTGGATGTGGGGGCCCAGGCCTCGGGGCAGATCCGCACCTTGCACGTGGAAGCGGGTGACCCGGTGCGCAAGGGCCAACTGCTGGTCGAGATCGACCCTTCCACCCAGCAGGCACGGCTGGATGCCGGGCGCTTCTCGATCGACAACCTCAAAGCCCAGCTCGCCGAACAGCGTGCGCAGTTCGAGCTGGCCAGCCAGCAACTCAAGCGCCAGCGCAATCTTGCCGCTGCCGGCGCCACCCGCGACGAGGACGTACAGGCCGCAGCAGCCCAGATCAAGGTCACCCAGGCGCGTATCGACATGTTCCAGGCCCAGATCCGCCAGGCCCAGGCCAGCCTGCGCAGCGACGAGGCGCAGCTGGGCTACACGCGTATCTATGCGCCGATGGACGGCACGGTGGTAGCCGTTGACGCCCGCGAAGGCCAGACCCTCAACGCCCAGCAACGCACGCCGCTGATCCTGCGCATCGCCAAGCTGTCACCCATGACCGTGTGGGCCCAGGTGTCCGAAGCCGACATCGGCAAGGTCAAGCCGGGGATGACCGCCTACTTCACCACGCTGGCCGGTGGCAAGCGCCGCTGGAGCAGCACGGTGCGGCAGATCCTGCCGATCCCGCCCAAGCCGCTCGAACACGCCAGCCAGGGCGGAGGCAGCCCGGCCAGCGCTGGCAGTACCGGTAACCAGGTGGTGCAGTACACCGTGCTGCTGGATGTCGACAACCCGGATGGCGCGCTGATGGCCGACATGACCACCCAGGTATTCTTCGTCGCTGGCCAGGCCAGCCAGGTGCTGACCGTGCCACTTGCCGCGCTGGACGAAAGCACCGGCCTGTTCATGGCTCGGGTGCTCGACCCGCACGGCAAGGTGGTGCAGCGCCAGGTGCGCACCGGCCTCAGCGACCGCCTGCGCGTTCAGGTGCTGGACGGGCTCAACGAGGGTGAGCAACTGCTGATGGGCGCCCCCAGCGCCAGCGGAGGCTGAATGACTGCGCCGTTGATCGAGCTGGTCGATATCCGCAAATCCTACGGTGGCCAGGACAGCCCCAAGGTCGAGGTGCTGCGCGGCATCAGCCTGAGCATCCACCCCGGTGAGTTCGTCGCCATCGTCGGGGCGTCCGGGTCAGGCAAATCGACCTTGATGAACATCCTTGGCTGCCTCGACCGCCCGACGTCGGGCAGCTACCACTTCGCCGGCAAGAACGTGGCCGAACTGGCCAACGATGAGCTGGCCTGGCTGCGCCGCGAAGCGTTCGGCTTCGTGTTCCAGGGCTACCACCTGATCCCCTCGGGCTCGGCCCAGGAAAACGTCGAGATGCCGGCCATCTATGCCGGCACGCCCGCCAGCGAGCGGCATGCCCGTGCGGCCGCCCTGCTCGCCCGCCTGGGCCTGGCCAGCCGCAGCGCCAACCGCCCGCACCAGCTCTCGGGTGGCCAGCAGCAACGGGTGTCGATCGCCCGGGCGCTGATGAACGGTGGCCATATCATCCTCGCCGACGAACCCACTGGCGCGCTCGACAGCCACAGTGGCACCGAAGTCATGGCGCTGCTCGACGAACTGGCCAGCCAGGGCCATGTGATCATCCTGATTACCCACGACCACAAGGTGGCGGCGCGCGCACAGCGGGTGATCGAGATCCGCGACGGCCAGATGATCAGCGACACCGCGACCGACCCGGTGCCCAGCCCTCCCCGCCAAGCACTGCAAGCCGACGACCTGCGCCAGCGCCTGGACCGTGGCGCAACCTTGCGCGGGGCCTGGAAGGGCGAGCTGCTCGAAGCCCTGCAAGCCGCCTGGCGGGTGATGTGGGTGAACCGCTTTCGCACCGCCCTGACCCTGCTCGGCATCGTCATCGGGGTCGCCTCGGTGGTGGTCATGCTGGCCGTCGGCGAAGGCAGCAAGCGCCAGGTGATGGCGCAGATGGCCGCCTTCGGCTCGAACATCCTCTACCTCAACGGCAAGCCCGCCACACTGGGCGAACCTGCCGGCACCCTTACCCTTGATGATGTCGCCGCCATCGGCCAGCTGCCGCAGGTCCGGCAGATCATGCCGGTGCTGGGCGAAAAGGTGATGGTGCGCCATGGCAACAACAGCCAACGCTTCTACGTGGGCGGCAACAACAACCAGTTCCCGCTGATCTTCAACTGGCCGGCGGTCGAAGGGGCGTTTTTCACCGATGCCGACGAAGCCAGTGGTGCAGCGGTGGCGGTGATCGGCCAGAAAGTCCGCGAGAAGATGCTCGAACCTGACCGCGACCCGCTTGGCCAGTACCTGCTGATCGGCAATGTGCCCTTCCAGGTCATTGGCATACTCGCTGGCAAAGGCGCGAGCTCCGGCGACCAGGATGCCGACGGGCGCATCGTGGTGCCTTACTCGGCGGCGGCGATCCGCCTGTTCGGCCAGCGCGACCCCGACTACATCACCGTCGCCGCCGTCGACGCGGCGCGCGTCGATGAAACCGAAGCCGCCGTCGACCACCTGCTGCGCCAGCGTCATCAGGGCCGTGACGATTTCGAACTGACCAACTCGGCCGCGCTGATCCAGGCAGAGGCACGCACCCAGAACAGCCTGTCGCTGATGCTCGGGGCAATTGCCGCGATCTCGTTGCTGGTCGGTGGCATCGGGGTGATGAACATCATGCTCATGACCGTGCGCGAGCGCACCCGCGAAATCGGCATACGTATGGCCACTGGCGCACGCCAGCACGACATCCTGCGCCAATTCCTCAGCGAAGCGGTGATGCTGTCGATGGTCGGCGGCATGGCCGGCATCGGCCTGGCCCTGCTGATCGGCGGCGCATTGATGCTGGGCAAGGTGGCCGTGGCCTTCACCCTGCCCGCCATGCTCGGTGCGTTCTCCTGCGCCGTTCTCACCGGCATCGTGTTCGGTTTCATGCCAGCCCGCAAAGCCGCCCGACTCGACCCGGTCAAAGCCCTCACCAGCGAATAGTCCATGACCCTGCCAAGCCACATCAGCCTGTTGTCCCTGTGCCTGGGCCTCGCCGCCTGCAGCCTGCCACCCGCGCCACCCAGCGGCATCGCTGCACCCTCGGCCTGGCAAGGCGCAACCGCCCCGTCCTCTGCCAGCCTGCCTTCGGCGCAGTGGTGGCAGGCGTTTGACAGCGCCGAACTGGGCCGCCTGGTCGAACGCGCCCGCGCCAATGCCCACGACCTTGCAGCCGCCACGGCGCGCGTGCGCCAGGCTCAGGCACGGGCAGTGATCGCCGGAGCACCGCTGCTGCCGGAGCTCAGGTTCGAACTCGACGGCAGCCGCCAGCGCCTGCTGCACGGCGAGGGCTACGACCAGCTCGATGTCAGCAAGTACGAACCGACCAGCACATCGTTCGGCATGCAGCTGGTCGCCAGCTACGAGATCGACTTCTGGGGTGGCCTGCGCGCGGCCCGCTCAAGCGCCCTGCACAGCCTTGACGCCAGCCGCTACGATCGCCAGACGGTCGAGCTTACGCTGGTCAGCAGCGTGGCCAGCAGTTACCTGCAGGGCCTGGCCCTGGAAGAACAACTGCGCATCGCCCGCCTCAACCTGCGTAACGCCCGTGATGTGCTGGGCCTGGTCGAGACACGTCAGCGCGCCGGCTCCGCGACCCGCCTGGAACTGGCCCAGCAGCGCAGCCTGGTGGCCGTCCAGCAGCGGCAAGTGCCGCTGCTCGAGCAGCAGTGGCAGGACAACCGTGTGACCCTGGCCACACTGCTGGGCGACCCGGTCCAGGCTCTGCCCAGTACGGGCGAAGCGCTGGCAAGCGTGAACTGGCCACACATTGGCAGCGGCGTGCCCAGCGAGCTGCTAGCCCGCCGCCCGGACATCGCAGCCGCCGAAGCACGCCTGGCCGCCGCCAACGCCAATGTGCAGGTGGCCAGGGCCGCCCTGCTGCCAAAAGTGACCCTGGGCGCCAACCTCGGCACTGGCGCACGCACCCTGGCCGAGGTCTTCGACAGCTCCTATTACACCCTGACCGCCGGCCTGGTCGCGCCGATCTTCAACAACGGCCGGCTGCGAGCGGCACAGCAGCTGGCCGAAGCCGAGCAGGACGAGCTGCTGGAAAGCTACCGCAGCAGCATCCTGGCCGGTTTCGCCGATGTCGAAAAGGCTCTCAATGCCATCCACGGTGTCGAACAGCAGCGCCAGTGGCAGGACCAGGAGGTCGAGCAGGCGCGCCTGGCCTTCGACCTGGCTCAGCGGCGCTACGCGGCCGGGGCCGAGACCCTGCTGAGCGTGCTCGAAACCCAGCGCACGCTCTATCTCGCCCAGGACCAGCAGGCACAGTTGCGCCTGGCGCGCCTGCAGGGCAGCGTGGCGTTGTACAAGGCGTTAGGGGGTGGCTGGCAGGTAGCGAAAGCGGACAACGGTTAATGCAACATGCCGTGCGCGAACTGGCCAACCTGCCGCTGGAAAGTGCGCTCCATGCCAGGGTGAAGCCTGCGACCGAGCTGGGTGAACGTTAGGGCCGCAAGGCGGCCCTGCCGGATTCAAACGGCCGCGGCCAGCGCCTCGGCAAAGCGCTGCGCCACCTCATCGACCTGCTGGGCGCTGATGATCAGCGGCGGCAGGAAGCGCACCACGGCGCCATGGCGCCCGCCCAGTTCGAGGATCAGGCCACGCTTGAGGCATTCGCGCTGGACCTTGGGTGCCAGCACCCGATTGGCAGGCGGGTGACCCAATGCGTCGGTCTGACCCTGCGGGTCGACCAACTCCACTCCAAGCATCAGGCCACGGCCACGGATATCACCCAGTTGCGGATAGCCCCGCTGCAGCCGTTGCAGATGCTCACGCAAGCGCCGGCCCATGGCCTCGGCATGCTCGGCCAGACGATGCTCGACCAGGTAGTTGATCACCGCCGAACCGGCCGCCATGGCCATCTGATTGCCGCGGAAGGTGCCGGCGTGGGCACCTGGCTTCCAGGTATCCAGCCAGTCGCGGTACACCACCACCGCCAGCGGCAGGCTGCCGCCAATGGCCTTGGACAGCGTGACCACATCCGGCACGATACCGGCATGCTCGAAGGCGAACATCCGCCCGGTACGGGCAAAGCCGCTCTGGATCTCGTCGACAATCAACGCCACGCCGGCCTGTTCGGTGATACGCCGCACGCCTTTGAGCCACTCGAGGTCAGCCGGGATTACCCCACCCTCGCCCTGCACCACTTCAAGGATCACTGCCGCAGGCAACGGCACGCCGCTTTCCGGGTCCAGCAACAGGTTTTCCAGATAATGCAGGTTGGCCTTGACCCCGGCTTCACCCCCCAGGCCGAACGGGCAACGGTAGTCGTAAGGGTACGGCATGAACTGCACGCCATTGCTCAGCAATGCACCCAGCGGCTGCTTGGGGCCGTGGCTGCCCATCAAGCTCAGCGCGCCTTGGCTCATGCCATGGTAGGCGCCTTGGAAGGCCAGCACGGTGCTGCGCCCGGTGGCGCCGCGCACCAGCTTGAGCGCCGCCTCTACCGCGTCGGTGCCGGTCGGCCCGCAGAACTGCACCTTGGCTTCACGGCGCAGGGCTTCGGGCAGGATGCCGAACAGGTCCTGGACGAAGCGGTCCTTGACCGGTGTGGTCAGGTCCAAGGTATGCAGCGGCAGTTCGTCAGCCAGCACGCGCTGGATGGCTTCGATCACCACCGGGTGGTTGTGGCCCAGGGCCAGGGTACCTGCGCCGGCCAGGCAGTCGATGAACTGGCGGCCTTCGACATCCTCGACGTAGATGCCACGGGCGCGCTTGAGCGCCAGCGGGATGCGCCGGGGGTAACTGCGGGCATTGGATTCCTGTTGCTGCTGGCGTTGCAGCAAGGGCGAGTCACTGAACTCGTACAACGGTTGCGGCGCGCTGGCCGGCGGGACCTGGGCAAGGCTGGTAGCGGTGGACATGGGTGAATCCTCGCAAGCAAGCGAATGGGCAGTTATCGCTTGGAAAACGCTTGAGTGCGGGGAGGATTTAGCGGTTGTTGCGGGATTTTGCGTTGCCAGTGCCGGC
>NZ_VZII01000077.1 GCF_009391885.1 Pseudomonas sp. MN1F | reverse complement strand
ACCATGGCCTGTCAGGTTCGGCACGTTGCAACAAATGTAGGAGCGAGCTTGCTCGCGATGCGCCGCGCGGGCGGCGCTCGATCTCACCGACACCGCAACAACGTCGGCGAACCCCTCTAACCCAACGCAGTATCGAGAAACATCATCACCGCAAACCCACCCATCAACCCCACGGTCGCCGACGTCTGGTGCCCGTTACGGTGGGTCTCGGGAATCACCTCGTGGGACACCACGAAGATCATCGCCCCCGCCGCCAGCCCCATGCTGACCGGGTAGGCCAGGGCAAAGCCGGTGGAAATGCCCAAACCGATCACTGCCCCCAAGGGTTCCATCAGCCCCGACCCCATCGCTACCAGTGCAGCTTTAAGGTTCGACAGCCCGGTCGCCCGCAAGGCCAGGGCCACGGCCAGGCCTTCGGGGATGTCCTGGATGGCGATGGCGCTGGTCAGCGGCAGGCCGATGTTCATGTCGCCATTGGCGAAGCTCACCCCGATCGCCATGCCTTCGGGCAAGTTGTGCAGGGTGATCGCCAGCACGAACAGCCACACCCGGCTCAGCCGTTCTGACTGCGGGCCACAGGGGCCGGTGCTTTCATGCTCGTGCGGGGTGAAACGATCGAGGCCGAGCATCAGCAGCACGCCCAGGCCCATGCCCAGCACCACGGTGAACGCCGCCGCCGGGCCATTGCCGGTAATGGCGCGTGCGGCATCCAGGCCCGGCAGGATCAGCGAGAACGAACTGGCGGCGAGCATCATGCCGGCGGCAAAGCCGAGCATCACATCCTGGCTGCGCGCGCTGACATCGCGCAGCACCACGGCCAGCACCGCACCCAGGGCGGTGGCGGCAAAACCGGAAAGCCCGCCGAGCGCGGCCAGGTGCAGGTTGTCGGCGTGGTCGCCATTGATGGCATTCCAGAAGCTGGCCGCCAGCAGCACGATAACCGCCAGCAGGCTCACGCCCAGGCCCGCGCTGAGCCACGGGGTGCTGAGCACCTGCTGGCGCCAGGCGCTGAGCAGGGAAGGTGGAGTGGCGCTTTGGCTGTGAGCGGGGGGCATAGGAACCTCGAATCCATTAATGCTTGCAGTCTAGGCAGTGACCTGTGCGGCTGGCCAAGGATTCCCTTCTATAGCCTTGATAGAGGACTATGCTCAGCAACAGCCTTTCAAGGAGAACGTGGCAATGGGCTCTACCTTCAATGGCCTGGTCGGCCTGATCATCCTCGCCCTGGACATCTGGGCGATCCTCAATGTGATCAAAAGCAGCAGCGAAGTGGGGATCAAGGTGCTGTGGATTCTGCTGATTGCCCTGCTGCCGGTGCTGGGCCTGGTGATCTGGGCGATTGCCGGGCCGCGGGGTAATGTCCGGATTTGAAAGCCGCGTCCCAGACAAAATCAGCAATAGTAACGTGACAAAATTTTCACATTGGATTAAACAGAATCCGCTCCCGCATAATGCTTGCGTTGGGCCAGCCCCAACGCCACCTCCGCAAACCGCAATCCTAGGACCTTCCCATTCATGGCTAACACGGATGCCTTGAGGCAACAGGGCGCGCGAGCGTTCACGCCGACCTTGAAATCGCACCTGGCCTATACGCTGCTCAGCGGCCTGGTGATCATGTTGATGCTCAGCCTGGTGCGCCTGGCGCTGCTGGTCTACAACAACGACATGATCGGCGACACCCCTTACTCGACCGTCGCCGAAGGCTTCTTCAACGGATTGCGCTTCGACCTGCGGGTGGTGGTGTACCTGAGCATTCCCCTGCTGCTGGCGATGCTGAGCCCCTGGCTCATGGCCCGGCGCGGGCTGTTCCGCTTCTGGCTGACCCTCGCTTCGAGCGTGGTGATGTTCCTCGGCCTGATGGAGATGGACTTCTACCGTGAGTTCCACCAGCGCCTCAACGGCCTGGTCTTCCAGTACATCAAGGAAGACCCGAAGACCGTGCTGAGCATGCTCTGGTACGGCTTCCCGGTGGTTCGCTACCTGCTGGCCTGGGCCTTTGGCACCTGGTTGCTGAGCCTGCTGTTCAAGGGCATCGACCGCCTGACCCGGGGTGCCGGCGAACAGCGTGTGGCGCCATGGTACGCCCGCGTGGCAGTGTTCATGGTGATCCTGCTGGTGGCGGTGGTCGCTGCCCGTGGCACCCTGCGCCAGGGCCCGCCGATGCGTTGGGGTGATGCCTTTACCACCGACTCCAACTTCGTCAACCAGCTGGGCCTGAACGGCACGCTGACCCTGATCGACGCAGCCAAGAGCCGCTTCGGCGAAGACCGCGCCAATATCTGGAAGCCGGTGCTGAAACAGGAACTGGCCACCGAGACCGTGCGCAAGCAACTGCTGACTGCCAACGATACCCTGGTCGACGCCGACGAGGCCGCCGTGCGCCGCGACTTCGTGCCGCCGGCCGATCGCACCCTGCCGATCAAGAACGTCGTGGTGATCCTCATGGAAAGCTTCGCCGGCCACTCGGTCGGTGCGCTGGGCAGCCCGAACAACATCACCCCGTACTTCGACAAGCTGGCCAAAGAAGGCCTGCTGTTCGACCGCTTCTTCTCCAACGGCACCCATACCCACCAGGGCATGTTCGCCACCATGGCTTGCTTCCCCAACCTGCCAGGCTTCGAATACCTGATGCAGACCCCTGAGGGTGGCCACAAGCTTTCCGGCCTGCCGGCGCTGCTCGGTGCCCGCGACTACGACGACGTCTACGTCTACAACGGCGACTTCGCCTGGGACAACCAGTCCGGGTTCTTCGGCAACCAGGGCATGACCACCTTCATTGGCCGTAACGACTTCGTCAATCCGGTGTTCTCCGACCCGACCTGGGGCGTGTCCGACCAGGACATGTTCGACCGCGGCAACGAGGAACTGGCCAAGCACGACCAGAAGAAGCCGATCTACGCGCTGCTGCAGACGCTGTCCAACCACACCCCGTATGCGCTGCCGGCAAACCTGCCGGTCGAGAAGGTTACAGGGCAAGGCCGCCTGGACGAGCACCTGACCGCCATGCGCTACTCCGACTGGGCGCTGGGCCAGTTCTTCGAGAAGGCACGTAAAGAGCCTTACTTCAAGGACACCCTGTTCGTGATTGTCGGCGACCACGGCTTCGGCAACCAGCAGCAGGTCACCGAGCTGGACCTGGGCCGCTTCAACGTGCCACTGCTGCTGATCGCGCCGGGCATTCAGGAGAAGTTCGGCGCGGTCAACCACACCGTCGGTACCCAGGTCGACATCGTGCCGACCATCATGGGCCGCCTGGGCGGTGAAACCCGCCACCAGTGCTGGGGTCGCGACCTGCTCAACCTGCCTGAGGGTGACCCGGGTATCGGCATGATCAAGCCGTCGGGCAGCGAGCAGATCGTCGGCCTGGTCAAGGGCGATCAGCTGCTGATCGAGTCCAAGGACATGAGCCCGCGGATGTACCGCTACCAGCTGGGCAGCGAGTTCAAGGCCGAACTGATCGAAAGCCCGGAGCAGCCGCAGATGCTGCAGCAGCTTGAGGCCTTCATCCAGACGGCGACCAAGAGCCTGCTGGAAAACACTGCCGGTGTTGTCCACGGTACGCCCAAGAAATAAACATCCGTAAGCCAACAGAAAGGGCCGCAATGCGGCCCTTTCTGTTGCTGGAACGATTTGTCAGGCCCAAGGTCTGCATCTACAGGCGTCACACACCGGGTGTTCTTTGATTGAGAGGGCAATTCAATGAAAGAGTGGGAAGTCATCTTTGCCGACCAGAAAGGCGAACCAACCCGCTTGCTGCTGCACGGTGAACAGTGCCCCAGCGAGGAGGAGGCGGCCCGTGCCATCCGTTCGCATCTGTTTCCGGTCATGGATGAGCTGGACCTCAATGACTTCCAGGACCGCGCCCCATCCCCCACTGCACGCTGGCTCAAGGAGCAGAACGGCGTGATCATCACCAGCATCCACGAAGCGCCCTGAATCACCGGTTGGCGTGGTGCCTGCGCAGGCACTACGCTGGTGGGAGGTGCTGGCCTTTTCTGCGGGCCTGTACCTATTCAATTCGCGTCTTGCATCAGCTCGATCTGTCGGCATTGCCGGCAGGTGCGTAGTGCACGGAAAGTCTATCCATCGCATTATTCGGGAGGACGATTCATGAGCAGCCTGAACGACGATATCAGCAGCAATGTCTTGCGCCAGATGAAAGCTGGCGGTTTCGACTTCACCCGCATCCACCCCATCGAGTTCTACGCGGTCTTTCCAGATGAAGCCGGCGCGCGACGGGCAGCCGGGCAGTTTCGTGGTGAATCGTTGAATGCTCAGGTGCGTGAACTGGACGATGGCGCGTGGCACCTGGAACTGAGCAAGGTCATGTACGCCACCTATTGCGGGATTGGTGATTTTGAGGAGGCCTTCGAGCAGGTCGTTTCACCCTGTGGCGGCGAAGTCGAAGGGTGGGGCGTCAAGCAGGAAAGGCTGATTGCCTGAGAGGGTTGTGTTGCCTTCTTCGCGGGCCGCCGCGAAGAGGGTCCCCCGATTTCAAGGCCTGCGCCCGGCCATATGCTGCAGATAAGCCAGCAACGCATCCAGCTCCTGTTCACTCAGCACACCCTCGGCAAACCCCGGCATCCGCGCCTGCGGCCATTGCCGCAAGCTCTGCGGGTCGCGAATGTACATGCGCAGGTACTCAGGCCGGAAATACTCGGTCGGGTTGTGCGGCACATTCAGGTCCGGCCCGAACTGCGCATCCCCCGCACCATTGAGCCGATGGCAGGCCAGGCAGTTCTGCTGGAACAACGCAAAGCCCTGGCGTACCGGGTCATTGGCCGCCAGCTTGGGGTCGGGCAGCAACGCCGGAAAACGCTGTTCGACCGGCGCCAGGCGGCGGATCGTGGTGACCTGGAAGGGCCATTGCTCGGGGCGAATGCCACTGGCCTGCGGGTGGGTCCACACCAGGTAGAACGGCCCGGCACTCGGCTTGCCATCGCCCAGCGCTGGCCACGGCCTGGCCGGGTCCTCGACCGCCAGCCAGGCGCGTGCCGGGCCCTCCTGCAGTAACGGCGCGGCCGGCATTTCTGCGGCAAAACCGTCCAGCGCCACTGCCTGCAGATGGTCATCGCCCTTCACCCCTTGCAGCAGCGTTGCCAAGGGCACGGCGCGATAATGCATGGGCCGCTTGTAGGAAACGTCCTGATCGATGTCGATGTCGCGGGCCTGAGGGTGTTTCAACAGTTCCTCGCTGGACCACTGCCGGGTACTGTCACCCAGCTCCAGGTGCAACTGCGCCGCCGACAGCGGCAGGCACAACAACAGGGCCAGCAGGGCAAGGCAATGGCGCATGGGTAAACTCCGACCATAAAGCCGCAAGATTAACCCAAGCGAAGCATTGGCGCTGTCAGCCGAACAACCGCGTAAGGTTGGGAAGAATCAGCAGCAAAGTCGTGGCGAAGAGAATAAGCCCGGCTTGGCGAAGTTTCGATTGTCTGAACATGGCGGACCGCCTTCTTGTTGTTATTCCTGAATACCCGGTGGCTTCCTTGTCGGGTCTGCTTGCCTCATGTATGTGGATATAAACCACCCGCAGGGCGAGCGTTATCCATTGTCGAGAACCCTTTGTTCTAAGTGGGCGTATTGAGATATCGATTGGCTATGAGGCCATTAGCCATCCCGCTGGCAAGCTCTGCCTAGACAGCCGCGTACCCCCCCGTGATTCTCAGACCAAATGTGACCGTTCGTCAGTGCAGCCTACTTGCTTGTACGTGGCTTTCGCGTCAGTCTCTACAACAGATTCCCACCCATGTCGTTCAGGACTATCCCTATGTCGTTACGCATCTGCATCCTTGAAACCGATGTCCTGCGACCGGAGTTGACCGCGCAGTACCAGGGCTACGGAAGGATGTTCGAGCAGCTCTTCTCGCGTCAGCCGATCGCAGCCGAGTTTCGTGTGTACAACGTGATGAACGGCGTCTACCCGCCCGACGGCGAACGCTTCGACGCCTATCTGGTGACGGGCAGCAAGGCCGATTCATTCGGTAGCGATCCCTGGATCCAGACGCTCAAGGCCTACCTGCTCAAGCTTTACGAGCGTGGCGAGAAGCTGCTGGGTGTGTGCTTCGGTCATCAGTTGCTGGCGCTGACCCTGGGTGGCAAGGCCGAGCGCGCCGACCAGGGCTGGGGCGTGGGCGTTCACCGCTACTCGCTGGCAGCGCATGCGCCGTGGATGGACCCGGAGGTTTCCGAGCTGACCTTGCTGATCAGCCACCAGGACCAGGTCACCGAGCTGCCGGAGGGCGCCACGGTGATCGCCTCCAGCGATTTCTGCCCGAATGCGGCGTACCACATCCGTGACCAGGTGCTGTGCTTCCAGGGCCACCCGGAGTTCGTCCACGACTACTCGCGGGCGCTGCTCGATGCGCGTCAGGAGTACCTGGGGGACGATGTGTACCACAAGGCCATTGCCAGCCTGGCCACCGAGCACCAGGGCGACCTGGTGGGGGAATGGATGATGCGCTTCATCCAGCAGCCGGCCAAAGCCAGCGACAGCGCTGCCTGATCAACCCTGGGGCGCAAGGCGCCCCAACCCGCTAGAGCCAGCCAGATTTCTTGAAGCTGGCAAACAACCCCGAACACCCCAGCGCGATCACGCCCAGCACCCCAAAATAGCCATAGTGCCAGTTCAGCTCAGGCATGTTCTGGAAGTTCATCCCGTAGATCCCGGCAATCGCCGTGGGGAAGGCCAGGATCGCCGCCCAGGCGGCAAACTTGCGCTGCACGATGCTCTGCCGTGACGATTCCAGCAGCATGCCGATTTCGATGGTCTGGCTGGCGATGTCGCGAATCCCGGCCAGGTCCTCCATCTGCCGCGTCACGTGAATCTGCACATCACGGAAGTACGGGCGCATGTTCTTGTCGATGAACGGGAAGCTCAGGCGCTGCAGTTCCTCGCTGATTTCCACCATCGGCGCCACGTAGCGGCGCAGGCGCAGGATGTCGCGGCGCAGGCTGTGCAGGCGCTGGATATCCTCCTCCTGCAGCGTGGTGCTCAGCACGCGCTGTTCCAGCGCCTCGATCTCGCCATGAATGGCCTCGCTGACCGGCTGGTAGTTCTCGGTGACGAAGTCGAGCAGGGCATACAGCACGAAGTCTTCGCCATGTTCGAGCAGCAGCGGGCGCGCCTCGCAGCGCTGGCGCACCAGGGCGTAGGATTTCGAGTGGCCGTTGCGGCAGGTGATGATGTAGCCGTTGCCGGCGAAGATGTGGGTTTCGATGAACTCCAGCTTGCCTTCGTGGCGCACCGGCGAATAAGTGACGATGAACAGCGCGTCACCGAAGGTTTCCAGCTTGGGCCGGCTGTGCTTTTCCAGCGCATCCTCGATGGCCAGTTCGTGCAGGTTGAACTGGCACTGCAGGTTGGCCAGCTCCTCGGCGTTGGGTTCTTCCAGGCCGATCCACACGAAATGCCCCGGCTTGCGTGCCCACTCGCTGCCTTCGTCGATATTGATGTTGGTGACCTTTCTGCCGGCGGCATACACCGCCGATGCCACGACTCGACCCATGGTTATCCACTTGTTCGGTTGCACACGGGTTACAGCTTGGGCTGTAGTTGGCCGTAGAGCAACTGTAGGCGCGAGCTTGCCCGCGATGAAAACGACCTAGGTCTTTGCCAGTTCATTTTCCATATTATTGATGCAGTGCTGCATCTGGGTGCGGCACTGTTCGATCAGCGCTGGCAGGTCCTGCTGGCTAAGGCCGCTGGTGGCGATCGGTGGCAGCGAGCGAATGATCACGGTGCGCTGCCGCCAGCTGTTCAGGTTCAGGCGCCGGGCATAACGGCTGACGCACACCGGCACGATCGGCACGCCGGCCTCCACGGCCATGTGAAATGCGCCTTTCTTGAACGCCAGCAACTGCTCTTCGGGGTTGCGCGTGCCTTCCGGGAAGATCCAGATCGAGGTGTCGTCTTGCAGGATGCGCGTGGTGGTCTGCATGGCCTTGCGCGCCTGGTAGCTGTTCTTGCGGTCGATCAGCACATTGCCACCGAGCCAGAACAGCTGGCCGAACAGCGGGATCCAGCCGAGGCTCTTCTTGCCGATGGCGACGGTGCGTTGCGGCACCACATGGCCGAGGATGAACAGGTCGAAGTTGGACTGGTGATTGGCGATGATCACGCAGCCGGGCGGCTGGTCCCATAGCGGGCCGACTTCGGCCTTGACCTTGATGCGCATCAGCCAAGTGGCCGGCAGGCTGTAGAGGCGGGCGAAGACGCGGCTGTTGTCGCGGTTGAAGGGGCGCAGCAGGCCGATCAAAAGGCCGATGGCGCCCACCAGCAGGAAGTGCAGCGCCAGCAGGAACATGCGAAGCGAGTAAAGCATGGTATGGCTCACACCAGACAGTCGCGGCGCAGTGTACGGCTGTGCACTGGCCGGGGCAAACCCTGGTGTGAGCCGGTGCACTCAGCCCATGTGGCCCTGATCGAGCAGAATGGCCTCGTCCAGGGCATCCAGCAGCCCTTTGCGCACTTTCAGCTTGGTGTTCTTGTGCGCCAGCATGTTCAGCTTCTTCAGCTCGCGGGCAACGCCCTGGGCGACCTCAAGCAGTTGCTCGGCCGGCACCACCTTGTCGAGGAAGCCGGCATCCAGTGCGTCCTTGGGCTCGAACATCTCGGCATTGATCACCGAGCGGTGGAAGGCCGAGCGACGCAGGCGGTCGCGGGCCAGCTCGATGCCGGCGTGGTGCATGGTCATGCCGATCTGCACTTCGTTCAGGCCGACTTTGTACGGGCCTTCGACGCCGATGCGGTAGTCGGCCGACAGCAGCAGGAAGGCGCCCTTGGCCACGGCATGGCCGGGGCAGGCGACGATCACCGGGAACGGGTGCGACAGCAGGCGCCGGGCCAGGGTGGAGCCGGCGGTGACCAGGGCCACGGCTTCTTTAGGGCCGGAGGTCATCACCTTGAGGTCGTATCCACCGGAGAGGATGCCTGGCTGGCCGGTGATGATTACCACGGCACGCTCCTGCGTGGCGCGGTCGAGGGCGGCATTGAAGGCCGCGATGACGTCCGGCGAGATGGCGTTGACCTTGCCGTTGTTCAGGGTCAGGGTGGCGATGCCGTCTTCGGCGTGGTAGGTAATCAGCTCGCTCATGGCGCAATCCTTAGGGTGACGTGGCGACGACGTTACCCAGCACGGCGGGCCAGGTAAAGCAGCAAGGCTGACCGGCCAGTCAGCGTCAGGGCGCGATGCCTTGCGCGGCGAGGGTGGGGCGTTTGCAGGGGGTAAAAGCGCAGGCGAGATTGGCAGCAATGCCCTGGCAACCTCGGGTTTTCAGTGGGTTGGCTTAAATGCATGAAAAATTTGAAAAAAATGCTTGCCAAAGAAAAGCTCTTCTACTAAATTAGCGCGCCTCGACGGGGTGAAAGCCTTGGAGAGAAAACGGTGAAGTGTCCGAGTGGTCGAAGGAGCACGCCTGGAAAGTGTGTATACGAGAAATCGTATCAAGGGTTCAAATCCCTTCTTCACCGCCACATTCTGCGAAAGCCCCCGAGCTGAAAAGTTCGGGGGCTTTTTGCATTCCGGGGCTGCTGTGCTGCGGCTCAATCGGCAGTTGTCGGGCGGCGATGCTGGCGCCAGGTGTCGTCGATCTTCGACCAGGTCTTGCCATCGGTGATGGCCATCAGTTTGCGGCCATCCTTGAAGGTGGCCAGGAAGGTGGCTTCTTCCTCTTTGCCGCCCAGCCAGAGCCCGGCCAGCAGGCCCACCGGGCCGGCCACCAGCGCCCCGGCCACGCCCCAGCCAAGGGCGGTACCCAGGTTACGGCTGGACTCCAGGCTGGCCAGGCGCAGGTCAGCGATGCGGGCCAGTGAAATTCGCTCGCCGGGTGAAGGGCTGCGCGGGGTCTTGAGAGTGAGCGATCCATTGCGAAACTCGCCTTCACCTTGCAAGAAATCGCCGGATTGCACCGTGAGTCTTGTCATTGAGTCGTCCTGTCAGTGAAAGGTCTTGACCAGCGCCTACTGAGCGCCGCCGGGGCAGGCAAGTCAACGGCCAGGCGACGGAGGGTAATGTGGCGGGTTGTCACGCCCAATGATGGCTTCAGGCTAGCTGCGCTGCGGCCTTGCGCTGCGACAGGGCCCATACCACCAAGGCCAGCGTGCCGATCACAAAGCCTGCGAGCACGATGCCCATCCACCCTTGCCGCTGGAACAGTTGGGTGCCCAGCAACGAGCCTAGCGCACCGCCGATGAAGTAACAGGTGATGTAGCCGGCATTCAGCCGGGTACGTGCTTCAGGCCGCAAGGCGATCACCGCATTCTGGTTGCTCACGTGCACCAGCTGCACGGCCAGGTCCAGGGCCAGCACGCCGACCAGCAAGGCCAGCAGCGAGCTTTCGGCAAAGCCCAGCGGCACCCATGACAACAACAGCGCCACCAGGCCAACAGTGGTGCCCAATGAGCCTTTGCCACGGTCGGCGAGGCGCCCGGCCCAGTTGGCCGCCAGTGCACCGGCGGCGCCGGCCAGGCCGAACAGGCCGATGGCCGCGTCGGAGTAGTGGTAGGGCTCGCGTGCCAGCAGGAACGCCAGCGGTGTCCAGAACAGCGCGAACAGGCTGAACGCCAGCAGGCCGAGCAGCGAGCGCAGGCGCAGCACCGGCTCTTCGATGAACAGGCGGAACACCGAGCCGATCAGCGCCGGGTACTTCAAGCCGGCATGGCTGTTGTGTTCAGGCAGGTTGCGGTACAGCGCCAGCGCCGCGAGCGCCATCAGCACGGCGGCCAGCACGTAGATGCTGCGCCAGCCGCCCAGCTCGGCCATGAAACCGGCCGCAGTGCGCGCCAGCAGGATGCCCAGCAGCAGCCCGCTCATTAATGTGCCCACTGCGCGGCCGCGTTGATGCGGCTCGCTGAGGGTGGCCGCCATGGGTACGAGGATCTGCGCCACCACCGAGAACAGGCCGGTGAGCGCGGTGCCCAGCAGCAACCAGGGCAGGCTTGGGGCACAGGCGCTGATCACCAGGCCGAGGGTGGAGATGGCGGTCATCACCACAATCAGCCGGCGCTGCTCGAACAGGTCGCCCAGTGGCGCCAGCAACAGCAGGCCGGCGCCATAGCTCAGTTGCGCAGCGATGACGATGCTGCCGGCGCTGGCGGTACTCAGGCCGAATTGTTGGGCGATGCTGTGCAGCAGTGGTTGGGCGTAATAATTGCTGGCCACGGCCAGGCCGGTGGCGGTGGCCATCAGCAGGATCAGCGCGCGGCTGAGGGAGGGGGATTTCATGGGGTTCTCTTTTGGTGCTGGGGGTGTTCGTCGATGGTTTTATTGCGCCTGTGAGATCGAGCGCCGCCCGCGCGGCGCATCGCGAGCAAGCTCGCTCCTACATTTGTTGCAACGTGCCGAACCTGTGAAGCCATGGTTGCCTGCCTTGGCGCATGTCTCAAGTCATGTGAAGCGGCATCAATGCCCACCTCAAAATCCCGTCATGCCAACCAGGCTGACAACCATGGCCTAACAGGCATGGCCACGTTGCAACAAATGTAGGAGCGAGCTTGCTCGCGATGCGCCGCGCGGGC
>NZ_VZII01000076.1 GCF_009391885.1 Pseudomonas sp. MN1F | reverse complement strand
CATGGCCACGTTGCAACAAATGTAGGAGCGAGCTTGCTCGCGATGCGCCGCGCGGGCGGCGCTCGATCTCACAGGCGCTGAAAATCTTGTGCCAGGCACCTGGCGGCCATCACCCCAAACACCGGGTCACATGCTTCACCGACTGGTACCCCGACAACCCCCAAGGCCCCAGCTCCCGCCCAATGCCGCTGCCCTTGGTGCCGCCCCACGACGTCTCGACGAACACCGCCTGCACCGAGTTGATCCACACATGGCCAACCTCCAGCGCATCGGCCACGCGCTCGGCGCGTTCCAGGTCGGCGGAGCAGACCGTGGCGACCAGCCCGAAGCGGCTGTCGTTGGCCTCGGCAATGGCCTGCGCTTCAGTGGCAAAACGACGCGCGCACAGCACCGGGCCAAAGATCTCCTCGGTCCACAGGCGGCTGTCCTTCGGCACATCGCTGTACAGCGTCGGGCTCACGAACCAGCCTTCACGATCCAGCGCCTGCCCACCTGCCAGGCACTGCAGGCCCTCTTCGCGCGCTGTCGCGAAATAGCCGGCAACCTTCAGCCACTGCGCCTGGCTGGTCAGCGGCCCCATGTCGACTTCTTCGGTCAGCGGGTTACCGACCCGCAGTTTTTGCAATGCAGCTTGCAGGCGCGGCAGCAGTGTGTCGGCAATGCCGTCCTGCACCAGCAGGCGCGAGGTGGCCGAGCACATCTGCCCGGCGTTCCAGGTGATACCGGCAACGATCCATTCCACCGCCTGGTCCGGGTCGCAATCGTCGAACACCACGATCGCCGACTTACCACCAAGCTCCAGGGTCACCGGCCGGCACTGCGCCGCAGCGCTGCGCATCACCTGGCTGCCGACGCTGTTGCTGCCGGTGAACGACAGCTTGTCGAGGCCATTGTGGCTGCTCAGCGCAGCGCCGGTCTCGGCCTTGCCGTTGACGATGTTCAGCACCCCGGCCGGCAGGCCCAGGGTGTCGGCGATCTGGCCGTAGGTCTGCTCAATCAGTGGGGTCACTTCCGACGGTTTGAGCACCACGGTGCAACCGGCCGCCAGGGCCGGGGCGAGCTTCCAGGCGCTGGTCACCAACGGGAAGTTCCACGGCACGATCAGGCCGACCACGCCCACCGGTTCCAGGCGGGTGCGGGCGGTAAAGCCCGCTGCTGCCAATGGCACGTCACGGTTCCTGGACGGCAGTTGTTCGGCCAGCTCGGCGTAGTAGGCGAAGGTGGCGACCGCATCGTCCAGGTCGATCTCGGCCTCGTGGCGCGGCTTGCCGTTGTTGCGCATCTGCAAGGTGATCAGTTCTTCGCGGCGTTGGCCGAGCTGTTCGGCAAAGCCGCGCAGGAAGGCCGCACGCGTGCTGGCGCTGACCTTTTTCCAGGTAGGCAGGGCGTCACGGGCGGCGGCCACGGCCTGGTCGACCTGGGCCACGCTGGCGGCCATCAGTTCGGCGAAAGGCAGGCCCAGCGCAGGCTCGCTGACGCTGATGCAGTCGCTGCCCTGGCCTTCGACCCAGCGGCCGGCAATGTAATGGGAAGTGGTCATGGTCGGTATCCAGTCAGGCCATTTCGGCGGTGGTCACCGGCGTGCGCGGGGCGCTTTTGCAGCGCACCCAGCGTGGGCCATTGGGGCCATACACGCCAGCAGGTTCAGGGAACAGGTTGAGCAACAGCAGGTACAGCACGCAGGCGATACCCAGGGTCACCGGTAGGCTCAGGTCGATGCCGCCGGCCAGGTCGCCCAGCGGGCCGACGAACTGCCCTGGCAGGTTGACGAAGCACAGGCCAACCATCGCGCTGGGGATCCACGCGCCCATGCCGCGCCAGTTCCAGCCGTGCAGGAACCAGTAGTGGCCGCCACGCTGGCCGCGGGTGAACACTTGCAGGTCATCGGCGTGATAGAAGCCGCGGCGGGTAATCAGGCCGAGGATCATGATCACCATCCATGGGCTGGTGCAGGTGATGATCAGCACGGCGAAGGTCGACACGCTCTGCACCAGGTTGAAGGTGAAGCGGCCGAGGAAGATGAAGCCGATGGCCAGCACCCCGATCAGCAAGGTGGCGCCAGCGCGGCTGAGCAGGCGCGGGAATACGCTGGACATGTCCAGGCCGGTGCCGTACAGCGCGGTAGTCCCGGTGGACATGCCGCCGATCACCGCAATCAGGCACACCGGCAGGAAGAACCAACTCGGCGCGACCGCCAGCAGGCCACCGACGTAGTTGTTGGCGGCGATGTAGTCAGGCGCCTGAGTGGCCACCAGGGTGGCGGTGCACAGGCCGAACAGGAACGGGATGAGCGTCGCCACCTGGGCGGCGATCACCGCCAGCATGATGCGCGATTTTGGCGTTTGCCGGGGGATGTAGCGTGACCAGTCACCGAGGAAGGCGCCGAACGACACCGGGTTGCTCATGGCCAGGATCGCCGCGCCGACGAATGCCGCCCAGAAGCCCGGCTGGCTGAGATTGACGCTACCGGCGAAGCCCGCATCGAACGGCCCGGCGAAGGCGAAGATGCCCAGCAGGAACAGCAGGCTCGAAGCCCATACGGCGACCTTGTTGACCCACAGCATGAAGCGGAAGCCGAAGATGCACACCACCAGCACCAGCACCGCGAACAGGCCGTAGGCCAGGCCCAGGGTCAGGTCGGTTTCCGGCAGCCCGGCCAGGCGTTTGGCGCCGCCGACCAGGGCATCGCCCGAGCTCCACACCGACAGCGAGAAGAACGCCACGGCGGTAAGCAGCGACAGGAACGAGCCGACGATGCGCCCGTGCACGCCGAAGTGCGCACCCGACGACACGGCGTTGTTGGTGCCGTTGAGGGCACCGAACAGGCCCATCGGCGCGAGGATCAGCGCGCCCACGCCGACGCCAAGCAAAATCGCCCAGACCCCGGCCTGGAACGACAGCCCGAACAGCACCGGGAAGCTGCCCAGTACGGCAGTGGCGAAGGTGTTGGCACCGCCGAAGATCAGGCGGAACAGGTCCAGCGGGGAGGCGTCGCGTTGATCGTCAGGGATCTGTTCGACGCCATTGGTCTCGATACCGGTCGAGTGGCTCATGGTGATGCTCCAGCGCGGTTGTTGTAGGCCCGTCGCGGTGCGCGGGCCCTCTTGTGGGTGCGATGGCAGTGCGGCAAGGCCGCGCAAGTTTGGATCAGGCTGCAGTGATGACCGACAGGTGCTCGTGGCACGCCAGCCATTGCTCGCCGTAGCGGCGGAAGACGATGGTCTCGCGCTCGGCCAGCTGGTGCTCTTCACCGGCAATGCGGATGTGCGTGGCCACGTCATGCATGAAGATCGCCACATCGCCCTGCAGGCTCACCTGCACGTTGCTCGATTCACAGCCGAGCACGGCAAAACCCTCGGCCTGCCACTGGGCCCAGAGGTCTTCATAGGCACGGCGCGACAGCAGCGGTTGCGGCAAGGTGTAGAAGAGGAAGGTGGCGTCTTCGCTGAAGCAGGCGAAGTAGCCGGCGGTGTCGTTGCTGGCGAAGGCAGCGACGAGGTCGGCGGCAGCTTGCCGTACCTGGAGTGTCTGGTCCACGGGAGTGGCCTCACGGTTATTGTGATTGTGGTGAAGCGATTCTGGTGGGGGCGGGCGAGTGGAAAAATCGCGGAGGAGAAATAATTAGTTCAGGAATCTGTGAAGTGATGGCTACCGATCAAGTAACCGATCAAGTAACCGATCATGTAGCCCCCCAGCGAACCGACTGACGGTCCCTCCCGCCCCCCATCCTTGCCTACGCTGAAATTCCCAACCTACGTTGCAAGGAGTTCCGTCATGGCCTTCCAATACAAGCGTCTGGACAAGAGCAACGCCGCCGTCCTGCTGGTCGATCACCAGGCCGGCCTGCTTTCGCTGGTGCGCGACATCGACCCTGACCGCTTCAAGAACAACGTGCTGGCCCTCGCCGACCTGGCCAAGTACTTCAAGCTGCCGACCATCCTCACCACCAGCTTCGAAACGGGCCCCAATGGCCCACTGGTGCCCGAACTCAAAGAGCAGTTCCCCGACGCCCCCTACATCGCCCGCCCCGGCAACATCAACGCCTGGGACAACGAAGACTTCGTCAAGGCAGTGAAAGCCACCGGCAAGAAGCAGTTGCTGATCGCTGGCGTGGTCACCGAAGTGTGCGTGGCCTTCCCGGCATTGTCGGCGCTGGAGGAGGGCTTCGAGGTGTTCGTGGTGACCGATGCCTCCGGCACCTTCAACGAACTGACCCGCGATTCGGCCTGGCGGCGCATGGAGGCTGCCGGTGCCCAGCTGATGACCTGGTTCGGCGTGGCCTGCGAGCTGCACCGAGATTGGCGCAACGATATCGAAGGCCTGGGCACGTTGTTCTCCAACCATATCCCGGACTATCGCAACCTGATGACCAGCTACAACAAGCTGGCGAAATAAGGGCTTTCAGGGCGCGGCAATTTGCCTAACAAGCGAAACGGCAAAATGTCATGAATCGACCATACTGACTTTTCATTCGCCCTCAGGAAAGCACCATGGCCAAGCCGTCCAAGAACAAAGATGCGAAAGAGCAGGCAGAGAAACTGGGCGGCAAAGCCTTTGATCAGGAACTCAAGAAGCTGCACGTGGAGCTCGTCAAGCTGCAGGAGTGGGTGGTGGCGAAGGGCCTGAAGGTCTGTGTCATATTCGAGGGCCGTGATGGTGCCGGCAAGGGCGGCACCATCAAGGCCATCACCGAACGGGTCAGCCCGCGGGTGTTCCGCGTGGTGGCGCTGCCGGCGCCGACCGAGCGGGAAAAGACCCAGATGTACGTGCAACGCTACCTGCGTCACTTGCCGGCTGCCGGCGAAGTCGTGATCTTCGACCGCAGCTGGTACAACCGCGCTGGCGTCGAACGGGTGATGGGCTTCTGCAGCGAAGAACAGAGCGCCAAATTCCTCACCGTGGTACCGCTGTTCGAGAAGTTGATGGTCGAGTCGGGGATCATCCTCATCAAGTACTGGCTCGAAGTCAGCGCCGAGGAGCAGACCCGCCGCCTGCAGGACCGCATCAACGACGGGCGCAAGCTGTGGAAGTTGTCGCCCATGGACCTCAAGTCGTACACCCGCTGGGACGACTACACCCGCGCCCGCGACGACATGTTCGCCGCCTCGGATTCGTCTTGGGCGCCGTGGTTCATGGCGCACTCCAACGACAAGCGGCGCGCCCGGCTGAACATCATCAGCCACATGCTCTCGCGCATCCCCTACAAGGACATCACCCGCGAAGAGGTAGTGAAGCTGCCCAAGCGCGGCAAGATCGGCAAATACAAGGCCGTGCCCTATCCCTTCAAAGTGGTTGAAGAACGTTTCTGATCCCTCCCGCAGGAGCTAGCAAGGGTGCGAATCCATGCCACATGACGGCAGCCTGCTACAGGCAACGGTAGTGTTTCTTCTGGCCGTGGTGCTTCTGGTACCACTGGCGCAGCGTTTGAAAATGGGTGCGGTGCCTGGCTACCTGCTGGCTGGCATCCTGATCGGGCCGTCGGTGCTGGGCCTGCTGGGTAACCCCGATAACGTCGCTCGCCTGTCGGAGATGGGCGTGGTGATGCTGTTGTTCGTCATTGGCCTGGAGCTGTCGCCAAGGCGGCTCTGGACCATGCGCAAGGCGTTGTTCGGCATCGGCTCGTTACAGGTGGGGCTGACGGCGGTGGTGCTCGGCCTGCTGGCGTACTTCCTGTTTGGCCAATCGAAGGCGGCGGCGATCGTGCTCGGTCTGGGGCTGGCGCTGTCGTCGACGGCATTCAGCCTGCAAGTGTTGGCCGAACGCAAGGACCTGGGCAAGCCACACGGTCGCCTGGCCGTGGCCATCCTGCTGTTCCAGGACATCGCCGCGATTCCCTTGATTGCCGTGGTGCCGCTGCTCGGTGGCGATGTCAGTACCGCCGACGAAGGCTCCTGGCCCCTGCTGGCAGTGGCGGCGGGCATTGGGGTGGTGATCATTTTTGGCCGCTATCTGTTGACCCCGGTATTCAGATGGACGGTCGGTTCGGGTTTGCCCGAGTTGTCTACCGCTACTGCCTTGCTGGTGGTGCTGGGCACCGCGTGGGTGATGGAGCACGTCGGCATCTCCATGGCCCTTGGCGCTTTTCTGGCCGGTGTGCTGATGGCCGACTCGCCTTTTCGGCATGAGCTGGAAAGCCAGATCGAACCGCTCAAGGGCCTGCTCCTGGGGCTGTTCTTCGTCGGCGTCGGCATGAGTGCCGACTTGCAGCTGCTGTTCGGCATGCCCCTGATCGTGCTGGGGCTGACGTTGCTGCTGGTGGTGATCAAGATGCCCCTGTTGCTCGCGCTCGGGCGCAAGGCAGGCGGGCTCGACCGCGCCGAGGCATTGTGCCTGGCGATCGTGTTGGCGTCCGGGGGTGAGTTTGCTTTCGTGGTGTTCAAGCTGGCGCTGGAGCACCAGGTGTTGGCGCAACAGGTTCACGACTTGCTGGTGCTCGCCATCACGCTGTCGATGGCGGTGGTGCCGCTGGTGATGATGGCCCTGGCGCGCAGATTACCTGACGAAGACCGCCCGGTAGCCGAGACGGGTCACTGAATCGCGCCTCGCGGGCGCGTTTAACGTTCGGAGGTGCAACATGCAGCCGAGTTTGAAGCTGGACAGCGCCCTGTCGCGGGGCCTGCTCGACGTGCTGATCAAGGCGGGCCTGGTGGCCGCCTTGGTGCTGTTCTCCTTCCAGGTATTCCAGCCGTTCCTGGAGCTGATGCTGTGGTCGGTGATTCTCGCGGTCACCTTGTATCCGTTGCATTGCCGTATTCACCGGGTGACCGGCCTCAAGCAAGGCTTTGCGGCAACCTTGGTGGTACTGCTGGTGCTGGTGGTGCTGATCGTGCCGATCTACCTGGTGGTGATGTCCATCGGCGAATCGGTCGACAACCTGGTGGCATTGCTCAAGAGCGGCGCCTGGAGCGTGCCGCCGCCCCCTGATTCCGTGGCAGGTTGGCCGCTGATCGGGCCGAAGGTGCATGCGTTGTGGCTTGCGGCCTCGGAAAACATGGCCCATGTGCTCAACCAGTGGTTGCCACAGCTCAAGGGCGCCGGGCGTACGGTGCTGGGCGCGGCGGCCAGTGCCGGTGGTGCGTTCCTGATGTTTTTTGCGGCGATCATCGTCTCGGGCATCATCATGGCCTTCGGCGAACGTGGCGAGATTGCCGCGCAGCGTATCGCCATGCGCGTCTCCGGCGAAGAGCGCGGCAAACCGTTGGCCAACCTGTGCACCGCCACCATTCGCGCGGTGGCCCAGGGCGTGATCGGTATTGCCTTCATCCAGATGCTGCTGATTGGCGTTGGCTTCGTGATCAAAGGCGTGCCGGGTGCCGGCATGCTGGCCATCGCCATCCTCATGCTGGGGATTGCCCAGGCACCGGCGACCTTGATCACGGTGCCAGTGATCATCTACGTGTTCAATGCCGAGGGCTTCACCATGGCGACCATCATCTTCGCCATCTACACCTTTGTCGCCGGGCTTGCCGACAACGTGCTCAAACCGTTGCTGCTCGGGCGCGGGGTGGACGTGCCGATGCCGGTGGTGCTGATCGGTGCCTTGGGCGGCATGGTGGTCAAGGGCATCATCGGCCTGTTCATCGGCCCGGTGATCCTCGGCGTGACCTATGTACTGTTCTGGCAATGGGTTGCGCTGCAGGTGCCGGAGCAACCGACCCCGCCTGCGGCCTGAGCCATGCCCAAACGCTGCTATGGCCTGGGGTTGCTGATGGTGCTGGCCGGCTGTACCCAGGTCGGCCCGGACTTCGAAAAGCCCCAGGACCCATGGCTGGACAGCTGGAACACGCCCCTGCTGGAGCAGGCCGGGCGCTTTGCGCCAGCACCGGACCTGCGCCAGTGGTGGCTGGTATTCGCCGACCCCACGCTCGAAGGCCTGATCGCCGAAGCCGACGCCAACAACACCAACCTGCGTGTGGCCGGCCTGCGCATTGCCGAGGCGAGGGCGCAGCTGGCCATCGTGCAGACCGGGCGTTATCCACAGCTGCAGCAGTTGAGTGCGCAGAGCCTGTACCTCAAGCAGGACCAGTCTGGCACTTCCACCGCGCGCGACTCGGTGTTCTGGCAGTCCAGCGTGGGCTTCGACATCGGCTGGGAAATCGACTTCTGGGGCCGTTTCAGCCGCGCCATCGAGAGCGCCGATGCGCTCTACTTCGCGTCCCAGGCCAACTACGCCGATGCCATGCTGCTGCTACGTGCGCAGGTGGCCGACACGTACTTCGCCCTGCGCACCGCTGAGGCACGGCTGGAGATTGCGCAAGAAAACGCCAAGCGCCAGGAGCGCAGCCTGCAGATCACCGAGCGGCTGTTCCGCCACGGCGAGAACGACGAGCTCGACTGGCAACAGGCGCGTACCCAGTACCTGGCGACCCTGGCCACCATTCCCGAGTTCGAGAACCAGCTCAATGCCTTGCGCAACGTGCTCTGTTCGCTGCTCGGCCGGCCACCGGGGCCGCTGCCCGAGCTGCAGGCGCGCCACGGGCAGTTGCCGCTGCCAGACCGTGCGGTGTTGCAGGACGTGCCGGCCAGCCTGCTGCAACGGCGCCCGGACATCCGCGCCGCCGAACAGGCGGTGGCGGCGCAATCGGCGCTGGTGGGCGTGGCCGAAGCAGACCTTTATCCACAGTTGAGCCTGTTGGGCAGCATCGGCTGGACCTTCCTGTCGGCCAGCCACCTGCCGAACACGTTTGACCTGGCGGCGGGGCCGAGCCTGATCTGGAACCCGTTCGACTACGGCCGGCGCAAGAACGCCGTGCGGGTCGAGGACGCCCGCCTGCAGCAATTGATCGAGCTGTATCACCAGAGCGTGCGCGAAGCCGCACACGAGGCCGACGATGCCGCCAGCGGCCTGGTGCGCTCGCTGCAGAGCGCCAGTATTCGCCAGGATGCCTCGCAGGCCGCCCAGCGTTCGCTGACCCTGGCCAGTTCGCAGTACCAGGAAGGCTTTGCCGATTTCCAGCGCGTGCTCGACGCCCAGCAGCTGTTGTTGCAGCAGCAGGACGGCTACCTGGTCAGCCGTGGCAATGCGGTGAGCAGCCTGGTGAGCTTGTACAAGGCGCTGGGCGGCGGCTGGGACAACAAGCGCAAACCGATCGACCCTGCCACCCGCCAGAACATGCAAAACCGTACCGATTGGGGCGACCTGCTCGACGAGCCGGCCCCCGCCGACCCCGAACAAGGTGAGCCGAAATGACTGACGCTGCGGACACGCCGCCAGCCCCCGATCGCGGCATGCGCTGGGTGTTGATACTGATCGTTGTCAGCCTGGTCTGGTACCTGCTGGCCGACCGTTTCACGCCCTACACCCAGCAAGCCCGGCTGCAGGCCTACGTGGTACCGGTGGCTGCCGAAGTGGCCGGGCAGATCAAGCGCGTGGCGGTGGGCAACAACCAGGAAGTGCGCCAGGGCGATGTGCTGTTCGAGCTCGACCAGGAGCAGTACCGCATCGCCCTGGCCCGCGCCGAAGCCGACCTGGATACCGTGCGCCGGCAGATAGGTGCCAGCACCGCCGGCATCGACTCGGCCCAGGCCGCGTTGGTGGCGGCCCAGGCCAACGAACGCAAGGCGCGCCAGGATGCCGAGCGGCTCAAGCGCTTGATCGACGAAGACCCGGGCACGGTATCGGTGCGCCGCCTTGAAGGGGCCCAGGCCACCCGTGACCAAGCCATCAGCCAGGTGGCCGCCGCCCGTGCCGAGGTGGAACGGGCCCGTGAGCAGCAGGGCGGGGCCGACGCCGACAACGCACAACTGCGCAGCGCTGCGGCCAACGTGGAGAAGGCCCGCCTGGACCTGGCCCGCACGGTGGTGCGCGCCGACACCAATGGTTTGATCACTGACCTGCGCACCGACGTGGGCCACTACGTGGGCGCTGGCAGCCCGATGATGACCCTGATCGCCATCCGCGACGTGTGGATAAGTGCCGACATGACCGAGAACAACCTCGGCCGCTTGCGCCCCGGCGCGCCGGTGCTGGTGGTGCTCGATGCCTTGCCCGGCACGGTGCTGAAGGGGCAGATCCGCAGCATTGGCTATGGCGTGAGCGTCGGCCAGCCTGCGCCCCCGGGGACCCTGCCGACCGTGCAGAACAGCCGCGACTGGCTGCGTTCGGCGCAGCGCTTCCCGGTGATCGTCGAACTGGACCGCGACCAGCTGACAGACAAGTCCGGATTACGCGTGGGCGGCCAGGCGGAAGTCATGGCGCTGCCCAGCGAAGGCAACCCACTGAACCTGCTGGGCCGCGTGTTCATGTGGCTGATGAGCTGGCTGTCGTATGCCTATTGAGTTGCGCCGCCTGCGCGCACTGCGCCTGGCCTGGGGCGTGGCGCTGTGCCTGGCGACCAGTTTCGGCCTGGGCCTGCCGGTGCCGATTCTGGCGCCGGTATTCGCGGTGCTGTTGCTGGCGATGCGCAGCGAGCCGCTGCCGGTCAAGGCGGCGCCGGCACTGGCGATCCTGGTATTGCTCAGTTGCGGCAGCGGCCTGTTGCTGATTCCGCTGCTGCGCCATGCCCCGGTGAGCGGGGTGCTGCTGGTGGGCGTGGGGGTGTTCCTGGTCTTGCGCTATGCGCTCAAGGGCGGCAATGGCCTGCTGGCGAACCTGCTGGTGATCGGCCTGACCATGATCGCGGCGGCCGGCACCAGCGATTTCACCCTGGCGCTGTCGGTGGTCGAAGCCTTGTCCAAGGGCATGCTGTTGGCGGTGCTGGGGAGCGCGTTGGCCCATGTGCTGTTTCCCGAGCCGGCCGGCGCGCCGGTGCAGCCTTCGCCACCCTTGCTCGACAGCGCGGATGTCAGCTGGGTGGCCCTGCGTGCCACGCTTATCGTGATGCCGGCATTCCTGCTGGCGCTGATTGCCCCCGACCAGTTCATGCCGCTGATCATGAAGGCGGTGAGCCTGGGGCAGCAGGCCGGGGAGACGCGGGCGCGACATGCCAGCCGCGAGCTGATCGGCTCGACCTTGCTGGCCGGGGTGCTGGCGATGCTGGTGTGGGGCGCGTTGAGCCTGTTCGTGCACCTGTGGATGTTCTTCCTGTGGGTGCTGCTGTTCGTGCTCTGGCAGGCGCGCAGGCTCTATCGCGCGGTGGATACCAGGCAAAGCCCGGCGTACTGGATAAGCTGCCTGACCACCATGCTGATCCTGCTCGGGCAGTCGGTGCAGGACAGTGCTGGCGGGCAGGATGTGTACAAGGCGTTTGCGGTGCGCATGGCGCTGTTCGTGGCGGTGTCGCTGTATGCCAGTGCCATGCTCATCTGGATCGACCGGCGCCGGGTGGCGACCTAAGGCTTCCAGTCAATCCCGGTATCCGCCAAGTAGGCATCCACCGCAGCCCCGACGGTCGGGTGAAATGCCGTCTCGCCCATATGCTCGAACAACTCGAAGCGCTTCATCTTGTCCTTCACCGGGTCTTTCATCTCGGCAAACTGCAGCTCCACCCCGCGCGCCTCCAGCGCCCTGTCCAGCTCTGCGAGCATGTCCGCCGAAGTGATATCGATGCTGGTCACCGGCTCCGCCGCAATCACCAGCCGCTGTACAGGAGTGGGTGATTCATCCACCGCCGCCAGCACCGTGTTCTGGAACTGCTCGGCGTTGGCAAAGAACAGCGGCGCATCCCAGCGCAGCAGCACCAGCCCCGGAATCCGCCGGGCCTGTGGATAACGCTTCACGTCATGGTAGCCACGGGTGCCATCGACTCGCCCGAGCACCGCGTAATGCGGCCGCCAGCCGTCCCACAGGAATTCGATCACCGATACCGCCACGGCAATGCAGATACCCGGGATGGCGCCGAACACGGCGACGCCGACGAAGCAGGTGAACGACAGCCAGAACTCCCATTGCTGCATGTGGAAGATGCGCTTGAGGTCGGCAAACTCGAACAGCCCTAAAGCCGCGGCGATCACCACGGCGGCCAAGGCGCTGTTGGGCAGGTATTGCATCAGGTTGGGCGCGACCAGCAGCAACAAGGTCACCGCCAGTGCGCCAATGATGCCGGTCAATTGGGTTTTTGAGCCAGCCGCTTCGGCCACCGGTGTACGTGACGAGCTGCTGCTGATGGGGATGCCCTGGAACAGGCCGGAGGCCAGGTTGGCCACACCCAGGCCGAACATTTCCTGGTTCGGGTTGACCGGCGTTTTCAGCCGCGCGGCATAGGAGCGTGAGAGTACGCTGGTGTCGGCAAACGACACCAGGGCCACGGCAATCCCGCCCAGCACCACTTCGACCAGGTCGATGTCGCTGACCCACGGGAAGACCAGGCTCGGCAGGCCCTGGGGTAACTGGCCGAGCACCTTGACGCCCATCTGGTCGAGGTTGAACAGGCTCACGGCGAGGGTCGCCAGCACCACGGCGATCAGGATGCCCGGGATGCGCTTGAAGGGTTTGAGCAGCAGGATCAACACCAGGCTGCCGGCCCCGACGATGAAGCTTGGCCAGTGTCCATTGCCTGCCAACAATGCCTGGATCAGGTTCCAGACGTCGCGCAGCGGCCCCTGGCTGTCAACTTTGATGCCGAACAGCTTGGGCAACTGGCTGATCAGCACGGTGAGCGCGATACCGTTCATGTAGCCATAGCGGATCGGCTTGGACAGCAGCTCGGTGATGAAGCCCAGGCGCAGCAGCCCGGCGATCACGCAGAAGGCGCCGGCCACCAGAGCCATCAGGCTGGCGATGGCGATGGCGCGCTGTGGGTCGCTGGCGGCGTATTGCACCACCACTGCCAGGATCGGCGCGGCCAGTGCCGAGTCCGGGCCGAGCACCAGGATGCGGCTGGGGCCGAACAGGGCATAGGCCAGCAGCGGGATGATGGTGGCGTACAGGCCATAGATGCCCGGTACTCCGGAGGCCTCGGCGTAGGCAATGCCGACCGGCACCAGCATGGTGGTGAGCACCAGGCCGGCCGCGATGTCCTTGGGCAGCCAGGCGGGCTGGTAGTGCAGCAGGGTGGCAAGGCCCGGGAGCCAGCGTTGCCAGTCGAAGCGGGGAGGGGGCGGCGTGTCGTGCATGAACGAAGCTCCAGAAAGGAGGCGCCTGACGGGGGGGGTAAATGGCTACTGAACAGCCTCGGCAATCTCACTGAAGTAAGGAAATTCCGAACTTGAAACCAAATGCTTCAGTTGAAGATAGCTTGGGAATTATCCTACGCACGCCGCTGCCGTTTCTCTGTTGTGGATGTAGAGCATCAGGGCTAATTTCCCCGGG
>NZ_VZII01000011.1 GCF_009391885.1 Pseudomonas sp. MN1F | reverse complement strand
GAGGACCGCGCTGCAGGCCCCATCCTGGGGCCCAGCGCTTGACGGGCATCCATGCCCGTCACCTCCCTCCGCAAGACCTGCGCTCGGCCTCCTGAAGTCGCAATCTGCGTCGCCTGAACTACCGCGCGCTTAGAAGCAAGAGCAAGAGCAAGAGCAAGAGCAAGAGCAAGAGCAAGAGGCAAGCGGATCGCGGATCGCGGATCGCGGATCAGCGTGGCTTAAGGTCCAGCCTGCGCAGGTGGCAAGTCACTTCCTCACGGTCGTGATACAGCTGCTTGCAGGCAATCGATACCTTGATCTTGCGTGCCTTGAACGTCGCCTCCATGCGGTCAAGCAAACGACGCACCTCGGCATAGCGCTGCTTCATTGGCAACTTCAGGTTGACCACCGCCTCTCGGCACAACCCCTCCCCCAGCCACGTCTCGATCAGCGAGGTGGTCCGCGCCGGCTTCTCGACGATGTCGCAGACCATCCAGTCCACCGGCTGCTTGGGCTGCCACGTAAAACCGTCCGCCATCAGGTGCTCTACCAGCCCAGTCTCCATCAGGCTTTCGGCCATCGGCCCATTGTCGATGGCGGTGACCAGCATGCCACGGCGCACCAACTGGTAAGTCCAGCCGCCTGGCGAAGCGCCCAGGTCGACACCCTTCATGTCGTCGCCAAGGCGCTGCTCCCACTGCTCACGCGGGATGAACTGGTGCCAGGCCTCTTCCAGCTTGAGCGTCGAACGGCTGGGCGCCTCACGCGGGAACTTCAGGCGCGGGATGCCCATCGGCCACAAGGCGCTGTTGTTCGCCTCAGCCATGCCAACGAACACCCGACGACCGCTGATGAAAGTCAGCAGCAGCCGCGGCAAGCTGGGGTTGTCGACCAGGCGACCAGCCTTTTCCAGGGCCTTGCGCAGAGGCACTTCGAACTTGCGACAGAACGTCGACAGCTCCTTGCCGTCGTTGCTGTCCAGCACTTCCAGCCAAAGGCTGCCAAATACCGGCTGCCCAGCCAGATGCTCCAGCAGCACGCTGATACGGTCGCTCTCTGGCAGCTCGATATAAGTGCCTCGCGCCCACTGGCGCGGGAAGATCAGTTGCGCGAAGCGCAGTTGGGCCATCAGGCGTTCGGCACCTTCGGCCTCGGCACAGACGAACTCGGCACAAGCGCTCTGCGGCTTGCCCTTGGCATAGCCGGCCACGCCCAACACGGCGGCATATTCGCTGATCTCGGCGCAGACCTCACCCTCGAAACCGGGCCGGCAATGCATGAACAGGGTATTCATCTCTCACTCCACTACGGCTGGCGCACTACGGGCGCCGGCAGGGCGGCGATGATAAAGGAAGATCGGAACCTGCGACATGCCCCGCCGGTCCAGAAAAGAGTCAGGGGCAGCAAACAGAGCTACCCTGACCCTTCAGCCAGGCCCGTGCCGTACGGGCCGAAACAGCGCGCTGGCACCGGCCATAACCCGCAGTGCCGGGCCCCGCCGCACAAGGAGTTGGCAATGCCCTCGCTCGATAGCCTGAACACCCTCCAGACCCTCCAGGTGGCTGACCGCACCTATCACTATTACAGCCTCGCCGAAGCCGGTCGGCAGCTGGGCGACCTGCAGCGCCTGCCCATGTCGCTCAAGGTACTGCTGGAAAACCTGCTGCGCTGGGAAGACGGCAAGACCGTCGCCAGCGATGACCTGCGCGCCCTCGCCGGCTGGCTGCAGGAACGCCGCTCCGACCGCGAAATCCAGTACCGCCCGGCGCGGGTGCTGATGCAGGACTTCACTGGCGTACCAGCTGTCGTCGACCTCGCCGCCATGCGCGCGGCCATGGCCAAGGCCGGTGGCGACCCTCAGCGAATCAACCCACTGTCGCCAGTGGACCTGGTGATCGACCACTCGGTGATGGTCGACCGCTACGCCACGCCACAAGCCTTCACCCAGAATGTCGACATCGAAATGCAACGCAACGGCGAGCGCTATGCCTTCCTGCGCTGGGGCCAGAGCGCGTTCGACAACTTCCGCGTGGTACCGCCAGGCACCGGCATCTGCCACCAGGTCAACCTGGAATACCTCGGGCGCACAGTCTGGACCCGCGACGACGATGGTCGCACCTATGCCTTCCCCGACACCCTGGTCGGCACCGACTCGCACACCACCATGATCAACGGCCTTGGCGTACTCGGCTGGGGCGTGGGCGGCATCGAGGCGGAAGCAGCCATGCTCGGCCAGCCGGTGTCGATGCTGATCCCCGAAGTGATTGGCTTCAAGCTCACTGGCAAGCTGCGCGAAGGCATCACCGCCACCGACCTGGTGCTGACCGTGACGCAGATGCTGCGCAAGAAAGGCGTCGTGGGCAAATTCGTCGAATTCTACGGCGATGGCCTGGCCGACCTGCCGTTGGCCGACCGTGCCACTATCGCCAACATGGCACCTGAGTACGGCGCCACCTGCGGCTTCTTCCCGGTCGACGAGGTCACCCTCGACTACCTGCGCCTGTCTGGCCGCCCAAGCGAGACGGTGCAGCTGGTCGAACAGTATTGCAAGGCGCAAGGCCTGTGGCGCCTGCCTGGGCAGGAACCGCTGTTCAGCGACACGCTAGCCCTGGACATGCATGACGTCGAGGCCAGCCTGGCCGGGCCCAAGCGGCCACAGGACCGGGTTGCCCTGGGCCAGGTTGGCCAGGCCTTCGACCACTTCATCGAGCTGCAACCCAAGCCGTTGGCCAAGGAGGTCGGCCGCCTGGAGAGTGAAGGTGGCGGCGGAGTGGCGGTCGGCAACGCCGATCAGGCCGGCGAAATCGACTACAGCCATGAAGGACAGACCTACACCTTGCGCGACGGCGCCGTGGTGATCGCCGCGATTACCTCATGCACCAACACGTCCAATCCCAGCGTGATGATGGCGGCCGGCCTGGTGGCGAAAAAGGCCCTGGAAAAAGGCCTGCAACGCAAACCCTGGGTGAAGAGTTCACTGGCCCCCGGCTCCAAGGTAGTGACCGATTATTACAAGGCCGCAGGGCTTACCCCTTACCTCGACCAGCTTGGCTTCGACCTGGTCGGTTATGGCTGCACCACTTGCATCGGCAACTCCGGGCCACTGGACGATGCCATCGAAAAAGCCATCGGCAGCGCCGACCTCACGGTCGCTTCGGTGCTGTCGGGCAACCGCAACTTCGAAGGCCGCGTGCATCCGCTGGTCAAGACCAACTGGCTGGCCTCACCGCCGCTGGTAGTGGCCTACGCGCTGGCCGGCAGCGTGCGCGTCGACCTGACCCAGGATGCACTGGGGACGGGCAAGGACGGCCAGCCCGTCTACCTGCGCGATATCTGGCCAAGCCAGCAGGAAATTGCCGACGCCGTGGCCAAGGTCGACACCACGATGTTCCACAAGGAATACGCCGAAGTGTTCGCCGGCGATGCGCAATGGCAGGCTATCGAGGTGCCACAAGCGGCCACTTATGTGTGGCAGGACGACTCCACCTACATCCAGCACCCACCGTTCTTCGATGGCATCGGCGGGCCGCTGCCCGAGATCCGGGACATCCAGGGTGCGCGCATCCTCGCCCTGCTCGGCGACTCGGTGACCACCGACCACATCTCCCCGGCCGGCAACATCAAGGCCGACAGCCCCGCCGGGCGCTACCTGCGCAGCAAGGGCGTGGAACCCCGGGACTTCAACTCTTACGGCTCGCGGCGCGGCAACCACGAAGTGATGATGCGCGGCACCTTCGCCAATATCCGCATCCGCAACGAGATGCTGGCTGGCGAGGAAGGTGGCAACACCGTGCATGTGCCCAGTGGCGAGAAGCTGTCGATCTATGACGCCGCCATGCGCTATCAGGCCGAAGGCACGCCGCTGGTGGTAATCGCCGGCCAGGAGTACGGCACCGGCTCCAGCCGCGACTGGGCGGCCAAGGGCACCAACCTGCTGGGGGTCAAGGCGGTGCTGGCGGAGAGTTTCGAACGCATCCACCGCTCCAACCTGGTGGGCATGGGCGTGCTGCCGTTGCAGTTCAAGGCCGGGCAGGATCGTAAGCAATTGGCGCTGACCGGCAAGGAACAGATCGACCTGCTGGGGCTCGCTGGCGCGCAGATCAGACCGGGCATGAGCCTGCCGCTGCGTATCACTCGCGAGGATGGGCAACAGCAGCAGATCGAGGTGCTGTGCCGGATCGATACGCTCAATGAGGTGGAGTACTTCAAGTCAGGCGGGATCTTGCACTACGTACTGCGGCAGATGATTCGCAGCTGATTGGCTTGGCAGTTGTAGCGTCGGCGAAGATCGAGCGCCGCGCGGGGGGCGCTCGATCTTCGCTCCACCACAGAAAAACATCAGGCACCCGGCAGTAGCACTTTAATGGCCGGTCAGTCATCATGCCCCCGATTTGCCACAATATGGTCACAAATATGGACAATCTGCTGCGAATATCCAGTTTCCCATAGCGCACCCGCAATAGCGGCCAATTGCCACAGATCAACTAAATTAAATATCCATTCAATAAAACCAGTGGCTTGCCGATATCAGTCGAAAGCCTTGCGGATTATTCAACCCATGCGTAACAACCAGCCGATTACCCAGAGGGAACGGACCTTCCCTGCCCAACAACGGTTGATCTCCACCACCAATGCCAAGGGTGTGATCACCTACTGCAACGATGCATTCATCGAGATCAGCGGTTTCACCCGCGAGGAGCTGATTGGCGCCCCCCACAACCTGGTGCGCCACCCCGATGTGCCGACTGCGGTGTTTGCCCACATGTGGCAAACCCTCAAGCAGGGCTTGCCGTGGATGGGCATCGTCAAGAACCGTTGCAAATCCGGCGATCACTACTGGGTAAACGCCTACGTCACCCCGATTTTCGAGAACAACCAGGTCGTTGGCTTCGAGTCGGTGCGGGTCAAGCCTAGCGCCGAACAGATCCGCCGTGCCGAGGCCTTGTACCAGCGCATCAACGATGGCAAGACCGCCATCCCGCGGCGTGATCGCTGGCTACCGGTGCTGCAGGACTGGCTGCCGTTCATCCTGATCAGCCAGGTCGGTTTCCTGATTGGCAACTGGCTCGGCCACTCGTGGGGCTTCGCCCTGGCCGCCGGCCTGTCGGTACCGCTCGGCCTGCTCGGCCTGAGCTGGCAGCAGCGTGGCCTGAAACGCTTGCTGCGCCTGGCCGAACAGACCACCTCCGACCCGCTGATCGCGCAGATGTACACCGACAGCCGTGGGGTACAGGCACGCCTGGAGATGGCCATGCTCAGCCAGGACGCGCGCATGAAGACCTGCCTGACCCGCCTGCAGGACAGCGCCGAGCACCTCAGCGAGCAGGCGCGCCAGTCCGATGTCCTGGCGCACAAGAGCTCCTCGGGCCTGGAGCGCCAGCGCGTGGAGACCGAGCAGGTCGCCGCCGCCGTCAACCAGATGGCCGCTACCACGCAGGAAGTGGCCAACCACGTGCAGCGCACCGCAGACGCCACTCAGGAAGCCAACCGCCTGACCAGCCAGGGCCGGCAGATCGCCGGGGAAACCCGCGATGCCATCGAGCGCCTGTCGACCGCCGTGGGCGAAACCGGCCAGACCGTGACCCAGCTGGCCAAGGACAGTGACGAGATCGGTGGCGTGGTCGATGTGATCAAGGGCATTGCCGACCAGACCAACCTGCTGGCACTGAACGCCGCCATCGAAGCGGCGCGTGCCGGCGAGATGGGCCGTGGTTTCGCCGTGGTCGCCGACGAAGTGCGCCAGCTGGCCCAGCGCACCGCCGAATCGACGGGGCAGATCCACGGCCTGATCGCCAAACTGCAACAAACGGCCAACAACGCCGTACTGACCATGGAAACCGGCCACCGCCAGGCCCAGGAAGGCGTTGACCGCGTCATGCAGGCCGACCAGGCACTGGTCGGGATCAGCGAAGCCGTGGCCAATATCACCGACATGGCGACCCAGATTGCCGCCGCCACCGAAGAGCAGACTGCAGTGGCCGACGAGATCAGCCGCAACATCAGCACCATCGCCGAACTGGCCGACCAGACAGCCGAGCAGGCGCAGCATTCGGCGCTGCTCAGCGAGGAGCTGACCACCACTGCCGGCGGGCAGTATTCGCTGGTGGAGCGGTTCAACCGCTAGTTCTGGCCTAGGCGGTCACTGAACTGCGCCCCTGAGGCTGGACTTTTTGTCCAACGTCAGGGGCGCAGTTCACCTTACCAGTCCAGGGCCAGCCGGCTCTCGAAGTAACGCTCCTCGCCGGTCAACGGGTCGGCAAAGCGCAAGCTCTGCGCCAGCAGTTTCAACGGCCGCTGATAGTCGTCTTCTTCCTTGAGCAATTCGGGATAGAACGGGTCATTGCAGATCCCCGCCCCCAACGCCGCCATGTGCACCCGCAACTGATGCGTCTTGCCCGTTACCGGCGACAGCCCGTAACGCCACAACTCGCCATGCTTCTCCAGCACTTCGGCAAAGGTCTCGCTGTTGGCCTCCCCCGCCACTTCGTGCATGCGGAAGAACGGCTCGCCATGCACCAGGCGACTTTTGTGCACCAAGGGGAATGCCTGCTGCGGCAACGCGGCAGCAATGGCTTGATAGCGCTTGTCGATCCGCCGCTCCGGGAACAACCGCTGATACGCGCTGCGCGTCTGTGGATTGGCAGAGAACAGCACCAACCCGGCCGTGTGCCGGTCGATGCGGTGCAACGGCACCAGATGCGGGTTGTCCAGGCGCCGGATCAGGCGGCGCAACAGGGTTTGCTCGACGTATTCACCCGTGGGTGTCACCGGCAGAAAGTGCGGTTTGTCAGCCACCACCAGGTGCTCGTCCACATGCAGGATGGTCTCCTGCACCGGGATCGGCCGCTCGTTGGGTACCTCGCGAAAATAGTGAAGGCGCATGCCGCGACGGTATGGCAAGTCGGCGGCAATCGCCCTGCCCTCGGCATCCAGCACCCGACCGCGCGCGAAGCGGTCGAGCCACTGCGCGCGCTCGATGGCCTTGAAATGGTCGCACAGGCAATCGAGCACCGTGGCCCAGTTGCCGGGCGGCAGGCAAACCGTACTGGCTTGCTGGTGGGCGGGGTCGAAAGGCGTAGTCATGGCAGGGCTCGAGCAATCAAAGCCAAGCATTATCCCCCAAGCCCGGTGCCTCAACCAGCCTCGACCATCCCCTCGCTATGCGCCTTCAACCAGCGCAGGACCTGCACGGGTTCCCAACGCCCGGGGTCATAGAGTGCATAGACCAGGCCCTGGTAACCCACCACATCCAGCCCCCGATGGTAACCGGCACGCTGGAACAAGGCCTCGATTTCTGCAAAACAGGTATTGAAATGCACCTTGCCGAATGGCGTACGGTCATCGGTGACCAGACCTTCGAGGCGCAATTCCAGCACGGCATCGCACACCCGCTCGACCGGCATGCGGTTGATGCTGTACTTGAGTTGCTCGACGTTGAGCATGGTTCCACCTCGATACTGTATTTATATACAGCATACGAAGAGTGACACCGCTGCGTCAATCGGCCAGGACGTCACTGCAAGCCTGGCAGGTAGCCCGTACCCTTGCGAATGGTCAGCACTTCGCGGCGCGGCGCGACGGCTGACACCGACAGGTGAACCCAGCTGTCGAACTCGAGGATCAACTGGTCGAACGCCACGTCACTCTTGCTTATCTGCCTGACCACTTCCCGGTTGTCGACGCCGATCACCGTGAAATCCGCTGCCAGGCCTTGCACGTGCTGGCTGCCTCGCGCCCCGCCGACGCGCGCATTGACTGCCGCGCTGCGGTATCCGCTGCTGACGATGATGGGGCAACCCAACAACACCCGGACCTGCTCCAGCACTTGGCAAAGCAGGCGCAAATTACTCAGGACTGCAGGCGTAGGGGTGTTATCCAACCCATCTCTCGCGGCAATTTGCGAAGTAATCAGTTCTTCCAGGGAGAAATGTGGCGTGATCAGCATGACGGGGCTCTCGATGACAATGCAAAAGTACCGATGACCATTCAACGGTGCGACATCATCATTTCTGGCCCGCCGGCGATGCACGAGGGCAGGCCTTCCCTCTGCCCGTCACTGGGCGAGGAAGGCCACTACCTGCTCGGCATCGAATGGCCAATGCAGCTCTGCCGACGTATCGCTGCGCCGCAACACCGGAATGACCAGACCGTACCGCTCGAACAACGCCTGGTCATCGGCGATGTCGACCAACTCGATCAGCAAGCCGTGTTCAACGAAGGGCATCAGCACGTCTTCGGCCACTTCGCACAAGTGGCACCCGACGGTGCTGAAGAGTTGGCATTCAGGCAGCATGGAGGGCAAGTCCCGATTTGGCTGTAGGAAGAAACTCATTCTAAGTCTGTCCTGCCCCCTCTGCACCTGACCCTGCTCAATCCTGACTGGTGGCACCGATGCGGTGCAGCGACAGGTCCGCGCCCTGGAACTCCTGTTCATGGCTCAAACGCAAGCCATTTACCTGGCGAATCAGTCCGTACACGGCAAAGCCTCCGACCAGTGCGACCAGCACGCCCGCCAGGCTGCCCAGCAGTTGGCTTATCAGGCTGACCCCGCCCATCCCCCCCAGCGCTGCCTGACCAAACACACCACAAGCGATTCCCCCCCACAGGCCGCACAAACCGTGCAGTGGCCAGACACCGAGCACATCATCGATCTTCCAGCGGTTCTGTGCGGCCGTGAAACTCCAGACGAACAGCACCCCGGCCACCAGCCCGGTGACCAGCGCACCAATGGGGTGCATGAGGTCAGAGCCGGCACAGATTGCCACCAGCCCGGCCAACGGCCCGTTGTGCAGGAAGCCCGGGTCGTTGCGCCCGGCCAGCAAGGCGGCCAGGGTACCGCCGACCATGGCCATCAGCGAGTTGATCGCCACCAGGCCGCTGACACCCTGCAACGTCTGGGCGCTCATCACGTTGAAGCCGAACCAGCCGATGATCAGGATCCACGAGCCCAGCGCCAGGAACGGAATGCTCGACGGGGCAAAGGCCACCAGGCGGCCGTCGCGATAGCGCCCCCGCCGCGCGCCCAGCAACAGCACCGCCGCCAGCGCCAGCCAGCCGCCCATGGCATGCACCACCACCGAGCCGGCAAAGTCATGGAACGGCGCACCGAAGCGGGCCTGCAGCCAAGCCTGCACGCCGAAATTGCCATTCCACACCACACCTTCGAAGAATGGGTAGATGAACGCCACGATCAGCGCCGTGGCGCACAGCTGCGGTGCGAAGCGCGCACGTTCGGCGATCCCCCCCGAGATGATCGCGGGAATCGCGGCAGCGAAGGTCAGCAGGAAGAAGCATTTGACCAGCGCATAGCCGTGCTCGGCAGCCAGTTGCGATGCAGGCTGCAGGAAATTCACGCCATAGGCGATCCAGTAGCCGATGAAGAAATACACCAGCGCGGAGATGGCGAAATCGCTGAGGATCTTCGACAGCGCGTTGACCTGGTTCTTGTGGCGCACGGTGCCCACTTCGAGAAAAGCGAAGCCGGCGTGCATGGCGAGCACCAGAATGGCGCCCATGAGGATGAACAGGGTGTTGGAGCCGTGGACAAGAGAGTCCATCGCGCTGTGCATGTTTTCCATGAAAGAGGCAGACCTGCTGAAAAAAAGCACCAGGACAGTTCAAGAACCTGCATCCCTGCACCGAATCGGTGCCAGCTTTTGCCCTGTTTTGCCGAACCGGGCGCGGCCTGCGTGGTTTTTTCTTGGGTTTGTCGTGGATTGGGTTAAGGTTTATCGGTATCCGCCAGGATCGACGCCCTGGTTCGGCGCACCGCCCCGGGTTACGCCCCGCGTTGTGGCAAATCTCAGTAGCAAGGCCCATACCAGCACTGCCAGTGAACCTTCCACACACCCGGTCACTCGAATAACCTACACACCTGCACACCTGCATAGGGAGAGCCCCATGGCCAGCAAATCGGCAAAGACTGCACAAGAGATATTGATGGCTGACTTCCAGGCCTTGGTTCGTGATACCGAGCGATTGCTGGCCGATACCGCCAACCTGGCGGGCGACCAGGCCGACGAGCTGCGCGAGCAGATCCACGATCGCCTGACCCAAGCCCGTGAAACCTTGCAACTGACTCAGGACTCGGTGCGTGAGCGCGGCCAGGCAGCCCTTGGCAGCGCCGAACAGTACGTCCAGGAAAAACCCTGGCAGGCCATTGGTATTGCCGCAGGCGTCGGCCTGTTGATCGGCCTGCTGGCCAATCGGCGCTGAGGAGTCCCCATGGAGAATGACAGCATTGGCACCAGCGCCTCGGGCAAACGCCTGGGCGCGGCGCTGCTGGGGCTGCTGCACAGCCACATCGAACTGTTCGGCATCGAGCTGCAGGAACAGAAAGCCCGCACCCTGAGCCTGCTGCTGTTCGCCGGCCTGGCACTGGTGTTCGCGCTGCTGCTGCTGACGGCCTTGTCCGGCTTGTTGCTGGTGCTGCTGTGGGACAGCTATCGCCTGGCTGGCATCATTGGCCTGTGCGTCTTCTATGGAGCGGCGGCGCTGTATTGCGGCCTGCGCCTGAAAGCAGCCGTGTTCGATGAGTCCTCACCCTTTGGTGCGACCCTCGATGAACTGGCCAAGGACCGGGAGCGCCTGTTGCCATGAGCCTGCCTGAACTACCGAATACCCGTAACCCACGGGAACTGCGCAAAGCGTTGCTGCGCCTGCGCATGGAAATGCACCGCCAGGAGATTCGCCATGAGTCCGGGCAGCTGCTGCAACCCTTGCAGCGCCTGCGCGGCATGGGCAGCTCGCTGCATGACGGGCTGGGTATCAAACACGCGCCGTTGTGGGGCATCGGCGCCGTCGTGGCGTTGGGCTTTCTGACCGGCAAGGGAGTGCGCAGCGGTAACCTGCACCGCCTGGTCCGCCTGGGAACCAGCCTGTTACCCCTGGTGCGCCTCTACCTGCAGGGCAATCGTCGCCCTTGAACGCTCACCGGCCCTGATCCCACAGGGCCGGTCTCGATCTGCCCCTTGCACGCCTGCTCACGACACCGGAAGCTATACCCTTCGATCGAAGGAGACCGCGCCTTGGACTGGCACACCCTGCTCACCCGCGAACGCCTCGGCAAAGCCCTCTACAGCGCCGAAGAACTGGGCCGCAGCCCTTTCCACAAAGACCATGACCGGATCATCTTCTCAGGGGCTTTTCGCCGCCTCGGGCGCAAGACCCAGGTCCATCCCGTTTCCAGCAACGACCATATCCATACGCGCCTGACCCATTCACTGGAAGTCAGCTGCGTTGGCCGCTCGCTGGGCATGCGCGTGGGCGAAACACTGCGCGCCAGCCTGCCCGAGTGGTGCGAGCCCAGCGACCTGGGCATGATCGTGCAGTCGGCCTGCCTGGCCCACGACATTGGCAACCCGCCGTTCGGCCACTCCGGCGAAGATGCCATTCGCCACTGGTTCCAGCAGGCCGCCGGGCGTGGCTGGCTGGACGACATGAGCGACGACGAGCGCGCCGACTTCCTCAATTTCGAAGGCAACGCCCAAGGCTTTCGCGTGCTCACCCAACTCGAATACCACCAGTTCGATGGCGGCACCCGGCTCACCTACGCCACTCTTGGCACCTACCTCAAGTACCCTTGGACGGCCCGGCATGCCGATGCCCTCGGGTACAAGAAGCACAAGTTCGGCTGCTACCAGAGCGAGTTGCCGCTGCTCGAACAGATCGCCCGCAAGCTCGGCCTGCCGCTGCTCGAAGAACAACGCTGGGCGCGCCACCCGCTGGTCTACCTGATGGAGGCGGCAGATGACATCTGCTACGCCCTGATCGACCTGGAAGACGGCCTGGAAATGGAGCTGCTGGACTACGCAGAAGTCGAGGCGCTGTTGCTCGACCTGGTCGGTGACGATTTGCCGGAAACCTATCGCCAGCTTGGCCCTGCCGATTCCCGGCGACGCAAACTGGCAATCCTGCGTGGCAAGGCTATCGAGCATCTGACCAATGCCGCTGCGCGCGCCTTCGTCGAGCAGCAGCAAGCACTGCTGAGCGGGCGCCTGAGCGGTGACCTGGTCGAGCACATGCACGGCCCGGCCAAGCGCTGCGTACTGCAGGCCAAGGACATGGCACGCAACAAGATTTTCCAGGACAAGCGCAAGACGCTGCATGAGATAGGCGCCTATACCACACTGGAAATCCTCCTCAACACGTTCTGCGGTGCCGCCCTGGAACAGCACGGCGGAGGTACCCCTTCGTTCAAGAGCCGCCGCGTGCTCGATCTGATCGGCAACAATGCACCCACCCCGCAAGACTCGCTGCACAAGGCGTTCCTGCGGATGATCGATTTCATCGCCGGCATGACCGACAGCTATGCCAGCGAGATGGCCCGGGAAATGACCGGGCGCTCAAGCCCGACCTGAAGACACGGCAGCGTCGCCCGGTGCAATACCGAGCGACGCTTGACCTTAGGAAACTTCCTACAAACAACACCTGCTCATTAAACGCCAACTAAACAAGCTGATAAAAAGTTACCAAAACAGCTTTGACAACGAAGCATGCTCTTACACTTCGTAGCCAAATTTGTACTCAGCTGTAAGCCGTTTCCCATATATAGCGAATCTCCCTGCTACGTATCCCTGCCGACTTGTAACTGGGGTAAGGTGCCTCCTGCCTCCGTCATCCGCCGCAGGAAACCTGAACATGAATACTGTATTTATTGTCGATGACCATCCTGTCATCCGCCTGGCTGTCCGCATGTTGCTTGAAAACCAGAACTACAAGGTCGTGGGCGAATCGGACAACGGCGTGGAAGCCATGCAGTTGATTCGTGAAACCCAGCCTGAGCTGGTCATTCTGGACATCAGCATCCCCAAGCTCGACGGCCTTGAGGTCCTTTCGCGCTTCCAGGCCATGGCCCTGCCGCTGAAAGTCCTGATCCTCACTGCACAGTCTCCGGCGCTGTTCGCCGTGCGCTGCATGCACTCGGGCGCAGCAGGTTATGTCTGCAAGGAGGAGGACCTGAGCGAACTGCTCAGCGCAATCAAGGCCGTACTCGCCGGATACAATTACTTCCCCAGTCAGGCGATCCATAGCAATCACGAAACAGCGGACTCCGATTTGCGACTTTTCCGACTCGTTAACGATCGCGAACTTATGGTTCTGCAACTTTTCGCCCAAGGCCGCAGTAACCAGCAGATCGCCAAAGGCATGTTCCTCAGCAACAAGACCGTCAGTACCTACAAGAAGCGGCTCATGCAGAAACTACAGGTCGATACGTTGGTCGACCTGATTGAAATGGCCAAACGCAACGCCCTGGTCTGAGGTTTTCGATGGTGCAATTGATCGCCTGCCTGGCGCTAGTCCTGGCATTGGCCTGCGACCTGGCGCAGGCCTCATCCCATGAAGTGGTGCCCTACACCCTGCTGGCTCGCTCTGCGACGATGCCGCTGCACCCGCAACTGACGGAACAGCAACGGCAATGGGTGCAGGGCCGTCATGCCCTGGTCCTGGGCACCTCGGCGCCCGACTACCCGCCCTTCGACATCACCAGTGGCGGGCAGATCTACCAAGGCCTCACCGCCGAATATGCCAACCTGATCGGCAGGGCACTGAACCTGCCGATTCAGGTCATGCGCTACCCCCACAGGCAGGCGGCGCTGCAGGCGCTCAAGCGTGGCGACATCGACCTGCTCGGCAGCGCCAATGGATACGAAGCGGCAACCGAAGGGCTGACGCTTTCACACCCTTATGCCGTTGACCAGCCTGTGCTGGTCACGCGGGAGGATGAACCGCGCGCCCTCAATGGCGGCCTGAATGGCATGCGCCTGGGCATGCTCTACCACTACCTGCCCCAGGAGGAAGTCCATGCCGCCTACCCCAACGCCGAAGTACTGGTTTTCGGCTCCTCCACCCAGGCCCTCAACGCCGTGGCTTTTGGCCAGGCCGACGTGTTCATCGGCGACACCATTTCGACCCACTACCAGCTCAATCGCGGGCACCTGCCACGCCTGCGCATGGCCAGTTTCGGCCAGCACGAGCACTTCGGCTTCAGTTTTGCCATGCGCGCCGAGGACGTGCAGCTCAAGGAGCTGGTCAATGCAACCCTCGACCGCCAGTCGGGCGCCGTGCGCACCAGCATCCTCAAGCGCTGGAGTGCTGGCAGTGACCTGCTGCTGAGTGATCGTCAGCTGCGGCTGACACCCGAGGAGGAGCAGTGGCTGGCCAGCCATCCGATGATGCAGGTCGCCGTCGACGAAACGGCGGCTCCCCTGTCCTATTTCGACGGCAATGGCCATTTTCGCGGGATAACCGCCGACCTGCTTGACCTGATACGCCTGCGTACCGGCCTGCGCTTTGAGGTACAGCGGGCCAATGGCATCGCCGACATGCTCGCCCGGCTGGAAACCGGCCACGTGAACATGATCGCCGCACTTGCCAGCGACGGTACCACCAACAAACACCTGCACCTGAGCCGCCCCTACCTCGAAAGCCCACATGTGCTGGTTACCCGCGCCGCAGATGAACAGTACGGTTCACTGATGCAACTGAACGGGCACCGCGTTGCCATCTCCCGTTACAGCAATCTGGACGACTTGCTGGCAACCCGCTACCCGCAGGTTGGCTGGATCGAGACCGAAAGCCCCTATTTTTCCGTCGCGCTGCTCAACAGTGGCGCCGTTGACGCGATGATCACCCCCTTGATCGATGCCAACCACGCCTTGGCCGGCAATACCGACCTGATCATTCGCAACACGGTAGGCAGCGAGCCGGCGATCTTCGCCATGGCCACCCGCGAACAGGACATGCCACTTGCCTCGATCCTCGACAAGGCCCTGCTGAGTATTTCGCCGGAAGAGCTGGGGGTCATCAACAACCGTTGGCGCGGCTACGATCTGCATGAAGATGCCAGCTGGCGAGCCTTGCGCCGCCTGATCCTGCAGGTGCTGCTGGGCACCGGCGTGTTACTGTTGCTGGCGCTGATCTGGAACGCCCGCCTGCGGGGGCAGATCAAACAGCGCCAAAGCGCCGAGCGCGCGCTGAGCGATCAGCTGAAGTTCATGGAAGCGCTGCTCAACGGCACCCCGCACCCGATGTACGTGCGCGACCGGGAAGGCCACTTGCAAAGCTGCAACGCCAGCTACCTGGAAGCCGTCCAGTCCCGCCTTGAAGACGTGATTGGCAAGCGCCTGGACGAGAGCCTGTTCGCCGACGCCGAGCACACGCGCCAGATCCAGGCCGACTACCAACAGGTGATGGCTGCCGGCATGCCGCTGATCATCGACCGTCCTTTGCGCGTCAGGGGTCGGGAAATCACCCTCTACCACTGGATCCTGCCCTATCGTGATTCGCTGGGTGAAGTGCAAGGGATCATCGGCGGCTGGATCGACATCAGCGAGCGCCGCAAGCTGGTTCAGGAATTGCGCGATGCCAAGCGCCTGGCCGACGACGCCAACCGCGCCAAGAGCACCTTCCTCGCCACCATCAGCCACGAGATCCGCACACCGATGAACGCGGTCATCGGCATGCTCGAACTGGCGTTGAGGCGTGCCCTGCAGGGGCAGGTGGACCCCACCTCACTGGAGGTCGCCCATCACTCGGCCAGGGACCTGCTTGGCCTGATCGGCGATATTCTGGATATCGTGCGTATCGAGTCAGGCCACCTGTCCCTCAGCCCGGAAGCGGTCGATCCCGCAGCACTGGTCGAGGCGGTTGGCCGCGTGTTCGATGGCCAGGCCCGGCAGAAGGGCCTGGCCCTGGACATCAGTATCAGCCCCAGTGCCCGCGGCCATGGAATGCTCGATCCACTGCGCTTCAAACAGATCTTGTCCAACCTTGTCAGCAATGCCATCAAGTTCACCGAGCAAGGGCAGGTCCACGTCACGCTCGGCTTGCGCGAGGAAGGCCCTGGCATCCCCCCTACGCTGGAGCTCGAGGTGCGTGACAGTGGCATGGGCATTCATGAAGATGACCTGCAGCGGCTGTTCAACCCGTTCGTCCAGGCCAACCTGCACAGCGAGGGTGCACGTGCAGGCACCGGGTTGGGCTTGGCCATCTGCCGCAGCCTGAGCGAGATGATGGGTGGAAACCTGAGCATCAAGAGTCTGCCGGGGTTGGGCACACAGGTTCGCCTGATGATGCCGCTGGAGCGCGTCGATGCCCCGGCGTCCCCGGTACCGGAAGTTGAAGAACTCGAGGCCCCTGCCCCCGACCTGAAGGTGCTGGTCATCGACGATCACCCTGCCAACCTGATGTTGATGGCTCAACAACTGGGCTACCTGGGGCTCAACCATGCCAGCGCCAGCAATGGCCGCGAAGGCCTGGAAAAATGGCGGCAAGCGCCGTTCGACGTTCTGGTGCTCGATTGCAACATGCCGCACATGAACGGCTACCAGCTAGCCACTGCCGTACGCAGCGAGGAACGCAAGCGCGGGCGCCCGCGGTGCGTCATCCTGGGCTACACAGCGAACGCGCAACCTGAAGTCAGGCAAAAGTGCCTCAGCGCCGGCATGGACGATTGCCTGCTCAAGCCCATCAGCCTGCGCACCCTCAGCCAATGCCTGGCCAAGATCGCACCCCGGCGACGGCAAGCCAATGCCCCACCGTTCAGCCTGGCGGGCCTGGCCGGCATCGTCGGCAACAATGCCAGCAGCCGCACCCGTTTTCTCACCGCCGTGCACACAAGCCTGCAGGAAGACCTGGCATTGCTCATGAGCCTTGATCCCCAGCATCAGGCCGCCGAGATTCGCGAGCAGGCGCACAAGATCCTCAGCGCGGCACGGCTGCTGGAAGCGAAGGGCATGATGAAGGCCTGCGAGGCCCTGGAGGTAGCAACGTCGCCTGCAGCCTGCATCAAACTGCAGCGGCAGGTACTGGCTCGGCATATGCGCCGAGTGGAGAAAGCGCTGGCCAGCGAATTGACCCAGGCTTGACTGAGCGACGCCCGCGCAGGGCGCCGCTCAAGCACAGATCAGGAAGCCGGGTTGATCGGCTTTTCCGGATACCATGCGTCCAGCAGCGGGCTGACTTCGATGGTGGTCAGTTCGCTGCGGCCCTTGAGCCAGGCTTCAACAGTGGCACGCTGCTCTTCGCTGACCGAACCACGGTTGGCCAGGCAAACCAGACCGAAGTCATCGCCGCCGACGTAGTCCAGGCCGTTGGCATCCATGGCTTCTGCCAGGAACGCGTCGAGGAAGGCATCGATGGCTTCGTCGGACAGGTCTTCCTTGAAACCCAGGTTCAGTTCGAAACCCAGCTCCTGGAATTCATCAACGCACAGCTTCTTGCGCAGACGACGGGAACGGTTGGTAGCCATGAAACAATCCTCTTGAGTATTAACGCGCGGCACTTTACCAGTTTCCGCGCTATAAAGGCGCTTTTCCGTCGAACGTGGCGCATGAACGCTGCGCTTGGGGCATAATGCGCTCTATATTTCACCCTGGGGTGATCATCTCTTACAGCCCCATTGTCTTTTCCCCTCGTCCGTAGGGTATTTAATCCATATGATCAAAAAGCTCCGCCCCCTCGTTCTCGCCGGCCTGCTGCTGCCGCTTGCTTTGCCCAGCCACGCAGCTGCCGTCAATACCTCCCTGCCGCCGAAAGTCCAGCAGGCGCTCAAGGCCAACAAGCTGCAGGACAGTGCACTGTCGCTGGTCATGCTGCCGCTCAACGGCCCAGGCTCGGCCACCGTGTTCAACGCCGATGTATCGGTCAACCCGGCCTCGACCATGAAGCTGGTCACCACCTACGCCGCCCTCGAACTGCTCGGCCCGACCTTCCAGTGGAAAACCGAGTTCTACACCGATGGCACCCTGAGCAACGGTGTGCTCAATGGCAACCTGTACCTCAAGGGCGGCGGCGACCCCAAGCTGAACATGGAAAAGCTCTGGCTATTGATGCGTGACCTGCGCGCCAATGGCGTACGCACCGTTACCGGCGACCTGGTGCTGGACCGCAGCCACTTCGTGCAGCCCAACCTACCGCAGTTCGACGATGACGGCGGCGACGTCAACAAGCCGTTCCTGGTCAAGCCCGACTCGCTGATGATCAACCTCAAGGCCCTGCGCTTCGTTACCCGCAACGACGGCGGCAAGGTCACCGTCGCGGTCGAGCCACCGATCGCCAGCATCCACATCGACAACCAGGTCAAGGCCGTGGCCTCCAAGCAGTGCAGCGGCGACGTGCGCTACAACCCGGTGCAGCAAGCCGACGGCATCAGCGTGACCGTCACCGGCCAGTTGGGCGATGGCTGCAACTCGCAGACCTACCTGTCGTTGCTCGACCACCCGACCTACGCTGCCGGCGCCGTACGGGCCATCTGGAACGAGCTGGGTGGCAGCATCCAGGGCCGTGACCGCATCGAGAACGTACCGAAAAGCGCTCGCCTGCTGGCCCGGGCCTTCTCGCCCGACCTGGTGGAAGTCATCCGCGACATCAACAAGTACAGCAACAACACCATGGCCCAGCAGCTGTTCCTGAGCCTGGGTGCGCAGTTCCGTACCGACGCCGATGGTGACGACGCCCGTGCCGCCCAGCGCGTGGTGCGCCAGTGGCTGGCGAAGAAGGGCATCACCGCGCCGCACCTGGTAATGGAAAACGGCTCAGGGCTGTCACGCGCCGAGCGGGTCAGCACCCGCGAGATGGCAGCGCTGCTGCAGGCGGCGTGGAACAGCCCGTATGCCGCCGAGTTCATGAGCTCGATGCCACTGGTGGGCATGGACGGCACCATGCGCAAACGCCTGAAGCGCACCGCCATGACCGGCGAAGGGCACATCAAGACCGGCACCCTGAACACCGTGCGGGCGATTGCCGGCTTCAGCCGCGACAGCAACGGCAATACCTGGGCGGTGGCGGCGATCCTCAATGATCCGAAGCCGTGGGGTGCCTCGCAGGTGCTTGATCAGGTGCTGCTGGACCTGTATCGCCAGCCGAAGCTGAACAACAGCGCGACGGCTGCAGCGCCTTGATGCTTCGATAGCCTGTACCGGTCTCTTCGCGGGCTTCCCGCGCAGCGACCGGTACAGGCTTCAGGTCAGTTCTGCCTCAACCCGGTCCCGGCCTGCCTGCTTGGCTGCATACACCCCCGCGTCCGCCCTCAGCAACAAGGCATCCGCCCCCTCCCCCAACCGCCACCCGGCCACGCCAAAGCTCGCAGTCACTTTGCCCACCCCATCGACCGGCACGCTGCGCACCCCTTGCCACAATTCCATGGCCAGCATCCGCGCCTGCTCGGCATTGCTGCCCGGGCACAGCACCATGAACTCCTCCCCACCCAACCGGCAGAACACATCGGTGCGGCGCAAGCGCTGACCAATCCGTTGGCACAAACAGCGCAGCACATGGTCACCCACGGCATGACCGTACTGATCGTTGATCCGTTTGAAATGGTCGATGTCGAGCATGATCACGGCCAGGTCTAGCTCATCACGCTGGGCGCGATCCAGTTCGACCTTAAGTCGTTCCTGAAAATAGCGGCGGTTATGAATGCCGGTCAGCGCATCGGTCACCGACAGCGCTCGCAGCTCTTCCTCCACCCCTTTGAGGTCGGAGATATCGGTCAGATAGCCATGCCACAGCGTGCAGCCGTTTTCGCCGACCTCCGGCGTTGCCTCGCCGCGCACCCAACGCAACCCGGCACGCGGCAGGCGCACCCGGTACTCTTCGCGCCACGGTGAAAGGTGTTCGGCGGAATAACGCACCGAACGGCGCACCCGCTCCAGGTCATCAGGATGAATGCGCTCGAATACCACCGAGGCATCCTCGCGCAGCAACTGCAGGTCGACCTCGTAGATGTCGAACAGCCCCTGGCTGGCATAGGGGAAGCACGAGTGGCCATCGGCGTCCAGACGGTATTGATAGATCCCGCCCGGCACTTCCGCGCTGAGCTTCTCCAGCAAGCGATCACGCAGGGCCAGGGCCTCGTGCACCCGGCGCCGCTCGGTCACATCGATGCAGATCGCCAGGTAGCCGACCCAGAGCCCCTGCTCATCGAGCACGGCAGTGACCAGCATGTTGGCCAGCAAATGGCTGCCATCCTTGCGCACCAGGGTCCACTCGCCCGGCTCGCCGCCACTTTCCTGAATGGTCTCGGCGAACATCGCCTGGCCTCCAGCGATATGCCGCCCATAGCGCAGGCTCAAGGCATGGGCGCGCTGGCTGAGCTCTTCAGGCATCACCAGATCTTCCAGCTGCAGGTGCCCGATGGCTTCACTGGCCGAATAGCCGAGCATGCGTTCGGCACCGGCGTTGAAGGTGCTGACCTCGCCCTTGAGGCTGGTCGCGATGATCGCCACCTGGGTCGCGGCATCCAGTACGCTGCGCAACTGGTTGTGGGTCTCACGCAACGATTGCTCGCTGACCCGCAGTTGCGCCGTGCGCTGCTCGACCAGGGTCAAGGCTCGCTGGCGCTGGCTGAACAGGTTGTACAGCAACGTGCTCAGCAACAGGCTCAGCAAGCCGCCGAGCAACCCCACAGCCAAGGCGGCGGTGGACTGGTTGGCCTGCAGGAATGCCTGGCTAGGGCGAATGTCGAGCTGGAAGTGGTGGTCGGCAAGGCGCAGCAACTGGGTGCTGACCAAGGCCAGTGCCGCCACCGGGTTCTGCGAATCAAACAGCACTTCATGGCCATCGCGCCCGCTCGGGTCGATGATGCGCACCACCAGGTTGTCATCCGCAACGACAGGCAGGCCTTCAGTGACCAACTGGCGCATGTTCAGCAAGGCCATGACATAACCCGCTGGCGGGTCATTCGGCCGTGCATCGGAGAACACCGGTGCGACCATGAGCAGCCCGCGGCTGAAGTCGGGGGCGACGTTGAGCATGTCCAGCGGTTCGGAAACCGCCATGCTGCCTGGCTGCAGTGCCCGGGCCAAGGTCTGCTCGCGGGCCGGCTGGCTGCGCAGGTCGAGCCCGTAGGGTTGCCCCTGCATATCGCCGGCCTGGGTATAGAGCACGGGGTAGTAATAGGCGCGCTGTGGCGAAGGGTGCCAGTTACCGGCGCCGTCCTCCTCGCGGATCTGGTAATCCTGCCCCAGCCAGGCACTGGCCTGGCGCTCGAACTCGCGCCGCTGCGCGGCCTCGACCCGCGGCGCCCAGGAATAGGCCTGGGTCCGCTGCAGCAAGGGCCGGGCATAGCCATTGAACTCGCTCGGGGTGATTTCGCTGGAGTAGGTGAAGAAGCGCCGCAAACCATCCAGGCGTTGCTCCTGGTCGTCGAAGCGCTCGGCGATGCGGCTATGGCGCTCGCTGGCCAGCAGCTCGAAGCGCTGACGCAACTGCTGCTTGTAGAACGCCTGCGCGGCCAGCGCCAGGCCCGCCGACAGCAGGACGCCGGCCACCAACGCGACCAGCGCCACCGCCCAGGCAGCCATCGCCTCGCTGCACAGGCCCAGCACCTTCGCACGCACGCCCCACTTCGACATAGATCGATCTCATCACGTCAGCGTCCTGCGAATCTTCTGGCCCTGTGCTGAGTTATAGCTATTGGCCATTAGGCGCGCAATGCGCCTCGTCGAATTAACGCAACTGCAGGCGCCAGGCGCGGTGGATGCGGTTGTTGCGGGCGAAGTCCGGGTCCAGGGTCTGGGCGCTGATCTCCTCCACCGCATAGCGCGTGCTCACATGCTCATCGAGCCGGAACTTGCGGAAGTTGTTGGAGAAATACAGCACGCCACCGGGCGCCAGGCGGGCCATGGCCAGGTCGAGCAGTTGCACATGGTCGCGCTGGACGTCGAACACCCCTTCCATGCGTTTGGAGTTGGAGAAGGTCGGCGGGTCGATGAAGATCAGGTCGTAACTGTCGCGGTTGGCCTCCAGCCAGGCCATGACATCGCCCTGCTCCAGGCGGTTACGCTCGGAGAAGCCGTTCAACGACAGGTTGCGCCGTGCCCAGTCCAGGTAGGTTTTCGACAGGTCGACGCTGGTGGTGCTGCGGGCACCGCCCTTGGCCGCGTGCACGGTAGCCGTGGCGGTGTAGCAGAACAGGTTGAGGAAGCGTTTGCCGTTGGCCTCGCGCTGGATGCGCATGCGCATCGGGCGGTGGTCGAGGAACAGCCCGGTATCGAGGTAGTCGGTAAGGTTGACCAGCAGCTTGACGCCGCCTTCGTTCACTTCCTGGAAGCGACCTTCGGTGGCCTGGCGCTCGTACTGGCGGGTGCCGCTCTGGCGCTCGCGGCGCTTGAGCACCACGCGCTGCGGGTCGATGTTCAGTGCCTGGGGGATTGCCGCCAGGGCATCGAGCAGGCGTGCCTGGGCCTTGTCCGGGTCGATGGAGCGCGGGGCGGCGTATTCCTGCACGTGCACCCAGTCCTGGTAGAGGTCGACTGCCAGGGCATACTCAGGCATGTCGGCATCGTACAGGCGGTAGCAGTCGACCTGCTCGCGGCGGGCCCACTTGCCAAGCTGCTTGAGGTTCTTCTGCAGGCGGTTGGCGAACATCTGCGCGCCTTCCGACAGGCGTGCCGGCTCGCTGGCAACCGCCGCTGGGCGACGCGTCTCGCCATTGTCGGCCTGGGCCTCGCGGCGCTCGCCGGTGACGAACTGGTCAGGCTGGACCTTGAACAGCAGCAGCTTGCACGGCAAGGCGCCGTTCCAGAAGGCATATTGCTTGTGGCTGCGGATGCCCATGCGCTTGCCCAGCTCCGGTGCGCCAGTGAACACCGCCGCTTCCCAGCCCATGCAGGCCTGGCGCAGGCGCTCGCCAAAGTTCTGGTAGAGGTACAACAGGCTGGCCTCGTCACCCAGGCGCTCACCGTATGGCGGGTTGCTGATGACCAGGCCTTTCTGGTTCTGGTCCGGGCGTGGCTCGAAGGTGCTGACTTCGCCCTGGTAGATCTTCACCCAGTCGCCCAGGCCAGCACGCTCGACGTTGTTGCGCCCCGGCTGGATCAGCCGTGGGTCGGCCTCATAACCGCGAATCCACAGTGGCGGCTTGGCAAGGCCCGCTTGCGCGCGGGCCAGGCCCTCTTCGTGGACCTTGCGCCAGGTGGCCGGCACATGGCCGAGCCAGGCACTGAAGCCCCAGCGCTCACGCTTGAGGTTGGGCGCGATGTCGGCGGCAATCATCGCCGCCTCCACCAGGAAGGTACCGACACCGCACATCGGGTCGGCCAGGGCGCCGCCTTCGGCGGCAATGCGCGGCCAGCCGGCGCGGATCAGCACCGCCGCCGCCAGGTTTTCCTTCAGCGGCGCGGCGCCTTGCTGCAGGCGGTAGCCACGCTGGTGCAGGCTGTGGCCTGACAGGTCGAGCGAGAGGATCGCCTCGCCACGGTCCAGGCGCAGGTGCACGCGTACATCCGGGTCGACCTTTTCTACCGAAGGGCGCAGGCCCTCACGGTTGCGCAGCTTGTCGACGATTGCGTCCTTGACCTTGAGCGCACCGAAATGGGTGTTGTCGATGCCCGAGCCATGGCCGCTGAATTCCACGGCCAGGGTGCCATCGGCGGCCAGGTGGTCAGCCCAATCGACAGCGTTCACGCCATCGTAGAGGTCGTCGGCGTTCTTCATCGAAAAGCGCTTGAGCACCAGCAACACGCGGTTGGCCAGGCGTGACCAGAGGCACAGGCGGTAGGCGGTTTCCATGTCGGCGGCGCCGCGAATGGCCGAGGTGTGCTCACGCACTTCATCCAGGCCGAGGCCTCGGGCCTCTTCGGCAAGCAGGCCTTCCAGGCCTTTGGGGCAGGTGAGATAGAGTTCGAAACGGTCCGACATGAGTTTTCCAGCGCCTTGGGCTATGTAAGTGACGAGGCGACGCATCGCCTTGCCGATGTTTGCCCGAACGCCCTTCCAGCAAGCGTCCGAGTGGCCTTCCCGACTGCGTCATCGCAGCCGGGGGCCGGGCCGCCTGATCGATCTGCCGCTCACCAGGTGGCAAAAACAGCTTAGATCATCAGGCAGTACCAATAATTTCCGTCGACTTCAGAGCCCGTGTGACCCTTCGTCGCATTACCAGATATTTCTGCCATCTCGTCGCAACGCTGGCGAAATGACGTCAAGGTTCGGCAAACCCTGATCATAGCGGGCTCAACGCCAAACAAGGTTGAGTCGCATTTATTTACTTATCCCTTCACCCTTGGAAAGGTTACGTGCTTATGACAAATCGATCATTCACAGGGTGACCTGCATTCGTTAGAACTGGTCTCAGGCCGCTTCGCAACGAGGCGGCACCTTCAGCTCGCCACGCCGGCAGCGAGCGCAAAACCGGCAGAAAGACTCTGCCCGGCCTCGGAGAGGCCGACGGGACATTACAGTCAACAAGTGAGGGCAACACCCTATGAGAAGACTTAAGCGTGATCCGTTGGAAAGAGCATATTCACGTGGCTACCAATACGGGGTCACCGGCAAATCCCGCGAACTTTGCCCCTTTACACTTCCTTCTGTTCGCCAAGCCTGGATCAACGGCTGGCGCGAAGGTCGCGGTGATAACTGGGACGGAATGACTGGCACCGCTGGCATCCATAGACTCAACGAAAATCACGCCGTTGGCTGAACGAGGACACTGAATTCGAGTTACCATGCGCGCCCTATCCGGGCGGCGGGCTTCGGCCCAGGGGCCCCTTGACGGGGCCCTTTTTTATGGCCGCCTTCAGGCCTTGGGCATTGCCGCGATCGCATCCACCGCTTCACGAATCAGCGCCGGGCCTTTATAAATGAAGCCCGAGTAGATCTGCACCAGGCTCGCCCCAGCGGCGATCTTCTCTGCCGCATGGCGGCCTTCGGTAATGCCTCCGGCGGCGATGATCGGCAGCTTGCCACCCAGCTCGCCCGCCAGCACCTTCACAATGTGTGTGCTCTTCTCCAGCACCGGCGCACCCGACAGGCCACCGGCCTCGCCACCATGCTCCAGCCCTTCGACGCCCTCGCGGCCCAGGGTGGTGTTGGTGGCAATCACCGCATCCATTCCCGATTGCATCAGGGCCGCTGCCACCAGCGCGGTTTCCTCGTCGCTCATGTCTGGCGCAATCTTGATCGCCAGCGGCACCCGCTTGCCATGCTCGGTGGCCAGTTGCTCACGGCGTTCGGCCAAGGCATCGAGCAGTTGCTTGAGCGAGTCGCCGAACTGCAGGCTGCGCAGGCCCGGGGTGTTCGGCGAGCTGACGTTGACGGTGATGTAGCTGGCCTCGGTATAGACCTTGTTCAGGCAGATCAGGTAATCGTCGACCGCACGCTCGACCGGGGTGTCGAAGTTCTTGCCGATATTGATGCCCAACACGCCGTCGTAGCGCGAAGCACGCACGCGCTCGAGCAGGTGATCGACGCCCAGGTTGTTGAAGCCCATGCGGTTGATGATCGCCGTCGCCTGCGGCAGGCGGAACAACCGTGGCTTGGGGTTGCCCGGCTGCGGACGCGGGGTCACCGTGCCGATCTCGACGAAGCCGAAGCCCAGCTGGGCGAAGCCGTCGATGGCCGCGCCGTTCTTGTCCAGGCCCGCCGCCAGCCCCACCGGGTTGGCGAAGTTCAAGCCCATCACGGTCACCGGCAGCGCGGCCGGCTGCTTGCACAGCACACCGTTGAGCCCAAGCCGGCCACCGGCGCCGATCAGGTCCAGGGACAGGTCATGGGAGGTTTCCGGGGAAAGCTTGAACAGCAGCTGGCGGGCCAGGGTATACATGGGCGGGCAAGGCTCGGGGTGAGTGAGGCAGCGATTATAGCCAGCGCGCGCCCGGCATGACAGGGGCTTGGCACATGGGTTGCAACTTCCCTTGCCTACAGCCTATTCAGTACGGGCGAGGACCTTCGTGAATACAGCACCTCTAGCCTGGGTAAACGGCAGCGATGCACCGGAAAAACCCAGCCTCAACATCGGCTACATGGCCCTGACCGATTGCGCCTCGGTGGTAGTCGCCGCCACTCAGGGCTTCGCCCAGCAGCACGGCCTGACCCTCAACCTCAAACGCCAGGGCTCCTGGGCCGGCCTGCGCGACAAGCTGGCCAGCGGCGAGCTGGATGCTGCCCATTGCCTGTACGGCCTGGTCTACGCCGTGCACCTGGGCATCGGCGGTGTTCCGGCCAGCGACATGGCGGTGCTGATGGGGCTGAACCAGAATGCCCAGGCCATCAACCTGTCGCCGGCTTTGCAGCACCAGGGTGTGACCAGCCCTGAGGCACTGGCGCAACGGGTGCACCAGCATGGCGCACGGCTGACCTTCGCCCAGACCTTTCCCACCGGCACCCACGCCATGTGGCTGTATTACTGGCTGGCCAGCCAGGGCATCCACCCGTTGCATGACGTCACCAGCGTGGTGGTGCCGCCGGCCCAGATGGCGGCACATATCCAGGCCGGGCGCATCGACGGTTTCTGCGTGGGCGAGCCTTGGGCGGCTGCCGCCGTCAGCCAGGGCCAGGGCTTCACCCTGGCCACCAGCCAGTCGATCTGGCCCGACCACCCGGAGAAGGTACTGGCCAGCACCCGCGCCTTTGTCGAGCACTACCCCAATAGCGCACGCGCACTGGTCAAGGCGGTACTCGCTGCCAGCCGGTTCATCGAGCAGAGCCCGGAGAACCTGCGCAGCACCGCGCAACTGCTCAGCGGTAGTGCCTACCTCGACACACCGCTGGAAAACGTCGAGCCGCGCCTGCTAGGCGACTATCAGGACGGCCTCGGCAATGCCTGGCATGACCGGCACGCTCTGCGCCTATACGACCAAGGCCGCGCCAACCTGCCTTACCTGTCGGATGGCATGTGGTTCATGACCCAATTCCGCCGCTGGGGCCTGCTGCGCGACGACCCCGACTACCTCGGTGTGGCTCGCCAGGTGCAGCTGTTGCAGCTGTACCGCGAGGCCGCCAGCGCACTCGGCGTGCCCTGCCCCGAGTCAGCCATGCGCAGCAGCCTGCTGATCGACGGCATACGCTGGGACGGCAGTGATCCGTATGCCTACGCCCGCAGCTTCCGCCTGCACGCCTTGGGCGATACGCCCGATGCCCGGATCGGTCTGTGAGGGCCTTCGCCATGCTGCGCATACTGCTGATCGACGACACCCAGAAGAAACTTGGCCGTCTCAAGGCCGCACTGCGCGAAGCCGGGTTCGAAGTGATCGAGGCCCCAGACCTGACCATCGACTTGCCGGCCTGCGTCGAAACAGTGCGTCCGGACGTGGTGCTGATCGATACCGACTCACCCGACCGTGACGTGATGGAACAGGTGGTGCTGGTCAGCCGCGACCAGCCACGGCCAATCGTGCTGTTCACCGACGAGCACGACCCGGCGGTGATGCGCCAGGCGATCCAGGCCGGGGTCAGCGCTTACATCGTCGAAGGCATCCATGCGGCGCGGCTGCAGCCCATTCTCGATGTAGCCATGGCGCGCTTCGAGAGCGACCAGGCGCTCAAGGCCCTGCTGCTGGCCCGCGACCAGCAACTGGCCGAGCGCAAGCGCATCGAGCAGGCCAAGGGGCTGCTGATGAAGATGAAGGACTGCAACGAGGAACAGGCCTACACCCTGATGCGCCGGCAGGCCATGAGCCGGCAGCAGAAGTTGATCCAGGTGGCCGAGCAGATCATCGCCATGCATGAAATGCTCGGCTAGCCCGGCAGTATCGACAGGGCTGCCAGATCCAAAAAGTTGGCCCAGCTCTTGCTGAAGATAATCCACCGGTAGCCAACGGCGGTTGCCTCATAAAACTCCCGACAAAGACGTCGCTCTCCCCTCCACGCCAGTGGACCGGGTAGCGGCGTCTTTTTCGTTTCCGTTGCATTGCCGAGTGAGGTGTTCGATGAGTACCAGCTTCTGGAAATCCGGGCATGTGCCCACGCTGTTCGCCGCGTTCCTGTATTTCGACCTGAGCTTCATGGTCTGGTACCTGCTTGGCCCGCTGGCAGTGCAGATCGCCGCCGACCTGCAACTGAGCGCCCAGCAGCGCGGGCTGATGGTGGCCACGCCAATCCTTGCCGGTGCAGTGCTGCGCTTCATCATGGGTGTACTGGTCGATCGCCTGTCGCCGAAGACCGCTGGCCTGATCGGCCAGGTGATCGTCATCCTCGCCTTGGCCTGCGCCTGGTACCTGGGTGTGCACACTTATGAGCAAGCCCTGCTGCTGGGTGTGTTCCTCGGCGTGGCCGGCGCCTCGTTCGCCGTGTCGCTGCCGCTCGCCTCGCAGTGGTATCCGCCACAACACCAGGGCAAGGCCATGGGCATCGCCGGCGCAGGCAACTCCGGTACGGTGTTCGCCGCCCTGCTCGCCCCGGTGCTGGCCGCCGGGTTTGGCTGGAACAACGTATTCGGCTTTGCCGTGCTCCCGCTGTTGCTGGCCCTGGCGCTGTTCGCCCTGCTTGCCCGCAATGCCCCGCAGCGGCCCAAGCCCAAGGCGGCAGCCGACTACCTCAAGGCCCTGGGCGATCGTGACAGCTGGTGGTTCATGTTCTTCTACAGTGTCACCTTCGGCGGCTTCATCGGCCTGGCCAGCGCCCTGCCTGGCTACTTCAGCGACCAGTACGCCCTGAGCCCGATCACCGCTGGCTACTACACCGCCGCCTGCGTGTTCGCCGGCAGCCTGATGCGCCCGCTGGGTGGCGCCCTGGCCGACCGCTTCGGCGGCATCCGCACCCTGCTCGGCATGTACAGCGTGGCCGCCATCTGCATCGCCGCAGTCGGCTTCAACCTGCCGAGCGCCGCAGCCGCCCTGGCACTGTTCGTCAGTGCCATGCTCGGCCTCGGTGCCGGCAATGGCGCGGTGTTCCAACTGGTACCCCAACGCTTCCGCCAGGAGATCGGTGTGATGACCGGGCTGATCGGCATGGCCGGTGGCATCGGCGGCTTCCTGCTGGCGGCAGGGCTCGGCGCCATCAAGCAGCACACCGGCGACTATCAGCTGGGCCTGTGGCTGTTCGCCAGCCTCGGCCTGCTCGCCTGGTTCGGCCTGCACGGGGTCAAGCAACGCTGGCGCACCACTTGGGGCTCGGCAGCGGTTACCGCTGCACGGGTCTGAGGCATGACGATGAGCCTGCAGCTCAGCTTCGCCCAGGCCAGCGCCACCGGGCCACGCACGGAGAACCAGGACGCCCTGCGCCTGGTCACCCCGGCGCCGGAGCTGGCCGCCAGCAAGGGCTACCTGTTCGCCCTCGCCGATGGCGTCAGCCAGTGTGCCGACGGTGGCCTGGCAGCCCGCGCCAGCCTGCAGGCGCTGGCCATGGACTATTACGCCACGCCCGCCACCTGGGGCGTGGCCCAGGCCCTGGACCGCCTGCTACTGGCACAGAACCGCTGGTTGCGCGCCCAAGGCAGCCAGCCGCTGCTGACCACCCTGAGCGCCCTGGTGCTGCGCGGGCGCCGCTTTACTCTGGCCCACGTGGGCGATTGCCGGGCCTATCGCTGGCACGCCGGTCACCTGCAATGCCTGAGCGAAGACCACGTCTGGGACCAGCCCGGCATGCAGCACGTGCTCAAGCGCGCACTGGGCCTGGACCAGCACCTGCTGGTCGACTACCTGGACGGTGAACTGCAAGCCGGCGAGTGCTACCTGCTGCTCAGCGACGGCGTCTGGGCCAGCCTTGGCGACCAGCACATCCAGGCTGTGCTGCGCGAGCAGCCCGACCTGCAGTCGGTCGCCGACACCCTGGTTGCCAGCGCCCACCACAACGGCAGCCAGGACAACGCCAGCGCCTTGTTGGTGCGGGTCGAGCAACTGGGCCCGGCCAACCTCGGCGACACCCTCGCGCAACTGCAGCAGTGGCCCTTGCCTGGCCCGCTGCGCGAGGGCCAGGCGCTCGATGGCTGGCAGGTCGAGACGCGCCTGGCACACAGCCGCCAGTCACTGCTCTACCGCGTACGCGATGCCCAAGGCCAACCCTGGCTGCTGAAAACCCTGCCCGGCGAGCGCGAACAGGAACCGGGGGCCGCCCAGGGCCTGCTGCTGGAAGAGTGGTTCCTGCGCCGGGTCGCTGGCCGCCATTTCCCCGAGCTGCATGCCGCCAGCCAGCGCCAGCACCTGTATTACGTGATGCGCGAGCACAGCGGCAAGACCCTCGCCACGCACCTCGACGACCATGGCCCGTTAGCGCTGGCACAGTGGCTGGAAATCGCCCGCCAGCTGCTCCAGGCCGTCGGCGTGCTGCATCGGCGCAACCTGCTGCACCGCGACATCAAACCGGAAAACCTGCACCTGGGTGATGATGGCCAGGTGCGCCTGCTGGACTTTGGCCTGGCGTATTGCCCAGGCCTGTCCCAGGACCCGTTGCACGAATTGCCCGGCACGCCCTCGTACATCGCCCCCGAGGCCTTCGAAGGCCAGCCACCGAGCCCGCGCCAGGACTTGTACGCCGTCGGTGTCACGCTCTATCGCTTGCTGACCGGGCACTATCCTTACGGGGAGATCGAGGCCTTCCAGCGCCCGCGCTTTGGTCAGGCCGTAAACCCCTCCCGCTACCGCCCCGACCTGCCCGAATGGCTGCAGCACAACCTGCTGCAAGCCGTTGTGGCGGACCCGGCACAACGCTTCGAAACCGCCGAGCAATGGTTGCTGTTGCTCGAACGCGGTGACCGCCAGGAGCTGCCCAGCCGCCCACGCCCGCTGCTGGAGCGTGAACCGTTGAAGGTGTGGCGCACCCTGGCGCTGCTGTCCCTGTTGCTCAACCTGATTCTGCTGTTCGCCCTGCTCAAGGGCTGAACGCGCCTTGCCGATGAGGAAACACTGATGAATGCAAAAGTCTGGCTGGTCGGCGCAGGCCCCGGCGACCCTGAACTGCTCACCCTCAAGGCCGTGCGTGCACTGCAAATGGCCGAGGTGGTGATGATCGACGACCTGGTGAATCCGCAGGTGCTCGTGCATTGCCCACAAGCCAGGGTGATTGCCGTGGGCAAGCGCGGCGGCTGTCGCTCCACCCCCCAGGCCTTCATCCAGCGCCTGATGCTACGCCATGCACGGCAGGGGCGTTGCGTGGTGCGCCTCAAGGGCGGAGACCCATGCATCTTTGGCCGTGGTGGCGAGGAGGCCGCGTGGCTGCAAGGGCATGGCATCGAGGTGGAGCTGGTCAACGGCATTACCGCAGGCTTGGCCGGTGCGACCCAATGCGGGATCTCGCTGACCTCCCGTGGGGTCAGCCGCGGGGTCACGCTGGTGACGGCCCACACCCAGGATGACAGCGAACTAAACTGGGCAGCACTGGCGCAAGGCGGCACGACCCTGGTGGTGTACATGGGCGTGGCGCGGCTGGAGCAGATCCGCCGGGGGCTGCTGGAGGGCGGCATGGCGCCAGGGATGCCGGTGGCAATGATCGAGAATGCGTCATTGCCGCAGCAACGGGAGTGCCGCAGCGATGTATCGGGAATGCTCGAAGACGCCCAGGCATTCGGGCTGTGCAGCCCGGCAATTCTGGTAATCGGCGAGGTGGTTGGGGAACAGGTGATGCAGGAATGGCTGGCTGAGGCCGTGTGATGCGCTGCCTGCACAAATGACAGGCAAAGAAAAACCCGGCCGAGGCCGGGTTTTTCATTGAAGCTTCAAGCCAATTACTTGGACTGAGCTTCTACCTGAGCTTCAACGCGACGGTTGACAGCACGGCCTTCTTCGGTGGCGTTGTCGGCAACCGGACGGGTTTCGCCGTAGCCAACCGACTGAACGCGGCTGGATTCAACACCGTACTGCTGGGTCAGAACCTGCTTGACAGCATTGGCACGACGCTCGGACAGCTTCTGGTTGTAGGCGTCTGGGCCGACGGAGTCAGTGTGACCTTCAACCACGGTGGTGGTCTGTGGGTACTGCTTCATGAAGTCAGCCAGGTTCTTGATGTCGCCGTAGCTGTTTGGCTTGACGACCGACTTGTCGAAGTCGAACTTGACGTCCAGCTCAACGCGAACGACTTCGGCAACAGCCGGGCAGCCATCAGCGTCAACGGTAACGTTGGCTGGGGTGTCTGGGCACTTGTCGACGTTGTCGCAAACGCCGTCGTTGTCGGAGTCGGAGCAGACTTCAGCAACTGGAGCCGGAGCAGCAGCAACTTTGCCACCGCTGCCACCGAAGTTCAGACCAACACCAACGCTTGGGCCCCACTCGGTGTTGCCGTTGTCGATGTTGTACATGGCTTCAACGCCGGCACGGGCGAAGAACATGTCGGTGATGTACCACTTGGCGCCAGCGCCAACGTTGGCGAAGGTGGAGTGGTCACGGCCGCCACGAGTGGCCTGGCCCAGGCTCTCGTGAGCGAAACCAGCGGAAACGTACGGACGCAGAGCGTCGCCGACGGTACCGAAGTGGTAGGTAGCGTCCAGCTTGGCCTTGGAACCTTTGATGTCTTTGTTGAAGACTTCGCCACGAGCGTTGTGAGTCTCGTTGTAGCCCAGGTCCAGGGATACGTCGTCAGTCAGGAAGTAACCCAGACGAACACCAGGGTTGGTGCCGTCGTTCTTGAAGTTACGTTCGCTGTCGTAGTACTGCTTGGTCACGTTGCCTTCGACTTCGACTGCGCCCTGGCCCTGAGCCATAACGCCGAACGAAGTAGCTGCGACGAGCGAGCCAATGGCCAAGCCCAAGGTGTTTTTCAATTTCATCCGTTAAATCCCCATCTGGTGATAGTTAAGCAGTCCCACCAACATCCGGGGGACAACTCGACGGCAAGTCTAGCAGAACTCGCCGATCCGTTAGAGATATTTACAAGGGACTAAGTTTCATCCAGGCCTGCAAATTTCTCACGAAGCTTGTCTAGCGCGCGCTTGTAGCGCATTTTCGTTGCGCTCAAGCCCATGTGCATGATATCGGCGATCTCCTGAAATTCCAGCTCTGCGACAAAACGCAGCACCAGGATTTCCCGGTCGATCGGGTTCACATGCACCAGCCACTTGTCCAGCCCGCCCTTTTCTTCCGGTTTCGGAGCCTTCTCTTCGGACGCCTCTTCGACAGGGTCCAGGCTCAAGGCATCCATCAACCGGCGTTTACGACGCTCCTTGCGGTACTGGGTAATGCATTCGTTGTAGGTAATGCTGTAGAGCCAGGTCTTGAACTTGGACTTGCCCTCGAAGTTCTTCAGACCGTACAGCACCTTCAGCATCACTTCCTGACAGACATCATCAGCGTCGCGGTCGTTCCCCAGATAACGCGCACAGACGTTGAACAGGGTCCGCTGGTAGCGCCGCATGAGTTCCTCATAGGCGCGGGTTACGTGATACAGCTCCTCATGCGAACGCGCCACCAACTCCTCGTCGGTGAGTTCGCGGGGGTCGTAACGCATGGGCGGCGAATGAACTTTATTCAAAACGGATCTGGCCGACAGTCAGGTCAATGTCGCCGCTCAGCCCCATGGGGCGATTTTCGCGGCGGCATACATTAACAGCTTTTGTGCGGTTAGCGGCTATTGACTCGCTGCTCAAGGAGCACGCGATTGGACAGCGACACCAGTTCGCCATCATCGGTCAACAGCGTCGTCTTGACCGTGCCGATCTCTTCGATCATCCCTTCAACCTCTCCAATCCGCACCTGCTGGCCGACCTGGTAGAGTTCGCGAACGTAGATGCCGGCCAGGATCTGCCCAGCGATTTCGCGGCTGCCCAGGCCCATGGCAAGCGCAACGGCCAGACCAACGGTAATCAGCCCAATGACGATTACGTGGTTGAGCAGGTCGGTCTTGACCTCCAGCTGGCTGATGGCCACCGAGATGCTGATGATGATCACCAGGCCCTGGGTGATGCGCCCCAGGCCTGCAGAATATTCCAGGCCGATACCTTCGGCCGCGCCGCGCACCAGGCCGTTGGCCACCTGCGCCAGCAGCACCCCGGCCAGCAGCACCAGGGCTGCGCCGAACACCTTGGGCAGGTACAGGGCAAGCATGTCGAGGGTGGCCGAAACCCGCTCCAGGCCCAGCGATTCAGCGGCAGAGACGAGGAAGATCAGCAACACGAACCAGTAGACGACCTTGCCGATCAAGGTCGAGATCGGCACCTGGATGCCAACCCGGCCAAGCATCTTGGTCAGCCCGGTGCCGGCCATCAGGCGGTCCAGGCCGACCTTGGCCAGGAGCTTGGAAAGCAGTGTATCGAGTAGCTTGGCCACCACAAAACCGAGCAGCACCACGACCAGCGCGCCGAACAGGTTGGGGATGAAGTTCGCCACCTTGGTCCATAGGGCGGTCATGGCAGTGACCAGGCTCTGGGTCCAGAGATCGAGTTCCATATTCAATCGGCCTTATCTGCTTTGCTGCCATTGGCAGCGTTGCGGGTAGAGTGTCGACGCACCGGTGCAACGTGCGCCGAGCCATTGTTCACGGCGATCAGCAGCGCCTGGCTCCAGCGGCCAAGCAGGCTGAACAGATCACCGGCACCGACCTGGCGGTTGGCGGTTTTCAGCACGCGCCCCAGGCACGCGGCATCGTCTCGCTCCTCACCGGAGGGCGACGCCTTGAGCAGGTCACGCAGGGATTCTTCAAACGGATCGTGCATGGGCACCTCGCGCAGTGTCACTCAGAGACGAGGTGGCCGGGCGATGGGTCACACATCGCAGTGGAACGAATGTTTCGAGATGACTCGGCATGTTCATACCCAGCGCAACCGCCGGAACAACCACCACTGCCCCACCGCCAGGCCCAGCACGACGATGCAGGCCAGCAGGAAGCCATACGGGTTGCTCGCCCCCGGAATGCCGCCGACGTTGATGCCGAGCAGCCCGGTGATGAAGCTCATGGGCAGGAAGATGCAGGTGATGATGCCGAAGCGGTACATGGTCCGGTTCATCCGCTCGCTGCGCCGGCGGTCTTCGCTTTCCAGCACCAGCGCCGCCCGCTCGCGGGTCAGCTCAAGTTCTTCGAGGTAACGGATCAGGCTGTTGTTCAGCTCGTTCCAGTAATCGGCGTCGGCATCGCAGAACCAGCTCCATTTGCTGCGCGACAGCTGGGCATAGATCTCCCGCTGTGGCGCCAAAAACCGGCGCAAGCCCGCGGCGCGACGGCGAATCTGCTGCAGGCTGTCATGCTCCGGAGAGTACCGTTCGTCGGATTCAACCTTTTCTTCTTCCAGGTCGACCAGTTCCGAGAGGTCGCTGACCAGGCTCTGGACCTTCTCGGTCAGCAGCTCGCCCATCAACAGCAGCAGCTCGGACGCCGATTTCGGCCCCCTGCCCTCTTCCAGCTGCTGAAGGACTTCATCGCTGGCACGCAATGGCCGCAAACGCAGCGAAATGACCCGCTGCGCCTGGGCATGAATGCGTACCGAAACCATGTCCTCGGGCTCGGCGCCCGGGTTCAGATTGACCCCGCGCAGGAACAGCAGCATCTGCTCACCGGCCTGCGGCAACAGCCGTGGCCGGGTGTTTTCCTCCAGCAGCAGGTCGCAGGCGAACTCGCTCAGGCCACTGTCCTGCAGTAGCCAGGTGCGGGTTTGCGGATGGCTGCGATCCCAGTGCAGCCACAGGCTTTCCTGTTGCTGCAATTGCAGGTCGTCCAGCTCGGTCCGGGCAATCGAACGCGCGCCGCCTTTACCATCGAGCACCAGGGCATGTACCAGCCCCCACTGCGCGTTGTCTTCCTCGAACATCAAAGCTCCATCAGCGCGTACCGCGCGTCACTCCGGCATCTTCAGCGGGCTTGGCGAGATGATCACGCCGTTGTTGTCGGCATACAGGTACTCGCCCGGGCGGAAGGTGACACCGGCAAAGGTCACGGCCACGTTGAGGTCGCCGATGCCGCGCTTGTCGGTTTTCATCGGGTGGCTGGCCAGCGCCTGCACACCGACGTCGGTCTGGATCAGTACGTCGACGTCACGCACGCAGCCGTAGATCACCAGGCCTTCCCAACCGTTTTTGGCGGCCTTTTCGGCGAGCATGTCACCGAGCAGCGCACGGCGCAGCGAGCCACCACCGTCGACCACCAGGACCTTGCCCTTGCCATCGAGCTCGACCTGCTCCTTGACCAGCGAGTTGTCTTCGAAGCACTTGATGGTGACGATCTGGCCACCGAAGGAATCGCGGCCACCGAAGTTGCTGAACATCGGCTCCAGCACCTGAACCAGGTCCGGGTAGGCGTCACACAGGTCGGGCGTTACGTAATGCTGCATGGTAAGCTCCTGTCAGTCACAACGAAAGCGGGTATCGGCCAAGGCTACACCGTACAAGCTGTTGCAGTCATCCGGGACCGGGCAGTCATTTGCATTCACCTGACCGGTACAGGCTCCTGCACCACCGTCGATTCATGCACCGGCAGCAGCGGATCGCGCAACCAGCGCTCCACCAACGGCCAGACCTGCGCCTGCGCCGCCTTGCTCACCAGCATGTCGACATGCCCAAAGGCCTCGAAGCCTTCTTCACGCCCCAGGCGCAGGAACTGCTTGCGCTCCCCGCCAAGCTGATCGAACAGCTTGCGGCAGGCCCACACCGGGTCCTGGAAGTCCCCCGCACCCGCCACCGCCAGCAACGGCACATCCACTTCGGCCAGCCCCGTCCACCAGTCGTTCTGCTTGTCACCAAAACGCCCGAACAGGCCATGCCAGCGCATGCTCTCAAGGGCCAGGCCGATCGGCTCGTCCTCCGGGCCACGCTTGAACCGCGGCCCGGAAATCTGCCCCCAGCGCTTGAGCAGCCATTTTGCCCCCCAGGTCAGCGGTGGCACTTTGAGCGGCCAGTAGACCCGGCTGATCTGGGTGCCGAAAAGCGCCACGCTGGCCACCTGCTCGGCCTTGAGAAAGCCGCCGCCCAAGGCTGCTACCAAGGTGGTGCCACCCAGGGAGTGGCCGACCCAGTGCGGCGCCTGGCCAGACTGCTCGTGCACGAATGCCGCGATCAGCGGCAGGTCGTCGCGGGCGTAGTCAGCCACGCTGTTGTGTTTCCAGTTGCGGTTACGCGGTGACAGGCCATGGCCGCGCATCTCCGGGATCCACACGTCGAACCCGGCCCGCGCCAAGTGGGCCCCAAGGCCGATACCTTTGGGCGAATACCAGAAGCGCCGGTTGGAAAAACTGCCATGCAGCAGAATCACCGGCACACCCACAGCCCGGCCTTGATCAGCCAGGCCCAGGCGGGTAATAGCCAGCTCGACGCTGGGGTCAGCGCTGTTGCCGGCCTTGATCCGGTACACGTCTTCGCTGAGGTCGCCGCGGCGCTCGGCACTGAGCAAGGCCACGGGAAAAAGATTGCTGCTGCTTTGCATAAGGTTGCTTGGTGCACAAAAAAGGGCGGGATCCATCACTGGAACTCGCCCTGGAAAAAACCAGGCGGGGGCGCGCCAGACGCACCCCCGCAATTTACCGCATCAGGCCGCGCCCTGGCCTTCGGCCAGGAAGAACCAGGTCTCCAGGACCGAGTCCGGGTTCAGCGACACGCTCTCGATGCCCTGCTCCATCAGCCATTTGGCCAGGTCCGGGTGGTCCGAAGGGCCCTGGCCGCAGATGCCGATGTACTTGCCAGCCTTGTTGCACGCCTGGATGGCGTTGGCCAGCAGCTTCTTCACCGCCGGGTTACGCTCGTCGAACAGGTGGGCGATGATGCCCGAGTCACGGTCCAGGCCCAGGGTCAGCTGGGTCAGGTCGTTGGAACCGATCGAGAAGCCGTCGAAGTACTCGAGGAACTCTTCGGCCAGAATGGCGTTGGACGGCAGCTCGCACATCATGATCACACGCAGGCCGTTGTCGCCACGGGCCAGGCCGTTTTCGGCGAGCAGGTCGACGACCTGGCTGGCTTCGCCCAGGGTGCGCACGAACGGCACCATGATCTCGACGTTGGTCAGGCCCATTTCGTTGCGCACGCGCTTCAGCGCACGGCATTCGAGCTCGAAGCAGTCACGGAACGACTCGCTGATGTAGCGCGAGGCGCCGCGGAAGCCCAGCATCGGGTTTTCTTCTTCCGGCTCGTACAGCTTGCCGCCGATCAGGTTGGCGTACTCGTTGGACTTGAAGTCCGACAGGCGCACGATGACCTTTTTCGGGTAGAAGGCCGCCGCCAGGGTGCTGATGCCCTCGACCAGCTTCTCGACATAGAAGCCGACCGGGTCGTTGTAACCGGCAATACGCTTGTCGACGCTCTCTTTCAGCTCCGGCGGCAGGCCAGCGTAGTTCAGCAGCGCCTTGGGGTGCACACCAATCATGCGGTTGATGATGAACTCCAGACGCGCCAGGCCGACACCGGCGTTGGGCAGCTGGGCGAAGTCGAAGGCGCGGTCCGGGTTGCCGACGTTCATCATGATCTTGAACGGCAGATCGGGCATGGCATCGACCGAGTTCTGCTTGACGTCGAAGCCCAGCTCGCCCTCGAAGATGAAGCCGGTATCGCCCTCAGCACAGGACACGGTCACGCCCTGGCCATCTTTCAGCACCTGGGTAGCGTTGCCGCAACCGACCACGGCCGGGATGCCCAGCTCACGGGCGATGATCGCCGCGTGGCAGGTACGCCCGCCACGGTTGGTGACGATGGCGCTGGCGCGCTTCATCACCGGTTCCCAGTCCGGGTCGGTCATGTCGGAAACCAGCACGTCGCCTGGCTGCACCTTGTCCATCTCGGACACATCGTTGATCACGCGGACCTTGCCGGCGCCGATGCGCTGGCCGATGGCACGGCCTTCGACCAGTACGGTACCCTTCTCTTTCAGCAGGTAACGTTCCATGACGTTGGCGCTGGCGCGGCTCTTCACGGTCTCAGGGCGAGCCTGGACGATGTACAGCTTGCCGTCGTCACCGTCCTTGGCCCACTCGATGTCCATCGGGCGCTGGTAGTGCTGCTCGATGATCATCGCCTGCTTGGCCAGCTCGTTGACTTCGTCGTCGCTCAGGCAGAAGCGTGCACGTTCGGCGCGGTCGACCTCGATGGTCTTGACCGAACGGCCGGCCTTGGCTTCGTCGCCATAGACCATCTTGATCGCCTTGCTACCCAGGTTGCGGCGCAGGATGGCCGGGCGGCCAGCCTCCAGGGTTTGTTTGTGCACGTAGAATTCGTCAGGGTTGACCGCACCCTGCACCACGGTTTCACCCAGGCCGTAGGCGCCGGTGATGAACACCACGTCACGGAAGCCCGACTCGGTGTCGAGGGTGAACATGACGCCGGCGGTGCCGGTTTCCGAACGGACCATGCGCTGCACGCCGGCGGACAGGGCCACCAGCTTGTGGTCGAAGCCCTGGTGCACGCGGTAGGCGATGGCGCGGTCGTTGAACAGCGAAGCGAACACTTCCTTGGCCGCGCGGATCACGTTATCGACGCCACGGATGTTGAGGAAGGTTTCCTGCTGACCGGCGAACGAGGCGTCCGGCAGGTCTTCGGCGGTGGCCGAGGAACGCACGGCCACGGCCATGTTGTCGTTGCCCTGGGACATTTCGGCGAAGGCGGTGCGGATTTCCGCATCCAGGCGGGCCGGGAATTCGGCCTCCATCACCCACTGACGGATCTGCGCGCCGGTTTTGGCCAGGGCATTGACGTCATCCACGTCGAGGGCGTCGAGGGCCGCATGGATCTGGTTGTTCAGGCCACTCTGTTCGAGAAAGTCACGGTACGCCTGAGCCGTAGTGGCAAAGCCGCCCGGCACCGACACGCCGGCACCAGCGAGGTTACTGATCATCTCGCCGAGGGATGCGTTCTTGCCCCCCACATGCTCCACATCGTGGACGCCGAGCTTATCGAGGGAAACTACGTACTCTACCAAGGTGATCTCTCCACTAACTGTATTGGAAAAGCTCAAGGGCGCCCGCCTGCCTTCGTTGACTGGGCCGGACGCTTGTGGCCTGTACCTGGAAAATAGGTTCGCAAAATATGGCAGAATGCCGACAGCCGCATTCGGCAAACCGAACTTATCATATCCAAGAAACGACATCAGCTTAAGGCCCAGATCGCAAATGAAACGAACCGCGTTCTTCATCTCCGACGGCACCGGCATCACCGCCGAAACTCTGGGCCAGAGCCTGCTCGCTCAATTCGAGAGCATTCCGTTCAATAAATTCACCCGCCCGTACATCGACAGCCCGGAAAAAGCGCGGACCATGGTGCAGCAGATCAACGCTGCCGCAGAGCGCGACGGCATGCGGCCGATCATCTTCGACACCATCGTCAATCAGGACATCCGTGAGATCCTGGCGACGTCGAACGGCTTCATGATCGACATCTTTTCTTCGTTTTTATCCCCGCTCGAGCAGGAACTGACTGCCCATTCGTCGTATTCCGTGGGCAAATCGCACTCCATTGGTGGCAATTCCAACTACATGGAACGCATCGAGGCGGTGAATTTCGCCCTGGACAACGATGACGGCGCACGCACCCACTACTACGACAAGGCCGACCTGATCCTGGTCGGCGTGTCACGCTGCGGCAAGACCCCGACCTGCCTTTACATGGCCATGCAGTTCGGTATTCGCGCCGCCAACTACCCACTGACCGAGGACGACATGGAGCGCCTGCAGTTGCCGGCGGTGCTGAAAAAGCACCACAGCAAGCTGTTCGGCCTGACCATCGACCCCGACCGCCTGACCGCCATCCGCCACGAGCGCAAGCCCAACAGCCGCTATTCGAGCTTTGCCCAGTGCGAATTCGAGGTGCGCGAGGTGGAGAACCTGTTCCGCCGGGAGAACATTCCCAACATCAACTCCACGCATTTCTCGGTGGAAGAGATTTCGGCGAAGATCCTCGTCGAGAAAGGTGTGGAGCGGCGGTTCAAGTAAGCCTGCACCCGCGAAGAGGCCAGCACAGGAATACAAAAAGCCCCGGCATCGCTGCCGGGGCTTTGTTTTACCTCACTAAAAGTTTCAGGACGGCACCACCGCCGCCTGCCCGCTCATCGCCAGGTCGACCAGCTCGCGGTTGGCCACCGCGTACATCGCATAGTCAGTGCCGGTGGCATTGCGCAGGTCGTCGAGCATGGCGCGCCAGCGCTCGACCATCACCCGGTGCTGCTCAGCCCACAGCGCCACCCGGGCGTCCATGTCTTCCGGCGCATCGGCCATCTGCAGGACCGAGATGGTGATCGCCCGCTGCTGCAGGTCGATGTCGTCGCGGAACGCCTCGCGGGCCAGGGCCTGCCAGTTGTTTTCCACCGGCAGGTTGCTGATTTCCTGCAGGTACCAGGTCAGGTCCAGCGCGCTGCCCACGGCGAAGAACGCCTTGGCCACCTGCGCCGGGTCATGCCCCGTCACGTCCGAGGCCTCGATGATTGGCAGCAGGGTGTACAGGTGGGTGGTACCGGCAACCATCCGCGCCAGCAGCTCTGGCACACCGGCATCGACGAAGCCCTGGTAACGCACCATCCAGCGCTCGCGGGTCGGGCCTTCCAGCAGCTCGTCGAGCTTGAGCCCCAGCTGGGCGATCTTCGGCCCGAAGTGCGCGCTGTCGCGCCCGGCATCCTGTTCGTTGCGCCGGCTGCGCAGGAACCAGCGGGTGGCACGGCGGCCCAGGCGCATCAGTTCGTCCATCAGGGTCAGCTGGATTTCCGCCGGCACCTGGTAGTCCAGTGCCTCGATCTGGCGGAACCAGTGCGGCAGGTGGAAGATGTCGCGCACGATCACATAGGCGCCGGCGACGTTGGCCGGGCTCATGCCGGTCGACTCCTTCAGGCGCTGGACAAACGTGATGCCCATGGTGTTGACCAGGTCGTTGGCGATCTGCGTGCTGACAATTTCACGCTTCAGGCGGTGACGGCGCATGGCTTCGGCAAACTTGCTGACCAGCGACGGCGGGAAGGCGGTTTCCATGTCGCGGGTCAGGTAGTCGTCATCCGGCACCAGCGACTTGAGCAGCTGTTCCTTGAGGTCGATCTTGCTGTACGAGATCAGCACCGACAGCTCGGCGCGGGTCAGGCCCTGGCCGGCAGCCAGGCGCTCGGCCAGCTGCTCCTCGGACGGCAGGAACTCGATGGCCCGGTCCAGCTTGCCACGGCCTTCGAGGTCAGCCATCAGGCGCTTGTATTCGGCGATCCGCTCGCGGGCGCGGCGGGCAGCCAGCGACAGCGCCTGGGTCTGCTTGTAGTTGTTGCCCAGCACCAGGCCGGCCACTTCGTCGGTCATGCTGCCGAGCAGCTGGTTGCGCTGCTTCTCGGTCATGTCGCCACCCTGCACCACTTCATTGAGCAGGATCTTGATATTGACCTCGTGGTCGGAGCAGTCCACACCACCGGCGTTGTCGATGAAGTCGGTGTTGGTGGCGCCGCCATGCAGGCCGAATTCGACACGGCCGAGCTGGGTCATGCCGAGGTTGCCGCCCTCGCCCACCACCTTGCAGCGCAGTTCGTTGCCGTTGACCCGCAGTGCATCGTTGGCCTTGTCGCCGACATCGGCGTGGCTTTCGCTGCTGGCCTTGACGTAGGTGCCGATACCGCCGTTCCACAGCAGGTCGACCGGCGCCTTGAGCAGCGCGTGCAGCAGTTCGGTCGGGGTCAGGCGGTCGGCTTCGATGGCGAAGCGTTCCTTCATCTGCGGGCTGATGGTGATGCTCTTGGCGCTGCGCGGGAAGATCCCGCCGCCTTCGGACATGATGCTGCTGTCGTAGTCGCTCCAGGCCGAGCGCGGCAGGTCGAACAGGCGCTTGCGCTCGACGAAGCTGGTGGCCGGGTCCGGGTTCGGGTCGATGAAGATGTGCAAGTGGTTGAACGCCGCCACCAGTTGCAGCTTGTCGGACATCAGCAGGCCGTTGCCGAACACGTCACCGGCCATGTCGCCGACGCCGATCACGGTGATCGGGTCCTGCTGCACATTGATGCCGCGCTCGCGGAAGTGGCGCTGCACGCCGACCCAGGCGCCACGGGCGGTGATGCCCATTTTCTTGTGGTCATAACCGGCCGAGCCGCCCGAGGCGAACGCATCGCCGAGCCAGAAGCCATAGTCGATGGCGATGCCGTTGGCGATGTCGGAGAAGGTCGCGGTGCCCTTGTCGGCCGCCACCACCAGGTACGGGTCGTCGTCATCGTGACGCACCACGTTGGCCGGCGGCACCACGCCGCCGTCCTTGAGGTTGTCGGTGATGTCGAGCAGGCCGCAGATGAAGATGCGATAGCACGCCACACCCTCGGCAGCGACCTCGTCGCGGGTACCGCCCAGCGGCAGCCGGCGCGGCAGGAAGCCGCCCTTGGCGCCGACCGGCACGATCACCGAGTTCTTCACCTGCTGGGCTTTCACCAGGCCCAGCACTTCGGTGCGGAAGTCTTCCTCGCGGTCCGACCAGCGCAGGCCGCCGCGGGCGACGTTGCCGAAGCGCAGGTGCACGCCCTCGACCCGTGGCGAATAGACGAAGATCTCGAACTTCGGCACAGGCTTGGGCAGCTCGGGAATCAGCTTGGGGTTGAACTTGAAGCTGAAGTACGACTTGTTCTGGCCGTTGGCATCCGGCTGGTAGAAGTTGGTGCGCAGGGTGGCCTTGATCAGGTCCAGGTAGCGGCGCAGGATGCGGTCCTCGTTGAGTACCTGGACATCGTCCAGGGCGGTGAGGATCGCCTGCTCCAGGCGCTGCTGCTTGTCGTCCAGGTCTTCGTTGGTGAGCTTGCGCGCCAGGTAGAAACGGGTCTTGAACAACCGGGTCAGCTCGCGAGCGATGTCGGTGTGGTTGTTCAGGGTGCTGGCGATGTAGCCAAGGTCGAAGCCCAGGCGGATCTGCTTGAGGTACCGGGCATAGGCACGCAGCAACGCCACGTCACGCCATGGCAGGCCGGCGGTGAGCACCAGGCGGTTGAAGGCGTCGTTCTCGGCGTCGCCCTTGACGATGTGGATGAAGGCATCCTGCAGGGTGTCGTTGAGCTGCTGGATGTCCAGGTTCAGGCCTTCGCTGTAGGTGAAGGCGAAGTCGTGGATCCAGAACTCGCGCCCGCTGGCGTGGCGCAGGCGGTAAGGGAACTCGCCGAGCACGCGCAGGCCGAGGTTTTCCAGGATTGGCAGCACATCCGACAGCGCCAGCGGGGTGTCGGCGTGGTACAGCTTGCAATGCAGCAGGCGGTCGCCCAGGCGGGTCAGGGGCTGATAGAAACTCATCGCCAGCGGCTTGTTCTCGGACAGCGCCACCACATGCTGCAGGTCGACCACCGCCGAATGCGCCGGGAAGCGCTCGCGGTAGCCCGCCGGGAAGCCTTTGGGGAAGTCAGCGAGGATATTGGTGCCCTGGGCTTCGCCGAAGTTCTCGATGACCAGCGCCGAGTAGTCGTCTTGCCACGAGCGGCAGGCCTGGATCACTTCGTTTTCCAGTTGCTGCGGGTCGATGTCGATGCGGTTCTTCGGGTCGACCCGCAGAATCAGCTGCACGCGCGCCAGCACCGATTCGGAGAAGAAGGTCCAGAACTCGCAGTCGCTGGCCTTCAGGCGCTCCATCAGCACCTGCTGGATCTTCTGCCGCACTTCGGTGGAGTAGATCTCCCGCGGCACGTAGGCCAGGCAGTAGCAGAAGCGCCCGTACGGGTCCTTGCGCAGGAACACGCGGATCTTGTTGCGCTCCTGAATCTGCACGATCGACATCACGGTATTGAACAGCTCGTCGATCGGCGTCTGGAACAGGTCGTCACGCGGCAGCACTTCGAGCACCTGGGCCAGCTCCTTGCCCAGGTGCGCTTTCGGGTCGAAGCCGGAACGGCGTTCGACTTCAGCGACTTTCACGCGGATGTAAGGGATGGCATGCACGCTCTCGCCGTACACCGACGAGGTGTACAAGCCCATGAAGCGGCGCTCTTTGATAACCTTGCCATCGGCGTCCAGCTGGCGAATCGACACGTAATCCGGATAGGCCGGGCGATGCACGCGGCTGGGATGTGCGGCCTTGGCGAACGACAGCAGCAGTGGCTCGTTGAGATAGGCCACGGCATATTCTTCGATGCGCAGTTCTTCCGCCGTCAGCCCCACCCGCAGGCGGCGCGGCAGGCCGAGGAACGACTGCTCGTCATAGACCATCTGGCCACCGTCGCTGTCGGCCTGGACGGTGAATTCTTCATAGCCAAGGAAGGTGAAGTGGTTGTCCAGCAGCCATTCGAGGAAGGCCTTGACCTCGCCCTTCTCATGCTGGGCCGGGCCGTAGGCGGTGTTTTCCACCTCGGCGACGACTTCGCGCAGCTTGGCTTTCATCGGCTCGAAATCCGCCACTGCCACGCGCACTTCGGCCAGCACCTGCTCGATCTCGCGGGTCAGCACGGTCAGCTCGGCGGCATTGGCGCAGCGGTCGATCTCCAGGTACATCAGCGACTCATGGCGCACGCCTTCGCCCTGGGTGCCTTTGGGCAGCAGTTCGAGCAGCTCGCCCTTGGCGCCCCGGCGCACGCTGAGCACCGTGGTCTGCAGGGTGTGGATGCTGTAGCCGCGGCGGTTCAGCTCGGTGCGCACCGAGTCGACCAGAAACGGCAGGTCGTGGTGCAGCACTTCGACCACGGTGTGGGTCGATTGCCAGCCATTGCGTTCGTAATCGGGGTTGTACACCCGCACTTGCGGGTATTCGGGGTCGAAGCGCTCGATGATGCGCCATGCCGACAGGGTGCAGCCGGCCAGGTCCGAAAGCCTGCGCTGGGTGAGTTCGTCCAGAGAGATGATGCCGAAGAACTGCTCGGCGAACAGCGCCACTTGTGGCAGGGACTGTTCGCTGATGTGCTGCGCCAGGGCCGCTTGCAGTTGATGCTGGAAGTCGGCTTTGCTGGCTGCGGTGAAGAAGGCCATCTGTGGTACTCCGCTTGGGCTTTGTAATAGTTGAAGCGTCGCGCACGTCCGCCATGTACGGATCAACGATAGCCAACCCATGGCAAGCCGGACGGTAAAAACCAGACGTAGAACGTGACAGGTACGTTCAGGGCTCGCGGAAGCTTAACGACTGAGCGGTCATTGCCGCTTGCGAGGCTGCGACAATTTCGGTCAAGGGCTGGCAACTTTACGTTTATGGATGTGTGCAAGGCTGTCAGAATTCCCTCTCATTTCCAGAAGCCCGAGCCGTTGCCATGCAAATCAAGACCGCCCTGCTGTTCGCCACCCCTTGCGATGACGAGGAAGACAACATGGCGACCCTGTGCTGCCACAGCGACAAGGGGCAGATGTTTCTGCTGACACGCTACCCGGATGAAGACACCGTCGACCTGACCCTGGATGACGAGCCGTCGACGCTGGATGGGCTGAAGGTGACCTTGAGTGCACAGCGCCTGCTGATCGAAGTGGCGGCCGGGGATCGCGATGCGCTGAAAGGGGATGAGGCGCTGGAGATCGTGCTGACTTCGGCGGGGACCGACCTTGAGGAAGTGGCGCTGACGCTGAAGAACATCCTCGAAGGCACGGGCACCTTCGTCAGCGAGCTCTGAGTCTTCCTGTTCCGGCCTCTTCGCGGGTTTACCCGCGAAGAGGCCGGGCCTGCAAAGCAGATAATCCATTGACACCTCTGCCCTACCACAGGCATTGTCTGACAACCTGATCACTAGGCAACCGCTTCCATGCTAGAGCTCCAGCGCCCCGATACCCTGGTAGACCGGGTTGTCAGCGCCATCCGCGCCGAGATCGATTCCGGCCGTTTGACCGCCGAATCGCGCCTGCCCACCGAACAGCAACTGGCCGAACAGCTGAACGTCAGCCGCTCGGTGGTGCGCGAAGCCGTGGCGCAGCTCAAGGCCGATGGCGTGCTGATCGCTCGTCGCGGGCTCGGTTCCTACATCTCGCAAACCCCAGCCGGCACCGTGTTCCGCTTCCCCGGCAGCAATGGCCGCAAGCCGGACCTGGTGCAGATGTTCGAGATGCGCCTGTGGATCGAAACCCAGGCCGCCGCCATCGCCGCCCGCCGGCGCGACGAGCAGGACCTGGCGCACATGGCCAAGGCCCTGCAGGAAATGCTCGACAAGCGCAGCGACTTCGCCACCGCCTCGGCCGCCGACGTGGCCTTCCACCGGGCGATTGCCGAAGCCAGCAAGAACGATTACTTCGTGGCCTTCCACGACTTCCTCGGCGGCCAGCTGGCCAGCGCACGGCGCACCGCCTGGGAAAACTCCGCCGCCCACTCGGTGGGCGGTTCGGCCGATGCCAACCGCGAGCACCAGGCGCTGTACCAGGCCATCGCCGATGGCGACCGCCAGGCGGCCGCAGCTTGCGCCGAAGCGCACCTGCGCGCCTCGGCCAAGCGCCTGAAGATCGACCTCCCCGCCCTCGACTGACCCCGGAGAAACCAACGCGCCCTGACGCGGGCCTTTTTTGCGCACTACTTAGTCTGACAACCTGATAAGCAGACCCACCGACAAGAACACCAAGGTACTCTTGCATGACCTACGACTACTGCATCATCGGCGGCGGCATCGTCGGCCTCGCCACCGCGATGGCCCTGCTCGAACAGCGCCCGGGCGCATCCCTGCTGATCCTGGAGAAGGAAGCCAGCCTCGGCCGCCACCAGACCGGCCACAACAGCGGCGTGATCCATGCGGGCATCTACTACGCACCGGGCAGCCTCAAGGCCGACCTGTGCAAGCGCGGCGCCCAGGCGACCAAGGACTTCTGCACTGAGCATGGCATCGCCTTCGAGGTCTGCGGCAAGCTGCTGGTGGCCTCCAACGACCTGGAAGTGCAACGCATGCAGGCGCTGTACGAGCGCTCGCAGCAGAACGGCCTGAAGGTCGAGCGCCTGGATGCCGCCGCGCTGGCTGAACGTGAGCCGAACATCGTCGGCAAGGGCGCGCTGTTCCTCGATGCCACCGGCATCGTCGACTACACCCAGGTGTGCAACGCCATGGCCAAGGTGATCCGCCAGGCCGGCGGCGAGGTGCACTTGTCGACCCGCGTGCGCGCTATCCAGGAGCACGCTGACCATGTCGCCATCGGCACCGACAGCCACACCTGGTGCGCGCGCCAGCTGGTGGCCTGCGCCGGCCTGCAGTCCGACCGCCTGGCGCGCCTGGCCGGGGTGAAGATCGACCATCAGATCATCCCCTTCCGCGGCGAGTACTACCGCCTGCCGGCCAGCAAGAACCAGATCGTCAACCACCTGATCTACCCGATTCCCGACCCGGAACTGCCGTTCCTCGGCGTGCACCTGACACGCATGATCGACGGCAGCGTCACTGTCGGCCCAAATGCCGTGCTCGGCTTCGGCCGTGAGAACTACCGCAAGTTTTCGGCCAACTGGCGCGACGTGGCCGAGTACGCCAGCTTCCCGGGCTTCTGGAAAACCATTTGGAACAACCTCGGCTCCGGCACCACCGAGATGAAGAACTCGCTGTTCAAGCGCGGTTACCTGGAACAGTGCCGCAAGTACTGCCCATCGCTGCAAGTGGCAGACCTGCTGCCCTACGAGGCGGGCATTCGCGCCCAGGCGGTGATGCGCGACGGGGCCCTGGTGCATGACTTCCTGTTCGCCGAGACCCCGCGCATGGTGCATGTCTGCAATGCCCCGTCGCCGGCTGCCACTTCGGCCATTCCGATCGGCCAGATGATCGCCGAGAAGATCCTCAAGGCCCGCTGAAATCTGCTTCACCCTTAACCCAAAAAGACGCAACTACAAATACAATAAGGAACCCCCCATGTCGGTACATGAGGCGGCCCCGGCCGCGCACGAGACCCCGCAACAGCAACGCAAGCGCCTGCGCAAGGTGGCGGCGGCAACCATCTTCGGCTCGATGCTGGAGTGGTACGACTTCTACCTCTACGCGACCATGGCCGCGATCGTGTTCTCGAAGATCTTCTTCGATGCCAGCAACCCGGCGGTGGCCTCGCTGCTGGCCTTCTCCACCTTCGCCATCGGCTTCATCGCCCGCCCCTTCGGCGGCATCCTGTTCGGCTACCTGGGCGACCGTTTCGGGCGCAAGCATGTGCTGGTGATCACCTTCTGCATGATGGGCGTGTGCACGGCGCTGATCGGGCTGATTCCAAGCTATGCCAGCATCGGCATCTGGGCACCGATCCTGCTGGTGGTGATCCGCATCATCCAGGGCCTGGGCGCAGGGGCCGAGCTGTCCGGCGCGGCGGTGACCTCCTACGAGCATGCCAGCGAAGGCAAGCGCGGCAGCCAGGGCGCATGGCCGGCGCTGGGGCTCAACCTGGGGCTGCTGCTGTCGTCGCTGACTGTGTACATGCTGACCATGAACGGCAACGACTTCCTCCTCGCCGGCGGCTGGCGCATCCCGTTCATTGCCAGCATCGCCCTGGTGGCGGTCGGCCTGTGGGTGCGCAAGAGCATCCCCGAGACGCCGGACTTCAAGGAACTCGACAAGGCCGACAGCAGCAAGCCGCAGGTGTCGCCGCTGAAGCTGCTGTTCAGGAACGACCTCAAAGGCCTGGCCGTGGTGTTCTTCGTGGCCATCGGCTACAACGCGCTGAGCTACATATTCAAGACCTTCTCGCTGGCCTACCTGACCCAGTTCAAGGGCGTGCAAGCGCATGTCACCTCGCTGTCGGTGACCATCGCCAGCCTGGTGGCGATCTTCGCCGTGCCGTTCTTCGGCTGGCTGTGCGACCGCTGGAGCAGCAAGACCGTGCTGATGCTCGGCGGGGTCCTGTCGGCCTTGTTCGCCTACCCGTTCCTGCAGCTGTTGAGCACCGGTGAGCCCACCCAGATCTACATCGCCATCGCGATCGGCACCGGCATCCTCGCGCCGATGATGTTCGCCCCGCAGGGTTCGTTCTTAAGCCGCCAATTCCCGACCCAGACGCGCTCGTCGGGCTTTGGTACCGGCCGTGAGATCGGCACCGCAGTAGCCGGTGGCTTGGCGCCGCTGGGCGGCTTGGCGCTGGTGGCCGGGTCGGCTACCCATTCCACCGATGGCGTGGCGCTGATCCTGGCGATTGCCGGGGTGCTGGTGGTGGTGTTTGCCCTGTGCGACCAGGGGCGCAGGCACTCCACCTCGAAGAACTGAGCCGAAAAGCGTGCGGGCGCGCCCTGCAGCGACCGTGGCAGCGATAAAAATCCCGGCCTTCATTGGTCGGCGCCCCCCTGGATAGATTAAAGTATCAGCCCCTGCCAGGTCGCCCGCGACCTGGCGCAATCCCAGGAACCGCCGCCGATGGAACACCGTGAAGCGCTGATCGCGCTACGCACCTTTCTTTCCTCCCAGATCCTAGGCCAGGAGAAGCTGGTCGAGCGGCTGTTGATCGTGTTGCTGGCCGACGGCCACATGCTGGTCGAAGGTGCGCCCGGCCTGGCCAAGACCAAGGCCATCAAAGAGCTGGCCGAAGGCATCGAGGCGCAGTTCCACCGCATCCAGTTCACCCCCGACCTGCTCCCGGCCGACATCACCGGCACCGAGATCTATCGCCCGGAAACCGGCAGCTTCGTGTTCCAGCAGGGGCCGATCTTCCACAACCTGGTGCTGGCCGACGAAATCAACCGCGCCCCGGCCAAGGTGCAGTCGGCGCTGCTCGAAGCCATGGCCGAGCGCCAGGTCAGCGTGGGCCGCAGTACCTACGACCTGTCGCCGCTGTTCCTGGTGATGGCCACGCAGAACCCGATCGAGCAGGAAGGCACCTACCCGCTGCCCGAAGCCCAGCTCGACCGCTTCCTGATGCACGTGAAGATCGGTTTCCCCGATGCCGCCGTCGAACGCCGCATTCTCGCCCAGGCCCGTGGCGAAGCACTGGGCGGTGAAGTGAAGCCCGAGCGCCGGGTCAGCCAGCAGGCGATCTTTGCCGCGCGCAAGGAGATCCTTGGCCTGTACATGGCCGACGCCGTGGAGGAATACCTGGTGCAGCTGGTGATGGCCACCCGCACCCCGGCCAAGTTCGATGCCGAGCTGGCCGACTGGATCGCCTATGGTGCCAGCCCGCGCGGCTCGATCGCCCTTGACCGCTGCGCCCGTGCCCATGCCTGGCTGGCCGGGCGCGACTTCGTCAGCCCGGAAGACATCCAGGCGGTGCTGTTCGATGTGCTGCGCCACCGCATCATCCTGTCGTTCGAAGCCGAAGCCGCGGGGATCGACCAGGACCGCGTGGTCCAGCGCATTCTCGACGTCGTGGCCGTCGCCTGACCCATGCCCACCACGCAGCAGGCCGAACCCGGCATCCGCATCGGCCTCACCGAATTGATCGACATGCGCCACCGCGTGCGCGAGATCCAGCTGTTTTCCCGCCCTGGCCAGCGCAGCCCGCTGGTCGGCCTGCACCATTCCAAGCTGCGCGGGCGCGGCGTGGACTTCGACCAGGTGCGCGTGTACCAGGCCGGTGACGATGTGCGCAACATCGACTGGCGCGTTACCGCGCGCACCCAGGAGCCGCACACCAAGCTGTTCCACGAAGAGCGCGAACGGCCGATCTTCATCCTCGTCGAGCAAAGCCAGCGCCTGTTCTTCGGCTCGGGGCTGATGTTCAAGTCGGTGCTCGCAGCCGAGGCTGCCGCGCTGTTCGGTTGGGCCGCGCTGGGCCACAACGACCGTATCGGCGGGCTGGTATTCGGCGACAACGAGCACCATGAGATCAAGCCACGGCGCAGCAAGCAGAGCCTGCTGCAGCTGCTCAACCGCCTGGCCAAGGTCAACCAGGCCCTGCACACCGAAGCTGCGCCGCAGGCCGACAACCTTGGCCTGGCCCTGCGCCGCGCCCGTGAAGTGCTGCGCCCCGGCAGCCTGGCCATCGTCATCTGCGACGAACGCTCGCTCAGCGCCCAGGCCGAGCAGCACCTGGCGATGCTCTCGCGCCATTGCGACCTGCTGCTGATGCCGGTGTCCGACCCGCTCGACCACGCCCTGCCCGCCGCCGGCCTGCTGCGTTTCGCCCAGCGCGGTGCGCAGCTGGAGCTCGACACCCTGGACGCCAACCTGCGCCAGGCCTACCGTCAACAGGCCGAAGCGCGCATCGAGCGTTGGGAGCTGATGGCGCAGAAGCTGCGCGTAGTGCTTATGCCGCTGAGCACCCAGAGCGAGATGATCGAACAACTGCGCGAATACCTGAACGCCCAGCGCCCCGGGAGTGGCCAATGAACCCGCTGGACCAGCTACAACCGCTGATCGCACCGCCGGCGATCGGCCTGTGGCCGCCAGCACCGGGCTGGTGGCTGCTGCTCGCGCTGCTGCCGCTGCTGGCCTGGGGCCTGTGGCGGTTGCGCCGCTGGCGCCCGGGCAAGCGCCCGGTGGTGCGCGCCGAGCTGCCGCTCGACCCGGTGCGCCTGGAAGCCCTGGCCGAACTCGCCCGCCTGCCGCGCCCCTACGACGGCGCACCGGCCGGTGCCTGGCTGCAGCAGATCAACGCCCTGCTCAAGCGCCTGTGCCGCAACCACTACCCCGGCGCCAACAGCCATACCTTGAACGGCCGCCAGTGGCTGGCCTTTCTCGACAACCGCTGCCCGGCCGCCGGCCTGACCCGCTGGATGGTGCTGGTCGAAGGCGCCTACAAGCCCGAGTGCAAACTTGACGACAAGGCCATCGTCGGGCTCAGCCAGGCGGTCGAAACCTGGATTCGCAAACATGTTTGAACTGGCCTGGCCGTGGATCTTCACACTGCTGCCGCTGCCGTGGCTGGCGCGCCTGCTGCTGCCCGCTGCCGACAGCGGCGAGCCGGTGCTCAAGGTCGGCTTCCTCGACGAACTCGAAGGCCTGGCCGGGCGCCGCGCACGGCTGAACCTACCGACCCTGCGCCAGCAGGCGCCGTATGTAGTGATCTGGCTGTTGCTGCTGCTGGCCGCCGCCCGCCCGCAGTGGCTTGGCGAACCGGTACCGGTGGCCTCCAGTGGCCGCGACCTGCTGGTGGCGGTGGATGTCTCGGGCTCGATGGACTTCCCCGACATGCAATGGAAAGACGAAGACATCAGCCGCCTGGACCTGGTAAAAGCACTGCTCGGCGACTTCCTGCAGGACCGCCAAGGCGACCGTGTCGGCCTGATCCTGTTCGGCAGCCAGGCCTACCTGCAAGCGCCGCTGACCTTCGACCGGCGCACCGTGCGCACCTTTCTCGACGAGGCGCAGATCGGCATCGCTGGCAAGAACACCGCCATCGGTGACGCCATCGGCCTGGCGGTCAAGCGCCTGCGCCAGCGCCCGGCACAAAGCCGGGTATTGGTGCTGGTCACCGACGGCGCCAACAACGGCGGGCAGATTCACCCGCTGACCGCCGCCCGCCTGGCCGCCCAGGAAGGCGTGCGCATCTACACCATCGGCATCGGCGCCAACCCCGAGGCCAGCGGCACACCCGGCCTGCTCGGCCTGAACCCGAGCCTGGACCTCGATGAAGCGTCGCTCAAGGAAATTGCCGACATCACCCACGGCGCCTACTTCCGCGCCCATGACGGCGCCGAGCTGAACGCCATCGGCGATACCCTCGATCAGCTTGAACCGGTTGCCCAGCAACCGACCCAGGCGCGCACGGCCAAAGCCCTGTATGCCTGGCCGCTGGCCTTGGCCCTGCTGCTCAGCGTGTTGCTGGTGGTGGCGGTGCAATGGCCCGACAACCTGCTGCACAAGGTGCTGCGCAAGCCGCGTTTCCTGCAGCCCCATCCGGAATGGCGCCAGCGCCTGAAACGCCTGCGCCTGAGGAAACGGCGATGATCGATCTCTGGCCACAATGGCTGCGCCCGCTTTGGCTGCTGGTGGTGCCCCTGCTCGGCTGGCTGCTGTTCAAGCTGTGGCACCGGCGCAAGCGCGCCGGGCGCTGGCAGATGATCCTGCCACCAGCCTTCCACCCGGTGCTGCTCGGCGGCGGCAGCGGCAGCAACAGCAAACTGCCCTGGGTGGCCCTGGGCCTGGCCTGGTTGCTGGTGGTGCTGGCCCTGCTCGGGCCGAGCTGGCAGCGCCTGGAAGAAACCCGCCAGCGCCCGGCCGACCCGCTGGTAATCCTGCTCGAACTGACCCCACAGATGCTTGCCGAAGACGTTGCGCCCAACCGCCTGGAGCAGGCCCGGCGCAAGATCCTCGACTTGCTCGAACACCGCAATGACAGCCAGACCGCGCTGATCGTCTACGCCGGCAGTGCGCACACTCTGGTGCCGCTGTCGGATGACCTGGGTACCACGCGCAACCTGCTGGAAGCCATCGACCCGTCGATCATGCCCCAACCTGGCCAGCGCGCCGACCTGGCCGTGCAAAAAGGCCTGGCCCTGCTGGCCCAGAGCGGCCTCGGCCAGGGTCGCCTGCTGCTGGTCGGCTCGGCGCTGAGCGCGCCGGAGCGCCAGGGCATCTCCCAGGCCCTCGGCCGCCAGGGCCCGAGCCTGCTGATGCTCGGCATCGGCACCGGCGACGGCGCGCCAGTGCGCCAGGCCAATGGCGAATACCTCAAGGATGACCAGGGTGGCATCCTCCTGCCGCGGCTCGACAGTGCCAGCCTCAAGGCCTTCATCAGTGGCACCGGCGGGCGCTACCGCCATGCCCGCATCGACGACCTCGACCTGCGCGGCCTGGGCCTGTTCGACAACCCGCGCCACCTGCGCGATGCCGGCCAGACCCTGCAACTGGACAGCTGGGCCGACCAGGGTTACTGGCTGTTACTGCCGCTGTTGCTGCTGGCCGCCTGTGCCGGGCGCCGCGGTTGGCTGTTCTGCCTGCCACTGCTGCTGGCCCTGCCACAGCCGAGCCAGGCATTCGAACTCAACGACCTGTGGCTGCGCCCCGATCAACAGGGCCAGATGCTGCTGCGCAAGCAACGCCCGGCAGACGCCGCCCGGCACTTTCAGGACCCGCAATGGCGCGGCATGGCGCTGTACCAGGCCGGCGACTATGCCGGCGCCGCCGAGGCCTTTGCCCAGGGCGACAGCGCCGCAGCCCACTACAATCGAGGCAATGCCCTGGCCCGCAGCGGCGAACTGGAAGCCGCCCTGGATGCCTACGAACAGGCCCTGGAGCGCCAGCCCGACCTGCAGCCGGCACTGGCCAACCAGGCGCTGGTGCAGCAACTGCTGCAGCAACGCGAAGCCCAGGCCGAAGAACAACCGGCCAACAACGACACCCAAGGCACCCCAGGCAACGAAACCGAAGGCAACAGCAGCTCGGCCAGCAGCCCTGCCCAAGGCACGCCCGGCAGTGAAGAACAGGCCAGCGCGCAACAACCCGGTGAAGGCAGCAACAACAGCCAGGCGGCGCCTGGCACCCAGGGCGGCGATGACGACAGCATCACCCAGCCGCCGCAGCGCCCGGTATCGACCAGCCTCGATGCCGAACAGCGCCAGGCCCTGGAACAATGGCTGCGAGAGATCCCCGACAACCCGGCGGAGTTGTTGCGCCGCAAATTCTGGTATGAACAGCAATTGCATCAGGAAAAAACACGATGAGTCGCTTCGGCGTCTTTCTTCTCTGCCTGTTGTGGGCCGTCATGGCCCAGGCCCTACCCACGCTGCAGGCCAGCGTCGACCGCACGCGCCTGGAAGCCGGCGAAACCCTCGAACTGACCCTCGAAAGCCAGGACGTGACCCAGTTCGGCAAGCCCGACCTGCGCGCCCTGGACAGCGACTTCGAAGTGCGCGGCACCCGCCAGTTGAACAGCCTGCACACCCTTGATGGCGAAACCCGCGCCAGCACCCGCTGGATCATCACCCTGCTGCCCCGGCACAGCGGCAGCCTGCGTATCCCCGAGCTGCAACTGGGCCAGTCGCACAGCCAGGCCATCGACCTGCAAGTGCTGCAGGCCGACGCCAGCCGCCCGGAAGTCGCCTCGCAAGTCTTCGTCGAAGCCACCCTGGACAGCCACGAGGTATACGTCCAGGCCCAGGCCGTGCTGACCCTGCGCATCTACCATTCGGTGTCGCTGTACGACGACAGCAGCCTGAGCCCGCTGCAGCTGGAAAACGCCAAGGTCGAGCCGCTGGGTGAGTCGCGCACCTACGAGAAGGAAATCAACGGCGTGCGCCACGGGGTGATCGAAACCCGCTACGCGGTGTATCCGCAGCAGAGCGGCGACCTGGACATTCCACCGCTGACCTTCACCGCCACCGCCGCCGACAACGCTCAGCAACCTGCCGGCGCTGCCCGGGTTGGCCGCCAGGTGCAGGTCAGTTCACTACCGCTGCGCCTGGCCGTGCGCCCCATCCCCGCCGCCTGGCCGGCCAATGTGCCGTGGCTGCCGGCACGTGACCTGAGCCTGGAAGAACACTGGAACCCCGACCCGGCCAGCCAGCAGCCACAGATCGGCGACTCGCTGACCCGAAACATCACACTACGCGCCGAAGGCCTGTCGAGCACCCAGCTGCCACAGCTGCCCGCCACCGAGATCGTCGGCCTGCGCCGCTACCCGGACCAGCCAGTGCTGCGCAACGAGATCAGCGAACGCGGCATGACCGCCAACCGCGAAGAGCGTGAAGCGCTGGTGCCGACCCACAGCGGCAAGCTGGCCCTGCCAGCAGTGGAAGTTACCTGGTGGAATACCCGCGAAGACCACCTGGAACAGAGCAGCCTGCCGGCGCGTATGCTGGACGTGCAGGACAACCCCGCGCTGAGCGCCGACACCCCGGTTGGCGACAGCAGCGGTGCCAGCCACCTGCTGTGGCCCTGGCAGCTCGCCACCCTGCTGTTCGCCCTGACCACGGTGCTCGGCTTCGCCCTGTGGTGGCGTGCCCGCTCGCAGCCGGCGGTGCTGCGTGCTGCGCAGAATGGGCCGAGCCCGCGGACTTTGCTGGATGACCTCAAGCGCGCCTGCCAGGCCAACGACCCACAGGCTACGCGACAGGCGCTCGATGCCTGGGCGCGGCAGCAGCCGGAGACCCTGGCCGAGATGGCGGCGCGGTTTGTGCCGTTGTCGGATGCGCTGGATGGGTTGAATGGGGCTTTGTATAGCGAGAGTGGCCAGTATTGGCAGGGTGAAGATCTGTGGCGGGCGATCGGCACGATTCCGCCGGCGGAGCAGGTGTTGTTGCCTGCTGGGGAGAGTGGGAGCTTGCCGCCGCTTTATCCGAAGTGAGGGGTGTGGCTGCCAGATGCCTGGCTGGGGATTTTCGGCGCCTGTGAGATCGAGCGCCGCCCGCGCGGCGCTCGATCTCACAGGCGCCGAAAATCCCCAGCCAGGCATCTGGCAGCCCTGACGCAACCTTGTTTCAGGCGTACTACAAAGGCATCAAATGAGGCGCATGCCCTCAAACGGGTTCCAGCCTTGCTTGCCCGTGGTCTGCTTCAGGTAATAGGCATAATTGGTGAGAACACCGTACATCACGTTGAACATCACGTTGAGCCCGGTATCCAGCGCCCGCGGCATGACGATGCCAGTGACATTCTGGAAAATCTCGATCACCACGGTGATGGCCACGATGATGCCCAGCAGGGACAAGTTCTTTTTCCACAGGCCCAGCACGAACAAGTAGATCGGGCCGAAGAGGAAGGCGATGAGGTTCATTCCGATCAGCAGCCTTTTTCGGAAAGGCGCAGCCTTCAGGGCGGCCTTGTAGGTGGCGCTGCTCGGGCTGCCGTGCTGATCGAAGAAAGCGAAACGCTCCTGCCATTTTGGCTTGAGGTTGCTAGAGGTGGATTGGGTTTGCGGGATGCCTTCCATGGGGAGCTCCGTCATGATCGTCCGTGGGTGATGAATGGCCATGAGTATGGCCGGGGCGGAGGGTAGTTCAGGGTTGGCTTGGGGACAAGCTCTGAAACCCGGACAGAGTGAGACCCACATCACGAAACGGTTGAAGTCTCCAGTGCTCGCGACCAGAGAAAAACATGTCAAATGCCACCACCGTGTAGCATGGCCTCGATAACATGGCACATCATCCCATCGAACGAAGGGAATTCAGCGTATACATTGTGAAAGGCTTGGCGATCCCTGACCTGGTACTTTCCAGATGAGATTTCCAGCACAAACACATCCATGTCACTATCCCCGAACACCAGATAGTCCGTCATCCACTCCAAGTCACGCCAATTCAGATTCACCTCAACAAAATCATTCGTCTGGCCAGCGCAGTCCTCAAACTGAACGCGACGAGTTGAGTACACAAACACACCGTTTTCCGCTCCGCCGTTGCAGATACGTAAAAAATCCAAATACTCGGACGGAGGAACAGAGAACAATAACTCCTTACAGCGCCGAGCAAACGATTTCAACTCGTCTTCAGACGCACCGGAGACAAATGCCGACATACCGAACGCAAGAGAAAGATAGCTTTTCAAGCTTCACCCACAAAACAACAATAAATACGACACCAAGGCCGACACCTTGGACTTGGTCAAACTCCTCGGCCAGCTCCTGCCTTTATAGTCGCCCAATAAAACACTTAGCCACTAGCCAAACGCCCGAAAATCCGTATTCTCCAAGCCAAAGCTTTTGAAAAGCTTGTTTGCGACTTCCGAAATAACCAGGCGGTGATCTTCAGTCAGTCCGAAATCAGACACTCCAGCTACGCCTTCAACTTTCAACCAAACAAACTCCGGAAGCACACGCCGGGATTTAGCTCTTCAAATACATCAGACTTCTTCACATCAACATGACCAAAGCTACACCCTGATAGACCAGCCTCTTTTATTGCAGCCGCAATCACCTCAGTAACAATAAAGCAAGGAAATGATTCGAGAAACTGATCACCACGCCAGTCGTCAAACTCATATTGTAGAGAGCGGACAATAGGAGGATGCACAGAGGCATCCAGAACGGTCCAATCACCGAGCCCTCCAGCCACTTCTGGCTCAGCATAAAAATGCATAGTTAATCCTATCGTAGGTATTCAGTATTCTCAAAGGCCTGGCGCTAAACGAACACATGAGGTTAAACGTATGGCCACTTGGCCGGATCAGCACACTCCCCAATGCGCTATTAATTGTCAAGCTGGCGATTCACCTCGTTATCGGCTGCACTCAATATGCTCTCCACCATACTAGAATCAATTTTCCATAGATGCAGCTGATCACTGCACACATATTGCTTGCCATAGGGAATCTCGTAACAAGATGAATCATTCTTCTCTGCATTCAGTATTGCAATCACAGAACGAATCAGTTTTGCATGCTCTTAGTAATTACTGTTAAATATTTCCAACTCCACAACTGGCCTTCTTTACGAGATATCTGACTTCAGTTTCTGCAATGGAATGCCTAGCGCACGATGGAGCTTTACAAGGATTGCAGCTGATACAGCGCCGTGTTCAACAGCAATTGCAATGACAGTCACTATAAGTCCTCGGGATGCTTCATATTAACAGGCTTTCCAAATGACCCACTTCTTCAGTCGCCACCGTGCTTTACGCCACGCGCTCAGGATCGTTGCACAATGAGACCCACCATAAAGTCCAAAAGCTCATCAAAACTATAAAACTCCTCAAAAACATTATCATAAGCCTGTTTATCTCTCACCTGATACCTCTCGCTCAGCAAATCCAGGACATATTCATCTTGGTCACTCTCTCCGAAAACTAGAAAGCCGCTCATGAAATCAACCTCCCTCACGATTTGATTAAGCCCCACGAAGTCATGACTGAAGCCATCGCTGTCAGGGTATCTGTGTGGGCGACTTGAGTATATAAAAACCCCTCCCGAGGCCACACCATCGAACTTACACAGGAAATCAATATACTGCCGTGGCAGAGTAGTTGAAAACTCGCGCTTAACAGCAGCCTCAAGCATGTCGATATCATGCTTTTTGGCAGGCTCCCCTACGAATATTTCAGCTGGACCAAGAGCGCTGTTTAAGCTCAAAATTTTTTTCTCGGTTTCAATTTTCAATATTGCTCTCCGGATTTTGGGTAAATCCTCGTCTCTACTACTGGCCACTCAACCCAGCGTCCCTCACCAGGAAGCATTCCTCTTGTTAACGCCCTTTGCGCATTGGTTAGCACCTTGTGAAAAGGCTCGCTTTTGATAAGTGCCAGATTACTAAATTCATTCGTGCCTCCATCATCCAAAGGCCACACATGGTGAACCTCCCATTCCTTACTAGGCAGTTGGCCGCTTTGAATTCTGGAAATTTCAGCCTCACTAAATCCAGCCTTCTTCAAAATGGCAATCTTCTCCGGATTGCTGGATAGCTCTTTGAGGAATTGTGATCTGCCTCTGTTATTGAATTCTGCGCGCAAAGACTTGAGCTCTTCAGTCGAGCGTTTGACATATAGAAAACCTTCATTCTTTACGTCCGGCAACCTGTAGCGCTCACCGCGGAGCATCCCAATAAATCCTTGAGCTCTACGCGCAGTGATTTTCACGTTGCCAAAATTGGCGCCTAAGCCTCCGTTCTCGTCGAACCGATAACGTGATGCCAACCCACCGGCTATTACTGCTCCACCAAACGCCATGAGCTTTTGTTGATCTGAATCTTGACCATAAAGGCTTTCACCGTAGTAGCTCCCAGCACCACCACCAACCACGCCCCCAAACATCCCCCAGAGCGCCATTGCCGGCCCGACCAACGCCACCGCACTGGCAATCCCCACCCCCAACACCGTGGCTTCAAGCCACCCGGGCACTTCCGGTTCGATCTCATCCGTGGTCTCGGTTTCCCCCCCGATAAATACGTTTGATGACCCAGCACTGATCCTGCCATCACATACCGTACGATCCCCAACCCTCACCGCAGGTTGTCCGTTGATGTGGACAGACCGACTGCCCTGGGCCAACGTTTGCCGCACCCCTGAATGGTCAGTGCACACCGCTTGATCGACATGCGCTCTGGCCGCAGGCCGGCCATTGATGCGCACATTGTCGGAGCCAGAAGTAATCCATCCCGTTTCGCGCTGAGCATGCGAAAGGCTCCCCAACAGCTGCCCAATACCTGCACCTGTTGCTGCCCCAGCGCCAATCATGGCTGCAATCGCCAGGCCGCCGAGCCCTCCGGTTCCGACCACAGCAATCCCGACCAGTACCGCTGCGGCACCCAAGGCAAGTCCGCCCAGTAACCCGCTCAATGCACTGGAATGCTCTATCGGATCATCCTGTCGCGCAGCCGCGCCGGTCATACGGCGGCTGCCTTCTCAACTTCCGCGTCACGTAACTCCAGACTGCCGATCATCTCCTCGAAGGCACTACGCTCGATGGCGGTCATGCCCTTGGGGTTATTGCTGGTTGCCGTGATCTGAATCAGCAGCGGGCAGCCGTGTTCGTCCCTGTGCAGAAAAATCAGTTGAAGTTGGTGGACCGGCTGACCTTGCTGGCGCCAGCGCAACTCGGCGCGTCGAGCTTCCATGCCAGCTACCTCGACAGGTGACACCGGCTCGATCCACTGAATATGAGCAAGTGATTTCTCCAGCTCCTTCAATAAATGCTGAGAAAGTACTTCCAGATCTTTGTCCGGAGAAACCTGTGACCGGCTTATCACCAGCGAAAACGGACTCGGCCCAATATCAGTCAATGTCAGCAAGTGGTGCGTCTTGTCCTTCAATGCTTCTAGCCGCACAAAACTCAGTTCATTGGTAAAAAATCGCGGAGGCGGTATTGCTTTCAATGCCTCTTGTTCCAACCGCTCACGCTCTAGTCGCTCTTGCTCCTCACGACGCTGTGAAAGCCGGTCGTAAATATTCGGACGATGCATAAGACTGTTCCTTGTCCCTGATTAGTTTTTGTTCAGATTGATGATGCTGCTACCGGCGAGGTCCAGCTCCACGCCAGAGAGGATGACCTTGCCATCCGCCTCCATTTGCAAAATGCAGCTCCCCACTTCAAGCGTGATGGACGTGGCTGCCTTGATCCGTACCGCCCCTTGATCAACGGTTACCAGGTACGACCCTTCTTCCACGGCAATACTGCTTTCCAACCGTATGGTTTCCTCGTGCCTGCCTCCGACCGCGATGGAGCGATTGCCACCCACCTTGCGTTTTTCATCTGCCTCGACTTCGGTATCGAGGTTGCGCTCGGCATGCAGGCTCACGTGTTCAGCACCGTTCTTGTCATCAAAACGCAAGAAGTTCGCAGTGCGGCCATCACCCTTGATCGAGCGCGTCAACAACCCGCTCTGGGTCTTGTTCGCCGGAAGTGCCCACGGCGGGGTATTGCTGCTGTTGTAGAGGCTGCCGATGATCAGCGGGCGGTCCGGGTTGCCATCGAGAAACACCACCACTACTTCATCTTCCACCCGCGGAATCTGGATGCTGCCGAAGCCGCCACTAGCCCCGGCCTGTGCCACGCGCACCCAGCAGGAACTCTGGTCGTTGAAGCCGCCGTGGCGGTCCCAGTGGAACTGCACCTTCACCCGGCCCAGTTCGTCGGTGAAGATTTCCTCACCCGGCGGGCCGACCACGATGGCGGTCTGCGGGCCGGCGATGGTCGGCCTTGGCGTGGTCAGCTGCGGGCGGAACGGGATCTTCTTGCGCACGCAGGTGAAGGTGTTGAAGTAGCCGGCCTGCTGGCCGCTGAGGTAGTTGTTGTGGCCTTCGCAGGTCACGGCCATCAGCAGAAATTCGCGTTCTTCTATCGGGCCGCGCTGGTGCCCCGGGTGCTGCAGCAGTTCGAAGCTGTAGCCGGGGCGCATGGCGCGGCAGTTGCTGGCGCCATCGAACTGCTTGCCGGCCAGCTCCAGCGCTTCCACGCGCCGACGCAACAACGCCTCGCCTTCGTCATAGGTGCTGTGGGTGTACTGGCCGGGGTCGTAGACCTCGAAGCGCTGCACGGCGCCTTGCTCGTTGAGGCTGCGCATCGCCACCGGCAGGCGGTTGCGGGGCTGGCGGTAGTCGAAGGTCTGCACGGCCATGCTGCCGGCCTGCAGTTGGCGGTGGCCGCACCACTGGGTGATCGAATCGGCGGTTTCGGTGACCGAGGCACTGTGGAAGCGGATCTGCGCTTGCTCGGGGAGTGCGTCGAGCACGGTGGAGTCGTCGCCGATGACCAGGGTATGGCCTTCGAGGCAGTGCTCGAACCAGTAGAACAACCCGGCTTCATCCAGCAGGCGCTGAACGAAGTTGAGGTCACTTTCGCGGTATTGAGTGATGTAGGTGTGGCGCTTCTGCGGCTGGCTCAAGCGCAGGGCATAGGTGGCGTAGGCCGGGTACAGGGCGAAGACTTGCGCGAGCACCTCATCGACCGTGCAGTTCTGGAAGATGCGCGTGTCGGTGCGGTGCCTGAGCATCGTCAGCCAGGGGCTCAGGGTTGCGATGTAGTGGTCCAGGGCACCATCGCTGCCCTGGCTGGCGAAGCGCGTGAGGTAGCCGTTGATGAAACGCGGCGCGGCATCGGCCAGTTCGATCTCGATGCTAACCTGCTGGCCGAGCATTGATTTCAGCGGCAGCTGCGGTGCGTCGCAGATCAGCAGCAGTTCGTAGGTGAAAGGCTGCGACAGGCTTTCTGTGCCCCGGAAGCTTTCCAGCAGCATTGGCTGGTCGGGGTCAGTCAGGTGGTGAAACTTGAACAGTCGGCGATGCTGCGGCGACAGGCGCTCAGCCAGGTCCATGATCATTGCAATCTCCTTGCGAACTCGAAGCGCTCGGAGGTTAGGGCAATGATCGAGGGGGCCACAATGAACGGGTTGTTGAGGAAAAAATGCGTTTGTAGGACCGCGAAACCGGGCGATTTCCCATTTTCCTACACAGCGTGCGAGCCCCCAGGCGCGAGCCCTGCAACGGCGCTACTTTGCGGCAGATGGGTGCCTGACAAGAAATTGCCCTCGCTTATGGGTGAAAATGCTCTCAAAGGGGCCCGCCGAATCACAGAGTTACAAATTAACCACCTCTCGTACTTACCTGCCGGGAGCAACTGCCGCGTCACCCAGGCTTGGGTTACCATACCCGCCTCCGCAAAGCCCATCATTCACGCCAAGCCCCCGGCTTGCTGACTCGACACCAACAGGTCATCCATGCGTCTGTTTCACACCTCCGACTGGCACCTGGGCCAAAGCCTGCACGGCCAGGAACGCGACTTCGAACACGCCTGCTTCCTCGACTGGCTGCTCGGCCAGCTGCGCCTGCGCCAGCCGGACGCGCTGCTGATCGCCGGTGACATCTTCGACACGGTCAACCCGCCGGTCAAAGCCCAGGAACGGCTCTACGACTTCATCGTCCAGGCCCACGAGCAACAGCCGAAGCTGGACATCGTGATGATCGCCGGCAACCACGACTCCGGCTCGCGCATCGAGCTGCCCGCCGCGCTGATGCGCCGCCTGCGCACCCACGCGCTGGGCCGGGTGCACTGGCTCGACGAGGGCCAGCTGGATGCCGAGCGCCTGCTGATCCCGCTGACCAACGGCCGTGGCAAGGTTGCCGCCTGGTGCCTGGCCCTGCCCTTCCTGCGCCCGGCCGAAGTGACCGGCCCGCAGCTGGGCGACGACTACCTGCAAGGCATCACCCAGGTGCACCAGCAACTGATTGGCGCGGCGCAGAAGAAGCGCAAGAAGGACCAGGCACTGATCGCCATCAGCCATGCACACATGGCCGGTGGCGCGGTGTCCGAAGACTCCGAGCGCAGCCTGATCATCGGCAACGCCGAGGCCCTGCCGGCCAAGCTGTTCGACACGTCGATCAGCTACGTGGCGCTCGGCCACCTGCACAAGCCGCAGAAGGTCAACCGCGAAAGCCGCATCCGCTACAGCGGCTCGCCGATTCCGCTGTCGTTCGCCGAAATCAACTACCCGCACCAGGTGCTGGAGGTCGAGCTGGAAGGCAGCCAACTGGTCAGCGTCGAGCCGCGCCCGGTACCGCGTGCGGTGGCCTTGCAACGGGTCGGCCCCGCGCCATTGGGCGAACTGCTTGCGCAACTGGCCGAGCTGCCGGTAATCGACCTGCTCGAAGACCCCAATCGCCAGCCCTGGCTGGAGGTGCGGGTAGTGCTGGACGAACCGCAACCCGACCTGCGCCAGCAGATCGAAACCGCGCTTGAAGGCAAGGCCGTGCGGTTGATCCGTATCAGCGCCGAATACGCCGGCCGCAACAACAGCGAAGACGATGACCTGCAATTCGTCGAGCTGGCGCAAATGACTCCACAGGACCTGTTCAGCCGCGCCTGGGAGCAAGCCTACGGCAACCCCGTCGACGAGCAGGCCCTGGCCGATTTCGCCCTGCTGCTGCAGGACGTCCAGCTGGAAGAGGAACAGCCATGAAGATTCTCGCCATCCGCCTGAAGAACCTGGCATCCCTGGCCGGCCCGGTCGACATCGACTTCACCGCCGAGCCCCTGGCCAGCGCCGGCCTGTTCGCCATCACCGGGCCGACCGGCGCCGGCAAGAGCACCTTGCTCGATGCCCTGTGCCTGGCCCTGTTCGGCACCGTGCCGCGGCTGAACGACATCGGCCGCGAAGCCAAGGTGCCGGACGCCGACGGCGAAATCCCCACCTCGGACCCGCGCAACCTGCTGCGCCGTGGCACCGGCAGCGGCTTTGCCGAAGTCGACTTCGTCGGCATCGACGGCCACCGTTACCGCGCCCGCTGGGAAGCCAACCGCGCCCGCGACAAGGCCAATGGCAAGCTGCAGCTCAGCCGCCAGAGCCTGTACGACCTGGACAGCGAACAGGTGCTGGGCAGTGGCAAGAACGAATACAAGCAACTGATCGAAGCCCGCCTGGGCCTGAATTTCGAACAGTTCACCCGCGCGGTGATGCTGGCGCAAAGCGAGTTCGGCGCATTCCTCAAGGCTGACGACAAAGAGCGCAGCGAGCTGCTGGAAAAGCTCACAAACACCGCCATCTACACCCGCCTCGGCCAGCGCGCCTTCAGCAAGGCTCGGGAAACCGCCGAAATCCACAATGCCCTGAAGGAGCGCGCCAGCCACTTGCTGCCGATGGCCGCCGAAGCCCGCGCCGAACTCGACCAGCGCCTGGAGCAGGCGTTGCAGCAGTTCAAGGCCGACCAGGCCGGCGAGCGCGAGCTGGAGCAGCAACGCAACTGGCTCAATGAGCAACGCCAGCTGCAGGCCCAGCACGCCGAAGCCGGCGCCACCCTGCAAGCCGCCGAACAGCACTGGCAGCAGCTGGCCGAGCAGCGCCTCGACCTGCAACGCCTGGAGCGCCTGGCGCCGCAGCGCCACCAGTTCCACCGCCAGCGGATGCTCGGCGCGCAACTGGCACCGCTGGCGGCGCAGATCGCCGAGCAGCAGCGCCAGCAAACCGAGTTGCAGACGCGTACCGCAGCGCTGGAACAGGCACTGCTGGCGTCTCGTGAGGCCCTGGCGCAGAGCCAGACCCTGCACAGCGAAAATGCCCCGCGCCTGCGCCAGGCCTTCGCTGGCCAGGACAACCTGGTGCGTCTGGATCAGGAACTGGCGGGGCAACGCAGCGCCTGCGAGCAAGCCACACAGCAGGTTGCCGAAGGCCAGCAGCAACTGCAGCAGACAGAAGAAAACCAGCAGCGCAGCCAACAGCAACTGGCGCAGATCGACACGGCCCTGGCCGACAGCCAGCACCTGGCTGGCCTGGCCAATGCCTGGCAGGCCTACCTGCCGCAACTCAAGCAGGTGATGCTGATCGGTGGCCGCCTGGCCAAGGGCCGCGAGGAACTGCCGGGCCTGCAGGCCCAGGCCAGCCAGGCCAATGTTCAGTTGCAGACCCAGCGCGACCACTTCGAGCTGCTGTTCCGCGAAGCCAAGGCCGAACCCCAGGCCCTGGCCGAACAGATCGACCTGCTCGGCAACATGCTGCAGGACAACCGCAAACAGCAACGCGCCGTCGAGGAACTGTCGCGCCTGCATGGCCGTGAACTGGAACTGCGCCAGCAGCTCGATGCCCTGCGTGAGCGTCAGCAGCAGGCCATGCAGCAACGCCAGCAACTGATCGGCGAAGGCACTGCGGCCAAGGCCGAGCTGGAAGCCGCCGAGCAGGCACTCAGCCTTACCCGTCAGTTGCTGGAACGCCAGCGTCTGGCACGCAATACCAGCGTCGAAGAACTGCGCGGTCAGTTGCGCGATGGCGAGCCCTGCCCGGTCTGCGGCAGCGCCGAGCACCCGTTCCATCAACCCGAAGCCCTGCTACAGAGCCTCGGTCGCCATGACCAGGCTGAAGTGGACGCCGCGCAGAAACAGGTCGAAACCCTCAACGGCAAGCTGGTCGAACTGCGCACCCAGCTCGGCGTGGTCAACGCCCAGCTCAAGGACTATCAGCAGCAACAGCAGCAGCTTGGCGAACAGCTGCAGCCGCTGGTGGCGCAGGTGCAGGCGCACAGCCTCTGGCCCGCCCTCGCTCCACAGGACGACAAGGCCCGCAGCACCTGGCTCGACAGCCAGCTGCGGCGCCTGGACGAAGAAATCGGCAAGGACGAGAAGCGCCAGAGTGCACTGCTCGCCCTGCAGAAGGATGCCGCTCGCCTCACCCAGCAGCTGCAGGCGGCAGAGCAAGCCCAGCAGCAGGCCCAGCGCCATCTCGAGCAGCAGCACCAGGCCCTGGCCAGCGATGAACAACAGCTGGAACAAAGCCTCAAGGACCTGGCTGATGTGCTCCCGGGCGAGGTACTCGATGCCTTGAGCGATGATCCGGCCAACGCCTTCCTGGCGCTTGACCAGCAAATTGCCCAGCGCCTGCAACAGTTGGAGCAGCGCAAGGATGAGCTGCAAGAACAGCAAACACGCCAAGTGCAACTGGACAAGCTGCGCGACCAGCAGCAAGCCCGCGTGCACGCTTTGGCGCAGGCGCAGCAGCAGCTGGCGGCACTCCAGACGCAGCGGCAGCAGGCTCAGGCCGCACTGGCCGAGCTGCTTGGCGAGCAGGCAAGTGCTGAAGCCTGGCAACTGCACATGGACAGCCAGCTGGAACAGGCCCGCGCCGTCGACGCGGACACCGCCCAGCGCCTGCAGGATCTGCGTACCCAAGGTGTGCAACTGGCCAGCGAACTGAAGGCCAATATCCAGCAGCAGCAGGCGCTGGAAAGCGAGTGCCAGCAGCTGCAGGGTGACATCGCCCAGTGGCGCGCCGAGCATCCGGAGCTTGACGACGCCGGGCTGGACCGCCTGCTGGCCATCGACGACGCCCAGCTGGCCGAGCTGCGCCAGTGCCTGCAAGGTGCCGAGAAAGCCATCGAGCAGAGCCGTGTGCGGCTCCAGGAACGCGAACAGCGCCTGCAGCAACACGCCGCGCAGATGAGCGTCGAGGCGTCGGTCGAAGACCTTGAGCAAGCGCTGGGCGCGCTGCGCGAGCGGCTGGCCGGCCATGAACAGCAATGCGCCGAACTGCGCGCACAGCAGGCCGACGACCAGCGCCGCCAGCAGGCGAGCCAGGCCTTGGCCGGGGAAATCGAGCAGGCCCACCAGCAATGGCAGCGCTGGGCGCGGCTGAACGCGCTGATCGGCTCAGCCTCGGGCGACGTGTTCCGCAAGATCGCCCAGGGCTACAACCTCGACCTGCTGCTGCACCACGCCAACGCCCAGCTGCGCCAGCTGGCGCGCCGTTACCGCCTCAAGCGCGGCGGCAGCGCCCTGGGCCTGCTGGTGCTGGACACCGAAATGGGCGACGAACTGCGCTCGGTGCACTCGCTGTCCGGTGGTGAAACCTTCCTGGTCTCGCTGGCACTGGCCCTGGGCCTGGCATCGATGGCCTCAAGCACCCTGCGCATCGAGTCGCTGTTCATTGATGAAGGTTTCGGCAGCCTTGACCCTGAGTCGTTGCAATTGGCCATGGACGCCCTCGACGGCCTGCAGGCGCAGGGCCGCAAGGTCGCGGTGATCTCCCATGTGCAGGAAATGCACGAGCGCATTCCGGTGCAGATCCAGGTGCGCCGCCAGGGCAATGGCCTGAGCGACGTGGAGGTGTGCGGGTGATCCTCTACTCGTTCCGCCGTTGCCCGTGGGCGATGCGTGCGCGCCTGGCGCTGCGCTATGCCGGCTGTGCGGTGGAGATCGTCGAGGTGGCGATGAAGAACAAGCCGGCAGAGCTGCTGGCCTTGTCGCCCAAAGGCACGGTGCCGGTGCTGGATACCGGTACCGGTGTACTGGAAGAGAGCCTGGACATCATGCGTTGGGCGCTCGAACAGAACGACCCACAGGACTGGCGCCTGCAAGCCGACCCGGCCGCCGCGCAGCACGCCGAGGCGCTGATTGCCCGCAACGACAGCACGTTCAAGGCGCAGGTGAACCTGTACAAGTACGCCGAGCGCTACCCGGAGTACTCACGCGAGCACTATCGCCAGCAGGCCGAAGCCTGGTTGGCGGCGCTTGAACAGTTGCTCGAAGGCAGGCCGTACTTGCTGGCCGATCACCCGAGCCTTGCCGATGCCGCGCTGTTGCCCCTGATGCGCCAGTTTGCCGGGGTCGAACCGCTGTGGTTCGCCGAGGCGGCTTATCCGCGAGTGCGGAGCTGGCTGGAGGGGTGGTTGGCGTCGCAGCTGTTCAAGTCAGTGATGGCCAAGTGAACCCTGTAAGTGGGTTGGGTCAGTGGCTGTGCTTGCCACTCAAGGCCGCATGGAAATGGGCGCTCTGACGCAGGTACTGCTCGGTGTAGCTGTGGGTGGCCGTGGTCTTGCTGCTGTCGGCATGGGCATGGGCCGGCAGCACGACAGACGCGGAGATGGCGGATGCGGCAATCACGGGGAAGAGATTGAAGTTCATGATGGCTGACCTCGACTGGAGTGGTTTGACGTTCAGCCGCTTGGGCCTTGGGTCAAACTTACGCCGCTGAGGTCGCCCGCAGAAATTCATTGCGCTGGTAAGGATTATTACCCGTATCGATAGTCCTTGTAGCAAGCCTCACTCGATGAACTTGAGATCCGAAGGCGCATCCTGGCTGAAGGCCTGCACCGTCTCACCCAGCTTGCCGCTGCGCGGGTCGCGGCGCATGACCACGATCTGGTTGCTCTTCTGGTTGGCCACCAGCAGGAAGTTGTCGCTCGGGTCCAGGGCGAACTCCCGCGGGTGGTCGCCTTCCACCGAGCGGCGCTGCAGGAAGGTCAGCTGGCCATCGGCCTTGCCCACGCTGAACACCACGATCTGGTTAGCCGTGCCGCGGTTGCTGACATACAGGAAGCGCCCGTCCGCCGACAGGTGCAGGCCACCCGAGGCCTTGGCGGCGGCGTCCTGCTGGTCGCTCAGCGGCAGGCGCTGACGTTCCAGCAAAGCATCGTCCTTGACGTCGAACATCACCACTTCGCCGCTCATTTCCAGCGTCAGGTAGGCATGCTGGCCCTTGGCATCGAACAGCAGATGACGCGGCCCGCTTCCGGGCGGCAGGTCCACCGAAGCCGGGATCGCCGGGCTCAACGGGTGATCGACACTGGCGCCGTCGTAGCGATAGATGAATACCTTGTCGGCACCCAGGTCGCAGGCATACAGGTGCAGGCCATTCGGTGACAACACCAGCGAATGAACGTGGGCCCCGGCCTGGCGCTCGGGGTTGACGCCACTGGGCTTGTGCCGCAGCTGCTGCACCACGTCCTTGAGCTTGCCGTCCTTGGCCACCGGGATCACCACCAGGCTGCCGCCCGGGTCGGGCGCGACGGCGTAGTTGGCGACGAACAGGTAGCGCTGGTCGCGGCTGAGGCTGGCGTGGGTCGGCTCGTCGCCACGGCTGGCCACCTGGTTCAGCGGCTTGATCTCGCCCTTGGCGCTGACGCTGAAGCTGCTGACATGGCCGTTGCGGGTTTCATTGACTGCGAACAACTGACGCTGGTCGGCCGACAGCACCAGCCACGACGGGCTGACGCTCTTGACCACCTGCTGCGGCGTTGGGTCGATCTGCCCCGTCTTGCTGTCGAACGTGTAGCGGTAGATGCCCTGGCTCTGGCCATCGGTGTAGCTGCCCACCAGCAACGTGGCGGCGTGGGCGGTGATTGTCAGGCTCATCAGGCTAGCGGTCAGCAGGCTCGTCCAGATCCGGTTCATCGTCGTCTTCATCCGGGGCGCGAAAGGCACTCATACAGACTAGACGATGCTCGCCCTGGACATCGTTGAGTTGCCATTGATCATTGGCACCGACGGCGGCAGCGATCTGCTCAGGGGTGAAGGACCAGCGGCGACGCTGGCGGCCATCCATACACTCGATGGTCAGGCCGGACTCGTCGCAGGTGAAGTCGAAGGCGTGCAGGCCGTCGATCAGGAGCATGTCGCAGGATGCGAGGGCGGTGGCGAGGGGGGACATGGGGATACCGATCAAAAATGAGCGGGCAGTATAACCCGAGGGCCGCGTTGCGGCCCTCGGGGATACATCAATGGGCGAAGATCGAACCGCCCGCCTTGCCCACCATCTTCTCCGGCTTGATCAGGAACCGCGCCAGCGCCGGCAGCAGCCACAGCGCACCGAACATGTTCCACAGCAGCATGAAGGTCAGCATCAGCCCCATGTCGGCCTGGAACTTGATCGCCGAGAAGATCCAGGTGCACACGCCGATCGCCAGGCACAGGCCGGTGAACAGCACCGCCTTGCCGGTCGAACGCAGGGTCTGGTAGTAAGCCTCCTGCAACGGCAGGCCGGCCCGCAGGAAGCTTTCCAGGCGGCTGTAGATGTAGATGCCGTAGTCCACGCCAATGCCCACGCCCAAGGCCACCACCGGCAAGGTGGCCACCTTGACACCGATGCCCATGAACGCCATCAGCGCATTGCCCAGCACCGAGGTCAGCACCAACGGCAGGACAATGCACAGGGTCGCGGCGAACGAGCGGAAGGTGATCATGCACATCACCGCCACGCACAGGTAGACCAGGATCAGGATGGTCAGCTCGGCCGACTTGATCACCTCGTTGGTGGCCGCCTCGATCCCGGCGTTGCCTGCCGCCAGCAGGAACTGCAGGCCCTCCTTGTCGTGGCTGTCGGCAAACGCCTTGGCCACAGCGGTGACACGTTCCAGGGTCTCGGCCTTGTGGTCGTTGAGGAACACCAGCACGGGCGCCAGCGAGCAGTCGGCGTTGTACAGGCCGTCAGCGCGGGCGATGGAGTTGTTGAGGATGTCCGGGTTGCGCGACAGGGTCTCCCACTTCAGGCTGCCCTCGTTCATGCCCTTGATCACCTGCTTGGACACGGTCACCAGGGAGATCGCCGACTGCACACCAGGGGTGTTCTGCATGGTCCACATCAGCTCGTCGATCGGCGCCATGGTCGAATGGATCGAGCAGCTTTCCGCCGGCGTCTTGACCATGATTACCAGCACATCGGAACTGGTCGAGTAGTTGCTGATGATGAAGTTGTTGTCCTGGTTGTAGCGCGAGTCGGGGCGTAGCTCCGGCGCGCCCTGGTCAAGGTCGCCGATCTTCAGGTTTTGGCTGTACCACAGGCCGCCGGCGAAGGCGATCAGCGCCAGGGTGATGGATACCGGGGCCACCTTGGCGCTGGCGAAGTTCGACAGCAGGCGCCAGAACGGGTGCTCGCGGGTCGCGTCTTTCTTGCTGCGCTCGATGGCCTTTTTGCTGATGCCGACGTAGGAAATCGCCACCGGCAGCAGGATCAGGTTGGTGAACACGATCACCGCCACGCCGATGGACGCGCCGATGGCCAGCTCGCGGATCACGCCGATGTCGATGATCAGCAAGGTGATGAAGCCCACGGCATCGGCGAGGATGGCGATCATCCCCGGCAGGAACAGCTGGCGGAAGGTGCGCCGGGCGGCGGTCAGGGCATTGTCGGCGTCACTGGACTGCAAGGCGATGCCGTTGATCTTCTGCACGCCGTGGGAAATGCCGATGGCGAAGATCAGGAAGGGTACCAGCATCGAATACGGGTCCAGGCCGAAGCCCACCGCATGCATCAGGCCCAGCTGCCAGACCACCGCCACCAGGGTGGTGATGAGCACGGCGATGGTGCTGCGGATGCACCAGGTGAACCAGTACAACAGGATCCAGGTGATCACCAGGGCCACGCCGAAGAACATCGCCACCATCACCAGGCCGTCGATCAGGTCGCCGACCTTCTTGGCGAAGCCGATGATGTGGATCTTCACGTTGGGGTTCTGTGCCTGGAACTTGTCGCGAATCTTCTCTTCCAGCTGGTGCGAGAACTGCTGGTAATCCAGTTTGACCTGCTTGCCGGGGTCTTGCGGGTCAGGGAAGCTTTCCAGCAGCGGCACGTCGACGATGCTGGACTTGAAGTTGTTGCCCACCAGGCGCCCGACCTGGCCAGACTTGAGCACGTTGTCGCGCAGGGTGTCGAGGCTGTCCTGGGAGCCGTTGTAGGTATTGGGGATCACCTCGCCACCAGAGAAGCCCTCCTCGGTGACCTCGCTCCAGCGCACGCTGGGGCTCCACAGCGACTTGAGGCCGGCGCGATCGACCCCGGGGATGTAGAACACCTCGTCGTGGATCTGCCGCAGCGTTTCCATGTAGTCCTTGTCGAAGATATCGCCATTGACCGCCTCGACCGAGATGCGCACGGTGTTGCCGAGGTTGGCCAGGTCGTTGCGGTGCTCCATCATCTGTTCGATGAACGGGTGCTGCAGCGGGATCATCTTCTCGAAGCTGGTCGAGGGGCGGATCTGCGTGGCCTGCCAGAACAGGAAGATGCTGACCAGCAGGCACAGGGCGATGACCACCGGACGGTTGTTGAAGATCAGGCGTTCGAGCAGCGTGGCCTTGTCCTGATGGTGTGGGTGCATGGTGATGCTCTCCCTGCTGGTCATGGACGCACCTCCTTGGCCGCCGGCTCTGCACCTTCGGCGTTGGCCAGGTGCACACCACCCTGCCCTACCAGTAGCAAACCGCCATTGGCCAGGCCACTGACACCGGCCAGGGCGATGCGGTCGCTGCGGTTGTAGACACTGAAGGTCTGGCCATCATCGGTGCTGCGCAGCACGCTGCCGCCATTGCCGACCAGCACCAGGCTGCCATCCTCGACAAGCGTAGCGCCTGCCAGGCCGAATTCGAGCTCGCCACGGGCGGCCTTGAGCGCGATCGGTTGCCAGCTGTCACCGAAGTCGGTCGAGCGGAACAGGTTGCCGCGCAGGCCGTACGCCAACAGCGTATTCGGCTTGGCGGTAGCGATCACACCGAACAACGACCCCTCGTATGGGCCCTGAACCTTGCTCCAGGTCTGGCCGTCGTCGCTGGAGCGGTACATGCCGCCCTGCTCGCCGACGATGAACAGCCCGGCATCGCGCACCCGGCTAATACCGTTGAGGTGCAGCTGGTCGGGGTTGTCCAGGCGTTCGGCAATGTCCTGCCAGTGCTGGCCGCCATCGCGGGTTTCCAGCAGCGCGCCGTAGGCACCCACGGCAAAGCCGTGCTGGGCGTCGAGGAAGGTGACATCCAGCAGCGGCGCTTCACGGGAAAGGTCTTCGAACTGCTTGCTCCAGGTGGCGCCACCGTCGCTGCTGGCGAGGATCTGCGCATCGTGACCGACTGCCCAGCCACGCTTGTCGTCGAGGAAGAACACGGCGGTGAGCAGTTGCCGGGTGGGCACCCGGGCCTGGGTCCAGGTGCTGCCCTGGTCGTCGGAGAACAGAATGTGGCCGCGATCACCGACCACCACCAGGCGCTTGCCGGCATGGGCGGCGCCGATCAGCAGGCTCTGGCTGGCCTTGGCTGATTCGGTCGAGTATTCATCGGCAGCAGCGGCCTGCGCGCTGTCGGCCCACATCCCCAGTGCCAGCGCCAGCATCGCGCCGGCCGCCAATGGCCAGGCACCACGCCTGGCCTGCGTCATCACCCGCTGCTTCATGACCATCCCCTGTTGTGTTCTTCTTGGTGGGTCTGTGCTGTGAAAAGCCTGTGTTAGAGGCTTGAGGGGATCGTATCGGGGAAGGTTGCGCGATTACAACGAACGGGACGTTATGTTTTGTTAACCGCCAAAAAACCGGGGCCGCTTTGCGGCCCCAGGTCTACCAGGCTTACGCCAGGCTCTTGCTCACCACTTCATACACATCGCTGGACAGCTCACCAGAAGCGAGAATCCGCTCCAGCTCGCCCTTCATCAGCACCTGGCGCGCATCGTCATACTTGCGCCAGCGGGTCAGCGGTGCCAGTTGACGCGAAGCGATCTGCGGGTTCAGCGCATTCAGCTCGATCACCAGGTCCGCCAGGAAGCGATAGCCCGAACCATCGGCAGCATGGAAGTTGACCAGGTTCTGCCCGGCAAAGGCACCGACCAGCGCCCGCACCTTGTTCGGGTTCTTCAGGGTGAACGCCGGGTGCTGCATCAGCGCCTTGACCCGCGCCAGCCCGCCCGGCAGCGTGCTGGCGGCCTGCACGCTGAACCACTGGTCCATGACCAGCGGGTTGTCCTTGAAGTGCTCGGCAAAGCTCTCCAGCGCCTTGGCGCGCTCAGCCTCGAACGGCGAGTTGACCAGCACGGCCAGCGCGGTCAGGCGCTCGGTCATGTTGTCACAGTGCTCGAACTGCTCCAGGGTCGCCTCCAGCACCTGCGGCTTGCCGCTCTGCATCAGGTACGACAGGGCAATGTTCTGCAGGCTGCGGCGGGCGAAGTGTTCGGCAGCGGCCACATAGGCGGTGCTGCGCGACACTTCGCGGTTGGCCTGGTAGCGCGCCCACAGGGCGTCGAACAACTGCGCGGCGATCTGCTGGCGGGCGAACTCGCGGGCGGCGTGGATGGCATCGACGTCGGCCACCTGGCTGATTTCGGTCAGGTAGGCCTCACCTGGCAGCGAGAGCATTTCGGCGACCATGGCGGGGTCCAGTGCCTCGTTGCCCAGCACGGTACCGAGCGCACTGATGAGACGCTGGTCGAGCTTCAGCGCTTCGCCACGCTGATGCTGGCCGATCAGCTCCTGCAGCACCTGCACCGACAGCTGCTGGCCCGCTTCCCAGCGGTTGAAGCCGTCGCTGTCGTGCTGCATGAGGAACATCAGCTGATCGCGGTCGTACGGGAAGCTCAGCTTGACCGGCGCGCTGAAACCGCGCAGCAGCGACGGCAGCGGCTTGGCCGCGATGCCCTGGAAGGTGAAGGTCTGCTCGGCTTCGGTCACCGACAGCACGCGGGAAGTCCCGGCAGCCGAGCCTTCGCCGGCCAGTTGCAGCGGCAGGTCGTTGCCCTCGGCATCGAGCAGGCCCAGTTCGACCGGGATCACGAACGGCAGCTTCTGGGCCTTGTCCGGGGTCTGCGGGCAGCTCTGGCGGAAGGTCAGGCTGTAGGTCTGCGCGGCCGCGTCATAGGCTTCGCTGACGTCCAGCCGCGGAGTACCGGCCTGGCTGTACCAGCGCTTGAACTGGGTGAGGTCGACGCCGTTGGCGTCTTCCATGGCCTTGATGAAGTCATCGGTGGTCACGGCCTGGCCATCGTGGCGCTCGAAGTACAGGTCGCTGCCCTTGCGGAAGCCCTCGGCGCCCAGCAGGGTGCGCACCATGCGCACCACTTCGGCACCCTTCTCGTACACGGTCAGGGTGTAGAAGTTGGAGATCTCGATGAAGCTGTCCGGGCGCACCGGGTGGGCCATGGGGCCGGCATCTTCGGCGAACTGGTGGGTGCGCAGGTAGGCGACGTCCTCGATGCGCTTGACCGTGCGCGAGTTCATGTCGGCGCTGAACTCGGCATCGCGGAACACCGTAAAACCTTCTTTCAGCGACAGCTGGAACCAGTCGCGGCAGGTCACCCGGTTGCCCGACCAGTTATGGAAGTACTCGTGGGCGACCACACCCTCGACGCGCTGGTGGGCGGCATCGGTGGCGGTCTCGGCGCGGGCCAGCACGCAGCTCGAATTGAAGATGTTCAGGCCCTTGTTTTCCATGGCGCCCATGTTGAAGTCGTTGACCGCGACGATCATGAAGATGTCCAGGTCGTACTCGCGACCATAGACTTCCTCATCCCAGCGCATCGACTTCTTCAGGCTGACCATGGCGTGGTCGCACTTGTCGATGTTCTCGGGCTCGACATAGATGCGCAGGGTCACGTCGCGGCCGGACTGGCGGGTAAAACTGTCTTCGACGCACCACAGGTCACCGGCCACCAGCGCGAACAGGTAGGCCGGCTTCATGAACGGGTCTTCCCAGGTCGCCCAGTGCCGGCCATCTTCTGCCGGCCCGCTGCCGATCGGGTTGCCGTTGCTGAGCAGCACCGGGTAGCGATGCTGTTCGGCAATCACCGTGGTGGTGAACGTGCTCATCACGTCCGGGCGGTCGAGGTAGTAGGTGATCTTGCGGAAGCCCTCGGCCTCGCACTGGGTGCAGAACATCTTGCCGGACTTGTACAGGCCTTCCAGCGCGGTGTTGCTCTCCGGGTGGATCTTCACACTGGTGTCGAGGGTGAAGCGTTCAGCCTTGGGTTGCACGATCAGGCTGTCGGCGTCGAGCTGGTAGTCGCCCGGCTGCAGTTCCTGGTCGTCCAGCGAAGCGCGCAGCAGCTCCAGCTGCTGGCCGTCCAGCTCCAGCGGCGGCAAGCCGGCACCGCGTGCCGGGTTGCGGCGCATGACCAGTTGCGCGTGGACCAGGGTGTGGTCCTCGAACAGCTCGAAGGTCAGGTGCGTCTCGTCGATCAGGTACTCGGGCGCCTGGTAATCCTTGAGGTAGATCACTTGCGGTTGTTCGGTACGCATGTGCAGGTCCTTTTTACTGGAGCACGGCCAACTGGTAGGCCGTGTACTTGCGAATATTGATCACACCGGTGTCGAAGATCAGGTACTGGCCCTTGATGCCCAGCAGCGTGCCTTCGGCCACGGGGTCCTTGTCCAGGTTGAAGCTGACGATTTTCTTCGGGTAGGCCTCGACCGGATAGCGGATTTCTACCACTTCAGCGTCGGACAGAGGCTGGATCGCCTGTAGCCCAAAGCGCCCCTGCAGTTCACTCAGGCCGTCGGTGCAGGCCTCGAAGATCTGTTCGCGGATGGCCGGCAGGTCGAGCACCTCGGCGTCGCCCTTGAGCAGCGTGCGCCAGTTGGTGCGGTCCGGCACCTGGCTGCGCAGGATGTCTTCGACCAGGCCCGATTGCTGGCGGGTGGCCACGCGCATGATCGGCAGGGCCTGGCTGGCACCCTGGTCGAGCCAGCGGGTGGGCAGCTGGGTGGCACGGGTGATGCCGACCTTGATCCCCGACGAGTTGGCCAGGTACACCACGTGGTCGGTCATGCAGAACTGTTCGCCCCACGACGGTTCGCGGCAGGTGCCAGCGTCGTAGTGGCATTTTTCCGGGGCCATGATGCACACGTCGCACTGGGCCAGCTTGGTCATGCACGGGTAGCAGTAACCCTGGCTGAAGCTGGTTTTGGTGCGCTTGCCGCAATGGCTGCAGTGAATGGCGCCGAGGTACTCCAGGCGCAGGCGCTGGCCGATCAGCGGGTTGACCGGCACCTGGGTGTCATCCAGGCGGAAGCTGTATTGCACCACCGGTGCCTGCAGGCTGACTGCCATCTTGCTCAAAGAGCCACGAGCGAGTTCGATCAATGTACCGAGTCCGACTTGAACAGAATGTTGGCGATGGGTGCGGACTTCGACGCGCATTCCTGCGGGCCCATGTAACCGGTGCGCTGTTCTTCGGGCAGGTTCTTCATCTCCCAGGCGATCACCGCCTGCAGCGACAGCTCCTTCTGCTCGGCGGTGAGCTTGCGCCCGTCCGACCATTTGCCGATTTCCACGGCCAGCTTCAGGCTCTGGTAGATTTCCGGGGTAATGTTTTCGATCATTTGCGCGAAAGTGGACATAGTGTCTCCTGATTCAAGCCGACAGTTTACGCCGGGCCAGCGCCCCGCCCAAGAGCCCGGTCAGGCATCCGATGAGCAGCCCGCCGACGTGGGCGGCATTGGCGATCTGGCCGAAGCCGAGCTGGCCGACCACGCCGGTCAGGCAGATCACCAGCCAGATCAGCATCATCACCAGCACGCCCTTGGGCAGGTTGAAGTGAGGGTTGGGCGCCAGCCACTGGTACAGCCAGACGTGGCCGAGCAAACCGTACAGCACGCCGGACAGGCCGCCGAACAGGCTCGGGCCACTGGTGTAGTGCTGGGCCAGGTTGGACACCAGGCTGAACAGCAGGGTCAGGCCCAGCAGCAGCCAGGGGCCCTGGCGCAGTTCGATGCGCTTGCCCAGCTCCCAGTACCACAGGCCGTTCATGGCCAGGTGCAGCACGCCGAAGTGCAGCAGCATGGGCGAGACCAGGCGCCACCACTGGCCGTCGGCGAGGCCCTGGGCCAGGGGGGTGAAATGCAGGTACTCACCCTGGACGCGGAAGTCGAGGAAAGTGAACCAGCTGATGGCGTTGAGGTTGTCGCCCAGGCGGGTGAGGCCGGCGACGATCAGGCAGAGGACGAGGACAGTGGCGGTGACCTTGCAGGCTTTGGCCTGGTCGGCCAGGGAGGGCTGTGTGGGGGCCATCGCGGATGAATCCGCGGCTACATCGGCATTGCCGTCGGGGAAGCGCTGGTACAGTTCGCGCACGTCGGCAACCAGGCTGTCGGGGGCCCAGAGCACTTGCTCCTCGCCCTCCTCGCTGACCCGGTGTGGTACCTGCAGGCGCTGCAGCAGGTGGACGAAGCCGCTGAGGTCGACCGACAGCGGCAGGCGCATCACTTCGATGATTTTCATTGGTTGGCCTGCGGGCGTTCGACGTCGACCCAGACGAACTTGTGCGGGTCGATGCGGGTTTCATCATCCAGCCGGTAGGCCGCCAGCTTGCCGTACAGCACCGCGCTGTAGTCCAGGCATGCGAGGTTGGCGCGGATCGGCGCCGGGCGGCCGCTGCGCCAGTAGTGGCCGACGAACAGCATGGGTTCGTCCTCGGCGTAACGCAGCAGGGCATTTTTTTCGGTGTGGCTCAGTGGCGTGCGGGCAACGTCGTCGGGCAGCGCATCAGGCTGGAAGACGATGTCGCCGTAGGTCTGCGGGTCTTCTTCCCAGAACTTGGTGCGGAAGAAGGCACGGGTCAGGCCGTCGCCGCCGGTCAGGGTCAGGCCGTCCGGCAGGCGCATGTCGGTACCGCGCAGCAGGCGGTTGCACACGGTGGCGGCAAAGCTGCCGGGTACCGCCGACGCCTGGATGAAGTGCTCGTCGATACGCCCGCCCGGGTACTGCTGGCGCAGCGGTTCGATCAGCCGTGGGTCCCAGCAGGCATGCACCAGGCGGAAGCGCCCGGCGTCGATGAACAGTGGCAGCTCGTAGAACCACTGCACGAAGTCGTGCCAGTCGCCGGGGTGGTGGGCGAACTGGGTCAGGGTTTCGTCGATCAGCCGGGCGTGGCGCGGGGTGTGTTCGCGCACGAACGCCTTGCCGCTACCGGGCAGTGCCGGGGTGACCCAGCCCAGGGCGTTGTACTCGTGGTTGCCCATGATGCAGAACGCCTGGCCGGCCTCGACCATGTCGTGCACGATGTGCAGCGCCTCGCGGATGCGCGGGCCACGGTCGACAATGTCGCCAAGGAACAGGGCCTGACGCCGCGGGTGACGCCAGACGCCGCCGACACGTTTGTAGCCGAGGGCGTCGAGCAGGCGTTCGAGGGTCAGTGCACAGCCGTGCACGTCGCCGATGATGTCGAAACTGCGCGCCGGATCGAGCATCAGTCGTCCCTGCCTCCCAGGCGGCTGCCCCAGCCGAGTTTGGTGCGACACACCTCATAGTAGTTGTGGTCGAGCGGGTGGATCAGGCGCAGCTTCTGCGGCTTCTTGCTCACCGTGATGGTGTCGCCTGGGGCGCAGGTGAAGTGGTTCTGGCCGTCGCAGGACACCTGCGGGTAAATCTGCAGGTCCTTGGACACCACGATCTTCAGCTCGCTGTTGCCGTCGACCACGATCGGCCGCCCCGACAGGGTGTGCGGGTACATCGGCACGATGACGATGGCGTCGAGCTTGGGATGCATGATCGGGCCGCCGGCCGACAGCGCATAGGCGGTGGAGCCGGTCGGGGTGGCGACGATCAGGCCGTCGGCCTTCTGGCTGCAGACGAACTGGCCGTCGATGTAGATCTCGAACTCGATCATCCGCGTCGACTTGCCCGGGTGCAGGACCACGTCGTTGAGCGCGTCGCCCTGGCCGATGGCCTCGTGATGGCGGCGCACTTCGGCCTGCAGCAGGAAACGGTTTTCCACCAGGTAGTGGCCGTCGAGCACCTCGGCGACTTTCTGCTCCAGCTCGTCCGGGCGGATGTCGGTGAGGAAGCCCAGGTTGCCCCGGTTGATACCCAGCACCGGTACATTGTGCCGGGCCAGGGCGCGGGCGGCGCCGAGCAGGCTGCCGTCACCACCGACCACGATGACCAGGTCGCAGACCTCGCCGAGCAGCTTGCGCGTGGAGGTTTGCAGGCCGTGGCCGGGCAGCACTTCGGCGATGGTGTCCTCGAGGATCACGTGCAGGTGGCGCTCGAGGAGGAATTTTTTCAGTCGGCGAATGGTGTCGAGCACCTGCGAGCTGCCAAGGCGGCCGATGATACCGATATTGCGAAATTGCTCCATGGGGCTCCTGCGAGGCTCTGCGGCGGGGTGACGATGTCGCGATTATGGGCGAAACGACCGGGTAGCGGCAAACCGGCTATGCTCGCAGCATGACGCCTTTCGCCGAGCTCCATGAGCTGCCCCGCCGCTTGCGCCGCCCTGCCGTGCGCGACCTGGCCTGGACCCTGCTGTCGCCCGCGCTGCTGAGCGCCCCGCCCTGCCCCCAGCGCCATCCGCTGGCAGGAAGTGCCTGGGCGGGCGATCCGCAACGCCTGCACGACTGGTTACGCGCACTGGATGCCGATGACCTGCCCTTGCGCGACTGGTTGGCGAAGATCACCAGCCGGCGCCTGGGGTTGTACTACGAAGGTCTGTGGCAGTTCGCCCTGCAGCAAGCACCCGGGGTCGAACTGCTGGCGTACAACCTGGCGATTCGAGCGGCTGGGCGGACCTTGGGCGAACTGGACATTCTGCTGCGTGATGGCGAAGGCACCCACCATCTGGAGCTGGCCATCAAACTGTACCTGGGGCCGACCGAGGGCGAAGGACGCGACCCGGCGCACTGGCTCGGGCCTGGCTGCCACGATCGGCTTGGCAGCAAGCTGGCACACCTGGCCGGGCACCAGCTGCCCATGTCGGCGGACGCGCAGAGTCGCGAAGCACTGGCCGCTGTAGGGGTCGACCAGGTGCAAGCGCACCTGTGGCTGGGCGGCTATCTGTTCTATCCGTGGCCGGGGCACACCGAACCGCCTGCCGGTGCCAACCCGCGGCATTTGCGCGGGCGCTGGATACGCCGGCAGAACTGGGCCGTGGCAGCAGACGAACGCTGGCAACCGCTGCCGCGCCATGCGTGGCTGGCACCGGCGCGGGCAGAGCCCGAGGCTTGCTGGAGCGTGGTGCAGTTCGAGGCCTGGCTGGCGGGCCTGGACGCGCACGCCCCGGCGCAGTTGCTGGTCAGGCTGGAACCGGATGGCCAGGGTGCCTGGCAGGAGGTCGAGCGTGTGTTTCTGGTGGCAGACAGTTGGCCCAATTTGCCAGACAACAGAATTTTCACAGATCCAGCGCAAAGATTTGTTTCAAATAGCCAGTAAAGTGCTATACGAGCGCCCGCTAGAGCGCCATTCCGACCTGATGACGAGGACCGATCATGGTTTCATCCACCCCCGCGCCCCATTACGCACGCCTGTCCATCGCCCTGCATTGGCTGATGCTGGTGCTGCTGGCCGCCGTGTACGCCTGTATCGAATTTCGCGGCCTGTTCCCCAAGGACAGCGCCGAACGCAACCTGATGAAAGACCTGCACTTCATGCTCGGGCTGAGTGTGTTCGTGCTGGTCTGGCTGCGCCTGGCCGTGCGCCTGGTTCGCCCGACCCCGCCGATCGTGCCCAAGCCACCGGCCTGGCAGACCGGCCTTGCGCACCTGATGCACCTGGCGCTGTACCTGCTGATGATCGGCCTGCCCGTGGCCGGCTGGCTGATCCTCAGTGCCGCCGACAAACCCGTGCCCTTCTTCGGCCTGGAACTGCCGCACCTGATCGGCCCGGACCCGGACCAGGCCAAGTTCATCAAGGGCTGGCATGAGCGGGTGGCAAGCTGGGGTTACTGGCTGATCGGCCTGCATGCACTGGCCGGACTGTACCACCACTACGTGCAGCGCGATAACACGCTGCTGCGCATGCTGCCCTACAAGTAACCGCGCCGGCCCTGCAGGCCACCGGTGTGCACGAAAATCAGGCGGGTACCGGGCGCGAACAGTCCGGCCTCGACCTGATCGCGCAAGGCCAGCAAGGCCTTGCCGGTATACAGGGCTTCCAGCGGCACTCCACTGTGCCGCTCGCACTCGGCGATGAAGGCCAGCAACTCATCGTCAAATTTCCCAAAGCCACCTCGGCAAGCGCGGTGCAGCTGGTAACCCTGTGAGCCAGTCAGTGCAGCGACTGTCTCTGGCACGCCGTGATCCAAGGGCACCGCCAGGGCACCATGCACCGCGTGTTGCCCCGCCTCGGCAACTACCAGGCCGGCCAATGTCGTGCCGGTACCTGCAGCCAGCCACCAGGCGTCGTAGCCCGACCATCCCAGCGCTGCCAGTTGCCAACGGGCCTGCTCGACGATCAGCGCACAACCTTCGGCACCCGCCACCCCGCCACCGCCCTCGGGAATGCAGTGCCAGCCCGGATAACGGGCCTGCCAGGGCGCCCAGAAGCCCGGTTCGTGGCGTACCCGATAGCCGCCGTAGCCCAGCCAGTGCACTTCCATGCCCATCGCCTGCAGGTCGCGCACCGTGGGGGTGGCCTGCGGGTGGCCGCGCAGCAGGCCGGCGGTGGCGAAGCCGAAACGTTTGCCAGCGGCAGCCAGGGCGTGGAGGTGGTTGGAATGGTTGCCGCCCAGGCTGATCAGGCCGGGGGCGCCTGTGGCATGGGCATGCTGCAAGTGGTGACGGAGCTTGAACCACTTGTTGCCGCTGATCAGTGGGTCGATCAGGTCCAGGCGCAGGATGGCGGCCCTGACTTGGGCCATTTCCAGCCAGGGCAGGTTGAAGGGTTGCAATGGGGCGTCGGGGAGGTTCAGGAATGAGTTGGGCATCGCCCGAGTTTAACCGAGAAATCCCCGGGGCCGCCTTGCGGCCCATCGCCGGCAAGCGCGGCTCCCACAGGGTGACCGCGCAAGTCTCACGGCTAGCGCAATACCTGTGGGAGCCGCGCTTGCCGGCGAAAGGGGTGCAAAGCACCCCCGGCGATCTCAGAGTTCAGCGGCCAAGCGCGACCCTTGGTTGATCGCCCGCTTGGCATCCAGCTCGGCCGCCACATCGGCACCGCCGATCAGGTGCACCGACTGCCCCGCCGCCACCAGCCCTTCATGCAGCTCGCGCAGTGGCTCCTGCCCGGCGCAGATCACCACGTTGTCTACTGCCAGCACCTGCGGCTCGCCCTCACCCACGCGAATGTGCAGGCCAGCATCGTCGATCTGCAGGTACTCGACGTTGTTGAGCATCTGCACCTGCTTGTTCTTCAGCCCGGTACGGTGAATCCAGCCGGTGGTCTTGCCCAGCCCGTCGCCGACCTTGGATTTCTTGCGCTGCAACAGGTACACCTGGCGCGCCGGCGCATGTGGCTCGGCCTTGATCCCGGCAACCCCGCCGCGCGCCTCCAGCTGGGTATCGATCCCCCACTCTTTCCAGAACGCCTCGCGGTCCTGGCTGCTGGCCACTCCCTGATGCACCAGGTACTCGGAAACGTCGAAACCGATGCCGCCCGCACCAATGACCGCGACCGACTTGCCCACCGGTTTGCGTTCGAGCAGTACGTCAAGGTAGCTGAGCACCTTGGCATGCTCGACACCCGGGATGGCCGGGGTACGCGGCGCGATACCGGTGGCCAGGATGATTTCGTCGTAGCCACCGCCTACCAGCGCTTGCACATCGACCCGGGTATTCAGGCGCAGATCGACGCCGGTGCTTTTCACCTTGTTGCGGAAGTAGCGCAAGGTCTCGTGGAATTCCTCCTTGCCCGGCACCCGCTTGGCGACGTTGAACTGCCCGCCAATCGCGCTGGCGGCATCGAACAACGTCACTTCATGGCCACGCTCGGCCGCCACGGTGGCCGCTGCCAGGCCTGCAGGACCGGCACCGACCACGGCAATGCGCTTGACGGCACGCACCGGCAAGTAGTTGAGCTCGGTTTCGTGGCAGGCGCGCGGGTTGACCAGGCAACTGGTCAGCTTGCCACCGAAGGTGTGGTCCAGGCAGGCCTGATTGCAGCCGATGCAGGTGTTGATCTCGTCGGCGCGCCCTGCGGCCGCCTTGTTGACGAAGTCGGCATCGGCGAGGAACGGCCGGGCCATGGAAACCATGTCGGCATCGCCCTCGGCCAGCACGGCTTCGGCCACTTCCGGGGTATTGATGCGGTTGGTAGTGATCAGCGGAATGCTCACAGCGCCGCGCAGCTTGGCGGTGACCTTGCTGAACGCTGCCCGCGGCACCTTGGTGGCGATGGTCGGGATGCGCGCCTCGTGCCAGCCGATACCGGTGTTGATCAGCGTCGCGCCGGCCCGCTCGATGGCCTTGGCCAGCAGCTCGATTTCGTCCCAGGTGCTGCCGCCCTCGACCAGGTCGAGCATCGACAGGCGGAAGATGATGATGAAGTTCGGCCCTACCGCATCGCGCACGCGGGTGACGATCTGCACCGCCAGGCGCATGCGGTTTTCGTAGCTGCCACCCCAGCGGTCGCTGCGGTGGTTGGTGTGGGCGGCGAGGAACTGGTTGATGAAGTAGCCTTCGGAACCCATGATCTCGACGCCATCGTAGCCCGCACGCTGGGCCAGCACGGCGCAATTGACGAAGTCGGCGATCTGCTTCTCGATGCCCGCTTCATCCAGCTCCTTGGGCTTGAACGGGTTGATCGGTGCCTGGATCGCGCTGGGCGCTACCTGCCGTGGGCTGTAGGCGTAGCGCCCGGCATGCAGGATCTGCAGGCAGATCTTGCCCCCGGCTTCATGCACGGCTTGGGTAACGATGCGGTGCTTGTCAGCCTCTTGCTCGGTACTGAGCTTGGCGGCGCCGGAATACACGCCGCCTTCATCGTTCGGCGCAATACCGCCCGTGACCATCAGGCCGACGCCACCACGGGCGCGCTCGGCAAAATACGCCGCCATGCGCTCAAAACCGCCCGGGCGCTCCTCTAGGCCGGTGTGCATCGAGCCCATCAGGGTGCGGTTGCGCAAGGTGGTGAAGCCCAGATCGAGCGGGGCCAGCAAATGCGGGTAGCGGTCGGCGGCCATGGAAAGGTCCCCAGGTGGCGTGATCACAGATGCGGGTACCTCACCGGCCGGCGGGTCCCGTCGTTTGTCTGCCTGCGACATTAAACAGCCGTTTGAACGGGCTCAATGATCGAAACTGACAAGATGATGATCCTGGTGCACAGCATCTCACCGTCCACGCCTGAAACTGCCTGCCCGGCTTGCTCAAGGTGAAGTCACGACCACCACGTATTGGCCGCGGGTCAGCGGCTTGCCGTGCTCATCGACCAGCCTGTAGGTCTGGTCCCCGCTGTGCGCCCGGTCAATGTGTACCGCCTGCGCAGGCAGCGCCTGCTCGCCCACCCCTTGGATGCCAATGACACTGTCACGCGCCAGCGCAGGACAGTCATCCATGCGCCAACCGGCACTGGCCACGGTGGTCGTGCAGGACGGTTCGACGATGCTGCCGTTGAACCGCAGCTCACCCGAGGCGACGACGCCGCCTGCCTGGGCCTGGCCAACCAGTGCCAGGCAAATTGCAACACTCACTGCCAATCGCTTGCCGCTCATGATGTCTACTCCCCGATAACTACCGTTGAGCCTATCGGATGAGTAGTGGCCGGCCTGGCGGCGCGCGTGAGGCAGTTCACAAAGCAGGAAAATTAAACCATGCGGCACTTTAAGAAACGTCTCAAAGCCGGCGCCGGGCCAGTTGCCTAGGATGGCCGGATTGTCCCAGCCAGCCGCACCGGAGCCCGTCCCCGACCATGTCGCGCCTGCTTCATACCCTGTTGCGCCCCGCCATTGCGGCATTCGTCTTGCTGAGCCTGGCCTCCACCGCCTGGGCCCAGCTCAAGATCGAAGGCACACGCCTGATCTACCGGGGCTCGGCCAAGGAGGCGAGCATCACCGTGGTCAATCGCAGCGACCTCGACACGGTCATGCAAAGCTGGGTCAGCAGCCCCGAAGAGGGCCGCGATACACCCTTCGCGGTTGTCCAGCCGTTAGCCTTGATACCCCCCAACGGCCAGCAGATGTTGCGTGTGCTGTATGCCGGCCAAGGCCTGCCCGAGGACAGGGAATCACTGTTCTGGCTGAACATTCTCGAGATCCCGCGCAAACCCGAACAGGCCGAGACCCTGCAGTTCGCCATCCGCCAGCGCCTGAAGCTGTTCTACCGCCCAGCCGGCCTGCCAGGCTCGGCCAGTGCAGCAGCTGAGGGCCTGCAATGGCGAACGTCTCAGCCCGGCAGCATCGAAGTGCGTAACCCGAGTGCCTTCCATGTCTCGCTGGTGGACCTGCGGCTCGTCACCCCTGGGCAGTCGCTACTGCTAACGGACTATCTCCTCCTGCGCCCGGGGCAATCGCTCACCCTCGAAGCACCTTCACCCTTGCCCGTGCAGAGCCACCTGAGTTTCAGCGAACTCACCGATATCGGCCTGCAGAGGCCCCACCGCATCGCCCTGCCGTGAACACACCGCTACAGGATAGCTACCCCATGACCCTGATCCGCAAACACCTGCTGGGCCTTTTATTCATCGTCGCCAGCTGCCCCGCCACCAGTTACGCCCTGTCCTGCAAGCTGGACCCCTCCAAGGCGGCGGTATTCAAGGAGGCACTGGGCACCGCACTGGCGGTACCGGCCGACGCGCCCGACGGCACGATCATCTGGGAGTCGGCGCCACACTCGCTTCCAGTCATCTGCGCCGACGACTACGAAACCGGTATCAGGGAAGACGTCTATTTCTACGTAAACCCGGCCAAGGCCACTATCGGCAAGGGCATACGGGTCGGGATTCGCTACGGCTCGCAGACCATTACCCAGAGTTCTGGCGCCGTCACCACGGGCTACAACTCGCTGCATGGTTGCAGCTGGGCGAACTGTGCGGGCTGGGACAAGGCCCGCTTCACCCTGAACTTCACCGTGTTCATCGAAAAGTACGGCGCAACGCCAACCGATGGACAAGCCAGCACGCTCGGCGAATATCGGGTGTTCCAGCTGGACGGCAAGGGCGGCCTCAACCCCAAGCCCAACAGCAACCTCAACTATGTGGTCACCGGCATGAACAACATACGTTTCGTGCCTTGCTCTCCTGAACTGACCATCTTGCCTTCGGTGGTCAATTTCCGCCGCGCCCTGGCCAGCTCGGCACAGGTCGGCCAGGTCGCCAGCTCGGCCGATTTCAGCCTTGACCTGGTCCGGTCCTGCGACACGCCCTACACCGTCAATGCTCGATTCACTCCGGTCGCCGGCAGTGCCAGTGTCATCGACAAGCTGCTGGTGCCCAACAACAACAGCTCAGTCGGCATTGCCCTGACCCATCAGGACAGCAACCAACCGGTGCCCTTCGACAGCTGGTTCAAGCTGGCCGATCTGACCGTACCGGGGGTGGTCCGCAACACGTTCCGCGCTGACCTGATCTGGCGCTCGGCGCCTATCCCCGGTTCGTTCGAAGCCATGGCGCTGGTGGACCTGTATTACAAGTAAGCCGGCGGTCTGACGGCCTTTAAGGATCGTCTGATGTCCAGTTGCCAGCGGTCTGTCTACATTCGCGGCATGCGACTCAAAGCCTACCTGCAACAGATTAACCCCCTCCTCTCCAACCCCGAGGCAGCGCGCCGTCTGCTTCGGCTGTTGGCGATCGTACTGTCGGCCGGCATTCTCGGCGCGGCTTACAATTTCCTGTCCTTCACCTTCAATACCGACATCGCCCGGCGCCACGGCGCCATGAGCAGCGCGATTGCCGAGGCCCATACCTTCTTCACCAATCGCGAGGCTCTGCTGGAGAGCCTGAGCCTCGCGACCGTGCGCCACACGGCTGCGGGCGCCAACTGGCTGCCGCTGGCACCGGGCGAGGAAGTGCACCTGCAACTGGGCAGCCAGCCGCACAAACGCTGGAGCCTGTGGCTGACCCAGCGCATGTGTGCCTACCTCAAGGCTCGGCAGGTCAACCTGCTGTATGTCGACACCGCGGCTCAGGCCCCGATGCGCTGGCTGTACAACGCTGATGCCCAGGCCGCATTGCCTTCACCTGCCCTGCTGGAGCAGCTGCGTGCCGCTCGGCAACGCTCCACAGCTCCCCAGGAGTTGTGGCTGGCCGACCACGACCTGCACCGCTCACGCCTGTTCATCTTCCAGCGGCTGGACGAGCGCGACCCGGATTCTGGCTGGCTGGGCCTGGAAATCGACAGCCAGGCAGTGGCGCCGGTGCTCAAGGATGCCAGCGCCGGGGAGTTCATGATGTTCAACGCCGACGGCATGCTGGTGTTCACCAACAGCCCGGGGCCGACGCTGAACCGCTCGCTGCGCCACCCCGTTGGCAAGGACTTCTTCGGCTTCGCTGGGCAGGGGTTGCTGCCTGAGTACCTGGTCATCAGCAAGCCCTTGATGTCCTCGGACTGGCAACTGGTCTATGCGATCGACCTGTTCGCCATCCTGGCCGGTCTGTGGCAGCAACTGCTGGGGGGCGTGCTGTTCTGCGTGCTCAGCATCACCTTGATACGGGTGTTGATCCAGCGTTTCGACCGGCGCTTCTTCACCCCCACCATCGAACGCATCCGCGCACTGGTGGAAAGCGAGATGTTCAGCCGTGACGTCATTGAAACCGCGCCCGTCGCCCTGTGTGTGCTGCGCCGCAGCGATGGCCAGGTGATGCTGGAGAACCACCTGGCCCAGCAGTGGCTGGGCCAGGAGCCGACACGCGGGGTGCGCAGCGCACAATGGATCGAGCAAGCCTTCGGGCAGCCCGAAGGTCAGTGCAGCGACTATTTCGAGAGCGCCGATGGACGCCACCTGTACCTGAGCAGCTCGCCAAGCCGCTACAAGGGCGAACAGGTGCTGCTTTGTGCGTTCAGCGACATCAGCGCACGCAAGCAGATCGAGGCCGCGCTGGAGGACGCCCGGCGCGCGGCCGACACAGCCAACGAAGCGAAGACGCAGTTCCTGGCAACCATGAGTCACGAAATCCGCACGCCGTTGTATGGCGTGCTGGGCACCCTGGAGCTGCTCTCGCGTACCACCCTCGACGCCCAGCAACGCGATTACCTGAGGGCCATCGAAGGTTCATCGTCGACCTTGCTGCAGTTGATCTGCGACGTGCTTGACGTGTCGAAGATCGAGGCCGGCCAACTGGCCCTCGAGCTCAGCGAGTTCAGTGCCCCGGACCTGGTCCGCGAAGTGATCCAGAGCTACAGCGCGGCTGCCACGAGCAAGGGCCTGCAGCTCTACAGCTGCCTGGACCCGGGTCTGCCGGAACACCTGATCGGCGACGTCAACCGGATCCGCCAGATCCTCAACAATCTTTTGAGCAATGCGGTTAAGTTCACCGACTGCGGCCGTGTGGTGCTGCGAGCCAGGCTGCTCAACCGCGACGGCGAAAGGTCCTGCCTGTTGTGGCAGGTCTCGGACACTGGCAAGGGTATCGCCGAACAGGACCAGGCGTTCATCTTCGACGCCTTCTACCAGACCGAAGGTTATACCCAGACCATCCCCGGCACCGGGCTCGGGCTGCCGATCTGCCAGCGCCTGACGCAACTGATGAACGGCCATCTGCGCCTGGTCAGCGAGCTGGGCCTGGGCAGCAGCTTCAGCTTGAGCCTGCCGCTGGAAGAGGCGTCAGGCCGCGCCAGCACCCCGTTCAACCTGCTGGCCGAGCGCATTCACGTGGTATCGCCGGTACTCGAATTGGCCGAAGCCATCAGTGGCTGGCTGTGCCGCTGGGGCGCACGCGCCCAGGTCGGCGTGCCACCACCGGGCAGCGCCCTGGCTGGCGAACTGCTGGTCGAACTGCATCCCGGCAATGTCGAGCGCTGGCTGGTCGCCGAATGGCCCGGCCCGCGCATCCTGGCCTGCGCCCAGGACTGCTGGGAGGCGCGGCACGAGGCCGGCCACTGGCAGGTCAACCTCAACGACCTGGCTGCCTTGCACCAGGCCGTCGGCCAGGCCCAGGGCCTGCGTCGCCCCAGGGACCAGGCCGTGCCGGCACCCTTGAGCGAACCACTGGGGCTGCAGGTGCTGGTGGCCGAGGACAACGTCATCAACCAGTTGATCCTGCGTGACCAGCTCGAAAAGCTCGGCTGCAGCGTGACCTTGACCAACGACGGCGAGCAGGCCCTGCAAGCCTGGCAGCACGGGCATTTCGACCTGCTGCTGACCGACGTCAACATGCCCGGCATGAACGGTTACGAGCTGACCCGGGCCCTGCGCCGTCTGGGCTGTACCCGCCCCATCGTCGGCGCCACCGCCAACGCCCTGCGCGGCGAGGAAGAACTGTGCCTGGCCGCTGGCATGGATCGCTGCCTGATCAAACCCTTCAACCTGCAAGCCCTGTTCAACTGCCTGGCCCCGTATCGAGGTAGCCGTCTTGAAGCCCTTTAACATCCTGATCGTCGAAGACCACCCGTTCCAGCATATGTACCTGCAACACCTGTTCAGCGAACTCGGCAGCTTCAACCTGGAAGCGGCCCGGGATGGCCAGGAGGCCTTGGAGCGCCTGCGCCAGCGTGACTTCGACCTGGTTCTGACCGACCTGCTGATGCCCGGCATGGACGGTGTGCAGTTCATCCAGCACCTCGCCGGGCTGCGCCACAAGCCAGGCCTGGCGATTATGAGCGCGGCCTCGCGGCGCATGCTGATGGCGGCCAGCCTGGTAGCCAAGAACCTTGGCGTGGACGTGCTCGGGCTGATCTCCAAGCCTGTCGAGCCCAGTGCGCTACGCAGCCTGATCGACCAACTGCAGTTGCACCATCAGGCGCCGGCACAGGCAGCGGCGGCCACGCCCGAGTTCGATCGCCAGACCTTGGTCGATGCCTTGAACAACCGGGCCTTCCAGGCTTGGTTCCAACCCAAGAAGTCCCTGCACAATGGCCGCATCGTCGCAGCCGAGGCGCTGGTGCGCTGGATGCATCCGGAGCAAGGCGTGCTGCTGCCAGGCACCTTCCTGCCCGCGCTCAATGCCTTTGGCCTGGAGGAACGGCTGCTGTGGGTGATGCTCAAGCAAGCCATGGATGCCCAGGCGCGCTGGCGTGAGCGGGGCTATGACATCCCGGTCTCGATCAACCTGCCGACCCACCTGCTGAACAGCCATGACCTGGCCGACCGTCTGCTGGAATTCGTCCTGCACCACCAGGGGGTGCCCGGCAAACTCTGCTTCGAGTTGATGGAATGCTCCATTCCCGAACAGCTGAGCAACTTCTACGCGGGCGCCTGCCGCCTGCGCATGAAAGGTTTCGGCCTGTCCCAGGACGACTTCGGCAAAGGCTACAGCTCCTACATGAGCCTGGTCTCGACGCCCTTCACCGAACTCAAGATCGACCGGGCGCTGGTGCAGCGTTGCGATGAAAGCGAGAGCCTGGCCTCGGCCCTGGCCAGCATCGTCGCCCTGGGCCGCAAGCTCGGCCTCACCGTGGTGGCTGAGGGGGTCGAGACGCCACAGGAGCTCGAACTGCTGCGCAAGGTCGATTGCAACCAGGTGCAGGGCTTTCTGATTTCCCATGCCGTGTCGGCGGAACAGTTCCAACGCCTGCTGCACAGCGACGGCCCGCCGTCGGCCTACTGACTCGCTGTAACTCACGGCGCCGGCAGGGCATCCAAGGTAATCTACATTTGGGTATCGATGCCCCCACGGCCTTGCGGATCCTTGCATGAAACAGTACAACGCCCTGCTGGAAAACCTGGCCCGCAGCTCTTTGCGCCTGAACAAAGGCATGACCGTGTTGCTGGGCCTGGCACTGCTGCTGGCCGGCTTCAGCTTGTGGTCGATCGAGCGCCTGGTCGATGAACACAGCGATACGGTCAGCATCCACTTTGCCCGCCTGATGGAAAATGTCCAGGAGCAGGAAACCTTCCTCCAGGCCCTCGTACAACGCAGTGCCCAGGGACAGCTGCTCGACTTCCCCCGCACGCTCGAACCTGTGCTGACACCGCTGCCCGAAGAAGGGCCGGACATTTACAAGGGCGAGGTTTTCCCGTTCTCCATGCCGTTCAGCCTCAAGCTCGACCGGCGCAATTTCGCTGAACGCGAGGTGTCGGAGGTCTACACCCAGGGAGCGAACCTGGCCAGTTTCTACAGCATGTTCTGGTCAGCCTCGCCCTACCGCTCGCCGCAGGTGTTCCTGTTCTCGCCGGATGCCCGTTACGACATCACGGTGCCCGCTGCAGGACGCGGGCGCGGCAAGCCCGAGGAAGAACCGTTCATCGATGTCATCCGCCAGGTGATGGCACGCCAGCCGCGCGCCGAGGACTGGCGCCCGGGAGGCCAGATCATCTGGCGCAGCTATGTCGAACAGCCGGACCAGGCCTCCCCGCCGCGTGTGCTGGCCTACGCCAATGTCATCCTGCACCCGGCCAAGGCCGACAGCCAGCGCACGCAAGTGGCGTCGCTGGTGGACCTGGCGCAGATCGACGATTTTGAACGCATCATGGACTGGACGGTGTATGACCATTTCAACCTCATCGCCCCGTCCGGCGAGGTGCTTATCGGCACGCCTGCCTCTCTGGAGGGCGTGCACGAGGGCCTCAACATCACAGCCGAGGGCCTGGTGTTCCGCCTCCACGAACAGGCCAACGGCGGCTGGAGCGCGGTCTACACCGTGACCTACCGGCACTTCTTTCGCTACGCGTTCTGGTCGCTGACCAGCATTGCCGTCACCTTCCTGGTGCTCATCGGGCTGGGCCGCGTGGCCATCCGCTGGTATCAGCGCCAGGTCATCCTGCCGGCACGCGCCGCCCACGAAACCATCGCCGAAAGCGAAGCTTTCAGCCGGGTGGTCATCGACACCGCCCCAACCGGGCTGTGCGTGGTGCGTAGCGGCGACCACGAAGTGCTGCTGGAGAACCAGCGGGCGCAGCAATGGCAGGGTACGCGCGAACTGGTCGACACCCTCGCCTCGGCTGTGGGCGACGCCAACAGCGGCGAACATTCCCTGCAGGTCGCCGGCCGCCACCTGCAGGTTGGTTTCGTGTCGACCCGCTACCACGGCGAAGACGTGCGCCTTTATGCATTCAACGACGTTACCCGCCACGTCGAGGACGCCCAGGCGCTAGACGAGGCCCGCCGCGCCGCCGATGCCGCCAACACCGCCAAGACCCTGTTCCTGGCGACCATGAGCCACGAGATCCGCACCCCGCTGTACGGCGTGCTTGGCACCCTCGAGCTGCTCGGCCTGACGCCGCTGGATGCCCGCCAGCAAGGCTACCTGCACACCATCCAGCGCTCCTCGGCAACCCTCTTCCAGCTGATCAGCGATGTGCTCGACGTGACCAAGATCGAGTCCGGGCAGATGGCGCTCGAGCCGGTAACGTTCTGCCCGCTGGACCTGCTCGAGGACACCGTGCGCACCTATCGCGCCTTCGCCGAGGGCAAGGGCCTGTTGCTGTATGCCTGCCACGATGCCCGCCTGCCGGCCCAGGTGGTGGGCGACCCGATACGCATCCGCCAGATCCTCAACAACCTGCTGAGCAACGCCATCAAGTTCACTGATACCGGCCGGGTAGTGCTGCGCACCCGGGTGCTGACGATCGACGCCAACCAGGTCAGCCTGCAGTTCCAGGTGGCCGATACCGGCATCGGCATCTCCCAGGCGCAGCAGGCCAGGCTGTTCGAATTGTTCTACCAGGTCGCCGACGCCTCCAGCGAGAGCGGCGCAGGCCTGGGCCTGCCGATCTGCGGCTGGCTGGCCGAAATGATGGGCGGCCGGATAAAGGTGGTCAGCGAGCCGGGCCTTGGCAGCAGCTTCTCGCTGACCGTCAGCCTGCCGCTGGCCGAGGGGGGACTGAGCGACAGCCCGAGTGTAGAGCGCGACCCGACGCCGGTGTACGTGCGTGCGCCGATACCGGAACTTGCCCAGCATGGTGTCGACTGGCTGCAGCGCCTGGGCATCGCCGCAACCCTGACGGTTCCACCCCTGGAGCAGGACAACCCCCAGGCCCTGCTGGTAGACCTGCTCGATTTCCCGGACGCTGCCACCTGGCACGGCCAGCGGATCTGCGCCTGCAGCGATGGCCCGGCGCCCGGCGCATTCATCGACGGCTGCTGGCGGGTAGACCTGCATGACGTGCGCGCCATCGCCCAGGTCATCGCCCTGGTGCGCCACGGCGGCGTGCCCGATAGTCACCATTGCGCGCAGCAGCAACGTGCCGCCCTGCGCCTGCATGTGCTGGTGGCCGAGGACAATCCGATCAACCAGGCGATCCTGCAGGAACAACTCGAGGCGCTGGGCTGCACCACGGTCGTCGCGGCCAACGGCGAACAGGCCATGCAACGCTGGCAGCCAGGCCTGTTCGACCTGGTCCTGACCGACGTGAACATGCCGTTGATGAATGGCTACGAACTGGCCCGAACCCTGCGCCAGCACGACGCCCGGCTGCCGATCATCGGTGTCACCGCCAATGCACTGCGCGAAGAGGGCCAGCGCTGCCTCGAGGTGGGTATGAACGCCTGGATGGTCAAACCGTTGAGCCTGCAGGCCTTGCGCAGCCATCTGCTACGTCTGTGCCGGCCGGCACTGGCCGAGGGGCCTGGCCAGGCGCCAGCGGACATCCACGGCACCTCGCCACTGCCTGCCACCCGAGACAACGTGCAAGTGCCCGCCAGCATGCGCGCGCTGTTCATCAGCACGATGCACGAGGACATGCAGCAGTTGCGCCTGACCCTCGAACAACGCGACCATCGGCGCCTTGGCGAGCGCTTGCACAGCGTCGCCGGCGCGCTGGGCGCGGTGCAGGCCAGAGCCTTGTCCGAGCAGTGCTGCGCACTTGAGCACGCGCTGGCCAACTCACCGCTCGACGCCACCTTAGTGGATAAGATACGGGAGGTGCTGGACAGGCTGTCGGCCATGCTCGACACCCTTGCATAACAGCAACTTCAGCGCTGATAACCGCATGGAAACATCCCTCCCATCCGCACCGGCTAACGGGTCGTCATTTATGGAAAAACTCAAGGTCATCATCGCCGACGATCACCCCATCGTACTGCTCGGCGTCCGCGAACTGGTCGAACGCGACCCGCGCTTTTGCGTGGTCGGCGAAGCCGTCTGCTCGCAAGGGCTGATCGAGCTGCTCGAACGCCAACCCGTGGACATGGTCATCTCCGACTACAACATGCCGGCAGACTCCCCCTACGGTGACGGCCTGAAACTGATCGAGTATCTCAAGCGCCACTATCCCGCTGTTCGCATTCTCGTGCTGACCATGATTTCCAACCCGCTGATCTTCACGCGGCTGCAGGAGCTGGGCGTGGACGGCGTCATCCAGAAGAGCCAGCTGCACGGTGAAATCGAAAAGGCCCTGAACGCCGTGGCTCGCAACAGCACCTACCGGGCGCCGGAACCGGCAAGGCATTCGGTGGTGGCCTGCAATACCGCCATCGACCAACGGGTAGAAAACCTGTCACCCAAGGAATTCGAAATACTGCGCCTGTTCGTGGCCGGCCAGAGTGTCAGTGAAATTGCTCGCAGCCAACACCGAAGTACTAAAACCATCAGCGCACAGAAAGTTTCCGCAATGCGCAAACTTGAAGTAAACAGCGATCAGGAATTATTGGCCTATTGCCTGGCGAGTCATATCTTCAATTAACTAAATGTGTTGGACCAAGCATTAAGATTCGTCTGATGGGCCAGGGAAACCACCTGACTTATTGTGAGCGTGCATTTAGTTGCAGCACTTACTCACTCTCATGTGGACATCAATATGAATAAATTCTCCCTGGCCGCACTCACCCTCTCGCTGATTACCGCATCAGCCGGCGTACTGGCTGCCGATCCTTCCGGGCCCGTCAAAGGTGGCAGCGGCAAGATCTCCTTCACCGGCGTGATCAACAATGACGCCTGTTCGGTCGACGGCGCCAACGCCGACCGGGTAATCGCCGTGGACATGGGCACCGTCTCGATCAAGGACATGGGTACCGCCGAAAACCCGGGCGCAGGCCGCGTGACCGGCAAGGACTTCAACCTCAACGTCAACTGCAACGTCGGCACCAAGGTGGCGATGGTCTTCGACGCCAACAGCGGCGGTTCGGGCCTGGTCACCGGCAAGAAGGTCCTGGCGCTGACCAAAGGCACCGGCACCGCTGCCAACGTCGGCATCGCCCTGCTCGACCCCAATGGCAACCTGATCGACCTGAGCTCGGCCGCCACCGCCAAGATCCAGAGCGACGTACATGGCACCGGCGCCGCAGGCGGCGACGCCACCCTGAGCTTCTCCGCAGCCTACGTGACCACCGGCGCCGCCGGCACCGCCACCGCCGGTCGTGGTGACGCCACCCTGCCGTTCATCCTGCAGTACGAGTAATCGATTCGCCGCTGCTCCCTGCGCGAGGCTGAACAGCCTCGCCACTTCTTCGTCCCACAAGGTAACCCCACCATGTTGCGTCGTTCTCTGTATCCCGTTTTCGGGTTGCTGGGCATGCTCGTCGCTGCCCAGGCAACCGCCAGCATCTCCCTGAGCGCTACGCGCGTCGTGTTCGACGGTGCTCACAAGGAAGCCAATGTCACCGTGCGCAATGGCAACCAGGAAGTTCTGGTGCAGTCCTGGGTGGATGCCGGCGACAGCGCGCAGGCGCCGTTTGCCATTACCCCCCCCTTGGCCAGGGTAATGCCCAAGCAGGAACAACTGCTGCGCATCCTCTATGAAGGCCAGCGCTTGCCATCCGACCGCGAATCGGTGGTTTGGCTGAATGTTCAGGAAATCCCGCAAGCCAGTACCCAGGCCAATACTTTGCAGTTGGCGGTGCGTCAACGCATCAAGATTTTCTTCCGCCCGGCCAACTTGCCCGGCAATGCCTTGCTGGCACCGGAGCAATTGGTCTGGCAAGTGACCCAGCACGCCGGCAAGGCAACGCTGACCGTGAACAACCCCAGCCTGTATCACGTGTCGATGGCCGACATCGAAGTCAAACGCGGCAAACAGGCCGTGTTCAGCGCCGACTCGAGCATGATCGCCCCCGGCGAACAAAAGACGTTCAGCGCGGCACTTTCCCAGGTGGACGGGCCGCTGACGCTCACCTTCAAGAGCATCAACGACTATGGCGCCCAGCATGGCTATTCCGTGCTGTTGCACCCTGCCCAACCCGGTAGCGCCAAGCCTGCCGAACCCGCTATCAGTTTGTGAACGCCTAGCCCCCACCTCGCGCGCGCCCCGCTCGCGTGCGGCCTCCCCGCGCCCAGCCCGTGCCGGGACATGAAATAGGTTCCTCGTATGTCTCTGTCCATCGCTCCCCGCTCCGTAGACGGTGCCGATGCAGGCGCGCGCGCGCTCAATGGCGGCACGCCTCGTCCGGCCTGGAAGCTCAACGCCCTGTCACTGGTGCTGTGCAGCGTGCTGCCCAGCCTCGCGACGGCGCAGGACGATCCCCATCTGCTGGGTTTCAACACCACCTTCCTGCAAGGTGCGCAATCGGCGGTCGACCTGCAGTTACTGCTGTCGACCAGCAGTGTGCTGCCGGGCAACTATCGGGTAGACCTGTACAGCAACGAGGTACTGGTGGGCCGGCGCGACATCGATTTCAACCGCAATCCCCACACCGGGCGCGTGGAGCCATGCCTGACCCTGGAACTGCTCGAGCAGTTGGGCATCGACATGGACAAGCTCAAGGCACAGGGGCGCCTGGAGACCGAACAGGCCTGCCACGACCTGCCCACGCTGATCGACCAGGCCAGCCTGAGCTATGACTCGGGACATCTGCGCCTGTCCGCGAGCATCCCGCAAGTTGCCATGAAGCGTGGCCTGCGCGGCTACGTCGACCCGCAGCTGTGGGACGCGGGGTTACCTGCGGCGTTCGTCAACTATCAATACAACACCAGCCGCAGCGCCAGTGATGCCGATACCCGCATCAACAACAACCTGAGCCTGCGCAACGGCCTCAACCTGGGCAGCTGGCGCTTGCGCAACGAGTCGAACTTCAGCAGCGGCACCGGGCGCCCGGACAGCTTCAAGAGCAACCGCAGCTACCTGCAGCACGACGTGACCGCGCTCAAGGGCCAGTTCAGCGCCGGCGACATCTTCAGCGACAGCGATCTGTTCGACAGCGTGCGCTACCGGGGCCTGAAGCTGGCTTCGGACGAAGGCATGCGCGCCGACAGCGAGCGCGGCTACGCACCGGTGGTGCGGGGCGTGGCCCAGACCAGCGCCAGGGTCGAGATCCGCCAGAACAGCTACCTGCTGTACACCGCCAACGTACCGCCCGGCCCGTTCGAGATCAGCGACATCTACCCCAGCGGCTCCAACGGCGACCTGGAAATCACCATCATCGAGGCCGACGGTCGTCGGCGGGTCAGCGTGCAGGCGTTCTCCAGCCTGCCGCTGATGGTCCGTGGCGGCCAGGTCAAGTACAGCCTGTCCGCGGGGCGCTACAACAGCAACAGCGAAGGCCTGGCCACCCCGCAGATGCTCAGCTCGACGCTGGCCTACGGCCTGACCAACACCGTGACCGGCGTCGTTGGCCTGCAAGCCACCGACGACTACAAGGCACTGGCTGTCGGCAGCGGCCTGAACACGCTGGTGGGCGCCTTTTCGCTCGACGTTACCCATTCCTCGAGCAAGGCCCAGGGCCAGACCACCCAGGGCAACAGCTTGCGGGCGCTATACGCCAAGACCTTCACCGGCACCGACACCAACTTCACCCTGGCCGCCTACCGCTACTCCACCGAGGGCTTCCGCACCCTCACTCAGCATATCGAGGACATGAGTAGCGACGCGATCAAACGCAGCGGCAACTCCAAGACCCGCACCGACCTGACCATCAACCAGAGCCTGGGCCGCGACCGCGCACTCGGTAGCCTGTATCTGACAGCCAGCGACCAGCGCTACTGGAACCGCGGCGGTTCGCAGAGCCTGTCGGCCGGCTACAGCAACAACTGGGGCGATATCTCCTACAACCTTGACGTCAGCCGCACCAAGGAACTGGCAACCTCAGGCCCTTCGGGGCAGGATACCCAGTTCAACTTGTCGCTATCGTTCCCGCTCGGCAGCCGCGCCCGCGCACCACGGGCGTTCGTCACCAGCAGTACGCAAAAGGGCAACGACACTACCCAGGCCGGCATCAACGGCTACCTGTCGCAGACCAGCGATACCTTCTACTCGATCCAGGGCGGTCACAGCCGAACCAGCGGCAGCTCGGCCTCGGCCAACCTGAACACCCGCACCTCGGTCGCCGACATCAGCCTGGGGTATAGCCAGGGGCGCGGCTACGATTCGCAGAACCTCAACGTGGCAGGCGCAGTGGTGGCCCACCCGGGCGGTATCAACCTTGGCCAGACGCTCGGCGAAACCTTCGCCCTGGCCGAAGTACCAGGTGTAAAAGGGGCGAAGATCAGCAACTACAGCGGCGTGGAAACCGGGCGCAACGGCTATGCGGTGATCCCCAGTGCCCAACCCTATCGGGTCAACTGGATCAGCCTGGACACGCGCGACCTGGGCGGCGACATCGAGATCGACAACGCCACCCAGCAGCTGGTGCCTCGCCGAGGCGCCGTGGTGCTTGCCCGCTACACCGCCAAGAGCGGGCGTCGGGTACAGTTCGAGCTGTTCGACGAGCGCGGCCAGTTGATACCGTTCGGAGCATCGGTGGAGAACGCCGAAGGCCGCCAGCTGGCGATTTCCGACCCGAGCGGTAAAGCCTTGGTGCTGCTGGAGCAGGACCAGGGCAGCCTGAGCATCAAGTGGGGCGAGCACCAGTGCGCAGCCACCTACGACTTGCCGGAACGGGACAAGGCGGTCAACTACGAGCGCCAGCGCCTGATGTGCCGACCGTGACACCTGCCCGCTTGAGCAGCAGAGAATGCGCCTAAGTGTCCAACAGCTTTGCTATGATCCGCAACAACGACGCCAAAGCTGATGAATCAGGGCGCACTACCTCCTTGATTTCTGCATGGCGGGCTCATTTTTAGGTGAAAGCTGAAGTTTGATGCGAAAACTCCTGGCAAGCACCCTGGCGCTGGTGATGGCCGCCGCACTCTGTGGCTACGGTTTCTGGACCCAGCAGCGCCCGGAAGGCCATTACCTGTCCGACCTGCGCATCGAGCTGGCGCTCAATCATGGCGTGCCTGGCGAACATGGCAACCTGCTTGGTATCGAGCCGCTGCTATTCCCCAGTGACTACCAGAACCTGCAACGCCTGCACCGCAAGCTTTCAGCCTACCTGGAACAGGCACGTGCCCAAGGCCTGATCGGCCCGCGCACGGTCGTGGTCCTGCCGGAACACATCGGCACCTGGCTATGGGCACGTGGCGAGAAGAACGAACTGTACCAGGCGACCCGCAACCGCGACGCCGAGCAGTGGCTGGAGCTGAGCAACCCACTGCGCTATGGCCTGGCTGTGTTGAGCGCCAATGGCGATGATCGGCGCGCCGATGCCCACCTGCGCATGAAAGCCCGGCAGATGGCCAGCGATTACCAGCAACTGTTCGGCGGCCTGGCCAAGGAGTTCGGCGTGACCCTGGTGGCAGGCTCGATCGTGCTGCCCGCCCCTTATGTTGAACAAGGTGTACTGCGCATTGGGCACGGGCCACTGTTCAACAGCAGCCTGGTATTCGCCGCAGACGGCTCACCGCTTGGCCAACCGCAACACCAGCAATACCCCGACAGCGAAACACGGCGCTACATCCACCACGGCCGGCATTTCCCGCTGCAAGTGTTGCAGACCCCCGCCGGGCGCCTTGGCGTGCTGATCGGCAGCGACAGCTGGTACCCCGAGAACCAGCGTCAGTTGCAGCAGCAACAGGTGCAATTGATTGCCAACCCGGTATTTCTCAGCGGCAAAGACAGTTGGGATACCCCCTGGCGCGGCAATCGCCACCAGGACGCCGCTGCCGAACTGCCCCTGCAACGCGGCGAGGTCAGCGAACAGGACGCCTGGCAACGCCTCACCCAGGCCGCAAGTGGCAGCGTCAGCAGCATGAGCGTGTTCATGCGCGGGCAATTCTGGGAACAAGGCAGCGATGGCCAGGGCTTTGCCCATCAGGCAGGTGAGTTGCTGTCAGGCCCACCGAGCCATGGCGCGCGCCTGCTGAACCTGTGGCTGTAGGCACATGAGCCGCCCCCGCGTGCGCCTGGGCGACCTTTCGGTCGGTTTCGTCCAGCCCCTGGCAGAGGCCCTGCGCGAACAAGGTCATGATCCGGCTTCGCTGTTGCAGCAATACGGGCTCGATGCCGCACGCCTGGCCGAAGCTGGCGCACGCCTGTCGATCCCGCGCTACATGCACCTTGGGCATGCGGCCATCGCACTGTGTGGCGAGCCAGCGCTGGGCCTGCGCATGGGCCGCCTCAGCCGCCTGGCCCAGGCCGGGCTGGCCGGCGTCACGGCAGCCCAGGCCCCTACCCTGGGCGAGGCGGCACGTACGCTGTTGCGCTTCGAGCCACTGTACGCCGCCAATTACCGCGGCCATTCCAGCTTTCACGAAGACGCCCAGGGCGCGTGGCTGACGTTCTACTCGATCAGCCCCTACAACGACTACAACCGCTTTGTGGTCGATTCGCTGCTGGCCGGTTGGCTGGCGCAGCTGGCCGCCCTGGCTGGCACCCCTGTGCAGGCCGAGCGCCTGGAAGTCGAATTCGATGCACCCGGCTACGCCGCCAGGTACCAGCCCCTTTGCAGCGCAGCGGTGCAGTTCGGCGCCAGCGCCAACCGCGTGCGGCTGAGCCGCAGCACGCTCGAGCACACCAACCCACAGCACTGCCCGAGCACCTTCAGCCACCTTCTGCAGTTGTGTGAAGCACAAATGCTCCAACGCACCCGGGTGCGCAGCCTGGGCGAGCGCATCACCCACCTGCTCGGCCCGCTGCTCAATGGCGGCCGTGAGCCTGACCTGGAAGAAGTGGCATTGCACCTGCAACTGCCCACCTGGACGCTGCGGCGCAAACTGGCCGAAGAAGGCACACGCTTTCGCGACTTGCTCAACGACACACGACGCGACCTCGCCGAAGCCTATATCCGCGATACGGAGCTGGCTTTTGGCGAGATCGCCTATCTGTTGGGGTTTGCATCGGCAGAGGCCTTCCAGCGCGCATTCAAGCGCTGGACGGGCGTTACGCCGGGGGAGTTTCGCCGCAGCCAGCGGCGGGCAGGTTAAAGCTCTGTGGCGTCGTCTGCCGGTTCTGGCGGATCCAGTTCGTAAGCCTGAAACTCGAGCAGCTCTTCCTGATAGTCATCCATCGCCCTACGTCCTCTTCTCATCTGTCTTCTTTGGTCATGCCTTCAACCTAAACGGGCCGGGTGAAGGAATGATGACAAGCTCATGAGAAGTAAACGTAGCAGGTGTTCAGGAACTTATCGCCGCTCGTCTGTAACAGCGAATTAAAGCGACGCCGGTGCAGGCTGCGCGTCCTGCTGCACCTGAATCGGTGCGGCTTCCGCTGGCGGTGCTACCGGTTGCGAGCCCTGGCTGTCATCGACCACCGGTTTGGCCACAGCCTCGCTGGCGGGCGCAGCCGCCGCAGGTGCGGGAGTGGCATCAACCAAGGGTGCAGCCGCTGGCGCTGCGACGGCCGGCGCTGCTACCGAGGCCTGCTCCGGCAAGCCCAGGTCAGGCGCTGGCTTTTCGGGCTTGGCCACAGGCGCTTCGACCTTGGCCTTGGCGACCTTCTTCGGCTTGGGCAGGAAACTCTCCACCAGGGCGAAGTAGCGATCGTAGAACTGCGCCGCCGTCACCGTCTCGCTGGCGACCTTGACCATCGAGTCGTCGCTGGAGCCGATCGGCATGGATACCGAGCCGAGCACGCCAACCCCCAGGCTGGCCGAGCTGTTGGACTTCTTCAGGCTGTAACGGTCCTGCAGGGCGTTGGCGAACATGGTCGAACGCTTGTCGTCGTTGACGTCCGGCGCACAGGTCACATTGAAGCTGATCTGCAGGTGGTTTTCGCTGTTCTGCTGGAAGCTCTTGTTGCCCATCACCTGGTTGGCGCCACTGCTGGTGATGATGTAGCCCTGGCTGAGCAACGCACGGCGCGCCGCTTCGCAGGAACCGGCATCGGTCACCGGGAAGCTGCGCGAGTAAGTCCCCGAGTCGTCGAAGTTCTCGTGCTCGTAGATGGCGGCTTTCTTCGAAGAGCAACCGGTCACGCCCGCCAGCACCAGGGCCAGCCCGAGCGCACCAAAGACGGATGATCTGGTCATTGCGAATTCCGGGTAAGTCAAAAGAGGCCTATTGTGCATCACTGCAGGCAAGCACTGAAACCGTTGATCGGTGAAGAGTCTGTCAGGATCGTGTAAATCTGGTCGCCGCCATGGCCCAGAAACGAAAAAAGCGACCCGAAGGTCGCTTTCTCGTTGCTTCAAGGCGTTCAAGGGGCCTTGAGGCGAAGATGGCGCAGCGGACGGGACTCGAACCCGCGACCCCCGGCGTGACAGGCCGGTATTCTAACCGACTGAACTACCGCT
>NZ_VZII01000075.1 GCF_009391885.1 Pseudomonas sp. MN1F | reverse complement strand
CGACGGCCGAACCGAAAACTTCGGAGCAGACGCGAGTCAGAGCTGCGGTCAGAGTGGTCTTACCGTGGTCAACGTGGCCGATGGTGCCGACGTTAACGTGGGGAAGGGAACGATCAAATTTTTCTTTAGCCACGACAGTGAACTCCTAGCCTAAAGGGGCTGAATCAGCCTTGTTTTTTAATGAGAGCTTCGACGATGTTCGACGGAGCTTCAGCGTATTTCGAGAATTCCATGGAGTAGCTTGCGCGACCCTGAGACATGGAACGAACGTCGGTTGCGTAACCGAACATCTCTCCCAGCGGTACCTCAGCAGTGATTACCTTGCCGGACACCGAGTCTTCATTACCCTGGATCATCCCACGACGACGGCTCAGGTCACCCATCACGTCACCCAGGTAATCTTCCGGGGTTACAACTTCGACCTTCATGATCGGCTCAAGCACCACGCCACCGCCCTTCTGGGCCAGTTGCTTGGTCGCCATCGAAGCGGCGATCTTGAACGCCATTTCGTTGGAGTCGACGTCGTGGTACGAACCGTCGAATACCGTAGCCTTCAGGCCGAGCAGCGGATAACCGGCAACAACGCCGTTCTTCATCTGCTCTTCGATACCCTTCTGGATCGGGGCGATGAATTCCTTAGGAATCACACCACCAACGACTTCGTTGGTGAACACCAGACCTTCGGTGATGTTGCCCTTCTCGTCGACGTCTGGCTCCGAGAAACGGATCCAGCAGTGACCGAACTGACCACGACCACCCGACTGACGAACGAACTTACCTTCGATTTCGACGTTGGACTTGGTGATCTTCTCGCGGTACGAAACCTGCGGCTTGCCGACGTTGCACTCGACGTTGAACTCGCGCTTCATGCGGTCAACGAGAATGTCCAGGTGCAGCTCACCCATACCGGAGATGATGGTCTGGCCGGTTTCTTCGTCGGTCTTGACGCGGAACGACGGGTCTTCCTGGGCCAGCTTGCCCAGTGCGATACCCATCTTCTCCTGGTCAGCCTTGGTCTTCGGCTCTACGGAGAGCGAAATCACCGGCTCAGGGAAGTCCATACGCTCAAGGATGATCGGCTTGTCGGCGTTGCACAGGGTGTCACCGGTGGTGACGTCCTTCATGCCGATCAGAGCAGCGATGTCGCCTGCACGTACTTCCTTGATCTCTTCACGCTGGTTGGCGTGCATCTGAACCATACGACCAACGCGCTCTTTCTTGCCCTTGACCGAGTTGATGACGGAGTCACCGGAGGTCAGGAAGCCCGAGTAAACGCGAACGAAGGTCAGAGTACCAACGAACGGGTCGGTGGCGATCTTGAACGCCAGGGCCGAGAACGGCTCGTTGTCGTCAGCAGGACGCTCGTCGTACTGCTCTGGCGTGACTTCGTCCTTCGGCACGTCGATCAGATCAGGGTGGATACCCTTGATCGCAGGGATCTCGGTTGGCGCAGGCAGGAAATCAATAACGGCGTCGAGAACCAGGGGAACGCCCTTGTTCTTGAACGAGGAACCGCAGACAGCAGGAACGATCTCGCTCGCCAGGGTACGGGCGCGCAGACCAGCCTTGATTTCTTCGACGGACAGGTCACCTTCTTCAAGGTACTTGTTCATCAGCTCTTCGTTGGCCTCGGCAGCAGCCTCGACCATGTTGCTGCGCCATTCGTTGGCCAGGTCCACCAGCTCAGCAGGAATCTCTTCCTCGCGGTAGGTAGTACCTTTGTCGTCGTCGTTCCAGTAGATGGCTTTCATCTTGATCAGGTCAACCTGACCCTGGAAGTCGTCTTCTGCACCGATAGCCAGCTGGACCGGAACCGGGGTGTGACCCAGGCGGTTCTTGATCTGGCCGATAACGCGCAGGAAGTTGGCACCAGCACGGTCCATCTTGTTCACGTAAACAACACGTGGAACACCGTACTTGTTGGCCTGACGCCATACGGTTTCGGACTGCGGCTCAACGCCGGAGGTACCGCAGAACACAACGACCGCGCCGTCGAGTACACGCAGCGAACGCTCTACTTCAATGGTGAAGTCAACGTGGCCGGGGGTATCGATGACGTTTACGCGGTAGTTGTCGTACTGACCACGGGAACCTTTCCAGAAGGTGGTAACGGCAGCGGAGGTAATGGTGATACCGCGCTCCTGCTCCTGCACCATCCAGTCGGTGGTCGCGGCGCCGTCATGCACCTCGCCCATCTTGTGGCTCAGACCTGTGTAGAACAGGATCCGCTCGGTAGTGGTAGTCTTGCCCGCGTCAACGTGGGCACAGATACCGATGTTACGGTAGCGGTTAATTGCTGTAGTACGAGCCATAAAGCCCTCGCAAAATGATTGATGCTTGAATTAGAAGCGGTAGTGCGAGAACGCTTTGTTGGCTTCAGCCATACGGTGCACGTCTTCACGCTTCTTGACTGCAGCACCTTTGCCTTCGGCAGCATCCAGCAGTTCGCCGGCCAGGCGCAGAGCCATCGACTTCTCGCCGCGCTTGCGGGCGTAGTCTACGAGCCAGCGCATTGCCAGAGCGTTACGACGGGATGGACGAACTTCAACCGGAACCTGGTAAGTGGCACCGCCTACACGGCGGGACTTAACTTCGACCAGCGGAGCGATGGCGTCGAGAGCTTTCTCGAAGATTTCCAGGGGGTCGCTGTTCTTGCGTGCTTTGACGGTATCCAGGGCACCGTAAACGATGCGCTCGGCTACGGCCTTCTTGCCGCTTTCCATCACGTGGTTCATGAACTTGGCGAGGATCTGGGATCCGTACTTCGGATCGTCAAGGATCTCACGTTTTGCTGCTACACGACGTCTTGGCATGATAAGCCCTCAAACGGTCTTCAGGTTAGCCCGGGACGTGGGTCTTCGACCCCTGCCCGACCTTACTCTTATCGACTCAAAAAAATGGATGTCTGCAAACGGCCGATTACTTCGGACGCTTGGTACCGTATTTCGAACGACCCTGGTTACGGCCTTTAACGCCCGAAGTATCCAGAGAGCCGCGAACGGTGTGGTAACGAACACCTGGCAAGTCTTTTACACGGCCGCCACGAATCAGGACGACGCTGTGCTCTTGCAGGTTGTGGCCTTCACCACCGATGTACGAGGAAACCTCGAAACCGTTGGTCAGACGCACACGGCATACTTTACGCAGTGCCGAGTTAGGTTTTTTCGGCGTGGTGGTGTACACACGGGTGCACACGCCACGACGCTGCGGGCAGTTCTGCAGCGCAGGAACGTCGGACTTCTCGACCGAACGCTTGCGCGGCTGACGTACCAGCTGGTTGATAGTTGCCATCTACTAGCTCCACTGATTGTCTTGCGACTCTATTGTCTTGCAAGAAAGCCAAAAATTGGCGAGACGGAGCCTCACCAAATTTAAGGGTACAAAAGTCTACGGAGGATCTTGCACCCAGTCAAGACGAGGCCCCGGCCCTCCTCGCCCGATCATCGGCAACATTTCATGTCGCCGAGGGTCGTTCGAGGCTTGCCGGGGCCCTGCCCTGTACTTAGTTACCGCTGGAATTCAGCGCTTCGGTCAGTGCGGCTTCCACCTCACTGGCACTTACGCGCAGCGGTTTGTCGGCATCACGGCGACGCTTGCGCTCGCTGTGGTAGGCCAGACCGGTACCAGCCGGGATCAGACGACCCACGACCACGTTCTCTTTCAGGCCGCGCAGGTAGTCGCGCTTGCCGGTTACCGCCGCTTCGGTCAGTACGCGGGTGGTTTCCTGGAAGGAAGCCGCGGAGATGAACGACTCGGTCGACAGCGAGGCCTTGGTGATACCCAGCAGCACGCGAGTGAACTTGGAGATGAACTTGTCTTCCCCAGCCAGGCGCTCGTTTTCCATCAGCACCTGGGTCAGTTCCATCTGGTCGCCCTTGATGAAGCTGGAATCACCCGACTCGGCGATCTCGACCTTGCGCAGCATCTGACGCAGGATGGTCTCGATGTGCTTGTCGTTGATCTTAACGCCTTGCAGACGGTAAACGTCCTGGATCTCGTTGACGATGTACTTCGCCAGCGCGCTCACACCCAGCAGACGCAGGATGTCGTGCGGATCGCTCGGGCCGTCGGAGATAACTTCGCCGCGGTTTACCTGTTCGCCTTCGAAGACGTTCAGGTGGCGCCACTTCGGAATCAGCTCTTCGTACGGATCACTGCCGTCGGTCGGAGTGATGACCAGACGACGCTTGCCCTTGGTCTCTTTACCGAACGCGATGGTGCCGCTGACTTCAGCCAGAATCGAGGCTTCTTTCGGACGGCGCGCTTCGAACAGGTCGGCAACGCGTGGCAGACCACCGGTGATGTCACGGGTCTTCGACGTTTCTTGCGGGATACGCGCGATAACGTCACCAACACCGATCTGTGCACCGTCAGCTACACCAACCAAGGCGTTAGCTGGCAGGAAGTACTGGGCAGGTACGTCGGTACCTGGCAGGTACAGGTCCTTGCCAGCAGCGTCGACCATCTTGATTGCCGGACGGATTTCCTTGCCTGCGGCAGGGCGATCCTTGACGTCCAGTACTTCAATGTTGGTCAAGCCGGTCAGTTCATCGGTCTGACGCTTGATGGTGATGTTTTCTTCCATGCCCACGAAGGTCACGGTACCTTTCAGCTCGGTAACGATCGGGTGGGTGTGCGGGTCCCACTTGGCGACGATGGCGCCAGCTTCGACCTTGTCACCTTCCTTGACCGAAATCACCGCACCGTAAGGCAGCTTGTAACGCTCACGCTCACGACCGAATTCGTCGGCAATGGCCAGCTCGCCCGAACGGGATACGGCAACCAGATTACCGTCGGCACGCTCAACCTGTTTCAGGTTGTGCAGACGCACCATACCGCCGTTCTTCACCTGGACGCTGTCGGCAGCCGAAGTACGGCTTGCAGCACCACCGATGTGGAACGTACGCATGGTCAGCTGGGTACCCGGTTCACCGATCGACTGTGCAGCGATAACGCCGACAGCTTCACCGATGTTCACCTGGTGACCGCGAGCCAGGTCGCGACCGTAGCACTTGGCGCAGATACCGAAGCGGGTTTCGCAGTTGATCGGCGAACGCACGATCACTTCGTCGATGCTGTTCAGCTCGATGAACTCAACCCACTGCTCGTCGACCAGGGTACCGGCCGGAACGATGACGTCCTCGGTGCCTGGCTTGAACACGTCACGGGCGATTACACGGCCCAGTACACGTTCACCCAGCGGCTCTACAACGTCGCCGCCTTCGATGTGCGGAGTCATCAGCAGGCCCTGGTCGGTGCCGCAGTCGATCTCGGTCACGACCAAGTCTTGTGCAACGTCTACCAGACGACGAGTCAGGTAACCGGAGTTCGCAGTCTTCAGTGCGGTATCCGCCAGACCCTTACGAGCACCGTGGGTCGAGATGAAGTACTGGAGTACGCTCAGACCTTCACGGAAGTTCGCGGTGATCGGCGTCTCGATGATCGAGCCGTCCGGCTTGGCCATCAGGCCACGCATACCGGCCAGCTGACGGATCTGGGCTGCGGAACCCCGCGCACCCGAGTCAGCCATCATGTACATCGAGTTGAAGGACTCTTGGTCGACTTCGTTGCCTTCGCGGTCGATGACCTTCTCTTTCGAGAGGTTGGCCATCATCGCCTTGGACACTTCGTCGTTCGCCTTCGACCACAAGTCGATGACCTTGTTGTACTTCTCGCCCTGGGTTACCAGGCCGGAGGCGTACTGGCTCTCGATTTCCTTCACTTCGTCGGTAGCGTTACCGATGATGCGGGCCTTCTCGTCCGGGATAACGAAGTCGTTAACACCGATGGAAACGCCGGAAATGGTCGAGTAAGCGAAGCCGGTGTACATCAGCTGGTCAGCGAAGATAACGGTCTCTTTCAGACCAACCACGCGGTAGCACTGGTTGATCAGCTTGGAGATCGCCTTCTTCTTCATCGGCTGGTTCACCACGTCGTACGGCAGGCCTGCCGGTACAACCTGGAACAGCAGCGCACGGCCGACGGTGGTGTCGACGATACGGGTGTTCTTGGTGATGCTGCCATCACGGTCTTTCACGGTTTCGTTGATACGAACCTTGATTTTCGCGTGCAGGGCAGCTTCGCCGGCGCGGAATACGCGGTCGACTTCCTGCAGGTCAGCGAACACGCGACCTTCGCCCTTGGCGTTGATGGCTTCACGGGTCATGTAGTACAGACCCAGTACAACGTCCTGCGACGGAACGATGATTGGCTCACCGTTGGCTGGCGACAGAATGTTGTTGGTCGACATCATCAGCGCGCGCGCTTCGAGCTGGGCTTCCAGGGTCAGCGGCACGTGAACGGCCATCTGGTCACCGTCGAAGTCGGCGTTGTACGCGGCACAGACCAGCGGGTGCAGCTGGATAGCCTTACCTTCGATCAGAACCGGTTCAAAGGCCTGGATACCCAGACGGTGCAGGGTCGGCGCACGGTTGAGCAGTACGGGGTGTTCGCGGATCACCTCGGCGAGCACGTCCCACACCTCAGGCAGCTCGCGCTCGACCATCTTCTTGGCAGCCTTGATGGTGGTCGCCAGACCACGCATTTCCAGCTTGCCGAAAATGAACGGCTTGAACAGCTCAAGGGCCATCTTCTTCGGCAGACCGCACTGGTGCAGACGCAGGGTCGGGCCTACGGTAATCACCGAACGGCCGGAGTAGTCCACACGCTTACCGAGCAAGTTCTGACGGAAGCGACCTTGCTTACCTTTGATCATGTCGGCCAGGGACTTCAGCGGACGCTTGTTCGAGCCAGTGATGGCGCGACCGCGACGGCCGTTGTCCAGCAGGGCGTCGACCGCTTCCTGCAGCATGCGCTTTTCGTTGCGCACGATGATGTCCGGCGCCGACAGATCAAGCAGGCGCTTCAGACGGTTGTTACGGTTGATCACCCGACGATACAGGTCGTTCAGGTCGGAAGTCGCGAAGCGGCCACCATCCAGCGGTACCAGCGGACGCAGGTCCGGCGGCAGCACTGGCAGGACGGTCAGGACCATCCACTCAGGCAGGTTGCCCGAGCCCTGGAAAGCTTCCATCAGCTTCAGGCGCTTGGACAGCTTCTTGATCTTGGTTTCCGAGTTGGTCTGCGGAATCTCTTCGCGCAGGCGACCGATCTCGTGCTCCAGGTCGATAGCGTGCAGCAGCTCGCGGACAGCCTCGGCACCCATGCGGGCATCGAAGTCGTCACCGAACTCTTCCAGCGCTTCGAAATACTGCTCGTCATTCAGCAGCTGACCCTTCTCGAGGGTGGTCATGCCCGGATCGATAACGACATAGCTCTCGAAGTAGAGCACGCGCTCGATATCACGCAGGGTCATGTCCATCAGCAGGCCGATACGGGACGGCAGCGACTTCAGGAACCAGATGTGGGCAACCGGCGAGGCCAGTTCGATGTGCGCCATGCGCTCACGACGAACCTTGGCCAGGGCAACTTCAACGCCGCACTTCTCGCAGATCACACCGCGGTGCTTGAGGCGCTTGTACTTGCCGCACAGGCACTCGTAGTCCTTGACTGGGCCAAAGATCTTGGCGCAGAACAGGCCGTCACGCTCAGGCTTGAACGTACGGTAGTTGATGGTTTCCGGCTTCTTAACTTCACCGAACGACCACGAACGGATCATTTCAGGCGACGCCAGACCGATGCGGATGGCGTCGAACTCTTCGACTTGACCCTGGTTTTTCAGCAAATTCAGTAGGTCTTTCAAGGCCTTTCCTCCTGGCGGAGCAGGGAGCGGGCATTACCTGCCCCACTCCCCTTCGCGTCACGTGTTATTCGGTTTCCAGATCGATATCGATACCGAGCGAACGGATCTCTTTGATCAACACGTTGAAGGACTCGGGCATGCCCGGCTCCATACGGTGATCGCCATCCACGATGTTCTTGTACATCTTGGTACGGCCGTTCACGTCGTCCGACTTCACTGTGAGCATTTCTTGCAGGGTGTATGCCGCGCCGTATGCTTCCAGCGCCCACACTTCCATCTCCCCGAAACGCTGACCACCGAACTGCGCCTTACCGCCCAGCGGCTGCTGGGTGACCAGGCTGTAGGAACCAGTGGAACGCGCGTGCATCTTGTCGTCCACCAAGTGGTTCAGCTTGAGCATGTACATGTAACCAACGGTCACAGGACGCTCGAACTTGTTGCCGGTACGGCCGTCGAACAGCACCATCTGGCCGCTTTCTGGCAGGTCTGCCAGTTTCAGCATGGCCTTGATCTCACGCTCCTTGGCACCGTCGAAGACCGGGGTGGCCATTGGCACGCCTTTCTTCAGGTTGTTCGCCAGGGCGAGGATCTCTTCGTCGGTGAACTCTTCCAGGTTCTCCTGACGACCACCGATCTCGTTGTAGATCTCGGTGAGGAAGGTGCGCAGTTCAGCGGCTTTACGCTGCTCTTCGATCATGCGGTCGATCTTCTCGCCCAGACCTTTGGCCGCGAGGCCCAGGTGGGTTTCGAGGATCTGACCGACGTTCATACGCGAAGGTACGCCCAGCGGGTTCAGTACGACGTCGACCGGAGTACCGTTGGCGTCGTGGGGCATGTCTTCTACCGGCATGATCACCGAGACGACACCCTTGTTACCGTGACGACCGGCCATCTTGTCACCCGGCTGGATGCGACGGCGGATTGCCAGGTAGACCTTGACGATCTTCAGTACGCCTGGAGCCAGGTCATCGCCCTGCTGCAGCTTGCGCTTCTTGTCTTCGAACTTGTCGTCCAGCAGACGGCGGCGGTCGACAATGTACTGCTGAGCCTTTTCCAGCTGCTCGTTCAGTGCATCTTCGGCCATGCGCAGTTTGAACCACTGGCCGTGCTCCAGACCGTCCAGCACTTCGTCAGTGATCACGGTGCCTTTCTTCAGGCCCGCGCCACCGTCGACCACCTGGCCGTTCAGGGCAGCACGCAGACGCTCGAAGGTTGCACCTTCGACGATGCGGAACTCTTCGTTGAGGTCCTTGCGGATCTCGTCCAGCTGCATCTTCTCGATGGACAGGGCGCGGCTGTCGCGCTCTACGCCATCACGGGTGAAGACCTGTACGTCAATGACGGTACCCTTGGTGCCGGTCGGCACGCGCAGGGAGGTGTCCTTAACGTCGCTGGCCTTCTCACCGAAGATTGCGCGCAGCAGTTTTTCTTCCGGAGTCAGCTGGGTTTCGCCTTTTGGCGTGACCTTGCCGACCAGGATGTCGCCAGCGCCGACTTCAGCACCTACGTAGACGATACCGGCTTCGTCCAGCTTGTTCAGTGCGGCTTCACCCACGTTCGGGATGTCCGCAGTGATTTCCTCTGGGCCAAGCTTGGTGTCACGCGCCACACAGGTCAGTTCCTGGATGTGGATGGTGGTGAAGCGGTCTTCCTGAACCACACGCTCGGACAGGCAGATGGAGTCTTCGAAGTTGAAGCCGTTCCACGCCATGAACGCGATGCGCATGTTCTGACCCAGTGCCAGTTCACCCATGTCGGTGGACGGGCCGTCGGCCATGATGTCGCTGCGCTGAACCTTGTCACCCTTGCTCACCAGCGGACGCTGGTTGATGCAGGTGTTCTGGTTAGAACGGGTGTACTTGGTCAGGTTGTAGATATCTACACCGGCTTCACCGGTCTCGACTTCGTCGTCATTGACGCGAACGACGATACGGCTGGCGTCGACCGAGTCGATCACACCACCGCGGCGAGCAACCACGCAAACACCGGAGTCACGGGCAACGTTGCGCTCCATGCCGGTACCTACCAGCGGCTTGTCGGCACGCAGGGTTGGTACAGCCTGACGCTGCATGTTCGAACCCATCAACGCACGGTTGGCGTCGTCGTGCTCGAGGAACGGAATCAGCGACGCCGCAACAGAAACAACCTGCTTCGGCGAAACGTCCATCAGGGTGACGTCTTCCGGCGCCTTGACGGTGAATTCGTTCAGGTGACGAACCGCTACCAGTTCATCGATCAGCTGCTTCTTCTCGTTCATCGCGGCCGAAGCCTGAGCGATCACGTGATCCGCTTCTTCGATGGCCGACAGGAACACGATGTCATCGCTGACCACGCCTTCCTTCACCACGCGGTACGGGCTTTCCAGGAAGCCGTACTGGTTGGTGCGGGCATAGGCTGCCAGGGAGTTGATCAGACCGATGTTCGGACCTTCAGGGGTCTCGATCGGGCACACGCGGCCGTAGTGGGTCGGGTGTACGTCACGGACTTCGAAGCCTGCGCGCTCACGGGTCAGACCGCCAGGGCCGAGTGCGGAAACGCGGCGCTTGTGGGTGATCTCGGAGAGCGGGTTGTTCTGGTCCATGAACTGCGAGAGCTGGCTGGAACCGAAGAACTCTTTCACCGCCGCCGCTACCGGCTTGGCGTTGATCAGGTCTTGCGGCATCAGGCCTTCGCTTTCGGCCATCGACAGACGTTCCTTGACCGCACGCTCAACACGCACCAGGCCAACGCGGAACTGGTTTTCGGCCATCTCGCCGACGCAACGAACGCGACGGTTACCCAGGTGGTCGATGTCGTCGACGATGCCTTTGCCGTTACGGATATCAACCAGGGTCTTCAGAACCTCGACGATATCTTCCTTGCTCAGCACGCCCGAACCTTCGATCTCGGTACGACCGATACGACGGTTGAACTTCATGCGGCCAACGGCGGACAGGTCGTAACGCTCGGCGCTGAAGAACAGGTTGTTGAACAGGGTCTCGGCAGCATCCTTGGTCGGCGGCTCGCCTGGACGCATCATGCGATAGATCTCGACCAGGGCTTCCAGCTGGTTGCTGGTGGTGTCGATCTTCAGGGTATCCGAGATGAACGGACCGCAGTCGATGTCGTTGGTGTACAGGGTCTCGATGCGGACAACCTGAGCCTTGGCGATCTTGATCAGCAGATCGGTAGTCAGCTCGGTGTTGCACTCGGCCAGGATTTCGCCGGTGGCCGGGTGAACGATGGCCTTGGCGGTGGTGCGACCGAGGACGTATTCCATCGGCACGTCCAGCTGGCTGACACCAGCCTTCTCGAGCTGATTGACGTGACGCGCAGTAATACGGCGGCCCTGCTCGACAATCACCTTGCCGCTTTCGTCATGGATGTCCATGACCGCGACTTCACCACGCAGACGCTGAGGCACCAGTTCCAGGCTGAGTTTTTCGCCGGAAATATGGAATACGTTGGTGGTGTAGAAGGTGTTGAGCACTTCTTCCGTGCTGTAACCCAGCGCGCGCAGCAGCACCGAGGCCGGCAGCTTGCGGCGACGGTCGATACGCACGAACACGCAGTCTTTCGGGTCGAACTCGAAGTCCAGCCACGAACCGCGGTAAGGGATGATACGAGCGGAGTACAGCAGCTTGCCGGAGCTGTGCGTCTTGCCACGGTCGTGGTCGAAGAACACACCAGGCGAACGGTGCAGCTGGGAAACGATTACTCGTTCGGTACCGTTGATAACGAAGGTACCGTTCTCAGTCATCAGTGGGATTTCACCCATGTAGACTTCTTGCTCTTTGATGTCCTTGATCGCTTTGTTCGACGATTCCTTGTCGAAGATGATCAGGCGCACCTTGACCCGCAGTGGGACCGCGAAGGTCACGCCACGCAGGACACATTCCTTCACATCGAAGGCGGGATCGCCCAGGCGGTAGCCTACGTACTCCAGGGCAGCATTGCCGGAGTAGCTGATGATCGGGAATACCGACTTGAAGGCCGCGTGCAGGCCGACGTCACGGAACTGATCCTTGGATGCTCCCGCTTGCAGGAATTCGCGATACGAATCCAGCTGGATGGCCAGAAGATATGGCACATCCATGACGTCCGGCAACTTGCTAAAGTCCTTGCGGATACGTTTTTTCTCAGTGTATGAGTAAGCCATCAGCGTTCCCCAGCTTGGTCACCTGCTTGTTTGGCTTCTCCCGGCGGGAGCAGCCAGAAAATCGTGCAAACCCCTTGGTTTGCGCACCCACATGGGTGTCTTGCAGCGTGTTATCGGGGCCGGCTTGACCAGCCACCAATAACGGAAAAAGGCCGGTGGCATAAGCCACCAGCCATCAGCCTTTCGCTCAACGCTCGGGCTGGCATCGCAAAGTCGAAATTACTTCAGCTCGACTTTAGCGCCTGCTTCTTCCAGCTTCTTCTTAGCGTCTTCAGCGGCTTCTTTCGAAACGCCTTCAGCTACAACCTGAGGAGCGCCATCGACTTTCTCTTTGGCTTCTTTCAGGCCCAGACCGGTCAGTTCGCGAACGGCTTTGATCACGTTCACTTTCTTGTCGCCGGCTTCAACCAGAACAACGTTGAACTCGGTCTGCTCTTCAACAACGGCAGCAGCAGCAGCTGGGCCAGCAGCGGCAACAGCAGCGGTAACGCCGAAGGTTTCTTCCATAGCTTTGATCAGCTCAACAACTTCCAGAACGGTTTTCTGGCCGATTGCTTCGATGATTTGTTCGTTAGTCAGAGACATGACTTAAATCCTGTATTGGGGTGACAGCCTACGCAGCCATCAAATTAAACGTATGATTTTGAAAGAATTCGCGTGCCTTAGGCAGCGGTAGCTTCTTTCTGGTCGCGAATGGCTGCCAGAGTACGAGCCAGCTTGCTGGTGGCGCCTTGAATAACGCTCATCAGTCGTGCAATAGCTTCGTCGCGGGTCGGCAGGGTAGCCAACACGTCGATCTGGTTCGCTGCAATGAAATTGCCGTCAAACGCAGCTGCCTTGATCTCGAACTTGTCGTGACCCTTGGCGAACTCTTTGAACAGACGAGCAGCAGCGCCCGGGTGTTCGTTGGAGAAAGCAATCAGGGTCGGGCCTTTGAACGCGTCGTTGAGGATCGAAAATTCGGTGCCTTCAACAGCGCGCTTGAGCAGGGTGTTACGTACGACACGTACGTATACGCCTGCTTCGCGGGCCTCTTTACGGAGTCCGGTCATTGCGCTTACAGTCACACCACGGGCATCGGCCACGACAGCGGACAGAGCGACTTTGGCAGCCTCGTTGACTTCAGCGACGATGGCCTTCTTGTCTTCGAGTTTAATTGCCACGGGTTTACTCCTGGTTTTTACCGTTTCATCTGGCCGAAGCCGGATGTCGTTTTGGTGTCTGATTCGGTAAACGAATCGGGAGCACCATCTGCGTGGGCTGGAGTTTTAAGGCTTGCGCCGCCTACGGTCTTGGATAGCCCCCGCCAGGCAGGGACCCCAATTTTTGCAGGTGGCGCGACAGGTCGCGCCACCAAGTTCTTACACGTTCAGCGAGCTCTGATCGATGATCAGACCTGGGCCCATGGTGGTGCTCAGGGTAACGCGCTTGACGTAGATACCTTTCGAAGAAGCCGGCTTGATACGCTTCAGATCAGCGATCAGGGCCTCAACGTTTTCCTTCAGCTTGTCAGCTTCGAAGCCGATTTTGCCAACGGACGTGTGGATGATACCGTTTTTGTCGGTACGGTAGCGAACCTGACCAGCCTTGGCGTTTTTCACGGCAGTGGCTACGTCTGGAGTCACGGTACCAACTTTCGGGTTAGGCATCAGGCCGCGAGGACCCAGAACCTGACCCAGCTGACCCACAACGCGCATGGCATCAGGCGATGCGATGACGACGTCATAGTTCAGGTCGCCGCCTTTCATTTCGGCAGCCAGATCGTCCATACCTACGCGGTCAGCGCCGGCAGCCAGAGCGGCTTCAGCAGCTGGACCCTGGGTGAAGACAGCAACACGTACGGTCTTGCCAGTGCCGTGTGGCAGCACGGTAGCGCTACGAACGACCTGGTCGGATTTACGCGGGTCAACACCGAGGTTAACGGCGATGTCGTAGGATTCTACGAATTTGGCAGCCGGCAGCGAAGCGAGCAGGGTTGCGGCTTCTTCGAAGTTGTAGGCCTTGCCTGCTTCGATTTTCTCGGCGATTGCCTTTTGGCGCTTGGTCAGCTTAGCCATTACACACCCTCCACGTTCAGGCCCATGCTGCGGGCAGAGCCAGCGATGGTGCGTACAGCTGCGTCCAGGTCAGCGGCGGTCAGATCAGCCTGTTTAGCTTTGGCGATATCTTCCAGCTGAGCACGGGTAACGGTACCGACTTTAACGGTGTTCGGGCGAGCCGAACCACTGGTCAGGCCAGCAGCTTTCTTCAGCAGAACCGAGGCAGGGGTGCTCTTGGTCTCGAAGGTGAAGCTACGGTCGCTGTAGACAGTGATGATCACTGGAGTCGGCAGGCCGGCTTCTTGACCCTGAGTACGGGCGTTGAAGGCCTTGCAGAACTCCATGATGTTCACACCGTGTTGGCCCAGAGCTGGACCGACGGGTGGGCTTGGGTTGGCCTGGCCGGCCTTAACTTGCAGCTTGATGTAAGCCTGAATCTTCTTAGCCATGAGCTACTCCAAAATCGGGTACGAACGCCTATTGGCTCCCCGGATGACTTGCGTTTTATCCCAGTGACGACAAAACCCCGCAGCACACATGGCTGCGGGGTATGGGATGCTTCGTCCGCCTAGACCTTTTCGACCTGGCTGAACTCGAGCTCCACCGGAGTAGAGCGACCGAAAATGAGCACTGCAACCTGAAGGCGGCTCTTTTCGTAGTTAACCTCTTCGACACTACCATTGAAGTCAGCGAACGGACCGTCAATGACTCGAACCACTTCACCCGGCTCGAACAGCGTCTTCGGCTTCGGCTTGTCACTACCGTCGGCAACGCGACGCAGGATAGCCTCAGCTTCTTTATCGGTAATCGGAGCAGGTTTGTCTGCAGTACCACCGATAAAGCCCATCACACGAGGGGTGTCCTTGACCAAGTGCCAAGTCCCTTCGTTCATCTCCATCTGGACCAGTACATAGCCAGGGAAGAATTTGCGCTCACTCTTGCGCTTCTGGCCGTTGCGCATTTCAACGACTTCTTCGGTCGGGACCAGAATCTCGCCGAAACCGTCTTCCATGCCAGCCAGCTTCACACGCTCGATCAGGGAGCGCATTACATGCTTCTCGTAACCCGAGTAAGCATGCACAACATACCAACGCTTAGCCACGGGACACCTTTAGCCAACGATCAGGGAGACCGCCCAGCCGAGCAGGGAATCAAGACCCCACAGCAGCAGTGCCATAACCAGCACGACAGCCACGACAATCAGCGTGGTCTGGGTGGTTTCCTGGCGGGTCGGCCACACGACTTTACGGATCTCGGTACGAGCTTCCTTCGCCAACGCAAAGAACGACTTACCCTTCGCAGTCTGCAGAGCTACAAAGCCTGCGCCAGCAGCCAGGGCGAGAAGTGCAAGGACGCGGTACAGGATCGGAGAGGCGGAGTAATACTGATTACCCACAACGCCAACAACCACCAAAGCCACTACAGCCAGCCACTTGAACAGATCAAAACGCGATTCTTGGGCTTCAGTTTTGGGGGTCATCGAGGAGGATCCTGTAAGAAGAAAGCCATCACACCGAGGTGAAATGGCAGGTCAGGAGGGAATCGAACCCCCAACCTACGGTTTTGGAGACCGTCGCTCTGCCAATTGAGCTACTGACCTGTAACGCTGTATCAGGCCGGCCATTATACCGGCCTGATCAAGTAAATCAACTACTTATTCAATAATTTTTGCTACGACGCCGGCGCCGACGGTACGACCGCCCTCACGGATAGCGAAGCGCAGACCGTCTTCCATTGCGATGGTCTTGATCAGGGTAACAGTCATCTGAATGTTGTCACCTGGCA
>NZ_VZII01000010.1 GCF_009391885.1 Pseudomonas sp. MN1F | reverse complement strand
TGGTTGCGGGAGCCGGATTTGAACCGACGACCTTCGGGTTATGAGCCCGACGAGCTACCAGGCTGCTCCATCCCGCGCCTGTGAAATCGAATTCTACGGATTTCCCAGCTCATGTCAAGCGATATTATAGAAAACCCTTTTTCGTTCAATCCCTTAGCGCCTACACCTGGCGGCGGCTCAGGCGCGGCGGGGTTTACAAGCCGATTATGGAGCCCTCTGTATCCGCATAGGCGGCATGCGCTACTATCTGTATGAATTTACAGTGGTGGCCGTCATCAATGTCTTTGCGCAAGATCATCCACATCGACTGCGATTGTTTTTACGCCGCCATCGAGATGCGTGACGACCCGCGCCTGGCAGGTCGCCCCATGGCGGTGGGTGGTTCCCCGGACCGGCGCGGGGTGATCGCCACCTGCAATTATGAAGCACGCGCCTATGGCGTGCGTTCAGCCATGTCGTCCCGGCATGCCCTCAAGCTTTGCCCGGACCTGGAGATCGTCAAGCCGCGTTTCGAGGCTTACCGGGAAGCTTCGCGCGAGATTCACGCCATTTTTCGTGACTACACCGAGCTGATCGAGCCGTTGTCACTGGATGAGGCGTATCTGGATGTCAGTGAAAGCCAGTGGTATGCCGGCAGTGCTACACGAATCGCCGAGGACATTCGCCGGCGGGTCGCCCGCACGCTGCATATCACGGTATCTGCGGGGGTGGCGCCAAACAAGTTCCTGGCCAAGATCGCCAGCGACTGGCGTAAGCCCAACGGCATCTTCGTGATTACCCCGGAGCAGGTCGAGGCCTTTGTTGCCGCCTTGCCAGTGGCCAAGCTGCATGGTGTGGGCAAGGTGACCGCAGACAAGTTGAACCGCCTGGGGATCGATACCTGCCTTGACTTGCGTGAGTGGTCGCGGCTGGCGCTGGCGCGGGAGTTCGGCAGCTTTGGTGAACGGCTCTGGGGGTTGGCGCGAGGGATTGACGAGCGTGCGGTGCACAACGATAGCCGCAGGCAGTCGGTCAGCGTGGAAAACACCTATGACAACGACTTGCCCGATCTGGCCAGTTGCCTCGAACGTTTGCCTGAACTGCTCGAAAGCCTTAATGAGCGGATTGCCCGGATGGACAGCAGTTACCGCCCGGACAAGCCGTTCGTCAAGGTCAAGTTCCATGACTTCAGCCAGACCACCATGGAGCAGGCAGGGGCGGGCAGGGACCTGGAAAGCTACCGTCAGTTGCTACGCCAGGCGTTCGCCCGGGGTGGCAAGCCGGTGCGCTTGCTGGGGGTCGGGGTGAGGCTGCGGGATCTGCGCGGGGCGCATGAACAACTGGAGCTGTTCCCGGGCAATTGAAAAGGGGCCGTAAAAACGGCCCCTTCTTTATAGTTACTGCGCGCCGGGATCAGCGACCAACCGGCCGGTGGCCTTGGTCAGTGCCGACAGAAATTCCTGTTGCAGCTCCGGATCGTTGCGTGTGAGCTCGACCAGGCTCTGCTCCATCTCGCTGGCTTCCTCTTCCAGGCCCAGCTCGGACAAGCGCTTGACCCGGTGTACCCATTGGCCGACATCGTCATCCTCGAGGTCATCGAAGATCAGCTCATGGGCCTCGCGCAGCTTGTTGCGCAGGGTGGCGCTGACCAGCAGGCTGGCATCGCCACGCACCGCGGTGTCCTCATCGACCACCTGCAGGTGCAAGGTGCCGACGTGGTTCAGGTGCTGCTCCGAGAACGGGCTGTCCAGCAGGTTCAGGCGCAGCACGCCGTTCCTGTCGGTGGTCAGCTCGTGGGTCATCTTGCCCGCCTTGACTTCGACCAGCCGCTCGCTCCAGGGCACGCTGGTGAACTCTTCGCGCTTGTCCTTCTGTACTTCGCTGATGCCCGCCAGGTTCTGCTGGGCGCGGCCATTGGACGGCGTGTTCATGAACGGATTAAGGCCATCCACGCCATAGCTGAGCCAGTCGTGGGTCATGCTTTGCGGCAGGTTGCCGAGGGCGAACACGTTGACCACGTTGGCCCCTATGCCGGCCACCACGGCTACCGCGCCCAGCGGGATCTCGTAGATCTCCCGCCACGGTTGGTAGGGGGTGTAGCGGTCGTAGCGGCGGGTGACCTCGTACTCGGTCACCTCGAAACGCTTCTGCTCATGGACGCGCACACGCCGTTGCGGAAGCTCCATCACCTTCGGCTCGCCGACATCGATCTGCAGGGTGTGTTCGAGCAGCTTGCGCTCGACGCGCTCCTCATGATCGCTGCGCTGGGACATCTGGTTGGCGCAACCGCTGGTAAGCAGGGCGCCGCACAGTGCGGCGCCCCCCAGGGTAAAGGTACTTCGCTTGGACATGATTACTCGTGCATTGATTATCAGCGGCGAACGCGGGCCTGCAGGAAGGTCAGCACTTCATTGAGCGGCAGCGGGTGAGCTTCCGACTCGGTGCGGTGCTTGTACTCCAGGTTGCCGTCGGCCAGGCCGCGGTCGCTGACGACGATGCGGTGTGGAATGCCGATCAGCTCCATGTCGGCGAACTTGATGCCGGGGCTGGTCTTCTTGTCGCGGTCGTCCAGCAGCACCTCGTAGCCGGCCGCGGTCAGTTCGGCGTACAGCTTGTCGGTTGCTTCGCGGACGACCTCGGTTTCGTAACGCAGGGGGACCAGGGCGATCTGGAACGGTGCCAGGGCGTCGTTCCAGATGATGCCTTTGTCGTCGTAGCTCTGCTCGATGGCGGCGGCGACCACGCGGGACACACCAATGCCGTAACAGCCCATGGACAGGGTAACCGGCTTGCCGTTCTCCCCCAGGACCTGGCACTTGAGTGCCTCGCTGTATTTGGTGCCGAGCTGGAAGATATGGCCAACTTCGATGCCGCGCTTGATTACCAGGGTACCCTGGCCGTCCGGGCTTGGGTCACCTTCGACGACATTGCGCAGGTCGGCAACTTGTGGAACTGGCAGGTCACGCTCCCAGTTCACGCCGAAGTAGTGTTTGTCGTCGATATTGGCGCCGATGCCGAAGTCGCTCATCAGGGCGACCGAGCGGTCGATCACGATTTCCAGTGGCAGGTTCAGCGGGCCGAGCGAACCGGCACCGGCACCAATGGCCGCGCGCAGTTCGGCGTCGGTGGCCATGACCAGCGGGTCGGCAACCTGTTCCAGCTTGGCGGCCTTGATTTCGTTGAGTTCGTGATCGCCACGGACGATCAGGGCAACCAGCTTGCCCTCTTCGGCACCGCGCACGATCAGGGTCTTGACGGTCTTTTCGATCGCCAGGCCGTGGTTTTCCACCAGTTGGGCGATGGTCTTGGCTTCCGGGGTGTCGACCAGGCGCAGCTCTTCGGTAGGCGCAGGGCGCACGGTTTCACGCGGGATGGCTTCGGCCTTCTCGATGTTGGCGGCGTAATCGGAGCTGTCGCTGAAGATCACGTCATCTTCGCCCGACTCGGCCAGGACGTGGAATTCGTGGGAGTAGCTGCCACCGATGGAGCCGGTGTCGGCCTGCACTGGGCGGAAGTCCAGGCCCAGGCGGGTAAAGATGTTGGTGTACGCCTGGTGCATGCGGTCGTAGGTTTCCTGCAGGGAAGCCTGATCGGCATGGAAGGAGTAGGCGTCCTTCATGATGAATTCGCGGCCGCGCATCAGGCCGAAGCGTGGGCGAATCTCGTCACGGAATTTGGTCTGGATCTGGTACATGTTGAGCGGCAGCTGTTTATAGCTGGACAGCTCGTTGCGGGCCAGGTCGGTGATCACTTCTTCGTGGGTGGGGCCTACGCAGAAGTCGCGCTGGTGGCGGTCTTTCAGGCGCAGCAGCTCAGGACCGTACTGTTCCCAGCGGCCGGATTCCTGCCACAGCTCGGCAGGCTGGATGCTGGGCATCAGCACTTCCAGGGCGCCGGCGGCGTTCATTTCCTCGCGCACAACGTTTTCGACCTTGCGCATCACCCGCAGGCCCATCGGCAGCCAGGTGTACAGGCCGGAGGCCAGTTTGCGGATCATGCCGGCACGCAGCATGAGCTGATGGCTGATGACCACTGCGTCGGCAGGGGTTTCTTTCTGGGTGGCGAGCAAATATTGACTGGTGCGCATGGTTAGCCGTGTCGATTGCCTAAGACGTTGAAATAGCCCCGCATTGTACGGGGGCGAAACGAAGGCGTACAGAATGCCCCAGGGCGTGGCAGTTGTCAGCCAAGAAAAAGCCCGGCAAGTGTGCCGGGCTTTTTCTGGTGCGGAGCACTATAAGCCAGGCTTACAGGATGCTCAGCGGGTACTCGACGATCAGACGCAGTTCGTCGATCGAGTTCGAGCCGTAGTAGACACCGTCGCTGGAGCGGTAGGTGGCCTGACGAACGCGGAAGCTCAGGTCTTTGGCCGGGCCTTCCTGCAGGACGTACTTGACGTCTACGTCGCGTTCCCATTCCGAGCCATTGTTGGTGCCAGTGACATGGGCGTCGGTGCCGCGTACATAACGGGTCATGAAGGTCAGGCCCGGGATGCCGTATTCGGCGAAGTTCAGGTCGTAGCGAGCCTGCCAGGACTTCTCGTTTTCCGCGTTGAAGTCGGAACGGGCAACGGAGTTGGCCAGGAAGATGGTACCGCCACCGTCGACACCATAGCCATAGTCGCCGTCGCCGGAGATTTTCTGATAGGCCAGGGTAAAGGTGTGAGCGCCGATGTTGTAAGCACCGGACAGGCTGTACGCGCGGTTGTCCAGTTTGCCGCCATCGAAGGACTCGTATTTGGCCGAACCATCACTCTTGGTGTCATAGATGTTGAAGTCGAACACCAAGCCCTGCTTGTCGGAAATCGGCAGCGCCCAGTTCACGTTGGCGTAGTACTTGCGCCAGTAGTCTTCGACCTTGGAGTAGTACAGGCTGGTGGACAGGTTGTCGGTGAAGGCGTAGGTACCACCGACAACGTCGGCCTTTGTCAGGTTCAGGCTGTCGTGGTTGGTCTCGGCCTGGGCGTCCAGCGCGGTGAAGTGACCCGCGTTCAGGGTCAGGCCCTTGATTTCGTTGCTGGTGATCAGGGTGCCTTCGGCCATTTCTGGCAGCAAGCGGCTGTCGTCGGTGGCGAACACAGGCAGGGCGGTGAACTGGTCACCTACTTTCAATACGGTGTTGGAGACGCGGAATTTGACCGCACCGCCGCCCTTGGAGTAGTCATCTTGCGAGCGATCGTCCGAGCCTGTCGGGAACAGGCCGGTATGGGCGCGGCCTTTGCCGCTGTCCAGTTTCAGACCGAGCATGCCGATCGCATCGACGCCCACACCGATGGTGCCTTGGGTGAAGCCGGATTCGTAAGTGCCGACGAAGCCGAGACCGGTCTCTTCGGCGCGGCTTTGGCCGCTGTCGTTGTTACGGAAGTCGCGGCTGAAGTACAGCATGCGAGTCTTGACGTTCAGCTTGCTGTCTTCGAGGAAGCCCTTGGACTCGTCCTGGGACGAGGCCACTGCCATCTGCGAGGTCCCTGCCGCAACGGCCAGGGCGATCATGCTCCACTTCATCACGCGCATCGTGATTTGCTCCTTTGGTTTTTAGGAAGAGTACCGCTGCGTCCAAGTCTTTTAGTTATATGGAGCAGCTCTTTCTTGTTATGTCGGCGGAAATGTATAGCACGCTGACTGTTCTTGGCGATATGGCAAAATTCATCCTTGCGGGAACTTTATGCTCATGTCGCTTTTAGGTATTTCCATGTCGCAAATCACGCCCCCAATTAACCGGGTCGTACAACGCCAGCGCTGTTCCATCGCCGTAAGAATTCTGTAACTACAGATTCTGGCTGGGAAACTCCCTGGTGTACCCAAACTCGCTGTTGTTATTTGTCGCGTCACCTGGTCAATGCAGGTGTCGTGCCGACTTGGCGTGGAGAGAATGCAACAAGCGTGCTCAAAATTAACAACGGTTCATGAAATTTTCACAAAGCAGGCTGCCGAAGGTCGGAAAGTGCCGAAAATACGGGGCGGGAGTTGTCTGATGGTGTGCCAGCTTGAATGGGTAAGGCAAAAGAAAAAGCTGCCATAAAAGTCAGTGTGTTACCGGCAACTGTTGATCCAGAGTCATTGATGTGGGTAGAAGCGTAGTGCCGCACACTTTGGCGGCCTCATTTTGGTGCGAAAAGTAGCGCTGTGTTACCGCCGTTGTGCAAGTCGTGAAGATTCATGGGCTTAAAGCGTGCAGTCACGCGTCCGGCAGCATGCTGGAGCGGTCGAAGCAGGGTATCCTTGGCACATAGGATTATCGGTGGAGGTTGATCGTGTTTGATATGGATTCGCGTTTGCAGCAGGATTCCCTGGTGCTGGGTGACTTTCCGCTGTGCCGCCTGCTGCTCAGCAAGGATGCCAATTACCCGTGGTTCATCCTGGTGCCCAAGCGTGCAGGCGTAAGCGAGTTGTTCGACCTGAGCCAGGAAGACCAGGCGCAGTTGTGGAAAGAAACCACCTACCTGGCCGAAGCGCTCAAGCGCGAGTTTGCGGCAGACAAGATGAACGTTGCCACCTTGGGCAACGTGGTCAGTCAGATGCACATGCATGTGATCGTTCGCCGTCATGGTGATCCAGCCTGGCCAGCGCCCGTCTGGGGCAAGGTGCCGGCTGTCGGGTACGCACCAGAGCAGGTGGAGGCCATTCGTCAGCGTCTGCGTGCGCTGTTGACCCACGATTACCAGGAGCTCTGACATGTCGCCGGAAATGCGCATCATCGAGCTGGAAACCCGTCAGGCGTTCCAGGACGACACGATCCAGGCGCTGAATGATGTGGTGGTCGAGCAGGGGCGGGTCATCGAGCGCCTGCAGCTGCAGATGGCCGAGCTGATCAAGCGTTATGAAGAGATGGTCGGGCAGTACGGCAGCGAAGGGGAGGAGGCGCCGCCACCTCACTATTGATGGGTGGCCGCCCTGGGCTTGCCCCAGGGCGGCGCAGGGTCAACGGCGGTTGACCGCGACCACGTCTTCGGCCTGCAGGCCTTTGTCGCGGTGCATCACCGAGAACTCAACGCGCTGGCCTTCGACCAGGATGCGGTGGCCCTCGCCGCGGATGGCGCGGAAGTGGACGAAGATGTCATCGCCCGAATCGCGGGAAATGAAACCAAAGCCCTTGGAAGTGTTGAACCACTTCACGGTGCCGGTATCACGCTTGCCGGCTTCCAGTGCAGCTCCCTGGCTGGCGCGCGCTTTCTTGCTGCTGCGGGCGAAGCCGGCCACCAGGTGCAGGGTGACAGCCAGCGCGGCGCAGACCAGCGCCGCCAGGTTGCCCATTTCCGGGCGTGCCAGCAGGGTCAGGGTCTGCAGGACCACGGCCACCACCAGCAGGGCGCAAGCCAGGTACTGCAGTTGTTGCCGCGCACCGCGGTAATACAGCGGCACGACCGGGGCCAACAGCAGGTTGAGCAGGCCCAGCAGGGCCAGATAGACCGCGTCGGGTTGCTGCAGGAAGGGTGTTGCGTCGGGTTTCAGGCTGGGCATGAGCGATAGCAGCAAAGCCGCAACGCCCGTCACCAGATGGACGATCTTGAACATGGGTTGGCTCACAGTTGATAAGGCCGATCACAGGAAGAGCTGGCGGCACGGTGCGCATGAGGTGTAAAGCGCGAACACGTGGAGGCCAGCCTATGCACCCGGCAATGAAAGTCCGCACGGGTGGCACCGTGCCTATTTAACAGCAAAGGCGGGGGCTTCTCAAACCGCAGGCGGCAGGTGCCGATGGCTTGCGCTGTGTCATGGGCGCGTTGCGCCAGGTATTGATACAGTGTGAAGGGCCCGCTTGATCATCAAGCCTTATGGAAAGGGGAACTTCATGGCAATCGATATCGGTATCAATGAAGAAGATCGCAAGTCCATCGTCGAAGGGCTTTCTCGCCTGTTGTCGGATACCTACGTGCTGTATCTGAAAACCCATAACTTCCACTGGAACGTCACCGGTCCGTCGTTCCGCACCCTGCACCTGATGTTCGAGGAGCAGTACAACGAACTGGCGCTGGCGGTCGACTCGATCGCCGAGCGGATCCGCGCGCTGGGCTTCCCGGCGCCAGGTTCGTACGCCTTCTATGCACGACACTCCTCGATCAAGGAGGAAGAGGGTGTGCCGCATGCCGATGAAATGATCCGTCAGCTGGTGCAGGGGCAAGAGGCCGTGGTGCGCACTGCCCGCAGTATCTTCCCGGTGGTGGACAAGGTCAGCGATGAGCCGACCGCTGATCTGCTGACCCAGCGCATGCAGGTGCACGAAAAGACAGCCTGGATGCTGCGGGTACTGCTCGACGGTAAATGACCGGCTAATCGTGTAGGGCTTTTCCAAAGGCCCGGCTGACCCCATGCCAGCCGGGCCCTTTCGTTTGTGCGGGAAGGTTTTGCCGCTGCTTTGGGCGCCTCGCTGAGCGCTTCATTGAGCCCCAGTTGATTGAACTGAGGAAGTGGCGCGATGCAAGCAATCAAGCGTGCGGTGAGGGTGGGGCACTGGCCTGGCAAGCAGTGCATCGACCCGTTCAAGACCGATTTCGACATGTTGCAGACTCAGCCGGTATCGCGCTCGGTGCGGCTGAACGGTTTTTCCACCTGTCTGCGCCTGGAGGCGGTGTATTGGGGTATCCTCGAGCAGATCGCCGCAGCGAACCAGTGCTCGGTCAGCGCCGTGCTGTCTTATGTCGATCGCGAAGTGCACCTGCGTCAGGGCGGGGTACGCAACTTCAGTGGGCTGATCCGGGTGATCTGCGTCGCCTGGTTGCGTGATCCTCCGAGTGCACGCTGATCGCCCGGCGGGCTGCGCAGTGTCGGTTAACCATATATAATCCCGCTTTTTGCTGCCCCGGCAGCCAGCGTTGTGGTTGACGAGAGACGTTCATGCCCCTTTATGACTATCAATGTGCTTCCTGCGATCACCGGATGGAGGCGCTGCAGAAGATCAGCGCCGCGCCGCTGACCGACTGCCCGGCCTGTCAGGCGCCGGCATTGAAGAAACTGCTGTCGGTCCCCGGTTTTCGCCTGAGTGGCAACGGCTGGTACGAAACCGATTTCAAGACCGGGGCGAAAAAGAACCTGGCAGGCGGCGACAAGGCCGACTGAGTTGAATTGCAGTAGTCGGGTCTTGCAGTATTAGCCCTCCGGGCGGCCAAGGCCTCCAACGAATACACGAATCACGAGAAGCGAAACCACCATCATGATGCGCAGCCATTATTGCGGCCAACTGAACGAGAGCCTGGACGGCCAGGAAGTCACCCTTTGCGGCTGGGTCCATCGTCGCCGCGACCACGGCGGGGTGATCTTCCTCGACATCCGTGACCGCGAAGGCATGGCCCAGGTCGTGTTCGACCCGGATCGCGCCGAAACCTTCGCCGCCGCCGACCGCGTGCGCAGCGAGTACGTCGTGCAGATCACCGGCAAGGTGCGCAAGCGCCCGGACGGCGCGGTGAACGCCAACATGGCGTCCGGTGCCATCGAGATCCTCGGCTACCAGCTGAACGTGCTCAACGAAGCGGAAACCCCGCCGTTCCCGCTGAACGAATACTCCGACGTCGGCGAGGAGACTCGCCTGCGCTACCGCTTCATCGACCTGCGTCGTCCGGAAATGGCCGACAAGCTGCGCCTGCGTTCGCGCATCACCAGCAGCATCCGTCGTTTCCTCGATGAAAACGGCTTCCTTGACGTCGAAACCCCGATCCTCACCCGTGCCACTCCGGAAGGCGCGCGTGACTACCTGGTGCCGAGCCGTACCCACGCGGGCAGCTTCTTCGCCCTGCCGCAGTCGCCTCAGCTGTTCAAGCAGCTGCTGATGGTTGCCGGTTTCGACCGCTACTACCAGATCGCCAAGTGCTTCCGCGACGAAGACCTGCGTGCAGACCGCCAGCCGGAATTCACCCAGATCGACATCGAGACCAGCTTCCTCGACGAAGCCGAGATCATGGGCCTCACCGAGAGCATGATCCGCAAGCTGTTCAAGGAAGTGCTGGACCTGGAATTCGGCGAATTCCCGCACATGACCTTCGAAGAGGCCATGCGCCGCTACGGTTCCGACAAGCCTGACCTGCGTATCCCGCTGGAGCTGGTTGACGTTGCCGACCAGCTGAAGGATGTCGACTTCAAGGTCTTCGCCGGCCCCGCCAATGATCCGAAGTGCCGCGTCACCGCCCTGCGCCTGCCAGGCGGCGCCAGCATGCCGCGCAGCAAGATCGACGAGTACACCAAGTTCGTCGGCATCTACGGTGCCAAGGGCCTGGCCTACATCAAGGTCAACGAGCGCGCCAAAGGCGTCGAAGGCCTGCAGTCGCCGATCGTCAAGAACATCCCTGAGGCCAACCTCAACAACATCCTCGACCGCGTAGGCGCTGTCGACGGTGACATCGTGTTCTTCGGTGCCGACAAGTTCAAGGTCGTCAGCGAGGCTCTGGGCGCCCTGCGTATCCGTCTGGGTCACGACTTCGAGCTGCTGACCTGCGAGTGGGCGCCGATGTGGGTCGTCGACTTCCCGATGTTCGAAGAGAACGAAGACGGCAGCTTCACCGCGCTGCACCACCCGTTCACCGCACCGAAGTGCAGCCCGGAAGAGCTCGAGGCCAACCCGGCCACCGCGCTGTCCCGTGCCTACGACATGGTGCTGAACGGTACGGAGCTGGGTGGCGGTTCGATCCGTATTCACCGCAAGGAAATGCAGCAAGCGGTATTCCGCCTGCTGGGTATCGAGGCAGCGGAACAGGAAGAGAAATTCGGCTTCCTGCTCGACGCCCTGAAGTTCGGTGCACCGCCTCATGGTGGCCTGGCCTTCGGCCTGGACCGCCTGGTCATGCTGATGACCGGTGCCCAGTCGATCCGTGAAGTGATCGCCTTCCCGAAAACCCAGAGCGCCGCGTGCGTCATGACCCAGGCCCCTGGCATGGTCGACGCCAAGGCCCTGCGCGAGCTGCACATCCGTCTGCGCGAGCAGACCAAGGTCGAGTAATCGGCCCCGGGCGCATCCCGGCGGGTGCGCCCCGGCGCTTCGGCGCAGTATTCCCACGTTCCGCCCTTCGGGGCGGAACCTGTTTCTGTTTCAAGGATTCGGAGTCGTTATGGCTGGTCATTCCAAGTGGGCGAACATCAAGCACCGCAAAGAGCGCCAGGATGCCAAGAGAGGCAAGATCTTCACCAAGTGGATCCGTGAGCTGACCGTCGCTGCCAAGCAAGGTGGTGCCGACCCGGCCTCCAACCCGCGCCTGCGTCTGGCGTTGGACAAAGCCCTGGGCGCCAACATGAGCCGCGACATCATTGATCGCGCCGTGGCCCGTGGTGCTGGCACCAACGAAAGCGACAACGTCGAAGAGCTCAGCTACGAAGGTTACGGCCCGGGTGGCGTGGCGATCATGGTCGAGGCCATGACCGACAACCGCAACCGGACCGCCGCCGCCGTGCGCCATGCCTTCAGCAAGTGTGGCGGCAACCTCGGCACCGACGGCTCAGTCGCCTACCTGTTCGAGCGCAAGGGCCAGATCAGCTTCGCCCCAGGCATCGACGAAGATGCCCTGATGGAAGCCGCGATGGAGGCCGATGCCGACGACGTGGTGGCCAACGATGATGGTTCGTTCGAGGTCTTCACCTCGTTCAACAGCTTCTATGCCGTGCGTAACGCGCTGGAAGAGGCGGGCTTCAAGGCCGCCGACGCGGAAATCGTCATGCAGCCGACCACCAGCGCCGAACTGGACCAGGAGGGCGCCGAGAAGGTGCTCAAGCTGATCGACATGCTCGAAGACCTGGACGACGTGCAGAACGTCTACTCCAATGCACAGATCTCCGACGAGATCATGGAAAAACTCGGCTAAGGTCTTCTGGCTGTTCGTATCATTGGGGCTGCTGTGCAGCCCATCGCCAGCAAGCGCGGCTCCCACGGGATCTCCACGGGCCCTGTGGGGGCCGCGCTTGCCGGCGATGGGCCGCGCAGCGGCCCCAATGGTGTCTATACATGAGTTTTGTACGACAGGCCCTATGACTCTGATTCTTGGTATCGACCCCGGCTCGCGCATCACCGGCTACGGTGTGGTCCGCCAGACTGCTCGTGGTTGCGAGTACGTGGCGTCGGGCTGTATTCGCACCGGCAGCGGCGAGCTGCCTGAGCGGTTGCAGATTGTTTTTCGCGGTGTCAGCGAGATCATCGCCCAGCACGGCCCGGTGACCATGGGCATCGAGCGGGTATTCATGGCGCGCAACGCCGATTCTGCGCTCAAGCTTGGCCAGGCTCGCGGCGCAGCCATCGTTGCCGCCGCCGAAGCCGGCCTGGAAATCGCCGAATACAGCGCCAGCCAGGTCAAGCAGGCAGTCGCCGGCAGCGGCGGGGCAAATAAAGAACAGGTGATGCTGATGGTCATGCACCTGCTCAAGCTGACCCAGAAGCCACAAATCGATGCCTCGGACGCATTGGCCATCGCGATGTGCCATGCCCATACCCGTTCCAGCCTGGTGCCCCACGGCCTGGCCACGGCGCGGCGCCGCGGTGGGCGCTTGCGTCTGTAAGCACTTCATGACCTGATACACATTTTGTCCGGGTGAAACGTTCACCCATAGCATTTGCTGATAGGGTTGAGCGGTCTTCGACCGGCTCCCCAAGAGGAAGGATCGGAACGTGATTGGACGTTTGCGCGGCACCCTGGCGGAAAAACAGCCGCCGCACCTGATTATCGACGTCAACGGCGTGGGCTACGAGCTGGAAGTGCCGATGACCACCCTGTATCGCCTGCCCAAGGTCGGCGAACCAGTGACCGTGCACACGCACCTGGTGGTGCGCGAAGACGCTCACCTGCTCTACGGCTTTGCCGAAAAGCGCGAGCGCGAGCTGTTCCGCGAGCTGATCCGTCTCAATGGCGTGGGCCCCAAGCTGGCGCTGGCACTGATGTCCGGGCTGGAAGTGGATGAGCTGATACGTTGCGTGCAGGCTCAGGATACTGCCGTTCTGGTGCGTGTGCCTGGCGTTGGCAAGAAGACCGCCGAGCGCCTGTTGGTGGAACTCAAGGACCGCTTCAAGGCCTGGGAAACCTCTCCGGCCATGTTTACCCTGGTCTCCGATGGCCCGCTGCCAGTGGCCAGCGAGTCTTCCGCCGAGGCCGATGCGGTCAGCGCCCTGGTGTCCTTGGGCTACAAACCGCAGGAAGCAAGCAAGGCCATCGCCGCGATCAAGGACAAGGCCGGCCTGAGCAGCGAAGAGCTCATTCGTCGCAGCCTTAAAGGGATGATTACCAAGTGATCGAAGCCGACCGTCTGATCGCCGCCAGTGGCCGCGACCGTGAAGAAGTCCAGGACCGTGCGATCCGCCCGTTGCGCCTGGACGAGTACATCGGCCAGCCGGTGGTGCGCGAGCAGATGGCGCTGTTCATCCAGGCGGCCCGTGGCCGCGGCGAGTCGCTCGACCATACGCTGATCTTCGGCCCGCCCGGGCTGGGCAAGACCACCTTGGCCAACATCATCGCCCAGGAAATGGGGGTGTCGGTCAAGAGCACCTCGGGGCCGATCCTCGAGCGGCCGGGCGACCTGGCGGCGATGCTGACCAACCTCGAACCGCACGATGTGCTGTTTATCGATGAAATTCACCGCCTGTCACCGGTGGTCGAGGAGGTGCTGTACCCGGCGATGGAGGACTTCCAGCTCGACATCATGATCGGCGAAGGCCCTGCTGCCCGGTCGATCAAGCTCGACCTGCCGCCGTTCACCCTGGTGGGCGCTACCACCCGCGCCGGCATGCTCACCAACCCGCTGCGCGACCGCTTCGGTATCGTCCAGCGCCTGGAGTTCTACAGCGACAAGGACCTGGCGACCATCGTCAGCCGTTCGGCCGGCATCCTGGGCCTGGCCATCGAGGATCACGGCGCCTATGAGATCGCCCGTCGCGCCCGCGGCACACCACGTATCGCCAACCGCCTGCTGCGCCGGGTGCGCGACTACGCCGAGGTGCGCGGCAAGGGCCACATCACCAAGGCCGTGGCCGACATGGCGCTGAACCTGCTGGATGTCGACGAGCGCGGTTTCGACCATTCCGACCGCCGCCTGCTGCTGACCATGATCGAAAAGTTCGACGGTGGCCCGGTGGGCGTGGACAACCTGGCTGCAGCCATCAGCGAGGAGCGCCACACCATCGAGGATGTGCTCGAGCCCTACCTGATCCAGCAGGGGTACATCATGCGCACCCCGCGCGGTCGCGTGGTTACCCGGCATGCCTATCTGCACTTTGGCTTGAATGTGCCTGGCAGCCTGGGCGGTGCGGGCGAATTTTCCGAGCCAGGCGATGAATGACAGATCAAAACCCGCTTTTCGTGGTCCTACCGCTGGCATGCCGATGGCGCGCTGGCAATTCGACATTAATGAACAAAAAACAGTTGCCGCTGCGGATTGGCAAGCTGAGGAGTAAGCACTAGAGTATGCGCGCGCAAAATGGCCTGGAACCGTTCGCACACCGTTGTCGCGTCTATTACGAGGATACCGATGCCGGTGGCGTGGTGTATTACGTCAATTACCTGAAATTCATGGAGCGCGCGCGCACCGAGCGCCTGCGGCATCTGGGCTTTTCCCAGTCGCAGCTGGCCGAGGACAACCTGCTGTTCGTGGTTCACTCCAGTGAAGCCCGCTATCACGCGCCGGCACGCCTGGACGACGAGCTGAGGGTCACCGCGCAAGTACTTGAACTCAATCGCGCCAGCCTGCGCTTCGTGCAGCAGGTCTGGCGGGAAAAAGATGAAACGCTGCTCTGCGAAGGGCAGTTCCTGGTGGCCGCCGTGCGCGCCGACACTTTCAAACCCCGAGCCATACCCCCAGAGCTGCGCGACGCCTTTGCGGCGGACGGCTCGGGTAATCAATCGAACGCAGGAGAATAAGCGTGGAAGCTAACGTCGTCGACCATACCTCCATGTGGAGTCTGGTCAGCAATGCCAGCGTGGTGGTACAGCTGGTAATGCTGACCCTGGTGGCCGCCTCGGTCACTTCATGGATCATGATCTTCCAGCGCAGCACCATGCTGCGCGCCGGTCGCCGTGCGCTGGATGCCTTCGAGGAGCGCTTCTGGTCGGGTATCGACCTGTCCAAGCTGTATCGTCAGGCAGGCAGCAACCCGGACCCGGATTCCGGTGTGGAGCAGGTCTTCCGTGCCGGCTTCAAGGAGTTCTCGCGCCTGCGCCAGCAGCCGGGTGTTGACCCGGACGCGGTCATGGAAGGCGTGGCACGTGCCATGCGCGTGGCCATCTCGCGTGAAGAAGAAAAGCTCGAGCAGAGCCTGCCGTTCCTCGCCACCGTCGGTTCGACCAGCCCGTACATCGGCCTGTTCGGTACCGTGTGGGGCATCATGAACTCGTTCCGCGGCCTGGCCAGTGCCCAGCAGGCCACCCTGGCCACAGTTGCCCCGGGCATCGCCGAGGCGCTGGTCGCCACTGCCATCGGCCTGTTCGCGGCCATTCCGGCGGTCATTGCCTACAACCGTTTTGCGGCGCGCAGCGAAGTGCTGATCGGCCGTTACTACACCTTCGCCGACGAGTTCCAGGCGATCCTGCACCGCAAAGTGCACACCAGCGAAGAGTAATCAGGTAGAAGCCCATGGCCCGAGTTCGCCACAAACGCAAGCCCGTCGCCGAGATGAACGTGGTGCCCTACATCGACGTGATGCTGGTGCTGCTGGTCATCTTCATGGTGACGGCGCCCATGCTCAACCAGGGCGTGAAGGTCGACCTGCCCAAGGTTTCCAGCGAAGCCTTGCCGCAGGACAACAACGTCCAGATCCTCACCATCTCCATCAAGGCCGACAAGACCTACTACTGGAACCTCGGCAGCGAAGTCGACACCGACAAGCAGATGGACAAGGCCATGACCTTGCCGGACATGACCAGCGCAGTGACCAAGATCATTGCCGCCGGTCGCGACCAGGGCAAGCAGACCCAGGTCTTCATTCGTGGCGACAAGGCTGTCGACTACGGCGCCGTCATGGGCGCCATGGGCGGGTTGCAGAAGGCCGGTGTCGGTAACGTTGGCCTGATTACCGAGGCGCCCTGATGCAACAGCGAGAGCCATCCGCCTCGGAAAGCTACTTCTGGCCCAGTGTCTGGGCCATCGGCCTGCATGTGCTGGTGTTCGCCTTGCTGTTCGTCAGCTTTGCCATGACGCCTGAACTGCCGCCTTCCAAGCCGATTGTTCAGGCTACCCTGTATCAGCTCAAGTCGAAGAGCCAGGCGACCACCCAGACCAATCAGAAGATTGCCGGGGAAGCGAAGAAAACCGCCTCGCGCCAGACCGAAGTCGAGCAGCTGGAGCAGAAGAAGGTCGAGCAGGAGGCCATCAAGGCCGCGGAACAAAAGAAAGCCGACGCCGCTCAAAAGGCTGAGGAAGCACGCGAAGCCGCCGAAGCCAATAAGGCCGAGGAAGCGGCGAAGGCTGCCGAAGCCAAGAAAGCCGCCGAGTCCAAGAAGGCCGAAGAGGCGAAGAAGGCCGCCGAGAAGCAGCAGGCCGACATCGCCAAGAAGAAGGCCGAGGAAGAGGCGAAGAAGCAGGCCGAGGAAGAAGCCAAGAAAAAAGCAGCCGAGGAGGCCAAGAAGCAGGCCGCCGAAGACGCGAAGAAGAAAGCCGCCGAGGACGCCAAGAAGAAAACGGCGGCCGAGGAAGCGAAGAAGAAGGCAGCTGAAGAGGCCAAGAAAAAGGCCGCTGCAGATGCTCAGAAGAAGAAAGCACAGGAAGCGGCCCGCAAGTCGGCGGAAGACAAGAAAGCTCAGGCCCTGGCCGAGCTGTTGTCCGACACCACCGAGCGGCAGCAGGCCCTGGCTGACGAGCAGGGAGACCAGGTGGCCGGCGACTTCGACGACCTGATCCGCATGCGCGCGGCCGAGGGCTGGGCACGTCCGCCTTCCGCGCGTAAGGGCATGACGGTGACCCTGCAGGTCAACATGTTGCCGGACGGTACCGTCACCGGTGTCAGCGTGATCAAGTCCAGTGGCGATGGTCCGTTCGACAGTTCGGCGGTGGCGGCAGTGAAGAACATCGGTCGTTTGACCGAGATGCAGGGTATGAAGCCGAGCGATTTCAATCGTTATCGTTCGTTCAAGATGACATTTACACCTGAGGATCTAGCGTTGTGATTAAACTCCTTCGAGGAATGCTGGTCATGCTCTGCTGCGTGGCTGGCATGGCCATGGCAGAGGAAAAGAACATCCTGGTCACCAGCGGCAGCGATCGGGCCACGCCCATCGCGGTAGTGCCGTTCGGTCTGCAGGGTGGCAGTGTGCTGCCAGAAGACATGGCCGACATCATCGGCAACGACCTGCGCAACTCGGGCTACTACTCGCCGATTCCGCGTCAGAACATGATCAGCCAGCCTACCCAGGCCAGCGAAGTCATCTTCCGTGACTGGAAAGCGCTGGGTGCCCAGTACGTGATGGTTGGCAGCATCGTGCCGTCGGGCGGTCGCCTGCAGGTGCAGTACGCGCTGTTCAACGTCGCCACCGAGCAGCAAGTGCTGACCGGTAGCGTGGCGGGCAGCACCGACCAGTTGCGCGACATGGCGCACTACATTGCCGACCAGTCGTTTGAAAAGCTCACCGGCATCAAGGGTGCGTTCTCTACCCGCATGCTGTATGTGACGGCCGAGCGCTTCTCCACCAACAATACCCGCTACACCCTGCAGCGTTCGGACTACGACGGTGCTCGTGCAGTGACCCTGCTGCAGTCGCGTGAGCCGATCCTGTCGCCCCGCTTCGCGCCGGATGGCAAGCGCATTGCCTATGTTTCGTTCGAGCAGAAGCGCCCGCGCATCTTCGTGCAGAACATCGACACTGGCCGCCGCGAGCAGGTAACCAACTTCGAAGGCCTGAACGGCGCGCCAGCCTGGTCGCCGGATGGTTCGCGCCTGGCGTTCGTGCTGTCCAAGGACGGCAACCCGGACATCTACGTGATGAACGTGGCCTCGCGCCAGATCAGCCGTGTTACCGCAGGCCCAGGCATCAACACCGAACCGTTCTGGGGCAAGGATGGCAACACCCTGTACTTCACCTCCGACCGCGGCGGCAAGCCACAGATCTACAAGCAGTCGGTCAGCGGTGGTGGTGCCGAGCGTGTGACGTTCGTGGGTAACTACAACGCCAACCCGAAACTGTCGGCGGATGAAAAGACCCTGGTCATGATCCATCGTCAGCAGGGCTTCACCAACTTCAAGGTGGCGGCACAGGACTTGCAGCGTGGAAGTGTAAAGATTCTCTCGGAAACGAGTCTTGATGAGTCGCCCACTGTTGCGCCTAACGGCACCATGCTAATCTACGCCACCCGCCAGCAGGGCCGGGGAGTCTTGATGCTCGTGTCGCTTAACGGCCGTGTGAGGCTCCCACTTCCTACCGCTCAAGGCGAAGTCAGAGAACCGTCCTGGTCCCCTTACCTGAACTGATTGCGGCGTAATACGTTTTTGCTTAACACACTGGGGTTTCATTAGGAGTTTCACGATGGAAATGCTGAAGTTTGGTAAATTTGCTGCGCTGGCTCTGGCCATGGCCGTAGCTGTAGGTTGCTCCTCGAAAGGCGGTGACAACGCTGGTGAAGGCGCTGTTGATCCGAACGCTGGCTACGGTGCCAACACTGGCGCTGTTGACGGCTCCCTGAGCGAAGAAGCTGCCCTGCGCGCAATCACCACCTTCTACTTCGAATACGACAGCTCGGACCTGAAGCCAGAAGCCATGCGCGCTCTGGACGTTCACGCCAAGGACCTGAAAGCCAACGGCAACCGCGTTGTCCTGGAAGGCAACACCGACGAGCGCGGCACCCGCGAGTACAACATGGCTCTGGGTGAGCGTCGTGCGAAAGCCGTTCAGCGCTACCTGGTTCTGCAGGGCGTTTCCCCTGCTCAGCTGGAACTGGTCTCCTACGGCGAAGAGCGTCCAGTTGCCACCGGCAACGACGAGCAGTCCTGGGCTCAGAACCGTCGCGTAGAACTGCGTAAGTAAGTTCTTATGCGTATGTGCCGTCGTGCTGTAACCGTCCTCGCACTCAGCCTTCCGCTTTCGGCGTGGGCTGCGGTTCCTGTAGTTGATGACAACGGGGGTGCTTACCCACCTTCCGGTTATGGCACGAGCGGCACCTATGCCGGCGCAGGGGCTTCGACCCCTGCCTCGGCACAGGGCCAGCTGTTCATGCAGTTGCAACAGATGCAGGATCAACTTTCCCGCCAGCAAGGCATCATCGAAGAGCTGCAAAACGATGTGTCGCGCATGAAGCAGGAAAACCTGGAGCGATACCAGGATCTTGATCGTCGCATCAACAGTGGTGGCGCGCCTGCCGCGACCCCCGATAATTCCTCCACCGGTGGTGCACCCGATGCCGCCGCCGGTGCAGCAGCAGGCGCCGCTGGCGCCGCTGCGCAACAACCGGCCGCCAGTAGCGAGCCCGGTGATCCGGCGAAAGAAAAGCTCTATTACGACGCAGCTTTCGACCAGATCAAGCAGAAGGACTTCGACAAGGCCAGCCAGGCATTCAACGCCTTCCTGCGCAAGTACCCGAACAGCCAGTACGCCGGCAACGCCCAATACTGGTTAGGTGAGGTGAACCTGGCCAAGGGCGACCTGCCAGCTGCCAGCCAGGCGTTCGCCCAGGTCAGCCAGAAGTACCCCAAGCACAGCAAGGTGCCAGATTCGCTGTACAAACTGGCTGATGTCGAGCGCCGCATGGGCCATACCGACAAGGTCAAGGGCATCCTGCAGCAAGTCATCACCCAGTACCCCGGCACGTCTGCCGCGCAACTGGCGCAACGCGACCTGCAGAAGCTCTAAGCTGCACCTTTGCAAGAAACCCGCGCCTGTCGCGGGTTTTTTCGTTAGAATCACAACCCTTTTTTTATAAACACGCTGTAGCGGATAACGCCATGTCGAGTCCGCGACAGTGCCTGACGGAGGCGGACAGCCTGTTTAGCTGTCACGCCCGTGGCGAGCATGCAAGACACATTACGCATTACCGAAGTCTTTTACTCTTTGCAGGGTGAAACACGAACGGCTGGGCTGCCCACGGTATTCGTGCGCCTGACCGGTTGCCCTCTGCGCTGCCAGTACTGCGACAGCGCCTACGCCTTCACCGGCGGCACCCTTCGCACCCTCGATTCGATCCTTGAGCAGGTGGCCGGCTTCAAGCCGCGTTACGTCTGCGTCACCGGTGGCGAGCCGTTGGCTCAGCCGAACGCCTTGCCGCTGCTGCAGCGCCTGTGCGATGCCGGCTACGAGGTCTCACTGGAAACCAGTGGCGCCCTGGATATCTCGGGCACCGATGTGCGCGTCAGCCGCGTGGTCGACCTCAAGACCCCAGGGTCGGAAGAGTCGCACCGCAACCGCTACGAGAACATCGAACAGCTGACCCGCAACGACCAGGTCAAGTTCGTCATCTGTTCCCGTGAGGACTATGACTGGGCGGTGTCCAAGCTGATCCAGTACAACCTGGCCGAACGCGCGGGCGAAGTGCTGTTCTCGCCCAGCCATCATCAGGTGAGCGCCACCGAGCTGGCCGACTGGATCGTCGCCGACAACCTGCCCGTTCGCTTCCAGATGCAGCTGCACAAGCTGCTGTGGAACGACGAACCCGGACGTTGATTGAGGAGTGAAAGAAATGACTGAGAAACGCGCGGTAATCCTGCTGTCAGGCGGCCTCGATTCGGCCACGGTCGTAGCCATGGCCAAGGCCGAAGGCTACAGCTGCTACACCATGAGCTTCGACTATGGCCAGCGCCATCGCGCCGAGCTGAATGCCGCTGCCCGCGTCGCCCGCGACCTGGGCGTGGTCGAGCACAAGGTCATCGGCCTCAACCTCGACGGCATCGGCGGCTCGGCCCTGACCGACAGCAGTATCGACGTGCCGGAGACCCCAGGCGAGGGCATTCCGGTAACCTACGTGCCGGCCCGCAACACTGTGTTCCTGTCGCTGGCCCTGGGCTGGGCAGAGGTGCTGGAAGCGCGTGACATCTTCATCGGCGTCAACGCAGTGGACTATTCCGGCTACCCGGATTGCCGCCCGGAGTTCGTCGAGGCGTTCGAGCGCATGGCCAACCTGGCCACCAAGGCGGGTGTCGAAGGGCAGGGCTTCCGCATTCAGGCGCCGCTGCAGAACATGAGCAAGGCGCAGATCGTGCAGGCGGGGATCGCCCGAGGCGTGGACTACAGCCTGACGGTTTCCTGCTACCAGGCCAATGATGAAGGCCAGGCATGTGGCAAATGCGACAGCTGCCGCCTGCGTGCTGATGGTTTCAAGGCGGCGGGTGTCGCAGACCCGACCCGCTACTTTTGACAAAAGGCTGGCTCAGGTATTGATTTCCCGTTAGAAATCAGTATTATACGCGCCACCCAACGGGTCGTTAGCTCAGTTGGTAGAGCAGTTGGCTTTTAACCAATTGGTCGTAGGTTCGAATCCTACACGACCCACCATTATTCACAGCGGTTCGTGAGTGCTAGAGAGGGGGGCTTGCCACAGCCATGTCTAGTCTTGCAGCCGTCTGGAGCGAACCTTAGGCTCGCTTCGGCGTGATGTCAATATGGAATAGCCCGCCACTTATGGCGGGCTTTTTCGTTCCTGGGCCAAAAAACTCAATGACTTAGGGGCTTTGCGGGCCGCTCAGCTCCAAGAAACCTTGCTTCGCGACGTCCCCAAAACACGCGCAGCCAAAGGCATGGCGCCAGTTTCCTAGCACCAGTGACCTGGGACAGTTATGCGCTATCTGCCCTGCTTCAGCTAATCGCGTAGTGGCTCATTGCCATTCGTCGGTTCAGAACTTCGGGGAGGCACGGGCGTTGTACACAGTGCCTGGGTCAGCAGAATGAGATCGAGCAAAGGGTGTAGACCCTGTCGTCGATGCCATCAGGCTGAACAGAAGGCTTGGTTGAAAGAGATCTTCGGGCGGTAGCAAAGCACTGGCACAGCTCTGCTTGAACTCAATCAGCAGATGTTCTGGTGCCGAGCAGCCCCCTCCTTCATGATCTTGTTCGATCGTTATTCGTCGACCAGGCTCTGTGCGGGTACCGCTTTCACCTGTACGCGAATTCAGTGCACTACTTTCATCCACCCGACGTACAAGCCTTAATGCTCCCTGCTGCATGCTGCGCTCGTGCAATACGTCTCGCATGTGGTCATAGTCGGCTTCGATGTAGCTCATCGTGGTTGCGATGTTCGAATGATTCAGCAGGTTTTTGGTCAGGTGGATGTTTCTTTCCGGCTGCTTCATCAGATCGGTTGCAAGCGTGTGCCTGAACCTGTGCGGAGTCATCCGGACCCCGAGCCTGATGATCAGCTTCTTGTACATCGCCTCGACCTGGTCCGAATTCATTTCGTGCCGCTTGTAATGGCGGGAGAAACGATTGACGTTGAACAGCTGGTCATCGGCGGTAAAACCCGCTCGGCCAGCTTCATCGACGAGGCGCTGAATGTGCGGCGCTAGCCCATCCATGATGGGAATGCGAAACTCGCGGTGTGTTTTCTCGGTTTCGCCGCGCACGAGAACCAGCCGTCGATCCCAGTCCACATCCTTGAGCCGGATGCACAGCAGTGCATTCAGCCGTATGCCGGTGTAGTAGAACATCTCGAAAGTTGCCAGCCAGAACCACGCAGGTGTGATTCTTGCCCGGTCCCCAGTCGACTCCTCCTGGTCAGCTAGACTTCTGAGCCATCGCCTTGCACGGACGATCGCTTCGCCGGCAATGATTTTGCTCTGTCGCTTCGGTGCAATTACCGTCGTCTTCTTGAATGGGTTCACATCGGTGTTGGGAAGAATCCCATACTCGATGCCGTAACCCCATATTGTTCGGAGGTGATTGGAGTAAGTGTTCCAGCTGCGCTTCGACAGACCTCCTTCAATCAGCTTGTTCCTTAAGGAAAGGACGTCTCGTCGATCGATGGTCTCCACATCAACAGCGTTGCCGAAGTTCTTTTCCACCTTCTTCATTGCAGCGCCGTAGATCTTCGCGCTGGCAGGTCGCAGGTCGTGATCGACGAGGTATTCCCGGAGCAGTTTCTCGGGCGTCATTCAGCGACCCCTTCCGTCACTCGTCGCAAGCTTGGATTGTTCAAGGGTTGCTCAGCGAATATCAGCTTCGGATCAAGAAGCAGGTAGCCCCTCAGCTGCGTGGTCTTGCGCGGGCCTACTACATCGTAGGTCCAGATGTTCAGCTGCTTGCTGGTTTTCTGGTGGCTCTTCTCTTTCTCAAATGCGCGCTGGACATGCTGCCAGGCCGATGTCCCTGGTTTACCGACGATCCTCTCAAGCTCCGGGTGCTCAAGCACAAACCGCTTGAAGATCCCAGGGGTAACGAGCATTGCTGTGTCGTCGACGGTGTGAATCAGGGCTTTGGTATCGTTGATGATCAATTTGTGGGAGGCGATCCCGGCTTTAAGCCAGGCGATGAAAGCTCCTCCCAGCGAACTACTCGTAGGCATAGGGGTGACATCTTTTATTGCAGCATTCCTTGCTGTGGCTGCTAGAGAATCGTCAGCCGGATCTACCTCTTCGAGTCCTTGCTGGGGAGGGGAGACGGCTGCTGAGCCTGGGCTAGCACTTAGCTCTTCTGATGGCGCAGTGATATTACTATACAGTGACAGTAGTTCTTCGCGCTCAGATGATCGGATCCCTTCGGTTGGAGTTGGCTGGACTAATGCTCGAGGTCGTGCCGGCGGTAGAGTTGCGTCGCCCGTGGGGCCCACTGGCTCATCCGGTACCGCACAGACGGTTTCCGCACTCGTACCCGCCTGCGCGACTGTCTCCGGTTCCTGCTCCAGGGTTAGGCTGCCACCGTATTGAGGGGGGCGTTCGTCCGGATTCGGCCATACGAGGGCCGGCGAGACCTTTAAGAAGGTGAAGCTGTTCTTCCAACCGCGGCCGTTATCGATGGTGGCTTTCCAGATTGCTTTATCCTGTGCATTGGTCTGGATGATTGCCTGGTCCTGCAGCATGTTGAAGAACGGAGCATTGGAGGTTGGTACTCCCTCAATACCCTGGGTCAGCAAGTATGCCCGGAGCTGGTCTGCTGCTGGTTTACTCACCAGCCAAAGCGCATCTTGAGTCAGCCAGCCATCTGCCGGTCCATCTGGCTGATTGAGCTTGAGTTTTTCTCGCACCAGGAATCGCAGACCGTCGGCCAGTTGTCGCTGCAGCGATTGCTTTGGGGCCGCAAGCGCGCGTTCAGGATTTCCTCCCAGTTGCTGGGCAACGGAAGCTTTATCCGCCTGGATCACCATTTCGCCGAGGATGCCGGCGTGCTCGTACTGGCCGGCGAGGAGGTAGATCAGTTGCTTCCATAGCTCAGGGAAGCCACTGAGCCAGTCCAGGATTCCGGTGTCCAAGACTTGCATGTACACAAGGGCTGAAGCAGCCCCGTGCAGTTGGTACTCCCTACCTTTCACATACTTGAACCGGTAGGGGCGGTTGATCGGTCCGTGCCATGGGTGCCATGCGCGGCCATCTTCGAGCTCGACGCGGAGGTCAACAGCGATCTTCCCCAAGTCGTGTAGCAACGCGCCGTAGGCAGCCGCTGCAGTCCAGGCTTCTGCTTGAGCAGATTGGGACTCCGGTGGAGCGCCTATTGGCAGAAGGTGCGTCTGCCGGATCTTTAGGGCATAGGCCATGATCTCCAGGCCGTGGTCCAGGAGTCCGCCAAGGTGGGCATGATGATGATTTTCAGAGGCAGGGAGCAGCTGCACCAGCTCGGCGTAGCGCTCGAGCGGTTTAAGGTAGAGGGTATTGAACTGAGCTCGCGAGAGCGAAGCCCGGCGCCAGATGTTCTCCAGGAGCTGCTGACGGAGTGGGCTCTGCAGGAGAGCAGTAGCCTTCGCCGGCAGATGGAAGCCCTGTGGTGAGGCTTCTGGTGTTGGTTTAGCCGGTTTGCGGCTCAACCAGGAGAGGAGTTGCATAGGTTGCTCCATGGGGTGTGCATGGAGCGGGCTTTTCTCTTAATGCCAAGATGGCATCAACGGTAAAGCGAATGTCTGCCACTTTGGATTTCTTGGCAAATAGCCATCATCAATAGCCAAATTTTGGAGGCGATGGCCGAGGTGTGAGGTCGATGCGTGGTGCAGGGGGAGAGGGCTTCAACTCTTGGCGATACTGCTCAAGGCTCATGCTTCCGATGAGCTTGCCAGTTTTTGAAACACCCATAACTGTCAGCATGCTTTCTGCTGAAACATGCTTCGCCTGGCCACTCCCCCCGCTACCACGCGCATCCGGCATCCTGAAACTCTGCAGTTTGTCCAGATAGTCCATGAAGGTCGTATGTGCAACCCCGGTGTTAAGAATATCTGTAGTGTCTAGGTAATACTCTTCAGGTTCGAAGTATCTTTGATTCCAAAGGTCTAGCTCACCACTTTCTGTAAGAACGCCGTAGACTATCCAGTGGTGGTCGTAGCTATTGAGTGCCGCAGTTGCTGCTTCATAGTCCGTGAAGATGGTTTTTTCTGACTCTATCTCCGAGTAGTCTTTTTTGAATTCAACGAGTACGAGTTTATTGTCTTTTCCGAAAACTCCATCGCCTGATGAGCGCTCATGTCGGCCGGCGATCGGCGCAGCGAAGTCCAGTCGACCATAGCTGGCAAGTCTGATAACGAAGTCGTACTCGACAGTTTTTTCCCACCAAGTTGGTTGCATCTAAGGCTCCTATTTTCCTTTTATCGGACTACGTCCGCCCTTTCGGGTAGGGCTTTTACCCTTGTGGTCCATTCCATTATCCATTCAAACCCATTTTGCGTCTGGGCCATTTCCCTTTATCTACTGATCCAGATGGATTAAATGCTGAGCGACTTCCATCGCATCGTGGAGGACCCGTAGGATCTCCACTGTCTGCTCCATCCCAGCGCGGTAGAACACTATATGTCGGGGGCTGATCATGCGGCCGTCAGTCATCTCCAACACGTTGAATGACAGATGCAGGCTGCGAAGACCTGGTGAAAGCTCATCGCGCATCTTGCTGCCGACCGGCGTCGGCTGCTCAGCTAAGGCTATGAACGTCTCCTGTAGCAGGTCTTGATACCGATTTCTGACGCACTGACCGAGCCTCACCTCAGTGAAGCGAAGCGTATCGGCGATGTCGATGCATGCCTGGGGTGACATGCGAAACATGACCCTACTCATGCTTTAACGCCCTTTAGTCTTCCAAGATTGTCCAGATAGGCTGCAAGATTGGCCGGATCGATTTCATCGTACTGGCCCGCTTCGATCTGCATGATGCCCACTGATGTTGCGTTCCGCAGCGCTTCGAGTCTGGCTGCCTCAGCTGCTTCATGCTCAAGCAGCATCCGGATGCCTGCTCGCACGACTTCGCTGAAATTCTGGTACCGACCAGTGTTGACTAGATCATCAATGGACTGCTCCATCGGCTTGGGAACGACGACGTTGTGTGTGGCCATGGATGTGAACCTGATGAGTGGTGATGGCGTTTTATGCCATACCCCTTGCGAAAATGCCAAAGCTGTCGTATATCTGATGGCAAGATGCTCTCACAGGGCTAGGAGATTGGATCATGACTGCAACCGCCAAACACACGATTGCCTTCCGCTTAGGCCGGGCTCTGGGAGGCGTGGCGCGCTTCTGCATGCATGACTTGAATCCGACAGTCCGTTGGGTTAAGCGGGCAGTCCTCGCCATGGTAATTACGCTCATTTTAGCCAGCTCGATCAGCTGGTTTATGTCGGTGTTACTGACAGTCTTTTCTCTGACTCTTGGCCTGTACGCACTTTCCAAAGTTGACCTCGGAAAGGTTGAGTTGTTTTCTGAGGATGAAGAGGCACCATACGGTCGGGATGTTTTTGAAAGACCGGTTGATTCTTATGGTAGGTCAGTTAAATAGATACTGGCTCAGTACTTGATGTATTAAGCCAGTATCACCATGATGCGCTCAGCTCTTTGACGCTCCTCCAGCAACTGACTTTACTCCGCCCTCAACTAGATTTCCTGCTTTTTGACCTGCCCTTTGCACTGCTCCGGTTCCTTCTGACAGTCCGCTAAGAATTGTCCCAGTTTGGACTCCTGCCCAGCCAAGAGCTAGAACCCAAAAGGTTGGGAGAATGATAAACATCGATCCCATGACGAAGTTCAGAATCGCGTCTTGAGTCGTGGTGTTCAAGCCCATCACTGGATCAAAGGATAGGTGCGGCGAGCCCGAGCCATACAAAACGTCGATGATAGTGCTATCGACCCATCTTGCCAGTTGAAACCAGAAATCTACAAATATTAAGGCGAACATTGTTACTGACATGGTCATGGCAACTTTCAGTTGATACGCACCGATTATCAGCACCAGTGGAATGCAGATGACCATGGCCATCTTGAGGAAGGCCACTACCATCGGTAAGGCTTGGCGCACCATGTCCATCGCCGGGAAGAAGGCCAGCGACCCGACGGCGACCCCCAATGTTCCGCCTGCACGTGCAAGGCCGTTCCAGACGGTTCCATCGATCTGTCCACCATAATCGGTGTAGACGTCGCCGTTGACCTGGCTAGAAGGCGACACGAGCTGGCGAATCATCGAGTCGGTGACTTCCTCCTGGGACAGCCACTTTGCCCACCCGAGGAACTGGTTCAGCAAACTAGGATCGACTTGGGCTTTCAGTCGGTCCCGCAGCCCGATGTTCCCGTCAGACCACCACTGTTTGCAAGTGGGATACCCACCACCACCGGTAACCTGGGGCATGCCATCATCTCGTTTCGTGTCATACGGCCAGGATGTACGGGGTGTTCTGGAGTAATCCGTGTCGTAGTAACCAGCCGTGTTCAGCAGGTAGTGGGACCCGATCCAGTTCAGGTCCTGCAGGGCCTTCTGGTCTTTGGCGATCGACCCAATGTCGGGCTGACGCATGAACAGGCGCGCGCGGGAAGGGCCGAAGCAATCATGGGTGAAGTCTGCCACCTCCTGCGCGAGCAGAGGATTGCCGATCCTCATCGCGTCGACCTCCATGCGCATTTGCCTGAGATCTGTACCGCAGGGGATTGCTGCAACAGCGCCGCTATTCAACCCCTTGGACAGCGCGTGTACGAGCGCCCACCACACCGGCACCTTCGCGCTCTTGCCGGCCAACGAGCTGAAGGTGGTGTTCCAGCCTGTCTCCGAGGGCGCCGGCGTCAGTACCTGGCACTGCTTCCCTCGCGCCTGGTCGAACTGCAGAGTGTCAAATCCCACGGAGATGGCTGGCACAGCACACAGTGAAACAACCACATACCCAACGTACAGCTGGGTTTCAATGCGAGCCAGGGACAGCACCCCCTTGTTGCCCTCGTCAGCGCCTTCTCCTCGGACTTTGATCCACTCACGGGCCACGATGATGATAAAGGGCAGGGCGAAAAGGCCCGTGTCCGAAATCATGTCCCAGATCCCGTTGTTGATGATCCACCCTACCAGGGTGAGGTAATACTCGAGGTAGTCGTTCGTATAGAGCGTCATAGGACCTCCGACCAGGTGATTGGCGCCTTCGAGATCTCGATGATCACGAACAACAGGAGTGCCAGGAACTCGATCCGCTGAACCCCCTTGGACGACTGATCTTCGTCGCTCCCAGGCAGACGCGCCTTGAGCTTCACCCACGCGAAGACGATGCTGCCATAGAGGGCGAGTCGCCATAGCAACAGTGGCAGGTAATTGCCCTCACGCCACTTCAACCAGGTGTCGAACACGCCCAGATGATTGACCGCGATGACGCCGAGCAACACGCTCAGCAACAGCATCACCACGCTGAATAAAACGCCTCCCAGGAGGACTTTGAGGGGGTGGGCTTTTTTCTCGACATCTTCCGACATGGTCACTCCTTGCCGGCAGGCTTCTGCAGCTGAAGCAGGCGATCCTGTTCAGGCGCCGCTTCGTAGATCGAGCGGGAACTTTCGGCGCGCGACTTGCTGCGCTCGATGATCTTCATCGGAGAGTTGTTGGCGAGCTGCTGCCGCATGTCGAGCTCGGTCTTGAGGTTGGTGATGAGTTGCTGAAGCGTGTCGACCTGGCCGAGTGTGGCCTCAACGGCGAGCTTGTTCGCATTCACGTTGGGTTCCTTGCTGCCTGTAATCAGCATGCGCTGCAGCAGCAGACCTTTCTCCAGGACATCAGCCAAGGCGACCTCGGATGCCAGGCGGGAGGCCAACACCGCCTGATCTCGCTCGTCACGAAGGGCAGTAACGACGCCGCGGGTAATGGGGAGGGAGTCGCTGCTTGCTTCACGCAGCTTCTCGGAGGTGATCTGTGTCCCGGGCTTCAAGAGCTCCTGCAGGGCCGCGAGCTTCTTGTCGTATGTTTCCTGGATCAGCGGGGTCAAGCCCACACCCGGAGTCGAGGTGGTCGTGCATCCTTCACAGGTCTGCAGCTGCTGTTCACCCAGGACCCGGTTTGCGAACTGGGCGGCTTCGGCCGGAGACTCCCAACTGCCGCATACCAATCCATTGGAGCAGCTGGACTGCGGGATGCTCGAGGTGTCCTGAGCTGCGCGGTTGTTGAGGAGGTTGTAGCCTGCTTTGGCAACGTCCCCAACCACTTTGATGGGCTGCTGCCCATTGCCACCGGCCTGTTTACCGCCGACCCAGGTCACGCCATTCGATCCTGGTGCTTGCTCGACTTTGTCGACCACTGCTACGGCGTCGTTGCTGGATGCCAGGGCTTGCCCCATCTTCTGCCCCTCTGCAACCTTGCCCCACCCCATCTGGCCACCCGCGATGTCGGCCATTCGTTCGGCCATCGCCCTGCAGGTTCCCTTCGATCGGTCGTAGTCAAGGCGCGCCTGTAGGATTCCGTTCGTCAGCAGGTTATAGAGGGCGGGATTGGCCCGCTGCAGGATCATCGCCGGCAGTGACGTGACTGCGCCGGTCGCGCTCTGGATGACGCTGCCCATGATCTGTTGGAAACCCTGCGTTGCGCCGTTCAGCTGGTTCTGCAGCGTGTTGCTGAGGTCCATGTTTCCGCAGACCAGGTTATTCTGCCAGCCGGCACCGACGGTGATGCTCTCCATCTGGCCAGCGCTGCCCATCTGGACAGCACTGCCACCACCGATGCTGTAGAGCACGTCGTCTCCGATCACGCTGCCCTGGGATTCGACCTTGATCGGGTCGGCGGCCTCGGCCATGCACCAGGTGCTGGTCATGCCAGCTGCGAGAATGATCGCGATGGTTAATTTATTCATTGAACTCTCCATTCATGTCTCATTGGAAGTCAGTGCTTCCCAGGAAGGTTTGGCCCTTACGCTGGCAGCATGAGTAGGGCCGCCACAGGGCCCACGCATAGGCTTCGTCGACAGCGTCGGCATTAGGGGCGGGAGAGGGGAATACGGCGCAGGTGGGGCTCATGGTTGGCGTGAGTTGCTGCCATTTTCCTGTGCTGGCATCGCCTTCTTTCAGCTCACCGGCAGGCCAGTAGCCTGGTTCTGCAAGACCGCGCATTGGCAGGTACACGTGGGGTTGACCGACACGGGTGGTGACGTCGCCGGCGCGCTGGGCGATGACAGCACCGGCCTTAAAATCGTCGACCTGGTGGATGAAGCCGCTGCGTGGGTAAACGCGTCCCCACATGTCTGCCGATAGAAGGCCGCCGACTTCACGCATGCCCGGAATCAGGGCCTCTGGGTAAACGGACTCGGGTACTCCGTACCGCCATGCAAGGGTGTCCAGCGTGCTGAGCATGTATGGAACGTAAGGCGTGGTCGCGCCGTGGCAGGAATAACCAAAAGAACTGGCGAACCGGCTGAACACCGCAGCTCCAGGATGACCAATAACGTCTGCTTCCTTGAACTTGGCGATGTTGTTCTCGGCGTTGTGGTTGGTTGTTCCATCATTACCGGCTTGCGCTGCCGCATTCGGCGCCCCCATGGGGCTCACCTCTGTCCAAGGGTTTTCCCCGGTATTGGCGTAGGCAGATACCACCGCGTCCGGGATGTAATGCCGGACCTTGGTGGAGGTTTTGACCGTGCAGCCAACAGGGGTGCAGAGCAGCCAGTAGCAGATGCCGACCACTTTGTACTCTAGGCAGGTAGGCGAACTGGTGGAGGCGATAATCGCCGCCGAACTGATGGCCGCTGATGCTGAGAACGGGAGTGATGCTGTAAGAAGACCGGTCAGGGTGAGTCGCGAGATTCGTCTCATCATCGCCCCCTTGCCTGGTTGATTGCCTGAATGGCAGCAGCCACGTCGGGTTGGCCATAGACCACAAACCTGCGATCGACAACGACTGCCGGCACCTTCGACACCCCGACACTCCAGGCATCGGCATTGCCCTGCTGAGCGGCTGCCAGCTGTTGCATCAGGGCAGCTCCGGCCGGCGTGCCCATTAGCTGCCTAGCGGCGAGCGCGGCTTGGTGCGGGTTGGGTGGTAACTTCCTGGACAACTGCTCCTCGATGCGCTGTTGATCATCGAGCTTGATGACACGCACATCTGCCGGTACCGAGGTGAGTGGGTGCGCCGCGTCTGTGAAGGCCCAGGTCTCGGCATGCGCGGTACCGGTGGCCAGCGCGGCGACGAACAACGGGATCACTCGCGATGAAGGCGGGGGGAAATTGAACATGAGGCTGCACCTGAAGTGGGGACGGGTACAGGAAAACGGATCGGCCCGCCAGGCGCAGTAGGAAATAGATATTTGACGGTACTTGGATTTCTTGGTGAATCGCCCCACGGGCGTAAGCGAAGCGTTTCCTCTCGGATTTCAGGTCGCTATAGAAATGGGAACTAGTCGAGCCATTCCTCGTCACCAGGATCAAGTTCTTCCAGATTCATATCGAGCTGCAGCTGCAGCTCGATCACGGTCCCGGGCGCTGGCGCATACCAGTCGACTATTACGAACCGACCTTTGCCTATGGTCGCGTCATAGTCCATGAGCACGCAGTCGTCGTTCCACTCCTGGAGAGCCCAGCTCAGCTCATCGTGTGAGGGGAATTCTTCCCCGGTCGACTCAAGCTGAAACCATCCATGGCCAGAGCCTGCGCTTGGGAAGAACCTACTTGGTAGATTGCTTTCTTCGTCATTGTTGTCGATGCGGGAGACCGTGAGCTTGATCATTACCCTGGCTACTCCTTGCTCGCAGTGGCCTGGGCTGCGAGGTCATCAATGACCGACAGCAGTGTGGTGCTATCCACGGGACCCTCCAGGCGCATGCTGTGCCCCGTCAAACTGTCGGTGACCTCGACCGTAGGGGTAGCGGCAATGCCCCTGCCCTTGGCCACAGCCAATTGCTGTTCAACGGCTGCTCGGATATCCAGTCTTGTCCTCGCGCAAGTGGAAAGACCTTCTGCAGAGATGCCAGGTACCTCCAACTCATCAGCGAGCCCCTGGCCATTGCCACGTGTGCGCAGCAGGACCTGGTCGATCGCTTCCCAGAACGCCGAAGCCCCGCCCAATGAACCCGCGCATTGAACGAGCCTTGCCTCTGATACTGCTGCAGGGCCATGACTATCGAGAGGGAAGTGATGCCAAGCGAGCTTCACGTTCTCTTGCTCGCTCACCCATCGCTTCAGTTGTGGCGTGTATGCCCTGCAGTATGGGCATTCCAGATCGGCGTACTCCGTGATCACCCAGCGGGCACTGGACGGACCGAAATACCAGGTCTCATCGGCGGGGCGTGCGCTGTTGTTCATTGCCAGCAGCCAGCCAGCGCCGAGGCCAGTGATCGCGATGATGCCGACCACGATGAGTTTGAGCCTGTTCTTACGCATGCTCATCCCCCCGAGCATGAGGGGGGACTTCAGGTTGGCCGAGCTTCTGCAGGGCGGCCTGTAGATCGTGAATGGCTCCCTCAGGCTGAGGATGCTGCTTCAGCCACTCATCCAACACGGACTGAACCAGCGGAATGATGTCGCGACGATCGAGGGCGTTATTTTTGATCTGTTGCAGCTCGTCAATGAGCACTGGTGCGCAAACTGACAATGACTGGAGTGTGTCGTGCCCGGGCTCTTTGAGCAGCTGGGTCAGGCTATCAATGATGTTCTGGGTCAGGGTATTCATGACTCTCATGCCACGCGCTCCACGGCCTTCTTTGATTCGGGTAAGGTGATGGGATAGGGAGTGATACCGCGTTTGCGGTCCAGGTCCGCGGCCACCTGCAGTGCTGCGTGTAGCTCATCGCAGCCGAGCGCCTGCATGGTTTCGTAACGCTGCCGTTTTTCTTCTGGCTCGGTCATGGCCAGAGCAAGGCACAGACTGGGTGGTACCACACGGAACAGCATCTCGATCCGCTTGGCCAAGACGATGCCCTCGGTGAACTTGCCGTTTTCCTTCCGTGCCGAGAGCATCATCGTCTTCTGCGCCGGCGTGAGCTCACGAAAACGCGCGATTTTCTCCACCTCGTCAGGCGGCATGTTCAAGCAGATCCACCACTCGATCATGTTCAGCAGGGCGGATGCTTCTGGAGGGATGTCGTCGACGTTCTGGGTTGCCATCCAGTACCAGGCGCCTAGTTTTCGCCACATCTTGGTGATCTTCACCGAATACGGGGAGAGCAGTGGCACCTTCAATGGGATGTGGCCTTCGTCGGTGAAGGCAATGAGTGGTCGGCCTTTGAACTGGTCCCGCTCTGCGATGTTGTTGATGGTGTTCAGCAGGGAGATGTAGGCGATGGCCATCTGGGCTTGATAGCCCTCACGAGCGTAGGTGGCCAAGTCGACGATTGTGATGTCAGCTTCCGGCCAGGCGGTACCAGGACGGTTGAACATTTCAGCCTCGGTGCCCATGGTGAACATCCCCATGGCCTCGGCCATCTCCATGAACCGGTTGCGCCGGCTTTCAGGGAGCTTGTCGTCGCTGGCCATCGCCTGCAGCGCTGCGCTGATGTCTTCAGTCAACACCGGACGGTTTTTACTTACGCACAGCTCGGCGGCGTTGATGATGCACTGCCGGATGGCACTGCGGTCGGCCCGAGTGAGTCGCGCATCTTCCTTCGACTCGCCGCCAGTGATCATCAGGCGGGCTGTGATCTCCAGCTCGCCCAGGATGTCCCTCTGCTCGTCCTCCATCCCCGCCAGTGCGTCGGTCAGGTGCTGGTCCGATGCATCCACGTCCGAGGCATCCAAGACCTTGACCTGGTCCTTGTTTTTTACAAGCTGCACGGCGTCGACGAACGGGGCGAGGCTCACGCCGCTACCCGGAGCGAGCCGTACCCGGTTGACGGTCAGGCCAAGCCGCTTGGCGAAATCGCCCAGCAGGCCGAAGCTGTTGCCGGCCTCGATGATGAAGAGTCGAGGGCGGTAGAGCGCAATGGCCTGCATGATCAGGTAGTTGGCTGTGGCAGATTTACCCGCGCCGGTGGGGCCGAACAAGAACAAGTGCGCGTTCATTTGTCGGTCGAGCTTGTTCAGCGGATCGAAGGTCAGCGCTGCCCCCCCTCGATTGGATAGGGTGAAGCCCGGGTTACCTGTGCCAGTGGAGCGCCCCCAGACTGGAGCCAGATTGGCGATGTGCTGGGTGAACATAAGCTGGGTGTACCAATCCAAGGCGCGGTTTTCATTCGGGTCGAAGTTGCATGGCAACCAGCGCAGGTAGCTGTTTAGAGGAGCTACCTCGTCCTGTGACTGGACTGGTTGCATGCCGGCGCCGAGGAGCACGTTGCACAAGCTAGTCGTGCGCTCCTCGAGCACGGCTTTATTCTGACCACGGAGGAAGAACGCGACACTTCCCCGGTAGAGCTTGTGCTTTCGTCCGAGAAGGGACCGCGCCGTTTCAACGTCATCCCGGGTGTGACTGGACGCCTGGGTATCCCCGATAGCCTTCCTGGATAGCTGTTCGAGATGCCCTTCCAGCAGATCCTGCGGGGTCGGCACCATGGTGATGCACAACACGGTATCCTCCGGCAGCCGGTCGAACAGCGAGTTCAATGAGTCGGCCTGCTTGGTCTCACCGGTCAGATGCCCAGTGAGGGGGGCATTTTTCAGGCGATCCAGCATCACAACCCGGTGCGGCATGCCGTCGAACGACCAGAGACCGCTGTCGATATCCGAGCGCGGTTCTCTGTAGAACAAGTTCTCCGAGAAGTCGGTGCCGCTCGCCACCGGCAGCTCACCCTCTTGCAACTCGCGGGCTGGCTGGCATACCTCTTCGTAGAAACGTCGGATATCGCGCTCAGTCGACCCCAGGTGATCTGGGTGTGGATTGAACCAGCCTACGAGCCAACGCTTGATCGCATGGCCATCCATGCGTTTGGTTGTCACGCCGGCGTTGGCCAGGGATCCTTTAAGACGGTCGCAGATCGCTTTGAGGTAGGCGGCAGGCTCCTGGCCGCGCACCACGACGTCCTGTTTTTTTACTCGGCGATACACCACCAGGCGGACTTTCCGTGTCTGACCACGCCACGGGAGGTTGCTGACTGCCGTGTCGACGAACAATCCACCTGGCTTGGAGATGGACTCGAGGTGGTGGCGGAACAGCGCGAGGTAGAGCTTGGTGAAATCCGTGTTCTCAGCCCGGGGCTGGACGTAGGCCTGGAGTTTTTGCAGGTAGTCGGTCCAGTCCGTTTCGTCCTGGGCATAAAGCTGCACTACCCAGTGAGAGCTCTCGAGCTCGTCGAAACTGTCCTGCAGGACACCTTGCAACGCATCGCGAGCTTGTTGAAGCCAGTCGTCGGAGCGTCCCTCGGTCCCGATCGGGATCAACTCGAAAAACGCCGCCCTGGAAATGCCATCCTCGAGGAGCATGGCTTCTTCCTCGGGCAGGTATTCTGCCCATGGCAGCATGTCCACGAACGACGGGTTGACCTCGTACATCCTCGCCACGTCAGCTTTTGTCGCCGGCCGACGTTTAGGGTTTTGCCACTCGATGGGTGTAGGGATGCCCATGGACTCCAGGCGAGCTATGTACCGGTCATTCGCAGCCTGGCGGTCTTCTTCGCTGAGGACAGTACTGACTGTTGCGGGATAGTCGTCGACAAGGTCGGTATCGGTTGTCGTCTGGCCGAGCACGGGCTCGATAGGCGTTGCAGGGCCTTTGCCCAGCAATTTGCTGATGAACTGCATCAGTACTCCTCCGTCCGCTCGCCTGGCATGGCGTACTGCACGCGTTGATACATCGGGAACACCGTGGTGTACCCCGGGACTGGGACTGGATCCGTACCAGCCAGGTGTGGGAATACGTACATCACCAGATCAGGGTTCGGCAGGCGTTTGAACTGGCTGTAAATTTCGTTCTGGGGCGTGCGGTTGAAGGCGTGAGCACTTGCTTGTTGGCGAGCCACCTGAGCCTCATCGAGCGGTCGGCGCAGCTCTTGGCGCGCATCCAGCAACATTCTGCTGTTGGAACTGCCAGAGCTCCCGCCAGACGTACCGTGTTGCCACACGTCCATCATGTTGGCTTCCCCGTGGGGGAGCAGCTCGTCTTTGTCAGTCGTGCATCCGCCTAGGATGAGGGCGAGCACGAGCCAGGCCCCGGCCTGCAGGCGGGGCTTAGTCCAGGTTTGCGGATACATGGTTGGCTCCGGCGTTGTAATCGACCTTGCGGCCTTTGATCTCGTAGTCGATGGCGAGCTGCTGGTCCAAGTGGACGGCGACCTTCGCCCCAGGCTGTACGTACACGGCGGCGAAAGCTTCGCCGTAGAGCTTGTTCATCCAGGAGCGGATGTCGCTGACCCCACCGGTCAGGATCGCGCCCATGGCGGAGTTCCCCGAGGAGCCCGTGGTCCCGAATGAAGTTCCTCCGCTGCTGAAGGTAGTCGAGCTATTTTGCTCATCAGCCTTCAACAGTTTGGCGATGCCGGCGCCCGCAGCCGTCACCAGGGACTGGTTGGTCAAGTACTCCTTGGCGTTGGATCGGCGTTCGCCGGAGATGCAAGGAATGCCGTAGGAGTCGCTGATCCAGCCGAGTCCGCCCTGGATCGCTGGCTGCCCGTTACCGTTACTGCTGTTCTGGTTGTTGTTCTGGCTGCCGTTGGCCTCTTCTGCCGGGGCAGGGAACGATCGGACCGTGCCATCTGCGAACACGAAGGTCAGGCTCCGGACTTGCCCGCGCACGCAGGACAATGTCCAGTCGCCTGATGCGGTACCGCTGGCAACAGCACCGACGACGTCAGGGATCTCGATGCCGTTTGCGGTGAGGTTGTCCGGACCGATCAGGACCTTGAAAGGGAAGGGATCATTGACTGTTCCATCGATCGGTACGCGGCCAATGAGCGCCGACATAGCCACCGACCCCATCAAGGTCGAGTTCTGGGGCAAGGTATAGGCTTTGCGTACTTGCTTGCGGGCATCCTGGGGAGACAAATCAGCGCCGACGTTCTGGGCCGTCGCGCTGAGAACTGTTTGGCCTTTGTCCAGGGTGCTGCCAAAGCTGGTGGGAAAATTGAAGCTGCTGGCCGTCTGGGCGGAGCCGGGCTGAAGGGGTTTACCGCTAGCGTCCAAGGCAGTGGCATCGGTCGGTTCAACCCATACGAGACCATTGGACTTCGTCCCTTTGTCGAAACTCGCGCCGTCACCTGGCAGCACTCCGAGTCCAATGGGAAGGTCCTGCCCAGCGGCATTGGGGTTCTGCGACAGGTTATCCAACTGACGCTGGAACTGGTCCAACAGGCCCATGCTCTGGTTCTTCACCTGCTCCTGCAGCTCGCCCTTCGCATCATTCAGCTTGTTGTCGACACTCTGATCTATGCGCGAGAGCCGGAGCTGGAGCTCTGCATTCTGGTCCTTCAGTTCTTTGTTGTCGGTCAGCACCTTCGCGATCTGGTCTTTCACCTCCCGACTTTCAGCGACCACCGTGCGGAGGGTGTCGGCTGGGGTATCACCGTCCACCCCTAGCTTGCGCGCGGTGTCGCCTCCGATGATGATCGGCTTGTCTTCAGGAGTCTTCGGCTCTTCTCTTTTACTACCCCCCTTGAACACGATGATGAGCGCGACGATCAGCACGGGAATGAGCAGGTACTTGAGGAGTGGATTACTTTTCAGACTGCCCACGGCGCCCTCCTGCTTTCGGATCAATTTGACTGACCGAAGACGGCAGCAGGGCCTCTTTCAGCCCCTTTCCTTGGGTGACCAGGTAAAGCGTGGTGGTATCGCTGGCATTTCCACGAGCTCCGAGGTACGGGTGCTGGAATGTCGCCGTGGAGAAGTTGCCCATCAGCTCTGTTGCATTCATCGTTAACTGCTGGGCACTCAGGTTTCTGAGTTTGACTGCCGTGACATAGCTGTTGTCGAGGCGCCAAGCCCCCAGCACCGATGCTTCCACCGGTAACACCGGCAACAAGGTGCTGAGGTCCAGGGCTCGATCAACACGCACCTGGCTGATGCCGGCGACAGGCTCAACTGTCCGGAGTGGGGCATACAGCATTTGCGCCGCGTAGCGGGTCAGGGCCACCGGCGCAGGTGTCTCATGTCGGGGTGCCGGCGGAACATCCTCCTCTTCCTCCGACGTCGCGGATCGCTTCGTCGGAGCTCGCGTCGAAGTGGTATCGCCGTAGTAGGTAGACGGGGGCGCACCGGCGACGATCTTCGCGGGTTCGAGCTTGGCTTGGCCTTCTTTCGCTGGTGTCGCGGCAATATCCACCAGCATGATCTCGCCTGTGGCCACGTTCTGCAGTTGCAGCCTGGTCGGCTGAATTTCCTGGCTGGCCAGCAGGTAGACGGCGCCGCCGGTGCTCTGGACCCGCAGCTGGCCAACAAGCTGCGGAGGCATGCCTACGCGCACGTTTTGGTCGACGAAAACAATGCGCTCTTGCCCGACAATCAGCGGGATTGCCATCGGGATACGGTCCCACTGCAGCAGCTCTACCGCTTTCACATTGGCAACTGCGAAAATGCCCAGAACAAGGAGGCACGCACGCACATTCATGGCTTCACCCCGGCTGCTTGCAGATCTACCTCGATGCGTTGCGGGTTGGACGCATAGCAGTTCCACATCAGCCCGAACGGATTTTTCTCCGGGTTGACGTCGGCCCGGACGATGGACAGTGGATAGCGGGTCATTGCACGCTTGACCCGCTCGCCGTTCACCGACTCGTCAGCGAGTAGATCCAGGTTGACTGTCCAGTCGTTGATTCCGATTTCTTCCACCCGCAGCACGCCAGGGTCGGTCAACCCGTGGCCAGGGATTTCTGAGACATTCCGTTCACGGCGGCGCAGCTCACCGGCGTTACGGCGCATCTCGTAGTCTTTCTGCAGGTACTCCTTGCAGCCAGGGGTCACGTAGGAGGCCAGGCGCTCGATGTTGTCCTGGTAGTCGTCGTCCCCGTTCTTCTCCCAGCGCTGCATCTGCTGGAAGATATAGAACCCGAAGGCATACACGTTCTCTGGTGGTACCTCCCACCATTTGCGAGTACTACCGGAGCGCAGATCCGGCGGCACATGCACGGTCAGATCTTCAGGGGCTTTGTGCCAGCCATAGAACGCAAACAGACTGACTGCGCCCAGCACAATGACCGCGATTCGCAAGCTGAGGATGTGTGCTTGCTGAGCATCCACTCGTTTTCGAAAACTCATGAAGATCCCTACTTTCCTGTACGACGGCATGTCCACGCACCCTTCCGGATGACCAACTGAGGGCCACCGAGGAAGGGGAGGTGTTGAGCCTTGTAGAACTGGAGCTGGCGGTAAAACCATGTATCCGGCCGGCCGCGCTTCATCTTCCGCAGGATTCGGCTTGCCACGGTCAAGCCCAGTGCACCACCTACCAGAGCGCAAGCGATGAATAGAGATGGGTTGCCGAAGAGGAACGATACCGGGATACCCAGGATCACCCCGGCTCCCCCACACGCTCCAACTGTGCCCCACATCTCATCAGCTGTGAGGCCGCCCATGACGATGGGTTGCCTGTTGAGGTTGTGGGGGAGGAAGTCGAGCGTTCCATCCTTGAGGTAAGTGGTTTCAGCCATGTCGCATCACCGGTTAGAGAACGCCAGTGGCTTTGGTGACCATGAAGATGCCGATACCGATCAGGCAGATCCCGACGACGGCGGTGAGTCCCAGGTCTCGCCACTTCTTCTTGCCCTCATGGATATCGTGGTAAACACCGTAGGCATGGGAGGCGACCCCCACCATCATGCCGCCGAGCAGGAATAGCCCAATCAGCATGAAGCCGTCGTAACCGTAGTTTTGGATGGTTTGGAGCCAGCTGGTTCCCTCGCCGCGTGTCGGGGCTTGTGCTCCCGGTAAGGCGGCAGCGGCAATGACTGGGTGCATACCCATGAGCAATGCAGCGGCGCCGGTGAGTGAATTGGTGATGGTGCGGATGGACATCGGTTAGCTCCTTGGCTAGCTGAGAACGAGTGCGGAAAGAATCAGCAGCAGGACGATGACCCGGACGGTCGACGCGGCTGCGATGTTTTTGTCGATGTTCTGGGTCGCCCAGCCCCGATAGATGCTGTACAGCGCCCAGGCACCCCAAAGGGTCGACAGTGCGATGACGGTGCCAACGAACAGCACGGTGCTGGCCTGGGGGGTGACCCCGCTTGCAGCGTTGAAAGCTGCGACTTGAGTGCCGCTCATGCTCATGGCATCCGCCCGCCGGTGAGGGTGTATTTGCCCGCCAGCTCTGCCGGATCCCGCGGCTGTGCGCGACTCGGGGTCAGGTACTCTTGCAGGCCCTGGCGAACGCGCTGGATGTCGCCAGCCAGACGTTCATAGTCGAAGTTGTAGCGCTGGCCAGGTTCGCTGGCGATCGTGGCGCTGCGTCGCGCCGAGTCCTCCAGCGCGTTCAATTGGCGGATCATCACCTCGATGTTCGCCTGTTCGGATGCGCTAGCCGCCAGGGCGCTGGGCATGAGTGAAAACCCGCCGCTGACGCTGATCAGCGCGCCAATCAGGATTCGGCGAGTAGATGCAAAGTGGAGGGATGGCTTGTACACGGCTGGGCTCTAGCAAGACTGACTGTGGTTGTCAGGATGCCGAGATCAGGGGCTGGCGTGCCTCAAGAAATACTTATCTCAGTGTCGTAGAATTTTTTGCGGTAAGAAAAGCCTTGCGCGTTTGAGGAGATCAGAATGCCGCATCGAAAACCACAATCAATGACATTCCGTAAGTGGATAGCGGATTACCTGGGCGCCAATTTTCGGGATGAGGGGTGCTACGACAACGCAATCCAGGCAGCGGAGCAACTGCATGCTGATGGGCTGGTGAGCTCAGCGGAGTTGTTCGATATGATCAAGCGAGCCAATGTGTCGCTGCTCCGTATTCACGGTTAAGGCAGGTAGCGGCCTTGGCCGCTGGCATCAGCTGCACCTGGATGGGGTTTGATTTCGAAAACCATTGCAAATTCGGCCACGAATGCGACTACCTTTGGGTTCACCGCTACCGCGTCGATTTCGACGTGACTTTTCGTCAACCGATTTTGGTTGACGACGAATGATACGATGGGCATGATGATCTCAATCGCGCCCGATCCTCTGGTGCTGGCTTAGTCCGGCATTACGTTCGGGCCTTCTTATTTCTGGGAAATGGATTTTGCTGGCTCCGAAACCTTTCCGAACCTATCCAGACCTCGTCGCTCTCATCCAACAGCGCAATATGCACGTTGCAGATCCTGTACGAGCAGAGCGCAAGCTGGCTCAGTTGGGTTACTACCGCCTAAGCGGCTACTGGTACCCAGCACGCGAGTTCGATGTTGACCCGGTTACCAACCAGGCAAAGATCTGCCCGATCAGCAACAAGCCGCTTCGTCAAGACGTCTTTGCAGCGGGAGCATCCTTCGATGATGTGGTTAGCCTTTACAGATTTGACAAGCACCTTCGTCTACTCATGCTAGATGCGATCGAGCGGCTGGAGGTAAACCTGAAGACTGTCATCGCTCACGTTGTTGGTTATCACGACCCGATGGCGTATAAGGACGTCAGCTATATCCATCCTAAGTACGCCAAGAATTTCATCTCTCATGGCAAGCCTCGAAACAAATGGAACGAGTGGGCGGCGAAACAGCAGCAGCTCTTGGACAGGAGTACTGAGGACTCTATCCAATGGCACCGTCGCTCCGGCAGACCCATTCCGTTCTGGGTTGCTGTGGAGGCGTGGGATTTTGGCGCGCTTTCTCGTTATTTCGAGATCCTTAAGGGAACGTATCAGAACCAGATCCTTTCAAGGTTTGGCGTGACTGATGCCAGGGTTTTCGCTCGATGGTTGCAAGAGATCAACCTACTACGCAATCGTTGTGCGCATCACACACGGATCTGGAACCAGGTTACTCCCAACCCATTGTCCGCGTTGTCGTCGGACCCATACTTCGCCGCCCTAAACTTAGACGTCAATGCGCTGAGTAGGCTCTACGGCCTCGTATCCGTTGTTTGGTACCTACTCAAGAAGCTCGCGCCTAGCTCAGATTGGATCAGAAAGGTTGCGGATCTGCTTGACAGCAAACCAGGGTTACCAGGATGCACGTTCGGCTCGCTTGGGCTTCCAACTGAAACCGGATTCCCACGTGCGGCCTTTGGGATCTAAAGGGGCTAGTGAGTAGATCGGCGGTCCCAGTTTCCCGGACGCGCAGCGTGAAGAGGTTGTTCAACTGACTTCGCGCTTGAAAAAGAGCAGATATCCGATCGGCATAGGGAAACCGTAGGACCAGGCCTGGGCATTTTGATTGCCCACCTTGATTTCGCCTCGGCACACTGGCTGTGTGCTGACAAGTTCCCAGCCTTCGGCTCCGAGCTCGAGCATCTTCTTCTGCAGTTGCTCCTCTTCTGCCAAAAGAGACGCAACATCGGGCTCAAGCGTCTGTTCTGTGCTCTTGAATATCCAAGCGCCGCTAGTCGCGTTTTTGAATGGGATAGCGACATACTCAGCGCGGTGTTCGAATTTCTTGCTCATAGTGACTCCCTTATTTAATCAGCCGCGCGCTTGACGCGCTCCTGGGGCGAGAGCGTCCACGTAGCGTTCCATGATGGACAGCACCAGACTGTTGATGGCGAGGATCTTCATCGCCCGGGTGACGGCCACGTACAGAAGGTTCAATTCATCATCTCGTCGACCTGGATCGATGTCAGGTGAGAGCGGGTCCGACGTGAAGTCGTCGAAGAGCCCGACGAAGTCCCACTCCAGGCCTTTCGATTTGTGGGCAGAGGTGAGGGTGATAGTTGCATCCAGCTCTTGGTCCACGGTGCATGAGCGCAGGGCCAAGATTCGCTGAGGCAGATCCGGATACATGTTGATGATCTTGATGGACCGGATCATCTCGCTGTCCTGGCTAACCTCGGCGATTTCCACGTACTGGCCATAGTCTCGGTAGTCACGGAGCAGCTTTTTATTCTGGACCAGATCGCGCTGTTGGCGACTGAAATAGAACAGGTCCTCGAGGTCGCGTACTGAATAGCTGTCAATGCCGCCAACCCAGTAGATTTTGGGCTTCTCGGTGACCAGGCACAGTGCGTGTTCAATCACCCCGATAACGGTCCGATGAATGTATGCCCTGTGCGGCAGCCCGGCCGGCAGCGCCTTCTTCACCAATGTCTTCTCGCCCAGTCCCTGCAGCTTCCTGGTTTCTCCCTTGTAGGACAGGATGATGTTGGCGACATGGGCGACTGCAGGCCCAAATCTGAAGCTCTGGGTCAGGTAGTGCTTCTCCGCCCCGGCCATCCAGCTGGCATTTAGAGCGTCTTCCGCCCCTCGAAAGCGATAGATCTGCTGGTGACGATCACCCACGGCCACCTTGCGAATACGCTGAATGCGCACAATGTCAGCGATGACGGGGTTTACGTCCTGTCCCTCATCGAGCAGGACACAGTCGAAGCGCTGGCTCAGGTCGGGTTTGCTCAGCTGGTACAGCTTCAGGTATCCGTCATGCGTGATCTGCACCGCTGTGTCCTGCAGGTCAGTCATGCGCTTCCAGATGCTCATCGCTGCTACCAGCGCCTGGTTCAGGTAGCGCTCCTGGGCGGAGGTAAGCATCGGGCGGTCACGGAACCGTGGAAAGTGCCAGCGCTCGATCAGGTCGTCGGCGCTGGCCATATAGTTGTTGAGGGTGGTTAGCACGTCCCTGACCAGCTCCCAGTCCTGCGTATCAAGCGCTCGGGCGATATCGGTCAGTCGCAAGTTGTTGGTCTGCTTATGGCTGAATTGTGTGCCATAGACGGCGTAGGCCAGGCCGTGCGCAGTTTTGTTCACCACGTTGCGCGGAAATCGGCCACGCGCGGCGATCTCGACCGGCTTGTTGTAACAGAGATAGAGAATCCGCAGACGGTTGTGGTGTTGCGCATAGCCCACCAGCGTTGTGGTCTTGCCACTGCCAGCGCCGGCCTGGATAAGGAGTTTCGGGGCTTCCGACTGGATGATTGGCGACTGCTCGTGTGTCCATTGCATCGTTCTCTTCCTCACAAATACTTCTTGAAGCTCGCGGCCGTAATGCTCACGGACACCCCGAGTAAGGCAGCGCAGGGGAGTAGTACCAGCATTGGGCTGATGCTGATCGGGAGCGCCAAGTAGAAAGTCCAGGGGAAAATGGCCAACGGCAACATCGTTGCCCGGGCCTTGTGGTACAGGTAGCTGGACTCCCGGCCGGCACCAAATTTACGGAGGTCTCGCCGCACCAGACCGTCGACCAGGCCTGTGAGTGCAGCCATGGCAAAAAGCGGTACCGTCATCAGCAGCACGACCAGGCGGACGCAAAACACCAGGACGGTAAAGAGGGCAGCCAGGGCATAGTTCTGTACCGTTGTGACGCTCTGCGCGGCCCAATAGCGCATGTCCAGCTCGTTACGGGGACCGGCTTGAGCGATCGACTCCATGCCCTGGACCCAGCTAAGCATCCCGGTCTTCACGACCAGCCAGTCGTAAGCTTCAGTGACCAGCCAGGTCGCGGTGCGCCCGGGCTCTTGGACGACAGCGCTATGGACCAGCCCCTTGGACAACCAGCCGACCTCGCTGACCAGCATTTGCTGACCGTGCCGCCACCCGGCCTCTGGCCATAAGAAGTACAGGCATACCCAGTCGACCACGATGGCGAGGAACAGCGAGCTGAACATTACGCCGATGAAGGTAATCGGGAACCAGAAGATCTTGCTGAACAGCGATTCCTGTCGCTCTTGCTGCTGTTCGGCCTTCTTTGATACGTCATCTGCCATTGGCTACACCTCAAGCTGCATCATCGGTGGCCACCTGGCGGAAATCTTCAACCAGGTCTTCGGGCAAAGCTGATTTCAGCTCTTGATAGCCAGGGGCTTCCCACCAATCGTTCGAGGACGCTGCCGATCGCCGCATGCCGGCGGCCAGCTCCTGCAGGTTGCCGGGCATGACCTCGTCTGGGTCGTTCGCGGGGAGCGGCATGCGGATTTTCCACAGATTCCCACCTTCGATGAGCGCGAAGGCCTGTCCCTTCGGCAGTCCCACCACGTGGGCCGGCTCAATCATCGGCACACTCGCCAGCTGCACCTGGTCGTGCGAGCTTGAGGTGAACGCGGTTTTGCCGTTGACCGAGTCGTTCGCGCTGCTCGCCGGCGTGCTGTTGTAGATCTGCACTTTTGGTAGCTGGTTGGTCAATAGCTCAGCGGTCGCGGTTTCCCGAACACGCAACATGAACAGGTTGTTGAAGTTACCGATCACCTGGCCGGCTTTCGCCTTCGAGCCGATCTTCGCTTCGATATCACTCATCGTCTGGGTGTAGGCGGTGACCTGGATGCCGGCACCACCGGCCTTATTCACCATCGGGATGAATTCGTCCCCGATGAGCTCGTTGAACTCGTCAGCGTGGAGGTTGATGCGTACCTTGCCCCCAGCCATATGCCCCGGCAGGCCGTCGTCGATGCCGTGCTTGTAAATGTGGCCTGCAACAGAGACCAAGTCACTGAACATCGAGTTGCCCACGGCCGCACTGACTTCGGTGTCGGATAGTGCATCGAGGCCAACATAGACCACGGCGCGTTTTCGGATCACTTGCATCCAGTCGAAGATGGGACGCTCATCGGCGAGGTCCAGGTAGTCGGGGGCAAGCAGTTCAGCGATACGCCCAGTGGTGAGCTTCTCCAGGAGTGGCAGCAACGATGCGACGATCTTGTCGAAATAGGTCTTGTCGTAGCGGACAGCGCTGCGCAGGCCATCCATAACCGAATCGTTGATGCGCTTCTGGGTCAGGTACATGTCGATGGCCACAACGCGCAGCGGGCGGTCTTTCATGGCGAAAGACAGGTTCTTGCGATCGATCTTGCCTTCAAGCTCGACGATGGTTTGCCAGGCCTTCGGATCATGTTCAGCGAAGTACTTCTGTGCGTACTCAATGAACAGCTCGTCGATATTGATGACGTGCCGGCGGATCTGCTCGTAGTCAGGGCGACGGCCGAGCGCGACAAGCGACTGGGCGATGATATTGACGAACCGCCAAGCGAACTCCCGGAATGCTGCAGAGTTACCCTCGCCGGAGAGCTGACCAGCGATGCGAGTGGCCACCTCGCTGATTCGGCCGAAGCGGCCGATGGCGTTGTAGCGAGCGGAGATATCCGGCCATCCCAGATGAAACACGTAGAACTCGTCGAGGCGCCCGGCGCGCTTGCACTCGACGTACATGCGCTTGAGCAGGTCGGCATCGCCCTTCGGATCGAAAACGATCACGACCTCGTGGTCGGCCTGTTCCTCTGCTCGCCGGCGCCGGCTCCATCGATGGGAGGTTTGGCTCCGTCGCCCCATGCGGACTCGCGGCCCGTGGCGATGCGTTCGGCGAATGTCCTGGGTGATGAACACTTCCGCCAGGCGAGTCTTGCCCACCCGTGTGGTGCCCAGGACCAGTGTGTGACCCACCCGCTCACCCAGAGGGAGACTGACATTCTGCTCATCTGGTTCGATCCCGTGCAATCTGGGCAGGCCACCCACTGGTGGGAGAGGCCGAGCGGGGTTCCAGTTGGAATCCCAACCAGTGAGTTTTGTGATCAGTTTCAGTGGGAAGGGGGCGAACTCTAGGCGTTCCTCCAGCCAGCGCGCCCGTTCATAAAGGTTCGTCGGTTCGACGTATGCCGCGAACTGAGGGAGGTAGGTGTCGGCCAGGCGCTGAGTGTGCTTCTGAGTCCACCGGAACCCGCGTCCGATGAACAGGCGCTCGTTGCTGATCGGCATTTCAGCGCTGGTCATGGTGTAGTGGGGAAGTCGCCTGAGGTTCGCCTGGTACCTTAGGACCCTCCGCGCCTGCAGCAGCCGAATGGTGCCCAGGTAGATAAAACCCAGCGCGGCGACAACTCCAAATAGTGGGGTCAGCGCAAAAGCCCAGGGCGCGCAAATGCAAAGCGAAGCTGCCACATAGCAGACCGCAGTAGTGAAAAGCTCTACCGGCGGCCGGAGCAGAGATTCAAGGGTGTATGTCGCCATCTCAGGTCCTCGCGGTGTATGTCATGGCGTCGACTTCCGCACGCGCTTGCTCAACCTGGTCCGGTGTCAGCCGTTCGGCCAGGCGCTGGGCGAATGCGTGTTCGTTGAGCTCGGAGATTCCTGTCAAGCGAGCACCGTACAGCTCGCTCACATGGCGAACCTGCTCGATCATTTGCTCCCGGCCGGGCCGGTGTAGGGGATGGCTGATGATCAGTGTGAACACCGGCGATAGTCGTGTTGGGCGCATACCGGTTCTCACTGCTGAAGGGTTGTAGCTGTGATCAGCACCGGGTAGTGCTGCAGCCCCAGGCGACCAGCAATATCGCTGGCAGGTACAGGCATCACCTGCAACCCAGGTGCCCAGCGGCGGATCTCTTGCAGTCGTGCAGCGTTGCTGACATTCACAGCAAGGCCTACTGCCTGCAGGCCTTGAAGTGCCGACAGCTTCTGCTTGAGCCAGGCCTGCGACGTCGGATCATCCCCAACGATGAACATCGGCTGCAGACCTGCTGCGTTGATCACTCGTCCCTGTACTGGGCCGGGGCTCAGTTCTGGAGTCGACACCGGAAACGCTCCGCCCGCCCGGACGCCAGTCACAACTGGGGTGGTGTGCGTAGGCTCGGGATCAATGTCTTGGTAGTAGGACAGTGCGGATGAGCCGCCACGGTCCTCCACCACGGTGAGCACCGCTTGCTGATCAGCATTGCAGGGCAGAGCCAGGCTGCTCATGATCGCGAGGGCCAGAGCCTGCACGGCGTGTGATCGCCGGGCGTGGGGATATGTCATGGGGTCACTACCTCGAATTTGATGCCGGTGACCCGGCTAAGATGTTTCGTGAAATAGCTACGGTACTTCGCGGCCGGCTCCCCCCCGGCAGGGCGGTGATACCGCCCCGCAGCATCGATCCAGGTTCCACCCTTAGCTTTTTGTTCAGCCAGGATCTGAGCGGTCACCGCCAGGTTCTTGTATGGATCCAGGCCTTCGCAGGGATAGCGGTAGCGATGCCCGTTGTAGCGAATATTTGTTTGTCCCAGCCCCACGTCGACTCGAGCGGGTCCAGCCTTAACAATCGCTATCATCAGAGCTTGGCAAGCGTCTGCTCGTGTGGCGAAGCGGTAGCCGGTTCCGGCCACATTCAACGTCCAGGGCCACGGCACAAGCTGCCCGCGCAATCGCGTCCCGCTTTCCTGCAGTGCCACCGAATAGAGCACAACGGGCGGGACCCCGTGTCTGATGCCGATCGCCTTGTAAGCTGCTGGCGGATCCTCTACACCCCATGCGTTGCCGGCGAGCAGAACCACCGACAGAACGTAGAGCCGCCATCCGCTCACTGACGACGCCATGATCCATTCACCTGTGTTACGGCGGCTGGCAGCGAGCCACCGAGCCCGAGGCGAACCCAGCGGCCCTGGTCATGATTCAGTGTGATCAGTCGGCTTTTAACGCTGGACGGGTCAATACCCGCGAGAATTGCCCAGCGGCGGATCCTTTCATCGTCTTGCTGGCTGCCGACGAAATACAGATCAAACGGCGTCTGTGACGCCTGCAGCCGTTTGACCTGGTCGATGCAGGGTAGGCAGTCGTCTTTGACGAAGAGTGCCATGCGCCCGTTGCCCTCCAGAGCTGGGCCGCTCCCGGATCCGGCCAGGCCGGAAGGGGTGGTCGAAATCTCAATGGCTTTGATGCCTGGGAACATGCGCTGGTACGCCTCGTCGTAGGCTCGCTGGTAGGCGAGCTCCCGATCGACTCGTTGGCGCTCTGCTTGGACCTGCAGCTCGGCGAACCGGCGTCGTTCGCTCTCTGATCGGGCCTCGATTCCCAGCGCGGTGAGAGGGTCAAGCCCTGGCGAATACACCCCCCGGGGCCCCTGCATTACCTCTTGATATCGTTCGTACTCCTTGGGGGTCAGGCCCCACTCCTGCGCGGCTCTATCATCGAGCTTGTTCTGGGACAGGGTGCTTTCGCTGGTGAGCTGTTGAACACTGGAGGCGGCCCCTCCGGCGGCGGAAGGAAGCGGCGCGGCCTCAATGCCACTTGCGGTAAACGCGCAGGCGCAGGCGATGGCTCGAACGATCGGTAGATTCATGGTGCTTTACTCATGGCTGGATGCTCAGGGTTCGGGTTGTTCCGCCGGCGTCGAAGGTTGCGGTCCGTTCATCTACAGCCCTGAGGCGCCAGTTGCTGCCGCTGACCACTTCGCCAGGCCGAATCAGGTAGATCTGGCTCAGCCGCGTGCTACCAGTGGGGGCAACAGACAGGAAACGCTCTCCGCCTCGGTATTCGAGGCCGACCATCTGAAAGGGCGGAGGATCTTGCGGGATTGGTGGGGCTTTAACCGGTGCGGGCTTCGGCTTCGGTTTGGAGGAGGTTTTGGGGGCTGGTGCAGTCGCCTGAGCCTGAGGCTTGCTCATTTTCTGCAGTTTGCCGTCGAGCGACTCAAGGTCGGCTTTCAGTACTAGGAGATCGCCCGCAGTCGCGGATGAGCGAGTGGCTTCAGCTGCAGCCGCGTGGGCCTGCGTTGCTGTGGCCTGCACAGCATCGATCCGGCTCGAGAGCGCTTGCTGGCTGATACGGAAGTCTTCCATCGTGACCAGGGGTTTGCCTGACACAGTGTCGAGCCGATCGTCGATCGCGCTCACCCTGTTCTGGAGCGCATCGATCGAGACTTTTTCTGCTGCTCCATTCACGGTGCGAGAAAGAGTCGACAGCTGGTACTGCTGGAACACGATGATGGCGCCCAGGATGAGCAGGCCCGTAGCAAGGGGTAGGTATTTTCGGATCGGCAGTTTCATGGGTGTCCTCTCGAAGCCGAGTACACCCTCGCGCAACCATGATCCTGATTCAGCAGAAAATACTTAGCCCGCTTGCACGGATTTTTTTAACCATGCCGAGTTGGAAAGATGATCGCCGACGCTCGCGCTCTGCACTATCTGCAGTAAACACGCCACAACTGGTCAATCCGGGTTGTAAACGACTGGCTCAGGAGTTCTCGACGCATACCCCACTCCGGGCTTCGTGGAACGTTGGCGGACCTCAGTGTACCTTTGCCGTACCGGTGGTTTATGCCATCCATAACCGTCATCAGGCGATCGCAGGCAACTGGCTGCGTTGACGCGAACAGATCGTCAGTGAATTCACCCGGTTGCCGTAGATCGAGCAGTAGCACCTCGGCTTTGCTGTAGCGGTACCCGTCCTGGTAGACCCTCTCCACAGCCTCAGTCGCTGCCCGCGTGAGCAATAGGGTGTCGCTCGTGGGGTAAGGCAGCTCAACCAGCGCCCCTTTCGCCAAATGCAGTTCGTTGGGATTGAACATACCTGTGCGGATCGACACTCGCATGCGCTTGCACACCGACCCCTGGGCGCGCAGCTTTTCGGCTGCTCGCGCTGCATAGGTCGCTACCGCCTGCTTGATTGGTGTCAGTTCGGTCATTCTCTTACCGAACATCCGGCTGCAGCAGATCTCCTGCTTCGGCGGATCAGCCTCATCCAGTTCGAGGCACGGCGTGCCGGCGAGCTCGCGCGCTGTCTTCTCCACCACCACGCTGAACTTGTCACGCAGCATCCGCGGATCTGCCTTCGCCAGGTCCATGGCCATGCGGATGCCCATCGCCTCGAGGTGTGCCGTCATCCGCCGGCCAATGCCCCAGACCTCTTTCACCTCAGTGTTGCGCAGTACCCAGTCGCGCTTGAAGTCATCAGTGATGTCGACCACCCCACCCGTTTGCGCCTGCAGGCGCTTCGCCGTGTGGTTGGCGAGCTTCGCCAGGGTCTTGGTACGGGCGATCCCCACACCGACAGGGATGCCAGTGCAGCGCAGCACCTTGGCGCGTACCTCCCGGCCGAATTGGGTCAGACTCCCCTGCACGCCAGTGAGATCAGCGAAGCATTCATCAATCGAGTAGACCTCGGCCGCAGGCACCATCGATTCGATCAGCGACATAACCCGTTCGCTCATGTCGCCATACAGGGCATAGTTGGACGAAAACGCCACGATGCCATGCCGCCGCAGCTTCTCCTTGGCCTGGAAATAGGGCTCGCCCATCTTCACGTACGGCTTGGCGTCGTATGACCTGGCGATTACACAGCCGTCGTTGTTGCTCAGCACCACGATGGGTGTCTTGGCCAGATCTGGCCGGAACACGCGCTCGCAGCTTGCATAGAACGAGTTGCAGTCGATCAGCGCGAACACCTGGTCACTGGGCATGATCGCGCACGCTGTAGCGAACCACACCCCAGATGACCAGGTCGTCGCCTTCCATGACATGGCGCGGGGGGTAGGCTGGATTCTCAGATTGCAGGACCAGCACGCCGTCGCGACGATAAAGGCGTTTGCAGACGGGTTCAGTGTTGATCGCGGCGATCACTATGTCGCCGTGCTCGGCCTCCCTACTGCGGTCTACGATGAGAAAATCGCCCGAGAAGATCCCGGCGCCCTGCATGCTGTCGCCCTCCACCTGCACCAGATACACGTGAGGGGCACGCAGGTCGAACAGCTCGTCGAGGGAGATGTGACGCTCCAGGTGATCCGCCGCTGGCGAAGGGAACCCGGCCGGCACACGGAAGGAGTACACCGGCAGCAGAGCAGGGCCGCCCGTCGGCGCGCCCAAGAAGGTGATGGTCATGGCAGATCTACTCAAAAGAATATCTGTATATTTATACAGTAAACTGTCAGAGCGTTCCTGCGTCAATGCGTCGAAGCCTGGCAGCCGACAAACGAGCGAGGTGGGTATGTGTGGAAGGTACTCGATCTACGAGAGCATGGACGACTACCTGCGGCAGCTGGCCCTGGACCTGGTGGTCATCAACGGTTATGACCATGAGCGGATCAACCGGTACAACGTGGCACCCTCTACCCGCGTGGAGGTTATAAGGCCCGCCCCGGGAGGACTGAACGTCGATCGAGTGAAGTGGGGATGGTCGCCTTTCTGGGCCAAGGGGAAGCGGGCCGACCCGATCAATGCGCGGGCCGAGACGGTGATGACGGGGAAGTTCTTCAAGTCGCTTTGGCCGAATGGCCGAGCCTTGGCGCCGGCCAATGGGTGGTTCGAGTGGATACCCGATGTTGCAGATCCGAAGCGCAAGCAGCCTTACTACATCCAAGGGGCGGACGGTAGGTCATTGTTTTTCGCGGCGTTGGCCGAAGTTCATCCAGGGCTGGAACCAGATGAGCGCAGTGGCTTCGTTATCGTGACTGCTGCGGCTGATGAAGGTTTGGTGGACATCCATGATCGCAAGCCCCTGGTGCTTACCCCTGAGCTTGCCCGAGAATGGATAGATCCAGGCACAACGACCGAGCGGGCGGCGGAAATAGTCCAAACAGGTTGCCGGCCTAGTACCGACTTCCGTTGGTTCCCTGTCAGGAAAGAGGTAGGGAATGTCCGTAACCAAGGGGCAGAGTTAATCCAGCCAGTACCGTCACAATAGGACTATATAAAAGTAATGGAAAAGATTGATCCAGTAAATATCGCTCTTCCACAAGGGCAGGTCTTTGAAAATGGGAGCATCGCAGTTGATCTGCCTACATTGGGCTGTCTTGAGGAGTTCTGGGGAGCTAATAAAGAGAAGTTTCCATTTTCTTGCCAGGGCATGGAGGCTGGGATTAAACCTGCGTATATGCGTGAGTATCAGTGGGTGTTCGGGGCGACCAAGGCAAGTGTGATTGAGACAGTGCTGCGCTTGGGGCGGTCAGGGATACACGCTGCCTGGTACAACTGGAAAGAGCAGGATCCAGAGAGCTGGGAGTTTTTCTTTGCTGACCGAAGAGGGTATAAGCAGGAAAGATTGGAGAAGGGGATCTGGACCGATGAGGATGAGGACGAATGGCAGTCTCGCACGGAGGAAAATTACCACGGTTGGTGGAGGTTTGAAGGTGTTCCAGATTCTTCAAGTATTGATGAGTGGTTTGGTATCGGTACTTCAGCAGAAGAGTTAAGCGACCCAGGCATGTCGGTAGTAGCAGTCACTCACAGGCTTTGCGAACAGACTTTTGACGAATGGCGTGACGTCGAGTTATGGGAGCTGGAAACGCATACCCCTGAGTCGGTGCAAGACACAATTAAATATTGGCAAAAAGAAAAGGCCGAGGGGCAGGACTATTATGGCCGGGAGAACGAAAACCCGAAAGATCAGCATTGATTAGTGCGGGGTATGGCCACCGTGCGGTGGCCTCAGACTCAGATTGAAGCATCCAGCAGAGAAATCACAATTGTATTCGGTTTCAAGTCCGCTCCGTAGTAGAGGGATAGGCTCGCTGCATGGTGAAGGTGCTGGTCGAGCTGGAATGTGTCCCGGGCAAGAATTTGATTGGTAGGGTCCGCCTCGCCGCTATAGAGGGGGCCGCCAAGATGATTGATGGTTGCATGACGATTGTTGATGAGGCAGAGTGGTTTAGGCAGCGGAGCGGAATAGAGAGGAAGGTCACAATCTGGGTCATTTCTTAGCCGGATGTATATAGTCTCAAATCTGCACGAGTCAGGTTCGAAAATGAGTTCTAGGCCTGGAATACTTTCAATTTCAAGTGTGTCAGTATCCTCGTATTCAGACGCGCGAATTGAATGTTTCTCAACTAATCCAAGCCTCACAAGGGTTTGATATGAGCTGCCCAGGTTGTTGATCAGGAGTTCAAGTTGTCCTTTCATCGGGATTTCCATTAATGGTCAAGCTGGTAGGCATATCAGCAGGTGAAAAAAGGCCACCCGAGGGTGGCCATATGCTATGCCGCGATCAGCTGTCTTGCCAGCGCCATCTCAACAGAGTCCCCGTCCTGGTTCAGGGAATCCAGCCCGGACTCAGGCACATCGCCCGAAGTGCTCTGCGCCACTGCGATCTTCTTGGCCATCAGCTGCAAGCAGGTGATCTGCGAGCTGCCGGCGTAGCCGAAGAAAACCACGCGGACCGGGTGTTTCTGTCCGATCCTCCACGAGCGCCGCGCCGCTTGCTGTAAGGTGTACACGTTGTACCCCGTCTGCAGGAACGCGATGGTTGGGAAGTCCAGCAGGTCTAGCCCGGTCTTAACCAGCTCCGGGTTGGTGAGCAGCACGTCGATACCACGGTCGACCTGGTCGAGGATCCAGTCCTCGCGCCGAGCCGTTTCAACCGTGGCCCGCAGTACCGCAACGCGCAGACCGGCCAGCTCGAGGACCTTCTTCAACCTGGACGTGGTATCGCGCGTGCCGCTGTAGACGGTGTATGCAAGGACCTTGCGGCCTTTCGCTTTCTCCTCGAGGCACAGGTTCAGCAGCGCCTGCTCCTTGGGCATCAGTTCATCGTCGCCGAAGAGCGCCGGCACGAAGGCTAGCGTGTCTCGGGTGCGGGGATGTTTGACCATCTCCGATCGGAAGCAGCAATCCGGCCAGGCCAACAGCACATTGAGCACTACTCCCAGAAGGGTGGTGTCTCTCCGGGCCAAAGCCTGGCGGAGTTCAGCGGTCAACGTTGCAGCCAAGCGCTGGTAGGCCGAGGCCTGTACCGGCGCCATGGGCACGTCGATGAACTCCTCCTGGTAGCTGGGCAGCACATTGCCACCGATATCCTTGAGCTTCAGGAACACGGTGAATGGCAGCACGAACCGGTGGATGCCTTTAGGGCCGAAGCCTGGGGCCTTCACGGTGCGTACCGACAGCTTCTTGCCCTTGGCGGTCTTGTGCGAATCGCCATCGCGCTCGGTATAAATGTCCTTGAGCACGCCGTGATCGCGCATGAACGACATGGCTGCAGGCGCCATACTGCCGCGTGCGTTGGGTCGGTAGCCGTCCTCGATCATGCGCTGGGTGAGGATGCGGAACAGGAGGTAGAACAGATCGTCGGCGTAGCCACCCATCAAGGTCCCGGTGAGGAGCACGGTTTTACGCGCCTTCGCGGCCAACACCCCCATGGCCTGGCCCTGGGCCGAACCGCTGTTCTTGTACTCATGCCCCTCGTCGACAACCAGCAGGTCGAAGAAGCCATCGGGTAAGTAGCGCTTGATGAACTCTGTCGGCTGGTAGCCCCCTTCGCCGAATCCGAACTCGATGTTGGCCATCGCCCGCTCCATGCGCTTGGCCTGGCGGTCGCTGAAGACGAAGTTGCCTTTCGCGTCCATCAAGTTGATGAACTCTGAGACGTTGTCCACCAGCATCGAGGCCAGAAAGTCCTCGCCGAAGTCGTTCAGCAGCCGTTCCGCCCGGACCGGGCCGATCGTCGGTATCCGGCACATCGACTTCAGGATCGTCGAGCGTCGGTCCCCACTATCGACTTTGCCTGGGCGCATAAGCGTCCAGAGGGCAGCGTTGCAGGCCGTGCAGTTGCGACGGCGATCACCGCGCTCGAATTCGTCCACGGTGACCAGGTTGCCCTCCTGGTCCTCGAGGACCTGGCCACAATCTGGACATGCCGCCAGCAGCTGGCCACCTGCAGTACGCCGCTTCCAGCAGGCGAGCCGCCAGTGGAAACCCATCCGCATCCTGACGCGGCCGAGAATGAAGAACTCCGGCCGGCCGTCGTAGGTTTGCCCCGACTGGTCACGCAGCTTGAGCAGCTTGATCAGCGTGTCCGGGCCGTTGAGTACCCAGACGCGGGCGTCTGGCGTGGTTTCCAGGATCTCACGCCGCCACTTGTAGACCAGGTGGGGCGGCGAGATGACGAGGGTTCGACGGTAGCCTGCCGCGTGGAGCACGGCAGCGACTGCGATGGCCATCATCGTCTTCCCGGTACCCATCTCGGCGTTGATGATCGCAGCTTGCTCGTTGCGATCGAGCAGCAGCGCTGTGATGGCTTGGACAACCTCAGCTTGCGCCACAAATGGCGTGCGCTTGAGACTTGCCATCACGGTCTGGCGCTGTTCGTTGATGTTGCCGGTGTAGACCGGAGGGTTGGAGCTGTTGAGTGACGCCAGGAGCTCGTCGCCGAACTCGTCGATGAAGTCGATCAGGTTAATGTTCAGTGGGGAGTGGGCCGAGGTGGCCGGTTGGGTCAGTGCGTTCATGTGCATCTCCTGCAGGGAAACAGGGCATGCACAAACCCCGGTGGGTATGAGCATACCCTGTGGGTCGGTTTTGGGTTTTCGCCGTTGCGGCGCTGGTCAGTAGTCGCTGGGAAGCAGCAGGGTGGTGGCGCTACGGTCGGCCTCGGTGATGATCCAGAGTCTGGACTCGTCGCCGGCGTCGATGTCATAGCTTGAGAACAAGCGGTCTCCGTGGGTAAGTGCGAGCTGATTGGAGGCTCGGTCGTCATCGCACAGCTCGCCCCAGTCGCCAGCCAGGTGGCGTTTCAGCGCTGGGGTGGGGTTGAGCTGCCCGGTTTCCACCAGGTGGCTAATAGCGGCAGTCATCACGATCTGTCCTGGGTTAAACAGCGGTGCTGTGACTGGTTCGTCAACTGCAGGCACTACGTCGGTGCTCGCCGGCGAGGAGCTGATGATCAGGACCTGGCCGTGATGCACTGAGGAAGGCGTCATCTCCCAAGCACGAATGATCGGGATGAAACGGTCGGTGAGGATCCTGACTTCTGAGACGTTACCCTTCTCGTCCTCGGTGAATTCGGTCTTGCGCACCTTGTCCTTGTAGGTATCACCCTTCACGACCAAGGTCCGCCCCGACTTCGAACGTACAACACCAGAGATTGCGCCGGCGGCCAGGGCCAGTGCGAGGTGCCAGCGGGAAAGCTCGCGGACAGGGGCTCGGGGTTGAAGACCGGCTTGCCCGAAGTGCAAGTTGAAGTCAGGCCAGAGACCCCGCAACCGCAGAATCTCGGCGGCGAATTGCTCCGGCTCGAGGGTAATGCGGTAGAAGTGCTCCAGCTCGTTAGCAGCTGACGGGACAAGGTATGGCTCCCATGGCCAGCTGGCTGGGATCTCCTCGGCCTGGTCCTGCCCGGCGCCGATCGCCTGCAGGCGCGACCTCACCTGGTTGGTGGAAGCCCGGGCCAGGTCCTGCCGCCGTACACGGATGCCGAAGATCACCACCTGTTTGAAGGTGGGGTCTGCAGCACCGTATACACGCAGTTCGGCGAAGTGGTTGCTCAGCCATCCAGTGAACTCGTCGTCCAGCACGTAGTGAGGAACGATGAGCACCATGACGCCGCCGTACTGCAGAAGCGGGAGGCAGCGTTGATAAAAAGCTTTCTCCAAGCGCCGTCGGCCGCTGCCTTGGTACTGGGATGCACCGGAGTGATCCGCGACCAGGTCACCGTAGGGTGGGTTGAGCCAGAGCAAGCCGAACGACTGGCGGCTGATCAAGGTGTCGAAGAGGTCGCTGTGCAGCACCCGATCGAGCAGGCCACGCGCGTGATCCGCGCGTTCGCGATCGTACTCGACGGCGAATGCTTGGACCTGGTCGCGGCCCAGGAGGTGAGCTGCTTCAGCAAGGGCAACACCCTCGCCGGCGCAGGGGTCGCAGATCCTCATCCTGCCCGAGGTGGCGGGAGTGAGCGCCTGCAGCGTGCGTTCGAGCGTGATCTCATCGGTGGGGTAGTAGCCGTTGCGGGCAAAGTTGCGCGCTAGGCGCGGAAACATAAGGGCCATAAGCGTTCCTTGAGTCATAGGTGAGCCCAGGCCTACGCCTGAGCTTCGATAGTGAGTTCGCCGCGACGGATCAGCTCTCCGAGGGAGGACTCGAGCACGTCGAGCTGAAGAGCGAGCCGCCAGGCGCAGACGTTTCCGATCGTCCCGGGTAGGGCAGTCAGCATGCGGTGCTGGGTGAGGACTTCCATCACGGGCTCGCGCCAATGCTGGAGAAGGGGGAGCGGGCAGGTCTCTATCACCAGCGGCCAAAGCCATTGGTGTGGGGCTTCATTGCGCTCCAGGAGGGCGAAGGCGAAGTGATTGGCTTGGTCGGGCGCCGAGGCGCGCCGATCGAAAAGCCAGAGGTGCACCATGCTGCCGAATAGGGTGCCGCGGAATTGCCGTGTGGTGCGCTTTTCCAGCAGGTCATGGTTAGGGAAAACGGGAATGCTCCGCCCGTCGACGAGAATGTGAAACTGCTCGATGCCATTCTCTTCCCGGCCAAGTGTGAGCCTGGCCAGAAACTCCTGCAGTGCGGTGTCACGACCCCAGGCCGACATGAACACCAGGTTGCGCTGCTCGTCGAACACACAGGCGTCAACGTACAGGTCCGGGCACTCCTCGATCTGGAACAAGGGAGATGGGTGCATGATGGCCTCCATTTTGGAGGCGTCCGTCCCAGCGGGCGGAAGCCCCCCGGGGTGGTTTGGTGGTTAGTTGAAGGTCCTGGTGTCTGGATCGAACACCACGGGTTTCTCACTGTGCAGTGGCCCGTGACCAGCACGGAATATCTGGATGCGATACTGGTCACGGAGGAGGATAGCGGCCTCGGCCTGGTCCAGTGTGAGCTCCAACTCCTCGATGAAGAGGTCGACGAGCTCCTCGTCAGTCGACACCTCGTTGTTGGACAGCTGGTCCTCGATGTTCGCGAGGGTTTGTTTGCTCAAGTTGCTGAACATGGCGTTCATGGTGATGCTCCAGGTAGAGAAATGGAGCCCCCTGAAGAGGCCCCTCAGGGTGTGTGCTGCAGGTTGACTGCGGCAGTGGGCTGGCAGGGCGCTTTAAGGCAAGGCCCTGGTCCAGGTTTGAGTTTTGAAGTCCATGGTAAAACCGAGCTGGTCCAGCCGCGTGCACTGGGCGCGCAGCCGTTGTCGGTCTACGGTGGTGTCGAGCTTCACGGTTTCGCCCAATGGCCACACCGTGCCAAAGAGTTCGGCATCGATGTCGTTCGTACTCGGTGTCGCTGATGGACTCATCCCGAAGGGCTCATCCGAGGCGAGGGCATCAGTTTGGGGCTGCCGCGCCGGCGTATTTGGAGTCCGACGTGACGGTGTCGGTGTGGGCGGTGGCCCGTCCTCTTCAAGAGGGTCAGGGACGTTGGTTGGCAGGTGTTCTTCGTCCTCGCGACTGAGACCTGTGACATCCTCCAGGGTCATGCCCTCGAGTTCTGCCCTGATCTCAACAACGAGTCGACCGCCGTGTGAGTAATACGATGGGCGAATCTGCTTGATCGCGAAGTCACCTCGGTATTTGCCCTCCTGGTACTGATCCAGAAGAGCATCCTTGATGGTGAACTCACCGATCGAAGTACTGAGGCGGCCGACGTTGAATAGCCCGAGTCGGCCGGAGATGGTGCGGATGGCCAACTGGCCGGTGATTGAGATCATGTGCGCTCCCCGTAAAGCATGGGGAACTCCCAGCGGGCGTTCCCCGCGAGGTGGAAGGTGGTCAGCAGTCGAACAGCGGCAGACCGTCGAGAACGTTGCTGTTGGGGTCGATGACCAGGAATCTCACGTCAGCCTGAGCGGCGAGAGTGAGTATTCGGATGGTCTCCTCGCTGAAGCCCTCGGCGGCTTGCAGCGCTTGAAGTGTCGAAAGGTCATAACCCCAGTACTGTCTCAGATGTTGGTCGGTCCAGGGCGTGCTGAGAAGTTTGAAACCGATGGCGTCACTGTCGGGCAGGGTGAAGCACTCGAACTGAAGGAGAGCTGTATCAGCAGTTTCAACGAGTGCCTGCAGCTCTTCCCAATCTGCCTCGGGCAGGTGTGCCGAGGCGATCTCGAATGCTTGGCTGCAGCAGGGATGAGGTACAGAGTGATCGCCGACAGCGATGTGGAAGGGGTTGGGTGATTGTGCCATGTGGCGTGCTCCTGGTTGAGAGGAAGCCACCCCAGAGGGTGACCCCTCTGGGTGATTAACTGGCTGTGTCAGGCGGGGTCTGTAGCGGGCAGCAGCTGGATCTGGATGTAGGATGGCTCGTCCTTGGGAGTCACGATCTGCAGCATGAGAGCGACCCAGTCACGATCGCGGCCGGTGTGGCGCTTCGTGTACACACCGAAGGACAGAGCAGTGGCCTGAGGCTGCTGCTTGAGCTCTTGCCACGCCGTTTGGACGACAGTGGCGAGGCGCTGGCTCATCTCGGCTACACGAGCTGGGTTTTCGAGATAGACCGCCCGCAGCCACGCAGCGTTGTCCAGGACAACTGGAAGAGTGAGGTATGCCTCGGTCGAGGCGGAGGGTATGGACATCAGAGGTCTCCAGAATGAGCGAGGCCTCAGTCCGCGAGGATGAGATCCCCGCAGGTAGGTAAAGTTGAAGGCACTCCATCACTGAGTGATGCGATCGCGCTGCCGAGTGCTAGGCGATCTTGGGTGGGTTGGCGCAACGCGCTGGAGCCTTAAACCCTGGCTCCGGGAGGCACTGTCAACGACAGTGAACCAATACGGAATTCGTTGGACGGCCAGCAGGCAGAAGCCCCGCATGTGCCCGGGCATTGCATTCAATGTCCCCCCGAAGGGATACCCTTCGGAGGGGAGGACAGGTGGAGCGGGGCGGATCAGAATAAGGCAGCAGCTTCCTGCACTGCGAGATAGTTCTCCATATCGAGCTGAAAACCTTGCCGTTCTGCCTCACGGTTGAACAACTGGTTGTGAGGAAAGGGCAGCTCTTGGTACTGATCCCGCAGCGCGCTGATCATGCTCTTCTTGTACAAATGGAAACGGGAACATGGACCGATGTTGAATATTGGGACAGAGTTGTGACGCTCTAGCATGAGCTCCCAATCCGCCTTGATTGATGTAGCAAATCGTCGCTCGAGAACATCCACACGGATAAAAGCTCCGGCAGCGCGTTCCTCGAAGGGATTGGTAATAAACATGACGCCATTGAAGACTTGGGTGGCTTGGGACATGGTGATGCTCCGATGATGGGTCACCAGCCCAATCGGGTGATGTACCCGAAAGGTGAAGTTGCAGTGCGGACGTCTGGGGCCATGAGGCCCCGGGTGGTGTGATCAATGGGGCTACGCAGTCGTAAAGGAACTTGCTTTGCGGTTGAAGGCATACATCGCGAAACCGCTCAGCCCGATGAAAGCGCAAGCACCGAAAACAATGTCGCCGAGGATGACGGCGGCGATCAGGATTAGAAGGTTCAACGCGAACAGGATTTTCATGACTGCCTCCTTGGCAGAAAGTGAAGGCGCTGAAATCAGCGCCTTGATGGGGGTTATGCAGCCTGGTTGGCACCCTGGGAAAGATCATTACCGAGGCCAGGGGCAAGCTGTTCACCGAACTGGTGGGCGACTTGCTGTCCCTGATTCAGGGGTTGCTCAGGTTGCTCCTGATTCAACACTTGATCAACACCAGGTTGTCCCTGATTGTCAGCGGGCGTGGTGGCGTTTTTAGGCTTCGCTTCGTACACCAGCTTGCCGTCAACCTTGATCCAGCCAATGAAGAGCAAACGGCCTTTGAGGCTTGCGCCGGCCTGACCCTTCTTGTCGCCTTTATCATAGGTGAAAGCATCAGCCCAGATGTCGCCAATTCGGAAGGAGACAAGCACCTTCTTCCTAGCTTCAACGGCCTGCTGGCAGCGTTTAACCAGCGATTCTGCCTCGGCTCCGACAACGTTGCAGTCGATGTAGGAGTACTCGGCGTTATCAGTCGCGCCGTGCAATGCTGCAACGGTTACACAGGTGAATGGTCGGCCCTTGCGGGGACTGACTTCACGGATACGGTTGAGGTAGCCGATGCCAGTGGTATGCAGGTCGAAGAATTTGGCTTCGTTGGATTGGTTGCTCATGAGGATTCTCCAGTTTCAATAGTGAAAGCGGAGAAACACTTCGCCCATGGGGGAAAGTATTCCCCGCGTGGGTTGGGATGTAGCAAGTTGGGTAGGCTTCCATCAATCGGGAGATTGATCAATCGCGCTTCCGGAAGCTTGGCGATTTTGGGGAGATCAACACCGCAGTGGGTGCAGCAGTCTTTCAGATCATGACTGCTCGGGCTGGGGTTACTGACGACGTCAGCAGCTCACGGTGACAAGCATGGAAATGGTGAAGAAGCTTGTCAAGCCCCTGGAATGAAAAAGCCCCTCAAGAGAGGGGCTGGGATCAGTGGGATCGATGACGCGGATTGAGCTTGGCAAGCCTGCGTTTGAGGTTTGGCCAGTCAGCCCATGCAGCCATCGCCATGCACACTGCGAGCAGCAACAGCAGCATGATCACGCCGAAAGTCGTTTGGCTCATCTCAAGATTCCTCCTGAGTCAGGTAGATTCCTGTCGACCAGATTAACACACCAACTGCCAATGCAAGTGCAGTCAGGATGCGATGCTCGCCCAGGAAGATACCGATTAAGCCAGCAGCGACCGCTGTCGTGCCAATTTTCCGGAGGTCTTCAGCGATTGCAGACAGTTTTTTGCGGCCCATGGCTTTCCTTGTGGGTTGATCGGAAAGCCTCCCACCGGGAGGTTTCCCGATGGGGGTTAGTGTGGTTCAGACGGTCAGGCGATGAGCTGGTCCAAAGGTCCGAACTTTGGAAGTGGGCCGACAAACGACGTCGAGGCAGGGGCGGCTTTTCGCACACTACTGCGTTTACGCTTCGGCTTTTCTGGTTTGGCTTCCTTGGTGTTTTCCTCATACCAGCGGTTCAGATCCACGCCTTTACGAGCGAGCGTAGGTGTCCTGGACAATTCGTCCCAGTCGTTGCGCGTGCTGCGCATAGGCAGACCCGCGGACGGTATGTCAGTGGACGGTAACTCCCTGGTCGCGCCGTCCTTCAACGAGCGACGACAGGCGGACACGAAGGCGCCAACGGAGTAGCCGACACGGAAAGAAATCGAGTGGGTGGGTTGTGCAGACATTGCGGTCATGGTGATTCTCCTGCGAGTCGAGAGAGCGCGGAGAAACACTGACCCTACGGGGAAGTGTATTCCCCGCTGGGTTTGCGGAAGGAGCTTCTATCGACGGAGGTCGATCGGTCGTGCTGCCAGAAGCTAAACGACCTTGGGTTGGTGGATCACACAAACTTCGTGCTGCAGCATTACGGATCCGAGCTGCATGGGGCATGTTGCTGACGACGTCAGCAGATCACGGCTTAATAATCGGAGCGGGGAAGGGATGTGTCAAGCGGAGGGGGCGGGAAGGGGGAGCGGGAGGGAGAAGGTCGGCTGGATCAGCCCTTGAAAGGTGACCCAGCCGTGTTTGAAAAAAAGTTGAAGGAGCCACCTGTGTCGGGAATCGTCGATCCCTGGGCATTGATCGTCTCGACTCTCATCACCTGGCCATTCTCGTGGCTTTGGCCAGCAAACATGAGGCACGCATCCGCGCACAAAAGGAGCCCGGCTTATCGCCGGCGGGCCACCGGCAAAGGAGAGAGTACCCATTGGGTAGCCTCATAGACCTTCGACAAGTCCATCAGGCTACCCAAGGGGAAGGAAAGAGGAGGGGCCACATTACCAATGTGGCCCTTGGATCAAAGAAGCACCGAACCTCTTGAAACTCTATGTGCCTGTGAACTCGATCATCACGAGTTAGACGGCTGCGCGACTAGAGAGAGCAGGGAGACACAGGGAGAGCTTTCAACCAGATCCGCACGCCCTTCCCGGAGCTATAGCGTGCTTACGGTTTGGTGTTGAGGCGAACCACAACACCTGGGCGCTACTGATGACCGTCAGTAGCCAGCGGGGTTGAACCAAAACTGATGTCATTATGGGTTGTACCATGGCCGGGATGCAAGGCTCGTAGGCGTTTTCGCGAGACGTCAACTGTCAATAGACCGCAACGACTGCTCCCTCTGGGACGGGCGCTGGAACGGCTATGGCCATGTTACCCACCTTCGGTGAGAACAACTGGCCAGACCTCTTCACACCAACGGTGGCGGACTCAGTGCGCTCGGTCAATGCGGCCGGCAGGCCGGCAGGAACCGTTCCCGCGATGTAGGTGTAGGACACACCACTCACGATGTATGTGGCGATCCCGCTTTGCTTGGTGTACCAGCCTGGAAGGTTTAGGGATGAGTCCGTCGGTGCTCCAGTAAACCCAGGGTTGGCCCGGGCATACTCTGCTGCGGCCGAGCGGTAGATCAACAGACTTCGGCTGAGGGCATCGATCGTGGCCTGCTCTGAAATGGTCTCGTCGGAAGACTGCATTTGAGAGCAGATACTCCCCGCTACGATCAGAAGCGTCATAGCGATCCAGTAGACGTACATGACGAGATCCTAATAAACAGTTTTATGGTTCAGTGTGGGTTTTTAATACGCCCTACGTTTTGCGATTTTTAATTTCGAATATTTTGCTTGAGGTAATGAAGAATTATTTTCGATTGCATCGAGGAACTCCTCTGGATCGTTAAGAGGAAGGCTTCTAAGGTAGGTAAGATCAAGATTCCACCATTCACTTTTGAGTAGACGCTGAATGGTTTCGGCACTGTGGCGGTATTTGATGATTTTTGCTGGATTCCCCCCGACTATTGCGTAGGGCGGTACATCTCGGGTCACTAGGGCCCTTGTAGCAATAATTGCACCTGTGCCGACGTTTACTCCCTCTAACACTGTAGCGCCATGGCCGATCCAAACGTCGTGTCCCACAGTAGCCCAAGATAGTTCAGGGGAGTAGGCTAATTCTCCAGCCTCGTATTGAAATGGATGCGTGCTCACCCAGTCTGTTGGGTGAGTGTGCTTCTCTTGCCCGAGCGTGCAGTCAGATCCGATAGAGCAAAAACGGCCAATTTCTGAGATCACAGACAATTTTGTTCCGCTTCGGATGTACGAGTGTGCACCAATCGACAATGAAGGGGGTTCTACCCGGATGTGTCCTAGGTTGACTCCCTCTTCAATGGTTGCACATGCCCGAGAGCTGAAAGTATTCGTACCCCCGGCTGCCTTTCCCCCCATTTTTCGGAAGACTTTCTTGAATTTTTTTTCCTTAAGTATCTTGAACATGTGTCTGGTCGCATCACAAAAGTTGAGGACAATGTTAACAAGTCTACTGCTCTCCAAAAAGCTTTTTTATCACATAGTGGGGTATTACCTTCGGGGCGGCAGTATAAGAACTCTTCGCCCCGCGATAGAGCAGCTGAGTCACCGCGTGCAGACACCGACGCCATAGTATCGGTCGGCAAAATAACTGCTGTTTTGGCCATATACCCCAGATGATGATTTAAGAGTATAACCGCTGGGGCATACCGGTACACAACTAAGCCAGTTGTTCATAACGCAGTTGACGACTAGGAAGTCGGCAGCCCCAGCTGATTTCCACGCACTGGATTGACAGGATGGCGTTTGGCACTGGCAAGTGAGCGGTGCACCGAGAGTGGTTTTCGACTGAATGCCAATCTTCGGGCAAGCTTGCCCTTCAACAGCCGTGCTCTCAATGTCCAAGTATTCCCCAACTGTCACACGCCCGTCTGCCTGCAGTGTGCCGCCGCGGATTTTTCCGCCGGTTAGCAGGCCCTTGTCGTTGAGGACCCTGACCCAGTCAGCATCGGACTGGTAGATACCTCCGCCCCACCTCTCGTTCACCCAGCCGGTGTTGTTCTGGCTTCTGAACCAGCCGTTCTTACTGGTGATGTCGCTCGTCGCGGTGACCGCGCCGGCATTGTTGATGTCGTTGCCACCCATATCGATCGCGGTGTTCATCCGGTTGTACTCAGGATGGCCTGGTACAGCGTTGCGGTAGAGGTAGTCGTTGGCCAGGTCGCCGTCGATCAAGAAGAGCGCGCTCGCAGTATGTCCCTGCCCAGGATTAATGCCGTAGTTGCTGAGGGCCACTTCCCATCCCCCACGCACGCCCTGGATGACTCCGGGCTTGAGTGACGATATGAAGCCGCCTGGCCCGCCAAGATGCTCAGCGATGCTCCGAATGCCGAGTTCCGGGATGACCTGGCCACCGGTGGTCACCACAATGGCCTCGAGCTGGTTCGCGTTCAGCCGCCTGGCCAGGCCGACGATGGTCTGGCCGAAGCTATTGGTCGAGCTGAAGCCAGCCGGCAGATACTTGGTGTTTTGCATCATGTCTACGGTGACCTGGACAGGCGTAGTCGGGCCAGCATTGCTGAGCACCACGGAGTAGTTGTCCTTGAGGTACTTGGCAAAAGCGTCAGCGACAGTCCGCTGGTGTTCCGCGGCGATCCGGTAGTCCTGCTGGTTGCCGTAATTGAGCATCCACCAACCTGCGAGAGACAGCATGATGCTCATCACTATCAGGCCGAACAGGCCATCAATGGTAAAAAATCCAGCCTGCCCGCGTTTACTGGCCATGCCAGAGACTCCTGTTCGATTGGGTGACGATGTCTTGCTCGATCATCTGAAGATGTCCGCTACGAATCTTCTCGCGGATGGACGGCGCGTCATCCAGGGCCAGTGACAGCGTTTGGAGTGTGAGTCGCGGCTGTCCGTGATCTGGACGGAGGAGGGTTTGGTGAATGACCACCGTCAGCCCCTGTGAGAGCACCTCCAGGGCATTCGGCATGATGGGCTCGGCAAGTACAGCCAGGCGTTGGATGGAGCTTCCGATGCTGCCGCCGTGCCCAGTGGAGAAAATGAGATGGCCATTGATGGATGCCTTGATGACTTCAGCGGCCGTGGCCGTGTCTCGAACTTCACCGACCAGGATGAGGTCTGCGCGAGTTCGAAGAGCTCGTATCAGCGTTTCTGAATAGCCGCCTTGCATACGGGAAACCGGCAATTGGATGCAGCGACCAGAGCCATGTTCGCCTTGGAGGAGCGTTTCAGGCGGGTCTTCTACAGTCAGGCCCAGGCCTCCGCGTGTTGTCAGGCGTGCCTTGACCGCCGAGGCTGCACTACTGGTCTTGCCGGTGCCCATCTCACCAGCGAAGTACACCAGACCCCGGGTGTCCTCGGCGAGCAGGCACTCGTAAATATGGTCCGGTAACCCGAGATCTTCGAGGGGGATGATGGTTGCTCTTGACCGATTCAACACAAAAAACGGCTTAGTGAAGACGTCCAGGTTGTACGTCACTCGCAAGAGCACGCGATCCTCCAACACGAGGGCGAACTCAGGCTCACGTGTTGTCTCGTACTGATGCAGACACCGCGCCCTCAGTTCCTGGATCTCGGTCGACCACTCCGTAGGAGCGGCGGCCTTGCGGGGCTGACCTGCCAGCCCCTTCACATCGGCAAAATCATGGCCAAGATAGAGGTCCACGAACTCAGCATCTGCAATCAAGCTCACGCTGGCAGCCTTCAGTAGGTAGTCCAGGAGATCGAGTTCATTTCGTTGGAGCAGCTTGTTGTAGCGGCGGCGGGAAGGACCTCGCCACTGGTTGCCGAGCCACCATTGATGGCGGTGGTGGTCTGCTTGTCCTTGGCGATCTTGGTGGTCAGCGTGATGCAAGCCGCTTTGGGGACGTTGCTCTCGGAGAGGGTAAAGGTCATGCCATTGCTCACAAGCGTGACGGCGCCGTTCCACTGGTTGGTCAGGGTGGTGCCCGAAACGCCCATTGAGCCGGTTCCGTCGATAGCGATCAGCGAAGGCACGAGATTAGTCCCCGATGTGCCATATCCAGAAGATCCCTTCAGCTTTTTGGCGTTGGTGATGATGGTGGTGATGTTGCTTTGCTCTACAGCGGCATCGGAGCTCCCCAGCATCTTGTAGCCGATCCAGGCGATGAAACCTAAGGCGATGGTAATGAGCATGATCCACATCACGCCGTCGATGGACAGGAAGCCACGTTGGTTTTTTGGGGTAGAGAGTGTCATTGGTTGCCTCTGGGCTGTGTGCTTAGTGTTGGATTGAGTCCATCAGGCCTATGGCCAGCTGGAAGATGCCGACCATCACGAAGATCATGAGCAGGCCCATGATTACTGCGGATAGGGCTGTAAGAGACTTCGAGACCGTTTCCACGCGCTTGAGCATTTGCTCGAGCCAGCGATTGGCGAACCTCTCCATCGATGCGGCGAAACTTTGGCGTGTGGCCAAGACCTGCAGAAAGTGAATGGCCATCGGATCCGGGAACTGGTGCCCGGCTAATTTGAGAGCTGTACCGAAGTCTTTACCTGAGCTGACGCCGTAGTTGATTGCGTCGATCCTTTCTCGCAGCCATGGAGAGGCGCTCCGGCTGAGAATGGTGAGCGCACTAAGCTGGCCCACCCCGGCGCGGAGCATCACTGACATGTTCAGCAGGAAGATTGAGCCGTGCAGGACTTTGTAAATTGACCAGGGGGGAATGCCTTCGAGTCGCATCCTGGTGGTCTGCAGTAGCAAGCTAAGCTGCGTTTTCCAAACCGGGCTGTTCGGTCGAACCTGCAGGCCGCAGAAATATGGAAGTGTCACGAACGAGACGACGACCAGAGTCAGCACGACTCCAACGATCAGAAGTCCGTAGTTCGTGACCACCTTGGAAATTACATAAAGCAGACTTGGGATGCCGGTCCACAGCTCTGGATCTTGCCGTTGAGCCATCGACGGTACCATCCAGGTGGCGATGACATACAGCAGCGCCCCCATGAGGCTCCATGTAATCGATGGAAGCGCTACGACGGAGACCACCAGGCGAGAAATGCGTTGACGGGCCTCGATGAGCCGGACGCAGTCCCGGAAAGCCTCCACCAGGTTGCCGGTTTTTTCCCCGGTATCGACCAGGGAAGCCTCGTCATATGGCAAGTGGCTCCTGCAGGCGTCGGCGAGAGATTTTCCTCCCCGCACGAGCATCGCCACCTGGCCACAAATGACTGACACTGGATGCATCGTTTTTCCGTCATTGCTGAACGCCTTGGCAACGGTCTCCAGTGCTTCTTCGATCGGGATACCGTCCTCCAGAACGCCCATCAGGCTCTCGTAAAACTGGATTCGCTCGTTCTTCCCAAACTGCTTTGCATAGAAGGTGACCGCCCAGCCCTGGGCGGCCTCCCGTACACCTGTCCAGAAGTCCTGAAGCAATTCAAACATCGGATTGCTCCATCAGCTGCCTGTCGAAGTCGAGCGGTCCAGCGAAGAGCTCGGCATCGCGTGGGTCTACTTCCCCGCTGGTGACTTTCATGATCCCGTGGGCGATCTTGGTGATGCCGCCCATCTCGTTGACCCAGTATCTGCGCGCAGCGCTTGCGCCGCGCTTGGTGAACGTATCCATGAGCTTGACGTTGGTCAGCAAGGTTTCGGCGATAACGGTTCGATCGACGACCCCAAGGTTCCTGCACTTGCTGCAACCTTCACCGACCAGATTGACTTGGTCGACGATCTGCAGTTGCTTCAGCCGGGCGAAGAGGTCCTTGCTGATGCCGTGGGTATGGTCACGCAGCGGGATCCGGCAGGCAGGGCAGAGCACCGGCACTAATGACTGGTTAGCGATCCCAGTGGTCAGCAGCGGATCAGTGACCAGGTAATCAGCCACGCCCATGTCAATCAGGCGCTGGATGGTGGCGATCACGTTGTTCGTGTGCAGAGTCGACCAGCTCTGGTGACCAGTCATGGCGCCGGTGTACGCCGCCTGGGCTGACGCCAGGTCGCGCAATTCACCGTACATGAGGACATCTGGGTCAAGCCGTACGGCATTGGTAATACCGTCACCCCAAGTCTCGCCGGCGTAGATCGGTGACTGGTTAGCCTTGAGCGGATACTCAGGAGGATGCTCGAGCGTGAGGATGTGCCTGGAGCCACCAGTCTCGTCATACAGGGCGTTGAGGTTGACCTGCAGGGTCTTGGATTTGCCGGATCCTGTTGGGCCAGTAATCAGGTTCAGTCCATAAGGCAGGCTCCGCAGTCTTCTGAAGTGCTCGATCTGCTGAGTCAGGAACCCGAGCTCCTCGAAGCTCTGCTTGGAGGTATCGTCGTACAGCAGACGCATCACCATCAGCGGGCCATCCACCAACGGCCGAGTTGCAACCCGAGCGCCGTACAGGCCCAGTTGGTCGACGAACTTACGGCTGACGCGGGCATCCTGAGCGATGTGGGGCTGGTAGTAATCGCCAGAAACATCGCACATGCTGTTGTACAGAGCAGCGCAGAATTCACGCCCTACGTCGCTCTTTTCCTGGCGCACCTCCTGAAGGACCCCATACAGCCGATACTTGATCCGGGTGACATCGTGCGAAACGACGATGTGAACATCACTTGCGCCGCGCCGGTGGGCATCCCCCATGAACTCCACCACCTGGGCTTGGCGCTGGGTTTCGACAAGTGCCTTCATGCCCCTCGACGCCGAGGCTTGGTACAGCGTCTTGATCTCAGTCATCGAGGCTGAGACCACTTCGTAGTCAATGCCTTTGTGCTCAAGCTGATCCATGAATGCCATCACATAGGGATCACTGACGTGTTGGGGTGATATGTACAGCTTCCCATCGGCGGTCATGGCCAGGACCTGGCGCAAGTCGTCCTTAATCGCATGAGGGCCGCCTGGGGCGGTCAGCACCGCTACTGGCAACGGCGCCAAAGTCAGTTCGGCAGGCTCAAGATCGACGGGCTCTGCGGATAGCTCGGTCATGGTCAATACTCCTCAGGGTTGGCCGGGCAGGAGGCCGGGGAGGCTCTGTTGTGGCTGAGACACCACCCGGTTACCGAATCCAAGTGGGTATCGCTTTCCCTCCTTGCTCAGCACGACCCCATCGAGCGTGATTTGTTGGACCCGGAAACCGTTCGGCAGCTCGCTGCCAGGCTTGGCGTCAAGCTCGCTGCCGTCGCTGTAGATCAGGCTTGCCCGCAGTTTCTGTCCGGAGCCGCTGATTTCTTTCACCACCGGCAATGCCGATTGGCGCGGCCCTGGGGATGTAGCCGTCATGGCGGGAGTGAGCCCGACAGTAGGAAACTGCGTCACTGGCTGGGGGGGGCTAGGTAGTGTGCCGTTTGCCTCGAGCTCTGCCTTCGCGCGTTCGGCTTTTGCCTTGAACAAGATGGTTTCGCTCTGCACCTTGCCGAGCTCGCCGACGCTGATGGCTGAGAGATCTGTCGCTGTCTGTGCTCCGGCAATTGGCATCCAGAGCGTGAGCAGGATCAGGTTGAAGTTATTTCGCATACAGGACTCCTGTGACTGACCAGATAAGGTGGTCGGCCTTGTATTCGGTCTTGATCTCCTGCAGGCGCAGCCCTTGGGTTGGAGCGCCATTGAAGGAGTCGTAGGGCAGCACGCCAGAGGTGTACGACAGCTGGTACTGCTGCCACTGGGGAGGCGGCGGCGGAGGTGGCGTGGGTTGACCTGGCAGAGCAGGTTCCTGAGGCGTAACAACGGGGATCGGTTGCAACTGCGGTTCCTGGGAGAAACCGTGGAACCAACTGGTCAAATTCTCCAGAGCATCTCTGGCCTCAATGAGGGCGTCGTCACCGGCAGCATCAAGGGAAATGTCGAATTTCAGCAGCCCGGTCTTCCCCTGATTGATGAACTCCGGGCGGATAGAGAAGAGTTCTGCGACAGCCATCGTGAACTCGTGAGCGGTGCTGTTACCTGCGCGTTCGTAGGTCGCAATAACCTGTGAACTGTTGCACTTTGCCTCCATGAAGGGCCAGCCGCGGATACTCAGCGGCAACCGGTTCATGAACCTGCTGCAGGCCTCAACGAAATCGGTGACCGAGGGCTGTTTCGCCCAGGGGTGCTCCAGCGCCTGGATGGGTTGTTCCGTGCCTGTTTGCCTCTGCAGCTCGGCCAGCTCCTCGAGGCGTTTCTTCTCCGCCTCGATGGCAGCTTGACGCGCGATCTCTGCCTGATGGGATTTCCATTGTGACCAGGCCAGTAGCCCTCCACCGATCAAGAGGGCCACCAGGAGCAACTGAGCCAGCTCAGGCTTGGACATACCGAACACGAGTGGACGCAGCCGGTATTCACGCTTGAGCCGGGACGGCTGGAGCAGCTCATCAATATCGATGAGGTCGCCGCCCATGCCAAACTCGGTTGGTAAGAACTCTCGCTCAAACTGGATGCCGCGACTGCGTTGCTGCAACACCCGTTTACGGACTTCCGATGCCGTGGCAATCAGGTCGCAACCCGGGATGATCCTGCCCTCATGGACAGCGACGATGGCATAGCGATCTTGATCGGCGTCGACGGCCCAGGCAGCAATCCATGAATCACCGAGCTGGCCAGCCAAGGTCGCAGCCAGCGAGTACATGCCTTTGTGAACGTCAGCGGAGCGGGAAACAAAGCCCGCCTGGATCATGAGCGACGTTCTTCGGATAGCCACGATGTCCAGGCCGTGCTCATGGCCATACTGACGGGCTTCCTTCATGTAGCTGGTCATGTTGCCCAGGGGCGTCCAGAGCATGCCAGTGACGAAGACACGCCCTCGGTGCTGGATGGTCTGCACCCGGCTCGAAGGTTTGTGTGTATCGGTGTTCATGAGCGCCGCCACTTACAGGTTGTCCGGGAGGACGATTGGTGTCACCAGTACCACCAGGGCGCTGTGGGACGTCGATCGGGTTCGCCCACCGCCCAAGCCAAAGAAGCTAGGACTGCCAACGCCGGATTTACGGGCGTCATCCCCGTTCTCATCGAACCCAGTCAGAATCAATGTCTCACCGCTGCGCAGACGGACCTTTGGCGCTACGTTCTTGGTGTCGTAGTCCGTGGTCTGGACCTTGGAGTCGTTGCTCTCGAAGTCCTTGAAGATTGGCTTGCTGCTGATGCTGAGGGTGATCATCAGCAGCATGTTTTCTTTGTCCAGGAGCTTGGGCAGCAGCATCATGTTGAAGCCACTGGTGATCGTCGCCGGTGTCAGTGCGGTGCTGGAACCAACGGAAGCGGTGGTGGTGGTCGAGCTGGAGGCGACATAGCTTTGGACGTTGCCGATCTGGATCGGTGCCGGCTGCAGGTTCAGCGTGGTCACCGATGGCGACCGCACTTCGGAGACGCGCCCCTGTTCTGACAGGGCTTGCACGACGGCCTTGGAGCCTGCCCACGGAGAGCTGGACGTATCGAGAATGCTGCCGCTGGCAGAGATCGCCTCGGAACTGATGCCGGCGACGGTGTTGCTCAGGCCGAAACCCCATTTCCCGGAGATGGACTTGTAGACAGCGCTCCAGTTGACCGCCGTCTGGTCGCTGTCGCTGAAGTTAACCTCGTAGACCTTGACGTTGAACAGCACCTGTCGAGTGATGCTGCGGTTGGTATCTTTCAGGTAGGACGAGATTCGATTCAGCACCTCCGGCCGGTCGCTGACGGTGAGCGTGCCGGTAGAGCGAGAGAGATACAGCCGCCCTGGAGGCTGCATGCTGAGCATGGCCTTGACGTTGCTCTCGATGTCGCTCATCAGTGAGGTTTTGTAGGTCGACTTGGTGCTCTGGTTGCTGCCGGATTCACCCGTGGCTCCCCCCGAAGAATTCGAAGAGCCCGAGTCGCCGTTGCCGGTGGAGGTCAGCAGGCCCGACTTGACGGTACTCTCGATCTCCAACTCGTCACCGAATGTCCACACGTCGAAGGTGCGGGTGTCGAAGTAGGTAATGCGCACGCCCTGCAGCTCAGAGTCGAAGTGCCACGACAGCCCCAGGCGTGAGGTGGCCTGGTTAAGCAGCCCGGAGGTTTTGCCGTTGTAGTTCAGCCCGGAGATCAGTCCTCCGTTGCTGAGGCCCAAGTCGAATGAGCTTGCGCTGCCAGGCATTGCCCCCGCCATGCCATTTGGCAGAAGACCCGCTAGGCTGTCTGGATCAGGTACAGCCTGAGCGGCGCCGCGAGCGGTAGTGCCGGCAGACTTCGCGGAGAGGATCCCGGGGTTCAATGCGTCAGGCGCTACAATGACCTGCAGCCCAGTTTCCTTGGTGATCAGCTGAGCCACGTCGGTGATCGACACTGGGCCTGCAGGCCGATAGGCAATGTCACGGTCCAGGCTGAACGGGAGCCCGCGCCTGGTCACCAGGGGCTCAGTGGAAACCCAGGGCTTGCTGCTGAAAACGACCGTGTCGCGGTTTTGTTGTGGCTGCTGGTTCTGCAGGAACTTGGTGTACTGGCCAGCCGTGCGGCCCTGGAACTCTGCTCGGTCGAACGACTCATTAACCCGTTGCACGGCACAGCTGCACAGCAGGGCGAAGGCGATCGGGGTCAATGCCCAGCGGACCCAAGGAAACTTGTTCATTTCTTCTTCCTCTCAGCGACGTACAAGACGCTCTGGGAGCCTTCGCTACCGTCGACGACGAAGGATCGCGGGGCATTGTCGTAGAGCGGGAACAGCTGCTTGATGGCTTCCTGGAACGGGCCTTCGAAGTGCAGCGGTGCCTCGATCGGATAGTTGAGGTCTTCCTGGGCCCAGATCACGCGCCACCGGGCTTTTTTGGCCCATTCCTCAACGGTATCGCGCAGGGTTGATCCAACTTCGGCCGTCCATACTTGGGGCAGCGGCCGGGGTGGTGTGGCGGGCTTGACCTCGATGGCCGGGGCCACCACTGCTGTAGTGGTCACGGCAGCCGCTGGCTTGGATGCTGCAAGTTGGTTGGGCGCATTCGGTGCTGGGGACGCAGGTGTCGAAGGTTTAGCAGCGGTGGTTACCATCGCAGCCGGGATAGAGCCATCCTTGGCGGGTGCCACTGGGGGGAGCGCGAGAGCCACTGGCGCTGGGGCTGCGACAGCGGGTGTAGTCGTGGAGATAGGGGCGGGAGTAGGCACTGCGGCAACGACCACGCCTGGCGTCGAGGCTGGTGTGGCGGCGCTGGTTCCAGGAGCCCGTGCTTTGTCGGCGTAGAGTTGGCCTGCCGGCGTCGACGGGGCTGGCAATTGGTAACCGGGGCGAAGCACGAAGCACACCTGACGGTTCACTTCATCGATCTTCACCTGCCAGGCTGGGCCGGCGAGGACCTGTAGGGTATTGCGAAGCGTCATCGGGCCAAGTTTGTACTGGGCTGCCGGCAGAGGTCGGGTGTACAGGATGTTGACGTGCTGCGAGCTGGGCGGGCAGAGGGCGTACCCTGACCGGTCGACCACGTAGAGCATGGCATCCCGAACGCTTGGGTTCATGCTGGAAGGGATGGTCACGTCGATGATCTGTGCCATCAGGTCGCGCTGGCTCGCATCGGGTTGGGTGCTCACCAAGGTGTAGCGGCCATACCGAACGACCGGTTCCTTCTCCGGACTTGCACCGTTCGGGTAGATGTCCGGAGACAGCCATTCGGGATTACGGCTGCTATCGAACGCCGGCTTCGGCGGCTGCTCAGCCTTCTGAATCGCACAACCCGCAACGAGTGCGGCGAGCGAGAGAGTGGTCAACTGCCTGATCATGAGGCCCCCTTTAGTAATGAGGGCACATTGGCAGCCGAGCGTTTCTCTCGCAGCAGGAAATAAATATCACGCAGCGTTGGAATTTTCGGCGCACTGGGTCAATGTCAAGGTCAGCCAAGATTGGGGATGATTCGCGCCCACGGGACGTTGGCCGTCAGCGCGTATGGCAGCTTTCGACCCAGAGCTGGCAGTCGCTTAGATCACCTGACGGCCTACAACGGCCGTTCGCCGACCAAGTTTGGCGGCAAGTCATCGGCCAAAGCCGACTTTGGAACGCCCGGGTTCCATGTCAGCGATCGGCGGATTGCTGACGGTTGGCCTACCCTCGCTACCACATTCGATTGGTTTTTGTCATATTATTCGCGGTAGTGCGTCTGGTGGGAAAATTCGGAATTTTCGTAAATTCGGTAACTCGCCAAAGCGGTTTGACACATGGAATTGAACGACCGACGATCTGTCGCGTTGCGACCTCAATCAGCAGGTTCACGAGATCCACTTCGGTGGAGATTTCCAAAGATGGCTGACACTCGTGATTTGACCAAATTCGTCGATCGTCTCATGCTTAGTCTCATGCAGCAAAATTAGTTCAAAGGTGAGGGGAACTTGGTAGACCATAAGAAGTGCGCGCTTTGCCCAAACACCTTGTCAGCCAAGAATAGGACGAAAGAGCACATCATTCCTAATGCGATTGGAGGCAGAAAAAAGACGACAGGCTTTATCTGCAACGATTGCAATAACAACCTTGGTGAACGGTGGGATGCTGAGATTGCCAGACAACTCAATTGGTTCTCTTTGGCAGTAGGGATCAGCAGAGAACGGGGTGAGCCGCCCAAACAGATCGTACAAACCATCGATTGCGACAAATACTGGTTGCTCAGTGACGGATCCTTTACACCGGAGAAATCTTCTTACTCGGAAGTGGATCTTGGCAGCGCGACCAGAATAAATTTGACGGCCAAGACCATTGAGGAGGCGAAGCAGCGGCTCAAAGGTATTGCTAGAAAGTATCCGAAATTCGATGTTCAGAAGGCTCTCAATGAGTTGACTGTAACGACCGAATACCTTGATTCGCCCCTTCATGTTAGCTTGTCTCTAGGCGGACCCGATGCTGGCAGGTCGGTGGTTAAGACGGCCTTTGCCTTTGCATCTGAGTGTGGCATCCCGCATGAACAATGTGAACAAGCGCTAGAGTATCTGCTGAATCCAAATCTCCAGACCTTTCCGTTTGGTTTTGCTTACCTGTCCGACTTGGTCGAAGACAGGCCAACGGATAAGATTTTTCATTGCGTTTCGTTGCACGGCGATCCTAAGAAAAAGCGTCTGTGGTCCTACATAGAATATTTCGGGATGTTCAGGCTCGTTGTTCTTCTGAGCGACGTATACAACGGCCCTTATAAGAACGAGGTATACGCTATCGATCCGATCAAGGGAGAACGGATTGCCGTCAAGATAAAGATGCAAATCAATGAGGCAGAATTCACTGCACTGATGGTAGGAGAAGGCTTCGATCAGGATAAACACAAGGCAGCTGCGGACTACGCTCTTCCAATCATATTGGATAGGGGTAGGAGCCGAACCTTGGAGCGGACGGTAAATGAAGGCTTTGAGCATGCTGCAAAGCGGCTTGGAATAAAAGAGGGGGAGGTTGTTCCCAAGGAGAAGGCTGCGGAATTTACCGGGCTTATGATGGAGAAAATTTCTCCGTTCATAAAACACTTGGTTCGAAATGGCCGTCGGGATGGTCGTTCATAAGCAATCTGCTCGTGTGTGGGACCTCTAAGCCCTGATATCCAATGCAGCAGAAGAAGACATCGTGCGGCTGGTCTATGCCTCCTCTGTCACCAATCGGCTCCGTTGCTGACGTACAACTGAGCCTTTATCAGCTATAGCTGATAACCGCGTGTTGAGTGTCGGTCGGATTTCGGCGTGGACCAGCCGTTCGAGTGATCTTACTAGGACTCAGGCGAGCGGCAGAAGCTGGCCGTCCGCCGCCGGTGGCTAAGGGCGGCAATGGGTCGATAGCAGTCGTTCGCGACTGGCCGCTTTCGACCCATAGCGGACATTTGCGACTGTTGAGTTCGGCAGAGGAGCACTGAACCCAGCGGCATTGCCATTTATCGCCCTCAAGGTGTAGTAGTACGATTTAGCGCGTTGAACCCCGATGAAGGCATCATCCCCAGGATGGTAGCTTTTTTGTCGTTATCATCGACTGATAAGAATAAAGTTGAGATATAGTCCGGCTTATCGGGAGCGTCAAGCCCTAATGCTCTCTCAACATTTTCAATGCAGCCGCTGTGGGTGACCAAAACAAGATTATGGCCTTTGAGTTTGTGTTTAAACGCATCCTCTAAAAGTGAATTCTCACATGAGGCTAACCACTCTTGACCCTCGGCCTTTTCATTGAACATTGCAGTGGCGGTTTGCTTGGTTCTGGTCACAGGGCTGTAAAAGACATCTGTTTTGGTTAGACCCAGCGCTCTGTACATACCGCCCAATCTCACCGCCTCGCCTCTACCTCGCGCTGTGATGCCGTCAGGAAGCGACAGACACGGAGCATCCGATTGATCGCATCGCTCTGCATGGCGTACGATCGCTATAATTTCTCCCTTGCCCCATGCGATCTTGACGTTTTCCAGCTCCACTGGGGAGGCATGTTCCAGCGACTGTGGACTGGTTGATTTTCCCCACGAATAAACGGTCACACCTGAGGCAACAATACACATAGCTGCCAGAAGAATCTTACAGCTTCTTAACAGTCCCGCAGGGACTGGTTTACTTGCAGTAGTTATCTCAACCTTTTTGTTCACAGCCAAAGACCTATTAAAAACGTTGTCGCTTCGAAAAGTTTGTGAGACTTTTCAGTCCTGGTTTCGGCTCTGCCATCGCAACAGATCACAAAAATTAGTGAAAAATTGACGGGCGACCGATGCTTCGTCAGTTATTGCTGGTACGGTAAACTTCAATGATTCGGTTGCGACCTTGCTCTGCGAGCAAGTAATGATGAGGGGCAATTTGCATGATGGTTTGTGCAGAACGAAGATGATTCAGAATCACCTGGAGATTTCCGGAAGCATCCAGAAGCAGCAACCGAGCTCCATGGGTCGCATCTTCTGTAATCCAAAGGCCATCATCGGAACATTCGACAAACCCTGGCGCGTTTAGCCCATCAACCACGAGTTTGTCCCGGCCCTCCTGCTGCCACAGCTTGACCCAGCCCTTGGCCTTTTCGGTGTAAAACAGGCGGCCGTCGTTGCACAGACTAAGGCCTTCACCTTCCGCCAAGCCGTCCCGAAGCACGCTCAGGGAGCGCGATTCAGGCTCATAGCGGAGTAGCCTCCCCGACTTCATATCTTCGATAGCAAAAAGCACCCGGCCATTGGTCGTGATGCCCTCGACGTTGTTCGCTTCGAACAGGGCTTCGGCTTTTCCGTCATGTAGCCATAACACCGGCAGTTTTCCGCCTTCCTGTCCGGTTACCAGGCCTCCTCGGTACATCACTTGCCCGTCCGGTTTGGACAAGCCTGTC
>NZ_VZII01000074.1 GCF_009391885.1 Pseudomonas sp. MN1F | reverse complement strand
ATTGCGGGAATAGCTCAGTTGGTAGAGCACGACCTTGCCAAGGTCGGGGTCGCGAGTTCGAGTCTCGTTTCCCGCTCCAAATCGTTGAACGAAGAAAGGGACGCAAGTCCCTTTCTTCGTTTCTGTCTGTCCGTTTTTTATCCCGAACCAGCGGTTCGTCGTTGGCGCAACGGGCCAGCCTCGCCCGTTGTGCCCATCCAGCGTGTCGCCCTACTTGTAATAGATCGTGAAATTGAGTGCGCTTTTGGCGATTCCGGGTGTGACCTCTGCGTCCACCTGATAGTAGCGGGCGTTGAAGTCGATGCGCATATCGCCCGGGGTGATTGCGCTCATGTCCAGCTCCTGGCCAAGCTCGGCGGGGGTCACACCGTCGCCTCGCAATACCTGCACGCCCAGGCCGGTCGCGCTGCCAGGGTCCCGGATCAGGCTGAACAAGCCTTTGCCGGCATCGATCACGGTGGCGCCCTTGGTCACGTCCAGCTTGACATGCACTCGCGCCTTGCCACTGGCCGGGTCGTCATCGCACTGGTTCAGGTAGATTTGGAAGGGGATCGAGGCTGTTACGGTGCCTACGCCCGTGAATATGTCCTTTTTGTGTTCGCCAAGTTCGACCGGGTCGGCACTGACGGGGTTGGCTCGCAGGGAGCATTGCGCCTGCATGACCGTGCCGTGCAGGCTGGCGTTCAGCACGCTGCCTACGCCAGTGAATGTGCCGCTGAACACTTCCTTCCCGGCAAACTCGTTCGGGCCCTGCGGTATGTCACCGGTCTTGATCACGGTGATATCGGTTTCCATATAGGTCGTGCGGATCGCTCCAGGGCTGGGTTTGTCCTGGTAGCCTTTATAAGGTATCGAGACAGGGCTTATCGGGACCCAGAGGTTGTCGCGTCCTCCCTGATACGGTATGCCCAAGGCGATGTGCACACCAACGCCGGGTATGTTGGTCTCCAGCACGCGGTCGGGGTCGATGCCGGCGACAGGCGGTAGATGGCGGACAACCAGTGGGGTGACAGTCAGGTTGACTTCGGCATAGTCACCGGCGACAGCCACCGGGCACAGGAGCACATCGCCCGTGGCGTTGGCGGTCCTCTTCATGCCGGTGGTGGCGATGACGGTGCCCGTCGGTGCATCGCGTGGCACCCACAGCGTGCCCAGGTCAATGTTGTACAGCAGTTTCCCGGTGGGCTGGCCGCCGTCCCATTTGCACAGGGCCAATGCATTGCTGCTGGCCAGCAGGCTCGTCAGGGCCAGGGGCAGGATCGCGCGTCGAGTGAATGAAGCAGTCATGGTGATCGATTCCGATGCCGGTAGGCGGGGTCAGGTCGTGGGGCAATTCAAGGTCTGTTGGTGGTAGCCCTGTGCTTGGTCCATGGTGGCGGGCTCGATCTGCAGTCGGCATTGCTCATGGCTGTCTTCGCCCCAGCGCAGGTGCAGCGCCTGGGCTTTGTCTTCGACCGCCAGCAAGGCCTGGCCGGCCTGGCCGACCACGCCCAGCGACGTGCCTGCGTCATCGTTGACCTGGGTGCCAAACGGCAGGGGCTGGCCGTCGGCATGCAGCAGGGTGAGGATCAGCCGGCTGACCTTGCGCGCGTCGAACCTGGCCTGCACGATCGCCCCGCGGCGCGGAGTCAGGTGCTGGACGCCGTTGTCGATCTGCACCTGCGGGCCCAGGTCGTCGGTGTCGAGTTCGAGCAAATTACTGCGGTAGGGCCTCAGGTACGGCACCAGCAGGTGGCCGCTGCTGTCGCTGCGGCTGCCAGGGGCGTTTTTCACGCCGACCCCGGCGATGTCTGGCACCTGCACCAAGGCATTGGTTTCGCCCAGATAACGGCCGAAGGTCAGGCCATCTTCGTGCAGCAACAGGCTGCCGCTGGCGTTGACCGATAGCGACCGGTAATCGTCGCTTTGCGTGTAGCCGGCGCCGACGCTGGCGTTGGCACCCTGGTAGCCGACCGAGAGGGCGGATGTCTGGTTGTGCCGTTCGTCGCGGCTGGCCGAGGCGACGTAGCTCAGGCGGTGGTCCAGGGCGCTGCTGGAGAGGCTGGCGCGCTGGCCGTGGGCGCCGTTGCGGGACGTCAGGTCGAGGTTGGCGCTGGAGGCGCGACCGAAGTCCAGGGGCATCGACAGGCTGAGGCCGAACATGCGGTCGTTCTGGCTGCGCTCGTTGAGTGACTGTGACGCGTAGAGGGTGAAGGTGACGTCTTTCAGGCGGGAGCTGAATTGCAATTGGTACTGGCGCAACTGCCGGTTGCTTTGCCAGTAGTCGTCCTGGGTCATGGTCAGGCTCAGGGCGCTGCGGATGCCCAGGCGCTGGTGGGCCGAGGCTTCCAGGCGGCTGCGACGGCTGCCGTGGTAAGCGCTGTAGGCGTTGCGTTCGCGCACCGCTTCGTCGTAGTCGCGATAGCCTTCGGTGGAATAGCGATAGCCGGCGAAGCGCAGGTTGGTGCCGGTATCGAACGCTTTGCCGTAGCGCGCGGCGAAACTGTGCCCGTGCACATTGCCCAGGGCGTTGCCCAAATCACTCTCGGCACGGGTCACATCGAACGACAGCGCGCCGATGTTACCCAGGTCGCGCGCGGCGCCCAAGGTGCCGGCGCGATAGTAGTCGCCGCCTTGCACGCCGCCATACAGGGTGGTGCTGGCGCTGCCACCGCGGGCCAGGGTCGCTTGCCACAGCAGTGGCGACTCGAGGTTTTCGGCGCCCTTGTAGCGGCCCAGGGTGGCGCTGTAGCGCCAGATACCTTCACGCAGCAGGTTGCTAAGGCTGGAATAGGGCTGGATGAAACGCCTGACCTGGCCGTCGGCTTCGGTGAGGACGATTTCCAGCTCGCCGCTGCCGCCACCTACGGCGAGGTCGTCGATTTCATAGGGGCCCGGGGCCACATAAGTGCTGTAGAGGGGGTAGCCGTTATGCAGCACTTCAAGCTTGGCACGGGTTTGTGCAACGCCGCGGATGATCGGAGCGTAGTTCTGCATCACATCGGGCAGCATGCCCATGTCCGAGGCCAGTTGCAGGCCGGTGAACGGCTGGCTGCGGAACACTTCGCCGTTGCTGGAGGTTTCGCCCAGGGTGAGGGTGCCGAAGCTGCCGGGCAGGTCGCGCTGGGCGTAGGTATTGGTGTGGGTCCAGCGTCGACTGCCGTCTTGGTCCTCGCGCAGGGTCTGGCTGCTGCGCAAGCGCCAGGGGCCCAGGTTCAGGCCGCCGTTGAGGTAAAGGTCCTGGTTGCTCTGGCTGCCAGCGTGGGCTTGGCTGCGCATTTGCGCAGAGGCCTGGTAGTTGATGAAGGCGGCATTGATGCCATAGTCCCATTGATCGGCGCTCGGCATGCGCGCCGAGTCCCGGTTCATGAAGGCCTGGGGGATGGACAGGTCCAGGCGCAGCTGGCGGCTGTCGAGCTTGACCGTGGCGCCGGGGGCGAGGGCTTCGAGGTCGAGGCAGCGGTCGTCGTCGGGCAACGGCTGCGCCAGGCTCTGCTCGCGCAGGCCGGCCTGGCGCAACAGGGCGGCGTCCAGGCACGGCTGCAGGGCGCGCTGGCCGTCGATATTGCTGAGGGCTACCTCGTGTTCGGCAAGGAGCACCAGGTTGACCCACACTTGCAGGCGGTAGCGGCCGGCGGCGAGCGGAGTTTCGGCGGCCAGGGATTGCAGGGCCAGGGCGCCGGCGTCCGCGGGCTGGCCGGGGGCCTGGTACATGAAGCTGGCGTCGAACGGCATCGCTTGAAGTTCGGCGTATGCGTTGCTCTGGCAGGTGATGAGCAGGCTGAAGCTACAGCATGAAAGGAGTAGAAGGCGTGACGGGTTGCGAATTGAAGGGGTAAACATCGGCATGATCCTATCGGGATACCGCCTTCGAGATGAATGCGCGTCAGTCATACTGGGTGCGGCAATTCAAATCATGAGCAAATGGCGGCAATGAGCTGGGCTCAGATAGAGGCACGATAGGGATAATGAGAGCGCGGGGATGTAAGGCACTTCTTGGCAAGGCGGGGATAAATCAGAAGACCGGTTTTGCTCTAAGAAAGCAGGGGCCCCAGTTGGGGCCCCTGCTGTTTATGGCTTACAACTAGTTGTATGAGGTGAACGGTCGATCGCGAAGGGCCTCCCACGTTTTGCCGTTTGTTCTATACAGGAGATGGCGCCAATTCCTTTGGTTGATATAGCTTGTCGTGTCAACTCCTCCTTGTGACGATATCGATGTTCGCGGTGAACTTGCCAGCGAACTTGCCTGCGTAGGTGCTGGTGAAGGTGCTGCTGAAGGTGCTGATGAAGGTGCTGATGAAGGTGCCGGCGACGGTGTTGAGTAGTCTACTGGCGGCGTGGGGGCACGCGGTGCTGGTGCTGCACTCGCTGTGTTCAAAGGTGAGGCTGCAGGTTGAGGCGCAGGCGCGGGCATCTGCTGTGCAGGGCCCGTAGATGGGGCGTTCGAAATTATACTTCCTCTTTGACTGCCAGCACCCGCACGCGACCCTGGAGTTGTAACTTTCCCCCCCGCCCCCTTGAAGTACCTAAACGCTCCCTTGCCTAGCATGCCTAAACCGACACCTGCGATGAATGCGCCAGCATATTTGATAATCGACTGTGTTTGACTGTTGCTGGTCATTTTATCTGCCAGGAAATACATGCCTGCGCCTACTGCGATAAGCGTCACGCCGATCACCATCGCGCCCACCGGTGGCAGCAAGCTGGCCAAAATTGCGCCCACCATAATGCCTGCGGCAAGCGCTCCGAAGTGCCCGAGAATGTCCATGAACCCGCCGCCCTTAGGCTCTTCCAAAGGATCGATATAAGGCGGCTTCGGATCCCGGCTTGGCACCGGCGAGGACCGGTGGCCCGTCGGGTCGACCCAGTTCACCGGGTTGCCGAGGGCATACATGTAGGGGTTGACCCCTGCATCTTCCTGGGGCAGTGAATCAGGGCTGTGGAAGCGCATCAGCCCAGGGTTGTAGGCGCGCAGGCCACGCCCCAGCAAGTACCAGTCGAGCAGTTGTTCTCGCACCTCGCCATTGAAAGACAGCAGGGCCTTGAGGCTGTCATCGTCGCCACGCTCTCCATACACGCTCAAGTGCGCCTGGCTGACGCCCCCGGCACTGTATTCGGCCGTCACCGACGCGGCATGGTCGGTGACCAGCAAGCGTGTGTCCTGCGGTTTGGCAAGGTTTTGCAGGCCAAGCGGGTGCGTGTCGCCGTACAGGTAGTGAACCTGCTCATTGCCCTGGGTAACCGCGCTCAAGCGGTAATCTTCGTAGCGGCGCAGCTGTTCGACCCCATCAGGCTGGGTTACACCCACCAGGTCATTGTGCGCATCGTAGCGATAACGCGACAGCACGCGTTGCCCATCGCTGCTGGTCACCTGCTGCAGGCGCCCGAAGTCATCGTAGGTCAGGGCGTTGCCCCACTCGTCATTGCACTGGTTGCCGTCCTCGTCATAGGTAAACGTCTGGAACTTCGGATAATCCTCTGCACCCGGGTCTTGCAGGTGCAAGCTGTGGCTCAGCTCGCGTAGCTGGAACCGGTCGTAGACATCGTCCGCATTCTCGGTGCCATACTCGAAGCGCCCGTCATCGGTGTTGCCGTCGTGGAAGGTGGTCTGGCAGCGGGTGAGGTTGTCCCACAGGTCGAACCGGAACACCTGCGCCGTGATGGAGCGGCCGGCGCGGTTACGTGGCAAGTAGGCCTCGGCGTCGCCCTCGTCCTCGAGCGTGCAGCTGACCTTGGTCAGCCGGTTCAGGCCGTCATACCTGAATGTTTCCAGCAGGCGCTGCTGACCGTCTTGCAGCGTGGCGCGGCTGTGCAGCAGATCGTTGTCTTGCCATACCAGTTGCATCGTTCGCGTGCTGCCGTCATCGAGCGCCACGCTGCGTTCGGATTCACGCCCCTGGTCGTCATACAACACGGTGCTGGTGACCTGTCGCTTGCTGACATTGTCGAGCGTGGTGGTCTGGTACAGACGCCCGTCAGCGTCATAGATGAACGTGGCTTCGAGGTAACCTCGCGTAGGCTGTTCCTGCCGCGCTTGCCTGGTCTGTTGCAGGCGCCCCTGGGCGTCGTACGTGTAAACGGTCTGCGGACCATTGCTGGCGGTGCGCTTGAGCGGGCGGCCCTGAAGCGATGTGTCGTGCGTGATGCTGTAGTCGAGCGTGTTGGTGGTCTTGTCGGTCCAGGTTTCTTCAAGCAAATAGCCCTGGTCGGTGTAGTCGTAGCTTCGCGTGCCTGCATTGTTTTCGGCCGAGGTCATTTCTGCGTCGGGCCTGGCGTAATCGAACAGGGCGTCGTCGTTGGCTGCCGTTGCCCCCTTCAGGGCGACCGAGGTGGGCTGTTGGGTCAGCTCCGGTGTGTAGGCATATTTGAGGATGCGGCCGGAGGCCTTCGTATGTTCGTCGACCAAGGTCGTCTGGCCGTGGTAGTTGAAGCGCTCGGTCCGCTTGCCGACGGTCAGCCTGGTCAGCCGGTCGAGGCCATCGAAGGTGCGCTCGCAGATGATGCTGCCTGGTCCGCCTTCTGCCGGCTCGAGTGACAGCTCGATGGTCAGCTCATCGGTACTGTGGCTGGCAAAGCGGCGCAGCAGCTTGCTGCCATCGGGGCGTTCGCTGCTGTCCATGCGCCCCCACACGTCGTAGGCGAGCTTGGTCTCCTGCTGCAGTGGGGGCCCCTCCAGGTCCAGAGGGTCGCGCAGGTGCTGCACCTGGCGCACGCAACGGCCGATACCGTCGTAGTAATACTGCATGCGCCCCACCAACTGCTCGTCAGTGTCAAGACGGCGGTCGCTGATCGGTTTGTCGAAGCGGTTGAACTCGCTGCTGGCAAACTGGCGCCACTTGCGTGGCCTGGCCTCGCCGTGACGTTCTTGCCAGGTGTCGACGATGAACCCTTCCTTGCCGAAGGGCGAGCGTTGGATGCACACCACGACGCCATCGGGCTGCTGGCTGGTCACGCGTTCGCCCCAGCCGTCATAGCCATAGGTGCTGGTCAGCGTGCGCTTTTCGTCGTTGTCCAGGTAGTCGTAGGTGGTTTCCGACGCGGTGCGGCCTGCGCTGTCGTATTGCGTCGTCTGCACGACGTGCCAGTTGCGCTGCCCGGTGCTTTTGTCTTCGGTTTCCCGGTCATGCTGGATAGGCCGGTTATACCCGTCGAACCAGGTGCGCGAGACCACGCCGTTGACATCCGTGACTTCTTCGTAGGGCTTGGCACCGAGCACGTAAGCGAAGGTTCGGCTCGCGGCATTGGCGCCATCGTCACCCATGACCGTCTCGGCCGTCATACGGTCGAGCACATCGTACTGATAGTGGATGTTTACCTTGTTGGCGTCCTGGTCGCGCATGAGCAGGCCGCTATGAATGGAATGCGCGCGGGCCACTGTGCGCTCTCTCAGGTCATGCGCCTTGAACGTCTCACGCACTTGCAGCAAGGTCTTTTGCCGGTTGTCGTCGTCGATCAGCGAATGGAAGAACGTCGACGTCGCAGTCTTGTCCTTGCCAGGGTCGGTCGCATGCTTGAGTGTCATCGCCTGCTGGGCCAGGCGGCCATGCAGGAAGGCGTTGTGCTCGCTTTCCTTGTACAGGCTGCGGGTGGTGGCCTGCAGAACCCGCTCGATGTCGCCATCCAGTACCTGTGACAGTTCTTCCTCGCGGGCATCGAGGAAGCCCTGGGCCGCCGCTGCCGTGCTCAGGGCAGGCACGGCTTGGTAGCGGTAACGGGTGCGCAAGGTGGCTGCCTGGCCTTCGCCGATCTTGGCCGGGTGTACCGTGCTGGTCTTGCGGCAGCGGGTGAACAGTAGTGGGTCGGGCGGGCAATCTTCACCTTCACCGGTCTGTGGATAATAGGTATGACGGGTATAGACCGTG
>NZ_VZII01000073.1 GCF_009391885.1 Pseudomonas sp. MN1F | reverse complement strand
CTCTCGCGTGCTGATTCCACAGGCAGTCAGCTCGACTCTGAATTTTCGATGTATTTACTGCGTTTTCACACAGCCTGGGTCGATAGCTGCCAGTCGCGAGTGACTGATTTGCAATGACGCTTCATGAGAAAACCCCGCCAGTTGGCGGGGTTTCGATCCGACGGTGCGATTATGCAACGCGCGTGTCACGCGGCCCGGCGTGCAACCGGCGCTTGCGCACCAACAAATGCGCCGTCGAAACCACCGCCAGGCTGACCAGGCTGGCAAGCAATTGCGTGCGCAGCCCTTCCTGGAACGCCATGGCCACCAGCACCCCGACGATGGCGGCGATAACCGCGTAGGACAGACCGGGAAACAGCCACATGCGCAGCGTCAGGCGCTGTGGCGCTTCGCGCTCCAGTTGACGGCGCAGCCGCACTTGAGCGATCGCGATGGCCAGGTAGACAAACAACATGATGGCGCCCGAGGCGTTCACCAGGAAAAGGAAAACACCTTGCGGTGACGCGATCGCTGCGGCGATGGCAATGTAGCCAATCACACTGCTCAGCAATACCGCCAAGCGCGGTACCCGGTGCCCGGTCAGTTGCGACAATGCAGCCGGCGCATCGCCACGCTCGCTGAGGCCGAACAGAATGCGCGAAGACACATACAACCCCGAGTTCAGCGCCGACAGCACGGCAACCAGAACCACGGCTTCCATGATCAGCGTCGCACCCGGTACATGCATGACTTCCATGGCGGTGACGAAAGGTGAATGACCTGCCTCGATACTGCCCCAGGGCACGATACAGACGATCAGCAGAATAGAGACGACGTAGAACGTGATCACCCGAAAGATCACCGAGCGGGTCATCGCAGCGACACTCTTGGAAGGGTCATCCGATTCGGCTGCGGCGATGGTAGCGATTTCTGCGCCGCCCACCGCGAAGATCACTGTTGGCACGCCGGCGAGCACGGCGCTGATGCCGTAGGGCATGAAGCCGCGGTCGTTGACCAGGTTGTCCAGCAAGGCGCCGGTGCTAGGCGCCCATCCGAACAGATAGGCACAACCCAGGCCAATGAACACGATGATGGCGAACACCTTGAGTGATGCGAACCAGTACTCGAACTCGCCATAGGACTTCACCGACAGACAATTGATGGCGGTCATGATTGCCAGCAGGCTCAGGCCGATGGCCCAGGCGGGCAGCGGGATCCATTGCTTCAATATGTCGGCTCCAACCACCGCCTCCACCGCCACGACAATGACCCAGAAGTACCAGTACAACCAGCCACTGGTGAAACCGACCCAATTGCCCAGCCCCAGTCGCGCGTACTCGGTAAACGATCCAACGCCCGGTATCGCCACCGCCATTTCACCGAGCATGCGCATGACCAGCATCACCACGATGCCGGCAGCAAGATAGCTGAGAAACGCTGCGGGGCCGATCGCGCCAATGGTTGCACTGCTGCCAACGAACAGGCCGGCGCCAATGATGCCGCCCAGCGAAATCATGGTGATGTGCCGCTGGCGCAAGGCGCCACTCAGCCGGCGCTCACGCGGTTCATCCAGCTTCAGCGAATGGCTCATGGGTGCACCTCCTGATCCTGCGTGTTGCCGTACAAGCGAGCCTCGCCGAACGAGACATCGGATGATGAAATGTGATGCGACGCCGGATATTCTGGGCGCCTGCCATGGCCCCCTGGAAGCGGAAGCAATGCAAGCGGGCTGCGCGCCAGGTTGTGGAACGGCTGATCTGTCATGGCGAATTCCTACCGTAGGGGTTCGTATTATTGTAATGCATGACAAGCAGTACAATTCGAAGCTATCAACCCATATTTATCTTGTCAATATCGTTTGTCATGGGTGACAATACAGGACAAGCCCAGCTCTTATCCTGCTGTGCACAGGATAAGCACAAGGAAAAATCAGGCCATGAGCCCATTCAAAGAGCTACTTGCTGCCCTAAAGACGGATACGCTGCTGCAGCGCGACAGCGCCGAAACACTCTACGCGCAACTTGCCTCCTCCCTTGCCGAAGCCATTCGCAGTGGCGCCCTGAGTCCGGGCGAACGGCTTCCACCCCATCGCGAGCTGGCCGGCGAACTGGGCATCAACATCACCACCGTGACCCGCGCCATGGCCGTGCTGCAGGAGCAAGGCCTGGTCGAGAGTCGCCCAGGCCGGGGCACCCAGGTTGCGGTGCCGCGCCAGGTACAGGTGCAGTTCCAGTCGGCGCCAAGCGATGCCCCCGGCATGATCGACCTCAGCGTCAACCGCCCCGCTACCGATGATTACACCCAGGCTCTGGCCACCCTCCTGCCGCGCCTGGCCAGCGACCCGCGCTTTGCCGGGATGAAGGAGTATCACCCCTCCGAAGGCATGTCCTGGGCGCGAGAAGCCGCGGCGACCTGGTTGCGTGCACTGGATGTACCCGCTCAACCGAGCAATGTGGTGATCACCGAAGGGGCCCAGCACGGCATCGCCTGCATCTTGCGCGCCATGACAGTGGCAGGTGACACCGTGTTGGCCGACAGCATTACCTATCAGGGCATCAACGCCCTGTGCCGGTCATTGGGGCTGAACCTGGTTGGCGTAGAGGGGGATGAGCGAGGCATGAACCCTCGAGCCCTGGGCGAGGCTATCGCGACCTACGCACCACGGGTGCTGTTCCTCGTGCCGTCGATCCATAACCCGACCGCCATCACCCTCGACGCGCAACGTCGTGCAGAGCTCCTTGAAGTACTTGCACCGCACGACGAACTCTGGCTGATCGAGGACGATGTCTATCGCCCCTTGCTCGAGCGTAGGGACGAGACGTTCATGTTGCGCCGCCCTGCGCGGACGTTCTATGTCACCGCCCTCTCCAAATGCATCGCACCGGGCCTGCGCATCGGCTTCGTCGTCGCGCCGCCCGAACAGGTGCAGAACATCGCCACTACCTTGCGCATCGACTGCTGGAGCATTTCGCCGCTTAACGCGCTGATCGCGACACGCTTGATCGAGGATCGCGTCAGCGAGGCACTGATTGCCCATCAGCGCGAGGAGTTGCGCGAACGCCAGGCCTTGCTCGCAGAGCACCTCAAGGGCCTGCATTTCCAGGCCAGCGATGTTGGCACACATGCCTGGCTGCAGCTGCCTGAACCTTGGAGCGCGTCACGTTTCGCCCGCCTTTGCCGGGAGCATGGCGTCGGGCTACTGCCCGGCGGGGCGTTCAGCCTGCGCCATGACCAGTCGCCCAATGCGGTGCGCATCAACCTTTCCGCGGCCAAGTCGCGCGAGCAGCTCGTCCAGGCCCTGGACGTCATTGCCCGTTTCGCGCAGCAAGGTCATTTGCATATGTTCGACAGGGTCTGAAGCCTAGATGAAGATGCCAGAGCGTTGTGAAGTCGCTGTAATCGGTGCCGGTGCGGTTGGCGTTGCCACTGCCTTGTGGCTCCGCCGCCGGGGTTATCAGGTGGTGTTGCTGGAACGCGATGCGGTCGCTGCAGGTGCCTCCTATGGCAATGCGGGCACATTCGCACCCTACGGCTGCATGCCTATCGCACAACCTGGCCTACTGCGCGACATACCACGCCTGCTCTTCTCGGCGGACTCGCCCTTTGTGGTTCGGTGGTCTCGCCTGCCGCGTTTGCTGCCCTGGCTTGTCCGCTTCCTGAATCAGTGCCGGCCTCATCATTTCCAGCGCAACGCGACGGCCCTTGCACAATTGCTGCAACACACCTACGAAGGGTGTGCACCACTGCTGGATGAGGCGCCTGTGGCCGAAAAGCACCTGCGCCATAAAGGCTGCATCTATGCCTACTCCAGCCTGGAAAGCCTGCGCGGCGCCGACGGCGGTTATGCGCTGCGTGACAGCTTCGGCATCCCTCAACAGCGCTTGAGCCGCGACGAACTCGAAGCACTTGAGCCCGCGCTCGCCGGCAAGACGGTCGGCGGTATCCTCTTCCCCAAATCCTCCCATCTGGATGATCCACAGCGGTTCTTCGAAGACTTGGCTGCGCCACTGCTGCACGACGGTACCCTGTGTTTCAGTACCGTGCAGCGCCTTGTTCGGCGCAGCAACGCACTGCAACTGGACTGCACCGATGGCCACAGCCTGCTCGCCGAACGCGTGGTGCTCTGCGGCGGAGCCTGGTCTGCCTCCCTCGCGCAGCAACTGGGCGATCGCATCCCGCTGGATACCGAGCGTGGCTACCATATCGAGTTCGACCTGGAAGATACCTTGCTCGAACGCCCCTGCTGCCCGGTCGAAAGCGCCTTCTACATGACTCCCATGGCGGGTCGCCTGCGCGTGGCCGGCACCGTGGAGCTGGGTTCAATCAATGACCCAGCCAACCCCCGGCGCTACGAGTACCTGGAGCAACGGGTACGCTGCGTGCTTGGCCTTCGCCAGCCAGTGGCGAGGCGCTGGCTGGGCTTTCGCCCGTCGCTGCCGGACTCGCTACCGGTCATTGGCGTCTCGCCGAACGAACCGCGCCTGATTCACGCCTTTGGTCATCAGCACCTTGGCTTGACACTGGCGGGGGTAACAGGGCAACTGGTAAGCCAACTCATCGAAGGAACAGCGCCTGCATGGCTCGACGCGTTTTCCTCACGCCGTTTCTGACCCAAGGAGATTGACCCATGACCATTCAGCGCAAACAGATCAACCCGCGCATGAGCCAGATCGTGATCCACCGCGACACCGTCTATCTTGCCGGCCAGGTCGGCGAGACCGGCCAGACGGTGGCGGAACAGACCCGAGAAGCCCTGGCGCGGGTGGATGCACTGCTCGATGAGGCCGGCACCACTCGCCAGCACCTGCTTCAGGCCATTATCTGGTTGGCCGACATGGCGGACTTTGACGAGATGAATACCGTATGGGATGCCTGGGTACCCAGCGGCCATGCACCGGCGCGAGCCTGCGGCGAGGCGAAGCTGGCAGATCCACAGCTGCTGGTGGAAGTGATCATTACCGCTGCCGTTCCCCAGTAATGTCACGTGGCGCCGGGCTTGCGACGAGCCCGGATGGCCACCGAAAGGCTCAAGTTTCGGAACTCCTGGAACGGTTGTTTCAGTCCTTGACGTCTGCTTTGGGTCCAGGCTGTGTGAAAACGCAGTAAATACATCGAAAATTCAGAGTCGAGCTGACTGCCTGTGGAATCAGCACGCGAGA
>NZ_VZII01000072.1 GCF_009391885.1 Pseudomonas sp. MN1F | reverse complement strand
TCCTTGATCAGCCTGCCGGTGCCGTCGTCAGTGGAGCCATCGACCCGGAAGCTTTCGCCAGTGTGCAGATGCAGCATGTTGTTGTCGGGGGTGTACTGGCTAAGGTTGAGCGTCCAGCCACGGCCGAAGCCCGAGTCCTCGATATTCATCGGGTTGAAGCCGATGTGCAGGGGTAGCGAAGGCCCGGCGAGGTTGTTGGCGACCAGCTCTGGCAGTTCGATAGCGAGGGTGTATAGGCCGGTGCGCGGATCAACGCTGTTATTGACGAAGCTCAGGAAGTTGAACGCATTGGAGGCTGTTTTTGAGGAGATAGTCATGATCGGTCCTCCCTCTTATTGCGCAGTTGCGCAGCGATAAAACGTTCTGCCGTTCTCGTCACCTATGTGACGACGGCCGACTAGAAATGAGTGTTCGGGGCAGAGGAATGCGCTATCGTTCTCTTGTTGTGCATCAGACCATTCATCGGACCAGATGACCGACAGTTTTTTATCGCCGTTATATAGACTGCTGCAGCGGTACTTGGTTGGTCCGTTCTCGTCGTCCGAGTGGTCCATTCCAGTCATGACTTTGCCAGGCGGGCACATGAAATAGACGCCATCACTTTCCTTGAAGCTGTCGCTCCATTCGTTTGCAGCGACAGTCAGGTCGGTTGAGGCCTGCTTGAAGGTTGAGCATATATAGAAAACTCTACCATTTTCCGCGTCGCCGCGGTTTTTGCGCGATACCATCACTTGGTGAAGACCACAAGTAAAGGGATCATGGGGTTTAAGTCCCTCGTAAGGAGTAGGCTTGTTTTGTTCGACGGGAACCGGCGTAGGAGGATCAACGCGTGCAGAAGTTATCACCCGCACGCACTGGGCTTTGTCCCTGACTTCACTGGGGTCTTTATATTTGCTGTCAACCATTTCCAGGCCTTTGGAAATGATTTCTTCTTTAGGGTAGCTGACCAGGTCTTCGAATTCGAACCAGTCGGTATCAGTTCGGCTGATGGTCAACAGTTTGATCCAGAAGTTACTTTTACCTTCTTTGGTGCTACAACCGAGCCCATCGGTAATCAGGATTTCCGTTGCCGAGGGAAGCTTGTCGAATTTTATCTTGCGCGGTTTCACATCTTTGCAGGCGCTATCCCGCAGCGTGAATTCATATTGTATGAGCTCGCCGCTGCCTTCGCCGGGTACACTCAGGGAACACTGCGCGTTATCTTTGTCGATTATGAGGATGGTGCCCTCTGTTTTTGACTCGGCCTGCGCAGGCGTTTGAGCGCCGGCTTGTGCGAGCGGTGCGAGGCTGGTCAGGAGAAGCGGTAGTCCGATGATGCCTAGCTTCATGAAAGTTAACATGATGATGCCTCGTAATATAGGTCAGTACAGTTCGGCGCAATAGTAGAAGGTTTGTCCGTTTTCATCGCCGCTGAGTCTCATACCCGCAAGTACCTGATTTTTTTCGCAAACGGCTTCGTGATCGGACTCTTTTCCTTCTTTATCGCTTGTCCATGTTGGAACTAAGGCGTGGCCCCATACGTCGCGAACTTCAGAGCAATATATCCAGTAGGGTTCTTCTTCATCGCCTGACCTACCTCGGCCTGTCATGATTTTAGGTTCTGGGCAGGATGCGTAAGTCCAAGTTCCGACATTCTGCTTGGTCTCGTTAAATGTCTTGAGTGTTTCCTTCTGAAAGACAGTTGCACACAGGAAATTGGTGTCGGCGTTCTCGTCACCACTGTGCTTGCGCCCTACCAGGACTTGGTTGGAAGGGCATCTGAAATCATGGTCCGATTCCTTCTGGTCTGAAGACCACTTGTCGCCATGTTTTATGGTTGCAAGCTCGGCATAGGCCGGTGCGGAAAGCAGAATCAGTAGCGCTACGGTGCCAGTTATTCGCCATGGGTTGTTCATCACGAATCCTCAAGGTTGAGTGAGAAGTTCACCCGGCGAGTCTAGCGAGATGCCGAGGCCGGAACAGCTAGCAAAAATGCTAGGTACAGGGTGTTGCGAATGGCAGTGGCGCGAAGTATCACAGCCGCTTCATTGATGCCTACCTGTTATTTTTGTCAGTAGGCAGGCCGCCGGTGGTGGGATAGCGTGAGCATACTTTTCATTCGTTCATGGGAATACAAATATGCCTCCACCCGCCGTTGTCGAGCGCCCGCCGCGGCCGAGAATCAAAGACCTCACACCCTATGACGAAGTGGATCTCGCCAAATTGGGAAGTGATGACTTAGCTATTTATTTTACCTACGACGGTATCGATGTAGGCCAGACTGTCGACGTGCTCTGGATCGGCGCGGACCAACAAGGTAACCCGGTCGAATCTGGCCTGTTTCACGACGTTGACGAGAGAAACTTCGATCCCGTTGATAAAGAAACAGTCTTTCCAGTGCCGAATGAATACGTGACTGCCGCTGAAGGCGGCTACGCATTCTTTTCTTTCAAGCCTATTAATCCAGTACTTGAACAATCAATGCGCGCCTTTTGCTTCGTGGGGGTGCGCCCTCATCGCCTGGAGCATATGCCAGTGGCACAAGCGCCACAGTCACACAATTTGTACATCGACCCATCCACGCTGGGCGCCGCCGGGGCCACCTTTCTGGTGCCGCCCTATCAGGCCATGCGCGCAAAGGACGGGGTGACGCTCTACTTCGTGGGTTATGAGAGTAACGGTGACAAGGACGAAACGTGGAAAAAGACAATCCAGGTCACGGCGCAAGACGTTGGCCAGGTACTGCGCTGGCAAGTGCCGCTCGAGCAGTTCGACTTCATAAGCAAGGGGCACGCCGATGTTTACTATGAGATCGAGTTTGCCGATCTGACCTCAAAATTGCGGTCGCCCACTCAAACTTTCCGAATTGACAAAGTCCCTGACGCGCCGCCACTGCTCGCACCGCTCGAGATAGAAGGCTATACCAGCGGGAAGCTCGACCCCCTGCAGTTTCTCGATGGGCTGGTTTTGCGTATCACGGGCACCGAGCAACTGATGGTCAGTGACAGGTTGCTGCTGCATTTCAATGATAATTGGGGCGTACAGCAACTTCGCATCGACTTGAGCGGCCTGGAAAGTGGCGTGGTCCAGTTCACCCTGCCCTTTGAAAAGTTTGATGGGTTGGACCGCATCAGGCTGGGTTACCAGGTCGCCCGCGAAGGGGTAGCGTACAGCGGGGCAGTCCGCGATGTCGAACTGGTCGTTCGGCGCGATGAATCGCCATTGAACGTGTTTTTTGCGGAGGCAGAAGGGGCCGGGGGGGAGTTCAATGCCTATTTGCCGGCCCTCCTTGCAAAGGAGGGGGCCTATATCGATCTTTCGGCTATCGAGTTGCTGGATGGGGAAACCCTTGAAGTTTACTGGGAAGGCCGCTCTGCCTTGGGCAACCTGAAGTTTACCTTCGACAAGGAACCCGAAGAACTCCTGCACATTCCCCCGGCAGCGGTTGCAGCCAACATGCGCCCAGGTAATACCGAGGCCGAACGCTTTCCGGTGTATTACAAAATAATGCCCGAGCAACATAAGTCAAAAAACTTGAACTTGCGCATTGTTCCGTTGGGTCAAAGCAACTACCCGACGCTGCAGTGCACGCCGCGGCGCGGTACCGAGTTGCACATGAGCGATATCGGCGACGATCAGGCCACATTGACATTGCCTCACTGGCCGTTCATGAGTGTCGGGCAAATGTTGGTCATCACCGTGAGTGGTTTTAAAGGCGGCAAGCTAAAAGTGTTCGCTATCCGCAATGAATTGGTTCGCGAGGCGGAAGTCAGCAACCGCATGGTCACGGAAAAGTTACAGAAAACATCACTCGACGAGTTCGATGATGGTTCCAAGGTCACGTTCCATGCGAGCGTCAACTTCGAGGGCGATGTGGAACATGACAACTGGACCGTGTTTGAGTCGAGTTGGTTGACGTTGCGCAAGTAATGGCATTGGCATGCCTAAACGTATATCGAAGGTGGAATCATGATAATCCAAGAACGGCTGGAAACGATCGTAAAAGAATCGCTGGAAGAGTTTGTCGCGTACCTGAGGAAGGGGCCGTCAACCCACGGTTACGACGCCATACTTGCCTATGATCGCCTGCGCGCCAACCGGTTGCTGCTACAGGAGTACATCGACCGCTTCGACAGTGGTCAATATTTCGCGCCGTTGACATTCACGACGGTGATCACCCCCGCCACCACGTGGGAGCGGCTCGTTGATCATGTGCTGGATAAGCCTAGGCTCTCGTTCGAGAGGGCCAGCATTACGCACTCACGTGCAGACCTGAAGATGCGAATCAGTGGTGGCAAACAGCTGACCCTGAGCAGGCCTGCGGGATCTAAATACAAGCAAATTACCCGCGTCAGGGAAGCCGATGGGCTCGATGGCCCCGACTTGCATGTGCGGATCGAACTCGATAGCAGTCCCGGCACGGTTTCCGAAGCCGGTAAGGTGTTCATCGACTTGAAGAAGGCTCAGGATTTCTACCTGCGCTTTGCCGATACAGGCGAAGAGAACCGGGCCGGCGGTGATCGCTACAAGAAAATTTTCGATGGCTGGGACGATGCCCAGAAAATCCTGGTGCTCAATGAAATGAAGATCACCAAGGAGGATTTCCTGCAGCCGGAGAAATTCATCGTTCGCACCCATGCATCACCCGATAGCCGCGTACGAAACTCCACAAAGAATGGCGGGGGGGCGGTCATTATCCCTGTCACCATGAGAGACAGCGATAACTCGGAGGCGGGCCTTCCCGACAACGACGAGAACATGCATTACCTGTTGCCCTCTCCCGATGAAAATGCTTCCAATCCTTACACGATGAACTTGTTACTCGGTAACAAGTTCCTCATCAAGCGATTGGTCACGAGGGGACTTGAAAAGGTCGAGAACCAGAGCGATGCGTTTGAGGCGAAATATATTGGAGGCGAAGACAACACGTTTGTGACCGGCATCCAGGCGACCAAGGGGAAGTTGATTATTCCCCTCAAGGGCGCTACGGAGAACGTCAAGACAATCGATTTTACCAACGGGTTGGCGCTGGGCTTTGTCGCGACTGGCGACGATAAGTTCACCCGGTTCGAGGTCAAGGCCGGTGACGACAGCCTCAATTTCGAATGGTTTGGCCAAGGCACGTGCCCGGTTTCGCTGGAGCGAATGAATGGCACCTGGAAGAAGGGGGAAGTGAACTATATCTGGGAATACAAGGCCAGCTATCAGTTTCATGTCGAAACGGCTGGCAATGATATTGGTCAATTGACCCTCAAACTAGCGGCCACTCCCACAATGCGACACAAGATGGTACCCGATGAAAAATTGAGAATGGTCGGCGACGGGCCTGGTTTTCTTTCACAGTTCATCGACTTTGGCGAGTTGAAGATACTTGAGAATATCCGCAGTACGATCGATACCATCGTCAGCGTGGCAGAGGACATCGATGCATTTCGCCTCAACGGCCTGCTGTTTCGCAGTGGCAAGGAATCCGCGCAGCCATCGGCTGTGCGCTTCCCGGGCGACCTGACGCTGCCTGGGTACCTGTCGCCGGCGCGCACCGAGTTCGAGTTCGAGACGCCTGAACCGCTGGTGTTGGCGGGCCTAAAACATCAGTTCAGGATTACGCCTGCCCCGGTCGGGGCGGTGACCTGGACGGCGGCGAACTTGCCAGGGGAGGAAACTGAGGATTATGGCTCGATCAACCCCCAAACGGGCGAATACACCGCGCCAGCACTTGGCAGCCTGGTACGCGGCGACAAGCGGGTCATCGTCACTGCCACCAGCGGCAAGAGTTTCACCAAGGCCCTGGTGAGCATCACCCGACGTAGCCTAGGGGTATCGCCGATGGTCATGCAGGCTGCCGCCGATGGCAAGTACTTGTTGACTGCCGCGACGATTGACCGCTCCCCTGTGGAATTTTCCCTGCCGGCCGATTCATATGGTTACTTCTCGGATGATCCCGAAGCGGATCCCTCGGGCCAACAACAGAGCAAATACTATCACCTGCCCAAATGTAAATGTACCTGCAGCTGCCCTAACGGAAAGCAACATGTCTTTGCGGGCAAGTTGGTGAAAGACGAGGGGGGGAAAGACAAATGGGTATGCAAGGTCGAAGGAGACAATGACGACAATTGCCAGTGTGAGGTCAAGCCGTTACCCGGTTTCGAGTTGGAGCGCGTTTCCGACCTGCCGCGCAAGAGTCAGCAATGGCTGCAGCGTCATCAACAATGGCTCGATAGCGGTACCCAGACCGACTGGCCCTGGGAAGATGACATCAGCGAGGTCCTGCGCGTCGAAACCATCCGCGTTACCTCATCATCGTTGGGCGAAACAGTAGAAACGCCGGTCTTGATACCCATTGAAAATCAAACCCACTGGTTCAAGCACGATGTCGAACCGGGTGTGGCTGGGGGTGAAGATGGCCTGCGATTGACATTCCAGAGCAGCGACAAGGAAGGTGAATATGATGTCCCTGCCGAAGACACCACCTGGTACAGAGTCTATGGCAACGCCAAGTTCGAGGACGGTGTACTGACACCCGTCTCCATCGACGGTAAACCGTTGACACCCTATACCGTCATTGCCGCCATCGAATATGACCGCAGGAGCTGGCTATGGACTTACGCCATCCTGCCTGTCCCGTTGATCAAGCCGCAGGTTCTGGTTGACACGCTGTACGGTCCGGACGACGAGGAAAACGGCAAGGAGGCTGCGCAATGAAGACCCATTCCAAATCCGAGTTGCTCAAGCGTCTGGCTGAAGGCAACGTGATGTTCGACTGGGGCGCCATCGTGGCATTCGACCGTGGCCAGATCAACCGCATGCTGCGGGAAGAGTATTTGTCCGCGTTCAGCAACCACAGTTATCTGGCACCGTTCAGCATAGAGGTCGACATTGGCGACGATGAGCGTGCAACCCTGAGCAATATCGTGCTGGGTGCGCCACAGGTGTCGTTCGAGAACGCTACCTTCACCAACCGCAGTGTCACGGTCAGGCTCAATATCCTGGCAGGTACCTACGCCTCGACCATTCATGTACCCGGTAGCCCACCGTTTCTGCGGCAGAGTGTGCCCCTGCGCGAAGACTTGGGCATGGCGCTGGAAATGACCGCTGATCTTGAGGTACGGGCAGGCAATCGCGGCGACCGCAGCATGGTGACGCTGGACCTTTCGTCGGGTACTCGATTCAGCTGTAACCTCGGGGGGGCGAGCGGTGATGCCCGCGTGGCAATCGGCGAGGCACTGGGCAAGCGTATCAAGGCGCACCCGACCTACCGCCAGCTCTACACCTGCGCGACGCTGGGTTTCAACGACTACGGGGTCCTGACCCCGCGCAATTTCAGTTTGCTCACCCAGCCGGCGCCTGAGGGGCGCAATCCACGCTCGACGAAATACGGAGATGGCGCGCTCGTGCTGTTCTGCCAGCTACGTATCAATATGCGGCCCGGTCGCTTGCCGGGTAATCCCGACCAGTACCCTTACCTGATACCGGACGACCTGACTGCGCAAGGGACTGCTGCCTATAACACAACGACGCTGATCGCGGAAAACCTGCGTCGTTTCGTCAGCCGGGATGAAACGCCAGACGTGTTGCGCCAACTCAGGTTGCCCAACGCTTACCAGGTCGACATGGCCGAGCGTGAAGATCCACTGGATCATGTGATATTCGGTAGCGTCGAGCCCTCGGCGCAGTCCTATTTCGTTGAGCCCATGCAAGGCGCAGTGCTGGCCGGTGAGCGTCAGCCGTACGTACTCGACAACGAGGGGCAGACGGTTGATGTGAAGTGGACTGCGATCAACATGAACAGCGAGGCGCACACCGGGGCGATGGTAGGTGCAACCTATCAGGCACCGCTCGCCGAAACGTTCCGGCGCGATCAGCAACTGGTACGGGTATCGGCGAGCTTCGACTCGGCCGAAGGGCCGCAGACACGCACCGGACTGCTGGTCGAGTCGCGCCGGGCAGTCAACATTTTGCCGCGTGTAGCTACCTGGGGCACGCTAATTGGGCCCGTCGAGCTGCAAGCCAGCTCGCTCTCCGGCGCCGAGCTGATCTGGGAGCTCACTCCGATCGACGAAGAAGGTAGCGTCTACGGTGAATTGCTGCCTGACCCTAAGCAACCCGGCGGGCGGCTGTTCAAACCGTACGAGCCGGGGGAGGAGTACCTGCCTGAAGTTCGCCTGCAGCATATCCGCGTGACGGACCCGTCAACAGGGAGCACCGATATCGCCACGGTGGTCATTTTTGCCTACAGGCAAGTCCTGAACGTGATGCCTTTTCATGTGCCGGTGTTCAACGGGGCCGAACCGATTGCCTTCAGGCTGCGCCCCGATGACCACGAGGAGGCGACCTGGAAGGTCTTTGGTGAGGGAGACGTCGACGACGATGGTCACTACACCCCGCCGAGTCATCCCACGGCCCCCGTCAGCGTCATCATGGCGGATATCGACGATCGGTACACCGGCTATGCGATCGTCGAGCATGCCTACCAAAACCCGCCAATCACTTGGCGAGAGATCAAAAAATGGGAAATCAAGGTATTAGGTGCCCCAGTCTGCCTGGCCAATGGCATGCAGCAGATACTGGTGGAAGTGGCAGTCGAAACCGACGAGTTCGATTTTGGTGGTATCAAATACAAGATACCCGTGTCGGACGACGAAATGAGCACCATGAAGTTGGTATACCGTGCCACCAATGCAGAGGTCCAGGATGTCGGCAAGGGTGAGGAGGGCCTGCCGTCTGGTGTGAACATGTGGGCGACCAACGCCGTGATAAACCGTTTTGACCGCTACGACGGTGCCAAGGCGAGTGACGATCCACCCGCAGTGCGCTCTGAGGAAACACGCAATTCGGTGCGCTTCTATCTCCAGAGCGGCATAGCTGGAGTAGAAGAGTTCTATGCCATGTTCACGGCAGAGGATGGCACGCCCTGGAAGTCGAAGGATAAAGCCGCCTTCCTCGAAACCACAGCCGTGCAGCCGGTGAGGCCGGGGTCAGGCGATTACAAGCTTACCCGTGAGCGAGTGTTCAACGGCAAGGGCTATATTTTCGATCCTGGCACGGGTGCACCGAAAGATGAATTCACTTATATGCGGGATTCGATCGATTACTGGACGCTCAGCTATGAGGAAAAACTGGAAACCATCAAGTTCGCAACATGCGAGCCGGAGGGGGCCGCAACATCGATTCGCTGGGAAAGCGACCAGGTAAAGGAGAAGCGTTTCAGCTACCTGGGCTGCATTTTCAAGGAATTGCCAGTACCGAACAAGCCGGAAAAGCCGCACAAGTTCTACAAGGAACAAATGCTGACAGACTTGGCCGCGGCAGTTAACTACAACGGCATCAAACAGGAGGTGATCGAGGGCAAGGAGCCAGGGCCGGGCGAGTTGATCATCATGCTGCACCGCTTAGCCGACATGCCTTACTGGTATGACGGCAGGGCAAACGGCGATGAAACCAGAATGCACAGGATCACGTTGGACCAGCCCATGATGCTCGTGCTTTACGACATGCGTGGAACGCGGCATCGGTTGCGCATCGGCTTCCCGGAACGCACCGTCGAAGACAGCCGAAACCAGCTGATCCTGTCTGTGCAATAACCCCGCTCCCGCCTCGTCGAGCGGGGCGGGGCCTTCTACTTCAGGGCCTCACAATGACCACCAAATCATTGCTGCATTCCAATGCATTCAATTTTCTGAGTTTCATCGTCAACAGCGTCGACCCCCGCACCGGCCAGTACACCCTCGCTATCGAGCTGCCGGAGCTGGTCGCCAACAACCTCGCCGGGCCCTCGCTGCCCCTGCGTATCGGCTTCAACCCGATGAACATCGAGGACTCGGGGTTCGGCAGTGGCTGGACGCTCAACCTTAGCCAGTACACCCCCGCCGACAACATGCTGCATCTGCACACTGGCGAAAGCTTCCGGGTCGATGGCTCCACTGACGACGGCACCGGCAGGCTGATCAAGGA